>JANWVC010000007.1 GCA_025057755.1 Limisphaera sp. | reverse complement strand
GCCCAACGAACCGGCCAAAACCGGAAGGACAAGCCCTCCGCCCCCGGCCGAATTCGCTTTCTTCCTCACTCGCACCGACCAACTACGCGACCCGCGCAGACGGTTCACACTGAGCCCCGACGACTTCGCACTGCTCAACCCGAACACGCGCACATGCCCCGTGTTCCGCACACGCGCCGACGCAGACCTAACCCGCGCTATCTACCGACGCGTCCCCGTGCTCGTCAACGAAACCACAGGCCAAAACCCGTGGGGCGTGCGTTTCAGCACGATGTTCCACATGGCCAATGACAGCCACTTGTTCCACACCGCGCCGGGCGAGGGCCTCCTGCCGCTTTACGAAGCCAAACTGATCTGGCAGTTCGATCACCGCTGGGCCACCTATGAGCACGGCGAAACCCGCGATTGCACCGACGCAGAAAAACAAGACCCACACTTCACCGTCCGACCCCGCTACTGGGTGGCAGAAGCGGAAATGAAGCAACGCATTCCAATGCAATACAAGCTGCATTCGTGGTTTGTGTATCGCTTTTCCACTGGGCCTACAAATGAGCGCACTTTAGTTTCTTGTATTATCCCTTACGCTGCCGCCAATCATATCTTGCCTATTGTCCTGACCCCCTCGGCGCTTGCACAAGCTTTCTTATTGGCGAGCTTCAACGCAATACCGGTGGATTACTTGATAAGGAACAAAATGGGGAGACAGGGGCTCGACATCTTTTACCTCAAGCAGCTTCCCGTTCTTCCGCCGTCGGCCTATAGCGAGGCGGACCTGGCGTTCATTGTCCCGCGCGTGCTCGAGTTGGTTTACACCGCCTGGGACCTGCAGCCGTTTGCAGCAGACCTGCTGGCCGAACTCGGCCACGACACCTGGAATCGCTGGTTTCCGCACAACCAGGTGGCGAGTAGCGAGTGGCGAGCGGCGAGTGGCAGCCAGCCCATCAGCCCTGTGCCGCCGCCGTTCAAGAGGGACGAGGCACGCCGCGCGATCCTGCGCGCCGAGCTGGACGCCTACTACGCGCGGCTCTACGGCCTGACACGCAAACAACTCCGGTACATCCTCGACCCGGCAGACCTCACCCCGCGCGAACTGGAAAACATCCTCGACCCGACGGAAGAGGTATCCGACCCACTCGACCCGGCCGGATACGACGCACGGTGCAAAGCTAGCGATTTCCCAAGCGAAACCTTCCGCGTGCTCAAAGAAAAAGAACTCCGCGCTTTCGGCGAATACCGCACCCGCCGTCTGGTGCTCGAAGCGTGGGAAAAACTCAACTCGATGCACGCGCATCAGGGCGCGAGGACGTAAGCTTGCTCCTAATTTTTTCAGCGTCAGTCACAGGCGTTTCCTGCACTGCTCGCGGCCGCTGCCGCTCACCCATGGCGCCGTCATAACACAGCGCTAGGCGGCCAGCGTCCTTCGCACACCCACGCGAGGAAAGGCCGCCGACTGGTCTGCTCGGCGCCTGCGGTGCAGCCGCTTTTTTCGGTGTCTCAACTGTCTGCAACAGAAGAAGCAATCGTACCTTCCTCTCCATTGCGCGGTCTTCGAAAGTCCCAAGAACCCGAACACGTGCCGCGTAAGTTTGGCCAAGAGCTATACATGCCCCCGAGGTTCGAACAAGGCTTTGGTTCGAAAGCAGTTCCGCATGACTTTGCCGGCAATCTTGCACTATCGGGCCAGACCTCGTAGCTCCGCTCCTCAAAACCACTTACTCAGGATTGGCGGCGTCGAGAGGTCATGTGTTTGAGGAATCAGAATGCAACGGGTGGGCCTTTTGACGCAGGGACCCGTCGGTTTGCTTCGTTGCGCCAGTTATGACTGAATCGCGGCGAGTTGAACATCGCTCCAACAAACGGCCCATGGTAACCCCGAAGGAATTTAGCCGAAAGCCGCTTTGGAAACGTGGTTCGGAGTCAGGTCAAAAGGAGTCCCTTTCACGGATCGAGTGAGCCGTCCGCGGCGGATCCCACGAATAGATTCCGCCTGTAGTGGAAGCCACGAAGCGGAGGTCATCCCCGGTTCTGTCTGTCACAATGTGAAAGCCGGTCCTCAACGCGGCCCGGTCCGACCTCATCGGTCAACCATTCCAATCATTCCTTACACTCCAAACGCGGCGGGAAGCGACCCGCATGTGTCAACGGCCAGAGACGGATTTTCGACAGCTTGTTCAAAAACAGCCACCCAGCGTTTCACTGGCCTCCCCACAGACAACGACCGAAGGCAAAACGCCGGCAGCGCTCCGCGATTGGCCAGCTACGGAGCCTTTTGAGCCGTCAGGTTCTCGAATGCCGGCGCCAAGCATCAGCAGCCTCTGCGGATTCGTTGTGAAACACGGTTCATGCATACCAGCAACGATTTTCAATCTTACTCAATCAAGATCCGGGCACTGCTGGCACGGCCGGTGCTGAAAAACGCGTCAGAATGAAAACGGATTTGTCCCGATTACTCAGAGTTCATCGCATCTGTTTCACCGCATGGGATTGGAGAACTGTGGAGGGTCTGCGGGGCAGAGGGTCATGCACCTTGGTGCGCCGGGGTTGTCTCTCAGCCAACTTCAGCTCGATGGACAGAAGCAGGCGAGGTCCATGGCATCCGGCTCAGGCCAGGGTACGTGGGAAGAGGTCCGGACAAAGCAAGCATCGCGGCTTGGTACAGGTTCTTCGTCCATGCTCCCCTAGCAGCGGGGCTGCTTTGAGATCCGTTCAGTTATCCCCGACAGGGCATGACGACCGCGCAAGGATGAGCCGCGGTTCGATCCACAGTGTCCCAGGAGGATGGAAACCGCTGCGATCGGACGGTGAACCGAACGACGCCCACAGCAACCCATTTTCAGGCCGTTTCGTGTCCGCCAGGATGAAAGCTTTCTAACGTTACCAGGTTCTTTTCTCGGTATGAATTTGGACAAACGATCTTTTATCACCCCAGCGAGTGGAATGTCAGATCAACCGATTGCGCTTCCATCTGGCGGCCGACCGATGGGTTGTCATGCGACCGCGAGGGCCGGGCAGGAGCCCCGCCGGGGAAGTCGCTGGTCACGTCGGCGATTCCTGAATCACGCGGCACAACTTGCAACGGGTTCGGTTCTGGCCAGCTTATGGCCACGCGGTTGGGTGGGGGGCGTTTACGCTAGCGAGGCGCCCGAGGTCGCTACACTTCGGATTGGCCTCATCGCGTTAACGGATTGCGCTCCGATCGTCATCGCACACGAAAAGGGCTATTTTCGCAAGCACGGTCTGCAGACGACCCTTGTCAAGGCAGCGGGTTGGGCGGCGATCCGGGATGCCTTGTCTGTCGGCGATTTGCACGCGACGCACATGCTGCTGGGCATGCCCCTGGCTTCTACCATGGGCCTGGCCGGGAGTCCCAAAGTGCCCATGATCATTCCCTGGATTCTGAACCGGAATGGTCAGGCAATCACCTTGGCGATCAAGTATCGGGACCGGGTTCGGACCCCACAGCAACTGAAGGCCGTTGTGGAGGAGGCGCTGCAACAAGGGCGCAAACTGACCTTCGCCATTACGTTTCCATCCGGCACCCATGCCATGTGGTTGCGTTATTGGCTGGGCGCCGCCGGCGTGCATCCGGACCGCGATATCATGCTGATTACGGTGCCTCCGCCCCAAATGGTAGCGAACATGAAGGTCGGAAAGATGGATGGCTACTGTGTGGGAGAACCTTGGAATGCGCGAGCGATCGAGGAACAAGTGGGCTACACCGTCGTGACGACCCAAGAGATCTGGCGCGATCATCCGGAAAAAGTTTGCGCCTTCACCGAGTCTTACGCGGAACAACATCCGAAAACTGTTCGCGCCGTGCTGCGCGCGCTGCATGAGGCCAGTGTGTGGGCAGACCAAATGGAGAATCGGGCGGAACTATGCCAGATCGTGAGCCGTCCCAATTATATCAATTGTGATCCCGCCAGCATTTTGGGTCGTCTACAGGGTGAGATCGACTACGGCGACGGCCGTAAAGAAAAAGATGAGTATCATATGATCTTTTCCAAGCGACAGTGCAATTATCCCTCCAGATCGTATGCGTTGTGGTTTCTATCCCAGTATCGTCGTTGGGGGCTTTGCACAGGCGCTCCGGATTATGAAGGCATTGCGCGCCGGGTCATGCGCTCGGACCTCTATCTTGAGGCCATGAAGGAGTTCGGGGTTACGGCAGAGGCAAACGATGAAGCGCCCTTGTCCCTTTTTGACGGTACTTTTGATCCACGAGAACCCGAGCGCTATGCGCGATCGTTTCCGATCCACAACTTACGTGACTAATCCAGCTCGATTCTTGGCAAGAGTGTGTAGGTTTCGTTTCGATCATTCCGCACGGTATGCTCCGGATCGGCTCGCACAGAAACACCATGTCCGATCCGTACGCATCCACCAACACATGAACTTACGGCCACACCTATGAAACGGAGTCTGTCCTTTGTGCCTCCTGTATTACCCGCGTTGTCGGAGCTGTGGATGCGACGACGCATGGGGAATGGAAGCGGTCGTTTCTTACTACCGCTGGTGGGTTTTGGATTCCTGTTGGTGCTCTGGCAGGTCTCAAGCTGGACCTGGGCTAAGGATCTTCCTTCGCCGGCAGAGACCTGGGAAAAGAGCCGGATTTACATTTTGCAGCCGCTGGCCAAGCGCGGCGAGATGGACCAGGGATTGCTGCGATATGTGCTCAACAGTTTGGCACTGGTGGCACAGGGGTACGGTCTCGGTTTGTTGGCCGGAACCTTGTTTGGCTTGCTCCTGGGATGTTCACCCGTTTTCACCCGGATGTTTGACCCGGTGGTGCAGATGCTGAAACCCATCTCGCCGCTGGCCTGGTTGCCTTTGGGATTGGTCTTGTTTCAGAACACGCGGGGCGCAGCGGTTTTTACCATTGCGCTGTGCTCGATGTGGCCAACCGTGATGAACACAGCGTTGGGGCTCCGAAATGTGCCGCAGGATTACCTCAATGTGGGCCGTGTCTTGCGTTTGTCGCGCTTACGGATGTTGTGGAAGATTCTGTTGCCCTCAGCCCTACCCTACATGTTTACCGGCTATCGTCTTTCGCTGGGTATTGCGTGGCTTGCGATCGTGGCAGCCGAGATGTTGACCGGCACTCCCGGCATCGGAGGGTTTCTCTGGCAGGAATATAATGCGCTGATTTACGAGCACATTTTGGTGGCGATCCTTGCGATCGGACTAGTGGGTTGGGTCTTGGACCGCTGCATGCTGGCGTTGGAACGATGGATCACAACCTCAATGTCGTGAACCGGAGCAGCCTCGGCTGGACACGCCTCGAGCCAGACCGGCAGCAGCCACGATTCGGTCCCTGGACCTTGGATGCGCGCACAAGGCTGGTGTGAATTATGGAGGGAGCCTCATTGTCATGAGTCTGGTGCTTGAAAATGTCGAGAAACAGTACGGAGCACGCCTCATCCTCCGCCAGGTGAATGTGCATGTACGCGACGGGGAATGTGTTTGTCTGATCGGCGGGTCGGGGTTGGGCAAAACCACCCTGATCCTGATGGCAGCCGGTCTCATTCGGCCCGATCGCGGCGAGGTTCGGGTTTGCGGAGATCGAGTGACAGGTCCACGAGACGATGTAGCGTTGGTGTTTCAGAATTACTCCCTGCTGCCCTGGCTCACGGCGCAGGGCAATGTGGAGCTGGCTGTGGAACAACGGTTTCCGGATTGGCCATCCTCGAGGGTTGCCGCACATGCGCGTCGCTACTTGGAGAAGGTAAAGCTGGCACATGCGTTGGATCGCCGACCGCCGGAATTGTCCGGTGGGATGCGACAACGGGTGGCACTGGCGCGAGCGCTGGCGCTCGAACCCCGGGTGTTGCTTTTGGACGAACCTCTCAGTGCGTTGGACGCTTTGACCCGAGCCGAGTTACAGGCCGAGCTGGCACGCATCCATCAGGAAACGCGGTGCACGATTTTGATGGTCACAAATGACGTCGAGGAAGCCATCATTTTGGCGGATCGAATCGTGCCCTTACATCCCGGTCCTCCCGCCACGACAGGCCCCGAATTCGTTGTGGACCTGCCGCGTCCTCGAAGCCGTCAGCGCTTGAACCACTTAGACGCATATAAACGGCTGCGGGCCTCTGTTACCGAGTATCTTTTGCAAGCTGCGCGGAAACCTGTGCGAACGGCTCGGCCCGTTGAAGCCACGGCTCTGGCAACCGCGCAGGCATGAATCGGATCGCGTCGAGCAAAAGGGAGCCAGTCTCGTAACCTTGGCCACATGTGTGCAACCGACCGGATCGCGGGTGAAGAGAGTTCCGCATGGACCATACGCTCTTAATTTCCAAGTTGACCAAGGTGTACCCGACGCCACGGGGACCGCTGGTAGTGCTGGAAGATTTTGATCTTCGCGTCCCTGAAGGCCAGTTTGTAACGTTGATTGGACACTCCGGATGTGGGAAATCAACGGTGTTGTCCATTGTCGCCGGTCTGCAAGAGCCGACGAGTGGCGGGGTGATTTTGGGCGGGCGCGAGGTGACCGGGCCGGGTCCGGACCGGGGTGTGGTGTTTCAAGCCCCGTGTTTATTACCCTGGCTGAGTGCATTGGAAAACGTCCGGCTCGGGGTGGATCAGGTTCACCGGCACTTAAGCCGATCCGAACGGCGTTCTCTGGCAGAGCACTACCTCGCATGTGTCGGCTTGGGTGATGCGCTGGACAAGATGCCATCGGAACTGTCGCAAGGGATGCGTCAGCGGGTGAGCCTGGCACGCGCCTTTGCTCTTCAACCCAAAGTGCTGTTGTTGGACGAGCCCTTTGGGATGTTGGATTCGGTAACCCGGTGTGAGCTTCATGATGTGCTGTTGGATGTCTGGCAACAGGATCGTCGAACCGTGATCATGGTGACGCACGATGTGGATGAGGCGATTTTCTTGTCCGACCGGGTGGTGATGATGACGCAAGGACCAAAGGCCCGGGTGGGAGGAATTGTGGACGTGCCAATGGAGCGACCGCGCAATCGAGCGGCTGTGTTGCAAGATCCGCGGTACTATGAACTGCGGCAAACCCTTTTGGAATTTCTGGGTTCCCCAGGCGCGGAGTCAGAGACCGAAGTTGCCTCAAGCACGGTTGAAGCCGTCCCAGGCTAGCCATCAAGGTTTCGGCGTTTGCATTCAACCGCCTCTGACTGCCGCGTGGGGAGATCCGCACGATAGGCGATGCATGATTCATGAGTTTCCCATTCAGCAGGGACTACACGGCATTCTTTGTTGAGGGGATCGGGAAAAGGGTGCTCGCCGATTCATGGATTCGGACCAGCCAACTTGGCTCCGGCTCTCCTCCATGCACGGTAGAAACGGAATCCAACTTTCAACGGCGGGTCCCAACGCAGCAGCATTCTGTGGAAACCTTTGAGTCCCGTTGGGACACGATTGTTGAAGAAAGGCTGGCGCAACAGATGCGAACGCGTCCCCCCACGCGCTTGGATGATCAAATCCACGCTTGCATCTCGGCCAGTTCTTTGTACAGTGGAGACGAGGATAGGAAGCGAGCGTAGCTCAGCCTGGTAGAGCGTCACCTTGCCAAGGTGAATGTCGAGGGTTCGAATCCCTTCGCTCGCTCCAATTTTTTCTTCTACGGTCAGGGATAGTTGAACGCCCCGGTTTCCAGCGGCTCCGGGATGTCCTCATGGGACTGAACCGTTTTGTTCCGCTGTTGCTTGCCTGGTGCAAGAAGGGAGCGACGGAAGTCCTGTCCGACCATCGGCTCGGAAAAAACCACTCTGCTGCGAGCATCAAGATTGTTTCATCCATCAGGAAGAACGAATGGCCATAGAAGAAGAGACGTCTTGAGAGCCACTTTTCTGCATGACACCTTCTGATGCAGTAAAATGCACTAAAACAGAACCCTCGTGGCCCGGGGATTCCCTTCGATACCACCGTCCTCCAAGCCGCAGGTGCGCGTGATTGAAGAAGCAAGGTGATAAAACCTTAAAGTCGGGCCGCATCGGCGCCACTCCCGATTCACTTAAATCGCTGGAACTACGATCCCAGAGTGGATGATCAGGATGCGGCAGGTAATCCGACGTGGGACATTTGAGGCCAATTTGACATGAGCGGTCTCGGCCGGATCGGAGCTTCGTCGCGGAGCGGTGTCATTGCACTAGACGTCAGTCGGGATGGACCCGTCCTCGCAGGCGGTCCGGAATGGGTTGGCGTGGAAAGCCGCATTTGCTTGACAGGGCCACACTACCGTTCTCGTGCTGGGTATCAGGACATACCATGAGCCGCTGCGGAGGTGGCTTCTGGATCGGGAACGATGGCGTTGGTTATGCACGGACTCTTGGGGAATCCGACAGCAGAACCTCAAGCGTGGCCTTGACGCGGCGGATTGAACCTCGGGCAACGCAAAAGGACCGTGCATCCTACGACCCGGGACAGTGAGGATCCGTCCAAGCGGCCGTCCTCTCGCCCGCAAGGGTCGTGCAGAATGAGCGTTCAAGGACGAGGGCAAGCTTCCGCCCTTGCAGAGGCAAGCGATTCAGCGACATGACAACCAAGGGCCTGCGAACCTGAGGAGCAAAGCGAAACAGCGGCGGCATCGCCTTTGAGCGGCCGAGCTCATTCGGCATCACTTTTCCGAGCATGGGACTCCCGTTAGTGGGCTTTCGGGCGGCGGGTGAGTTGGGGCAAGCAAAAAGGATTTTGGGAGAGACCGGTTTTTCAACTGGTCGGTCCCAGGACTCGGATGGGTTGAATGCGGAAAATCGCGCCTCTGGGTTTGTTGGGTCGGTATTCAATGTCCCAGCCGTGTGCGAGCACGATCTGTCGTACGACGGCCAATCCGAGACCAGATCCTTTGGGATTGGTGGTGAAATAAGGTTTGAAGATCTCGCTGCGATGCTCCGGCGGCACGCCGGGGCCATCGTCGCGCACTTCCAGCGCGACATGGGCGGGATCCAATCGCACGACCGCAACTTCGACCCGGCCTGCCGGACCCACAGCTTGGACCGCGTTCAATAGGAGGTTAAAAAGGACCTGACGCAAGAGGGCTTCATCCGCCTCGATCGTGGGCAGCGACGCCTCGGCTTGGAACTGGATCTGTTTGTCTTCCAAATCATGGCTGAGGGTACGCCGGACATCTTCCACTACACGGGGCAAAGGCACGGCCGTGCGCCGGACTTCGCGTGGCTTAGAATAGTGAATGAACTCATTGAGCTGCGCGGTGACGCGGTCTGCCTCTTCCATGATGCGGCTTGCTTGGACACGCAATTCTGCAGTCAAACTTGGATTCTGGGACAACAGTTGGGCCGTAGCCCGAATGATGTTGAGTGGATTTTTGGTTTCGTGCGCCAGGCCGGCTGCCACCACGCTCATTTCTTGCAACTGTCGGTTGATGGCAGCGGCTCTTGCCAATCGGACTTCCAGATCTGCTGTGCGCAGCAAATTCCGCCACGCTATGGCGAACGCTACCGTGGCCAAGGTGATGAAAAACGCGATCACGCCGCGTTGCCAGAGGTCCTGCCGACATAGTTGAACCATGCTGGCAGTCGAAAGCATCAGCACGAAGCTGTGGAGGCCCTGCCGCTGGATGGCTTCGCGGTATTCTTGCTCGCTCATCCAAAAGGGACGTCCGAAGGGTGGACGACGATCGCCCCGGCTCCGACGCGTTCGCGAGCGGTCTTCGTCCCGGCTTTCCTCTCCCGGGGGCCGGCTGGGGGTCCATCGTTCGGGAGATTCGCCCGGGCGCAGACCGGGCGGCGGGGGTCCGGTCCCCGGAGGCGCTCCGGGCTGAGGTGGAGGTGGGCCTTCGGGTCGGTCCCGACCGAAGGGCGGCAATTCTTCGCGGGGCAGGACCAATGTGGGCCCGGCGGGCATGGGTTCGGCCATGAGATTGGTGCCCAAATCTACGAGATTCATTAACGCGACGAAACTTGGTCCCCAGTGCTGTCCGGTTGGCACCAAGCCCCGCAGTTCGACATCGATGGGCGTGCCGGCTGAGGCAACGACTTCGCCGGCTGCGTTCAACATGGCCACGCCCATGAGCTCGTCTGGTTTGACCAATTCTTGCAAGGTGGATTCCAACCGATCTTTAGGGATGATGCCAAAGCGGCGCTGAGAGCGGAGGACGACGCCCAACGTGGTGGAGATGTCCTGGGCCCGTCGGATTAAGGCTTGGCGCGCGTTTTGGCGGACGCGTTGGTGTTCCCACGCTTGCCAGGCAAGCAATCCCGCCCAGGCGAGCGCCAGGAGCGCGTAAACCCATCGGCTTTGTCGCGCCGGTTGCATGGAAAAGGCGTCAAGGATCAGTGGGTACCGGAAGGTTCGGATTTCACCGGCAAACTGTCCAAAAACCGGAAAAGTTCCGGTTCATTAAAGGCTTTGGGCAGAATCTCGGCGCCGGTGCGTTCCTGGTCAGAAACCGCTGCCAAGTTTTCCGGATACTTGATGATGTACGGCGTCAGAAAGATAAGCAGTTCGGTTTTGGCATCGCTCTCCACTCTGCGTTTGAACGCGTTGCCCAGGAGCGGGATGTCTCCCAGAATCGGCACTTTGCTTTGGGTCGCCATCTTGCTCTTTTGCATCAGGCCGCCGATGACCACAGTGTGTCCATTGGGTGTCACCACGACGGTGTCGGCCGAGCGAATGTTGATCACCGGTGCCGCAGCGGCGGCATTAGTTCCGCTGGCAATGGCCACGCTTTGTTCTGACAGGGCTGAAATCTCCGGCGAGATAATCATCTCGACCATGTCGTCCGAGGTGATAAACGGGGTGACACGCAAGATGATACCCACATTTTCGTATGTAATGGAGTTGATTTGGTTGCCGAAATTGTCATAGCGCGTGGCGGTGATGAGCGGCACCTGTTGGCCGACAACGATGGTTGCCTGCTGGTTGTTTCGGGCCAAGATGGTCGGGCGGGACAAGACCTCCAGTTTCCCATTTTCCGCAATAGCTCGAAGCGTAACTTCCCAATCCGAGCCGAGCAGCCCGAAGTTGAATGCGCCGCTGGTGGGACCGCCGGTTAACGCGCGAAAGGCTTGCTCCACGGTCATCGTGGTGTTGCGGCCGATGTTTCGGTTACGACTGCCTGCGATGCCAAAATCCAAGCCGTCCCGATACGTGGCTTCCAGGAAGGTAACTTTGATCAAGACTTGCGGTTTGGGCCTGTCGAGATTGGAGACCACCTGACTGATGGCTTGGGCTGTCTCATCGTCGGTAACCACGATCAGCCGTCGGCTTTGCGGATCGCTGGTCACCAAGGCCTCGCCTACAGAGGTAGGGCTGGGATAACTGCCTGCGCCGGCGCGCACGCCCGTCCCGGTGGCCCGGGCTGCGGTCGTCCGGGTGGTAGCGGTTCGTGGCTGGGCTTGAGCCCACAAATACGTGGTTATGCCCAAGATCAATCCGGTCACCAACAAACGAACCATGCCGATGCTGTTTCTCATACGCGTCAATGACCCTTGTTCGACCCGGGTAGCACTCGCCTCGAGTGAATGCCCCGTTCGCGTTAGCGGACACCCTGACCGCCGAATCCGCCAGGGCCCTGGAAGCCAAAGTTTTGATTGAGATTCTGCTGGTTAATCATCTGTTCTTCGCGGGCTTCCAAAGCACTGCGGGTTTGTGTGGTGGAGGTGGTACGCCGCGTGTTTTGACCTTCAAACAGCCCGCGGAGAATTTCCTCGGCCCGGCCGGGTTCGGCATTACGGAGTTCGTAAACGAAGACCTTCTGTTTGCGGGCCGGGTTGCTGTCGAGTTGTTCAATCATGGATGCGATTTGGGGCATCAACTGGCGCGAAGCAGTCACAACCACGGAGCTGGTGCGCAAGTCGGCCACGGCAATCACGCGGCTTTGTTTACGGACACGCTCACTGGGGGTGGGATTGGCCGCACCCGGAAACCCGGGGAAACCGCCCGGTCCAAAAAACCGGCGGGGTCCAGTGCTGGCGCTTTGACTGGTCTCTTCTGGAAACAGACTGGTGATTAAATCTGCCATCTCCTGAGGATCGGAATGCCGCAGTGGAAACACTCGAATTTCGGTCAGGTCTTCTACGTCCACATCCACGGCGGCAACCAGTTCCTCGATGGTGGGCATGAGATCCTGAGGAGCGCTGACGACCAAGGAGTTGCTTCGTTCATCCGCGGTGGCCACCACTCGACTGGCGCCGGGTCGGCCTTCGCCAGATTGCTGGCCTTCGCCTCCGCCCCGGCCTTCTCCTCGCATGAAGGCAAAGAATCGTGCGCGCGGATCGAGCCCCCGCATTGAGGAGGAATCGTCGGCGAAAACCTCCCGGAGGACATTCGCCAGGGTCCGTGCATCCGCATAGCGCAAGGGAAAGACCCGCACGGCGGAAAGGGCGGACACGCTGGTGTCCAGCGCCTTGATAATCTCTACAAGGCGCCGGATATTGGCCTGAGTATCCGTCACCACCAGGGCGTTGCCTCCTTCGTTGGCCGCGATGGTCGCAGTGCTGGGGATCAACGGGGCCAAATCGCGAGACAATTGGACCGCGTTGATGAATCGGACCGGGATGATTTGCGTGACAATTTGATCATTCTTGGGGATTGCCTCGGGGTCGGAACCGCGGCGGACGGGGATGTCGCGTTTCCGTGCTTCTTCCCGGGTCACAACCGTAAGGGTACGGCCGTCTCGCAACACGGCGTAACCGTTCCGAGCCAGGGCTTGGTTCAGGACCTCGATGGCTTCATCTTTGGTCAATGGCTGGTTGCTCCACACGTCCACCCGACCACGGACATCCACTTCAGGTACGATGATGAATCCGGCTGCTTCGCTAAGGTAGTTCAAGACCAATTCCAAGGGGGCGTTGCGGAAGTTCAGACGAAGTCCCCGCTCGTTTTCTCCGATCACGCGCCCGGCCGGCAACGACTCTGCATGGGCAACCTGCGGTCCATGGACCGGTGAGACGGGCGGTTGCGTGGCCGCGGCTTCTTCTGCAGGTGGCTCTGCTGTTGGCGGAGCTGCGTTCGTCAAGTCTTGGGCCAGCAATTGCATCATGGGCATTAGACCCGTGAGGGTGAGGATGGGGATAGTCGTTTTCATTGTTCTTCCCTGGCTCGACGTTCCATGAGTCTTCGCAAAACCTCATCACCTGGGCCGGAGTCTCCGTCAGCGCGCGTACCTGCCGGGCTGGTTTGCCGGAGGCTGCTCTCATTGGCTTGAGGGTTGCGCGTAGCCGCCCCTGTGGGTAAGCCCACAGCCTCGGAGAGCTGCCATTCTGCCTCCTCCTCCCGGCGCAAGGCCCGACCTACCGGTAATTCCCAACGATGGCTTCCTTGGACAAGATACACCTTGTCGAAGTGAATTTCCTCTACCTTGAAACCAACCAGTTCCTCTCCGATTCGGACGGCCCTTCGAAACTCAGAGCTCGACCCATCGAAAAAAGCAATGCGATCTGACCCATTCTCCAGCGTGCCCACCAGGGCCAGTGTGTCTACGCGGGCTGGTCGTCGGGGGCGGGTCGGGCTGGGCCGCGCACCAGAGCGCGTGGCATTGAAGATGTTCCGATCCAGGATGATCCGAAACGCGCCGAAGTCTGATGCCTGGGGACGAACTGGACCTGAGCCGGTTTCCGCAACTGCATGGGATTCCGCAGGTGGGGTACTGACAGGTGGGTTGGTCTGATTTGGTTCCTGAGCCAAAGCTGCCAAGGCTGTTCCCAACCACATGAGCATCACCCGTCCTAAACGGGGTCCTTCGGTCAATGCGTTTCGGTTCCGGTCCGGTTGTCGTCGGAACATCCGGCGTTGTCCTCCCGTTTTCTGCTGCTTTTGTGGCCGCCTTTTCATCGTCGGCTCAATGTCGCGACGCCATTGGAGACCAAGCCGCTCACTTGTAAGCCGAGCGCCAGTTGACTGCCCGTGTCATCTCGAGCGGTCAATTCCAGCGCATCCACTTTTACGGCCATGGGATCCCGCTCGAGCTCGTACAACAGTCGGACCAGGGCTGGTAAACTGCCGGCAGCGTCCACTCGGCACTCCAAGGTCACCAAGTTGCCTTCTTGGGGTCGCCACTGAGGCCGTACGGATGTAATGGTCACTTGGCTGGCGGCGGCCCATCGCTCCACCGCAGTCAAAAGCTGAGCCTCGGCCCGAGACGGTTCCGCTGGCAGGAGATTGGTCAACATTCCCTGCCATCGGGAACGTAACGTCGTCTCCCGATCCAGGAGCAATCGACCTTCCGTCACACGCGTCCGCAATTGGTTAATGCGCTCCGACCGCGCTTTCCACGTGCGCACCAGTGGGGTGAGGACCCACTGATCGACCAGCAGCAAGCCCAAGACGGCTGCGGCCACCATGGCCAGGATTTTTTGTCTTTGGTTGAAGGTCATGAGCCGCCTGATTCCCCCCATTGTAAGTGGAAACCGAACTGCATGGGTGCATTGCCCCGCATTTGTTCGACCTGGACATTACGGACTTCGGACATGGCTCGCAGTCGGTCCAAAGCTTTCAACAAGGCAGCCTGGTCACGCGCGGTTCCAGTGCACACCACGCGTCCGTTGTCCCGGATCTCAACTGTCTTGGCCGAGACGGTGCCGTCTTCGGGAAAAGCCTCGGTCAATCGCCGCAATACCATGAGGCTACGGAACGATTCATCGAACCATGGCCGGTATTGACGGATGCGGGCCTGGATCCTTTCCAGCTCCCGCACGGAGGATTCCATGCGACGCCATTGACGCTCCCAATACCAGAGTTGACTTTGGTGCGCCAGAAAGGCCGCGCCAAGAAGACCCGCCACGCCACCCAGGGCCAAGCTCACGGTGGTGAATCGCCGCGATGCATACCGTTTCCGAAGCTGCTGCCAGACAGAAGGACGCGTTGGAAGGAATTCAAAAAGTGCCGGCCGGCCCGCCAAGGCCCGAGCCGCCAAGGCCACCGCTGCCGAGGGCGAGGAGCCATGCGGCATGGCCAGGCCCCACATCGTTTCCGGCAGGGATCGAACTTGTTCGACGCGCAGGCCCAGTCGCGCTGCTGGTTGGATCAGTTTTTCGGCTAGTTCCGTGGCTGCTTCACTTCGTCCCCAAACCCGCAGGATGCGAATGCGCTCCTCCCAAGGCGGGGGCAGCTGACCCAGGCTCAGTCGTAACTCGCGCAGCAGTTCGTCCACCAACAACACTCGGTTGGGCCCTTCCCAATCGAACATTCCTTCTAACGCACGGAGCACGAACAGCAATCCTCCTGCAACAATCTGGAGTTGAATGCAGTTGGAAACGGGCCATAGCGCCACGACGCCTGCCTCAGTCGAGGATTCGGGTGGATCCAACGCACAAAGTCCCGGTGCCAGACTCCACATCCGCAACTGCGCGGCTCGCAGAGTCGCCTCGAATCGTTCGGCCCGGTCGCGTGCCAAGGCCAGCACCATGCCTTGTCCCGGACCGCCCGGTGCGCCGAACCGTGCCATGGCCAACCGGAGTTCTTCCAGATTGTGGGGAAACGTTCGCTCGGCTTCGACCGTCAGGAGACTTTCCTGATCCTCTGCGGGCAGGTCCGGCAACGAAACCGACAAACTCAGGACATGCTCCAACGGCAGGTCCAGCACACAGACGCGAACTCGGATGCCGGCTGCATCCAAGTGCTGCCGGATTTCGCGGCCAACCAATTCGGGCTCAGCGGTCAAAGGATCCAGGGCCATGGGCACCTGCGTCGTTTGGGTGATGTTGAGCTGACCGTTGACCCGTTCGACCACCGCCGCTTCCAACTGGCCAGCCGTAAGAGAAAGACCCAAGAGCCGCCGTGGGGTTCGCTGCCGCAGTTCCCACCAGCCCTGCCAACGCTCGGGCCATTGTCGCCACAGACTTAGCCCGGATGTCTCTTTTGCCCTCATGGACGTCCTGCGGATGACCGTACGAACTCGAGACGCGCGCGCTGTTCCCGCTGTTCTTCCAGCGCTTGTCGGATCCGTGCACCCAAGGCCCAGCCCAGATGCGTTAGATCCTGTCGGTATCGAATCGCGGGGGCCCCTTCACTCGCGTCAAATACCATACGAACCCGACGGTAACCTCGGTCCTGCCGACCCAGGGCCACCACATCGGCGCTGTAAACCGAGCTGCGGGCGGTCAGCCACGGCCCGGCCTGCGCAGCCCGTTCGCGCCCCAGCACCTCCACGACCCATGCCAAGGAGGCGCGTGGATTCTGCCGGCCCAGTCGGTAAGCGACCAACGCCGCCGCACCGTCCACATCAATACCGGGCACACAGGCCAGGACCGCCTCTGGTGCTGTGTTCACGTTGATTAATCCCTCGACCACCCCGTTCGTCGTGGTCAACCATGGATACACCTGATCAAATTCCTCCGCTGTCATGCCACTGCGGAGGTAAAACTCCATGAGATTGGTGAATCCGGCTGTCGCGGCTCCAGGCCCCCCCGGACCGCCCGGACCGCCGCCCATGGCTAGTTGCAACAGGATCTGATTGGCCCGATCGTTCCCGAACTGGGATTGCAAGAGCAGCGCCAGCGACTGTCGGTCGTTGACGTTGGTCCGGGCCAGGCCCGATTCCCGACTGTACACTGTCACATATTCCCACAAGCCCGGCTGCAACTGGCCGTCGCGGTTATCCCGGGGTGGAGTCGCATCGCCGTCGTTCTCATTTGCGTCCAAAATCCCGTTCAGGTTGGCGTCTTCGCCGTAAAGCAGGTCAACGGTTACCCCATACACCAGTCGCAACTCGTCCACAGATTCAAATCGGGCGTTCTTACAACGGTAGGGCGGGTTCAACCGCAGGTACACCGGATCTTCTGCGCCGTTCATTTGTGCCTCGCCGTCAGGATCCCTCCAATCAACGATGGCCGCAGCGACTTCGGGCGCAGCGATCAGATTGGTCAAACGCTCCAGCATCTGCCGTGTGGCCGTATTGAGATTCAACTTGGAAGCTTCATCTACCAAACCAAAGGCCGGTACGTCGCCCCATACAGCCAGGTCAGTACGCCCCATCAGCCAAAAGCGGGCTTCTCCAACGGCGACATCTTCGCACTCTTGCGCGACCAATTCCGGCGGCCAACCCGGCTGTTCAACCCGGGCCAACAAATTGCTCACATGCACAGCAGCAGCCTGAATGGCCAGCTCGGCCTGCAAACCAGCGAACCGTTGTTCCGACGCTCGCAGCTCCAGACCCATCGCCGCAGCAAAGTACAGCGCCAAGGCCACCAGACCGAACGCGATCCACAGCACGATGATCAAGACCGAGCCGCAGCATGGCGGTCCATCCCCCGGGTTCAGGGCGCCTCTTTTCGTTTTCATACGCCCGTCCCCTCCCGGCCGCTGGCGGGATTGGTCCACGGCCGTACCCAGACCGGCACCACCACTTCGATCGGCGCTGGTTCACCGCGTGTCTCTCGCCCAAGCACCTGCCAGAGCCGCACCCGAATCGCCCGGGGCAGCACCATCGGGTGCACAGTCGAATCCCAAGCAGCCATCCATTGTGCCCCGTCGAAGAATTCAAACCGCACATCCTCCACCCGATCCAACAGAACTTCCAATTCAGGCGGCTCCGGCGTGGGCGCCAAAAGATTTCGCGTCACGGCTCGAACCAGTACCATTCCCTCAGCCCGATTGGTGGGTGTCACCAATGCATAGGCGACCTTTTGGACATCGCCCCACGGTGCGAAGGTATCGACCATCGCACTGGCTGTGTAAAAATCCGGACTGACCCGCCGCGCCCCCATGCCGAGCAAGAGGTCGGGACCCGCGTTAGTTTGTTGGGGCGCGCTCTGCAACGGACCGAACAGCACACCACCAGGTGGCACAAGATGTTGCAGATCCCGCCGCAACCATGCCACTGCCTCCTCAACGGGAGCCGCTTCTTCCACCGCGGCTGTCGTACGGTCGCGCAATTGGATTGCACCACGAAAAACCCCGTGCATGGCCAACAACACCATGGAAAACACCGACACGGCAATCAGCAGTTCCAACAACGTGAAAGCAGATCGCCGTGTGCGGGCCACGGTTCTTACGACCGGTTGCCCTTTCAGTGGCTGCGAATGAATCGCTCCGATGTTCATTGGCTGGCGTCCACCACGGTGCTCAGAGTCACCGTCGATTCCTGTCCCAGCACGGGAAACCGCACTTGCACCGTCAGCATGCGCAACGAACCCTCCATCCAGGGATCCAACCGACTCTCCCAAACATAGGTCCACAACCCTTCGGTCGCCTGGCCAGTTTGAAAACCCCGACGCCATTGGCCAGTCAGGATCAGATCCTGGAGGATGCGCTCGCCCACCCGAGCTGCGGCGATCCGGCGCGTCCCCATCTGGGCCGCGCGTGTCGCCACTTGCAACCCCTCTACAGCTACTGGAATTACAATGGCCATGAACAGCAGAGCCGCCAGCACCTCCGCTAGTGTGAATCCCGCCTTTCTACCGTGGCGACCTCGGCACTTCATACCGCTCCCATTCGAATCCGCGACGATGGCGTGCCCGCTTCAACACCGCCACCGTTTCGGTACTTTCTGTTTCCTGAATGAATCGTATCCGCTCCGGGCTGAGCGGCCCAGGTGAACCGTCCGGGGTAAAGCGGATTGTGTATCGCCCCGGCCGGGTCAAACCTTCCATGCCGCGGAAAAGCTCCGCCCACGCCACCGCAGCCTCCTCCGAGGCCGTCCTTGATACTGCAGCTGACTCAACCTCGATTCGAATGCTTGGATCCACCTCATAACCCACGGCGCGCGGATCGGTTCCCGCGTAAGACCATTCTGCCTCCAAGCCGTAACGGCCCGCCTCCGTGTCAATCCAAAGCAGCATTGGTACGCCCTCATGCACGGCCCGGCTCTGGGCGTAATGCGTCAGTGCAAGAAACCGAAGGGCCTCTTCCTCGACTTTGCGGCCCTGAAAAAACCGTGAGAGCACAGGCACGGCCAACGCCAGCACCACGGCCAGCACAGCCATCACAAGGACCAGCTCCACCAATGTGAAAGCCGTTGCCTGTTGCCCACGGTCATGCTGCCTTTTATGGCTGAGTGGCATTCGCCGAACCATGAGAGATAAGGCCGGTTCACGCGCGTCTCAACGCCGGTTGGCCCCGCTGTCCCAATTGGTGATGTCATCTTCGGTGCCGGCCCGGCCGTCCGGGCCCATCGACATCAGGTCGTATCCGTTGGGATTGTGGCGACCGGGACATTCGTACACGTAAGGATTGCCCCAAGGATCAAGCGGGATTTCGTTCGCCCGCAGATAGGGCCCTTTCCAGTTGACCGCATCCCGTGGCTGTACGATCAAGTCTTTCAACCCGTCGCCACCTTTCGGGTAATAACCGTTGTCCACCTCGAAAGCGTCCAACGCGGTGGCAAAAGTGGCCAACTGCGTCCGCGCCGCTGTAATGCGGGCCTGCTCGGTTCGTCCCGCAAACTTCGGCAACACGATCGCCGCCAGGGTTCCCAAAATCACCAGCACCAACAACAGCTCCACTAGTGTGAAACCGGTGCGGGTCCACCGGTCTATTCGATGCATCCGTCTCATGATTCTCATGGCTTGACTCCTTCTGACGCATTCACCGGATGTAATCCTGCAGGCTGAAGATGGGCAAAACCATTCCGATGAAAATCAGTCCGATAAAACCCGCGATGAAAAACAACATCACCGGTTCGGCCATCGAAACGGCCAGTTTCAACTGACGATCAAGATCCGCCTCCGTGGTGTTGGCGATCCGGATCAATTCCTGGTCCAAACGACCGCTCTCCTCAGCCACCGTAATCATCTCCAGGACCGAGCCTGGAAACAGCAAGGGGCAATCCCGCAAACTGGTGCCCAAGCCCTGCCCTTCCTTCACCCGATCGATGGAGCCGGCCACTGCATCCACCAAGATTTGGTTGCCCAGAGACCGCCGGGCCACCTGCAGGCCCTGAATCAACGGCACGCCGGCTGCCAGCAATGTCCCCAACATCCGACAAAACCGTGCCATGGCATACTGAGCCACCAACCGGCCCAATCCCGGCATCTGCAGGATGAGGCCTTCCCACACGCGCCGACCTGCCGGGGAGATAAACCACTGCCGAAACGCCACCCCCGCACTGACGCCCCCGGCCAACAACACCAGTCCGTACGACCGCACCGCTTCGCTGACGGCCACAATGGCCCGGGTCAAAGCGGGCAACTGACCCCCAAAGCCGGCAAACAACGTGGTAAACTTCGGAATGAAATACACCAGCAGAAACACGAGGACTCCCAACGCTAGCACCATCAAGATCGCCGGGTACAACAGTGCAGACAGTAGCTTGGCCCGCATTTCCTTTTCGCGCGCCTGAAAGTCCGCGATCTGCGCCAGCACCAAATCCAAGAACCCGCCAGTTTCGCCCGCTTCCACCATGGCCACGTACACGCGCGGAAAAACGTCCGGCGATTGGGCCATGGCCTCGGCCAGCGACATACCATCCACCACTCGATCGTGAATCTCTTTCCATCTTTGTTGCGCTGCCGGATGCGCCGTCTCCTTTTCCAGGATCACCAGGGCTCGACTCAAAGGCACGCCAGCGGCCAACAAGCTCGACAACAAGCGCGTAAAGTTTTCCAGGGCCCGTCCGCCCACCTTCCGCGAGCGCACCCAGGGCAGACGCCAAGGGTAAGCCTCTGGAGCTTCGCTGATCCCCTGCGGTTTTGCGGCGTGACCGTTGCCCTGCGCTCGGGGTCGAGCTTTTCCGTTCGGCCCGCCGGTATGTTGCTGCAGCCGAATCGGACGTAACCCCCGACTCTCGATTTGGCGGAACGCTTCCTGCCGACCGCCGGCCTCCAATTCGCCCTCCACGATTCGGCCGTCAGCCTGCAACGCTTTATATTGAAACCTCGCCATGCATCCCGACTCAGGCGGTGGCGGCGCCCAGGCTCTCAGCCACGGTTTCATCCAAGCCAAGCATGCTCTGGTCCTTGGTCACCCGCAGCACCTCTTCCGGGGTCGTAATGCCGAGACGCACCAAACGCCAACCATCCTCGGCCAGACTCCGCATACCAGCCCGGCGCGCCGCCACCCGAATCTCATCCGCAGAACAACGCCGCAATACCATCGCGCGGATTTCCGGCGTGGCATCCATCCATTCAAAAATCGCGTGGCGCCCAAAGTAACCCGTTTGTCGGCATTCCCGACACCCCACTGCCCGATATACCGGTACCTCCGCAGGCCAACCCAACTGAGCTTTAAACGCCTGAATCGGCGCCGATTCGTCCACCTGCTTGCAATGCCGACACAAAACCCGCACCAGCCGTTGTGCCAGGACCGCTTCGAGCGAGGAAGCCACGAGATACGGCTCCACTCCCATGTCCACCAAACGCGTTACTGCTCCCGGCGCATCGTTTGTATGCAAGGTCGAAAAAACCAAGTGACCCGTCAGCGACGCCTGCACGGCAATCTGAGCCGTTTCTGTGTCCCGGATCTCCCCCACCAGGATCACATCCGGGTCATGACGCAAAATCGAACGCAAGCCCCGCGCGAAGGTCAGGCCCGCTTTTTCGGAAACTTGAATCTGGTTGACCCCTTTGAGCTGGTATTCCACCGGATCCTCAATCGTGATGATTTTGCGCGACGTATCGTTGATCTCTTGCAAGGCTGTGTACAACGTGGTGGTCTTTCCGCTGCCGGTGGGTCCCGTCACCAGGACAATGCCATGCGGCAAACCCAGCACCCGGCGGAAGCAACGCAGCTCGCGTTCCGCCATGCCCAGCTCTTCCATGCCCCGCAAGGTGGCGCTCTGCCGCAACAACCGCATGACCACTGCCTCGCCGTGCAGCATGGGAATCACCGACACACGAATGTCCACTTCCGCGTTGTCCACGCGAATTTTGATCCGGCCATCCTGCGGCAGCCGTTTCTCCGCAATGTTCAAATGGCTGAGGATTTTCACACGCGAAACTATGGCCGGCTGAAACCGTTTGACCTGGGCCGGAACCGGAATTTCCTGCAATACGCCGTCAATTCGGTAACGGATGCGCAATTCATCCTCGAAAGGTTCCAGGTGCACGTCTGAGGCCCGCAATTCAATGGCATCCCGCAATACCTGATTGACGAACCGAATGATAGAAGCATCCTCGGCGGCTACATCCAGGTTGGTTTCTTCGTCGCCCTCCTCCTCAACCACCTGAAAGGGTGCTTCTTCTTCCAGCGTATCAATGGTGTCAGCGCCTACTCCCAAGCGCTTCTTCATTTCGCGCTGAATGGCCTCCGTAGGAGCCAGCACCGGACGCAACCGCAGTCCCGTCATGACCCGCAGCGTGTCCAGCGCCTGCGTTGCCAGCAACCGGCTGGTGGCCACTTCCACGCAACCGTTCACGCGCCGCAAAGGCAACACTTCTTCACGCAACAACACCCGCGCGGGAAAGAGTGACAACACCTCCTTGTCCGGCTCCACGTCCTCCAGCGTAGAGAAACCGAGTCCGTACTCGCGGGCCAACCAGCGCAACACCTCTTCTTCAGAACGGATCGGCGGGACCCGGCCTGCTGCAATCTCATGCGCCAGACGCCGGGCATCGGCCCATGCCAGTTGGCGACGGGCGACCATCCGATCTAGCCACTCGTACCCCGTCAATGCAGGCCCAACGTTCTGGTTGTCATTTGTCATGGTCCCGACCGATCCGTTCTCAAGCATCCGAAGGTTCTGCGCCCACGACCGCGCACCGGTCAATCCAGCCACCCGTTGGCGACGGCAATGGCTTCCTGTCGCACGGTCAGGACCTTCCGAAGATCCTCCTGCGCTTTACGGAGGGCTTCTTCGCGCGTCTTCCGGGCCTCACGATACTTTGCGAGCGCGCTTTTCAGCTCGGAGGCCGAAGCCTTGGACTCAATGGCGCGGTTCAACGCCTCTAACTCCGGGCTGGGCTGACCAAAGGCCGGACCCCCCGGGCCACCGCCCGGGCCCCCAGGGCCGCCGGGGCCACCGCCGGGTCCCCCGCGACCGCGTCCGAAAAAGCCGCGTCCACCCATCAGATCCCGACGGGCCTCCATCACCCGATTGACCAGCGGTTCAATCGCGCGCCATTCGTTGTCGTCCGTAACCTCCAACTGTTCCCGAACCCGTTCCATCATTCGTTGTCGAAACTGTTCGGGATCGAAATTGCGGGGGCCGCGATCCTGCGCCACGATCGCCACCGACCCGCCCAGCAAACCGGCCATGACGCCGGCCAGCACCATCGCTTGTTTCCACCGCATCATGATTCCACTCAGCCTCTCTGTGCTTCAGGTTTCAAACCCTCACCCGGGTTTGTCCGGACAATCACAACCACCGACACCCCAAGGCACCGGGTGCGATTGCGACACGCATAAAAGCCGCTTCCATGCCAAGACCGCACAAGGCCGTTTTTCCGCAGCCTTCGTTTAACCCGGTGCGCAACCGTTGCGCAAGCGTGCAGGCTCGTGCGCAGGTTTTGCACACTTATCAGGTTCGATGCATGACCAGCCACCACGGACTGCAGAGTTGCAAACGGGAGGGAGTCAAATTCCGATTGCCCCGTAGCTGCTTGCCCCTACGATAAAGGGCTCCGGCGGCACGTCCGCCTGGCAGGTTTCGAAATCATGAAAACCTACGACATTGCAGTCATCGCAGGAGATGGGACCGGTCCGGAAGTGACCCGGGAAGCAATCAAGGTCTTGCAGGCCGCTTCCCACCGGTTTGGATTCAAACTCAATTTCGTGGATTACGACCTTGGGGGGGAACGGTATCTCCGTACCGGTGAAACGTTGCCTGACAGTGTCCTGACCGAACTCCGGCGATTCCCGGCCATCCTTTTGGGCGCCATTGGTCACCCCCAGGTCAAACCTGGTATTCTGGAGAAAGGTATTTTGCTTCGGATCCGATTCGAACTGCAGCAATATATCAACCTCCGCCCTGTCCGGCTCTACGACGAACGGTTCTGCCCCATCAAAGACAAGCGACCCGAAGATGTCGATTTCGTCGTGGTGCGCGAAAACAACGAGGGTCTCTACGCCGGCGCAGGCGGATTTCTCTTTCGCGGGACTCCGCAAGAAGTGGCCGTGCAAGAAAGCATCAACACCCGCTTTGGGGTCGAACGTTGCTTACGGTATGCCTTCGAGTTTGCCCGTAAACGCCACGCCCAAAATCCGTGGCGCGGCCTCAAGCCGGAGGACCTTGCCGCGGCCAAACGCGCTCAGCTCACCCTCTGTGGCAAGACCAACGTGCTGACCTATGCCTTCGACCTCTGGGAACGGGCCTTCCATGAAATCGGCCAAGCTTATCCCGACGTCAAACGCGACTACGCGCACGTGGATGCCACCACGATGTGGTTTGTCAAAAACCCCGAATGGTTCGACGTCATCGTCACCGACAACATGTTTGGGGACATCATCACCGACCTGGGCGCCATGATCCAGGGCGGCATGGGCATCGCGGCCGGCGGCAATATCAATCCCCAAGGCACCAGCATGTTTGAGCCGATCGGAGGCAGTGCGCCCAAGTACACAGGCAAGGGCGTGATTAATCCACTGGCTGCCATTTGCGCCGGTCAAATGATGCTGGAACATCTGGGTGAAGCCGCGGCCGCACAGGCCATTGAAAAGGCTGTCATCCAAGTGGTGCGTGAAAAACTCAAGAGCCTTGCCGCCGGTCAAATGGGTTACACCACCGCGGAAGTGGGAGACCTCGTCGCAAGCCTGGTCTGAGCCAACGGAGGTGTCCCTCACGCACCCTTCGGATCGCCGCCTGCGGCCCGAGTCTCTACCTTTTGTGATTTCCGGCGCTCCATGCCGAGCCAGTGCTTTTCGCGTTTGCCCCGGCTCAAACCTCGCGAAATCATGAGCCCATGATCGAACGCTATTCCCGCCCCGAAATGCGGGCCATCTGGTCGGACGAAAATAAATTACGCCTCTGGCTGCAAATCGAGCTGCTGACCACCGAGGCACTGGTGGAAGAGGGAATTGTACCCGCCGCGGATTACCGCCGGATTCGTGCCGGGTGTCAGGCTTGTCTTGACGATCTACCGGGCCTGCTGCGGCGCCAGGCCGAAGTCGAGCGCACCCTACAGCACGATGTCATCGCTTTCACCACCGCAGTAGCCGAGCGCATCAACCACCGCGCCAGTCGTTGGCTCCACTATGGGTTGACCTCCAGCGACGTGGTGGACACTGCGTTTGCATTGCAAATGGTCCAAAGCGCTGACCTACTCCTCGCCGACCTGGACACGCTGTTACCCGTGATCACGCGACGCGTGCGCGAGTACAAAACCACCCCGTGCATCGGCCGCAGCCACGGAGTTCACGCCGAGCCCATCACTTTCGGATTCAAATTAGCCGGCATGTACGATGAATTCCGACGCGCGCGACGACGCCTCGCCTCAGCCCGGGACTCGGTCGCGGTCGGCAAACTCAGTGGGGCTGTGGGAACCAGCGCCCATCTGCCGCCGCGAGTCGAAGCTCGCGTGTGTCGCAAGCTCGGTCTGCGGCCCGCACCGGTGGCCACCCAGGTTGTGCCGCGCGATCTGCATGCGGAATTCCAATCCGTGCTGGCTCTTCTCGGAGCGAGCATCGAACGATGGGCGGTCGAATTCCGCCATCTGCAACGAACCGAGGTGCTCGAAACCGAAGAACCGTTCGGCAAGGGCCAGAAGGGCAGCAGTGCCATGCCCCACAAACGCAACCCCATTACTTGGGAACGCCTGACGGGTCTGGCTCGACTTCTCCGGGCACACGCATGGGCCGCCCTCGAAAACGTCGCCCTCTGGCATGAACGCGACATCAGCCACAGCTCTGTCGAGCGAGTCATTTTCCCGGACTCATGCATCTTGCTCGATTACATGCTGCATCAGCTCATTCGTTTGATGGACGGCCTGCAAGTGTACCCGGACAACATGCAGCGCAACCTGGACCTGTCCCTGGGCATGTGGCATAGCCAAACCGTCCTGCTCGCCCTCATCCGGAAAGGTCTTACCCGTGAAGAGGCCTATGCCCTCGTTCAACGGAATGCGATGAAAACCTGGCAGGCCAAACACAGCGGCCGAAACGACGCCGATTTCGTGCAAACTCTGAAGGCTGACCCGGAAGTAGCGCGGCATTTTGCACCCGGCGAATTGGAACGCCTATGCTCCCTCCGCTTTCATTTTCGTCATCTGCCGCACAGATTCCGAGCTCTGAAACTTTGATGCGGAGCAAAACTTGCAGGGGCCCGGTGTGAGCTCCGGGCCCGGCCACTCAGACTTGGGTGTGCAAGCGCGGGTCCGTGTCCCCAGAATTGGGGACTATCAGAATCGGCCGGGAGGCGTAAACTCTCCCATTGAAAAAGCGATGCGAAAAGGCAGACCGTGTGCAACAAATGGAGGGCGTGAGTGAAACTGCCGCGCCGCATCGAACCTGAGACAATTTAAGTGCTTTGGGTCTCCCGACGAGGCCGGACCAATGAGGTCCGGCCTCTCGGTTTTCGACCTTGGCTACCGAAAGCTCGATGCTCGGTTTGCACCATCGAAAGCCGGGAGAGTCATGTCCCTACCGGGGACATGAACTTTCTGGACAAAACCACTCCTTACATCGCAGGCCCCAGCTCCCTCGATCCGCATGATTCTATCGCGGCTGACTCCAATATGCGTCGCAGCAGTTCTAGGCCTTCGACCAACCGGTAGCCGGGTTGTAAGAAAAACTCCGGATCCACCGCATACACGGCGCCCCGGCGCACAGCGGTGATTTGATCCCACCCCGGACGCGACAGAATTTGCTCCACGATGGTGGGCTTGCCGCACCAACTGGCTAGGATGACCTCTGGATCAGCCTCTTTAATCGCCTGCCATGTCACCGTGCGCGCGGAGGCCTGCCGGTGCTGCGCCAGGTCTGCAAACACATCCCGCCCGCCGGCACGCTCGATCATTTCGCTGATCCACCGAATGCCGGCAATGGGTGGATTATCCCATTCCTCAAAATACACTCGAATACGCCGCGGAAGGGGAGCCCGTGCGCTCATCTGCTCCCGGAAAGAGCGCAGCCATGCTTCGGAAGCATGGTGTTCCCCCACCAGCCAACCCAGCCACGCCAAAGTGTGTTCAATCTCCGAAAGGGTTCTCGGGTTGGTGGCAAAGACCGTACAACCAGCTGCGATCAGTCGAGCGGCTACCCCAGCTTGAACATCAGAAAAAAGAATCACCAGGTCCGGCCCTAACGACAGCACCGCATCGACATTCGCCGAGGCAAATCCTCCGACCCGGGGTTTTGGCGCTAAGCCTATTGCCGGCCGATAAAACGCCGTGACGCCCACCACGCGGTCCCACGCCCCAATTCGCGCCAACCAGTCCGCAGATTCTGCACTCAAGCAAACAATTCGTTGGGGTCGCACAGCCGTTCCTTTCCGGCGCTCAATCCAGGCAGAATCCCCCATCCAAGGCCCGACCGCGGCTTGCCAAAGGGGGTCCCGCGACGCTCAAAACGACGGTGTTATTCTAGGTCATACAATCCGTTGTCTGGCGAAAGGAAACCTGTTCCGGCGGCCACTCGATGGGCGCCATCCGCATTTTCTGCAAACCGACGCCGCAGCGCCTCCACGTGACCATCCACAAAAGCCGCGCCGGTCCGGCCGCAATGCCGAAAACCTTGCGTTCCGGCCCATCGTCCCCGAAACGATGCGTCTCCGGGATTCGGCCACGGCGCTCGCATGAACTTATTGGCGCCGCCACCGTATTGGCCGTCCCCAAAAACCACGGTCGCCGCCGGGTGCCGTACCTGCGCGCATTGCGCTGGTTCCGGTATGGACTCAAACTGTCCATGCCCGAGGTAACTGGTGTTGTAGTTGTAGCCCGTGTAAGGATCAGCGCCCCAGTTCGCAGGGCCACGATATTCCGGACATTGATGGATCTCTGCCGCGCTCTGGCCTTCCCAAAGAAGCCCGGGCAAAATGCGAACCGGATTGCCCTCGATCAGGGTGAAATCCCAGGCTTTGGCATATCGTACCCCTTGCTCCACCTCGAACCAATACGCCGGCGGGAACGTGCCACCATGATTGTCCGTATAAATTTGGACAGCCAATGCCAATTGACGGAGTTGATGCATGCATTGGGTACTTCGAGCCAAGCCCCTGCCTCGCGCCCAAGCCGGTATCATCCAACTCGCTAATAAAGTCACCACACCCAGGACCACAACCAACTCCACGAGTGTAAAAGCGAACACCCCGACACCCCGCCCAACGCAATTCCGGCGCACTCTCCGAATCCCGCTTCGGTGGAAGGTCTGCCTCATGGTCGCTCCAACCGGAGGCGATAGAACGCCGCTTCTGCAATCGGCCATGCGTCCACCCACTCTACTGACATCACTTGATCCGGCATCCAGGTCGCGACTACGCTCCAATTTCGCCAATCCAGGGTCCGCTCCAGCACATGACGCCACCCGGGGATGGCCTCAAATGCCAGCAGCATACCTGTGCCTCGGCGCACCAGCCGCAACGACGGCCGCCATTTCTCAACCACAAGCAGCTTGGCGGCACCAGTGAGGCCCGGCATCCGTAAAAAAGGACCGTCCGGCAACAGCTCAATGCCCAATCGTCGCCAACCAAGCCCGAAGTCGGCCCAAACCTCCCACTGCTCAATGGACTCTGAGCCTCCGACCAGGCCGGAAATCAGCATTTCCGCCATCAAATTGGATACGGCAATTTCCGACGCCGGAAGAATATCCACTCGAAACGCCGCCCGTAGGCATGCAGGGTAGTCGCCCGGTGCCAAGCCAATCTCCTCGGGCACCACCCGCACCCATACCGGCGCACTCAGCTCGTGAAATCGAATCCCCGCGCAAAAGGCACGAGCCTCCAACTTTGCGGGCTGGAACCAAAGCAGATCGCCGCTCCGCGCATCCTGAGGCAGGGCCAGCAGCTCGTCGCCCCACTGCACAGGCCGGACTCGAACCACGGCATCGACTTCGCCCCAGGCATGGTTCGAACTCAACCCTTCGATTCGTACAAATCGGACCCTGTCAAAACCAGAGGGTGTCAGGTCGAATCCTGTGCCACCGCCACTTAGCCCGTACCAACGCATCACATCCGCGACTGTGGCCGCAGCGCCTTGCAATTGACCGAGAAGACCAGGGTGCACCGGCAGAGTAAAGTCCGCAGGCTCCTCCGACCAAGTTTTTCGGATGCGATCCCAAAGATACCCCTGCGTAGGATATGCCGTGTCCGCAAAGGGTCCGTTGTCATACCGATACCAGCGCCAAGTGGCCGGATCGTCCGCTTGCTCACCCGCAGCCCCGGTATAACCCGGACTGACCGAAACACGGAGTGGCTCCCCAAAAACCGCTCCGCTCGTCCGCATCTGCATAAAATCCGTGTTGTCCCCCACCGGGCCATCGCAGACAAAAAACGCATTGCCGAAGACCAGGAAGTCCAAACCGTAAGGATGTGCCGGATCATTGGTCAACGGCGGGTCGAATTCCACCACGATCCATCCACCGGGAGCCAACGTCACCAACAAGTTGGTTCCCGCGTCTTGACTCCGATAAAAGGGGGGCTCCACCACGCTCACGCGCCGAAAAGGGGTGCGCCCTGCCATCCAAGCCCACGGATCATAAAACCATCGGGCCGGCTCCCCCAATACCGCCAAGGGATCCTCATACGGGGCTGGCCCAAAACTGCCTCCTGAAGCCAGGACACGGTATGCAAAAGCACTTGCAAAACCCGGGGCGACTCGGGCTGGCCGAGGCGGGGACCCATCACCCGTACGCCGCCAGCACAAAGCCACCCACGATCCATCCCCCAACTCCGAAGATTCCCATTCACTCATCACAGGCTCCCAGTCCGCTTCGACCGGCGCATTCACCCATCCACCGTTTTTACCCCGCTCCCGCCAGGCCCTCCAAGCGCCCGCACCGCCATTCGCCGCGTACCAGTCCGCAAAATCTAACGAGAGCCCGCTCTCCGCAGCCGACGCTTCCAACCAGATGAACCGCCCGATAAAACGGTCCTGAGCAATAACTCCATCCCCGATACGAAGTCCCCAGCGACTGTTCTCATTCGCATCCAAGCCCAACCCCAACCACGCCGGCCGATTCGTCCGGGAGGCGTCCAAAACGCCAAACAATCGCGCATCATTGGTGATGGTTGTCACAATCAACTCGGCCATCGTAGCCCGACCATTCCAGCGGAAGCCCCACGCCAAGGAGCGTGGGGCTTCCTCCCTCAGGCAGACACAACCGGAACCGCCCTGGTAGGGTGCAGGCCATTCGATCAGCAAGACCGCCCGATTCGTGCCTGCACCCGACCAGATGTGGATCTGGTCCAAACTCAACGCCTGGACCACCTCCACGCTCAGCCCTACCCCCACACAAACCATCCACAGCCGACCCATCCTTCACGAACGTAAGCGCCGATAGCTCCACCAACTACCACCCAAAAGCAACAGTACTAGCGCGGTCGGCTCCGGCACCGCCGGCACTGCGGAACCCGGCGGAGAGGCCACAAAACCAGACGCAAATCGCCAACCGTCCCAGCTGCCTGCAGTCAGCACTCGATCGGCCGCACCCACCATCGAAGAAGTCCACGGGCTGTTCTCATCAGCGCGGACGTAATAAGCCCAATAACCCGTGTTCCAACCCTCGCGCCAATGATCATCTGCGTCGACTGCTACGCGGCTATCATTGGGGCTTAACGACCAGGCCACGCCCTCAGCATCAAACCCCGGCGCCGGGTTGACACCAAATGAATCGTCGCCGTCCAGGTCGTAGCCCAGGCCAAACACAGCCGTGCCCCAGCCGTACTGACCCAGATGGCAGTAAAGGCGCGAATCCGCTCGCACCACCGTTAACAACATGTCCAGTCCCGTGGCAGTCCCGTTCCATCGGTATCCCCACAGCAATGATTCCGGGCCTAATCCATCCGCCCAATCGATGACTAGAACTGCTCGGTTGGTGCCATGACCAGCCCAGAATTGCACGTCGTCAGAACCAGCAGCGCCGAGCTCTTGGACCAAACCGACGGCTACTGCTGGAATCCATCCCAGTCGCTTGATCGCTTCTTTGATCATAAGTTTTGCCTCCGTTTCCATAAACCTACCCACCGCTCCGGGCAGGCAGATACAGGTTTGCAGTCCGACGAGACCAGGCCGGGCCAGGCGTGGCCCGGAGAAACGGCGCACGGTGAAACGAAAACGCCTTCCTCCGCAACCAAACGAGCGAAGGAAGGCGCTCTTCGAATAAATCCGCATCGCCCGGAATGCCTCAAAAGCATACCGGTACCTCGGACTGGCCTCATCCTTCTCTTATGCGGAGAAGTTGAGCTTTGCTACCCGGCAAAGCCCTGACGAGCGCAAACCAATCGGTCTCCTGACTCCGGGCTCCGAACCTTACTCCCGCCTTCCCACGCACATGAGCGCAGTGGCCTTTGGGAGCTTGTCACCCGTTACAGTGGCGCAACCGTCCCCGATTCACACGGGGTTCCCGTCACATTGGTTTGCGGTCCTGTCGGCCGACCCTCAACGAGTCAGCGTCGCTTCTCAAAAGAACGTCGTCCTTGTAAAACCTCCCCCCTCGCCTGTCAAGCAAGCTCGTTTCTTCCCATCCGCTGCAACACGCGCCAAACGAGCCGGGGCCCCACGCTCCGTGCCGGACAAAATTTCCCCGACCATTTTCAACCCGCAGACACTCAACACGAATCCCAGACTCGACCCTCCAGAAGCCCTCTCCCGTAGAGCTCTAAGAATCCAACGCTTGAACCAACGCCTTCCATGGAAAAAGTCGGCCCGGGCATTCCGTATGCCGGGGAGAGATCCGACCGTGCGTGGTCACCGCACCCTTGTCCAACTGGCAACGTTTCAACAAAGCTCTCACCAATGCTTCCAAGCTTTCCATCTGTCTGCGCGTGGGCCGTTTCTGATTGAAATCCCCGACCAAGCAGATGCCGAGGCTAATCTGATTCAGCGCTTCGCTGCTCAGGTGTCCTCCCGGCAACTGTCGCGTCCATCGTAGCCCCACGGCAATCTCGCCGTCGCCCATGCCCCGCCCGTTACCAATCACAAAATGGTACGCCAGCCCGTTTTCCATGTTTCGGACCTGCCGATGATACCGATCCATACTCCGCGGATCACCCATGTCGGTCGCACTGTGATGAATCACGATATGCCGCCATCGGCCGGCCCGGACCGGGGCTCGGTCCAATGCCCTTTGCACCCGGGTCGGCAAAGGCGACACCGGCGCAGCCACGGCGCCAGACGGGATAACCAACCGCTGCCCCGGATAAATAACCGAATTCAGGGTCAAACCGTTTGCCAAAGCCAAATCTCTTGGTTCCACATCATGAGCGCGCGCGATGGACGCCAAATGGTCTCCCGGCCGAACTACCACCGTCCGCTCTTCTGCCAAGCCCGCATTCGAATCGGCACGATCCGGTATCCGCAGTTTTTGACCCGGCCGGATTTGATCCGTCAAATCCAGATCGTTCGCTTGAGCCAGCTCCCGCAACGACACGCCATGACGCCGCGCAATTCTGCTCAAGGTGTCCCCGGGCTGCACAACATACACCGACGCCAAGGTCGGTTGCGCCGGCAACAACCCACTCATGATCAATAAGCCCCCCACCATCCAAAGTCCCCACGCGCGCCAATCAAACCAGCCCCGCACGACAACCGTCCTGAATCTCGGAGCAACGCCCCGGTTCCCCGCCTCTCCGAGGCAGGGCGTCACCGCCGGTTGCGCCGCGCCGAGGGCCCAAGCCCATGGTTTGAACCGCCTTGCCTCGCTGCCCACCCCCCCGCCAGCCTTCGCGGCACTCTCAAAAACATGCGGTTCACCCATAGGATTTTCCTATAGCAATCAAAAGCACGAACAATTTCCTTTCCGCACGATTTTTTGGTTTGCTGGCCCAGGACGAACGGACTGACCCGTGTGGGCACCCAATCGTCCGAAGGTCACAAACGATCGAAACGAACCAATACGCAACGCGATACCCATGGAACCGAAATGTCCGTTTCACCAAGGCGCCGTAACAGACGCACCTGGAGTCCCCGCCGGCATGGGGCCCTCCATCCGGGATTGGTGGCCGCATGCCCTGCCCCTGGAAATCCTGCATCAACATTCGGAAAAGTCCAACCCAATGGACCGCGATTTTGACTATGCCAAAGAATTCCAGAGTTTGGACTACTGGGCGCTCAAAAAGGATCTAGCTGAGCTCATGACGCGCTCGCAGGACTGGTGGCCGGCCGACTTCGGTCACTACGGACCGCTCTTCATTCGCATGGCCTGGCACAGTGCCGGCACATACCGGATCGGCGACGGTCGCGGCGGGGGCGGCCGGGGTCAACAACGATTCGCCCCGATCAATAGTTGGCCTGACAACGTCAGCCTCGACAAGGCGCGCCGCTTGCTCTGGCCGATCAAACAAAAGTATGGCCGTAAAATTTCCTGGGCCGATCTGATGATCTTAGCAGGCAACGTCGCCCTCGAGACAATGGGCTTCAAAACCATTGGTTTTGCCGGCGGCCGAGAGGATACCTGGGAGCCCGACCTGGACGTTTACTGGGGCAAGGAAACGAAGTGGTTGGACGACAAGCGCTATTCAGGCGACCGGCACCTGGAAAACCCATTGGCGGCCGTCCAAATGGGTCTCATCTACGTTAATCCAGAGGGGCCTAACGGCAATCCGGACCCCGTCGCTGCTGCCCGTGACATTCGTGAAACATTCCGTCGCATGGCCATGAACGACGAAGAAACCGTGGCCCTTATAGCAGGGGGCCATACGTTTGGCAAATGCCACGGCGCCGGCCCGGCCAGCCATGTGGGGCCCGAACCCGAGGCGGCACCCATCGAGCAGCAAGGCCTTGGATGGAAAAGCAGCTTTGGTACGGGCAAAGGCCCGCACACCATCACCAGCGGCCTGGAAGTCACTTGGACCCAAACTCCCACCCGGTGGAGCCTGTACTATCTCGAGAATCTCTTCAAATATGATTGGGAATTAACCAAAAGCCCGGCTGGCGCCTGGCAATGGGTCGCCAAAGACGCGCCTGAAATCATCCCAGATGCGTTCGATCCCAATAAAAAGCATAAACCCACCATGCTGACCACCGACTTGGCGCTGCGTTATGACCCGATTTACGAGAAGATTGCCCGGCGGTATCTCGCCAACCCTGAAGAGTTCGCGCAGGCTTTTGCCAGAGCATGGTTCAAGCTCACGCATCGCGACATGGGGCCCCGCGCCCGATACCTTGGCCCCGAAGTGCCCCAGGAGGTTTTCCTCTGGCAGGATCCCATCCCGCCGGTAGACCATCCCCTGATCGACGCGGAAGATACCGTACGACTCAAACAACGGATCCTTCAGTCCGGACTCTCAATCCCGGAACTCGTTTACACCGCCTGGTCTGCTGCCTCCACGTTCCGAGGATCCGATAAGCGGGGCGGCGCCAACGGCGGTCGCATCCGATTGGCCCCCCAAAAGTTTTGGGAAGTAAACCAACCCGCTCAGCTTGCCAGGGTGCTCGGCGTGTTGGAGGCCATTCAGAACGAGTTCAATCGCTCAGCGCAAAACGGCAAGAAAGTTTCCTTGGCCGATCTGATCGTCCTCGCCGGTTGCGCCGCTGTCGAAGCCGCCGCGCGCAAGGCGGGGTACGATATCATTGTGCCTTTTAGCCCCGGGCGGACCGACGCCAGTCAGGAACAAACCGACGTCGAATCGTTCGCGGTGTTAGAACCCTACGCAGACGGCTTCCGGAATTATCTCAAGAAGGAGTATAGCATTCCGGCAGAATATTTCCTGGTGGACAAAGCCCAACTGCTGACGCTGACGGCACCCGAAATGACCGTGCTCGTCGGCGGTTTGCGTGTCTTGGGTGCCAATTACAAAGGCAGTTCCGACGGAGTGTTCACGCATCGCCCCTGCGTGCTGAGTAACGACTTCTTCGTCAACCTCCTGGACATGGGGACCGAGTGGAAACGTCTCGACGAGCGAGGCAATCGCTTCGAAGGCCGCGATCGCAAAACCGGTCAGCTCCGATGGACCGCCACGCGCGTCGATCTCATTTTCGGAGCCGATTCACGCCTGCGCGCCATCGCCGAAGTCTACGGCGCTGCCGACGGCGAGGAAAAGTTCATCCGCGATTTCGTTCGCGCCTGGACGAAAGTGATGAACCTGGATCGGTTTGATCTGCAGCGCAACGGCTCGGCTAACTGATGATCACCAAACGCCGCGCGTAGTTGCGCGATCCTGTTCAGCCGCCCGCCTCGCGAAAAGGCCCGGGCGGCTGTTCGTTTTCCAACGGGTCAACCGGATCGAGTGGCAAAATGCCAAGTCGTCAGCACAGGACTGTCGCGCACCTTCCTTGATCATCTACAAGCTCAATTCATGACCGTGACTGCGATTCCAACCCGGGTGAATCCCCTCTTCGCCAATCATGCCCCCTCCTGTTCACCTACATGAAAAACCTAGTGCCCGAAACATCAGCCCAGCGAACCGTAGGCCTGCACAGGATTCCTCCCCATAAGTGTCGTGATGGTGGTGCCTCCCGGGCCCGGCTCAGCCACGCTGGCTTCAACCATGCCCATGAACAACCTGCCAGCGAAAAGGCCACCTTGTCCCTCCGCTCCGCAACCGAGAAGCAGCCAACATAACTCTTCCGCGCTTCGGCCGTTCTTATGATCCAGGAGGGCCCTTTCTCTGTCCGGTTTGCGGCTTTTCTTTTTCTGAGCCTAGATGCTTTCCCGACTGAAACACGTGCAAAACCCTTCATAACTCTTGCACGTGTTTCATCGACCCCGCCAGAATCGACAGGGTCAACACACCCCGCGACTCATGAAGCCTCCGCCGGCTTTCAGCTGGGCAAAGCTGATGCAAAAGGCGTGGACACAGGCGCCGAGAATCCGACTCCACATGGCCCGGGGAATTGGGGTGTGACTCAACGAATCTTTTACTGACCCACCACGCGGTAGAAACCGGTCTGACCGGAAATAGAGATACTGAGCGTGGATCCTGTAATACCAGTTTGGACCGGTGTCCACGCGTCCTCCAAACGCTCTTTGTGTTGCACAGCGAACGGTCCGCTGCCCCCAACCCAGCGCAGGGTAAGTTGGTTGCCTACAAGGTTGAATTCCGTAATGCGGAGGGCCTCAGCCGCGACGCGGAAACGCAAATAAGGTGCAAATTCACCGGGCGCACCGGTCGGAGTATCCCCATCCAGGGCAGTGGCCTCCTTAGAGGCGAAGCGCGACTGGCCGGTACTCAACGTGTCCACATCCACGAGGATGGTCACCAACGGGTCCGGGCTCTGATTCAAAAAGTCGGTCAAAGCCTGCGATGCAAACACTTCCGGCTGTCCCTTGGTGCCATGCATGGTCAGCGTTCCGAGGTCCACGATGTTGTTGGTGTCATAACCTTGGCTCGGGGTTCCGTCATAATACAGGCCAGGCATGGTAGAGTAACGCAGCTGAGACGATGCCTCATCCCAGGTGTTATCCGTAAAGCCAGGGGTGAAACCATTGTTATCCAATCCTACGGTGCCATCTTTGACGCCATAGAAATGTAAAACCCGCTGACCATTGTTGCGATAATTCACAAGGTTGAGCGTCACGTCCTGCAGCCGGCCCAACGGATAACCGCTTAGGTCGAACCGTAACGCGATCACCTCATTAACGGTGGACGCAGTCCGGGCGTTGAGCTGTGCAGTGTTCGAAGCTGTATCTTGCGGGATAGTGTTAAACTCGTTGAGCTGGACATCAGCTCCGCGGCCCACCGCCGTGGAGACAAAACGCAAAGTGGGATCCGTGACCCTCACCGAGATTTGCGCCTGACCAGATAACCCGCCATTGTCCGTAGCTACCACCCGTAGGAGATACGTGTTCACACCGCCCAGACGCGGCAGTGTATATCGAACCTGATAAGGAGCCTGCCGGGTGGATCCAATCAAGCTCAGTGGCTCAGCGAGGCCGGCGTAAAACAGCACATTGGTTATCACGCCATCATCACTTACGCGCGCGGTAATCGTGATTTCCTGCCCCTCAAACAACGAAGTCCCCGCTACCGGACTGGTGATCTCGACCGTGGGCGGCTCGTTAATCACCGCCCGTGTGGGCACCAGCATGAAGAAATTCATGACCACACCGTCGGAACGAGCTGTGACGCGAATCGTCCGGGGCCGGCCATCGAAAGTGACGACCAATGGGGCTGCCCCAGCATCGTCGGTCAACGGTACCATCGTGTAACCGGCCGTCGGCCCCCCTACAAAACGCCCAATCTTGACTAAGTTTTGGACCGGGGAAGCAGCATTGTCCACAAAATCCATTTGCACGGTAAACGCGTTGGGCGAAGCCATTCGGGCATAAATATGATAGGTGCCGGTTGGGAACGTCCGCGTGTAATTCAACCATTCGCCGCTCACGACATTCCGTACTTCATAATCAGGCAAGCCAGCCGCGACATACTTGGCGCGGCGCACGGGATCCGACGTGATGAATGTGTCCACAAACTCCTCACGCACGGCGATTTGGGAACCGAACCGATACACCTCGTTCGTTTGAGGCACGGATACGCTCACCCGATTGTTGATTTCATTCTTGTCCACACCCTGGGTGCCAACTCGGTCGTAGTAACAATTCGGCGTGCCACCGCCCACCGTGTCACACAGCGCAATGGTATCAAAATACTGGCCCGGCGTGCCTCCGGGATAAGGATCGGTAAAGTTGAAATCCTCTGCCTCAAAACTGAAATTGTTTGGGTCAAAAGTGTCGATCTCGGTCTGGCGGGCGCTGAACCCGCCGTCGGCAGCCGTAGCCGAAGCCACGATTACGTACATTCGATTGGCTACGAAGGGCTGGTTGTAGGTGACCTGCCAGCGCGCCCCGCCGTCTGTGATGATGGCCTGACTTGTAACATCCACGTCGTTAATTCGGAGCCGTATCCCCGAGACGGCCACCGGGCTTCCGGCAGCATTGGTTTTGTCCACGGAAAACGTAACGGGGGTGTTGGTGGGCATGAACCCACCCGGCTCGGGCAATAGATTATAAATCTTCGTTGGCTGAGGCAGACCCAAAGCCCAGGCCACAGCCGCTTCAAAGAGGAAAAAGCTCGGTTCCACCATCATCCGGTCCGCTGGATCCGTATCATTCCAGGGCAGATGTACCCAACGAGCACGATTGGTTGTGCCGTCGGCGTTCCGCACGCCAACGTCCACGCCCATGATGGCGTATCCATTGGGAAAGCCGGGCACGGTCGCCACCCCCACGGCGCCCGGGATCAACGTGCGCCGTCCCACAAACGTGATGACACCATTCCCTTCGCCGGGGTCGGGAGAAACATGATTGGGATCGAACACGTGAACCAACCCAGAGGGCAGACCCGCCGCCAAAGGATGAGACGGGTTGATAACGTGAATGGCCGTTTCCCGGACGACTTGGCCGAAGTCCGCTCCCGCCCCACCGTTCACGGCAGCCGCTTCGGCAGCCGAACCGTAAGTGCCTCCCACCAATCCTGAATCCGCGTTGAAAGCACTTCGATCCCCGCTGTACAAAAAACCTTCCCACGTGATCACCGGAATGGGTGAATTTCTAAATTTGTTGCCCACATTGCCGGAACTGATGTTTTCATCAGCGATCAAGAGTTGATAACCCTGTGCGGCAAACTGTTCAGCTGTTAATACATTGGCTGCCGGCGGGGTGGGAATTACGGTCACATCATGACCTTGCGCGCGTAGGATGCGGATGAGTTTGAGCGTATCCCGTTTGTTCTGACCGTCGTGAATATAGGCGATCTTCGCTGCGGCTGCCTGCCACTCGCTTACCATCGCCAGAGTTGCAACCACCAGCCAAACCGGACCACGATACAGAGGTCGCCCGGCGTTTAATTGGGTCGCACAAACCGATACTTTCATGGCAGCTTCGCAACGGGGTTTCGATTCAGCAGGGAGCGCAACTTTCCCCCAGTGCCCACCCAGACGCGGGGAACGCAACCGCGGCTGGACGGGAGGCCCATCTGACCCCTAACTTCCGAGAAGACGAGCCTTGTGCCGCATCCAGCTCCCATCGTGCTCATTGGTGATTTGCCAACGATTCTACCAAGCAACCGGCCCGATCGCGGCCCCGAGCTTTTGCATGATGGATTGAAAAATGTGCATCCCAGCCACCTTGCGCTTTGAGAGCATCCACCGAACCCACCAGCCAGGCAGCTCAAGAAGAAAAGCCCAGCTCGATTGAATTGAGACCCCGCGCTGATTCGTATATCTGAGATCCCAACACCATTTGTAATCGCCGGGCCTTGTAGTCTCCCCCTGGGCACCCCTTGCAAAATGAAAGTCCAATAAGCCATGCGAAGGTCTCATCCTGGTAAAAACACGAACAGCCACAGGAGGCAAGATCGCAGGACCACGGCTGGAGAGGGGCCCTGATCATGGCGCAACCCACGCCCGGATTCGCCTGCTCTGTCCGATCCCCACGGTGGCATGGCAACAAACTCGGGCCAGATGCCATGCGCTCGACGGTAACCCATCGACAGCAGAGCCCGGCCACCAAACAACTCGTGACCATCTACCGCGGCGTAGTTACGCTGGTGGCCCCTTGGCTCCGGGTGACACATTCATCTACAGACTCGGTTGGTAATCGCACCTGTCAAACTGAGTCGTCGCGTGAAACGCATCCAAGGGCCTCCCCAAGCCCACGCCAATACTGACCCGTTTAGATGCTCAGGTGACCGTCGCTTGGCCACCGCAAAGGCGGGAATTTGCCTTGAAGGACGGGAGCACGGTGACTGCCTCAGGCACAGCCGGTCGCAAAAACGCGTCCAATGCGCTTCCAACCAGGGCTGGTACCGCGGTCCCAAGTACCCCGGGGCGGCCTCAGGAAGCCCTCTCAACCAGAAGCATCACAGGCCTACATGGAGTCCTAACGTCAGGTTTGCCCACTGACCCACCTTCAGGCGATCTGCAACAGGATCTCCGTAAAGATCAGGGCGCGGCTCCGCTTGTCCGCGTTCAGGAATCGACCGACGGGATTGATGAGCCGACCCGGCCGTCGAGGAAATGAACTGTGACAACGCCGATCGCTGCCCTTGCCGATGCCTGCTGACGCACCAGAATAGCCACAACTTCGCAACCCTCCTGCGCAGGATGATGCATTCGCCCTTCCCATCCCCCCGCGACCCCCTTGAGCCACTGCATGTTGAATGCTGGACTCACGTCTGAGGCAAAGTGACGCAGGATTTTGACGTTGCGCTGGCCTCACCAAAGTCAACCTGCCCCTCGCGCGAGCCGAACCGCCTGATGAGCCAGTCTTTGCACTCTGCGGCTTGGCATCTTTTGTGGTAAAGTGCAAGGACTGTTGCTGGCGGTCACACAGCCAGCCCCAGGCCGTTGACGGGTGGCGCCCAACTCGTGCGTTGGCGTTTCCGCCACGGTGGCAACACTGGCATTTGGACTTTGCCGCTTGGAAGGCTGTTGCATACTCTGCGCCCGCGTCGGGACGCATGAAACTGTTCAACACGTTGACACGGCAATTGGAGGAGTTTGAACCGTGGGATTCGCACAAACGAGAGGTAAAAATGTATTGTTGCGGCCCCACGGTCTATGACTACGCGCACATCGGCAACTGGCGCACGTTTGTGTTCGCAGACCTGTTGCGGCGCTTTTTAGAGTTCCAAGGCTACGTCGTGCGCCATGTCATGAACATAACAGACGTGGAAGACAAAATCATTCGGCGCGTGCAGGAGACAGGCCTGCCGCTCAGGGATTATACAGCCCGGTATGAAGCCGCCTTCTTCGAAGATTTCGCCACCCTTCGCTGTCTGCGTCCGCATCACACGCCCCGTGCCACGGAGCATATCCCCGAGATCATTGCCCTCATCCAACGACTGATGGAACGAGGCATTGCCTATCAGGCTCCGGATGGGTCGGTGTATTTCAGCATCGAAAAATACCAGGCCGCTGGCGGTCGTTATGGCCAACTGGCCCGCATCCAGTTGGACCACCTCCGCGTGGGCGAGCGGGTGCGATCGGACGAATATGCCAAGGAAACACCCGCAGATTTCGCGCTTTGGAAAGCGCGTTGTCCAGATGACGGCCCTGTCTTCTGGCCCAGTCCCTGGGGTGAAGGTCGGCCCGGTTGGCACATCGAATGTTCGGCCATGAGCATGAAATGGCTTGGCCCCAGCTTCGACCTGCACTTGGGAGGCGAGGACCTGATTTTCCCGCACCACGAGGACGAGATCGCTCAAAGCGAGGGCGCTGGCTTGCAACCCCCCGGCCGTCGCTTCGTCAAGTACTGGGTTCACGGCGCGTTCTTATTGGTTGAAGGCCGTAAGATGAGCAAGTCGTTGGGAAACTTTTACACGTTGCGAGACCTGCTGGCACGCGGCTTCAGCGGTCGGGAAGTCCGCTTTACGCTGTTATCCGGTCACTATCGAGAAACCTTGAACTTCACGATGGACGGCCTGCACGCTGCGCGACAGGCGCTGACCCGACTCGACGAGTGTCTGAGCCGCCTGCGTGAGATCGCTAATCGCCCCAGCCACGAGGCTTGCTCTCGACCTGTGCCTCCGACAGAACCCGGTCCGGACCTGGTCCAACCCTTCACACGGGCTATGGAGGAGGATTTGAATATCTCAGCCGCATGGGCCGCAGTGTTCGACTGGGTACGCGAACTGAACCGCCGGTTGGCAGCCGGCACCATGAGCCCGGCCACCGCTTCGGCCATGCTTCAGCAATGGGATCAAGTGGACGCTGTCCTCGGCGTAGGCGAAAGGGCCGAGCTCACTCCACCCGAGGAGATTTTGCGACTGGCGCAAGAACGCCAGGTTGCTCGAAAGACTCAGGATTTTGCCCGTGCAGATGCGCTACGGGAACAAATCCGGGCAGCCGGTTGGCTGGTCGAGGACACCCCGGCCGGGCCCAGGCTGAAGCCGCTTTCGCCCTCAAGCCTCCAAACTTAAAGCCCCAGAAAACAGTCGTGATTTCGCCTCAATAACGGACCCCGCGACCACCGGGCCCCGCCCAGAAACCCAAATCAGCGCCAGCCGTGAAAGGATTGTTTATCAGCTTCGAAGGCACCGAAGGCAGCGGCAAAACTACACAGGTCGCCCTGCTGGCTGAAAGCCTGCGGGATTGGGGTCGGCGCGTGCGCGTCGTGCGCGAACCGGGCGGCACACCTATCGGCGAAGAAATCCGACACACCCTCAAGCACAGCCAACAAAATCAGGCGATGGCATGGGAAACTGAGCTCCTGCTCATGAACGCCAGCCGAGCCCAACTCGTGCGTGAGGTGATCCGTCCCGCCCTGGCCGCCGGCGAAATCGTCTTGTGCGACCGTTTTGCGGACTCCACCATCGCGTATCAAGGTTATGGCCGGGGATTGGATTTGGAAATCGTGCGTCAGGTCATCCAAATCGCCGTCGGTGACACAAAACCGGATTTGACCCTTCTATTGGATGTGCCACCGGGAGTCAGCCGGGAGCGTTTGCGTTCCCGCCAGGCCACCCTACCCTTCTTGCGAGACCGAATCGAGGAAGCTGACGCGGCTTTCTTTGAACGTGTGGCCCGCGGCTACCGCGCCATCGCCGCCGCAGAACCCCAACGTGTTCGAGTCATCGATGCCACAGGTTCGGTCGAACAAGTCCGCGCCGCCATTTGGCGCGAAGTCGCCCCCTTAGTGGCGTTGAAAGCCACCTAAACCCTTTCCAGAGCCGCCATCGGCCAGTCATCCGCTTGTCGAAACCCAAACCACAGCAAGTCACATCTGCTTCCCCGGCGTAAACCCCAGGAAACGTTAACGATAATAATGGATTTTTTCACAAGTGTAACAAAAGCGATTTTTCCCCTTGCAACCCCATATATTGGGTCTATCGTAGGTGCGTTGCCCAACCGGTTGGGCAATTCGACCTCCCCAAGCGGTGTGGAAGGCCGAGTCCATATTTGAAAAAGCTTTACAACATTCCCCGGGGGCCAATCCGATAGGCACTGCGTTGCCTCGGGGTCTGGCTCCAACGGGGGAGGCAAACACAAACAACCTAACCTGAGAAACATGATCGAAGCACCCACAGCGAAGCAGGTCACGGCGCGGCTGCATCGGCCTCTGGCAGATCCTTCCACCGGTTCGGAAGGTCTGACCGGTCCGGAGTCACCGCTTCGGCAACCGATGCGCTGGCCCCGCGTTTTCAGTGATCCCTTGGTCAAACCATTTGACCAGATTGAGTGGGAACACCGCACGGCCGAGATCACCGACGATTCGGGCAAGGTCATCTTCAAACAGGAAAACGTGGAGGTGCCCAAAAGCTGGTCGCATCTGGCGACCAAGGTGGTGGTGTCAAAGTACTTTTACGGCGAGATGGGCACGTCGGAACGGGAAACTTCGGTTCGACAACTCATCCACCGCGTGTGTCGAACGATTGCAGACTGGGGAATCAAAGACGGATATTTCACTGCCGAAGACGGCGAGGTTTTCTACGACGAACTGGTGTGGTTATGTCTCAACCAATATGGCGCGTTCAACTCGCCCGTCTGGTTCAACGTCGGGCTGTACCATCAGTATGGGATCGGGACAAAATCTGCCCCGGGCAATTGGTATTACAATCCCCGCACCGGCCAGGCCGAGCGGGCCCGGACCCAGTACGAATACCCCCAATGCAGCGCCTGCTTCATTCAGTCGGTGGAAGACAACATGGAATCGATCATGCGCCTGGCCTACTCCGAAGCAATGCTCTTCAAGTTTGGCTCGGGCACAGGCACCGACTTGTCCCCCATTCGATCCAGCAAGGAAAAACTCAGCGGCGGCGGGCGGCCCAGTGGTCCCCTGAGCTTCCTCAAAGTGTACGACCAGGTCGCCAATGTGGTTAAAAGCGGCGGCAAAACTCGCCGGGCTGCCAAGATGAACACATTATACGACTGGCACGGCGACATCGAAGAGTTCATTGAAGCTAAGGCCAAGGAGGAAAAGAAAGCATGGGCGCTGATTGAGCAAGGGTATGACGGCAGTTACAACGGCGAGGCCTATGGCAGCGTCATGTATCAAAATGAAAACCTTTCGGTCCGGGCCACCGATGCCTTCATGGAGGCGGCCCTGGCCGGGCGCGAGTGGTGGACGCGGGCGGTGACCACAGGCCAACCCTTGGAGAAAAAGGACGCCGCAAAGCTGCTGTGGAAAATCGCCGAGGGCACTTGGATTTGCGGCGATCCGGGCCTGCAATTCGACGGCGCCATTCAGAAATGGCACACGTGCAAGGGGACCGAGCCCATCTATTCCACCAATCCATGCTCAGAATATGTGTTCATCAACAACACCGCCTGCAATTTGGCGTCCCTCAATCTCATGAAGTTCAAGCGGTCCGACGGATCCTTCGACGTAGAACGATTCCAGGCCGCAGTGCGCGTGTTTATCACGGCTCAGGACATCATTGTGGACAACGCCAGCTACCCCACCAAGGCCATTGCAGAAAATTCCCACATCTTCCGAACGCTGGGACTGGGTTATGCCAACCTGGGCTCCCTCATCATGAGCTACGGGCTACCGTACGACTCGGACGAAGCCAGAGCCCTGGCAGGCGCCATTACGGCCATCATGACGGGCACGGCCTACGAACAGTCGGCCCGACTCGCCGAGGCCCTTGGGCCATTTCCCGGACTGCATGACGCACGATGTGCCCACGTGCCCAAGCCGCTCAAACCTGACAATGTGGAATCCATGTTCGAAGTTATCCAACTCCATCGCGAGGCGGTCGAGCAGATCCAACCCAGCACAGAATTCGCCCCCTTGAAGGAAGCGGCTCGCGCCTGCTGGGATCGCGCCTTGCAACTGGGCCGGTGTTTCGGCTATCGCAATGCCCAAGTCACTGTGCTGGCCCCCACCGGCACCATCTCCTTCATGATGGACTGCGACACCACAGGCATCGAGCCCGACATCGCCCTGGTCAAGTACAAGCTCCTCGCCGGTGGCGGACTATTGAAGATCGTCAACCGCACCGTGCCGGAAGCCTTGCGGCGACTCGGTTACAGCCCGGCCGAGATTGATCGCATCGTGGCGCACATCGATCAATATGACACCATTGAGGACGTCGAAGAAAACGGCCAGCTCATCCGCAGCGGGTTGAAACCCGAACATCTGCCGGTCTTCGACTGCGCATTTAAACCGGCGCGCGGCCGGCGCGCCATCCATTACATGGCGCATTTGAAAATGATGGCTGCGACCCAACCGTTCATCAGTGGCGCCATTTCTAAAACCGTCAACATGCCCCACGACAGCACCATCGAAGAGATTCGGGACGCCTACGTGCAGGCATGGAAGCTGGGACTGAAGTGTGTGGCCATTTATCGCGACGGCTCCAAGCGATCCCAGCCCCTCAGCACGCGCAAAGCCGAGGACGGTTCCCGCGCGACCGAGGCCAAGACTGAGGCATTGCAGCAACGCATCCGCGAACTAGAGGCAGAAGTGCAGCAACTGCGTCAGAAGGTGGGGCAGCCCATCCGACGCCGGCTGCCAGAAACGCGCAAGGCAATTACTCACAAGTTTGACATCGCCGGTCACGAGGGTTACCTCACGGTGGGACTGTTCGAGGATGGGACGCCAGGGGAATTGTTTATCACCATGGCCAAGGAAGGCTCAACCATCGGCGGCTTGATGGACGCCATTGGCACGCTCACGAGTCTGGCCTTGCAATACGGCGTGCCTCTGGAAGCCCTGGTAAAGAAATTTGCGCACCAGCGCTTCGAGCCCAGCGGATTCACGAAAAACCCGCTCATCCGGAATGCCTCTTCCATTACGGATTATGTATTTCGATGGATGGCGTTGGAGTTCCTGCCCGGTTACCGCGAGCAGCAGGCGGCTGCTCAGCAGCCGGAACTGTCCTTCCCGGGGCTGATGGAGGAACTGAAAAAACGGGTGAACCGGCCCGTCCCCGAGCTGCCGCGCACGGAAGATGACAGCGATAGCGAAGAGGCATCCCGGCCGGCTTCTCATGCCACCGCTCTTGTCGCAAGTTCCGGCCCCACCCGGTCTTTGAGCGAAACGGTCGCACACTTCCAACTCGACGCGCCCACCTGTCCGAATTGCGGTCACGTCACCGTTCGCAACGGCGCTTGTTACAAGTGCCTCAACTGCGGCGAAAGTCTTGGTTGCTCGTAAGGCGAAACGCGGGCCAGGACCGAAGCACTTTGGATGCATCGCCGGGAGCCGGCTCGCATCGCCACGAGAAGGGCGTGCGGGCCGGTTCCTTTCCCGCAGCAAAATAAATCTGGACCCGCCGCTTCGGGCTGTTTTGGCGAAAAACCTCAGCCTCTACGCTGGATCGAGTCCCGCGGTCGGCCCTGCAGGCGTGGAATCATCACGTCGCAAGTCCGGCGGCAGCCTGCGGACTTGCGATTGCGTCGGTGTCCGAATGGGGTAAAGCCCGGGGCAACAACCAAACCGCTCATGAAAAGCCTGGCTGAAATGACTCAGGCTGTTGTAACCAACTTCCAACGCTGCTTCCGTCACGTTGTAACGACCTGACCGTAGCAGCTCGGCGGCTCGCTCCAGTCGCAACTCCCGAATATATTGAGGAATCGTCATCCCCATCTGGGCTGAAAAGATGCGACTCAAATAAAAAGGACTGCAGCCAACGCGCCGGCCCAGCTCCTCCAACGAAGGCGGATGACTCAGATTGGTCTTCAACAACGCGATGGCGCGTTCGACCCGTTCCTGTGCCAAACGTTGTTGCCGCGTACAAAACAGCTCCTCCTCGGGCGCTGGCTGAACCAAGAACACCACCGCTAACTCCACCGCCTTGCATCGGTACCAGACTGGCTGCGCTGCAGCATAAACCGGCGGCCGACGCAACGTCTCAATCATCTGTCTCTGAGCCGCAGTCAGGCGTGTGCGCGCGCCCAATGGATCTCGGACAGGTCGGCCTGCCATCATGTCCTGCACCATGGGATGCAACACCGCCGCAGCCTCGGCCAAGTGATGGCGCAGAAAAGCTGTCGAAAGCTCCAAGGTAAGAAACTGATGGCGTTGCCCGGCCGCTCGACGGGCTTCCATGGGACCCGTCCCCCGATGATAAAACGCGGCAGTGTCAGGCTCAACCAACAGCCGACGCTCCGCGAAGGCCACATAACCCTCTCCCGAAAGGTTCAAGCAAATCTCAATACTGCTCGGGTGAAAACTGGCTCCCCAATCGAGTTCACGGCGAGCGGTAAAATCATGCCACTCCAAACTGTAACCCGCTCCCTTGAAGCTCCCAAACAACGGTTGCCAGCCATCCCCCAAGTGTCCCCATACGGCCCGCTCGCTGAAACATGAGTCCGATTCACTCAGGCCAGATTCAACCGCCTTCCTTCTCAATTCCTCTCCCATGGAATTGTCAGCCGTCGCGCAGGATGCTTTGACCTGCCAAACTCGCCCTTCATTTGTTCCTCAAAAACATTGACGGTGCAAACTCCAGGAAAAGCACGTTTCGGGACCCTGCATGGAGCGCCGTTTCCACCAGCAACTCGATAGCTCCTGGTTGCTTCGTGGCCCCCAGGCGAATCAGACCCCCTCCTCACATGGCGGCAGCAGAGTTTCTCACGCAGCCTATGGCTCGGGCGTGAGCTCGGGCACTTGACTCATTCGTGACTCAGCCGTCCCCGGTTCCCCAAGACCCTAAGGGCGAGATAAGATTCCCCTGGCCCTTTGCGCCCGAAACTTTCCTGGGGAAACATGCTCAACTCGGGCACTTGTACCCCTCGCCCCCAGGCACTGGACCAGCCCAAATTGCCTTGCGCTGAGCCCCGGAAAGGGCTTGCGTTGATCCTTGGAGGACCGCTCAAACCACCCCCATGACCTGGACCGCGGGCCCAAACAACCGCCAAGCGGCGTCAATCGAACGGTTTGAGCGTGCGTAGCGAAGTGCCATGATTATGATACAGACTCGTGATGGACAGATGGAGCCGATTGATGCACGCCTTGATTGACGAGCTGGAGTGGCGTCGGCGTCTGGGACTCCGTTTCCTGCCTCTTTCCCCCCACGGGATGGATCTTCTCCAATCGCTGGTGCAAACCCCTTCAGCCCCTACCCCTCCTCCATCTTCCCCGAGCTTTGCAAGGGTTGTCGTACCAGCAGCAGAGCCCACTCTGGCTCGATCTCCGCACAAGCCACCCACATCGGGTCCGCGCACGCCAACGCACTCGCCGGGTGGCAACGAGCTGCGAGCCAGTCCAAACTCAGCAGAGATGGCGCTACCAGGGCTGTGGGGCGACACACCCGCCCCCGGGCTGAGCCGGGAGGCACGTCTGGCGGCTCTCGAGGCCTTGCGCACGCGCGTACTGCAATGCACACGGTGTCCGCACCTGGTCGCCCAGCGCAAAAACGTTGTGTTCGGCGTCGGCAATCCGGAAGCGGAACTGGTATTCGTGGGCGAAGCGCCGGGGGCCGAGGAAGACGAAAAGGGTGAGCCTTTTGTGGGGCCGGCAGGTCAATTACTCACCCGAATCATCCAAGCCATGGGCTTTACCCGCGAGCAAGTCTACATTGCGAACATTTTGAAGTGCCGTCCCGACACTCCCAGCCAAACGAGTGGCAATCGCAAACCGACCCCTGTTGAAATGGCCACGTGCTTTCCCTACCTCCGGGAGCAGCTTCAATTAATTCGACCCAAAGTGATTGTGGCTCTCGGTGCCACTGCAGTGGAAGGGCTTTTAGGCAAGCCCCCCACTGGCATCAGCAAACTGCGCGGTCAATGGCAACAATGGGAAGGCATCCCGGTCATGCCCACGTATCATCCCGCTTATTTGCTGCGGAACCAGGCACCGGCGGAGAAACGAAAGGTTTGGGAAGACATGTTACAAGTATTACAACGCCTTGGCCGGCCGATCACCGAACGCCAACGGAACTATTTTACCCGCAGCAGCCTAGAACGACTGTGACCCAGCCCAATACAGGGCCCTTGGTCCCGTAGGCCATCGTTCCGACGCCGGTTCTGTGCTGACGCCACTTTATAGATTCATGCTCGCGAGTCGCAACATCCGCCATGGGCAGTCACAAAGCCGAGCCTCTGCAAGTCTGGTTTCGAAATATCCTGTTGACAACCTTCCGCTTAAGCCTAGACTGGCCTCAACTGAGAGACGACCAGCACCGCGTTGATGGAGCACCTATGAAAACGACAACCACGTGGTTGAAACACGTTTTTCTGGCCACGGCAGTTTTGGCTTTTTGTTCGGCTGCTTGGGCTGAGACGAAAAACCTGACCGCCAAGGTTACCCGCATCAAAGGAGCCGCCCGTTATACCACAGACGGTACTTCTTGGAAGCCGTTGCGAGTGGGGCAAAGCCTCTCTGCAGGCACGGTGATTCAGACTGCGGCCAATTCCATGGTTGACTTGGTCTTAGGTGCAGACGACACGATTCAGTTGGCTCCGCAGGTTCGAGAGAATTTCACCATTTTGCCACCAGCTGAAGTCGTGTTCCAACCCATCAGTGGCCCGGACACTGTGCGCCTCTATTCAGACACGACGCTGGCCATCGATCGCTTGACCTCCACGGCCACAGGCATTGATGAAGTTCGTGAAACGTTGCTAGATCTCCGGGCTGGCGCCATTTTCGGCAGGGTCAAACGCATGACTGCGGCCTCGCGCTATGAGGTCAAGATCCCCAACGGGGTCGCGGGAATCCGAGGCACAATTTATCATATCAATGCTCAGGGAGTGATTAGCGTGCTGGTGGGGACCGTGGTGGTGTCAGTGGTAGGTCAAGACGGACGCGTCATTACGCAAGTCGTTCAAGCCGGTTACCAATATGACGTCCGTACCGGTCAGTTGACGCCGATCCCAGACACCTTGCGTCAAGAAATGGCCGACGCCGCTCAGTTGATCGGCACAGGGGAAATGGCGCCTCCCACCATTTATACTCAGGATCAGACCACTATATTCGTGTCGCCAACTGTTGGCGCACGACCGACGGGTTCTGGCGGATCCTGACGTTGTGCAGGTCTCTAGATTTGTTCGGATTTGGATTTCGATTTCAAGGGCCAGGGCGATGACCAAGATCGTTCTGGCCCTCAAATTTTGTTCCAATTGAAACTCAATTGGCGCAATTGGATTCCGGTTGCACTGGCAGCAGCCGTGCTCGCTGTCTGCACACCGTTACTAATCTGGCGCTGGCCACTGTCAGAGCAGATTGAGGCGATCACGTACGATTGGCGCGTTCGGTTGGCCGCCCACCGCGCCTCTTCCCTGGTCACCAATTTGGGTTTTGTAGACATCAATGACGAAAGCATTCGCCTCATCAAGACCGGCACGCTTCACCCAAAACTGCGATACGGACTTTATTGGCCCCGCCATCTCTATGGTCGAGTCTTGCGCGAGCTTCACGCGCAGGGTGCACGCGCGGTGGCGTTTGATATTCTGTTTGCCGACGCACGCGAGGATCATGCGCCTGCGACCGCCCCTGCCTCATCGGTTGAAGCGGACCGGGAATTTTGGTCGCGGCTGGGCCCCGGGCTGATGCCGACCTTCTTTCGAGAAGGGAGTCGATCGCTGGCTTTGGTCGAATCAGATGTGTTCTTCGCATGGCAACTCCATCGGACCGGCATCGGAATTCTCGCAGCTGAAAAGGGCGTGATGCCGATTGCCCTTTTGGCGACCAACGCTGCCGCGGTAGCCGACATTTCCTCACACAAGGACATGGACGGCGTGCTGCGCCGTGCCCGCGCATTCCAGCTTTATCGGATATGGCATCCATTGTTCCTCAAGGCGGCTGCGGAATTCGGCGTGGACCTTCAACAAGCGCGAGTGGAATCGGACCGGATCTGCCTACGATTGCCCGATGGCACAGAGCTCCCGCCTATAATGTTGGATGCCCAAGGCCAGTTCGCTCTTCGAGACTTGGTGGGAGATACGCTACCACCGGACTGGCCGGAACGAGCTCTTCCCTTCCAAGAGAAGCGGATCTGGCACATGGGCATTGTATTGGCGGCTCAAGCTCTGCAGTTGGATCTGGATCGAGCTGAGATTGATCTGGCGCGCGGCCGCATCACCTTGCGGGGCCCGGGTGTCACACGGGAAATTCCGGTAGACCGGGAAGGATTCTTCCTCGTGGATTGGAGCATCCTTCCCAACCACACGAACTTACTGGCCCGAAACTTCTTGGAATTGCTGGAACAAGATCTGCAACGAGAGGCGGGCCAGGAGCTGCCAACGACAAATGTCTGGCAAGACCGACTGGTGGTCATCGGTTCTACCGCCACAGGCAACGACCTGACGGATCTGGGCGCAACCCCGTTAGCCCGGGAGACGTTCTTGTTGAGCAAACACTGGAATGTGGCGCATTCCATCTTGACCGGTCGTTTTGTACGGCGTACGAGCCCATGGACGGACTTTCTGTGTCTGATAGTCGTGACGGCGGTAACGGCCGCCATGACGACGCAGTTGCGCCCACCTTGGCTGTTTGTAGCCGTCAGCTGTGCCGCCGCCCTGTACGCAGGTTGCGCCGTTTGGGCCTATATCCAGTATCGGTTGTGGATGCCCGTGGTATTACCGTTGGCAGGCGGATTCGGTCTCACGCATGCAGTGCTGTTGGCTTATCAAGCTTTGTTCGAGCAAAGAGAAAAACGGCGCATCAAAGCAGTGTTTAGCCGAATCGTTTCACCAAACGTGGTGCAGGAACTCCTGGAGGCACCTCGGCTTTCTTTAGGCGGTCAGCGACGCGAAGTGACGGTCTTCTTTGCGGACATTCGCGGCTTCACTGAGTTGACGGATCGAGCTCAAGAAGAAGCCGAAGCGTTTCTCCGCCAACAGGGGTGGTCGTCCGACCGAGCCGAGGCCTGTTATGACACATTTGCCCAAGCCACGCTGGCCACGGTCAATGAATACCTCGCCTGCGTGGCGGAAGTCGTCAAACGGCACGAAGGGACGTTAGACAAGTACATTGGGGATTGCGTGATGGCGTTTTGGGGCGCACCGACCAGCCGGCCGGATCATGCCGCAGCCTGCGTCCGCGCGGCTGTGGACGCGCAACGTGCCGTGCATCGGTTGAATCAAAGGCGGCTCGCGCAAAATCAGCTATTACAGGCAGAAAATGAGCATCGGTGTCGAGCCGGGCTGCCCCCACATCCGATCCATCCTCCTTTGTACTTGGGCACCGGCATTCACACCGGGATCGTTACCGTCGGCCTTATGGGATCTGACCAGCACCTCTTGAATTACACGGTCTTCGGCCGGGACGTGAATCTGGCCAGCCGTTTAGAAAATGTGTCTGGTCGAGGCCGAATCCTTATCACGGCCGCCACCTACGAACATCTGACGCGGTTTGCGCCTGAACTGGCCCGTTCTTGCCGCCTCGTACCACCGGTGACCTTGCGTGGCATTCGCGAGCCAGTAGCTGTGTACGAGGTTTTGTGGCAGGAACGAACCTTGGAAACGCTCTTGGATACCCCTGTCTTGTCAAAAGAACCAGATTCCGCGCACGCCGGTACGCATCCGGCCCGGACCGGATCCGGTTAATTCAAAACACCGGTCTCCGAGTTTTCCCTGACGCCTCCGGCTTTGGTTGACCAAAGTGTCCATCTCCGCTTTCATCCATCCTCCCGCCTCCGTTCCACCACTTCAACCGCCGCGCGATTCTTCGCAATTCGATCAGCCGGCAAATAACCACGCCAGTTGACACCAGGGTACACCACAGACCGCCTGCCCACGATGCTTCCGGGATTCAGCACAGCTTGGCAGCCAATCTCACAATGATCTCCCAGCAAAGCACCGAGCTTGCGAAGACCTGTGTCATACCGAACCCCATCAATCTCCACATGAATGGAGCCCGGAAGGGAACGAAAATTCGAGAGAATAACCCCCGCACCCAGATGCGCCCGGTGCCCCAAGATCGAGTCGCCCACATAGTTAAAATGGGGCACTTGAGCACCGTTAAACAAAATACTGTGTTTAAGTTCACACGCATTGCCTACCACGCAGTTGTCGCCCACAATGACATGTTCCCGAATGTAAGCATTGTGGCGAATCCGGCAATTACGTCCAATGATGGCAGGCCCTTTGATCATGGCACCGTCCTCCACCACCGTGCCTTCGCCGATGAATACCTTCTCGCCAATATAAGCCACTCCCTCACAACGATTCTTGAGCACGGGGTGCACATTCGCATCGATATAGTCGGCCAGTTTCTGGAGCGCTTCCCAAGGATGTCGGATCCCGTTAAACAGCTCGGCATGTTCGGTCTGCGATAAATCAAACAAATCGGATGCACTTAGCATGCCGCTCAAAGTAGGCGGATCCGGCCAAGCCGCAACCGGGTTTTTGCCTCAGGCCTCGAGCAAGCCCACAGGCCAACCGAAACGGTTGCCTCACACCTGCGTCGAGCGGCTGATGAATCCGCAACAACCAGCCCCTGGACTTGGACAATCGTCCATCAACCAAGCAAAAACCGGCCCAAGAGCCAATCAGCAACCAAGGCCGGCGCAATTCGGGTCCTCACACATTCACTCCAAACAGAACATCGGCCGCAGGTCGGACGTCCAAAAAGGGACCTGCTATTCTTCTATCCAGTCCATGAATGCCCAATCTTAATGTCATCCCATCCCAAGGCCGCACAGCTTCTCATGCCTTCCCAAATTGGCATTGGAAACGGTTCATGCCGGCCTCAGAATCCAGCTAAGACTGTGTCCCCGGCCCTGACCCCGGACACCAAAGCCTGCGGTTAATCAGCCGGGATAGTTCGAAGATCTTCGGGCTATAACCTCCAAGCACCCAAACTGCAACCCAAATCATAAACGCCGATCGCCTAATAAGAACTTTAGTGCCTTCTTTCGTGTGATAAGACACTGGCCCTACGGCCCGGCCTATGCACCAAAGATAATCCATAGAACTGGTTTCCACACTGTGGGAACCTATCGGTGAGAAGAACCGACCCGATCGAAATGAGCTCTCGTAAACAGGCCTCGAGACAAGCAAAGTTGAAGCCACGGTACACATCACCTGAACCGCGTCGGTGCGACTTTTAGGCATTCGCCAAAGGCTACAAATGCAGGGCGCACCAACGGAAGCAGTCTGACCGGATCGCGCGTGCGATTGCTGTCATGCTGATTCGGTTGAGGTATAGTTTGGCAGGCCAAACGGCGATCAGCACCGCAACGCCAACACGTGGTTAACAGGTTGGGTGCCCAATTTCTTGATTTCTTGGTTTCGTACCTGATGACACAGCGACTGAAGTCCCAAAAGCAGGGTCCAAATGGCGCCAAGAGGCATGGATGGCAAAATAGACACAAAGGACACACATTGACCGCATGGGGCGGCACCTCATGTTTAACGGACTCAGCCTGGCAAGTTTTGCCCATCCTGAATCCGTTCGCGTCCACGGGATGGGCAAAAATGAACAGTTGACCCGAGCTCCCATGTTGCAGCATTCTCTTTAAATCACTGGCGGCCGGTTCGCACCGGCCGCCAGCAACCAAACCCAAGTTCAGAAGCGCGCGGGAGGGCAACGCCCTCACGCAGAGGGATTTATTGGAGGGAGTTGTGTCCCGAAGGCTGAATCTCCGGGACGGCATGCAACACCACAACCCGTTCGCTTGGCTGTGCTGTTGTTTTCCATGCCTCTATGCAGAGCATGATTCATGCCGAATATACCCATCAGCAGCATGCACTCTTGTTTCCAACGAAACCGGTTTTGCGCTGCAGCTCGAATGTAATGATTTCAAGCCAAAGATTTGTCTCGTTCCAAGACAGTTTGGTCAGCGGGAAGCGAATCAAGCACAGGCTCAGCCCAAAAAAGAAACCCGCCAGGTTCCTCTGGCGGGCGAATCTTCATGTTTTCTGGGGGTCTCCCATCACGCAGTCGGCACAGACGGTGGATTTCTGAAGATATCATGCACGCCTGGCATGGGGGGCTTTAGGGTCCGAAATGCTCCCCAAGTCATCTTGGCGGATTCTTCGTATACAAGGTCTGGACCATACTTGAAGTCGGACTTCAGGATATCGTCCCACTGGACGGCCGCTCCGCTGTAAGCCGCCTCACGCCCCATGATGGCAGTCAAAGTGCTGTCCGTAACGTTCTTTGTTTCATTCAGCTCACGTTCCTTCACAATAGCCTCAATGAGATCCACGTGTTCCTGTACGTAAGGGTTGCGGCCTTCCGGCCGGATTCGTTCCGGTTTCTGCCCGTGGACACGAATCATCCCGGACGGATCGGCAGTACCTTTGGTACCAACCACGGCTTCGCTAACCGATGCCCACGAGCGTTTGATCTGACCGCAGTAACTATGCATGCGAACTCCGTTTCGATACTCGAACTCGACCGCGAAGTTGTCCCAAATCTCGCCGCTCTTGTCGCCCAACTGTTGTCGTGCGCCCATGCCCCAAGCCCGAATTGGATGATCTCGCATGATCCAATTGCACACGTCGATGTTGTGAACATGCTGCTCAACGATATGATCCCCCGAAAGCCAAATGTAATGGTACCAATTCCGGATTTGCCGTTCCAAATCCGTGTCGCCCCGATCTCCCCGATGCCAGATGGGCCCGCCATTGACCCAATAAGCTCGGAACGCAGTGATTTCCCCGATGACGCCGTCCCAGATGCGTCGGATGGTCTCGATGTAACTGGCTTGATGCCGGCGCTGTGTTCCCGCTGCGACTTTTAGTCCCTTCCGCTGTGCTTCCTCGCCCGCGGCATACATCATTCGGCAGCCCGGGCCGTCAACCGCCACTGGTTTCTCCATAAAGACGTGCAGGCCTCGTGCCACGCAAGCTTTGAAATGAACAGGTCGAAAACCCGGTGGTTCAGCCAGGATGGCGTAATTGACGCCGGGTTGGTCCAAGGCCCGCAAATAGGCATCGAAACCGCTGAAACATTTATCCTCTGCAAGACCGTACAATTCCCGGCCACGACGCGCCTGTTCAGGGAAGATATCGGCGACCGCCACGATGCGGGCCTCGACACCGACAATCTTGGCGGCTTCCAAAAAGTCATTGCCTGCACCGGCTCCGCGCCCGCCCAGTCCGATTACGACCGCGTTCAAAGTAGGTTTGGCTTGAGCCCGAACCACGGCGGGAAAACTCACCGCAGCAGCGGCGGTCGCCGCAGCCATTGTCGACTGCTTTAAAAACGCCCGACGACTTACAACCGGGCCGGAGGATTCGGTTGGTTGGTTCTTCATAACACTTCGTTTGAACTCCCTCGCCTCGTAAGGCGGATTTACTTCTATGGACGCGCTCCAAGAAAAAACCTTCATTGCAATCCTGCCGACTTTTTTTAATCCCGTTCCGTTCCGCTGATCCAATAGCGCTTCATTTCCTCAGGTGGCGGCACTTCCAAGGGACGGACGATGCGAAAGCCTACGAACGGCGCATCTGTTAGCCACCAAATACTCTTCGGTAACTGCGGGTCGCGCATTTTCCAGGACCGGTCCGAAGGCCGACGCGCTGCGCTGCGCAGCCGCCAGGGCGGATCATCAAAGGAACCGCCCCGGGTTACATGGGGGTAAGGGCGGGTGGCCCGATTCCAAGGGTTGATCAGCACGTCCATTCCCGGAGCCAGCAGTTTCTGATAAGGCTCATACTGGTCCAGACACCATTCAGCCACGTTCCCGTGCATGTCGTACAGGCCCCATGGATTCGGCCTTTTTCGGCCCACCTTGTGGTATTTAAAGTCGCTGTTGTCTTCATACCAAGCGTACTGATCCAGCAGGGCTGGATCATCTCCAAAGGAATACGCGTTGGTGGTACCAGCCCGGCACGCATATTCCCATTCTGCTTCCGTGGGGAGTCGGTAAAAATGCCCCGTCTTGGCGCTGAGCCACTGACAATACTTGTTGGCGGCGTGATGGGTCATGCTGATGGCGGGATAGCCATCTTTCCCCATTCCGAAGCTCATCTCTGTGTAAGGCTTCGAAGGTCGGGCCACCGCATCCGCCAAAGGATCCGTCGGGTTTTGGCCCCCCATTTCCTGGCGCAAACGTTTCTCATCTTCAGGGTACATGAACAACTCAAACTCATTCCATGTCACTTCAAACATGCCAATCCAGAACGGCGAAATGCGAACTCTGTGGGCGGGGCGTTCATCGGGCCGACCCTCTGGATCCTCTTCCCGACTGCCCATAATAAACTCGCCTCCCGGCACAGGCACCATGACGTAGCGGACCTGCGTGCCCGGAATGGTGTTGGTGTAAGGTTTCATCTCAGCCTCGGTCTGCACGTCCCTGTTCGCCATGATGGCTTGGTAAATGGCAGGGATCGTGGCCACATCACTGTCTGCCAATGAGGGCAACAGACCGGAGGGCTGACCTTCCGTCTGTCCACCAGATGTACAGAATTGGTAACGCCAACTGGGCTTATTGTTCGTAGGGGCGAGGAAAAGAAACGCTCCCTCCGGCACTGGCAGCGCACCGGTGAAACGTTCGACTTCTGCCAGAATTTCAGCCGCAATCTCAAGTCGTTCGCCTCGAATCTGTACCCAAGAAACGCGTTGCCCGGCATCGGAAACAATTAAAAGCCGTTGCGGCGCCGGGCCGGGTACCACACAGACCAGGTCAATCGGGCGATGCCAGTCGAAGCGCGTTTCAGGACCGAACTCGACCCCAAATCGCTCCACCCGGAGAATCGAGCGCACCCGGATTTCTGCTGACCCCGGTTGGTAAAGCAGCAAATCCATCAGGGCTTCTTCACGCAGACGACCCAGTGTGTACACACTCCGCGGCGGTAGATCCGTCAGACGCGCCAACACCTCGGGGCGTCCTGTATCAAAGCGGCTCATCACCAGTTCGGTTGGCGGATCACCTACCATGCCCAAGGCAACTGCGGGAAGATCCGGACGTAAAACAGATCGATTGGGCAACGTCGCAGGTTGATCCATCGTGATTTGATCCAAAGCCTGCAAACCACGACCTGTATTGCGAAAGACCGTCAGCAAATACGGGTCGGGACTGTTATACATGCTGGCCACCACAAGATCGTCCAGCACGGTGTTACCTTCCCCACCGATGTCACAGGCCAACACCGCGTTCGGGCCCATCACTTCAAGATGAATCTCGCGCGGCTGTGCGACCATTTGAGGTGAAGGCGATTCAAGGATCACCAAAAGGTTGGCATCTGCAGATGTAATCGCCAATGCATCGCGGTCGGTCTGAATGAGCCGACCCACTGAAACACCGGTCACCCCCCGCACGCCGCTGGGACGATTGTCCTCAGCCCACGTATATTGTCCGGGCTGCAATTGATAGGCGAAGCGACACTTGCCGCTGGACTTATCCACGATCACAACGTCCACACGGTTGTCTCCATCGAAATCACCCGTGGCCAGAAACTCCACCGCCGTCTCGTAGACCCATGCACGAAAATCTGTATCCACCTGCCCCGCCGCAATGCACCATGGGGCGAAACACACCAGATACACGGCGAGCAGACCGCCCCCTAGTCGAACGCGGCCGGGAAACTCCATCCCTTTGCGAAAGCGGCCGATCCATTCACCCATCATCCATTCCAAGCTAAGCTCGACGGCCCAAATGTCAGCAAAAAACCTTTATCGCCGGCACTCTTGTCTGGATCGAATTGGGCAAAACAGTATGACGCCTAAAGGCTGGCCTCCACGATAGCCACGGAAGCCACCCGTTTCGCATCATGCAGCGAAAACTCGCTGTGGTCCAAACCATCGAAGCCGTTAAGACATGGGTATCAACTCATCATAAACCTCTACCGCTTTTGACCCAAGTCTTAAAGGCACGCGAACTTGAGCAAAGCGTGCTCGAACAGGAATTCCCACATTCGCTCTCAAACCCGCGACCTGGTCGTCTTGTGAACTGCGTGCTCTATGGGTCCGCATGCAGCAGCCGCCTTGGACAACAACCCCCACAGCATTTACGAACAGCCTCTGAGCAATACCATGCAATTACGCCGATCACGTCCTGTTTACCGAACCGATGCAGAAGTCCATCTGCATGGCTTGCCACAGCGAGCGTTTTCATGCACCCTCCCAGTTGCGACCCGTGGGGCGGTCGAACGCGGCCGCGGCAAGACCTGGGCCGCTTTCAAATGCGATCCTCCTGGTGTCCAACGCCGCGGGGCGACCCAGCCTGAGACCCGCTGTTCCCGTGAAAGGGGGAAGCCCTTTGGGGAGGCAGGTGCCTGGACCACGACTGTTGCAGCCAGTGCATCCATCGCTTCCAAGCCGGAGGCGAATGCGTTTGCCAGGGCAATCGGATCAAGTCCCGATCACGGGCAAATGCATCCAAAGCCAGTGCCAACCGGCTCAGTGAAGCTCGACTTTGACGCCGCCAAAACAACCATGCCATACAAGACGCCGCCGGGAAAACGACCCAAATCCACGGACGCCACATCGGCAGAAGCCCTCCCATCGCCATACTGCCAATCAAGACGATTCCGAAAGCCACCCGCGCGATCAACGTGCAACCAGCGACGATGCGCAGTCGAATTTGACGCTTCCCTTCGGGATACAACTCCAGCGCACTGACCACGCGAAGCACGGTCCAAGGATTGCAAACAGCTTCAAAATCATAACTGGACCATCCTGTGTCTGGCCGAACCGTCCAACCCCGACGTTCTAAATCCGCGATCATGGCTTCCAACACCTCCAGACGTTCCACAGGACGTTCACTCCATAAATCCACACGGTCCAAACGTAACGAACTGCGTCTGAGTGCCGCCGCTTCCAAGGATTCCTCTGGCCCCTTCTCCCAGGAGCGCCACCGCATGCGATCCCGATAGCGTGCCCAACCCCGAACCACAGGCTGCAGGCCAAACAACAGTGCGATGAGCGGACGCGACCACCAACGACGGTGCGCACGGCCCAGAGGGGCTCGAGCCGCTGCGATGCCGCAGGTGGTCACCGTCAGGAGGAACGAACCCAACGCGAACCATCCGAGCCAACTCAGATGCATCGCAAGCACCGCCAACGGGAGCGTGACAAGCACATGGAACTCCAGGGCGGTCGTAAACAACCACCAGTCCTGCGGGACTGGGCCGTACAAAGTTTGAAACCAACCGGAGCCAAATTTTCCATGATAGATGATGGATCGGCCCAATCCCATGTGTGCCAAACCCGTGCCGTAAATCCGACCTCGCCAGCGGCTGCCTCCCCACAGATTAAACTGTTCCGGATGCTTGCGCATCAGCAATGCCTCCGCTTCACCGTAACCGGCCTGCTGACGCAAATAGGCACGCACCGTAGAGCGACGATGATGCCATACACAAGCAGACGGCGCGTATACCAGACGGTAACCCGCTTGCAGCAAACGCCAGCAAATGTCCACGTCATCTCCTGCTTTACGGAACACGGGGTCAAATCCCCCAATCGCTTCCAACGCCCACTTGTAGAAAGCCATATTGCAGCCGGGCAAGTGTTCGGCCAGACGATCTGTCAGCAACACCGCTGCCGGCCCACCTGGCGAGGCCATGACAGCGGCAGCCACCGGACTATCCTCTGGCGGTAGCAGATTAGGACCTCCCGCGCCAACGGCCTCACTCTCCAGCAGCGCTTGGACCAGGTAATACAGCCAGTCCTCGTCCGCCTGACAGTCATCATCCGTAAACGCCACAATCTCGCCCGCAGCCGCTGCAATGCCTGCATTACGGGCTGCGGACAATCCCAGGTTGTGCTTATGCCGGATGACGCGGACGCTTGGAAATCGAGCGCCAATCTCCGCAGTGGCATCCGCAGACCCATCATCTACGAGGATCACTTCATAGTCCGGATACCGAATCCGCAGCAATGAAGCCAAGCAGGCCTCCAACGTACGCGCCCCGTTAAAGCTTGCGACCACGACCGACACTTTAGGCCAGCGGCTCAGGGGAAACCGGGGCGCCTGCCGAAATTGCTGTTGCACGGCAAACCATGCACGCTTCGGCCGACGCTCGCGAGTGGTCAGCCCCATGGCCCAATCCAAAACCGGTCTTCCCCCCCGATGCCACTCGTCGGTCAGACTGAACACGGTAAATCCCGCCAGCCCTGCTCGGAAGGCCTCCTCAACCTGCCAGGTCAACAGGGCAGCCTGACGATCCTCCCCCTCCCGCAAGGCGTCCACGCCGCACTCACCCAAGACCAACGGCCGGTCACCGGCCAGAATCTGCAAGCGGTCGAGGTAGTTTCGAAACGCGCGACGGTCATGCAAATAGACATTAAAAGCCACAAAATCCACGTTGCGAGGCTGCAAATACTCCGTCGGCGGAAAATTGCCGTAGGTACACACGGCACAGGGATCAACGGCCTTTACTTCTTCCACCAAATCCTCCAGAAAGCGTCGCACAATGCCCGGTCCGCTCCATCGAACAATATCCGGGGGAATTTCATTGCCCACGCTGTAGGCGAAAACAGCCGGATGCCCAGCCAATCGTCGAATCGCTTGCCGAACGGAATGCCGTACCTGCGCTCGCATGTCCGCTGTTTCAAGGAAACAAACATGCTGGGGCCATGACAGGTCTGACCACACATGCAGCCCTCGCTCCCAAGCAAGGTCCATTAACCAAATCGGCGGAGGGACATACACGCGGACCACATTGGCCCCCAGCCCGACTGCGAGATCCAAATCCCGGGCCGCGGTGTCGCGCGAGCCGTACGGTTGACCTTCCGGATCCGGCGCCAACGGACCGTAGGTCACTCCTCGGATAAAAAATTTTTCCCGGCCTTTCCGGAAAAACCTTCCCTCGGCCTGAATCCGCGTGGACCGTGTCAATGCGGTGTCCATGCCTCCATCCTTGGACGATTCATGGGTCATCTCTCGTCAACCGTCCCGGCATATCAAGGTCCTGCACCGCCAGCAAGCCAGCCGCCAGCGGTCCTCTCTGCGCGATGCCTTTACATTCGCGCGATTTTTCGAATGCTCTTCATCTCATCGGGGGCCGTCAGCAGGGGGTTCAAAAGTCAACCATCCGTCGGCGCCCCCAATCAAAATTGACGGTTTTGGAATTGACCCCTGCGGCCTTTGTCGGACCACTTGAAGAAGCATGGCGTTGCCCTATCGTATCTCGACCCTGCTGTACTGCTTCAACGAGCAGGATCAGCTTCTGCTCATGAAACGGTCGCGCGAGCCAAATCGCGGACTTTGGAGCCCTTGTGGCGGCAAACTCCGGACCGAAATCGGCGAGTCGCCGTACGCCTGCGCCTGTCGCGAAGCCCGCGAAGAATTGGGCCTACACCTGACACCAGCCGACTTGCATCTGACCGGGCTGGTCAGTGAACATGGTTATCTGGGCCAGGCCCATTGGCTTATGTTCCTCTTTGAAGTCCGGCCGCGCCTACGCCGCCTGCCTCCACCCCACGCAGAAGGACACTTCGCCTTTTTCTCGTGGCACGAATTGATGAACTTACCCCTGCCGGCCACCGACCGTGAGAGCATCTGGCCATGGTTCCAACAGCATCGAGGCGGTTTCTTCGCCGCGCATTGCCATTGTTATCCGGATGGACGTCACGAGTGGATCTTGGAAGAATCGCGACCCGTGTTATCTGCCGCGCCAGGGCCACCTGTCACCGAAGCGGCCCCAAATCCGCGCCCATGAGCGAACCCATCCTTGATTTCCAAAGCGACGACTGGTTCATGAGCGAGGCACTCCGCATGGCCCGCCGCGCACTCGCGGCGGAGGAAGTGCCGGTGGGAGCAGTCGTTGTGCGTCAGGGGCGCGTGATCGCTCGGGCTTACAACCAGGTGGAATTGTTGCGCGATGCCACGGCTCACGCTGAAATGCTGGCTCTGACGCAGGCCGCCGCAGCGGTGGGCGATTGGCGGTTGTCCGACTGCACGCTTTACGTCACCAAAGAGCCTTGTTCCATGTGTGCCGGCGCCATCGTTCACGCCAGGATCGCACGCGTGGTTTTTGGTGTCCCCGATCCGAAGGCAGGCGCCGCCGGTTCAGTGCTGAACCTGCTGCAATTCCCCACCTTCAATCATCGGTGCCTCGTTACCGGCGGGGTCCGAGCAGACGAATGCCGGTGGCTGCTCCAAACCTTTTTTCGGGATATGCGGCGAAAAGGCCGGAGTGACGATTCAAACCGTGAATCTGATTCTGGCCATTTGCGCGAGGATGCTTAAAAGAGCCCGACCGTCCTTCCGCAACAGACTGACAAGGAATTGGTTCCCAAAGCGATGCCGGGCGCCACGGCGAGCCGAGGTTTATAGGGGCGCCGATGCTCGAACAAGGCGCTCCAAAAACCGGTTTTTCTAATACTCAAGTCAAGGTGCAAATCTGCAAGAATCAACTCCAAAGTGGCTCATAGCGAAATCACCGGTAGTTCGGAAATCGATCCCCGCCCCGCTTTGGTCCGCACCCTTGATGTAAAGCCACCAGGCCGACGCGTTTCAAAGAAATTTCGCTGCGCCGGCACCGTCAGCCGGGCATCCTATCATTTGAACCAAACGCGCAGCGCTGCAGAAAAGGTCCCACGGCCAGCCACGCAACGCGGCCACGCAAGTCGGCCTCCAGCGCTCAGTTCAATCGCGATACATGTGTGCCGCAGAGGCTGCACTCTGGCGTGCTTGTACTGCGAGTTGACAGGCCAACTCCAGTGCACATCGCATGCTGGTGGCATCCGCCATGCCGCGGCCTGCGATGTCGTAAGCGGTGCCATGATCTGGCGAAGTCCGGATGAAAGGTAGACCTAAGGACCAGTTAACACCTGTGTCGAACGCCACCGCCTTGAGTGGCGCCAATCCCTGGTCGTGGTACATCGCCACCACAGCATCGAATCGGCCTTGGAGTGCATGATGAAAGACTGTATCACCACTGCAAGGGCCTTCCACCTGCCAACCCTGCTCTCGGGCTCTCTCAAGGGCCGGTTGAATCAAACGCTTTTCCTCATCGCCAAAGGCGCCGTCCTCACCGCAATGAGGATTCAACCCGCAAACAGCCACTTTGGTCCGAGGCAGTCGCAATCGTTCACAGGCCTCACGAGCACACTCGATGGTCCGCACAATCCGCTGCACGCTCAGCCGCGAGGGCACCTCGCGCAATGCCACGTGAACCGTCACCAGAGCCACTCGCAACCAACGGCCGGCCGGGTCGGTCCCCAGCAGCATCATGACCGGCTCCGGTTCCCCGGCCAGAGCGCCTAGAAATTCAGTCTGACCCACAAATCGAATCCCGGCGCGTTGAATGGCCGCTTTGTGCACCGGCCCCGTCACCATCGCATCCAAATCCCCTTTCAGACAGTCACGCGCTGCAGCCTCCAGCCATCGCACCGCTGCTTGAGCCGCCTGCGCATCCCCGGGCGCAAGCCTTTGCGGCAAGGGGCCTACGATGGAATCGGCCCATGCCAATCGATCCAAAAGCAAACTGGCAGCCATTTCAGAATGAAGCGCACGGAGGGAAGTTAACTGTTGAACAACCCGTTCCCACCACCCACGGTCTCCGTATAAGACAAATTCAACCGGCGCATCGCGAACTGGCGTAACGCAGCCCGCAAAAATCTGGGCAAGGGCTTTAACGATCACCTCAGGGCCCACCCCGGTCACGTCGCCGAATGTGATGCCAATTCGGACGGGAGCCGGGGTCGGCTGATTCTTGCAAGCGTGGTCTGACAAGACATTCATCCAAGCCTAAAAGTATCGCACAAACGTCTTGGCCCGGAGCTTGTCCACATACCGCTTTTGCAGGCGCGCCCGCTCTTCGATCACCAAAGTACGTTCGATGTCCTCCCGAACTTCGCTTAGGGGACGTATGCGTTCCGGTCGCGCTTCATCCACCCACAAGAGATAGCATGCCTCCGGCAACTCAATGACCTCGCTGCAGGTGCGAGGCGTCAGGCGAAAGGCCACCGCCGCCAATTCTTTCCGCAACACGGACTGCTGGACCCACCCCCAATCCCCTCCTTGCGAACGCTGCGCGCCTTCGGAGTAAATGGAAGCCATCTCGGCAAAATCCGCTCCCTCAAGGATCCGGGATCGGATTTCCTCCGCCAGGCGCCGGACGCGATCTGCATCCTCTCGGCTTCGCTTGTTAAGCGTGATCATGCGCAATTTGACCTCGGGCTCCGCCCGAAATCGGTCCTGATGGGTCCGGTAGTAAGACTCGATTTTATGGGGGGAAATGATCAGTTCGCGCGAGACGTTCCGGCTCAACAATGCCTCCACCATGATCTGTTCCCGGATTTGTCGTCGAAACCGTTCCAGGGTCATTCCCTCCGCCTGCAGGGTGCGCGCCATCCGGACCCGGTCTCCGCCAAACTGTTCGCGCAACCGGTCATTGAGCGCTTCTTCCACGATGGCTTCGGGCAACTGAAATCCGGATTGCTCCCAGTCCCTCAGGATCAACCGTCGTTGAACCAGTTGCTCAGTGTTCTCTTCCACCAACTGATTCAGCTTCTGCCGGAAGGCCTCGGGATCGTTCCGATACTGGCGTTGCAGCAGGCTCAGTCCTGGCAACACCGCGGCGTTGACTTCCTCCAGCGTGATCACCGAGTCGTGGACCACCGCGCGAATGCCGTTGACCAGTTCGGTCCCGGCCAGAGAACCTGCGCCCAGCCACCCCACCAGGCAGGCTACCAAGCTCGCACAGTTTCGTTTCATCACTTGACTCGGATGGTAGGCGCCGTTGCGCTGGCCTTCAAGACCTGGCCCTGCCTTGCCCCTTCCCCTGGCCATTGGCACAATGATGCATTGTGCGGGAACGGCTGCGCATCTGGGTTGAGTCCATCGAAACGTTCGTGCTTGAAGTAATCTTCGAGCAACGACACGACTGGCGTGCCCGCCTGATGCGAGGTTTTCTGCTGCTCTGTTCCAAGTTGTTTGGCCTGGGCGTAAAACTGCGGCGATACCTGTACAACGTGCGGATCCTTCGGGACACCACGATTGGTGTCCAAGTCATCGCTATCGGCAATCTGACCGTAGGCGGCACCGGCAAAACGCCCGTTGTTGAGAAGTTTGCCCGTGAATTGCGAGATGCCGGACGCAACGTGGCGATCCTTTCGCGTGGGTATCGATCCAAACCGCGTCCTTTGCACCAATGGTTGCTGGACAAACTGCTTTTGCGGGAGGACACCACGCCGCCGCGAGTGGTGTCAGATGGCAAATCTCTTTTACTCGACAGCGAAATGGCCGGCGACGAGCCGTACATGCTGGCTTCGAACCTTAAGGATGTAGTGGTGTTGGTGGACAAAAACCGCGTCAAGGCCGGTCGCTATGCGGTCGAAAAGTTCGGTTGCGACACCCTCCTGCTTGATGACGGATTCCAATATTGGGACCTGCAGGGACGGCGCCACGACGTGGTGCTGGTGGACGGTCAGCAACCCTTCGGGAATGGACACCTGCTGCCGCGCGGCACTTTGCGGGAACCGCCCTCCCATTTGGCGCGCGCCAGCACGGTTTTCATCACCAAAAGCAACGGGCAAAACGAGGCTTTGCGCCGCATCCTGGCTCAGCTCAATCCGCGCGCCCCGATCATCGAGTGCGTGCATCGGCCGTTGTACCTGGAGGACGTCTTCACTGGCCAACGACTTGAGCTGGCCTATTTGCAGAACCGGCCTGTGGCCGCCTTGAGCGGCATTGCGCAACCAGAAAGCTTCGAACAAAGCCTGGCCGGCCTGGGTGCACGGCTGGTTTATTCCAAGCGATTTGCCGACCATCACCGATATACCCTCCAGGAAATCCTCAACGTCATCAACCGCGCAAAACGCCGCGGAGCCGAGGCCATCATCACCACTCAAAAAGACGCTGTCCGCTTTCCCAAGCTGGACCGGCGCGACTTGCCTATCTACTTCATGCGGGTGGAAATCGAAATCATCGCAGGTGCAGAGAACTTCCGCGACTGCGTCCGTCGGATTTGCTTTCACTAATGGGCGATTGGATCCTCTACGGACTGGCTCGAGCGCTGATCCCCCTGCTCCAGGCCATGCCGCTAACCTTAGTGGCGCGGCTCGGTCGCTGGGCCGGCAACCTTGCTTTTTACCTCGACACACGGCACCGCCGAGTGACCCTGCGCAATCTACAGAACGTGTTCGGACACGAGCTGTCCCGTTCCAAGCTCCGGGCCGTGGCCCGGGAACACTTCCGCAGACTGGGCGAAAATTATTGTTGCGCCGTCAAAACGGCCGCCATGCCCGCCCCGCTGCTGAAGGCGCATCTCCGGTTCGTTGGAACCGAGATCCTAGAAACAACCGGTCCCGACCAAGCCCCCCCGAGCCGCGTGATTGCGCTCGGACACTTTGGCAATTTCGAACTATACGCCCGATTCCGTGAGTTTGCCCCTGCCTATCAGTGCATCACGACGTATCGAGCTCTGCGCCAAGCCCGTTTGAATCAGTTGCTGCTCAGCCTGCGGCAACGGTCCGGTTGCCTGTTTTTTGAACGCCGCCAGGACGCCCGGGCCCTGCGAGCTGCGCTCCGGCCCAACGGCGTGCTCTTGGGCCTGCTCGCTGATCAGCGTGCGGGCGGGCGCGGTTTGGCCGTGCCGTTTTTTGGTCAACCGTGTTCCACTTCGCCCGCAGTGGCACTCTTTGCCCTGCGATACCGCTGGCCCCTGCACGTAGCCATCTGCTATCGGACCGCTCCAGCGCAATGGTGTATCGAATTAAGCCCCGAAATTCCCACCCGTCACAATGGGAGGCCTCGACCGTTGACGGACATTCTCCGTGACGTGCACGCCCAGTTCGAGGCAGCGATCCGGCGCGATCCTGCAAACTGGTTTTGGGTTCATGACCGTTGGAAACGACCCGGCCGACCCGAACGAATCCGTCCATCTGCTACTGGCAGCTCTTTCAATCCATCCGCACGGAAGCCCCACGCCTAAACAAAAAGCGGCCATGACCTGACTGGTCACGTCGCGTCCGTGTGACTATCCGGCCGCGGCCAGGGCAACCGGGGCGGTGATCGCCACCCCCACGGATTGACCGCATAAGCCCCGTCCCGGAGATCATTAAGCCATTGAGCCGCCAGGGCCAACACCTCAGGCAACGACAAACCCTCAGTCTCTTCAGGGTACTGCTGCAAGTAAAAGGTCGCCCGCTCCAACAAAGCTGCCGCGGGGCGGAGCCGGCCCTTTTGCATGTGTACAAACGCACCTGCCAACTGGATCAAACCCTTGTAAAAGTTGGCCTCCGCACACTTTCGCCGTTCCAACCACAGAGACTCCAAAACATCATGTGCCTCGTAAAAGCGTTGCTCGTTAAAACACGCAAAATATCCCCAGTAACGCGCGTCCCGGCCCTGACCGAAATGCTGGGCCAATTCATTGACTCTTGTCTTTTTGTCCAAGCTCATGATCCGCCATTGGGACGACGTTGGGTTCCCTCGCCGGCGTCCCGGGCGCGGCACCACTCACGGGGCAACACACTCTCGGAGAGTACCCATTGGCGCAGACGCCCCCGTGGCCGATGCAAAGAAAGTCACGGTTCGCTCGTGATACGCGACCAGTCCACGTTGTTAACTGCTGCGTACAAGGCAAAGGCCTTTTCGTTTTGAATCAGCACCGCACGTACCACAGCCGAGTCGTCCGCCCGGCCCAGATTCAAGAAGCTGTCCGGGATGATGCCCACCCGTTTGTGCGCATAAATCAGCGCAAACGCCGCCTGAGCCAGCGCGTAGTACGGCAGGTCCTTATACACGCCCTCGGCTACGTCCTCCACGACATCCGCTAAAAACTCGAGTTGATCCACCAAATGCGGGAATTGCGGCTCGTGAATTTGCGTAAACTCCAGTTTCCATTGGGGCAAGTGGCGCAGAACCCTTTCCACCACCGCCGGCGTAATGGTGCTGGCCCCACGGTTTACAAAAGCAGCAATCTCACCCATCGGCTTCGAGTGTAAAGCCTGATTTGGCCCCCACAAGGCCAAACGCTGACAAGACCTTGCGCAATGGTCGTCACTCAATCGTGCACTGCTTCCTCTTCCTGAGCCCAGGAGAGCTCCGAAGCCGCAACGCCTTTTCAGTCCTGAACAAAACAGAATCATCCGATACGATCCAGTTCCATGAAGGAAGCACGACCTGTGATGAGGGTTGACGCGGTTCATCTGCGCCGGGGCAACCAACTGCTGCTGGACTTCGGCGGTTGCGATTACCTCCGCATGGCCCAGTCACCCAAGGTCAAACGCGCCCTGCTGCACTCCATTCAGCGCCAAGGCTGGAACACGGCGGCCTCGCGCCTCACAACAGGGAATCATCCGCTCTACCGCCGTGCAGAACTAAAACTGGCTCGATTCTTTGGGTCGGAAGACGCTGTGCTTCTGCCGACGGGCTACCTGGCGCCCGTGGTTGCAGCCCAGGCGCTGGCGGGTTCCTTTACTCATGCCTTCTTGGATGAAGCCGCGCATGTATGTCTTCAGGATGCAGCCGCATTTCTCCGGTGCAGGGTCTGGACCTTTGCGCATCGTGATCCACAACACTTGGAACGGCTGGTCCAACGCGCAGGATCCAATGCACGCATCGTGGTGCTCACCGACGGCGTGTTTGGATGGAGCGGTTCGGTCGCACCTTTGCCAGCGTATTTACGCGCGCTCCCTGCGGGCTCAAAGGTCCTCGTGGATGATGCACATGCCGTTGGCGTACTCGGAACAAACGGGCAAGGCACACTCGAATGGTGGGGAATCAGTCGGCGCCGCGTCATCCAGACGGTCACACTCAGTAAAGCCCTGGGGCTATATGGAGGACTGGTCCTCTGCTCTCAAGCTCTCCGAGAAGGGATCGTGCAGCATGCGGCCGCTTTCGGGGGAGGCACTCCTCTGCCGCTTCCCTTTGTGGCGGCCCTGGAGACGGCCATGGAGGAACTGAGGCAAAGGCTTCCGTTGCGTCAAACTGCCATGCACCATGCAGAACGGCTGCGCGCGGCACTACGGAAAGCCGGGTGGCAAGTCCATGATTCGCCCACTCCAATCGTGACCCTTTTCCCCGCTCATGTGCAACAGGCCCGACAGTTGTGCCGAGTTCTGGAGCGCGTTGGCATTCATCCACCTTGGACCTGCTATCCGGGCCATCCGGCTGGCTACTTCCGGTTCGTCCTGACTCCCTACCATAAACCCGGCCACGTGAACCGCCTGCTGGAAGCTCTCTTGCAAATCCCCGTAACTCCCGGGCAATCCACATTGAGAGAGCCGTAGGCTCAACCGTCATTGGATGGCCGCTAGCCCTCTCTGGCAGCAATCCAAGATCCGGACGCTGAGAGATGCCATCCCCGCAACGAATCGGCGCTGCTTTAGCCCGAGGGTACGCTGCAAACGGCGGCCAGACGCGGACGAATTTATGCCCCTTGCGCAACCCGCCCCTACGGTGCTTAAATAACGAATGCACGGGTGCGCATGTGGCGGAATTGGCAGACGCGCTACTTTGAGGTGGTAGTGGAGCAATCCGTGCAGGTTCGAGTCCTGCCATGCGCACCAACATTTGTTTGCGCACATGGCCGCCACAGGGTGAAAATCGACGAGTGCCCCTTGCAGAGCCATCAGACAAGCCTTGAAGGCTTTCCAGATTTCACGCGCACGCCGGCGGGACAGCGCCGAAGCATCCAGTTCGATCAGGACGGTCTAAAACCAGGACCAAAGACCACTCAAAAAGCTCCGGTTTCAGACTCCAATCGCCTTTCTGCCCCTTTGGCGACTCAATATCAGCCAAGCGGCTTCAAGCAGTCTGTCCGCAGCCCTGGTTAGAGCTTTTCAATGCGGGCCGCCGGGCCGATGACTGGAATCAGAGCGCGCTCAAGACTCCGCCAACCCGTCAAACATCGGCTTTGACCGTCTGTTAGCCGCCCGCAACAATTCGTACAATTTCCAACCGGTCACCAGGCTGAATCTGCCGCAAGGAAAACTGAGAGGGCGGAACGGCTTCTCCGTTATGTTCGACCACGACACTGCGCGGAGGCAAACCCTGCGCAAGGAGAAACTCTTCCAATGTGCAAGGCAGTTGGGCCTCAACCGTTTTCCCGTTGGCAATAACTGTTTGCATATCCGTCCGACAAATGGCTACACCGACCCCGAGTTGCAAGTACCCCTGTTCTCTCTATAAAAGAGCCCGACTTTTTCCCGCCAACGGGGCCAACCTGGATGGATTGCACAAGCATGCCCTCCCTGCAGTCGCCCGCCCTCAACGCCCTCGAGAACCGCCCGGATGGAGCACTCGCTGCAAAAGCGCTCACGAACCCGGGTTGCCACTCGTCTCCCCGCCTGAACCGACAGTGGGAGCCGGATAATGGCGCCGCGCCTTTTCCCACACATCGTCGTGAGGCGTGGGTTCATATTCGTAATCGTCCGGCTCTACATAATCTTTGCGCATCGGGTAATCTTGAAACCCCTCCCACATGAGGATCCGGCGCAAATCTGGATGCCCCTCAAACACCACCCCGAAAAGATCATACACCTCGCGTTCCTGAAATTCACAACTTCGCCAGATGGGCGTCAGAGACGGCAACCGAACCCGATCCGTCCGATTCCCTGTTCGGAGACGCAATACGAGAGGCCCATGCCGCAACGCCATCGAATATAAATGATACACTACTTCCAAGTAACCGGGTCGCACCCGTTTGCGTGGCTCTTCAATTTTCTTTTCCCCGCCTGTTTCGGCTACCCGATCCCGGACGATTTCTTCTTCCTCCCGATCTAACCAATCCACGCCCGTCACATTGGAGCAGTAATCAAATTGCAACCCGGGCGCGTCGCGCAAGAAGCGCGCCACGGCCAAAGCGTGCTCAGGGTCCACCAACAGTGAGGGCTGACCCACGGGTGCCCCGTTGGGCACCACCTCAAGCAAGGCCCCCGGGACTGCCTCCAAAATCCGCAAGCGAATCGTTTCGGTGGATTCCATGCGTCTCAACCGGAACGGACGATCACGGGAGGACGCCAGATCGACTCATTTTTGGGCGGTATCAGGTCGTGGGATCCATATTCGGGCACGGGGAATTCCCCGGGCTGATCCCGACGCAAATGCCGGGGTCGGTTCGGCCCGACCAAAGATTCTGCCGCAATCCGCTGCTGCAAAGTCATCAAGGCATGAATCAAAGCCTCAGGCCGCGGCGGACACCCTGGGATGTGCACGTCCACGGGGATATACCGATCGATCCCTTTTAGCACGTTGTAGCCCTGTTTGAACGGACCACCCGAAATGGCACATGCACCCATGGCAATCACGTACTTGGGCTCCGCCATCTGGTTGTACAAACGCACCACTTGCGGCGCCATCTTCTTGGTCACCGTGCCAGCCACGATCATCAAATCCGCCTGACGCGGCGAGGGGCGAAACACTTCCGCGCCAAAACGGGCTAGGTCGTATCGGGCCATCGAAGCCGCAATCATCTCAATGGCACAACAGGCCAAACCAAACCCGAGCGGCCAAAGCGAATTACTCCGACCCCAGTTGTAAAGCTCTTCCAAGGTCGTCACAAAAATCCCATGCCGCTGCAATTCACTTCTCAGCCCGACGTCCATGCTGTTCAAACGTAAACCCGCATCGGCCCATGTTCAAACGCACCCTGATCTTTGGAACACCCTCAGTCCACGACTCCGATCTTGTCCAACTCATGACCAGCGTAACACGCCCTTGGCCCACGCCCAAAGCAACCCTTCTACGACCAAAAGCACAAACAACATCATCGCCAAAACCGCACCCAACGGCAGCCCCCCAAAAGCCACCGCAAACGGCAGCAAAAACACGATTTCCACGTCAAACACCAAAAAAACAATCGCATACAAATAGTACGCGCTTTTAAACGGTCGCCACGCATCGCCCTGCGATTCCAAACCGCACTCGTAAATGCTGTTTTTCACAGGCCCCGGTTTCGTCGGCGCAAATCGCCAAGCCCAAAGCCGAGCCAGCCCCAAGGGCATCAGGGCAAACAAGCAAGCCGCCACCAAAAAAATCCCTAAGGTCAAATACTCTGTTGAACCACCGTCCATGCCAATGTGACTCAAAACCAAGCCAACAGACGCTAGGCGCGCGACCTCATCCGAGTCAAGCAAGCACAACATGCCTTTGCTGAATGTTCACAAGAGCGTACCCACAAGGGACCAGCACCCAATGAGATGGTTCGTTTTCAACCTTGCAGATCATCGCCAAAGGTTTTTGCCCGCGTCGCTCATCACTTTGGATCGGCATGGAATCATGACGCTGCGAGGAAATCTCGGCAGCAATTCTGATCCCGACTTGCCACGGTCGCCGACAAAACGAGCAGCCATGGCCGGAAGAAGGTGGAGTTGCACTTTCGATCCCTTAACCCCCGGTGCGTCAAGGCTTTTTACCGACGAGAATTGAAATCGCAGCAGGCCAAACCGGGCTATGTAACCGGGCTATTCCACGAGGCTCTCTATTGCAACGCGTGCTTTCAGGGAAAGCCCCGCCCGAGCACGAGGGCAGAGTTTGCGCATGTCGTCGCAGGGGGACGGGAGGTTTCTAGGACCGTGGCGTCTTGGCCGGGAGCGAATTGAAGCTCGCGGCGTAGGCTCCGAAGCGGATCAATGAGCGGGATGCTTTTCGACCAGTTCCATGCGGTTGAAATCTGTATTGATTCCTGCTTTTACCGCCGCGCACATCAAAGAATCGGCTGGACAGTGTCCAAGCGGGTCGAGCAACAGCCGCCTCAATTTTTCTCGCGGGTCTCCTTACGGCCGGTTGGCCTATTCGTAAAGACAGCGCGCGCATTTTGTTTTTGAAGCATGCGCAGCGAAGCTCGAGTCGAAACTGAGATTACAGGTCCCAGAGGGACCCCTTCCAACGAGGCGAGGATGTATGCGTATCCGATGGCCGGAACAAGCCCGCTGAGGCACAACGTTGAGGGAAACCCCAGAACGAGTTCGAAATGGTCCGCCTTCGATGCTCCGAACTTAGAGACAGGCCACGAGTTGCAAGCCAGTGCCAGCAGGGCGAGCCATCGGTTTCCAGATGCCAGGGGACGGGCATCTTTGCAATCCGGCTCACATCTCCGCGGTTGCCAGAAGGCTGCATTGACGGGCACAATGGGATTTGGAATTGTCAGCCCGGGCCCGGCCGGGCTCGGCCGACGGAACCCTCGGACGATCGGAAACTTTCATGCCGTTGCAAGATCTGACGCCCGAACTGCGCACGCGGTTGAACCGCGTAGAACGATGGGCCGGTTGGTTTGTACTTCTAGCCCTGTGTCTGCTGTTGGTTGGCCTGGCTTACTACATCCATCACACGGCGCAGCGAAGGGGGTGGTTCGTAGTGAAGGCGCGGTATTTTACCCTGCTCGATCGCGCCACAGGTCTACAGGTGGGCGATCCGGTGAAATTAATGGGGTTTGAAGTCGGACGCATCACCCGCGTCGAAGCCCAACCGCCGGAGGACTTTTACTACAATGTATACGTCGAGTTTGAAATTCGTGCTCCCTATTATGGATATCTATGGACCACAGGCTCCCGTGTACGCGTAACACCGGCTGATTTGTGGGGCAAGCGGGAACTGGAAGTGACCAAGGGCACCGGCGGCACACCCACCTACATATTCCATCCGTTGCGAGAACTGTCGCTTTCCGAGGCCGAACAACTGACCGATCCGAATCATTGGCAACTGGCCGAGGACATTTACGATGCGGAAGCTCCTCACATTCTGATACCGGCTCTGACGCGGTTGCAGCCGGAGGTATTGCAACAACTCCGGAAGCTCGGCCGAACCCGGATCCGGCTTTTGAACACGCGCGAAACACGCCGTTGGATGACAGGCATTTGGAACGATCGGGAGGCCCGTTATGACCCCTATACGCCGCGAACAGCACCTTACTGGTTACGAGCCGAAGAAACGCCCGCCCTGACCGAGCGACTGGATCATTTGGTTCGTCAAGTGGAAGAGGCCCTGCCAGGTCTGTTGGCTTTAACGAATGAGGCCCGCGCCATGTTGGGCGAGTTCACAGCTTTAACGCGTGAGCTACGCAACCGTGCGGAAGCCTTGCGACCGACCGTAGAACACCTGAATGCACTGGCGGCGCAATTGCGCGGCGAAGGTGCGCTGGGTGCCTGGCTGCTGGAGCCGGCCTTGCGCGCCCACTTGCAAGAGGTGCTGGCAATGGCACCGCAGACGTTGACGCAAACCACGCAGCTGTTGGGGCATGCGGATCAGTCCCTGCTGCGGTTGACGGATGAACTTGCACAGAGTCTGGAACATCTGGCAGCCATCACGGGCGGGCTGCGTCAACAGGTTGAGTCCAACCCCGACATGTTGGAAACGATCTCGCGCACTCTTCGTCATGTGGACGAGCTGGTCCAAGGCCTGAAACGCCACTGGTTGCTGCGTTCCGCTTTTCGGCCCCGTGCGCCTCAAGCGCCCGAAAGCAGCAAGCCCGGACCGGATCGGCCTGTCCTGCAGGCACCCAACGATCCCGGACATTGAATCGGTCAAATCACCGGCTGTGATGCATCGTTCAAATGCCGTTTCAAGCGTCGTGCGCAGCAAACGCCAGGATTCCCCCTCTCCAGATGCCAGGTTAGCACTGACGGCGCGAGACGTGGTTGTGGCCCAGCCCAGGCCGCGCCAGCTTGTAGCAATGGCGCATTTTCGTCCATACTAGAGCCAGGTTTGCGCTTGGGATGAATTCGGCGTCCACGGGCTTTGGGTCTTCCGTCGAGATGGCGAATCAGCAACAGGCCGCGGGATGGACTGTCTGCAGGCGCGCTCCAATGCTGTGGAGTCTGCTCTGGCCATGCTGCCTGTCGGCATCGGCATGCGGTGCGATTCTGTGGAGCCTTTCAGGACCGATCTTGGTCCAGCCGGGTCAGGAACACATCGTGGTCATGCCGGGAGCATTATCGCGCGATGACACGGCCTCAGATCGTCTATACCTCCGGCTGCATGTGAAGCCATTGGATGAGGTTCCGCACGTGGACACGGAGGTAGGGCTGGAATTGTGGCAGGATCATCATTTGCAAATGGGCATTGGCAAGGCGCGCGGTGCGATGGGCTACAGTGCCTATCTTAGGATGTCGCGCGCAAACGGAGTTGAACGGAGGGTTGAACCGCGTGATTTGCGGTCGTCTCAGCCCGAGCCGGACGACAGCGAAGCAGCAGGCGGGTTCGAAATGCCCCGTCGGGATCGTGGTCGCACACTGGTGAGCAAGATTCAATATATCCCCGGAGGTGAAGATCTCGTCACCGCATGGTTGGACCCCGACTTGGGACCGGGCGCAAATGAAGCGCAACAGCCCGAATCGCTTCGGACCGAATTTTACGCCGATGCCTCATGGGACCGAATCATCCTTCGTTGCCGCGGTCCGGGCAATGGCTGGTGGTTCAGCGACCTGGCCGTGGGTACGACCTTTCATGATTTTGTTGAGTCCAGCAGTGCGCCCCTGATGTTGCAATCAGATCCGATGGATCGGCTGCCGATTTATGACAGTCGCAGTTGGCCCCTCGCGCCGGCGTTACAACCGTTTCAGGCATGTGCCCTGGCGGGAACACCCGAGGGTTACCTTTGGATCGCTGGCGAAGCTGGGCTGTTGCGATTCGAAGGTCAACACTTTGAGTCAGTTTCGCTCCCCAACTTTTGCCAGCCACCGTTGGGCCATTTGGCCGTGGATTCATCCGGCGTGCTTTGGGTTGTGAACCGACAAGGCCACTTGGCCCGCGTAGGAGGCCATGGATGGGAACGCGTCGATCCACCTCCGGGCTGGCAACCCTCCGATCTTTGGCACATGGTCGCTGACAAGCAAGGTCGCCTTTGGCTGACCGACGCGCATCGAGCGTGGGTCCGAGACGGCTCAGCATGGAAAGAGCCTGTTTCTCTCCGTTCGGCAGGCCCAGCGCTCCTTCAAAGCTTAATGCCAGATCCGATTGAGGGCATGTGGTTTCTGTGGGCCGACGGCCTGCTCGAATGGTGGAAAAGTGACTTCCAGCCGCTGCTCAGCCTCCAGGTGCCGGAGGCTGCTTCGGGACCGCTGCGCGCTGTCGGACACACCCTTCAGGGTGCGGTTCAATGGCTGGCTACTCCCCGGCAAGTTTGGGTGCTAGGCCAGACTGAGCCCTCAGCAGGTTGGCGACTGGTTTGGAGCGCTGCGGGTGCCGAACAGTTGGTGGGAGTGGTGTCCCACCTAAAGGGCCACCCGGTTTTCAGCCTGAATAACGGGCAATGGCTGGCCATCAACCCGGTTCGAGGCCAAGCGGTTCGGCACCGGGTGCCTGAAATCGAAGAAGCGCCCCAACAGACGCTGACTGATGCCGAGGGGACTCTATGGATGCTATACCCCGAGAAACTGGTTCGTCTTCGGCCCCGATGGCGCATGCGGCACAGCTCCAGCACAGGTCTGTTGCCCGGCCCCATTACGGGCGTTACCGAGGTGGCACTCGGGACTGTCTGGATCGCACAGTCCGGGGAAGGATTGTTCCGATGGACAGGTCAGCAGTGGATCCGCCTCACCGTAGCCGGTCTTCCAAACCGCAGTCCCCGATTAACCTTCTTGGAGGTGGGTGCGGACGGTAGTTGCTGGCTCGGCACAGAAGCGGGGCTGATTCGATTCAAAGACCCGCAGGCAATCGCCGACGAGTTCCAGTTCGTCGGATTACAAGGCCGTCATCTCACTGCATGGGCCGAAGCCCCGCACACCCATGTATGGATCGGCACAGCCGATGGTGAATTGTGGCTCCTTGAGCAAGGCAAGTGGCAGCTGAAGGGACGATTACCGGGGAACCCTTTCGTCACTCGCCTGCTCTGGACCCAGCAAGGACTTTGGATCGGCACGGCTGGGGCGGGTTTGTTCCTGGCCCCGAATCCGTCGTCGGATGCGGTGCACTCCGTGACCACGGTTGTTGCGCGGCATATCCATCATTTGCATCAGGACGCCCGTGGTGCGATTTGGGTTGCGACGGAGACGGGACTTTGGCGGGCCATCAATGGCTTGTGGCAGCACTTGAAGGTGGACTTGTCGATGGACGAAGACCCGGTGTGGGCCGTGGAGCAAGATCAAGAAGGTCGTCTTTGGTGGCTGACCCCCGAACGGCTGCTGTGCGGACAGCCGATCGAGAGATCAGACGGATCCGCCCAACTGACCTTGTTGCGCGCCTGGACGTTGGATAAGCTGCCAGAGCTTCCTCGCGGCGCATCCCCGGCCTCACCTGCTGTTAGAGGCCAACTTTTGCATACCAGCGACGGGTCACTCTGGATGGCTCGTGACAGCGAACTGGAAACCTGGATTCCGGCCCACGCGCCGGTAGCCGCACGCCCTTTGCAGGTGCACATCCACCGTGTGCGGCTCAATGAACGCGTCGTTTTTGACCGCCCTGGTCCGCTAGGGAGGCCGTTTCTTTTGCAGCCGGAGGCAGTGCGACCTTTGGTACTCGGCGCAGGTGGGACATTCGAAATCGAGTTTGCCGTGCTCAACGCAACCACAGACGATCTTCAAATCGCCTACCAAATGGAGGGCCTGCAACCGGCCTGGCACGACGCGGGTCGAACCCGAAGGGTGGCGTGCGGCCATGTGGCACCGGGCCGATATGGTTTCCGCCTTAGAGTGCAGGAAGCAGGCGACAGTCAACGCATGGCCGAAACGACCCTTGCTTTGGTGGTGCACCCGCCTCTATGGCAACGGCCGTGGTTTAATGCTCTGCTGGTGGCCGTGGTGGCCCTCATCGGGGCCGCATGGGCGCGGTGGCGGGAACAACGACGACTGCGGCACCAGTTGCGGGCGATGGAGCGAGAGCACGTTTTGGAACAAGAACGCGCCCGCATTGCACGTGATCTTCACGACGAAATGGGTGGCAAGTTGTGCCGGGTTTCCTTCTTAAGCGAGCATTTACGTCGCATGCCACACGAAACCGCGGCTTGTGCGTCCATTGCTCGCGCGATAGGCGACGTCGCGCGAGAACTGCTAAGCTCGCTGGACGAAATCGTTTGGGCAGTTAATCCAGCCAATGACACGGTCGAACATCTGGCCGCCTACCTTTCCCAATATGCACAAGACTTTTTCCAGGGCACGCCCGTGGAGTGTCGCGTGGAAATTCCGGACTCGTTGCCGAGTCGTCCCTTGCCAGGACCTGTCCGTCACCATCTCTTCCTCGCCTTACAAGAGGCGTTTGCAAACGTTCTCAAACATAGCGGGGCCACTCAGGTCGAGTTCCGCATTCGCTGCACGGAGCAAGGTGTGGAATGCATTGTGCGAGACAATGGACGCGGGTTTGAGCGGGACCCGACACCGACTGCTACGGCCGGTCAAGGCTTGCATAACCTCGCATCCCGCATGGCCGAGGTGGGTGGGACCTGCTCAATTCAATCCGTGCCGGGTCAGGGAACTGAAATCCGTCTGATCTGGACTCGTCCCGAGCAAACCGATGGATGCAAACAACCGTTGGGCGCATGAGCGCAGAGATCACAGTTGCTATTGTGGACGATGACCGAGCTCTGTGCGCCGCCATGGCGGCGTTTCTCGATGCAACGCCAGGGTTCCGCTGTTCGGGAGTTTACTTCAGTGCGGATGCGGCGCTGGAGGGAATTCCATCCCGACCACCCGACGTCGTGTTGATGGATATTCACATGCCGGGAAGGGACGGCATCGCATGTGTACGGGAGTTGAAGCAGCGCCTGCCGAACACACAGGTCGTGATGTTAACCGTTTACGAGGACAGTGACCGTATTTTTGCCGCACTCTCTGCCGGAGCCACCGGTTATTTGCTCAAGCGACTCAGCCCGGAAAAATTGTTAGAGGCGCTCCGCGAAGTCCACGAAGGCGGATCCCCCATGTCCAGTTCCATCGCTCGCAAGGTGGTGGCGTCGTTTCGACAGGGAGGTCCACCACTTCGATCGACGCTGCCCTTATCGGCGCGCGAGCAAGCCGTGCTGGAGGGCCTAGCACGAGGCTTGACTTACAAACAAATCGCCGACCAGCTCCAAATCAGCATTGAAACCATTCGCACCTATATCCGGCGCATTTACGAAAAGTTGCATGTGCAATCTCGGACTGAGGCGGTCGCCAAATACCTCCGATCGTAAATCTGAACCCATGCGGAATCGGATCCAACCGACCTTGCTATGGGCCACCCTTTGGCTCATGCTGGATTGGAGCGCGCCAGGAGCGCCCGGCGTCAAACCGATTCTGGTTTATTATTTGGCTTGGTACGCTGCACCGCCTCACAGCCCGGAGTGGGGATGGCACTGGACGATGAATCGGTTTCAACCCGATCGCACCAACGCCCTGGGCGAACGCGAGATTGCCTCCTGGTACCAGCCACAAATTGGACCCTACGACTCGAGTGATCCGGCGGTGCTTGAATATCACACCTTATTGTTGCGACTCGCCGGTGCAGACGGAGTTGTGGTTGGTTGGTTCGGACCTGAAAAAGTCCACGACTATGCGCAGATCGATCAACGATTGCAGAAACTGATCCCCTTTTTGGAACGAGCGGGTTTGAAGCTGGCCCTCTGTTACGAGGACCGTTCCCTTCAAGAATTCCAGGACGCCCGACCGGCGGAGTCCTCTGCTGCGGAACGCGCCGTGCAAGCGCTGCAATATGCAGAGCGCCAATATTTTGGACTGCCCCTTTACTTCCGCTGGCAAGAACGACCTGTGCTTCTGAATTTCGGTCCACAGGTGCTCCGGAATCCAGGCGACTGGCCACGCGTGCTCGAGGCCCTTTCATCACGTCCGGCCCTGCTCACGATTGACACGCCCGTCCCAGGAGCCGTCGGCGCGTTTGCCTGGCCGCCCATGTGGCTCAGCCAAGCCCCTGGAGCCGGTGGTGTCCTGTCCGGTACGGCACTTCAACGTTATCTGACCCAATTTGAAAAAGCAGCCATGACCTGGCCGGTCTCGATCAGCACAGCCTTCCCGAGATTTCATGACATCCATCCCCGCGCCGGCGCACGTGCCTACTGGGGTTACCTGGGAGACCGCGGCGGAGTCACGTTCCGCGAAACGCTGCGACGGGCCCTCACCAACGCCACGAGCATGGCCTTAATCGCAACCTGGAACGACTTCGGCGAGGGAACGCAAATCGAGCCCACGCGCGAATTCGGCTCACGAGACCTTGAAGTGCTGCGGGAGTTGCGACGGGCTCACGGAGACCCAACCCTCCCCGGCACCGCAGACGCGTTTGAGCTCGTACTTCGCCTGTATCAACTCCGCCGCGCGGCTCACGGTGATCCGGCGATTGGAGCAGCGTTGGACGAGATCGCGGCAGACTTGGCTGGTTTCCGCTGCGAACGAGCGCGCAGTCGGTTAGCCGCATTAAGCAGTAACGAGAAACCGACCACGGACTCTGCGGGTCAGAACCGTACGCCCTGAAAAAGGCGCCCGCCGACACCCGTTTGCGCGAGGGGTCGAGCGGGCGCATTAACCCCAGCTCTGACAGACTCACCGCGCCCGTGCCGTCAACTTCTGAGCAATCTCGTAAATCTCCGCTGGATGATACTCGGGCGCAAATTCAGCCGACAGATCCGCCAGATCCGGCAATGGACCACCCGGTGGCGGTCCGTCCACCACCTCGAGTTCTCCGTCCCCCGCTGGAGACGGCCCATTCCAGATCTTGGCCAGTTCACGATAGTCCTCGGGGCTGAACCGATACAGTTTCCGATGCACGCCGAGTTGCTCAAACTTCCTCGATTCAGGAAAGATGCTGTTCTCAAGTTTGGGAATCGGCAGCATGCGTTTGATGTCCACGCCTGTAAGGGTTTCAAGAGCCTTGGCATAGGCCAGAGCATGCACACCGCCGCGTACAAACAGATAGCCCAGCATTTCCCGTGCGGCCGGATTCTTGGTCATTTCATACACCCGCAATTTCTGCGTACGGGCGCCACATTCGAGGAAGAAATTGTGCAGCAAGTCCAAGATGAGGTTGCCGCTGGCGAATACATAATCGCCGCGCCAGGGCTGACCCATCGAGTTGCCCACGAGTGTGGTTTGCGCCGTGGCAATGAAATGATGCGTGTTGCGCACGTCCCTGGCCGATTCCAACGGAGCGCTGACCGGATCGACAGGCGTCACGTCGGAGCGACGTGGCCCGTTCAGCAACATGTTGACCGAAGCCGATACCAACTCAATATGACCGAGCTCTTCTGTGGCAATGTTGGCAATCAGGTCATAGTAGGGACGCAATTTTTCGCGTCCGCGGAAGTTGAAGGATTGGTACATGTAATTCATCAGGGTGGACATTTCGCCGAAACGTCCTCCAAGCAACTCCTGAACGGCGGCGGCTGCATTCGGATCCGCCTCCTTTGGCTGAGGCAATTCGATCTGCAGTTTGTCAATGCGCAGGAACATCGTTCACCTCACTTTCTACTTGGATCGGGTTGCGTCGCAGGTCCGCAGCGCGTCGAAGCCCGTGCACTCCGGCGCTGCGAATCCATTGCTACCATGTTGGAAGCATTGTCGGTCTGCCAACATCTGAATATGATACCTGCCATAGGAAAAACCTATGGAATTGCACCAGCTCCGCTATTTCGTCACGGTGGTAGAAGCGGGGGGGTTCTCCCGCGCGGCCGTCCGGTTGCATGTGGCACAACCCTCGCTGAGCCAACAGATCGCCAAGCTTGAGCAGGAGTTAGGACAGCCCTTGCTGGATCGCCTGCCGCGCGGAGTGGTCCCGACTGAGGCCGGCCGGCGCTTGTACGACCGCGCGCGGCGGATCTTGGCCGAAGTGGCAGACGCCACGCGCTGCGTGGCGGACTGCCGCGAGTCGCTGGAGGGGCGCCTCGTGGTCGGCGCCATTCCCACCATTGCTCCCGGGCTACTACCGCGCTTGCTGGCCGAGTTTTCCGAGCAACATCCAAAGGTGGATGTGCAAGTGGTGGAGGAGGTCACAGAACGGCTGCTGCAACGGTTGGACGAGGGGCAGATTGATCTGGCGTTGGCTTCCACGGTGGACGTCCAAACGGCCATTCATTGCGAGCCCTTGGGGAAAGAACCTTTGGGACTTTTGCTACCGGCCCGTCACGCGTTGGCCCGACGCCGCCAGGTGACATGGACAGACTTGCAAGGCGAAAAGGCCCTGGTGCTGAGCGAGCTGCATTGCCTGGCGCGGCAGGTCAATGAATTCTGCAAGACCCGCTCCGTCCGCTGGCATGTCTGGTTTCAAGCTGCCCATCTGGGTACCATTTTGGAAATGGTAGCGAATGGCGTGGGCGTTTCGCTCGTACCCCAACTGTTCGCCCCGATCGCCAACGCCCGCGGTTGCCGGTGGATACCTTTGGACGCCCCTCGTCCGGAACGGGACATCAACCTGCTTCTACACAATCTACGGTATCGCACGCGGGCAACGCTGGCTTTTGCCGCTTTGGTTCGGCGCGCTGCGCAGCGACTTGGCTGGATGACAGAGGCAACCAAATGAAGGGCAGCTAGCCTCGCACCCAAGCGGTCGGTTAACCCGGCCCGTTCCCAAAAGCCGGTCTCCCTCAGCATCCAAGCCAGAGCGAATGATGTGAGGCGGGTTCAATTCCGCAAGCGAAGTCCCAACAACACCGGCACCCGTCGCGGTTGACCGCCTGAAGGTCGATTGCGCACCGGGGCTGTGTCCGGCGCACTCCTGCAATCAAAATGCTACTGCCGTCCCCGTCCAGGTTGATCGTTTCGCGACAGCCCCGCTGGAGCATCCACTGAGCGAGTTCGCGCAGGCTCATGCCTTCGCTAGACCCTGGATGACGGCCATCCACGACTACCCACACCGAGCGTCGGCCGCTGGCGTCCAAGCCCACTGCAGTCCGCGGATGACGCGCCTGTCCCTCAAGTGGCACCTCCTGGCCCGCCAAGATCAAAGGGCCGAACCCCGCAACGGCCCAACGCACAGACCGGGTGTCAGACACTTGGCCGACTCGGATTTGGCTGGCTGGTTCTTGCCAGAAGCGCCAATAAGCACGGTCGGGCGGACTGGCCTGTCGTCGTCCGTCATGCGCCCCGCTCAGGATGTCCACTGGCTGGCCCGGCCTCCACCGCGCGGGCGCCTTTGAGGCACCCCGCGGGTCTGACCACGCAAACGCGTTGGCATTAATGGCCAAAAAGAGTCCCTCACGCACGACCCTGGGCAACGGCGCAATCAGTTGGGCTTCCGCCCCTCCGGCTGCATCCGGGTCCGGACCGATCAATACCATGGGCTTCCGTTCTGGGCGGGTCAGATCAAGACTGACTTCAAAGATGCGCAGCGGCCGAGGCCGATCCAAGATGTGCATTCGCAAAGCGACTCCGGGTGCCAGCTCTTCCTCATGCGCTACGGAACGAAAGGTCCCCGAGCCCGCAAATGCACCCGCTTTTCACAGCCATAAGCCGGTCAACACGCTCGTCAGCGCCAGACACGCTTTGCTTCCGTTGCACTGCATCCGCAGGCCACGGCTTAGGACAAGCAAAAACCCTCTGCCGACTGCAATCCATCTTTTCAGTTCATCACCCATCCTGGCCTCCGGATAACTCGCCTTGCCGCTCTTTAACTCCCTTGCGGCAAGTAAACCTGCGGGACACCCACACACTCGGCTTCCGCGCACCGCAACTCGACGATCATCCAAGGCGTCCGATCCATTTTCGAAGCTGCAATATAACGCGCCGACATGTTAACATGCCGGCAAAGCAACCAAACCTCAGTCGTGCAAACACTCAAGCCACCTTTTCTGGGGATCATGGAGCCATCTCAATGGGAGACCGGGAAAAATGCTCTGTCAACCTCAGTGTTGCTTCGTCTGGTGTTGTCGCCCTGTGGACAACCCCACACAACGTGGTGCCTACCGGAGGCTTTTGGGCGCCAAACGGCATGGCATGGCCAGACACCATGCCAAACGAGATCAACAGGGATCGTTTTCTTTGGTTTGCCGGAAGCTGGACTCGCTCGTTGCCCTTGCAGGCTTTTGGGTGGTTTTCTCGGTCTGGGTCAACCCTGGCGCAGCCGCATCGCCTCGACCCGAACGTTCTCGCCTCGGCATCAACCTGGCTGGTATCGCAGATTGGGGCACAGAACATCCATTTGCCGACGCGTTCAAAACCTCGCGCCCCTGGATCAGCCAGCGCATTGGCGCTGCATGGGGTCAAGGACCAACGCTTGAACTGGACGACCATGGATGGGTTCGCCGGCTCGAGCCCGATTGCTGGGCTGAAACACTTCTCTTTACGGCAGGTCATGCCCCTGCTGGCAAGTATCTGGGTCGCTACGAGGGCGAAGGAACACTCGTTGTGCGGGGCAGCGGTTACATGCACAGAGCCGAACCAGGCCGGTTCATCCTCGAGCTGGATCCATCGGCTGGGCCATTATTTTTACAACTGCAAGCCACGCAATCGGGTCGCCCTCTGCGTAACCTTCAGTTGTTCATGCCAGATGCCGATCCCCGAAACGAGCGCGCCTGGTTTCGTCCCGGTTTTCTCAATCGCTGGCGCGGTTTCAACACGATCCGTTTCATGGATTGGATGGAAACCAATCATTCGGAACAACGAGCATGGGACAACCGTCCCACCGTCCGTCACGCCACCTGGAGCCAACGGGGTGTGCCAGTCGAGGTCATGGTGGATTTATGCAATCAACTCGGCGCCCACGCATGGTTTTGCATGCCTCACCAAGCGCAGGATGACTACATCCGCCAGTTCGCCCGACTGGTTCGGCAACGGTTGCGGAAAGACCTCATCGTCTATGTGGAGTACTCCAACGAGCTGTGGAATCCCATCTTCAGCCAACACCGGTATGCCGCAGCCGAGGGGCGCCGCCTGGGCTTCGCCGAGACAGACTGGGAAGCAGCGTGGCGCTACACCGCGTGGCGTTCCCGCCAAATTCACCAAATTTGGGAAGAAGTCTTTGGCAACCGCCACCGACTGGTGCGGGTCATTGCCACGCAGGCCGCCAATCCCCATGTGTCCGAACAGATGCTGACGTTTCGGGACAGTGCCCAGCACTTTGATGCCCTGGCGATTGCACCTTACTTTTCGCTGAATGTCGCACCCTCAGCCTCGGGACACGTCCCCGCGGCAGACGAGATTGCCAATTGGTCTGTGGAGCGTGTGCTGGACCATGTCCGCCAACACTCTCTTCCGGAAGCCATCGAACAGATGCGTGCCCAACGTGTTGTTGCTGAGCGACACGGCCTGCGGTTAATTGCCTACGAAGCCGGCCAGCATCTGGTGGGGATTCAAGGCGCCGAAAATCACGAAACCTTGACTCGTCTCCTGATTGCGGCCAATCGCCATCCCATCATGGGCGAGCTGTACCAAGTGTACTTGAATGCCTGGCTTCAAGTAGCCGGAGGCGACCTTTGCTGTCTGTTTTCCTCCGTGACCGCACCCAGCAAGTGGGGCAGTTGGGGCCTGCTCGAAGGCGCTACCCAAACGAGCTCGCCTAAGTACGATGCAGTCCTGGCGTGGAACCATGCCAACCTGCGTCCTGTGTCTGACCGAGCGCGGCGCGGGCCATGATTCATCCCTGTGAATTTACCGACTCACCCGGTTAAAGCAATCAAGCAGGACTCAACTGTTAGACTTGCCAACGGACAGTCCTGCGCAATGTTAGGGCAGCCACGACGCTGAGCACATCCAACCTCATGATGAATCCTCCGCGCATGAAAACCACCCGTCCGCAACCCACGCTGCATTCCCGCTCCGGTATCGATGAGTCCCGGATGAGCCTGGGAAGCATGCCGCAGCGGTTCAATCGCCGTCGTTTCCTGACAGCCTCCGCCACAGCACTGGCTGGGCTGGCCACGATGGATGTTGCCCGGTTTGCCCATGCTTCCGGCCGCGACATCCTCCGCGTGGGGCTGATCGGTTGCGGAGGTCGCAACACTGGTGCGGGCGCACAAGCGCTCCGTGCGGATCGAGGAGCGCGCCTGGTCGCCATGGCCGACCTGTTTCTCGAGCGTATCCGACATGCGCGTCAGGTTCTTCGGGATGAACTGGCCCGGGAGGGACGAGCCGACCAAGTGCAAGTGCCGGACGAGCATTGCTTCACAGGCTTCGACGCTTTCCGACGTGTCATTGAACTGAGCGATGTGGTCCTGATCGCCAATGCGGCCAAGTTTCATCCTTGGCATATGTTGGCAGCAGTCGAAGCCGGCCGGCATGTTTTTGTAGAAAAGCCACATGCCATTGATCCTTATGGTCTACGAATGCTGGAACGTGCCGTGGCTCTGGGCCGGCAAAAGGGCGTGTGCATGGTTTCCGGGCTCCAAAGCCGATATCACACTGGCTATCAGGAAACCATTCGGAAGATTCGTGACGGTGCCATTGGCCAGATCGTGGCCATCGAGGAAAACTTCTTACGCGGCCCCTACGGTCTGTTAGAACGTCCGCCCGGTTTGCTAGAGTTGCAGTGGCAGTGTTATGCGCAGTACCGGTTCCGGTGGTTGTCCGGAGACGACGTGGTCCAGTCCCTCGTACACAACCTGGATCGAGTCAGTTGGGTGCTGGGAGAGGCTGCACCCATAAAATGCCACGGGATGGGCGGCCGGTCTACGCTGGTTGAAGCGCGTTACGGCGATGTTTTCGACCATCATGCCCTGGTGTACGACATGCCCAACGGCGTCAAGGTTTATGCGTTTTGCCGCACGACACCAGGTTGTTACGACGAGAACTCAAGCCTCATATATGGAACCGAGGGTCGAGCCGATCTACTAGGCTGCCGCATCTTTGGAAAGCGCCCATGGCGTTGGCAGGGACAGTGCGATCCTTACCAGGAGGAGCACAATGCCCTGTTCGCCGCCATTCGCGCCGGTCAGACGATCGATAATGGTGACTACATGATCCGCAGCACCCAGATCGCGGTCATGGGACAATGCTCCTGTTACACCGGCCGCGAGATCACATGGGAACAAGTGCAACGCTCCCAGTTTGGCTATCCTCCCAAGCCGGAGGATTGCCGCGACGACATGAAACCGCCTACTCAGCCGGGACCCGACGGGACATATCCTGCCCCTCGGCCTGGCCAAACCCGGTTTGAAGACCTTTAACCAGCCTTCTCAGCAGAAGAGTCTGCGAAAATCCGTGCTTTCCTTATTCGAAAGCAGGACGTTCGAATCAGGCACTGCCGCGATCGCCCTCGGCGCCGCTGCTGCTAGGCGGCAGCCGGAAACCTTGGACCAATGGTTGCAACTCCGGCAATTCTTTGCCAGAGGCTCCTCCGCTCAAATCCATCAGGCGTTCTCCAGCGGGACGCACCCGAGCGTGGTAACTGCCGACTGCTTCATTGAAAGCGGCATTGGCGCGCTCCAATCCGCTACGCAATTTCTCCAGGTGTTGCGCAAAGGTAACCACGCGTTCGTACAATTCCTGGGCCGCGCGGGCGATCTTTTGAGCATTTTCCGTCTGGGCATGCTGCTGCCAACTGACAGCGACTGAGCGCAATAAAGCGATCAATGACGCAGGTGTGGCCAACAAAATCCGCCGTTCCGCCGCCCAAACAATCAATTCACGGTCTCCCTCCAACGCGGCGCTGAACAGCGACTCGGCCGGTAAAAACAGCACCACATGGTCCAGGGCATTGGGAAATTGCCGGGGGTAATCGCGTCTGGCCAGATCGGCAATGGTCTGCCGCAGCCGATAGGCATGATCCCGCAACGCGGCGGCCCGCCGTGTTGGATCCGCTTCGTCCAGAGCCGTCAAAAAATCTAAATCCGGCACTTTGGCATCGACCAAAATCACTCGATTGCCCGGCAGCTTCACAATCAAATCCGGTTTTCCCTCCTGACCCGGCGCCTGTTCCACAAAATCGCAGTGCGTGCTCATCCCGGCTGCTTCCACCACCCGGCGCAAAGTTTCTTCTCCCCAACGGCCGCGGGCCGGGCTGGAGCGCAGCACCATGCGAAACTGCTGGGTTTCCTGAGCCAGCACCTGACTCTGTTGCGAGAGGGCTTCCAACTGTTTACGCAGCTCGCCTAGGACCATCGCCTGCTGGTTTTCCGCTTGTTGCAGCCGCTTCTGATATGTTTCCAACTGCTCTTTCAGGGGCTGAACCAGCGCGCGAATGGCTTCCTGACGCTGAGCCAGGTCCCCCTTGGCAGCCTCTTGCAACTTGCCCATCATCTCGCCAGCCAATTGCAGGAAAGCTGGCGTGCTCTCCTTGAGCGCCTCCATGCTCAATGCCCGGAAAGCCTCACGCACTTCCGCCAAAGCCTTGTCGCGGGCCTCTTGCAATTCACGGAAAGCTTTCTCCTGCGTTTCTCGGTGCTCCCGCAAGGCCCGCTCATGAGCTTCTCGTTGTTCCCGAAGAGTTCGTTCATGCAATTGCTGCTGCTCATCCATCAAGCGTCGCGTGGCGTCGCGCTCCGCCTCCGCAGCCGCCCGGTCCCGAACGACCTCCGCGAGCTCCGTCCGCAGACGCACCAATTCCTCTTCCCGCGACCGCACCTGTTCCCGTAACTCTTTTTCCAGGCGCGCGTCGGGCTGAGGCGCACGACTTCGCGCCCACAACCAACCCAAGGCGGATCCAACGAAGAGGCCGAGAAGAAATGCGACGAAACTTTCCATGATTTTTCCACGGAGAAAAGCCGGAACTATCAGCTTTTTCCGAACGCACTCGAGCGCCCACAAGCTGCGCTCTCGTGTTCCTTCTCCGCGTCATAACAGGCAATCGCCTCAATTTCCACGCGGGCTCCCTTGGGCAAAGCCGCAACCTGCACTGTAGAACGGGCCGGATGCTCCCGCGTAAAGAACTTCGCGTACACCTCGTTCATTGCCGTAAACTCTTGAAGATCCACTAAGAAAACCGTGGTCTTCACCACATGATCAAATGTCAGCCCCTGATCCTGCAAAATGAGCCCGATGTTCCGCAGGACCTGCTCTGTTTGCGCTCTGACGTCGCCTTCGACAAGCGCGCCTGTAACTGGATCCACCGGGATCTGGCCGGCACAAAACAGCAGCGAACCCACGCGGACGGCCTGGCTGTAGGGTCCGACCGCCGGAGCCGCCTTTGATGGACGAATGACTTGTTTGCTCATGCTACGTGGTCTGTAAAATCGGCTTCCGACTGCAATTTGAGAAAGAAAACTTGCCTGTTCACAAGACCAAATCCATACCCAATGCAATCTCCCGGCAGACCCTACGTCCATCCGGTGTCCCGTAATCGGTCTCCGGGCCGCACGTCAGTCAGCGCGGTCCCTCAGGCTGTTGGTCGGCGTAACAATTCCATAATTTTCTGCCAGCGAGGCGTTCCAATGGCGGGTCGCTCATCTTCCAAAACCAGCCACCTGAACAGTAGGCGCCACAATCCGAGCTGCGGCACCCAAATTCCTAAACGCGACCTCCGGGTGATCTTTGCGGATTTCCCTGTGCCACGCCGCCCGATTAATAGGGGATTGCATTTCCCCTATGAGACTGATGGCGTCGACCGGGCAGAACATCCTGCTCACTGAATGCCTCACGCGGCCACACGTAGGGCGCGTCGGAGTAAACCGAATACTACCGGGGTCCGGCCAACCCATTCGCCATCAACTTCGAAAGGCACGTGTTCATCCGCCGTCAGCCGGAAACTCCTTGAACGACGCCGCGTCACCCAGTGTTCCGGAAGCCGGCGGGTCCACAACACATACAAACCGCCTACCACCGCTCGTGTCACTGTCAGGTAAGGCACGAAACAAATATCCAACTCACCATCATCGGGCACGGCATCGGGAAAAAAAGCAAAAGGCCCGCCGTACAACCGACCGTTGCCCACGAGAACCCAATCCGCCCTGGCCGTCTCCATTCCGGACTGCCAGCGAACGGCTGGTCCCCGATGTTGCAAGGCCAACCACCCGGCCCATACATAAGCCCAAGGGCCCAACCAGCGTTTCAATCCAGGTCGCACCCGCTCAATGGCCTGCGCGTCCCAGCCAACGCCAGCCAACTGCACGAAATAACGACGACATGCGGTGGAGGCGCCCTCCCATTCCGCCCAGGGCACATCCAGAATCCGCTCGGCCCCCGAGGTAATCCGTTGCCAAATCTTTCGGACGGGCTCCAACATGGACAATTCACGTGCCCACACATTGGCGGTGCCCAAGGGCAGCACCGCCAGCCGAACTTGTTCCCATGCCCCAGGCACATCGCCCATGCCGTTCAATACCTCGTTCACCGTGCCATCACCGCCGGCTGCCACTAGCAACTCAAATCCCTTGCGTACGGCTTCGGCTGCCAACCTTCGTCCGTCGCCCGGTTCCGAGGTTCGCCACACAACGGGACGTGGCGCCAAATCTTCCCATGGCAACGAGGATCCTAACCGCCGAGCACCCCGAGCTGCTGGATTCAAAATGACACAAATCCGCATGATGGCCTGCCCTGTGCTGTCACAAACTCTCGGACTGGAATTTGACCTGCTATGACCTCCGTTGCACCAGTCCGCCCCAGGCCCAGCTAAGAAGCGCCTCGAGGTGGATCGTCATCGCAAATATTTCAACGCCAAAAAGCCGCCAATGGCCAAGATCAAAACCGCCCAGGCAACCCAGTCAAAATATCTCTCGATCCACGTTTTCACATGAGGACCGAACAGATACACGGCGCCGCCAACCAGGAAAAACCGACCGGATCGCCCGAGAATCGAGGCCACCACCAACGTCCACAAATTCACCCCACACACGCCGGCGGCCACAGTAAATACCTTGTAAGGAATCGGAGTGAACGCCGCCGAAAGGATCGCCACAAATGCGTTCCGGTTGTACAACCCCGCGACATGGTCAAAGGCGGATTGAGAAAACACATAGGGAATGAACCAACCACGCACAGCTTCCCACGCAAAATAGCCCAATGCATACCCAAAAATGCCGCCCAGCACCGAGCCAACCGAGCAAACCAACGCGAACCACAGTGCCCGACGGGGCGCACCCACGCTCAAAGCCAATAGCAAGACGTCCGGCGGCACCGGAAAAACCGACGATTCCAGAAAAGCGATCCCAAACAATGCCCACGCACCGCCCGGGCGCTCGGCCCAACTCACCGTCCAATCGTACAAGCGGCGCAACCAGCCTCTGGATCGGGCAACGGTCCTGGCCGATTCATCTACCATGTGGGAAGTCAAGCAACGATAAAGCCGACAGCCCGTCAAGCCGACCAGAGCCCGTACCTCCCGCATCGCCGAACCAGCCGACTGCGCCATTCGACCGCCCGCAGGACAAGTCGCAAACGGATTCAAGCCGCATCCCGAGCTGCAACGCGCAATTCTGCAAGCTTCCGCGCAGCCAGGCCTTCCTCTAAGACGCGCTCCGCCAGCGACCAGCCGTGCTCCATCGAATTGGCCACGCCGGCCACCCACAGCGCAGCTGCCGCATTATAAAGGGCTGCTTCTCGACACGGGCCCCGTTCTCGCCCTTGGAAGATGGCCTCAATCAGGGCTGCATTGGCGTTGGCATCCGCTCCCCGGATCGCTTCCAACGGTGCAGCCCTTACCGGCCGCGGCGGTACAATCTCCGGCTTCACAACGCCTGGCTCATCCAGACCAAACGCAACCGCAACAGTCCTGCCCCATGGCAGAAGCTCGTCGACACTGACGGTTCCGGTTCCGACCTCATCGGTCACTTGCCCACAAACGACCATGCCACGCCGTACGCCGAGCTCAACCAGCACGGCAGCCATGGGGCTGCATAATTCCGACCGGGGCACACCCATTAACTGTGCATCAGGCCGGACCGGATTCAGCAACGGCCCCAAAAAATTAAAGACGGTTCGATCGCCCCGTTCCGCACAGAGGCGTCGGGCCGGGGCGATCTGCCGAAAAACAGGATGATACACCGGCGCAAAAAAGAAAGCAAAGCCACATCGCTGCAACATGCGCGCCGCCATCTCGGGTTCAGCTTGGACCGGGATTCCGAGCGCCTCCAGCACATCAGCGCTGCCCGAACGCGATGTGACAGCACGGTTCCCGTGTTTGGCCACGCAAACACCGGCCGCCGCACAAATCAACGCTGCGGTTGTAGAAATGTTGAACGTACCCGCACGGTCGCCACCTGTCCCAACCACATCCAAAATAACCCGGTCGCGACGCCACTGCGGATCCAAGGGCGGTGGGATCGCTCGGGCCCTCAATTCTTCAGCGAATGCAGCAATTTCCGCTGCCGACTCCCCTTTGTGCGCCAACGCCGACAAAAAATCCGCCTTGACCGACACCGGCACATCTTCAGCGACAAGCGCAAGCACGGCTTCGCGCACCTGATCACGGTCCAGGTCCTGGGCGGATTGAACCTGTCGGATCAGCTTTTGAAGAACCTCGACCACGACCGTCGAAACTAACGTGCTTACCTCCCCACACAAGTCGAAACCAGAGGCTCATCCGGGATCTGTTTGCATAACAACTTGGTCCCCGGCCGGATCTCCCACCCGATTCAAGCGCCCGTTTAGATTCCGTTGTCCGCAATCAGGAACCCCGACTCTCATAGGCGAGGCAAATCTCCGCTTCCAACTCCATCATTCCCGGGTCAGTAGGGCTCGAAGGTGCCTCGTTCTGCACACGAATAAACCGGCACGGTTCAGCCCCCTGTCCTTGCCCAACCCGGACTGGCAATCGGGATCTACCCCCTGAGCACAAGGCAGGTCTACCAAAGGTGGGACCTTGGGGACAATCCCGACCCCAAGATTTGTACCCGCTGTTGGCAACTGCGATTATCCGCAAACCGGACTCACCCCCTGCCTCGTGCGCAGGTGTCGTCACCTCGAGGACTCTCTCTCATTCTCCATTCGCCAGCAATGTCAATCCATTAAAGTCCAGCAAAGCGCAACACGGCGATCCGCTGAAGCGCAAGCCCCGAGCCGCACAGCCTTGGCACTGCAGGCGCTTGGAGAGCAACCCAGGCTGTACGGGGAACCAATGAGTAGTCGCCGATTCCAATCGCTGCGCTGCCGAACCCAGGATTCATGAAAGGTGCCCGAATTCGACCCCAGGGCATGGCCATGGGCATGGTGCCAACAATGGCAGAACATATTCAGCGGAAATCCCAGGCCTGGTAGTTTCAACAGATGCAGCAAAACGTTTTTTTAAGAGGTCAAAATTGGAAAGCCGCTTCGTCCGGTGCGAACGTCCGGTTCGAGTGTGAACCCGCCCTCGGACTGTGCCATACCCTCAATCATGCGGTGCTTGACCGAACTGCCCGAGCTCCGTAGTGTGAACATTGAATAGAGTGGTGGTCGTAGCTCAGCCTGGTTAGAGCCCCAGATTGTGGATCTGGTTGTCGCGGGTTCAAATCCCGTCGACCACCCCACTTTATTTCCCCGGCTCCCAAAAGTCGGGGAGGCGCATCCGTAGCTCAATTGGATAGAGCTTCTGACTTCGGATCAGAAGGTTGCAGGTTCGAGTCCTGCCGGATGCGCCACTTTGATCTCTACCATTGACTTGGCGCTTCCCAAGCCTCGAACCATCTCCGCATTGCATCGGAGAGGATACGGCGGAAAAGAGGGTAAACGGGGTCCTGGAGAAACAGGGCCGGGCTTATCCACGCTGCAGTCCAACTCTGTCCAGCGTTTCTTTGGACCCTTGCCGGGGAAGGGCTCACGACCGGAAGCATGACGCAAATCCGAAGCGATGGCATTTCCGGTTGTATTGTATTGAGGCGAGCTTCTTTCCATGAAGGGTTTCGGCCAGAGTCGAACGTGTCCATCCCATCGGCTCTTGCCTTGTGCCTGGTGATGAGTATGCTCCCAGATAGTAAGAGAAACGCGAGGCGGGGTAGCCAAGTGGTAAGGCAGGGCTCTGCAAAAGCCCCATACGTCGGTTCGATTCCGACCCTCGCCTCCAATTTTTTATTTCTCTTCAAAGCCCCACTCCTCGAGCCCAGAATGCCTGTTTTCGCCCCTCGACATCTTCGCCCCGGCCAAATTAAGGCCGAAGGGTTTGTGACAAACCCAGTCCGGGCCGTTCCGCGTAGATTGGCCGCTTGGGGCAGAAGCCACCTGTTCCAAGGACCGGAAGCCTCCAGATAAGTCCAACGGAAACACGAGTGAGATTTGCGTCTCTGCGGACAGCAAGAGTCTGCGCAGCGCTTCAAGTTTGAGTCAAATCTACCGATAACATTTCAAGGACCCGGCGACGGGTGGCCCGAGAGCGAGCAAAAAGCAAAGCAAATGCATGGCCGGCCACCCGGTTACGAATCGCCGGTCAGGAAAAGGTTTGCCAAATGCGATCACGAAGCCCATGCTAGGCAAGGCGCGTTTGTGTCAGGAGTGTTACAATTCCGTGGCACCGCGTACCGTGAAGGGGGCTGGCCGCGGCATGCGGCCGGGCAGTGACCGGTATAGCTGTCTTCCGGTTCCGACTGTGGAAGACAAGGTCCAATTGCAACGCTTCGAGCTGAAGTACCGCGTGGATGAGTCCACGGCGCGGGCCATACGGGAATTTGTCCGCGGATATTTGGAGCCCGATGAATACAGCTTGGACAAACCCAATCTATCTTATCGCATCCACAGTCTTTACTTGGATTCAGACGATTTGCGTTGCTTTTGGGACGTGTTCAATAGCAACAAGAACCGGTTTAAGATCCGGATCCGCTACTATGACAGTGGACCCGATACGCCGGCCTTTTGTGAGATCAAGCGCCGCGTCAACGAGGCCATCCTGAAACAGCGTTGTGCCGTCCGAAAGGAGGTGGTCCCCCAGCTGCTCTCTGGGCAACTGCCGGATCCTTCGTACCTGTTTTCCCAAAAGCCCCATCAGTTGGAGGCGCTCCAGGAATTTTGCCGGCGCATCACCGACCTGAATGCCAAGCCCCGTACACACGTCACCTACTTGCGCGAGGCCTGGGTCAGCCCGGGCAGCAATGCTGTGCGGGTCTGTCTTGATCGCCAGGTGTGCAGCGAGCCGCAGTCGACACCGGAACTGAAAACCGAGATGCAAAATCCCGTAATGCCTTTTGAACCGGAGGTCATCGTGGAGCTGAAGTTTACAGGCCGTTTCCCGAACTGGATGGGCGATTTGGTGCGCACCTTTGGGTTGCGTCAAGTTAGCTCGGCCAAGTACGCCGACGGGGTGGCGTTGCTGGGAGAACGCCGCCTGGCGCCCGAATCAATCTTAAACCTTCGTGAGGATGCAGTAGAACGACTCCTGCAGCGCCACCAAGTACCGGCTCGACTCAAGCCCGCTTGAATCCATTTGGGTTGGCACCGTGAACAACGCGCATGCTGCTCATGAGTTGTTGAACCTGTTCTTCGGCGCGGATTTTTCTCTGCAGCCCGTAAACATTCCAGCGTTGATGCTGGGGCTTTGCCTCGCCTTTTTGGCCGGTCTGGCAGTTTCCTGGACTTATATGACCACGCATGCCGGGCTTTCCTACTCCCGTTCGTTCGTCAATTCCCTTGTTGTCATCCCGATGATCGTCACCGTGGTTATGCAGGTGCTGCAGAACAACCTGGTGACTGCTTTTGGCCTGATGGCTGTTTTCGCCATTGTCCGGTTTCGTAATGTCCTGCGGGATACACTCGACACCAGTTACATCCTAAGCGTGATCGCGGTCGGCATGGCTTGTGGAACGCAGCGGTTTTCCCTGGCGGTGATTGCAACTATCACCTTTGTCACGGTCATGTTCTTTCTATGGTACACCGCCTACGGCACGCGTCATCGTTACGACCTGATCGTGAACTTGCATTGGGACCGGCCGGCAGCCGAGCTGCCCTATCTGGTTCGTGTCCTGCGCCGGCACAGCCGTTCCGTCCATTGCGCCACGCGACGATCGGATGAACGTCAACAAGGAATGGACTTATCATACCGGCTGTTGCTGCGCGACCCTGCCCGCGTGGAGGATTTACTCAGTGAACTGCGTGCCTTGGAGGGGGTCTCACGCCTGACCAGTCTCCAAGCCCAGGAAGAATCGGAGTTGTGAGGCTATGAAAGTGGAACCACTGCCTCCCATTCCTACCCCACCGGCACAGTTGTGGCGCCTGTTCCGGACCCATATCCTGCCAGGACTGGCTTTCCTCGTCGTAGCAGCGTTGGCCTGGCAACTCTGGCAACTGAACCTGGCCAATCCGTTGGTTGTGGGGACAGCCACGGGGTTGCGCGCCGACGTCACCAGCTCCCAACCCGGCCGGCTCAGCCAACTGCAGGTCGGTTTGTATCAACCGGTGCGACTTGGCCAAGCTGTGGCCGTGGTGGACACGGTAGATCCCCAAGTACTCAGCAACACGGTGAATCTGCTGCGAGCCCAAATGAAGGCTGTACTGGCCGAGATGGGTTATCCCTTGAACGAGCGGTTGCGCTACGCCCAAGCGGTCTTGGATCACTTGCGGGAGCGTTCCGATCTTATCGCTGCTCGCGCTCAATTAGGCTACGCCCAACGCGAATTCGATCGTATTCAGCAGCTAGTCCAGGAGGGCGTGGCTAGTCGGGACATGTTGGATATCGCCCAGCGTGATCTTGAACAAGCGCGGCAAACGGTAACCGAAAAACAACAAGGCCTTAGGCTGGCGGAAGAGCTCCTCAACCAGCTCAATCCGTCAGAGCAGACGGTCGAGTCGCCTCAGGTCCAGGCAGCCCTGCGAGTACTGGAAGAACAAATACGCGTGGCGGAAGCCCAACTTCAACCCTTGGTGCTCACTGCTCCAGTCGACGGCGTGGTGACCGCTGTGTACAAGCTGCCCGGCAGCATGGTGGACCGAGCTGAGCCGATTCTGACCATCGCCAGCGGCCAGGTCGAATACATCGTGGGATATGTACCACAGCCGCTGCGAGTGGAGCCACAGGTGGGCATGGAGGTGGAGGTTCGAACTCGAGGGCTACAGCGTGAGGTCGGTTACGGTCGAATCATGCATGTCGGAACACAGATCGAGGTATTTGTCCCACCCAACCAACCGCCCACCATGCTTTTTCAGCCCGGTCGAGGTCCGTTCCTGCCAGCTGGCAGCGGTTTGCCCATCATCGTCAGCGTTCCCCCAAACCTCAGGCTACGACCCGGCGAACTGGTGGACCTCACCCTGGCAACCTCTATGAGTGATCAAGCCATCACTCAGTAAAGGGAGCTCGTTTTCATCCGAATCTTTCCCCCACATCGAAACCCTGCCGATCCCAATGTTTCTAAGGGGGATCGGTCCCCCGAAGGATGCTCCCTCTTGGTCATTGTGACCGTCGGACGGACTCAATCATTCAGCGGGGCCCATACATCACCGCGCGCCGCTTGAGCCGATTACCTGCTTCGCCCTCAGCGCATGGCTGCTTGCTCCTGAAAGGAGAGATTACCGCACTAGCCGGAAAAACCGACCAGGACCGTTCGTAACAGGCATGAGTACTTCCCAGCGACCTTCACGAATAAGAGGCACCGCCGTCCGGACCGCTTGCCATGAGTCCTCAGTCAGGTCGGTCCGTGCCTGCAGGCTGAAACCGGCATGAGCTAGAGGCCAACTCAAGCGGACGGCTGTGCCGGCTAAACTAATTCGCAGCACCGGAGGCGCCTCGGTCAAAAGCCCGTCCGGGCCCAAAGCATACAACGCCGCCACCTCCTGAGGAGTCAAGGCAACTCGATAGATGCGAAACTCCTCCAACACGCCGTCCAAATATGGATCCGCAGTGTATTGAGATCGTCCCAGATAATTATTCGTGGTCACTCCCAGGTCGCGCGGTCGCAAAGTGAGGGCAGTATTTGTTCCTACCGGCGTCCCATTCACATAGAGCAAGCCTCGGGAACCCTCCAGGGTCACCACGACGTGATACCACATTCCCGTGGTCAATCCGAAAGCAGCATCGATGCGTTGTTCGCCCGAACTCCCCGAGGTTGTAATAGCGAAGCGGAGCCGACCGCTGGCCCCACTGCGGGGCGTCAAAAACATGTTGGTGGTGGTGTTCTGGCCAAAATCGAAGATGCGCGTCCAATTAGCTACGTTACGCAACCGAACCCAAGCGGCGATCGTCACATTGCTCAGCCCGCTTAAAATACCCGGAGGCAGCAGGCCATATTGCTGACCTGCGGGAGATAGGGTCAACATACCGTCCATCAACACCCCGCCGTTTGGCAGGGTGCCATTCCAAACCGGTCCCCCTTCAGAGTCGCCAAAGACAATCCCTCCTTGCTCATCGAATCGGTACCGATTTCGAAGCGCGGAAGCGGCCGCTGTCGTGAATGACCATACCACTCCTCGGTTCGTATTGGCCCCAACTATGGTATCCACGCGCCAGAAATAGGTCGTATGGCCCTCCAGCCCTCCGGGATGATACCAGTTTGTATGGAACACGCCACGGAACTCGGGAGAGCCCGGATGCGCTTGCGCAACCGCATTTGAGTTCTGTCCCATGTAAACTGCGTATTGCCCGGCAAGATTTCCCGGCCTCCATGTCAAAGGCGTGTTCCACGGCACAGCAACAGCACCGTTTCCGGGATTCGGCTCGGTGGCCGGTTCCACGTCAATCACACCTTCAAAAACCACGGTGGTCAACGACTCCGGAGGCAAGATCAGTTCCGCGCCCAATGGCCCCAGCAGAGCAAAACGATTCGTGCTGGCTGCGTGATATACCTCGGTGGAGGTTGTCTGATAAACCGCACTGTGGCGGTAGGAATACTCGCCCGGATCCAACGTCACGATCGTCGGCACAGACCGGTCCCGGTGGATCAATACACAAATCAAGCGCGCGCGCCCGGGTGTGACGAAGGCGCTGACCCGAACATGGCTGTCGCTGCTGCTTGCTCCTACCCGAACGCTGTCCGGTTCCAAAAAAAACGAGTAATGTTTCATCGCCCAGTAAGCCGGCGAGAGCCAGTATCCTCGGGCTTGTGTCGGCGTCCCCGGTGGAGCATTGGTCCAACGGGAGCGATCCCAGGGGAATTCAATCTGAATCAGGCCACCGTCCTTTTCCGGCCAAATCAAGCTCCAATGGTTGTAGCCGCTGACCAACCCCTCGGTCAGACAATTGTGAATCAATGTGGCGCATTCAATCATGTTCGAGACGCCATATTCAGTCATAAATCGCGGCTTGCTCGGAAAGAGATTCGTCGAGGCCCGCAGAGCGGGGATATATCCATCCGCGGTGCCGTCTGTGCTGCCGTGGTACAGATGATAGGCCAAGCCGTAGAACAGCCGCCCATCCAAACGGGTTGCATAATTCTGCAGCACGTTATAACCGATGCCGACCGGCTCCGGGGCCAGCAATCGGGGTGGATTTGAAAGCCCCGCCAGGCGCTGTGCCACCGCCGCCAACGCTTCCGGATAACCAGCCCAGTTCGTCCCATTGAAAAATCCTTCCACTGGCCGAAAAATGCAGGAGTCATAGGGAGCTTCCCAATCCGGCTCATTCTGGATGCTGATCCACGTTGGATTCACCCCAAGCAGCCGATACGCCGCCAGGGCATCGTACCAATACTGGGCGAACTCGCCATAGGCAAACGCGCCGTTCGTAAACACCAACGTGCCGCCGTTGCCCGTTTGTCCGTTACTTTTCAAAAATGCCGGAGGCGACCAAGAGCTCATCAAGATCCTTACAGGACGGCCTAACAATTGTCGCGCCCGGGCCACAAACTCCGCGGCTTCCAGATCAAACTGAGGCGTCGCTTGATACCGAAACCAATTCCCCAGACGCAACATCGAGAGATTGAGCCCAGCAAATGCCCAAGCGTAGATTTCTTCTTTATAAGGATGGGCGCGGATCCAGCCGTTGTAGAAACAAAGCGCCCCTCCCATGCCTTCGATCACCTGGTGGGACTGCTCGGGTCGGATCTGGACAACGGCCCGAGGAGGTTGTCCCGGTCGGCCCGCGTCCAGATCGGCCACCGTGAAACGATATCCGGCCGGCCCAAAGGCCAGTTTGTCGATCTCCAGCCCGTCCTCTCGGCCGCCGATTTGAAAGATTTGGACCAGCGCACTCGATGAAACCACAAACCCCCGCGGCGCTTCGCTGCCACTATTCGTATATTGCGACAGGTTCACCCATTTCCACACCCCACTGCCCGCAAACCCGCGGCCTTGCACCACGTCGGCCGGGTTTGTGAATCCCGCGGAGGCCAGTCCGTTAACAGTGACCCAGTCTGCGCCGTTCGTAGGCGACCGGGGGTTGAACTCGTTGGCATAGAAGAAACTATCGTCATTCCATGTGCCCGGTCCCACACGCAGTCGCACGTACAACTCGTAAGTCCCTGGAGCAGGAAAGGTCACGGTATAAGTAGCCACCCGTTCAGCGCGTATCGGGTGAGAACCCGTCCCGTTGGACAGGATGGAGATCCAAAACTGATCTCCCTCGCCGCGCCGTTCCCACTCCGCGCCCAACAATCCGGCTTCAGCCTCCAATATGATCGGTGATTCGCTTGCTCCTACATGCAAAGCCGGTGCAACAAACCACGCGACCAAAAGTCGCCACCAATCGGCCCGCCGCCGTATTCGAATTCCCGGCGCCGACTCGCCAGGCAGGCGAAAGACCTTGTGAAAAAACAGATATAACCCCGGTCGCAAACATGTTTTGAAAAAAGTGACGCACGGACAAAGAATCGTGTCCTTCATTAGGTAGGAGCCGCTTCCAAATTTGCAATCCGCCGGTTCAGCCCAACGGGGATCGTTTATTTCGGCCCCCTGACACCACAACGGCCGGCTCTTATGTCTGAATCCCCTCTTCTCTACCCGGCGCCTTTGCTGGAATTTTATGTCCATAATTCCACGCGACGGGGCTGGGAAGTTTGTCGCCCCGTTCTCTCACACGCGCGGTTTCAGCTCTCTTATCCATTCTCATCCCTGCCGGCCTGCGATTGCGCGCAGACCTCGCAAACTCCTTTGCCCATCGGACTGATCACACCTGGGTCCGCCTCGATCAACCGGCGCATGTCAATTCCCTTCAAGAGGAATCTTTGAAAACGAATCTTCTTATGTCAAAGCCGCCGGAGGATGATTCCGTGTGTAGCCCCCGCCGAAGACACCTTATCATCCAACCGCCTTGGAACTTGGGCCGGCTGCAACTCAACCATCTTTCGCAGGTTGCAAAAGGAAAACTCTGCCGGCAAAGGCAAGGCCCGCCTGTCAGCAAGAAAACCTGCCACAAGCAGGTTATGTATGAGAGAACTCCCGCAAGGGGGGCAACTGATTGAATGCACGCACCAAGGCACGGACTCGCTCGACATCCACCGGCTGTTCAACTCGACCCTCTCGTTTGACATACGAACCCACGAGAAAACCATCTGCAGCGGCATACTCTCCAAGATTGTGCGGGGTAATACCGCTGCCGATCAGGATTCGTGCCCCGGCGCAATCTGTACGCAGCCGCTTTAGATGCTGAGGATCAGCAGGTTCACCCGTGGCGACACCAGAAAGGATCAGTGCATCCGCCAAGCCACGCTGCCACGTGTCCCAAGCGGCCATTTCCAACGGCCACTGGCCCAAAGGGATTGCATGTTTCACCAATACGTCCGCCCAGATGGAGACCTCGGGCGCGACCCGCGCCCGGTACCGGAGCGTCTCGTGAGCTGAACCTTGAATAAGGCCCTGGTCGGTCAGCATGGCGCCCACGTGCACATTCACACGGACAAAGCAGCCGCCGCAGGCTGCGCACAAAGCGAGGGCAGCTTGGGCATCGTTACGGAGCACATTAAATCCCAGCGGCAACGCAACCGCCTCCCGCACAGCGGTTGCAACGACAGCCATGGCAGCGACTGTCTCCGGCCCCACAGGGCCGGGTGTAAACGGAATGTCACCAAAGTTTTCCAGACACAACGCGTGCACACCCCCCTCTGCATAAGCCCGGGCGTCTGCCACCGCAGCGTCGATCACCACTTGCATGCTGCCTCCCCACCGCGGGGCTCCGGGCAACGGCCGCAAGTGCAAGACACCGACCAAAACCCGGCGGTGCCCGGCAAACAAATCTGCATATCGCTCGTTCCTTGAAGCAGCATCCATGGGTGAATCTGGCAGATGGATCCGATCCGCGACCGGCGACGCAATTCTCCTAACTAGCCTCCAGCTCACTCCCCGGCGTTTGCGTTTGAGACGAACCTTTAGACCCGGTCGATCTTCGCGCGCGTTTCCGTGCATCCAGGCGTGAGCACGAGAGCTCCGGCAATTGCGCAGGCTGACCTTGCAACCGACGCAGAGCCTCCAACGCAGCTTCACTTTCCGCAGCCTTTTTGCTCGGGCCTTTTCCGCGCCCCAGTTCGCGGCCTTGATGCCATACCGCGCACTCGAAAATGCGTGCATGATCAGGGCCACTGACACTCAACGTGCGGTATTCCGGCGGATGCGGGGACTCCGCCTGCAAAAGTTCCTGAAGCTCACCCTTCGGATTGTCCGGCCAGGGAAGCGACTCAACTCGTGCCAAGAGACTTTCAAATTCGCGCAGTACAAACTCTCGGGCAGCTTCCAGACCACCGTCCAAATACAGGGCTCCGACGAGCGCCTCATACGCATCGGCCAGTGCCGATGAGCGTTGACGGCCTCCTAGTCGTTCTTCGCCCGGGCTCAGAACCAGATATTTTCCCAACTCCAACGCGCGCGCCCTTTCGGCAAGAGTGCGGCGATTGACCAGGCGAGCGCGAGCCTTTGTTAGTCGTCCCTCTTCATAAGCCGGATAACGTTGGTAAAGCGCCTGACTCAAGATCATGCCGAGCACCGCATCGCCCAAAAATTCCAGTCGCTGGTTGGTCGCCAATGAGGCCTGAGCATCCGCAGCCACTGAAGGATGCGTGAGGGCCATGGCCAGCAACTCACGTTGGCGAAAGCGCCATCCCAAGCGGGCCTCCAAGCTCTGTGTATCGCCAGGAATGTCCATCTCCGGCATCGCTCACCCGTGTGCTGAGGCACCCGTTTCCGCGGGTTGCAGGCCGGTGGTTTCCACAGGCCGGCTCTCTGTTTGGGAATCCCGTTTGCCGTCCTGAGCCGGCAGGCCGTTTTCAAGCAGGTGAGCCACCAATCGCTGAACCGTTCCCAGTTCTGACAATTTCAGCGCCGGATCCGGCACCGTGAAAGCCTCACCAGTCCGTACATGCTCGTAGACAAACACACGCTGGCCTTGTCGCCAAAACTGTTCCTTGACCCGCAACAGGCGTCGACGCTCCATCATCACAGCGAGGATATACACCGCTGGCCAATACCGCGCGTCCTGCCGCTGGCACAATTGCCGAAGCAACTCCTCAACCGCATCATGCGGCATGGGTTCCGAGGAGGAGGGCGGCGCTTCGTATAAGCCGCGCCAGTAAGAGACAAGATCGGGCCGAGTCCGAGCCTGTTGGCGGTAATGCTGCGTCCAGCATTGCGGACAAACATCCTGCCGGCGGTAATGGCCGGGTTTAGCCCATAACATCGAGTGGTAAGGCTGGCCGTCGGTAAACCCACGGCCGCATTCCTGGCAATGAGAAGCCCTCGCCTGAATCCGCCAATCATTCATGAGGTACAAGTCTTGAAGGAAATGTGGCTGTCCGGCATGGATTCGAACCATGACAAAGGGCTCCAAAGACCCTTGTGCTACCGTTACACCACCGGACAAGCATCCTTAACATATTCAGCCTTTCATCCCATGGAAAGTGCAAAGTCGCGTTCTTTCAACAAACTCCGCGGTGAGAAGTCCTTATCCCGAAGACAGAAGGCCTCCCGGAGCAATTTGGAGTGTGGCTGGAAATCTGGTTGACGCCGATTCGCCGCTGTCTTCCGCAGTTCTGGAGATCCCCCTGAATAATTATAAGGTCGGAGTCGGCTCGCAGTCCACGCGGTCCACTGCGGGTGCAATGCGCGTTCTTGTCCGGATTTCCTTCAAAGACGTGGAAGCCCTTGCCTGCCAGACGCACAACCCTTGTCTGCGAATTCCCAACTTTTTTCATGGGGTCGGGTATGCTCTGGATGGAGCCGGGTGATCCGATGCCGGGGAGATCACGTCGCGCAGCCGAGGAGTTTGTGGCCCGCGTTCAGGCCGAGGCATGGGGCCACGCCTTTGGGAGTGACTTGCCGAACCGGCTGCGGCATCGTGCGCAGTGTGAGCACCAAAGGCAAAACCGATCAACCGATATCCCGGAGCGGTAGGTTCCGGGAAGGCCCCCACGAGTCCGTGGCCCGGTTCACAGAATCGGTGAGCTTTGATAGCCGGATGTGGGCTCAGGACATTCAAGGCTCCCTGGCTCACGCGGCCATGTTACGAAAAGCGGGGCTTTTGACTGAAGCAGAATACCGATCCATTCGAAAGGCGTTGGAGACAATCGCTGATGAGATCCGACAAGGCCGGTGGAAGTGGCGCCCTGAGCTGGAAGACGTCCACATGAACATCGAAGCGGAACTGACGCGGCGGACTCCAGCAGGGGCAAAGCTCCACATGGGCCGATCGCGTAATGATCAGGTAGCGCTGGACCTTCGGCTCTGGGTACGGCAGGAGATCCGCGTGTTGCAAGAGGAGATTCGAACCTTAATGCGGGCGCTGGTGAAGTTGGCCGAACAGTCGGTAACCATCTGGATACCAGGTTACACTCACTTGCAACGAGCGCAGCCGGTCTCGGCCGCCCATCATCTTCTGGCCTACGTGGAAATGCTGGATCGCGATTGCCAACGTCTGAGGGCATGTGCAGAGCGACTCAATGAATGCCCGTTGGGTGCAGGGGCCCTCGCAGGTTCAACGCTGCCGCTAGATCGGGCGGAGGTGGCCAAACGCCTCGGATTTATAGATCGCCAGGGACGCCCCCGAATCATGCGCAACTCGATGGACGCTGTCAGCGACCGGGATTTCATCTTGGAATTCTGTGCTACGGCCGCGATTCTGGCGGTGCATCTGTCGCGTCTGGCGGAGGATTTAATTCTATGGAACAGCAGCGAGTTCGGCTACATCCAAATCGGAGACGCTTTCACTACTGGATCCTCTCTGATGCCCCAGAAGAAGAACCCTGACGTGGCCGAACTGGTGCGCGGCAAATCCAGTCGGGTGATTGGAAACCTTACGGCTCTGTTGGTTCTTCTGAAAGGACTGCCTCTGACCTACAATCGAGACCTGCAAGAGGATAAAGAACGGTTATTCGACACAGCGGATACCGTCCGGGCGTGTACTCGTATTCTGGCCGAAATGTTGGGTCAGGTGCAATTTCGGCGCGAACGATGTGCCGCAGCTGTAGCGGATCCAACCTTGCTTGCCACGGATCTGGCAGAGGCCCTGGTCCTTCGGGGTGTGCCTTTTCGCCAGGCCCATCATTTGGTCGGCGCTGCAGTCGAGCGCGCCGAACGCTTGGGGTGTCCCCTCCCACAATTGCCCTTGGAGGAATGGCGCAACATCTACCCGGATTTTGATCCATCGCTTCTCGAGGTATTTAACCTGGATCGCGCCATGCAACGAAGAACCCTGCCAGGATCGCCAGGACCAAAAGCTGTGGCTCGGGAGTTGCAGGCATGGAAGCGCCGGCTTCAATGAATGTGCACGGCGGCATCGCGGTAAGCCGACCCGACCATTTTAAACGGCAAAAGGAGCGGGAAGCGTCATTGCTGCTCAGACTAGAGGGCGTACCGAGGACGTCCCTGCCTGGGCGGAGAACCAGCATGGCCTGATCTGGAACCGGGACCGCCATGACAAGGGCAATGTGGCAACTTCTAAGGGCGACTTCCCGATCGTTCTATTTGAGCTTGCGGGTGCTCCCGTGGCCAGTGCGAGAGCCTATCGCACTGGCCTACCTGGCGGCTCGCACGACTGACACAATCGCGGACGTGGCCGCCCTCTCCGTCACAACACGGCTGGATGCGCTCGAAACAATGATGCAGCAACTTCAGAAAGGCCCCCAGGCCGGCCCGATCCCGACCCCTGGACTCGGCTGCCCCGGCCTTTCTCGTGCCGAGCAACAACTTCTTGAGAACTGGCCCCATACGTTGCAAGCCTTGCGGCAATTGGACCCATCCGATCAGGCCGATGTACGGCAGGTGCTACGCCAGATTATCCACGGGCAGCAACTTGATCTGCTGCGATTCGGCTGCGGTATCCAGACAATGCGGGCGGTGCGGGCCCTTCGCACTGCAGCCGAGCTAAACCATTACACCTACTGCGTGGCCGGGTCCGTGGGCGAGTTTTGGAGCTGCGTTTGCCGCCGTCATTTGTTTCCAAAAGCCGTGTTGGACGAAGTGACCTGGATGCAAGACGCCGTTCGATTCGGTCAGGGCTTGCAGCTGGTCAACATTTTGCGCGATTTGGCATCCGACCTCCGTCAGGGACGCTGCTACCTCCCCGAAGATGAACTCCAAGCATGCGGCCTGCATGTCGATCAGCTGTTGGATCCTACTGCATGGGGTCGGTTCCAACCCTGTTTTGAAAAGTGGCGAATCCAGGCTATCCAACACCTTCAACGAGGCTGGCAATACACATTGGCACTGCCCAGGCGGCAGGTTCGTTTGAACCTGGCCTGTGCTTGGCCCTTGCTGATCGGTGGTCGAACCTTGCAGCGTTTGAAAAAGGTCAACCCGTTGGATCCAACCCAGCGCGTGAAGATTTCCCGAAGGGAAGTCCGGAGTTGGTTGGTTCGTACCGTGCTGCTTTATCCATGGCGCTCCGTATGGGGGGGCTTGTGGAATCAGGCTTGTCCAAACCCCAGACAGCCGGCGGAGCTTGACCAAAACCGCGGCGCAGACGGTTCGACGTTCCACTCTCTCTGCAAAAGCTAGCAAGGGATGATCCCGCCGCGTCGTCAAAAAATGCGCGTTTTTTGACAAGGCCGGTGTAGGACAACCCTAGCCTTGGGCATACGCTGGCCGTGTCAGTCGTGCGAACTGAAGCGGACAAAGCTTTTCCACCTGCCGAGGCGGGTGGTTGCGGGACTGTCATGGAATCCCGGTCCGTGCCCGCCGGAGCCGAGACCGCTTTTGGTGCACCCCGCAATTTCCTAGATAACCGGTTTGTATACGTGGTGATTTCACCCCGGGCGCGTGGACTCTCGGTGGGCATTAACATGAATCCGGATAAGCGGTGCAACTTTGACTGCCTGTACTGCGAGGTGCACCGCAATGTGCCGCCACGAGAAATACACTTGGACGTCCGGGTCATGGCCGCAGAATTGGAGCGCACGTTAGAGCTCGTCCGCAGCGGCCGACTCCGGGAACACAGCTCATACCGGTCTCTTCCGCAGGAGTTGCTACAACTTAGACACGTAGCGCTCAGCGGGGATGGGGAACCCACGCTCTGCCCGAATTTCGCAGAGGCGGTGGAAGAAGTGGTTCATGTGCGGGCCTTGCGTGAGTTCTTCAAACTCGTGCTAATTACCAACGCCACGGAACTGGATCGCCCCGAGGTCCAGGCAGGCCTCGGGCATTTCACGCGCAGTGACGAGGTCTGGGCCAAGTTGGATGGCGGAACGCAAGCATACTTAGACAGAGTCAGCGGAGTGCACGTGCCTTTGGACAAGATTTTGAACAACATCTTGCATCTGGGCCGACAGCGTCCGATCATTATTCAAAGTCTATTCCCCTCCATCCGCGGCGAAGAACCACCAGAAGAAGAGATCTTGGCCTTCGCCCATCGACTGCGACAGCTCAAGGAGGCCGGAGCTCAAATTGACCTGGTGCAAATCTATTCCGCCACACGACCATCGCCCAAATCAGAATATGGGCACCTGCCTCTGCGTTCTCTTTCTCGCATCGCACAAACGGTGCGGATGGTCGCCGGCTTAAAGGCCGAGGTATTCTGAAGGGACAGGATTGAGAAGCCGATTTGCCCCTGGCAACTGGCTCCACAGCCTCAGGCACAGAGCGAGATTCCATCGGTTGATCAAGCGTGCTGATGTAGCAGATTACAGAAACGCCGGGCATGAGCGAACCGCTTTCAGGAATGATTTCCTCAAGCGAGAAGCCATCTAACTATCCGCGGCGACGATCCGGGCGGATCCTTAAAAACTTGCAACCCTCCGGAATCTGCCGCTTGGTTGCCCAGGGGGTACGTGCAGGCGCTCCTACTGCACTCGGTCGGAGGACCTACAGGTGAACCAGCCGATTGCGCGCGGGGTGTGGAACGAAACCCAGCGTGCCCGACTGATAGTGGGAGCTGTTCGTCGCCGAAGGTTTCAGAGCGACATTCGGAACTTGCCAGCGCCGGTCATCCGCCCCTCTCCTTGTGCCATCGGATGAGCGCCAACCAAAACAGCTCCAACATCAGTCAGAGGGGAGGAGTCGGAGGCAATCCGACGGATCAGTCAAAGCAAGCCGATGATAAAAGACGGAGCGCTGCTCAGCCTCCTGTGCTGGTGACGGACCAACGCTCTCCCCGAGCGGGCCTGCTCAGATTTCCCTGGGGGGCAGGCCTCTTGATGACCGTGGTCGGCGCCTGGATCCTGTGGCACTTTGATCCGGGCGCGCATGGGTTTTATCCACGTTGTACGTTTCATCAGTTGACCGGCTGGCAATGTCCCGGTTGCGGAGGGCTGCGTGCGACCCATGCGCTGCTCCATGGCCGAGTGGCCGAGTCATGGAACCTCAATCCCTTGCCGATTTTGACAGGCCCAGCTCTTCTGATTGGGTTCTGGCTGTGGCATCTTCAACGCATGACAAAATCGGATAAGTCCCAGCTGTGGGCGCGGGCTTACCTGTGGCTTGTCGTGGTTGGGTTATTGATCTTTGGAATTGTTCGGAACCTCCCATCGCAAAGAATCCGGTGAAGGGCAAAGGCGAAACCGCCGCTAACAGTTACAACACGTTCATCCAGCCGAGCACCGCAGCCGCCGCTTGGCGCGGGGCCGTGCCCAATACATTATGGTCGGCCCACCACCATAAACGCGTTTCTCGAAACCCCGGGCAATGGCTTCGGAGCCACGGCCAAACAAGCCACCATGGAACCAGTGGATCCAAAGCTCCCGCAAGGGCGTAAACAGGCAGTTGCGTCTGAGCCGCCACGCGGCGGTAATCCGCCCGCGCCACTAAACGGAGCCGGGCCTGGATGGCTCGACGATTCTCCGGCGTGCGGCGCGCTATGAATTCCTCGACCGTGGCTATGGTTTCGGGTGCATGCCGATGACGCCAACCCGCTATCCGAGCATATCCTCGCAACAAATGATGGTGAACTGGTTGCGGCATTCGACGCCCCAGAGCGGCCAAGCCGAGCGCCCCCCAGGGCCACGGATGGCGTACAAATCCTCCGGCAAGAATCAGTCCATCTGGATTCAAAAGACCCGCCCTGCCTCGGCTGACCCCTGCATCCGGAGAACATTGTTCCAGCAGTGCCCACGCAACGAGGGAGCCGAATGATTCAGCCAAAACCCAAAACTTCTCGATCGCCATTCTCTCCAAAGCTTCAGCCACAGCCGTGGCGTAATCCGCCATCTGCCAGTCCGCGATCTCAGGATAGGCAAGCTCGACAAACGACACGGCAGGCCAGACAGCCAAGCGGAAACTGGTTACTAAGGTCCAATCCCCATGAATGCCCGGCAAATAAACCAGAACGGGCCGGCCCTCCGAGTGGTAGTGCCGGACGACAAGACCCGACACCTGCCTCACCGTCGAGGGTTGAACGGATTGCCGTGTTCCTTGAGGGTCGAGCACTAAGGTCCTGCCAAGCCGGGGCGACAGAGCAATGGCATTACAGAAACTCCCGAGGATCCGTGATTCGACCCGTCAGCGCACTGGCCGCCACAGTGGCGGGACTGGCCAGGTACACTTCAGACTCTTTGTCCCCCATGCGCCCGGGGAAATTTCGGTTCGTTGCGCTGATACACTTAATCCCGGCTCGGTTAATGCGTCCGAAAGTGTCCAGCGGGCCGCCCAAGCAGGCGGCACAACTGGCGTTTTCTGTCATCTGGACACCCGCGTTGGTTAAAATTTCCCAGACACTTTCCCGACCCCAGAATGTGGTTTGTAACTCATGCACAATTTCCGGAGTGGCTGGCACACCAAACGTCTCAATGACAACCTTGCGCCCGCGCAAGATGCGCGCTGCTTCTACAAAATCGCTGGTCTTGCCGCCGGTACACGAACCAATGTAGGCCCGATCGAGCCGAATATGGCTCAATTCCTTCGCCTTTTTGCGACGACCAGGATCGGGATGACAAGCCACCAGCGGTTCCAGTTGGGACAGATCAACAACGAGCTCATAGATAAACTTTTGATCCTTATCCAGCTCAACCGGTTCATAGGTTTGCTTGGTGTTATTGAGCCGGGTCCGCGCTTCCACATATTCGGCGGTACGGGCGTCAAACGGGAAGATGCCGTTTTTAGCTCCCGCTTCAATAGCCATGTTGGCAATGGTCATCCGATCGTCCATGGAAAGCGTGGCGACGCCCGGCCCATCAAACTGCATGGCGCGGTAAGTGGCTCCGTCAAATCCAATCTCACCAATGATATGGAGAATAACGTCCTTGGCCATCACTCCCGGCTGGAGCTTACCCTCAAGGTAAAAATGCATGGTCTCCGGTACCTTGAGTAACAAACGACCGGTGCCCATGACGAACCCGGCATCGGTGTTGCCAATGCCCGTGGCAAACTCGTTAAAGGCACCGGCCATGCACGTGTGCGAGTCTGTACCAAACAAGACTTCGCCGGGGCGGGTGTGGCCTTTCTGGGGCAAGGCTGTGTGACAGACCCCTGCGTAACGCACTCCGTACTGACGCCGCAACATGCCCTTGGACGGATCAAACCGCCACACGCCATTGGGATCGTCAATCACGTCATAAAAGTATTCGATGCCCTGCTCACGGACGAATTCTCGCAAGATATCGACGTTGCGATTGGACTTGGAGTCGGCCGTGAAAATGTAATGGTCAGGGATGATCACAATGGCTTTTGGATCCCAAACCCGGGCATTGGGACCAAACTCGCGCTTGAATACACCAATGGTCCCCGGGCCACAAACGTCATGGGTCATGAGAATGTCAGCCTTGACCCAGATGTTTTCTCCGGCTTGCACCCGAGCTTTGCCTGCGGCGCGCGCCAGCACTTTTTCCGTCAGTGTCATAGGCAGCCCAACATAGCCAAGTCAGCTGTCTCTCGCAATCATCACACCCCCCAACTAGAATCTTTTCTCAACGCAACCTCCATGGGTGTCCCTGAAAAACCGGACTCGCTCCACGGAGGAGCTGCCTCTCCATGGCCTTTCATTCGGTCCAGATTGCGTCCGAACCGCCCCCCATTCGCGCGGTCCGTTTCCGCAAACGATACAGTGGTGCGGACACCGCCAATCGGCTGTCCGGCAGCGGGCTGCGCGCTCAACCGACCGCGACTCCACAGCTGAGGCCACACATGTCAGAAGACCTTTACCAGCCGACGCCTATCTATTCTAGAGCTAAATCCCCGCATTCTCTCACATTCTGTCACAAGTCCAAGGAACAGAGCGTAACGGATTTAAACCTGCACAGACGTTGAGGAGAGGGAGAATGCCCGGGCACACTGCTCCATGGTGATCCGTGCTGAAGTCAGCGATGAGTGGCGGGAGCGACGGGTCTCGAACCCGCAACCTCTGCCGTGACAGGGCAGCGCTCTAACCAATTGAGCTACGCCCCCGCAAGCCCGTTTCTAGTCAGCCTAGCGAAGCAAAGAATCTGCGTCAAGGCCGGTAGGCTGGCGCCGACCGAAAAACGCGTTCGGGCGGCAGACGCCAAGGAGGTGGGGGTGGGGAACCCCGCTGAAGAAACGTGCTGCCACCCGAACGAATGCAATTATAAAGGTCCACCTTTCGCTGTCAATTGCGGGCGCTGCCACCCGATGGACCTTTTCCGGGCCGTGCGGATCGATTTCCCAAAAGCATCCGCTCACCGGTTGGATAGCAGGTTGTTACTTGGTACGGGCGCGACTCAAACGCGCCCGGAGGAACTTCTCGACGTACTTGCCGAGCAAATCGGCTTCCAGGTTGACTGCGTCACCCACTTTGCGGGTGCGCAAGTTGGTCACTTCAAACGTGTGGGGGATGATCCAGATGCGGAAGCCGTTGCGTTGAACACCGGCCACCGTAAGGCTAATTCCATCCACCGCCACTGACCCTTTGAACACGATGTAACGCATGACCTCGCGAGGAGCCGCAATATCCAAGACGTGGTCCTGCCCGACCTGTTCCCAGCGCGTGATTTGACCCATGCCGTCAATATGCCCGGTTACAAAGTGGCCTCCGAACTCACCTCCCGCTCGAAGGGGGCGCTCGAGATTGACCCATGTGCCCGGCACAGCGTACTGTAGATTCGTCCGTTGCCAGGTCTCTTGCAACAAATCGAACTCCACAAGCGCGCCCCGAGCGCCGGGCCGCACCCGCACAGCCGTTAGGCAACACCCATTTACGGCCAGGCTGCCACCTGTTTTCAACCCCAGACCCGTTTTTTGCGTCCTTACGATCAGGCGGATGGCTTTGGTTCTCTCTTCCACTTTCACCACCTGACCGGCTTCCTCGACGATACCAGTGAACATAAATTCATCGTGCGGCGGCGGCTGATTCGTTGCAAGGCGCCTGCACAAGCCAGTCTGCAGGTTCACGTTTGACAGTGGCTGCTAACCCGAGGTTTTGGTTCGCAGCTTTCTGCCCAACCGGATAAAGTGCGCTTCGTTCATGACTGATACCGTTTCCAATTCTCGAGGCTCGAAGGAGGGGGCAATCCGCCGTTTGGGACCAGAAGAGCTTACAGCGGCTCGAGCCGTCGTGGCTCGAATCGCACGAAACATTGCCCGCGTGATGCAAGGTCAGGCAGCCGCGACGCGGAAACTGCTGGCGGCTCTGGCGAGTGGAGGACATGTGCTACTGGAAGATTTTCCGGGTACGGGCAAAACCACGCTGGCCAAGGCCCTGGCCCGTTCGATTGATGCCACTTTCAAACGGATTCAGTTTACTCCTGACCTGTTGCCGTCCGACATTTTGGGCGTTTCGGTTTTTAGCCAGTTGGACCAGCGGTTTCATTTCCATGAAGGACCGATCTTCACGCACATCCTTTTGGCGGACGAAATCAACCGGGCCTCGCCCCGGACGCAGTCCGCGTTGTTGGAAGCCATGGGCGAGGGACAGGTGAGCGTGGAAGGAGAACGACGACATTTGCCTGATGTGTTTTTTGTCATCGCAACGCAAAATCCGGTGGAGTTTCGTGGGACATATCCGTTGCCGGAAGCCCAAATGGATCGTTTCGCCATGCAATTCAGGCTGGGATATGTCCGGCCGGAAGAAGAGGTCGCCATTTTAACCGCGCAGCAACACAATCATCCGCTGGACGATTTGCAGCCATGCGCCACGCTGGCCGAAGTCCGGGCGCTGCGCGCAGCAGTGGAACAGGTGCGTATCAGCGACGAACTAAAGCGTTACGTCGTGGACCTGGTCCGAGCGACACGTACAGCCGAGGGAGTCCAATTGGGTGCCAGTCCACGCGCCTCGATTGCCCTCATGAAAGCCGCACAAGCCCTGGCGCTGTTTGATGGGTTGGATTTCGTCACGCCAGACCAGGTGCAGGAGCTGGCCGAGCCGGTCATTGCCCACCGACTGGTGATGCATCCACAAGCCCGGTTCGCCGGTCGAACTGCGGTGGCAGTGGTCCGGGAGGTTTTGCAAAAAGTGCCAGTGCCAGCGTGAAAGCCCATGGTCCGAGGAAATTTTCCGAAACGCCACATTCAGCAGGAACCATCATGAATCTTTGGATGCACCTGCGACATCGTGGCAGAGGCGGATCCCACCGTTTCTGGCGGTGGTTGCGACGGCGTTGCACCCCAGCAGGGCTGACGCTCCTGGCTGCCATGGTGCTCAGTGGCACCATGGGCTTCGATCCCGACAACGCGATGATTTATCAAGTGTTCACCTTGCTGTTCGGGATGCTCCTTGCGTCGGCCATTGTCGCGGGATGGTTCCGGGGCCGGTTCGAGGTGAATCGGGAGTTGCCACGTTATGTGACTGCCGGCGTGCCGTTTCGGTATCACGTGCGCGTGCGCAATGAGACTTCGCGTGTACAGAAAGGGCTTTGGGTGTTGGAAGAAGTGGGTGCTCCTCAAATGAGCCCGGCTGAGTGGCAGGCCTGGCAACGCGCGCAGCGTCGGCGCATGCGATCCTTTCGCCCCGCGCGTTCAAGGCGTCCGGCTCGAGCCTTACCAATACTTTGCCAAGCAGCCCTGCCGCCGCTGGCTCCCGGCCAGAGCGCCACGGCCACGTTGGAAGCGGTTATTGGCCGGCGCGGCCTGGTGGAGATGAAAGAGGTGGCATTAGCCCGAACAGACCCCTTGGGATTGTTTCGTGTTTTGCGCCGGTATCCGGTGCCTCAGAAACTGCTGGTGCTGCCCCGGTGTTATTTCGTGCCTCCGATCGCTATCCCTGGGGACCCGCGCTATCAACTGGGCGGCGTGACGTTGGCCAGTCATGTCGGCCAGAGCGAAGAATTCATCAGCCTGCGGGATTATCGGCGCGGCGATCCGATACGGCACATTCATTGGCGGAGCTGGGCCAAAGTGGGACGACCCATTGTGCGCGAATTTGAGGACGAGTTTTTCGTTCGTCACGCGCTGGTTCTGGATACGTTCACAGATTGGCCCGAGCATGAGGCTTTTGAGGCAGCTGTGTCCGTGGCTGCCTCTCTGGCGTGCACGCTCCCCACCCAGGAATCCTTGCTGGATTTGTTGTTTGTGGGATCTGAAGCATACCGATTCACCGTCGGCCGAGGAGTGGGTCATGTGGAACAAATGCTTGAGGTTCTGGCTTCCGTGCGGCCCTGTCCCGACCGACCGTTTGAAACTTTGGAACGGTTGGTGCTCCAGCACATGGGAGTGGTCAGCGGTTGTGTGTGTGTGTTGCTCGGTTGGGATCCCCCTCGTCGCGCTCTGGTCGAAAAGTTGGTGCAGTGGGGCGTACCGGTCCGGGTCTTGGTCGTACCCGTGGATCCACTCTTGCCTCCAGTGGATCCGGGACCTTTGCAACTTTGGCCCGAACGACTGACCCTGTTGGATCCGAATCGCTTGGAGGAACAACTGGCTCGACTGAGTGAATAAACACTCTGCCTTGCCGACGGGCCTTTCGGGCCGCATGGTTAGAATTTGAGGGACGTGCCCATGTTCAACCTCAACTTGGTCAAGCCCGACCCTCAGGCAGCCACCGGCGCCAGCGGACTCGGACATGCGCCGGGTGAATCTCTTGCCGCGACAAACGGGGGCTCTGGAACCGCGTCTGGTCCGCCGCCGTTCTTGGTAGGTGCTGCCTCCCTGTATTGGGGGTGGCAAACCGGCCATCCTGTGCTCGGCCTATTGCTGGCGCTCATATTAGAAGGGGCCCGCTGGGTTCCCGTGCGATGGGACTTTTCGGACGAGGATTTTCGGCGTCTTTGGACACTCTGTTCGGTGCTACTGCTTGCGGCGCTGGTTTATGCGTTTACCTCGCATGAAGGGCCATCAGCATTCAGTCGGCTGCTAGACTCGCCCGGAGTTCTCCATCAACGCCGCGCCAGCGAGGTCACCACGGAAACAGCGGCATCGGTTTTCCGCTGGTTACCAGTCCTGATGTTGCCTTTTGCAGCGGCACACGCTTTCAGCAACCGGGGTTCACTAACCCTCAGCACGATCTCCTATTTGGCCCGCCGCCATCAACGGCGACGGGCTCGGGCTGGTTACCCGATTCTGCGCGAGCCAGAGTTTCATCCGGGCTATGTGTACTTCATCGGTTGCCTGGCGGGATCCTGTATGCAACCGGCTTCGGGGAGGAGTCTTTCCTGGAGCTTGGCCTGCCTAGCGGCGTTGGTAGGGTGGGCGCTTTGGCCGTTGCGTTCCCCACGTTACCCGCACTGGGTTTGGATGACGGTCATGCTTGCCACCGCCGGGCTGAGCGTGGCTGGACAGTGGGGGATTTGGAGTTTGCAACGGTACGTGGGCAGCTCCAGTCGGCTGGGTGAATGGCTAGCCACCTTGCGCAATCCCGGGGAGGAAAGTGACCTTCCGTTCACCCGGATTTCCTGGCAAGGGTTGGGACCGTGGAAAGCCTCCACACGGATTGTGGCGCGATTGCAGGTGTTGCAAGGGCCGCCACCGGATTATCTGCGTCAGACCAGCTATCGGTTTTGGATGCCCCCCTATTGGTTGTCCGGCGATGATGCGCGCCGTTTTACCCCGATTTCAGAAACGCCTCCGGACAGTGGCGTGTGGCCTTTGGTCGCCAATGCCACAGGTCGTGCTGTCGTTCGGATCGTCACCACGCTGCCCGGTCGCAAAGACGAATCGCGCGCCGGCTTGTTGCCATTGCCACCGCGAACTGAACTGTTACGCAATTTTGCCGCTTTTACCGTGGAACGAAACGATTTAGGCGCGGTCATGGCGACTGGGCCCGGGTTGGTCATTTACGAAGCTGTTCACATCGGTCCGAATGCTTGGGAAGCCCCACCGGATCCTGTCCAAGATCTAGCGGTTCCTCCAGAGATTGTGCCGACGTTGGACGCCGTGCTGGCCCAAGCTGGGCTCGCCCCAGGCGCAGCATGGAAACAGGCCCGCCCCGCCCTGGCCCGCTTCTTCGCCGAACATTTTCGTTACCGTCTTTGGCAGCCCATGCCGCGGTGGATGCGTCACAATGCGCGACCACTCGAACGTTTCCTCCTGCAAAGCCGCGAGGGTCATTGCGAATACTTTGCCACGGCAACCGTGCTGTTGGTCCGTCGACTGGGAATTCCCGCGCGTTACACCGTCGGATACGCGGTCCACGAAGGCTCCGAAGATGAATTCGTGGTCCGCGGACGTGATGCACATGCGTGGTGCCAGGTCTGGAACGAGGCCACGAGCCAGTGGGAAACCTTTGACACGACGCCCGCCGACTGGATCGAAATTGAGCGGGCACAGGAGCCGGCATGGCTCTGGGTTGGGGACACTTGGAGCTGGCTGCGCTACCAATTGGAGTTGGTATGGTGGGGGCACACGCGCCTGAGGCAATACCTGCTCTGGGGCCTGACCCCAGTGCTGGCCGTTTTAATCGTGCAAATCCTCTTCCGACGCGGCCGGCGCCGGTCCCTACGGCCGAACGCACAAGAAGTCCAACCCGCAGGACCAGGCCAAGATTCGGAGTTCTACGAACTGGAACGCTGGCTGGCAGCTCGCGCATTGGAACGCCGGTCCCACGAACCACTCGGCGCATGGCTCCGTAGGCTTGGCGCAGACACCCAGTGGTCTGCGTGGATTCCCACCTTGCAGCAGCTCCTGCTGCTACACTACCGGTATCGTTTTGATCCATTGGGGCTGGCACCAAGCCAGCGTGCCTTGCTCCGTGAACAAGTAAGGGACTGCCTGCAACAGCTCCAGTTACGCCGTTTTCAACCGGCCCGCTTCAACAAGCCGTGACAACGGCACATCAAAAGGGGCCGAAACAGTAGCGGGTGCTCCCTCGGTCGCCTGGCCCCGGCAAGCTCAAGAGTTGGTGCAACAGGCAGCATTCGTCGTGATGGAGCACCAGCCTGCGCGCGCTCAATTCACGTCCCAGACAAGCAGAGTAATACTGCACGGCGGCACCTCAACCCGGTCCGGTGAACCTTCGAGGCTCAAGCGTTCAATCTGGACGCGGGGTGGCTGATCCGGATCGTTGTACGCCTGAGGATCGGTACCCGCAATTTGCCAGCGTGTCGCCGGTGACTTTAGCCGTGCGCCTCGGATCTCCAAGGGAATGGACCGGGTTTCCATCGTAGGATTGACGATGCCCAAGGTCAGTTTCTTCCGATCCAACGTCCAAGCCGCCTGAGCATCAATCAGCCCTTCCGAACGGGTATGGACCGGTAGTTCCCCGAAGTGGTGCCGGTACAGCAACAGTACGAGACCGGTCGTTTCAAAAGCAGCATTTCTGCGGCTGGTTTTAATGGCGCCGATCACATTCACCGTCTGTGCGTAAAAGGCGGAATGAATCAAATCACTCTGGCGCGCATATTCATGCAGTCCAGCAGCAATGCCCAAGGCGTCCTTCAAAAAATACCGCGTGCCCAGCTCCCCAAATACATGCGGACCGTACCAGTAATTCCACTCGGTCATGGCGATGCGGATGTCTTTGCCCTTCAGATGAGGCAATTCGGCTCGCATGCGTCGGTGGAATTCTACCTTGGCACGAATATTGTCGGGAATTTGTCGCACATGCGCGGCCAGTCCGGAACGCTCCTGGCAATAAAAATGTTCCGCAATAGCCTCCATGTGATCGGAGCAACGCTCCAAAAGACCGCGACTCCATGGACCCGCGTTACCGGACGCAATGCAGAAAAGGGTTGAATCCACTTCCCGCATCTTATCCACAACCCAGTTTTGCTTGAGCACATAGTGGTCCAGAGACATGTAACCGAGCTGCCAGGCACCCCACATTTCATTGCCGACACACCAATAACGAATCCCAAAAGCTTGCGGGGAACCGTTTCGTGCCCGTTGACGCCCCCAGTAGGTGTCCGCAGCCCCATTGCAGTACTCCACTAAAGCCGCCGCCGAATGGGCATCCCCAAATCCGGTGTTCACGGTCACCAGGGGTTCGGCTCCCACCAACCGACAGAATTCAACAAACTCATGCAGTCCAAAGTCGTTATGCTCTACGCCGGTCCAGGCCGGGTTGGTTCGCGGCGGACGTCGGTCTCGGTCACCCAATCCGTCGCGCCAGTCGTAACCGCTGACAAAGTTCCCTCCCGGCCACCGATAGATCGGGGCGGCCAACTGACGCAGAAGGGCCAACGTGTCCGCACGAAGACCTCGAACGTTATCCGCTGGCATCAACGAAACGGTGCCTACTAACACGTCTCCTGTTTCAGCGCGGATTTCCAACGAAGCACGGTCGGTGGTGGAAGAGGCCTGAAATCGGAACGGATATCTTCGGTAATCGCCCCGGCCCACTTTTAGCTCCACACTGGCGGCGTCGCTCTCCCCGGGTCCCCAACGCAGTGTCACACGCGCGCGCGCCGGTCGCTGATCCTGACTCTTCAACCACACATACCCTGTGTATTCCTTGCCCGCTGTGACCCCCAGGTCATGTTGCCGAATGCCGACCCCCTCCCGGAGCAAGGGCGTGTGTCGACCCACAAACGGTGCGTTGGTGATCATCTGCACACCATCCGACCGGCCTACAATTTCCCACGGCGATCGCCCCACGACAGGAAACGGAGTGTTCCGTAACGAAGTGTACGGCGCGTAGTTTGAAGTGATCGGATAATAAAATTTTCGATCTTCCAGCATTTCGGCCCAAATGCCCCCATAGATGCATCGACCCAAATGCTCGATAAATTGGCCGTAGACCAGCGGTGAAAGCGGTTCACCGACTCGCGCCGCGTCGATCTCAATTCGGGGTGCCGGTGGCTGCTGCTGCGCAATCTTCTCCAAAGCCACATCGTCAAACCAAGCGCGTCCTCGAGCTCGGCCCCAACCACCAAACAGACAATTGACCTGCAATTCGGTCTGATCTTCCACGTCAAATTCCACCTCTACGCGGGTCCACTCTCGCGTGCCGGTCACGGCCGGTGTGGCTGCGCCGGGCATGTCATGAATGTTTAGCAACGCGCCTCGTCCACCTTGGATCGGCTCAACATTCTCGGTTCGAATCCAGCCGGACAGCCGGTACCGGGCGAAGGGATCCACAGTCACGCGGGTGCTCCAAGCCACGTCCGCACCACCCTCAGAGGCAATCTCTACGCTACGTTGGCCGGTCCGACCCTGTCGCACATGCTGGAAACTGGCCTGACCAGCCCAGGTCTCTGTGCGCCAAGCCCGAGGCCGATTGCCTTGTGCTTCCTCAAAGGACTCGTTCCGCAAAAAGTTTTGGGCGCACACCAGACCTGCCACACCCAGCCATACTCCGGCTGCCCATGGGTAGAATTGCCACATTTTCATAAGACTATTAAGAAAGGTGTTTCCGCGACCGGTCAAGGCCAACCGGCACCAACCTGGCAAAATGCTCGCCCGCCTGTCACAGCCTGCGGCACCTTCGATCGGCCAAAATCATTGCAACCTGACCTCCATTCGGTCGGGCGCTTGCACGGGCCAATCCACTTCCAAGGTCACCGTGCGCCCGCTCTGAGCCTCGACTGTAATCCGATGACGGCCATGAAAAGCTTCTACCACATATTCCCCGTCTGTGCCGACGATCCCCTCAGCCTGCGTCCACCAACGGCGTCGGATCAACTCGTGCAGCCGCTCATAAGCGGGTTTCGGGGACATGTCGCGTCGCAACAATCCTGCAGCCGCCCCCTGCCAGGCCCCCCGATCCGAAAGGTCCCACCAGACCAGGGCTTGCGTCGCCGGATGTGCAAATACCATCGTGTAAAATTTGGTTATGTACTCCGCTTGACGAGCCTCTGCCTCAGGGTTGGTCGGACCCCATGGTTCACCGGGGCTGCGTTGGGAACTACTGACCACCGTGATCTCCGTGAAGTGGAGGGGGCGGCCCAGCTGGGCAAATCGATCACAAACCTCCCAGATACGTGCCAATGGCCAGGGCCCCCCGTGCATGTGACTCTGAAGCCCGATCGCGTCATACAAGGGTCGCCCCTCTGCGTCTCGCACGGCGTCCAAAAGATTATAATAAGCCTGGTCGAGCCGGTAGTCATTCACGAGCAGCACAGCTTCAGGATGCACCGCCCGCGCCACCTCCAACGGCCGCCGTGTATAAGCCACAGGACCAATCGCCTCGCCCCAACGCGCCATCCGCGTCCGACTGACCCGGTCTGGCAGGTGCGTCGCTTCGTTCACAACATCCCATACATCCAACCGACCCCGAAACCGGCTCACGACGGAGCGCACGCGGGTCTCTACCAGTCGGGCCAACTCCTCATCTGATTCGGGCAACCAAGAGGGAGAAGAGACGCGATCATCCCAGACCAGCGGGTGGCCCTTGCAAACAATGCCATGCTTGGCAGCCCACTCCAAGATCTGATCCGTCCTCTCCTCCTGCGGTCGGCCGGGTTGGGGTTCGTACATTGCCCAGTAAAAGCCCAACGTGGCAAAGTTGAATAACTCAATGAATCGCGCCCGATACTCGCTCTCCCAAGAGGCTCCTGAACCGCGTCCAAAAAGGAACAAGTTGCAACCGAACCAATACTCGTGTCGGGTCTGTTGGACTCGCACCTTTGCACCGGGAACCGGCCGCCCCTTGGCATCACGGATCAAAAGAACCCGTCGGCGGCGTCGATGCTGGCGGATGCGCTCTTCTGCCTCGGCCAAGAGGTCCGACTCTGATCGCGAGGCGCCTCGCAGCAACATCGGCCCGGCTACTGCACCTGCCGCAGCCCTGCGAAGAAACTCACGTCGTGTCACACGAGCATTCACATAACAACGAAACCACCTGTCAAGCGCACTCGGTCCACCCAAGAAGGCAGCGGGGTTTTGCCCCGAAGCTCGACAAATCGATTCAGCCGCGGCAATGAATGAACGAGCCTGTAATGGTCGCATCGGCCGGCGCCTCAACCCAACCAACGACCTCCCAATGGTTCCATTTTCTCGAGAACTATCTTTCCGGACAGCGTTTTCTCCAGGGCGCACTCCTTCCATCAAGCGGTGAAGGGTCCACCTCACATGCGTGGTCGGGCTTTTGGCGGTGATGCCCCCCATGAGCCGGGCCAGCGCTGGTCGGAACTGGGAAACGTACCTCGGCGATCCGGAGGGTTCTCAGTATTCGTCCTTGCGACAAATCAACCGGAACAATGTGCACCGTCTGCGCCTGGCATGGATCTACCGAAGTGGTGATGGACGGTCGGACAATCTTACCCAAATTCAGTGCAATCCGTTGGTCATCGACGGAGTCCTCTACGCGACTTCTCCAGCCTTGAAACTTTTTGCCCTCGACGCTGTCATCGGACAGGAGTTATGGCGATTTGAGCCGGTGCAAGCAGGACTGCTGACGTCAGGCGTAGGCATCAACCGGGGTGTGGTGTTCCGGCGCAACGGGACCGAGGCACGCATTTTATACATCGCCGGTCCCTACCTGGTCGCCGTGGACGCTCGCACAGGCCGGCTCATCTCTGACTTTGGTCAAAACGGCCGGGTAGACCTGCGGGATGATCTGGGTCGGGATGCGCGCGATCTTTACGTAGTAGGGACTTCGCCGCCCGCGTTGTTCGAAAACCTAGTCATCGTGCCCAATCCGGGTCGGCGAAGGACCTGAACCGGCTGCTCCCGGGCACGTCCGAGCCTATGACGTGCGCACGGGGCATCTGGTCTGGCGTTTCCACACCATTCCGTAGCCAGGAGAGCCCGGGTACGAGACGTGGCCCCCGGAAACATGGCGATACGTGGGCGGTGCCAACTGCTGGGCCGGCATGGCCGTGGACCCTCAACGCGGGATTATGTACGTGCCCACAGGCTCGGCTCCATACGACTTTTGGGGCGGAGATCGCATCGGACAAAACCTTTACGCTAACTGTCTTCTCGCCCTCGATGCGCGCACGGGTCGGAGGCTATGCCATTTTCAAGTGGTTCAATCACGACCTTTGGGACCGCGATTTGCCAGCTCCGCCTGATCTTCTGACGCTCACCCGTCAGGGCCGCCGTATCGACGCTGTGGCGCAAGTGACGAAATCAGGGCACGTGTTCGTATTTGACCGCGTCACGGGAGCGTCCCTTTTTCCCATTGAGGAACGGTCGGTGCCACCGAGCAATCTGCCAGGAGAAGTGGCTTGGCCCACACAACCCGTGCCTCTGTTCCCAGTCTCGTTTGCTCGCAAACTTTTCACGTATGACCAAATCACGGATCGAACACCAGCAACGCACCGAGCGGTGTTGGACCGGTACGCACGGCTCCGGCCCCACGTACCTTTTCAACCTCCCAGTCGGGAGGGAACCATTCTCTTTCCCGGCTTTGACGGTGGAGCCGAGTGGGGGGCGCTGCCGTGGATCCCGAAGGTGTGATGCACGTAAATGCGAACGAGATGCCATGGGTCCTGACCATGGTCGAAGTTCCGCCTTCGATGTCGGCCCATGTCCCGGACGGGCGCAGCCTCTATCTGCAGATCTGCGCCGTCTGTCACGGACCAAATCGGGAAGGGCAAACCGCTCACGGCCCAAAGGCACCTCCACTCACCAACCTCCTGCAGAAGCTCGATCGCGAAGCTGTTCTAATGCTTGTGGAGACCGGACGCGGAGGCACGCCTGCGTTCGGTTTCCTGTCGCCGCACCAAAAAGCAGCGCTGGCTGATTACATCCTTGGCACGCAGCCGCCGAGGCCTGCTTCTCTTCCGCATGAACCTCGAGCTGTCACAGCGCCGAATCCGCTTGGCAGAGTGCCATTCGTTTCCACGGGATACCACCGCTGGCTAGATCCCGACGGGTATCCCGCAGTCAACCCCCCGTGGGGCACCCTGAGTGCGATTGATCTCAACACGGCTCAGTACCGGTGGAAGGTGGTCTTGGGTGAGTACCCCGAGCTGTCCGCTCGCCGCTATGCCACGCCGGCCACTTACGAGGTGCGCGGACCTCAATTCGGCGTGATTGCCTGTGGCGGCGGTAAGATGGGGACTCCATCCGGCGATGCTTACGTTGCCTTTCCCCTGCCCAGAGACCGAGGAAGCTGTGTGCGACTCGAACCCGCTCCAATGATAGGAACACAGGTAATATGGGCCATAGCCCCTCTTCCACACAGAAGGATCCGGTTGCTTCGAATCCTTGCTGGCTCTAAACTGGCAGGTCCTAAATGAAGCCGCACGAACAAGCGCGCCCCCGGCGTGTTGGCTTGGTCACGCTGGGATGCGCCAAAAATCTGGTGGATGCCGAGATCATGCTCGGCAGTTTGTTAAATGACGGGTTTGAGATCACCAACGACCCCGCCCGGGCGGACGCGTTGATTATTAATACCTGCTCGTTCATTGACGCCGCCCAAGAGGAAAGCGTGGATACGATCCTGGAATCAGCCGCCTTCCGCGAGGCGCATCGGCGGGGCCAGGCTATCATTGTGGCCGGTTGCCTGTCGCAACGGTATCGGGACCGGCTTCGCGATTTGCTGCCCGAGGTCGATGCATTCATGGGCGTAGACGAAGTGCCGCGTGTACCCGAGATCGTGAGGCAAGCATTAGCACATCGGGCTAGTCGTCTGCAGCAATCATCTAACGTTGTTTCGCGGAAGTTCGATAGCCGACGCGACGCGTTACTACAATTCCATAAAACCAGCAAAGGAATTGAATCCCATTCGGGGCCGCTCAACGGGACCCGGAAACCTACCCTGTCTGAGCCGGTTATGGTTGTGCAGCCTCGGCCCCGCTACATCCCGGACTACGAGACCCCTCGCTTTCGGCTTACGCCGCCACACTATGCCTACGTGAAGATTGCCGAGGGCTGCAATCACCCGTGCAGTTTTTGCATCATCCCCCAAATCCGGGGAGCTCACCGAAGTCGTCCGATGCCAGACATCGTCCGCGAAGTGCAAATTTTGATTGAGCAAGGCGTGCGTGAAATCAACCTCGTCTCACAGGACTCCACCTACTACGGCCTGGATCTCCGGCCGCAACGCTCCATCGCTGCCACGGATCCGAACCGGTTTCAGCAGGTTGTCCGCGCCCTGCCAGCGGACGCACCCACTCTGCCGCGATTATTGAGAGAGCTAGATGCTTTGCCCGGTGACTTCTGGATCCGCGTGCTTTACACCCACCCGGCTCATTGGACGGACGAGTTAATCCAAACCATGGCCTCTTGTTCAAAGGTGGTCCGCTACGTGGATATGCCCCTTCAACACATTCACGACAACCTTTTGGAGCGCATGCGGCGTGAAACAACCCGCGCGTATATTGAAGCTCTCCTGCAACGCATCCGAACCGGCATCCCGGGCGTCACGCTGCGAACGACGTTTATCGTGGGATTCCCTGGTGAGACGGAAACTTGCTTTGAAACCCTGCTGGAGTTCATGAAAAAGGTTCAATTTGATCGCGCCGGCGTGTTCCTTTATTCACCAGAGGAGGGTACGCGCGCAGCCGCCATGCAGCAACAGGTACCTGCCGAGGTCAAGCAGCGTCGCCGCGATCAGGCCATGACTCTGCAACGTGAGATCTGCCGTAAACGGAATGCTGCCCTGATCGGGAAAACTCTCCGCGTTTTGGTCGAAGGACAGCTCCGAAATTCGCGTGCGCTCCCTGCAGAGATCAAGTCTTGGGAACATGCATCGAGCCGCGTTCCCCACTCAGCCGCGCATGGGCGTGCCCATGGTCTCTGGAGTGTGGCCAGGTCGGAGGCAGATGCGCCAGAAGTGGACGGGCGGGTCTATGTCCACGGTCAGCTCCCTGCAGGCCAATTTGTTCGCGTTGAAGTGGTGGGAGCCACAGACTACGATCTGATCGCGCGACAGATCTGATTCCTTGTGGCGTTTCGCAGACACTCCAGTAAGCCCGACGTTGCCGGTTCAAGGCTTGCACCACCGCGGAATGTCGCCAACCATCCGGACAATGAACCTTGCGAATAAGCTCACCGTTTCGCGTCTGGGCCTGACGGTGCTGCTGGTGCTGATCCTGTTGTGGCGCGTACCCGGCGGTGATACCGCTGCATTGGCACTGTTTGTGGCAGCTGCCGTGACCGATTTCTTTGACGGACGCATAGCTCGCGGGCGCGGCCAAATTACCAACTTCGGCATTCTCATGGATCCACTCGTGGACAAGGTGTTGGTTTGCGCCGTTTTCATCGCCCTGGTAGAGCGGGGCCGACTCGACGACAAGCTGCCGGTTCAAGTCCATGCATGGATGGCCATTGTGGTCGTGGCACGCGAGTTGGCCATTACCGGGTTGCGGCTCTTGGCCGCTTCGCGGCAACTGGTTTTGGCGGCTGAACGCTACGGCAAACACAAGACCACCAGTCAAATGGTCGCGGTGGTGGCCCTGCTTACCTTGCAAGCCACGCACGAATGGCCCTCGCCCTTGGCAAGCGCATTTCAACCTTGGACTCCCACAGTGGCCCTCGTGGCCTTATGGACCGCCGTGCTGCTCACCCTCTGGAGCGGCGCTTTATATCTTTGGCGCAATCGGGACCTATACCTCCATCAAGCCTAAGTTGAAAAAACTTGTGCGGGGATCATGGTCTGAAGACAGGGTATGACCGGTTGCAAGCGCCTCCGTCCGGCCTGAACAAGAGCTCGCCCGGGCCTCCAAAACGACATGGAATTGACGCGGGTCTCTGATTACATTCTTTTAGCATGGCAAACGGGTGCACCGATCATCTGGGCACGGCCAGGTCCCCAAAAACAAACCGTTTTCTGAATCCTTTGATCATTCTCGACCATAGAACCAGACAGGCCAGACGATCTTATCTTTTGCTGACGGTCTCGACATGTCTTTGGCTTGGCGCTTCGACCGCTGCGGCGCAGCAGGTGCTGACGCTGGTCCCAGCGGGCAGCACCTGGCGTTGGCTGAAAGGCACCAATGAGGCATCCCAGCCGGTCTCGGCCTGGCGCCAACGCGTCTTTAACGATGCCAATTGGCCGTTGGGAGCCGCCCCTTTTCATTATGGAGAGGGACTAACCGCAGGCACGCTCCTGACGGATATGCAGAACCAGTACAATTGCATCTTCCTACGAACTGGCTTCGTGATCACTAATTTTGCGGACATTGAGCAGGTAGAGTTGCTGGCCAACTACGATGACGGCTTCGTGGCGTGGATCAACGGCACGGAAATCGCACGCGCCAACGTGGCCGTGGCCAACCCAACTTACACCAACCTCGCCGCTGCCGGACACGAAGCCGGAGTATTTGAGCTGTTTACGCCCACTTCGCCCCCATCCGCCTATCTGCAAATGGGCACCAATGTTCTGGCCGTTCAGGTGTTCAATGTAACACGAAATAGCTCAGACCTTCGCTGGGATGGCCAACTGCAAGCTCGTGTGCGAGCACCGGCCACGCCCCCTGCTATAGCCGACGTGCAGCCAGCGCGTGGATCCGTGCTTGCCCAACTGACTCAGATCGTGCTGACCTTCAACAAGTCTGTCACGGGTGTGGAGGCCTCCGATCTCCGCGTGGCCGAGCAACCCGCGAGTCAAGTGATCGGTTCCCCGGGGACCAACGTGTATGTCTTTTCCTTTCCCCAGCCACTGCCAGGACCCGTGTTGATCTCCTGGGATGATGCACACGGGATCACCGACCTTACAGGCCAGCCGTTTCACGAAACTGATCCCACGGCCACTTGGACCTACACGCTGGCCGATACCTTGCCTCCCGCGGTCCACAAGCTCACTCCGGCTGCCGGCGCCCAGGTTACCCGGCTGCAGCAGCTCGAGGTTTGGTTCACGGAGCCGGTCCGCGGTGTGGACGCCTCGGACTTGCATGTCAATGGGCAACCCGCTCGCAGTGTGGTAGGAGCTGGCCCTGGCCCTTACGTGTTTGAGTTCGATGCTCCCAACGCGGGTACAGTTCAGCTCCGTTGGGCGAACCAGCATGGTATCACTGACCTGGCTGACCCGCCCAATCCTTTTCCCGGCGGGACGTGGTCCGTGTTGTTCGATCCAGCAGCCCCCAGAGGCAACGTGATCATCAACGAGTTCCTGGCGGCGAACCTCTCCAATCTGAAGGACGAAAATGCCGAACCACAGGATTGGATCGAACTTTTCAATGGAGGAACGAACACAGTGAACTTGTTAGGTTGGTCCCTCACGGACGATCCGGACAACCCCGGCAAATGGGTGTTTCCTTCTGTCACCTTGGCTCCGGGTCAGTTTCTGGTGGTGTTCGCCTCCGGCAAAGACCGCCGCACGCCTTCTGGCAATAACCGGCTTCATCTCAATTTCCAGCTTAATGTGTATGGCGAATTTCTAGCACTCTTCCCGCCTGATTATCCCCCGCAACCAGCAAGCGTCCTGGCACCCGCATTTCCGGAACAACGCTCTGACATCTCTTACGGACTCAATGACGAGGGGCAGTGGGTCTACTTCCCCACTCCAACCCCCGGTGCCCCCAACGGCACCTCGAGCTTGGCGGGCATAACTCCGGATCCTCATGCAAGCGTGGCCCGCGGATGGTTTGATCAACCGTTTCGCCTGTATCTCACATCTCCACTTACCACTGCGATGATCCGATACACGTTGGATGGTCGCGAACCCACTGCCACCACAGGGAGGCTTTACCAGGGGCCCTTATGGATCACAAACACTACCGTGCTCCGGTTTGCCGCGTTTGCCCCCGGCCATCTGCCCTCCCGCACCGTTACTCACACTTACCTTTTCCTCGAAAGTGTCATCCGGCAGCCTGCCAATCCGCCCGGTTTCCCCACCAACTGGGGGACTTATGCCAACTTTCCCAATAATCTCGTGCCCGCTGATTACGAGATGGACTGGGATCCATTGCGCACGATGCCCACAAATGCTGTATCGCCGATAGATCCCGCCAAGCTGCGGGATCTCAAGGAAGGCCTGCTGCAATTGCCCGTGCTTTCCATTGTCATGAATCCATCTGACCTGTTCGAACCCACCGGTCTGTACTGGGCTAGCAACATCGTCAACAAACAGTTTCCAAACAAACCGGCTTCCGTGGAGATGGTTTTGCCGGACGGCCGGACGGCCTTTGCCACCACGGCGGGCATCGAGGGGCACGGCAATGCCAGCCGCGAACCGAGCAAAAATCCGAAACACGGGTTCAAACTCAATTTCCGCGGAGATTTTGGTCCCACCGTGCTTGAGTATCCCGTGTTTCCAGAATCAGCGATTACGCGGTTCGACGATCTCGTATTGCGGCCGGACTTCAATACCAGTTGGCGGCATTGGTCAGACAGCCCCAACAACGGCGCCGGTGCATATCAGCGCACCCGAGCCAGCCGCTTCCGAGACGCCTGGATCAAGCAGGCCTTCCGCGACATGGGACAGATCGCCAGTCACAATCGGTATGTGCATCTGTTTCTAAATGGCCTTTACTGGGGAGTCTATGACATCAGTGAACAGCCCACCAAGCACTTCGGCGCGGCTTATTACGGCGGAGACGACGATGAATATGACGCCTATGACCAGGGAATCCTGCGAGCTGGCACCGCCGCCGTTTACAACGCCATGGTCAGCCTCACCAATCTGAGCGACAACGCTCGTTACGAACAGATGAAGCAATATCTCGATGTACCTCAATACATCGATTATGTCCTGCTGCACTTTTTCGTCGGTCATCAAGACTGGGGATTTAATAAAAACTGGCACGCAGTCCGACCTCGACGGCCCGGTGGCACGTTCAAGTTCTTTCCATGGGACGGTGAGTGTATCCTGCTCAACGAGGATATCAATCGGGTCAGCAACACCGACGTGCCAGCTGGCCTTCATACCAAACTCCGGGAAAATGCCCAGTACCGCCTCGATTTTGCCGATCGCGTCTACAAACACTTGCTGGCGCCCGGCGGGGCCCTCACCCGGGAGGCCAACATCGCTCGTTGGCTCTCCTGGTCAAATCTGCTTTACAAGCCCATCGTGGCGGAATCCTGTCGCTGGGGCGATTACCGCCGAGACGTCCATCCTTGGCAGGACGGAACCTACGCTCTCTATACGCGGGAAACCCATTGGCAACCGGAAAACGTGCGCATGACAAGTTCCTACTTCCACAATCGTCCTGGTGTGGTACTGGCTCAGTTGCGCGCGGCCGGGCTTTATCCGACGGTGGATGCGCCTGAATTCCGGCTCGGCACCGCGACCGGTCCTGTGCTCGCCGGCGGTGCTGTCCCGCGGGGCATCCGCGTGGCCCTGCGAAATCCGGGCGCTTCCGGAACCATTTACTACACCACCAACGGGACCGACCCTCGAGTGTATTATGCAGGGACCGTTTCCGAGTCGGCTTTTGCCTATATTCAGCCAATCGAATTGCACGGTACGCTCACTTTGAAGGCCCGCATTCTGGCCGGCACCACTTGGAGCGCATTGAATGAGGCTACATTCACAGTCGCCGAGCTCACGCTCCCCGTAGCCATCACCGAGCTGAATTACAATCCGCCAGGGGGTGAAGCCTATGAGTTTTTGGAGTTGCAAAACGTGGGCACGCGAGCCATCGATTTGGGAGGATTCAGCTTTGACGGGATCTCCTTCGTCTTCCCCATGGGCACGGTGCTCGCGCCCGGCGCACTACTGGTGTTGGCAAACAACGCCAACCCGGCCGCTTTTGCCGCCCGCTATCCAGGCGTACCCGTGTTTGGTTACTTCAATGGCAATCTTTCCAACGGAGGCGAACTCCTGCGCCTGTTCGATCGCCACGGCAATCTCGTGCTGAGCCTCCGTTATGATGACGAGAACGGTTGGCCTGTGGCCGCCGATGGCGGCGGCGCCACGCTGGAGCTAGTGGACCGAGAAGGCGATCCAAGTGCACCGGCTTCATGGCGCGCCAGCAATCGCCCTTTCGGAACGCCCGGCCTGCCCCCCCCTCCGGTTTCTCCCCCTGCCCGCATCTGGCTCAGTGAAATCATGGCCGACAATGCCGGAGCCGTCGCGCATGCCGGCATGTATCCGGACTGGGTCGAACTTCACAACCGCAGCGGCGAAGCGGTGGACCTTTCACGCTGGAGCCTCAGTGACGACAGCAACCCTCGTAAGTTCGTCTTTCCGGAGAGTACCGTCATTCCGGCAGACGGCTATCTAATTGTCTGGTGCGACAGCCACACCAACCGCCCAGGTCTGCATACCGGCTTCGCCCTGAGCCGTCGAGGTGATCATCTGTTCCTTTTCGATGCCTTTACCAATTGCGTCGATGCCGTCAGCTTTGGCTTGCAAATCCCCAACTACACAATTAGCCGCGTGGGCGCACGCTGGACGCTCGCCCAGCCCACACCTGGCGCATCGAATCAACCGGTGGTTCTGGCTTCTCAAACCAACCTTATTCTTAATGAGTGGCTGGCCAATGCGGCACCCGGCGAATCTGACTGGATCGAGTTATTCAACCGTCAACTTAATGCACCCGTAAGTCTACAGGGTCTCCATGTGGCGCTTTCCAACACCGTGGTCCAACTGCGTGGGCTGTCCTTTGTGGCTCCGGGTGGATTCGTGCAATTGTTCGCGACCAGCGATCCTGATCCGGACGCGCTTGGCTTTGCCTTGCCTGCCCAAGGTGGCACCATCACCTTGTACACAGATGCTGGCGAACGGGTTGACCAAATTACTTACCCCACACTGGGGGAAGGTCTGTCCCAAGGGCGCTATCCGGACGGAGCTTCGTCTATCCTGACCTTTCCAGGAACTGCCAGCCCGGGTGCGTCCAACTATCTCGCCGCATGGAGAGGCCCACGCTTGAATGAAATCCTGGCTCGCAACCAACGGGCCGCCTTGGCGCCTTGGGGGGAATACGCAGATTTCATTGAGATTCACAATCCTGGAAATACGACGGCCTCGCTCGAAGGCATGGTCCTCGGCCGTAGCAACACATCTGAAGACCACCAGTGGCGCTTCCCAACAGGTGTGATTCTCCCCGCCGGCGGATATCTGGTCGTGTGGTGCGACAACACCCGTCCGCCAACAACCGACGGGTCCATAGCCTTGAATTCAGGATTCGCGCTCGACGGCGATTCTGGCGAAGTTGTCTTGTGGAATGCGCAGGGACAAATAGTTGATCGCGTCGCCTACGGTCCGCAGGTGCCCGACTTACCTCTGGGCCCGATCAGCAATAGGTGGTGCCTCCTGAGTCTGGCCACACCAGGGCGGCTCAATGCCCCTGCGGCATTGCTGGGTCCGGTCACTGCAATTCGCATTAATGAGTGGTTCGCGGCTGCGCCGGGTGAATCCGACTGGTTCGAACTTTACAACACCAGCTCCCTGCCAGTTTCGCTCGAGGGCCTTTATCTCACCGACGATCCGTCCCTGCCCGGTCGAACGCGCTATGTTATCCCTCCCCTGAGCTTCATCGCCGGTCATGGTTGGGTGCGGTTCATTGCCGACGACAATCGCAGTGCCGGATCTCATCATGTCAACTTTGCGCTGAACCAACTTGGTGAGTGCCTTCGACTCTACACCGCCGACTTGCAACTGATCGACGGAGTGGACTTCGGTCTTCAAACGGCCGGTGTTTCGGAGGGCCGCCTCCCGGATGGCAGCACAAACATCGCCAGTATGATCGTGCCTTCTCCGGAAGGCCCGAACTACCTGCCCCTGACAAATGTCGTCATCAACGAGGTGCTTTCCCACACAGATCCGCCTCTTGAAGACGCCGTTGAGTTGCATAATCTCACAGATGCCCCGATCGACCTTAGTGGATGGTATTTAAGCGACAGTGCGATCGACCCCAAACGATACCGTATCCCGGACGGGACCGTGCTTCCGCCTCGAGGTTACTGCGTCTTTTACCAAATCGATTTCGGTTCTGCAGATGACGAGCGGGATGAACCGCCAAAATTTAGCTTCAACTCCGCTCGCGGAGACGAGGTCTATCTTTTCCAAGCGTCTGCCACGGGCGAGCTGACCGGTTATCGAACCGGCGTGACGTTTGGTCCGGCACCAAACGGTGTCTCCTGGGGTGTGATTCCTACCAGTGTGGGATTCGATTTCACCCTTGTCAGCCACCCTACCTTTGGCATTGAGCAGCCAACAAACGTGCTGCATTTCCGTTCCGGAAAGGGCGCTTCCAACGCCCCGGCCCGAGTGGGTCCGGTCGTCATCAACGAAATTCACTACCAACCATCCGACGATCTGGACTCGTCTGCCGCATCTATGCTGGAATTCATCGAGTTGCACAATCGAAGTTCGGATCCTGTGCCCTTGTATGACCCGGGGCATCCCACGAACCGGTGGCGTCTGGCTAATGCCGTACGCTTTACGTTCCCGCCCGGTTTCACCTTACCGCCCGGCGGTTATCTGGTCGTGGTACCGTTCCATCCCGAAACCAACCAGACATTGCGCGAGTTGTTCCAAGCCCGGTACAAGGTGGGGACTGTGACGATTCTGGGTCCTTATGAAGGTCGACTGAACAACGCAGGAGAAACGCTCGAGTTACTCGCCCCGGACACCCCCCAGGGACCGCCGCATCCGGATGCCGGATATGTGCCATACTATCCAGTGGACCGCGTGGCTTACCTTGCCACTGCACCGTGGCCTGCAACCGCTGCCGGCAGAGGTGGCTCGTTGCAACGTTTGCAGCCGAATCTTTATGGCAACGATCCTACCCATTGGAAAGGGGAAGCACCAACGCCAGGTCGAGCCAATACGCAGGAATCGCAAGAGCCACCTGTCCTTTTGCAGTCCCCCAAACCCATAGTGGTGGTGTTAGGCCAGTGGGCAGTGTTCACCGTTGAGGCAAGCGGTTCACCTCCTCTCGAGTTCCAGTGGTATCACGACAACACGCCCTTGCCGCAAGCGACCAACCCAGTGTTGCGTTTCATGGTCCTTAACACCAACCAAGCCGGCTCATATCGCGTGCGTGTCTCCAACATTCACGGTTTTGTCCTCAGTCCGGCAGCTTCCCTGACCTTGTTGGTTCCCCCGCAGATTGTATTGCCCCCCACGAACCGGATCGCCCGGGTTGGAGAGGAAGTTGCGTTCCATGTACTGGCGACCGGCACGCTGCCTTTGTCCTTCCAATGGCAGCGCAATGGGGTGAATCTGCCGGGTGAACATGAAGCCACTCTGCGAATTACCGCAGTTGGTACCATGCACACTGGCGACTACCAAGTTATCGTGAGCAATGCAGCCGGCAGCACCACAGCCGTTGCACGGCTGGTGGTCCAAGCACCGCCACAAATCACTCTTCAGCCGAGAGGGGGCCTCGTCCTCGTGGGAAGTCGGGTCGAACTCCGCGTGGCCGCGTCAGGCGATCCGCCGCTTCGCTATCAGTGGTACTACAACAGCACGCCTGTGCCCGGCGCCACCTCCGCTGAGTTACCCCTGGATCCCGTGCAGCGTTCCCACACTGGCTTCTATGCTGCCCAGGTGCAAAACTCCGTCGGCGAGGCGTGGAGTGAGAATGTGTGGTTGGACGCAGTGGAAGCGCCGATTTTGGGCGAACTCGGCTGGACCGAGGAAGGCGAATTGCGTGGCGTGTTATTCGGCGAGCCAGGCCGGCTGTACGCGATTGAAACTTCCATCAATCTGGTTCAATGGGAAGAACTCGGGCGCTGGCGATTGACCGGCACCTCCGCAGCTTTCACTGACGGCAACGCAGTCAGGCTGCCCGGTCGCTATTACCGGGCCCGCTTGATCGAATAAGAACCTGCTCTCCCGCCAAGAGGTCTAATGCACTCCTCTGTCTACTGATCCCGGTAGGCAGAATATTAGCTTTTTTTGGCTTTCCTTTCTCCGATTTGGAGATTTCTGCATGCTACGCTTGCGGGGCGCCCCATGGAAGGACATAGGGTTGATAAGAAACCAAGAGAATCTCGACTCTGGCACAAAACCGGTAGTCCCATGAAAACGCGACGCGCATTCATCAAAACCAGCCTAGCCGCCGGGGCGGCGCTTTCTTTCCACGGTCTGGAGCGCCTCTTTGCGGAACAAACCCGCTCGGAAACGTCAGCAACCCAGCCTTCTGGCCCATCGGCGGCCCAAACCCTTTTAGTCGCGGTGCGTGACGGAGAGCGAGCTGTCATGCTGAATCGGGCCTTGGCCGAGTTGGGAGGTATCCAGGCGTTTGTCAAACCAGGCCAACGGGTGTTGATCAAACCCAACATCGGCTGGGATGTCCCGCCCGAACGGGGTGCCAATACACACCCGGAGCTGGTGGCGCGGTTGGTGGAACTTTGCTTCGAAGCTGGCGCTAAGTCCGTCAGCGTTTTCGACAATACCGTTGATGAATGGCGTCGCGCTTATGAGAGCAGCGGCATCGAAGCTGCCGCCAAACAGCGCGGAGCAACCATGGTCAACGGCAAAGACGAATCGCTTTATCGAAACGTGACCGTGCCCGGCGGGGTAACACTCAAGGAGACACAAGTCCACCGACTTTATCTTGACTCCGATGTGGTGATCAACGTTCCGGTTCTAAAGACGCACGGAGGCACTCGCATCACGGCCTGTCTCAAAAACTTGATGGGCGTGGTATGGGACCGCCGCTTCTTCCACCGCACGGATTTGCATCAATGCATTGCCGATTTCTTAACCGTTCGCAAACCGGACCTCAACATCCTGGATGCGTACCATCCCATGGTCCGTAATGGACCGCGGGGTCGCAGCCCGGAAGACTGCGTCCAAATGCGCACCCTGCTGGTCTCCACGGATCCGGTCGCTGTGGATGCAGCTGGAGCTAAACTGCTTAACTTTGAGCCAGACCAAGTGGCCCATATCCCTGCCGCAGCCAAGTTAGGTGTAGGAATTGCCGACCTCGACCAACTGGACGTACGTCGGATCCGGATGAGCTAAGTCCGTTGTCTGACATCTGTAGCCGTAAGATGTGTTCATGCAGCCGGCACCATCGCCATCTCGCTCCCAGATCGTCAGCAGAGAATCTTCCCCCGGGTCTTGCACAGTCGGCTCGCCCACAACCACAGGGACGGGGTTCCAAGGTGGCGACTCCGGCGCTCGGCTGAAGACGTGGCTGCGTCCAGCGCGCGTCTGGATCGGGTGCGCTATGGGTCTGACCTTTTTCCTGGTCTTCACGGATGCCTGGGAACGTATTCCCAGTCAAGTGGCCCAGACACTGGCCCGCACGCAATTCGTGCCCTCCATAGTGGCACACGTTGCAGGTGCCGGACTTGCGATCGGTGCCGGGTTCATCCTCTTAGCCACCCTCCTCTGGGGCCGCGTTTACTGCAGCGTGCTCTGTCCGCTGGGACTCTACCAGGACTTTATCTGGTGGTTGCGGAAGAAGGTCAGGTCCGCTGGAAGATTGCCCTTCATGAAGGAGGTTCGCGCCCTGCGTTGGAGTGTTCTGGTGGTGAGTTTGGCAGGCACCCTGGTAAGTGGAGGCATGGCGCTGGCATGGTTCGATCCCTACAGCCTTTTCGGTCGGATTAGCTCAACCGTGTTTCGAGATGCGGTCATCCGTCTCTCCAACAGCCTCGCGCCACTGATGGCGCAAACCGGCCTGCCCGGGTGGTACCACACAGAGCCAGTCTGGCAATGGACTGCTGCAACCGTTTGCACATTGATCCTGCTACTCTTGGTCACTGCACTGGCTGTCTGGCGAGGCCGACTGTACTGCAATACCGTTTGTCCCGTAGGGACACTATTGGGATGGCTAGCCAACGGAGCCCGATGGCAGTTGCGACTGCAATCCACCCGGTGCCATAAATGCGCCCGTTGTCTGGAAGCTTGCAGGGCTCAATGCATCGATTTGCGCAAACAGAAGGTAGATTTTTCGCGCTGTGTGCTGTGTTTGGACTGCCTGGCTATCTGCCCCGAGCAGGGCTTTCAATTTGCGCGTGTGGGTACCCTCTTTCGCTCTGCACGCGGAACAGAATCCGAAACCATACCCAACCCGGGTCGGCGGAGTTTCCTTTGGACCTTCTTAAGCGGGCTCGGAGCTAGAATAGTGACAGGTCCGTCTCTATTCGCAGAGGCATCTGGCAGCAAGGAATCCGACACCGCAGACCTAGTAGCGGCCGGACCCATTGCCTCCTTGCCCATCACACCACCCGGTTCCAAAGGGGTGCACCACTTTCTGCGTCATTGTACGGCCTGTGGCTTATGTGTGACGGCCTGTCCCACGCGCGTGTTGGAACCAGCCGGCCTACAATTCGGGTTGATTGCCTTTCTCCGGCCCAGGATGAACTACCACCGGTCGTACTGTAACTTCGATTGTCACCGGTGCGGAAAGGTATGCCCAACTGGAGCCATTCATGCCTTGCCACTCGCGGAAAAGCAGCTCACCAAGGTTGGAGAAGCTATTCTCAAACTCGATCTTTGCGTGGTCGTCCGCCAAGGTACCGATTGTGCCGCTTGCTCGGAGCATTGTCCTACTCAGGCCGTGACCACCAAACCGTATCGGGATCAACTCCGAGTACCCGAGCTTCATCCGTCTCTTTGTATCGGATGCGGCGCCTGCGAGTATGCCTGCCCCGTCCGGCCGGAACGGGCTATCACCGTTCAGGGCTTCGTCCACCACGGGAAGGCCGAGCGTCGGGTGGATACACCGCCCCCTGTCCGGCCTCCCGCGGATTTTCCCTTCTAGAAGTAAACTCGAGCTCCAGTCTGCATTGTCTGGTCAAAGCGGAGGATCGACAGCGTATTGTTGCCGTGCCTACAGCCGACTATACGTGGAATCGGAACAGAAGCACGTCGCCGTCTTGCACCACATATTCTCGGCCTTCGTGCGCATAGTGCCCGCGCTCACGAGCGTGTGCCACCGAGCCGGCCTCCACCAGGTCCTTCCAAAAAATCCGTTCTGCCTTGATAAAACCCTTCTCAAAATCTGTGTGAATCCGACCGGCCGCACGTGCAGCGGAGGTCCCCGCAGGAATTGTCCAGGCGCGCACCTCGTTCTCGTTAAAGGTAAAAAAGGTTCGCAAATTCAGAAGCCGATAAACCGCCTGAATCAACGCCGACCCACCGGTGTCTTGCAACCCCAGCGAATTCAGATATTCCGAAGCTTCCTCTGGACTGAGATCCACCAAATCGCTCTCCAACTGTGCACAGACCACGACCGTGTCGCAACCATGATGGGCACGAACATACTGCCGAACAGCCTGCACGTATGGATCCACATCGGCCTGGGACAATTGCGACTCACGTACGTTGGCAGCCAGGACCATCGGTTTCAGACTTAGCAACGGGCAAGAAATCAGGCACGCCTGCTCTTCACGCGTTAGACCGGCTGTCAGTGCAGGTCGGCCTGACTCAAGATGCCGGAGCAGCTTTTGCAACACGTGGTCCTCGGCTATAGCGTGCTTGTCCCCCGCTCGAACTTCTCGCGCCAATCGTTGCCGCCGGCGCTCCACCACTTCCAAGTCTGCCCATACAAGTTCCGTGAGCACGATTTCAATGTCCCGGACCGGATCCGGATCGCCGGTTACATGGACCACGTCCGGGTCTTCAAAACACCGAACCACGTGAACCAACGCATCAACCTCGCGAATGTGACTCAGAAACTGATTGCCGAGCCCTTCGCCTTTCGAAGCCCCGCGCACCAACCCTGCAATGTCCACGAATTCAATCGCCGCGGGTACGCGGGTGGACACACCGACCACTTGCGCCAGCTGGTCCAACCGCGGATCCGGTACCGCTACCACACCCCGATTCGGCTCAATGGTGCAAAAGGGGTAATTCGCTGCCGGCGCCAAGTGAGCCCGAACCAGTCCATTGAACAAGGTAGACTTCCCTACATTGGGCAGGCCGATGATCCCGGCTTGCAACATCCTTGAAGAACTGTATGCGGCAAAAGCCCACTTGGACAGCCCAAAAGTCCGTGCCCCGGTCCCGCATTTCCTGGTCTATCGGGGTGAACAACCCCCAACTTGAGCCTCCACAGCCTCACGGATTGCCTTTTTAAAACGTTCCACTCCCTCTCCCAAGGCCGCGGAAATGCTCAATACGGGCGTGCGGGGCACTCGGCGCTTAAAACGGCGCAAATTCGATTCTGCTGCCGCTTCATCCATTTTGTTGGCTACCACCAGACGCGGCCGCTCCAAGAGTGCCGGATCATACAACTCCAACTCCTCCAACAAATGATGGTAATCGTCCCACGGCTGACGACCATCCGTCCCTGCCATGTCCAGCAAGAGTACCAACACCTTGCACCGCTCAATGTGCCGCAAGAAGGCATGACCAAGTCCCGCATTGCGGTGCGCGCCCTCAATCAATCCCGGAATATCACACACCACCACCCGATGACCATCCGGATACTCCACGATCCCAATCTGAGGATGCAAAGTGGTAAACGGATACGGGGCAATCTTCGGCCGGGCCCGCGAGATAGCAGTCAGGAGCGTCGATTTACCGGCGTTGGGATAGCCTACCAACCCCACGTCCGCAATCATCCGCAATTCTAGCAAAAACTCCCCTTCCTCGCCCGGTTCTCCCGGTTGAGCAAACCGCGGTGCCTGACGACTCGGCGTGGCAAAATGTTTGTTGCCGAGTCCACCACGTCCGCCCCGGCACAACACAAACTCCTGACCATGTTCGGTCAGGTCCGCTACCAAAATCCCCCGTGCCGGACCGGTGCCCCTCGGTAAAGGAACCGATTGCGAGCCCCCGGCACCGCCCCCCGGCAGGCGTCCCGCGTAAGGAAGCATCGGCCGCACACTCGTGCTTAACGGGATGTGACGTTCCTCTCGATCCGGTTCCGGACCAGGCGCCGGAGGCGTCAGACGCCAAATCAGCGTCCCGCACGGGACCCGCACAATCAAATCCCGACCTGATCGACCTTTCATCCCTTTGCCCATCCCATGCTCCCCGTCTTCTGCAATCAGCCGCGGCTGGTAATACTGGGCTACAAGATTGTTTAAGTCGTGATCAGCCCTTAAAATCACGCTTCCGCCGTCGCCCCCATCGCCCCCATCCGGACCACCTTTGGGACGAAATTTCTCCCTGCGGAACGCTACACAGCCCCGTCCTCCCCGCCCTGCTCGGGCATAAATCTTGACCTCGTCAACGAACACTTGCTCTCAACCTTGACTCTATCCCGAAAAGCCGTCGTCTCCCCTGCCCAACGTCGACAGGCTTCGCCCGTGCCACAAAGAAAAACCGGCGAGGCATCGCGCCTCGCCGGCAAATCCTGCGCACGGCACTTGCTAGTTGCCGGCAGGCGCCGCCGGAGCAGACACAGCCGGTTCAGGCAATACATTCACCCGACGCCCGCCTTTATCGAAGCTTACCCGGCCCGAAACCATGGCAAACAGGGTCCAATCCCGGCCGACTCCCACATTGCGGCCGGGCACAAATTTCGTTCCTCGCTGCCGCACCAAAATGCTGCCGGCATGGACCCATTCACCACCAAACGCCTTAACACCGAGCCGTTTGCTGTGACTGTCCCGCCCGTTTCGAACGCTGCCCTGACCTTTCTTATGTGCCATAGGTCTATCCTTATCCCTTGATCTCTTTGACCCGTACCGTGGTCAACTGCTGACGATGCCCCTGCAACTTGTGGTAGCCTTTGCGCCGTTTCATCTTCCAGACGATCACTTTCTGGCCGCGGTGATGTCCCAGCACTTCCGCCACCACACTTGCCTCTGCCACTGTGGGCCTCCCGACAAGGATCCGACCCTCCTGACGCACCAGCAACACGCGGTCGAATGTGGTCGTCTGGCCGGCTTCCACCGGTAAACGCTCCACTTCTAAGGTGTCACCGGGCTTCACACGATATTGTTTTCCGCCCGTCTCAATCACTGCGTAATTCATGGCATCCCCAACACAAGGGCCAAAAACTACACCACAAGTTCAACCATTTGTCAACGTCTCAACCGCTCCAAGCTCCGGTCCCTCAAACTCGCCAACACAAGGACACACGAACGTCCGCTTGAGCGCACAGGCTGAAGCCGAACGTTCCCTCGGTCAACCGCGTCATGCAGTTCCACGCAAACGTTCCCAAGGCCGGGCAGCTCCGGAAGGCATTGCATCAACGATGCAAACCCGATCGCCGACCGCGCAGAACTCCCTGATTTGCATAATGATTTCGTTCGTTCCCAACTCCAGCAAGCCTCCAACACTTCCATTAAGACCGCAGGGGTCTGCCCAAAAGCCCGGGAAACCCATCCCTGACCGTGATCGCCTCTCTTCAGCACTGCTACCGCTCTTTGCGAGGCAAATCTTCACGGGAACTCCATGCATCAGACGCGGCCTGCGGGGGCAGCGTGGACCGGGTTCTCGCAGCTTGTCCGCGTTTCAATCCTGGGATCCACAGCATGAACAGCACCACGGCACTGCCAAGGGTTCCGGCTTGCCACACCATGCCTCCGGTCCTTAACTGAAAGCAAAGTGCGGAGCACAGCCGGCTTATGGAAGCTTGGATTTATGGCATCTGTCTTGTGCTCGGACTGCTTTTTTCCATCTTCAGCGCCATCCTCGGACACATCTTCGGTGGCAATGGAGAGGTTGGAACCGGCGGACATGCCGAAGCCGGCGTTGCAGACAGTGGGGTGCCGGGTACGTCTTTTTTCAGTCCCACGGTGTTGGCTAGCTTCATCACGGCCTTCGGCGCTGCCGGACTCATCTTTTCGCGAATCGAAGCCACCAGCAGCGTGTGGCTCAGCGCCCCGCTTGCCGCATTGTCCGGAGCCGTCATTGCCAGTCTGACCTTCTGGTTTTTCAATACCATGTTCCGAAAGACGCAGGCCTCCAGTGAGGCCCGCGTGGCCCAGGTGGTCGGGCTGCCCGCCTCGGTGACCACGCCGATCCCTGCTGGAGGAGTCGGCGAAATCGCCTACGTGGTGGCAAACACTCGTTATTCAGCACCCGCCCGTTCAGAAAACGGCCAGCCCATCCCCGCTGGAAAGACCGTGCGGATCACACGCATGGTTGGAACCCTGTTCTACGTCGAACCTACCCCGTGAGGTTGCCATGAACGATCCGCTGCTCGCCCCCATTTGGATGGCCGCAGATTTGCGCTGGTCCATGGTCGTGTTGGGTGTCGGTGCTGTTCTGATTGTCTTCTTTCTTTTCGTGGCAATCTGGGCCCGACGTTACACCAAGGTGGGACCCAACGAGGTCCTGATTGTGTCGGGACGAAAACGCAAAGTCGTCGATCCAGACGGCACGGTTCGAGAAGTGGGCTATCGCATCGTCAAAGGGGGCGGTGTGTTCGTCTGGCCCGTTCTGGAAAAAGTCGATGTCCTCAGACTGGAATTGATGACGATCGACGTCGTCACACCCGAGGTGTACACAGTCAAAGGTGTGCCCGTGCGAGTGGACGGGGTGGCTCAGATCAAAGTCAAGGGCGATGACATCTCTATCGCCACCGCCGCAGAACAGTTCCTTAGCAAAGGAGTTGAGGAAATCAAAAACATCGCCACCCAAACGCTTGAAGGCCATTTGCGCGCCATCGTCGGTACGATGACAGTGGAAGACATCTACCAAAATCGAGATGCCTTTGCCGCTAAGGTACAAGAGGTGGCCGCCAGTGACATGGCCAACATGGGTCTGGCCATCGTCAGCTTCACCATCCGCGACATCCGCGACAGCCAAGGTTACCTCGACGCTCTGGGCAAACCGCGCATCGCCCAGGTCAAACGCGACGCCATCATCGCTCAGGCCGAAGCCGATCGGGATGCCACCATCCGAAGCGCCCAGGCCCATCAAGCCGGTCAGGAGGCCAAGTTTGCCGCCGAAACCAAAATCGCAGAAGCCCAGCGCGACTACCAAATGCGCGTGGCCGAGTTCCAGGCCGACGTAAATCGCAAGCGAGCCGAGGCCGACTTGGCGTACGACCTCCAAAAGTTCAAAACCGGCCAATTGGTCAAGGCCGAAGAGGTCCAAGTCCAAATCGTCGAAAAACAAAAACAAATTGAATTGCAGGAACAAGAGATCAAACGCAAACAACGCGAACTGGAAGCCACGGTCCAGCGACCGGCCGACGCCGAGCGATACCGCGTCGAAACTCTCGCTAACGCCCACCGATACCAACTCGAAACCGAAGCCGCCGGTCAGGCTGCTGCCACCAGAGCCACCGGACTAGCCCAGGCCGAGGTCATCCGCGCTACCGGCATGGCCGAAGCCGATGCCCAAAAAGCCCGCGGCCTGGCCGAGGCAGAGGTCATCGAGGCTCAGGGGCGTGCCCACGCTTCCGCCATGCAGCTCAAGGCCGAAGCCTTCAAACAATACAACCAGGCCGCCGTCATCGAACTTATCATGAAGGGCTTGCCCGACCTGGCCGGTCGCATCAGTGAGCCCTTGAGCAAGACCGAGAAAATCGTCATCATCAATTCCGGACCGAGTGCCGGCGGCGCCAGCAAACTCACCCAGGACATCACCCAAATCCTCAGCCAGTTGCCACCTGTGGTGGAAAGCCTCACTGGAGTAAACTTGGAAAAACTCATGCAGCAACTGCCGACTCTCAAGCCAACATCACCCCCAACACCCCCGCCCCCCCACATCTCAAACACTGCTGAACCATGAGCCCACAACCAAACGCCGAAATTGCCATGGTCTCCTTCGGCATCTTCGTGTTCACCATTGTGTGGTTAGGACTGATCTTGCTGGGCCTTTTTGCTTTTTGGTTATGGATGCTGATCCATGCTTTGCGAAATCCCGGCCTTTCGGACGGTGAGCGTGTGGCTTGGACGTTAGTGCTCGTGTTTACGCATGCCCTCGGCGCGATTCTCTACTTCTTTATCGGCCGACCCAAGGCGTCCTCCTTCCATCCTCTGGGCCAAGGGCCCGCCGCCACCCGTCCTTCCTTTCACCCTTCGTCGCCGCCTAGCCCTCCCAGTCCAGCGACTCCTGACGCACCGGACACCACACTGCGCCCCCCCACTTTGAACGCCTAAAAATCGGTTCTCAAACTGCTCGTGCGACGCCATCAAACTCCCACACCTTTCCCCCGGCACGCCGCTGATCTGTCGCACGTTCCCAAGCAGCAAACAATCCCTCCCAGCCGCCTGAAAACCGACGCAACAATTCCCACCCGTCTCGATGCATTAATGCGACGCGCGGTCGCCCCACCATCACAAAGCAACGTTCCTCTGCAGGCCGGCTTGTGTGTCCAAAAGCCCGCCGGGCTCACGCAGGCTTTCGCCCCGGCTCAAACGTCTCACCCTGTGAGGTGGCGGGCCTCATCAAGGATCTTGCTTCAAGAACGACCAAAACCACGCAGACCCTCAAGCCTAACCGGTCCCTACCAAGTCGCAGGCCTGTTCAATCCTCCGGCGGCCAAGTCCATAAAACCGGCCAAGCATTGACTTTACCGGATGTGATGCTTAGCCTTTTTCTTGTGAATCGTTGCCTCTGCGCCGCTCCCCCAAAAAGGCGGGACATGTCCGGCCGAGGGCGCGGCGAGGGTCACGTACGCGTTTCGCTTCTGGCCAGCTTGGGGCTGTGCGGTGCGTTGCCTCTAATGTGGCTGGCCTGCTCCACGGTGCATCAACCTGCGCTCCAGCCGCCTCACATCGAGGGTGCCCATCTGGTGGGTAATCGCGCATGCTATGATTGCCACACCAATTTGGTTCGCATTTTCCCGACGAGCCCGCACGCGCGTCTACCACTGCGCACCCCGGAGACCCACGATGCGGCCGGTTGCGAAGCGTGTCATGGACCGGGCAGTCTGCACGTGGCCGCAGGCGGTGGCCGGGGCCGGTTCATTCTCAATCCATCCCGACAGCCGCAGATCTGTCTCGACTGCCATTGGGAAGTGCATGATGAGTTTCGGCTTCCATCCCGGCATCCGGTGCTGGAAGGCCGCATGACCTGCAGCCAATGCCATGATCCCCATGGCATCGACATCACCAAACCGGCTGGTGGTCTGGTGTGGGCTCGTTTGAACGAAACGTGCGGCGCCTGTCATGCTGAACAGGTCCGGCCCCGGCTTTTTGAGCACGAGGCCTTGCGTGAGGGATGCACCGTCTGTCACGTTCCGCATGGTTCCACCCATGCGGCACTGTTGACGGAGCGCGACAGTCACCTCTGCCTGAAATGCCACGCGCAGACTCCGGGCCCGGGTGTTGACTCAGGTCGGATCTTCATCGGCCAGGTGGATCATACGGAGCGTCTCCGCATGGGGACGTGCTGGAGTGCCGGTTGCCATACAGCCGTGCACGGGTCGGATGTGCATGCCCGCCTGCTGTACTAAAAGGGTCAGCTCGATGTCCCGTGCGGTCCCCCATCGTCCCCCGGGCCGGGTTCATCAGGATTGCACCCGAACCCTCCGCCGGTCGGCGTGGGTGATATCGTTTCTACTTCGGATCTCGCTGGCTCAGGCAACGGAGGCCGGACAAAGCAGCGTAGGAGCTCTTCCACCGCCTGACGACCGACCGATGGAGTTCCTGCGGGATATCCGGCCCATACTGGAACGATCCTGCTTCCGGTGTCATGGTCCGGAGCGACCTCGCGGAGGACTGCGGCTGGACCGGCGCGAAGATCTTTTGCGGGGCAGCGATGCTGGACCGGTGATTGTGCTCAGCAATAGTGCCGCTAGTCGCTTGATTCATGTTGTGGCGCGAGCTCCTCACGTACCCGAGGACCTCTGGATGCCGCCGGATGGAAAGGCGCCTCCCTTGACAGCCGAGGAAATCGGACGACTCCGCGCATGGATCGATCAGGGCCTCCCTTGGGCAGAGCCGGTCGAACAATCTGCTGACCGTGTGGAGGCCACGCTGGGCATGGGCTGGTCTGTTGGAAGCGGACCCGAGAGCCGGTTGCGAGCCCGTTGGCAACAACCTTCGGGTTGGAACGGCGGCTTGGAACAACTCACCTGGTTGCATGAACCGCCTGAAGGCGCACGGTTCACCTTGCTCGTTCGTGCCCTCCGAGACGACACATTGTTGCAGATGGACTGGCTCCAGCCCGGATGGGGCTGGTTACATGCCGGAGTCAGCCAGTATCGAGTGTTCTACTCTGACCGTGGCCAGTGGCCCTGGGCATCCGGCCAAGCCGTAGGCCTGTTATCCCATGAACCTGCCCTGGACATCGGACGCTCTTGGATCGAGTGGGACCTCATCCGGGAAAACTGGCCGGGGCTCCGCATCGGATACGAACATGCGTATCGAGACGGCACGCGCAGTCTCACCGCCTGGTCGGCATCCCCCGACTTTTCTCAGCGCCGGCTGATCTGGCCGGCCTCCCAGGCCGTGGAGGAAGACAATCACTTGTTCCGTTTCCATTTCCTTCACCAGGCAGGTCAGTGGCACCTTGAAGACGAGCTGCGTCTCCAGTGGATCAACGTCCGTCGCGCACGCACCAATGCAGGATTCCTTTCGCCCCCCGAAAGCAGTCCGATTGTGCGAACCCGGGCCACCCAAACTCATGAAAGCTTCCAAGCTGCGAACGCGTTCCGTTTCGAACGTTCTTTGCGTCCGTGGTTGCGCGCCACGGGCGGGTTACTTTCCAGCCGCTATGATGCAAATGGATCTTCCGATCTTGCTGATGCCATCATCGATGTCTGGCCCGGTTATCTCCGACGCTGGCACAGCCCGTCCTTAACGGTCGCCCAGACCGCTCACGCAGCGAACGCGAACCTGATCGCCGAGGCCGGGGCCGGTTGGATCACGTGGACCGGCGTTCAACTTGAAAAGACCCGACAACAAACCTTGGGACGAGCTTCGTTCGATTTTGAATGGAGTCCCGGCGACGTATGGCAACTGCCGGCCACTCAAGAAAATGCACGCGATCGATTCGTGTTAACGGAAATGCTCGGCCTGCGGTGGACGGGTCTGCGGCATCTCACGTTGTATGCGGATGCCCGCGCGCAGCAGGACTCGGTCGAGCTTTTCGAGGAACAACTCGGAGGCGACGCGCCCTTTCGCAGGGACTCCCTTGCCAGAACTCATACTTGGGAAACACGGGTAGGACTCGAGTGTACGCCATGGACCCGCGTTTCGGTCGGCCTGAGCCACCGCCACCGCCAAAGCAATACCGACTTCGATCACAACATTGACCTTGTGCCCACCGATTTCGGGAACTTCAGCAATCCAAGTTACCCAGCCTTCATCCGCCAACGATGGTCACGCAGTGACCAGGTTCAGATCCGTCTCGGTTGGCAGCCATCAACGCGGTGGCGCATGGCGTTCCTATACCGATATTGGGCCGGACGCTCTCAAACCGCCACTGACCCGCTGGACGGCTTCGATCCTATCACAATGGAGCCCGTGCCAGGTTTTTACACTCCCGGACGGAAAATCCTGGGCGCCGACACGGATCTTCATACCTACAGTCTACAAACCATCCTGCGCCCGGCTTCGCGGTGGTCTCTGCAGGCACAAGCCATCGCGCAAGACCAGCATACCCGCAGCGGCGTGGACCACGCCGAACTGCTTCCCGCCTGGGTCGGACGAACTTACCGGATCCACCTCAAAGGCCGATGGCAGTGGACGAAACAAAGCGAGTTGGAATTCGAGTATCAATGGGCCATGAGCGACTTTCATCAAGATGTGGCCGCCACGGTTTTCCCCATCGGTATACTCTGGCAAGAACATTTCATCGGAGCCGGCGTGCGTCGCCAATGGACCGAGCATCTCAGCTTCCACCTGCGCTATGGCCTCTGGCACTATGAAGAGCCTCAAGCCTCTGGATCCAACGATAGTCTGGCTCATCTGGCCTGGATGAGCGTCACTTGGCAATGGCGCTGAGAGCCGACGCGAGCTTTACGGACCGGTTTGTATGCGCATCGGCGGATACTCCAGCACAAGGTCCCGTCCCACAAAGAGCCCCACGCGCAGTGTCTGGTCAGGCGTGCTCTGCACCGGCCGCCGATACCGCGGCGATTCCTGCGTTGGTCTGGTTCCATCCAAGGTGTAACGGATCACCATGCGGGGTACCGGTGTTCCGTTGGGCGAGCCCGAGGCCACAAGTACTCGCACACGGTCTTGTTCCCGGATGGTCGTCAAAGCCACGACCACCGCAGAAGGCCGCGCATGTTCGGCTTGTAGAAGACGCGTGGCGCCCCCCGCTTCCGTGGGCAAATCCGGCTCGCCAATGAGCGACACCGTTCCGATCGCACCCAAAGCAATCGGATGCCCGTTCGTCGGTACCAAAGTGTCTCGAGCGTCCCGCAGCTCTGCATGCACAAAAATGGCATCCTTGCCCTCATTGGCAAAGGGAATCCCTGCGAGGTCAAACCACACAGCCAAACGCTCAGGAGGCCCGGGCGTGTGAACCTGATGCGACGCTACAGCGCGCCCGTTCCGATAGGCCACGGCAACCAACGTACCGGTTTCGTATCCGGGCAACTCGAAGGTAAAAGGCGGATGCCGTAGATGCGTTGAGACACGGTCCCGATCCGGGCTGCGCCGGCCCAGCGAGACACCGTTTCGCCACAACTCTACCTCGTCGCAATTGCTAAAAACGCGGACGCTTCTGGGCGAAGCTGCCGTGTGATAACTTGCAATGTGCACCATGGGCCCCAACGGCTGCCCCAGCACAAGTTCTTCCGGATCCCGCTGGCTTCGGTAGAACCAAAAGCCGAACTTGGGCAACCGAAACAGGTCCATGCATCCGGAAGCTTCAATGTCCGGCGCATAACCCCGGTTGTAATCGAACATCACCCACAGACCATCCGCGAAAGCCGAGGTTTGAAGATTATCATTGTGGGCCTCTTGAAAATTCAGGGCCTGCTGAAGTAATCGCGTTTCTCCATCCGCACGCCGTTGTCGGCTGCTACGCTCCGCCGGTTCTAAGTTCAACCACAAATGCTGCTGCAACCCGGCGTCTTGCGCGTAATACTCCCAGTCGCCGTACTCGCTGATCACGCAAGGAACGTTGGTCACGCCCTTGCAACCGCCATGCTGGCGCGCCTGCAGAAAAACATCAAATCCCGGCTGCCACCCCGCCGTGTACATCTGGTCCCCGGGATATTCCTGACGCGCAACCGTTTGCGCCTGCTCAATGAACCACGCCGGTTGCTCACTCTCATTGAGGGAAACCTCCCACAGAACCACCGAGGGATGATTACGATCGCGCCGAATCATGGCCCGGATTTCACGCAGTTTCTGCTCCACAAAGCGCGGATCCGGGTTGAAATACTGCCAGCCCATCAGACAGTTCATGACCAGCAAACCCGTTTCATCACAAGCATCGAGAAAAGCCGGCGACTGCGGATAATGCGAGAGGCGGACATAATCGAATCCCGCCTCCTTAATCTTGCGCGCATCGCGGCGCTGCGCCGCATCCGAGAGGGCGTTGCCAATCCACGGATACTCCTGGTGCCGATTCACGCCTCGCAAAAACATTTTCCGACCATTCAGCCAAAAACCCTCCGGCGTGATGCGGATCCTTCGGATCCCAATCCGTTCCTCATGCATGTCCACTACCCGACTGTCTTCCAGCAACTCCGCCGTTAAGCGGTATAGGTACGGTGTAGCGGGGGACCACAGGCGGGGCTGTTTCACACCAAGCTCCGCCCACAGATGCGTAGCCTCGCCGGCCTCCAAACTGGCTCGCACGATCCGACGCGCCACTTCACGGCCCGTAGGATCTCTTAAACGTAACCGCAATGCAAACGCACGCGCCCTCCAGCCGGCATTTCTCACATGCGTTTGCACACGGACCACGGCGATCGTGTCGGTCACCTCGGGAAAGGTGACGAAAATGCCTCCTCCAGCCGGCTGATCCGCCAAAATCGGATCCGTAATGTGCAGCGTATCTTTAAAACGCAGGGATGCAGGGCGATACAAACCACCGTACAAATTAAAGTCCAGCTCGCGCAAAGGCTTGGGCCCAGTAATGGGATTGTCGTGGTTATCCAGCCGCACCGCCACCAAATTGGTCTGACCCGGCCGCACAAAAGGCGTGGCGTCCACGACATATGGCAGATACCCCCCCAAAAAACGGCCTGCCAGTCGCCCATTGATCCAAATGTCTGCCGCATTCATCGCGCCTTCGAACCGAAGAATCGCCACTTGATGGGTTGCCCGCAAAGGCACCCAAAAACGCTTGCGGTACCAACAGACCCCCTGCCACTGCGGTGCAAGCTGACCACAAACCACAGCTTCAATCCGCGGCGTGTGCGGAAGGTTAACTTGTTCCCAACTTTCGTCCGAAAAGTCGGGACGTTCCGCACCTTCCGGATCGTCCCGCACAAAACGCCAGCCCACATTAAAAATTTCGGCGGCACACAAGTTGCCCCCGATCACACCGATCCATGCAAAGGCCTGCACAACGTGCATCGCCGCTCTCAGGCTGAATCCATCGGGACGAAACGATCCGATCACTTTGCATCCCGAGATTGACCCCATCGGAAACTCAGTTTTCACGCAAACGGTAGAAGGCCGCCCTTTGCTGTGCCGGCACAATTGTCTGATAATCCAAACCGGCAGCGACCGGACCGGCTGTCACCCGGATCCAGAGGGTGCCCGGCGCCAAACTCGTGGTACTCCATAAATCCATCCCCGCGCCGCTTAAGGGCCATGTCAGACGCAGGCCTTCCGAATCCAGGCGGGCCTCCAGTCGAACCGGAGCCGTCAGTCGCCCCAAAGCCGCTGCAGCCGGCAACACCTCGCCGCCCGGGCCAAATAAGGAACGCCGATCAAAACCGGCCAAACGGTAACCCCACAATGATTGGTATTCAGCCCCCCACCAAAAGATGCCCCGGCCGCGGCCCTCACTCACACCCCGCACCACCTCGGCCAGGGCCCGCACATACTGCACTTGGCCGTTGGTCGAAGGTGGAATGCCCCAAACATTTGTTGAACCCTCAAAGGGGAATGCCGTTTCCACAACCACAATGGGTTTCCGGTACCGCGCTCCAGCCCGGGTTAACGTGTTGCGCAAATCGTCCAAACTGCCGTGCCAAAAGGGATAATAACTCAAGCCGATCAGGTCATAAGAAACACCTTGAGCCTGCAGCCGATCGAAAAACCATTGTGTCCCCGCCCAATCCCCCCCTCGATCGATGTGCATCATGATCTGCGGGCCACCAGAAGGCACAGCATCGCGGATTCCTTGGATCGCCGAGCGCAGCAACTCGCCCAAACGTCCCCACTGCGAAGGTGTATCATTGGTGCCGCCCACCTGCCCATGAGGCCAAAGCATCCCTTGCGTGATCTCATTCCCCACTTGCACATATTCCGGAACCACCCCTGCGGCGGCAAAAGCGGCCAACACATTGCTGGTGTATTGCCGAAGTGTGGACACCAGCGCGGGGAAGCTCAATTGCGCCCACGCTGATGGTACACGCTGCTTGCCAGGGTCCGCCCAACTGTCTGAAAAATGGAAATTCAGCAGCACGCGGTGCCCTGCCTGCTTGGCCCGCACCGCCAGCGGCAAGGTGTATTCAAGATTGTTAATGTAATTGTAGGGATCCGCAGCGGCTTGCGCCGGGGAGCTGGTAAAAAGACGCAATCGGACACAATTAATCCCACGGTCCCTCAAAATGCCCAGCGCGTCCCTCACTTGCCCGTTGTCGCGGTAAACCGCACCTCGGTCCTCAAAGAACCGCAAGTGCGACATATCCGCACCGGCCAGAAACGGGCCTTCTTGAGCCCATCCCCATAGCCAGCCAAACCATGCAAACATTAACGCGCCGGTCCGGATCTTAACAGGAGTCGATCGATTCGAACCGGCTCGGCGCATTGTCGTGGCCACCCCACCCACATCCAAGCTTCAAGGACCCACGAGCCGGAAGTAACGTGCAGCGTTGCCCACCGGGACAGTTGCACGACCCTGTCCTTGCGTATCCGCCACATCATGCCAAGGCCCAGTCAGATCCGACGCCGACTGCAACCGAATCCGTGGGCCAGATTCCCAGCTCAACTCCAGCTCTCCTGACCCGAGCATCCGATGCGTCAGCAGTCCCAGGGAGGTCACGTTGTTTAAATATGCCGTCGGCAACACCACCGCATTGGTGCCGGCAAACTGCCACGTGCGATCACCAGTGCTTTCCCACGTGGTCCCGTTGATGACAAACTGGTACAACATAACACTGCCGGGAGCCTGATTCGTGGTCAAAAAAGTGCCGGAGTACAAATACGGACTTGAGGGACTATTGGTCAGTTGGAATCCGCCGATCCATGCTCCACCCGGCGCAGTCAAAAACGAGCCGCGCGCTTCAATCAGATCAGTTTCAGGATTGAACCAACCGCGCGCCACCGCCACGCCCACGTTCACAGAAAACGTCACCGGAATCGGCACGGCCGGATTGGTCACGTCATTGAAATAAACCACCGGTAACACCAGCGGTTGATTCGTCATCACAAACGTGCGATTGGGCCGACTTTCCCAATTGCCGTCCATGATAAACTTGTAATTCACGGTGGCACCTACAGGCGCGGTGATTTCGAACGTTCCCTCCCAGATGTCGGGATGTGTGGAACTTTGCGCCAGCATGTGTGTGCCTTGATTGGCCCAATCATCAATCCGATCCCCCGAAACCACCACACGGCCCGACCCGGGATCAAAGACCCCATTGGCAATCTGCACACTCATGTTCACCCGGAAGGTCACCGGTTGGCGATTGGTCACAACTTCTGCAATGTCGTCGAAGTAAACCAACTCCAACACCGTGGCACTGCTCGGAACCTGGAACCACCGATTCGGCCGGCTTTCCCAAACAGTGCCGGAGCCAAGCCGCAACATCACAAACTTGTAGTTGGGCCACGTACCGGTCGGCAGATCCACGGTGATTTCCCACACGTTGGGATCCTGCCCACTTGGAGTCATCAAATGGGCGGTCGTACTCCAGTTATTAAACGTGCCCGCCAAATAGACAAAATCCGTATCCGGATTGAACCGTCCCATGGCGCGCTGCACGCTCATGTTCACACGAAACGTAACCGGCACGGCCGCAGCGGAAAGAACGGTCGCCAACCACATCCCCAAAGCCCACCCTCGCATCGCTTGGATTTTCATACTGCCTCCTTAATCTCGTTCAAGGCTTGAAGTTGTCCACGCGCACAACCGTGAAGCATCAGTAAAACGCTGTGTCCACGCCCGTGTACTGCCACTGAACCTTCTTTGCAGGGCGCGTTTCCACACGTCCGTCGGCAAAACCCAGATTCACCGAGCGCAACCGACCATTCGCTGAATGGCCAGCTCCGGCACGGTTGACGTCTCGAATGCTACCTGAAGTGAAACAGTAATCAGAGATCACAGGCTGAATGGCCGCCACCGGATCGTCCGGCCGGCTCGGCCAGCCCATCGACTCCCGACTCCGCCCACCCTCAGGCGACGGGAACTTCACCGACGGCGCGCTGGCTAAAGGCCTGGGAACCCACCAGGCGTGACGCAATACGGCAAACGTGCCATTATACAACATCCCGGCATAAAGATTCAGATCTTCCGGCGTGCTCAAAGGACGACGATACCGCGCCTGAAACCAATCTTGTGCCTCTTGCCACTCCTGGGAACGAACCGGGCAAAACCACAACGGCACTGTCAAACCATAGGGCACCAAAGTGGGAATCATTTGCAGAGACACGTCCCACGCATTCTGCCCGGACACGCCACCTACAGGAAACGAAGGCAAGCGGCCCCGAGCATCGTCGCCGCTGTACATCGCATGGACAAGCCCCCACTGTCGGTAGTTGGAAGTACAATGAACCACTTTGGCACGAAATTTTGCGTTGCCGAGAGCCGGCAACAACATACCCGCCAAAATTGCAATGATGGCGATGACTACCAACAATTCAATAAGCGTAAAACCCCACTCGCTCCGACTCCGCCCCATAGCAGCCAATCAGTCCATCCATGCCCTTACATTCCCGTGCGACGCCGACCCCGCCGTGCCTGCCACCACAACCCCCCACCCAAGATCAACAAGCCCAAAAGGTTGGGCTCCGGCACAAGCGTGTAACTCCGCGCTTGGCTGCCTGTGTCAAACGGATTGTTATTCCAGCTCCGCGGGTCAGACGTGCTCAGAGCGTCCAAAACAGCATTCCCATCCGACGTGGTATACACATCAAAACGGAATGTATCTCCCACATTCAGTCCCAGCGTGCCCATGGGCAGCGACAAAACCACCGAGCTGGGACCCGTAGCCACGCTGATGCCAGAGCCGGATACAAGCGTCCACGCTGAACCTGTCCAAGTACGAAGTTCCGCGCCGGTCCCGAAATTCATCCAACTACCTATAAAATAGTCCATTCCCCCTTCACTCATGGAAATGGGCTTGCCCCAACCATCCGGCCCCGTCGTGTTGCCCCCGGGAACCGTGTCCAACCCGACGAGGTATTTTGCCCAATCAACAGTTAACGGATTGGCCGCCAGATGAATCTGGAAGGTCAACGTGGTCAGATCGTTGCTCACCACCACGCCGGTGATATCGAGATACCCAAACCCGCTCGGTGTAAAGTCACCCACAGCATCGTTACACGATGTGAAGGCTGGACTTGAGGTCGTCCAACAACATACCAACAGACCAATCCAAAGGATTCGCTTCATAGGCGCCTCAACCTTGCTTCCATCGCGTTCCGCTTTCCAACGGTGCTTGCTGCAACTCTACGTCCTGCAAGGACCTTGCGCTACCCTCACAAATGTATGGTTTTTCCACAATCGCCCTCCGCGCAGGAAATACCGAGGCTCATCCTCTTGACAGGCCAGCTTTAGAAGACCCCATGCGATTCGACGTCTCCAAGGTCACCTTGCTCGGTCCTGACCAGTCCAGCTGGACTCGCTCCATCAATGCCTCCGTGTCAGTCATCAGCAGTTCCTTGTAACGTGATGAATACGAAGGCTTCGTTCGTCATAACCGCCCTCAATCGCTGATCCCACAAAGGGTTTGACATCCATACACAGCCATGAAAGCCATCTCCAAATGGGCCGCTTCAGAGCATGTCCGCCCGCCAGCCCGCCAAAACACTGGGTTAAAGTACCATCGACGCGTAAACTCCTTCAAAAGCCAGACCCAAGGGGCACTTGCACGGAATGGATGACGCCCTGCCCCTTTGCCCGGGACCCGGTACGAAAAAATGTCGCAAAAAAGCTATATAGGATACTCATCGGGTGTTCCGACTCTCTATCACAGGCTACGGGTTTCCAACTCAGGCGCGAACTGAGTGTGTTAAAACGTCTGACATGGCGTCATAAGGATTGACTTTCGCCTTTGCGAACGACATTAAGGCGACATCATGTTGTGCCAGAGCATCATGCACCAGATTATGATCTGATTTTCCCCACCAACTTTTCAAAGGGAATGGCATCGTCTGTAAAATGTTCCGACACTTTGATAGATCCGCCTGCGCATCGCACATGCTGGTAATACTTAAGGCACTCAGGCTAAGCACGATACTATCCAAGAACCCAGGGCTTCGCTCGCGTGGCAAACATGCTGCTGCACGCGATTACACGATAGAAAGATGTTAGCATATGTAGATGGAGGAAAAGACTATGAAACGTGCGTTATGTAATGTGGCGCAAGGTTTGGCCTTGGGATTAACCCTGCTGTTTGCTTCATACCAAGAAGCGCAAGCAGTTCCGACTCCTGGAGCCCAAATTGTCATGCCCTATGATGGAAACGTGACTCTTAAGTTCTTGGGAGGCTCGGCTGGTTTTAGCAACGATCTGTATTTGGACTCGCCTGTGGGCGCTTATTCGGGGGTGATTTTTAATAACCACTCTACGCCGATTGGGACCGTGGTCTCGCTGGGGCATTTCACAACTGGCACAGAACTGATCTTCCGACTCTACGTCCATGATACAGGGTATAGCTTTTACTCCGGGCCGGCTTCCAGGAATCCTGACCAAGAGGCGCATGCGGCCGTAGAAGTATTGGGCCACGAAATGCAGGTGGGTTTTGAGGATTTATATGGTGGCGGCGACCGAGATTACAACGACCTGATCTTTAGCATCTCCTTTCAACGCACTGGTCAGCCAGTGCCTGACTCGGCACTTACGGCTCTGCTTCTGACAATGAGTTGCGCCAGTCTCGGATTGCTTCGTAGGAGCAACCGGTCCCACTAAGGCGCCCGTCCGTTCTTAAAGTCCTTTGCAGAGTCTGAAGCTGTGCTCGTCCGGCGCCACAAGGGAGGTTGTGGCGTTCGGATCAGGACGGTGAGCCTCCCAACTGCTGGACATTTCGTATTGAAAAAGACCTAGATTTGCGGATCTTCCAATCCGATTTGGGCGAAAGAGGGTCCGAACGCGATCTTTTCACAGGACAGTTGCTGCGAGTTTGCCAACACGAGTGAGCTTTCATGAGGAAGCGCCCGGCTGTCGGTGAGGATCCGAATGACCCTTCGAACTGGTTCTTCGAGATACGGCCCTTTCAAGCGGGCCGTTGATTTCTTACATCCTACCTTCGCAGGCAGGCTTTTCTTCCGTCCCAACTTGTGAGGTTGCGCAGGGAGAAAAGCAATGGTTGAGAGCTTTATTCTTCGATGAAGCCCGGTTTTTGAAATTTCGCCATGCCCGCCCAAGCATTGACCAACCGGATGGGACACCCGCTGGGTTTATCTTCAAAGGCTGGAGTTGGGACGGACCGTAGTCGTTTTTTCATCAGAAGTTGCATGCAGGATGGACCTCCACGTACTCTCGCTGTCCCGGCATGAGTGCAGAGCTTGACGGGAAAAAGCGTTGCCGGGGATGGAGAAGTGTGCTTTACAATGCATGAACACTGGGGCAAGCGGAGAGGTGGCTGAGTGGTTGAAAGCGCACGCCTGGAGAGCGTGAGTACCCCAAAAGGGTATCGGGGGTTCGAATCCCCCCCTCTCCGCCAGGCTGGATCACGCTGTTGTCCTCGGCCGCTAGTTTCAGCTTTTTGCGTGTGTGCGGCATTTGCCCGCTCTGAGTCATTCGCGACCGGTTTGCAGCCGCTGGTGTGTGCGACAGCCGAGACGTGGAGGACACGACGAATCCATTGGGCAAAAGTCGGTGGACTGCTTCCAAGAAGCCCGGGGCAAAGGTCCTTAGCGATCATGGTGGGGGCCAGGTGTCAGCTTGTGATGGCTTCCGAGTGCTGGCACAACGTCACAGATCGGGGACATTAATTGCCGCAAACGGCTTGTGTTCTATGCCGGCATCTGCATGAGCATGGTGCCCCGCAGAAGCGATGTGAAACAATGTTCGACACTGCTGTGTGAGTCCACCGTTTGCTCTGCATGTGGATGCCTGTCAATCGGCCCGCTTGCTGCTTCATAGACTGATGAGGTGCTTGTCCCCGCATGCATTCTGCATGGCCTTCGTCGGTGGATCCCATTACCTTGCCGGGTCGGGTATGAAACCGCGGCCGCGATCCGAAGAATGGTTTGCCCGGGCGCAACGTTGTCTGGTTGGCGGAGTCAATTCACCTGTGCGAGCTTTTCGCGCGGTGGGAGGAACACCTTTTTTCGTGGACCGGGCTGAAGGTTGCCGGGTGTGGGACATAGACGGGCACGTGTACATTGACTATGTGCTGACATGGGGTCCGGCTATTCTGGGTCACGCCCACCCGCGGGTGATTCGAGCGGTCCAAGAGGCGGCGGCACGAGGAACAAGTTTTGGAATCCCGCATCCCACAGAAGTGCAAATGGCGGAGCTTATCGGTCGAAGTCTGCCATCCGTACAAAAGCTGCGATTGTGCAATTCCGGCACCGAGGCTTGCATGACGGCTGTCCGCCTGGCTCGCGGATTCACAAAGCGCGACAAACTTATTAAATTCGCAGGATGTTATCATGGACACGTTGACTCCCTCTTGGTTAAAGCGGGCAGTGGAGCCTTGACCTTTGGATATCCGGACAGTGCGGGGATTCCCGTGGATTTCGCCCATCACACGATTGTTCTGCCCTACAACGAGATCGAGCCGGTGCGGACAACGTTTGCGACTTATCGGGGAGAAATCGCCGCGGTCATTCTGGAGCCCGTGGCGGGGAATGCCGGATTGTTCCTCCCGAAGCCTGGTTGGCTCGAGTTCCTTCGGCAGATTACGGAGAAGGAGGGAGCCCTGCTGATCTTCGACGAGGTGATGACCGGTTTCCGGATTGGACCTGGAGGCGCCCAGGAACGCTTCGGCATTCGGCCCGATCTCACCACGCTGGGCAAGATTATCGGTGGGGGCCTGCCCGTCGGAGCCGTAGGAGGCCGAGCCGAAATCATGGATCTCTTGGCCCCACTTGGCCCCGTGTATCAAGCGGGCACGCTGAGCGGGAATCCCCTGGCCATGGCTGCTGGTATTGCCACGCTGGAGGAACTCGGTGCGGGTTCGTCTGGCATAGAAAGCTCTGCCGTGTACAAACGACTCGAACACTTGGGAGCGCGGCTGGAGCTGGGACTGCACGAGGCGGCCCGGAGCGCGGGCGTGTCCATCGTGTTTAACCGATGCGGTTCCATGTTTGGTCTGTACTTTACAGATCAACCGATCTGGAATCTTGAAGATGCCATGCGCAGCGACCGCGAACGGTTCAAACGATTTTTTCACGGCATGTTGGAAGCCGGCGTTTACCTGGCACCCTCGCCTTTCGAGGCCGGCTTCCTAAGCCTGGCTCACACCGAAGCGGAGATCGAGGCCACCATCCGTGCAGCTGCCGAAGTGATGCGAAAGCTTTAAACATGAAGGTACGGACATCGGTGCGAGTTGGGCCCCTCTGCAGCAAGTGTGCCTTTCATGCCCATATGCAGGCCACGTCCGCACCGCCCGTGCCAACCGCGAACGCCGACTCCGCTAATTCCGCGCTTACTGACGCTGCGCGTGGATGGCGGGGCGTTTTACCGCACGAATGGGTTTTCGGCGCGTTTCTTGCCGTGTTGGCGGTACGCCTGACGCTGCGTGGCGGCGCTGCAGCCGGATGGTCGCTGATCTTTTGGGCATGCCTCATGGGCAGCGGACTCGTCATTGGATGGACCCAACGCAAGCCGACCCGGTTTCGATGGTACATCCGCTTGTTGTACTACCCGGCCATTATGGGCATCAGCTTTTACGCAATGGAGCCAGCTGTGCCACTCCTGGGCCCCAAGAAGGACGACCTGTTGCTGGCCTGGGATCGCGCCTTGTTGGGTGAAACTCCGGCCGTCATGTGGGAATCCTGGGGCTGGCCCTGGCTGGAGGACATTGCCATGGCTGGCTACCTGTTCTTCTTTTACTATCTGGTAGCCTCACCTGCTTGGTATGCGGTAAAAAGCCTCCCCCGATTCCGTCAATGTATCGTCGGATTGTTCACCCTCTACGGGCTGGGGTTTTTGGGTTACACGCTTTTACCCGCAGGCGGTCCTCATCGGTATTTGGAGTTCAACCGCCCGTTGGAGGGAATCTGGCTTCTACCATCGACCCTGAAGATCGTGAATGATGGTAGTAACTGCGTCGATGTGTTTCCCAGCATTCATTTTGCAGCAACGCTGTATCTCCTGGGTTTTGATTATGCTTATCACCGAAGTCATTTTCGCTGGGCATGGTTGCCCTGTTTGATCCTCTGGTTTTCCACAATGTATCTTCGCTTCCATTATTTCGTGGATCTCCTGGGCGGACTGCTGATCGCGATCATCGGAGGCTGGGTGTCCGCAGCTTATGGCGGTTCCCAGTTGGAAACGGCCTTGACCCGGCAAACGGCAGCCTATGAAACAGCTCGCGGTCGCTCAAAAGCATAAACGGTTCTAGCTGCCCCGCCCTGCCAACTGGCAACTTTGCAATCCGGAGCCGTGCGCACCTTCGCCTGGAGATTCTCCATTTCGAGGACGGCAAAGGGGGCAAAGTACCATGGAAGCGGCTTGACCCCGGTCGTGCTGCTTCTTCTTACGAGTCGAATTGTTCGTCTCCGCGCAGGATGCAGGCCAGCCCAATCGCCTGTGAGATAAATTTCATTGGCCACGGGAGCCCATCCATATTCATTTGCGTATATTCCCTTGCGCCTGGCGCAGTGGATCTCCGCTTAGAATGGGAGGTGAGCCACCCTGCACGGTTGCGTAGAAGCACGGCGACTCTCACAAGGCCTTCTGTGTGTCACGATGATCGGCGGGCGCTGCTTGTTTCCTCTCCGACCCGAATCGGAGAGACTTCAAATATAGCGCCCCATGCGCCCATGTACCACGAACGGCGATCATAAATCCGGTCTGGCGGGCTCCATCAGCCATGGGTCAAGTTCCAGCCCTCACCAATGGTCCGAAGAACGATCTAAGGGCAGGCGGCGGCAATCCGAGCCGGCTTCGTGGTCACGGAGCAGGATTGACAAGCCTGGCAAACAGCACGCAAGGTGGCCGGTCGAATACCATACCATCGGCGGGCCAATCCCACAGTGCAAAGGAAGGGCACGAGCGGTACAGGCAGACCGGCCGACCTGCAACAAGCCCATAAAACCCGTCGGTCAAAGCCAGCATGATGCGCCACTACAACTTGCGCGCCGACGGGGATCGGCACCAGTTCTTGGCCACAGTTGTTGAAAGATTGGATCGTAACAGATGCGGCTCCAGGTTATCCTGTGCAAACCGCCAAAGACAAACCATGCGCGTGGCGCCCGAACCAACCGTACCTCCTTCCGAACACCTTGGAGGCGCCCGATCTGCACGAACCCAACCGCGCACGCCGTGGTCGCATCGGGGGTTCGCAGTTTCAAAATCGATCGCAACGAAACCCTCCACACAGCAGATCCGATCCGACTGAGAAACACGGGTCTGTCGTCCATCAGAAATGAGGCCGCGCACTATCATCTGACCCACGCCCTTGGGGATGCCAAGCCTGACCCTATGATTTGGATCAGCATCATACTGAATGACCGAATCCATGAAAGATCTCTCCATACGACTTTCCACGCATCCGAGCACATGACAATGCGTCGTAGATGAACCTTGGCTTGAAGACCATTCGGGACCTTGCGAGTCGGTCTAAAACCTTGGCCGATCCTTCTGGTTAAGCTCTTGGGGTAACCGCGGGCTGCCCGTGTGAACAGGCCGTTTTAAGGGACAATTTCACGTGCGACCAGCGAGGAAACCATGAGCCACAACCAACGCCGCTTGGATCGTGACCGGTACGCAAGCAAGTCTCCACGGGAGAAATGCTTGAGGTCAACCTGCTTTAAGAGTGGAACCAAGGTTCGCTGCACCCTTGGCCAAAACACCCTACACGTCGTCATGAACAAACGCAGCCGGCAAGACGAAGCACGTCCGACACCCCAAATCATGACTGAATCCCACAGAAAGGTTGGCGACTCATTCGATTTCCGGCCGACTTTGAACAGAAGGCAACTAACGTGGACAAGTGGATCACGCCCGAGAATTAGCTCGGCTTTTCAAGAAAATCCGCTGGCTGTTGGCACCACAATCCCAATTCTAAACGTCAGGAACGGTTGTGGACAAAACAAAAGCCCCTGCCGGGTGCAGACGGCCCGCTGAGACACGCGGTTAATCAGCGGCGATCAGAGGGATCGAACCCGGCAGGGGTATCCTGGTTTCCCGCCTCCCACCCTCGTGGGGGCGGACCAGAAAATGGCCTCCTCAGGCACAGACAAGACAATCAAGCGCCCATGGATGCGGCAGATCGGGATGGACATGCCGAAATCGGCAAAATTTGCCCGCCTGCAGGCCGGGAGTCCGGCAAAGTTGTCCCTCTTGCCGATCCATAATGGAAGCCGGTTTCGTCCTCGTAGCCAACCGGAGCGAAATGGACCGCCACCAAACTGATTAGCCCCGCCACGAGGCTCAATCCCAGGTAAATTCCAAGTATCTCCATCACGATTCAATCCGGAGCATGTCAGGTGCCACCGATCCAGATCAGCCAAATCCGGCTCTGAGGCGCCTCAAAAGAGCCTATGATCAAACATGCCTGTCTTGGAGGTGGACAGTTACTGTCCTTTTTCCAGACGTTACTGTCCATTCTTACTATGATTCTCCGGCCTGGCAGTTTCGGCAGCGCCAAAAACGCGGAACGGCTTTTGCTATGCCGAGAGCGTGTATCTCGCGTATTACGGACTGAAAGAGCCGCCGTTCGATTTGACGCCGAATCCGCGGTTCCTTTTTTTCAGCGCCAAGCATCGCGAGGCGTTCAACCACCTCTGGTACGGAATCCGCGAGCGCAAAGGATTTGTCCAACTCACGGGTGAAGTAGGCGCCGGTAAAACCACGCTTTGTCGCGCCCTGTTGGAAATGCTTGATTCCCAGCAATACGCAACGGCCGTCATTCTCAACCCCGCGTTGGACGCGGGTGGGCTCATGAAGGCGGTCGCCCAAGAGTTCGGGTTGACAACCAACGGCTGCGATCGATTGGAAATTCTCAATGCCATTAACCGTCACCTATTAGAGTTGGCTTCAGCGGGTCGAAACGCAGTCTTAATGATCGACGAAGCCCAAAATCTTTCTGATGCCCTGCTAGAACAAATTCGTCTGCTGTCGAATTTGGAGACGCACGATCGCAAGTTGCTGCAGATTATCCTGATGGGTCAACCAGAGTTGCGTGATCGGCTGAACGATCCAAGACTGCGTCAGTTGCGACAGCGCATCACAGTGCGCTATCACCTGCGGCCGTTAACCCGCTCGGAAGTCATCCGTTATGTCCAGCATCGGTTGGCCGTGTCGGGCGCCCGTGGCATGCCCTACTTCACATTGCCAGCCTTGTGGCGCGTGCATCAATATAGCGGAGGTATCCCACGCCTGATTAATGCCCTCTGCGACAGGGCGTTATTGGCTGGTTTTGTGTATCAAACGCCTCGCATCGACTTCGCGCTGGTAAATCGCGCGATTCGAGAGTTGGAAGGGGAGATCCAAGCATGAGCCTGATCCACGACGCCCTCCGCCGCTTGCAATCGCAGCAATCTTCTGGAGAAGCCAGGGTTCCGCAGGAATGGTTGTGCCAAGCCATTTCCCATGCTCGACCGGGAGTGCCCTCTTGGACACTGGTAGGGGTGGGCATATTATTGGGTGCGGGTGTTTTTTTATTGTGGCACGGGTGGCGGCCCGGTGGGACAGCGTCCCAATCCGCGCATGTAGCAACGTCAAAGGGCCTCACGCCATCGGATTTAAGCTGTGATCCAACGGCTGTTGCGTTGGAGTCTCCTCCCAGCCGATCCTCCATTTCACATGTGGAATCGGCGTTCCCGCCAGCGGCCGATCTGACCCCGACAAATCCAGCTCGCGAAAGCCCGGCCATAGGGGGAGACCCAGTCTCCCACCCGCTCGCCCAGGTCTCATCCAATGAGTTTGTCGGGTCGCCTGCGCAGGATTTAAACACACCCCAGACCGTGCAGGACCCTCCAACCTTGAAGTTGCAAGGCATTCTCTATCATCCGGACCGACCATGGGCGGTATTGAATCACCGAACTGTCACTCTCGGCGGTCGTGTAGCCGGGTGGCAGATCGTGCGCATTGCGCCTGACCATGTGGTTGTAGTTGGCTACGGTCGCACGCTCGTATTGGAACTTCCCTGAAGCTGCACGTCCGTGCAGCTTATGGGGCATGGGCCTGATTCGAGCATCTTTGGAGAAGTCACCGGCTACAGCCCGGGTCTTACCGTTTTTCATTTTCCTGTTGCTGACGGCCGGACAAGATTTTTTTGGCCAGGAAGCGCGCTATTGGCTTTATCTTCTCAAGACGCTGGTAGGCGGGTGGCTCGTTTGGGAGATGCGCCCGCTAGTGCTCGAAATGCGCTGGGCTTGGAGCTGGGAAGCTCTCGGAGTTGGGGTGGCGGTTTTTATTCTTTGGGTGGGCATTGATCCGTTTGTGCCCAAGAATCATCTGTTTTTTAAACCCAGCGAAAGTGGATGGAACCCACACGCGGCTTTTGGGCAGAATTCGTGGCTGGCGTGGACCTGTATTGTGGGCCGAATCTTGGGATCGAGCCTGGTTGTTCCCCCGCTGGAGGAAGTGTTTTATCGTTCGTTTTTGTATCGATGGTTGGTGCGCGTGGATTTTTGGAACCTCCCGCTCAACCATCGGCACGTGCTTTCTTGGTGCGTTACATCGCTTGTCTTCGGTCTGGTTCACTACGAATGGTTGGCCGGCATCCTCTGCGGACTGCTTTACCAATGGCTGGTGATTCGAAAGAATCGGCTGGGAGACGCAATCACGGCGCACGCAATCACGAATCTCTTGCTGGGACTCTGGGTGGTCACGCGGGGTGCGTGGCATTTCTGGTGAACCGACCGTTGATGCTCAGAAGGTCCCATGTCGACACGCTTGCAGAGATGTGGCTTAAGGTCTGCTGAGGCTTCATCGGTATCAGACCGATCCGTTCAGCCTTTGCCTCCCTGCGTGCTGTATGAGGACGATCACCTGTTGGTCGTTCACAAACCGCCGGGATGGAACACACACGCGCCTTCGCCTTGGGCGGGACAGGGTTTGTATGAATGGCTGCGGGATCGAGAGCCGCGTTGGGCCAACCTGGCCATCATCCACCGCTTGGACAAGGAAACGAGCGGCGTCATGGTGTTCAGTAAGTCGGCTCGAGCAAACCGGTCCCTGACCGATCAATTCGCAACCCGCCGTGTGACCAAGCGTTATGTTTTTTGGACCGACCGGCCCCCATCGCGGCGGAGCTGGTTGGCACGCAATACTTTGATCCGATCCGGATCACGACAAATGGCGCAGCCGGCTCGCACCGGCCAGCCACTGGCGGAAACACGGTTTGAGGTTCATCCCGAGCCGCAAATCGTGCAAGCGATTGGTCCGGGCGCCCCGTCAAACCTTTATAAAACCTATGTCTGGACAGGCCACGCCTGGCCGATGAGCGGGCGCACGCATCAGATTCGCGCGCAAGCGGCCGCAGCGGGTATGCCAGTACTGGGTGATGCTCTCTACGGCGGGTCCCCTTGGGTGCGCTTGTGCCTGCACGCGGAAGAGCTGGGCTTTTACCATCCTGTTACAAATGCATTTGTCCGGTTCACCGCGCCTGCCGAGTTTCATGTATGGCCCGGAAGACTGCTGCGACAGGCTTTGATCGAAGCCGAGTGGACCGACGCCTATCGCTGGATCCACGGAGCTGCGGATGGATGGCCAGGCTGGTATGTAGACCGTTTGGGTAATTCCTTTCTTTCCCAAAGTGAATCAGATTGGTCAGAAGCTCTCGGAACGCGGCTGACGCAGTTGGGTGTTTCACGTGATTTGCCTCAAACCATCTATCACAAGGTCCTACGCCGGCAACTGTCCCGTTGCACACCGGGTGAGGCCGCTCCCCGCTGTGTCCAAGGGCCGTCGATGGATCAGCCCGTGTTGATCCGAGAAAACGGGCTCCGGTTTGAAATCCGGCTGCAAGAAGGTTATTCAGTCGGCCTGTTTCTGGATCAAAGAGAGAACCGACGCCGCTTGTTGACCGGTTACATCAGCCACGATTTCCATCTGTTCGACGGCCGACATCCCGAGTCGAGAGAGACCCTTCATGTGCTCAACGCTTTCGCTTACACCTGCGGTTTCTCGGTGGCAGCTGCACAGGCGGGGGCTCGGGTCACCAGTCTGGATTTGTCCCGTCGGTATCTGGAATGGGGACGACGCAATTTCCAACACAACGGCATAGATCCAAGCATGCACCTTTTCGTTCGGGGCGATGTACGTGACTGGTTGCAGCGGTGGGAAAGGCGAGCCCAACATTTTCACTGCATCTTGCTGGACCCGCCCACGTTTTCGCGCTCGAAGGAAGGAGGTGTCTTTCAGGTCAAAAAAGATCTGCCGGCTCTGGTCACGGTTGCGGCACGCATTCTCAGATCGCACGGCGTTCTGTTTGTGTCTTCGAACGCAGCCGACTGGCCGGCATCTGACTTCGTCGATACCATCCTCCGAGCGGTGCGGGTCGCCGGGCGTCAATGCGCGCGTGACCACTATGTTCCTCAGCCACCTGATTTCCCGGTGCATGCGCAGGAGCCCGCTTACCTCAAGACGCTGTGGTGTCGGCTTGATTGAGCGCATGGCCTTTGGATGGCCGCGGGGCAAGACACGTGGCCCCAGCAACATCTGCTAACCGCAATTCCAAGGCCGCCTCATCTAACTCCCATCCAAGTAAGGGAAGCCATGACCCTCTCGAAATCGAGCACATCGGAGTCAGTTGAAAAGACCTCGCGGAAAGGCTCAAGGGAGGCTGACCAAAAAAAGCTTTTCTCTGGCTAGATCGTGCCCGAGGAAGGGTGCGGCCCGGACCAGCCAAGCCTACGAAAACGGCCAGGGAAAGGCATGCAATCCTTCCAGCTCGTGCCACTTTCCCCGGAACTGTGGAACCGATGATTTCCCTGACTGTATGCAGCCTAGCCAGGGAAAGCCGCCCGGGACTAGTTTCATGCGAGGGCGCGATCGATGAGCGCCTGTAATTCCCGTTTACCCTTGGCCCCCACCATCTGGCCCACGACCTGGCCGTCTTTAAACATCAACAACGTGGGGATCGCTTGAATACCGTAGCGAGCCGCCAGGGCGCTTTCCTGATCCACATCCACCTTGCCGATCTTGGCACGACCTTGATAGGCATCTGCTAATTCGTCCAACAGCGGAGCGATCATTTTACAAGGTCCGCACCAGGTAGCCCAAAAATCCACCAGTACGGGCGTGCTGGATTTCAGGACCTCGGTTTCAAAATTTTGTTCGGTCAGCGTAAGAATCAGCGGTGATGCCATAGACGAAAATCCTACTTTTGGATTCCCCTCGTGAAAAGGCTTCGAAAAACTCTCTTCTGGCTTAGTCCACTGGCAACAAGAATCCCAAGTAAATCACGGATAGCAACGCTAATACACAAGCCACAATCGCGCCGATGGCCAGACCCTGTTCCAATCCTGAGACGGACACCCCGACGGGCGTTTTGGCCACGACCTGGCTGGTGGCCGGGCGTGCAGTAGGAGCAGCGGATGCCGCGGGCGTCGCTGCCGGAGCGGGTCGGGCACCAGCGGAGACTGGCGCAGAGGCTGTCGGGGGTGCTGTTGCCGACGGCGCAGGAGCTGCCACGGGCGCAGCCGTAGCCGCCGCAGGGGGGGCCACGGTTCGGGGCGCGCCTGCAGCTGGCCCTGCGGGCGGGAGCGTGGGTAACTTGATCGTGGGCGCCGCCGTGGGTTTGGGCGGCAGGCTGATCCGAACAGTCTCTTTCTTGGGCTGAACCTTGCCCGTCTCCTTTTTCGGAGGCACAGCCCCACCCGGCAGGTTGGGAATGTTTTCAGCCATACAAACGCCGGAAAACCTAAAGTCCGGTCTGCCAACTGTCAAATGCCAACAAACTGCGATGGAGGGTTTATTCACCCGCCGATTTCAGAGTTACACCCGTGGCATGGCACACAGGTAAAAAGATCCGGCACAACCAAGCAACCATCCGAGTCAGGCGCGATCCTTCTGCCTCCAAGAATCTTTTAAATTCCTGGAAGCCCTTCTTTACACGCCCATCCAAGGGTTCATAGCCTACCTTGCTGGTTGCAGGACTGGCACGTTACTTCGGTCCAACAACGCTGAAACCGCAGGCAAGCGAATCCGGTTTGAGCCATTGACATTTCCATAGCTGAACAGGTAGGGTAATGTCGTCGTATCGGATTGGCGCGTTCGTCTATCGGTTCAGGACGCGGCCCTCTCAAGGCCGAAAGACGGGTTCGATTCCCGTACGCGCCGCCATTGACCATTCTACACATGGTTCCCTTTCAGATTATATTTACCCCTGCCGCGGCCGCGGACTTGTCGCGCATGCCCAAAGATTTGCAGCTTCAGATCCTGGGTGAATTCCGCGGGCTTCCTCGGCAGGTCATCGGCACGGAGCTAGACGCGTTCGGAAAATTGGAGCGGGGAGGACGAACGCTGCACCGATACCGGCTCGGCGATTATCGGATCTATTTCGAACGGCACGAACTAGGTGTGTTGGTGCATCGCATCCTCAATCGTCACACTTTAAAGGACTTTTTGTTCCGATCCGGTCTTAAGGTGGCGGAGGACGAAGCCCTCCAGGAGAATCCGAAGTTTTGGGAAATGATTGAAGCTGCTCGAAACCCCAAGCGCTCCTAGCGTCTCGAGGTGATCACAAACGAGAGAGGATTCGGTCAAGGATTCACTTTGGACCGGCAGGCAGCATCGAAAGAAGTCAAGGGGCAGCAGGGCACCCCCAAAACGCGCGCTGCTCACGGTTCCTGGCCCAGCTCCACATTCCAGTAGGCCAGATCAATGAAGTGTTTCCAGCTTTCGTGGTGCTGGAAACCTAACGTAATGTGTAGGAAGGGACGCCAGCGCGGCTTCCTGGGTTTGCGGATCAATCGCATCCCGGCTTCTTGTGGAGTGCGGTTCCCCTTCCGTGTGTTGCACTCGATGCACGAACAAACGATGTTCTCCCACGTGGTCGGGCCACCTCGATCCTTTGGGATCACGTGATCAAGGTTCAAATCTTTACGATCAAAAACGCGGCCGCAATACTGACAGGTGTTTTGATCCCGTTCGAAGATGTTGTGCCGCGTGAAGGTGACTTCTTTTTTCGGAACCCGGTCGAAAAACAGCACCAGAATGATCTTAGGGATACGAATGCGGAAACTCACCGTACTGATACTTTCGGCGTCCGGCTCAGCCTGGGAAAAATCACTCCACTCGCGGAAATTAAACGTTTGGTATGAACCATCCGGCCGACAAAGGACAGCTTGAGCGTGCCCCTGAAAAAGCAAGATGAGGGCACGCCGCGCCGAACAGACGTTGACCGCCTGCCACAGCCGGTTCAACACCAACACAGGCTGACTCAACAACGAAGCCATAACCAGCCCTGATGGAGGCAAGCGTAACACACACGGGCTCAGTGGGTCAATCGCAGGGCGAGCCGAGTTTAATCCGCTCCAAAACTCCTTGAAAGATTGACAGTCCTCATCCAGAGACACCATCGGAGACAGCCTTTCAAAACGTGTATCGCACGGCAACTCCCATGCGGTTGCGATTGTACTCGCGGCCCTCTGCATATGGCGCCCGCTGAGTGGGGGCCCGGTTGACTGCTGTGTCGTGCGTGTATTGCCCTTCCAACTCCCAATGTGGATGCAAGCGATACCGGGCTTGCAGGGCCGGAGCAAGAATCCAGTCTTCACGTGCCACTGGCGCCTGCCAATCGCCAATGTACAGGGTCATCCCAAATGTCACCGCAAATCTGGAGTTGAACTGGTGCTGCCAACTGGCTTGGTACAAGACGTCTTCATACACGCTCTGACTGGTGAACGCAGGTTGTTGGAATCGCGTCGCGCGCAAAGTCACGGTATCCCGGGCGGAAGGCTGAACGGATAAGGTCGCATCTACCCAATACAAAATTTCGGTTTGGCGAAATGCCGCCGGCGGTTCATCCCAGTCGCGCAAATCAGGTCCAGCCAACACTGCGACTCGGAGCCAACTACTCGGCATGCCCTCGTAACCAATTAGAAATCGGTGAAAATCGCTGGAGTAAGGGCTCGGCCGGCTGCGGAGACGTCCTTGGTGCTGGTGTCCGTAGCGGTAACCCAAAAGGAAGTGACCCCCCTCATGCACTGGCAGACCGAGGTCAAGTCCACTGGCGACCTCCCAACGATCAATAAAGTTATCGTAAATATAGCGGGTGGGCTGAGGATTCGGTAACTGTTCGGTTCGAAAATCATGAATATAAACCGAGGCCACCGGCCGTAAGAAACTGCGATGGACCGGAAACGTCGTTCGCCACGTGCTCCGATATACCACCGCATCGCGGCGGTCCCGCAAAGGAATACCGCCCACGGCCCGACAATCTCCCGGCCGCAACGTCACAGGTCCCCAATGATCGCCATCAATCCCCAACCATTGGTGGCGCCATTCCCAGATCCAATCGGGTGAGCGCCCCCCAAGGTTCAAGGTAGCCCGATGTACCCGATGATTCTCTGAGGGCGCATTATGGTACCAGGTCAATTCTGGTGCGTACGCCGCGGCCAGTTCGAAAGCTGCGGCCGGCTTCCAATTCACTGTAAGACCGGGTGTAATGGTGGTAACCCACGAATCGTGTTTAGGCTTGCTTACGGGTAAGCCAACCGGGCCAACGAAGCCGGGTTCTGGCGGTGTGTCCAAAATGTAAACATTGTCATCGTAAATCTCTTGAAGGGTGAGGCTCGCTTGCAAGGTCAGATTGGTTGCAATCGGCCACCCGGCACATGCGCACAGCCAGGGTCCAAGCAACACCCAACCCAGCACAGTCCGACGGCCTACCCCTCCAACCCGGCAATGGCTCCAGTTCGCTCGGCCGAGAAGTTGGTGCGAACAGCGAGTCACCAAAAACGTCTTCGGTCCCAGAAGATTCACCATGAGGATTTCTCCAAACGCGGCAAAGTAAATCTCGACGATGTTTACCGAGGCTCAGGATTGGCCGTGCTGGGCCAGCGCAGGGTCAGCAACGCAGCCCCTATGAGTAACGCGCCGGCCGTGACAAAGGCAGAGGTGTAACTACCGCCGCTATAGGACGTAAGCGTCTGTTGCAATCGCGGCAGTAGAAGTCCTCCGACACCCCACGCCGTGAACAAGAGGCCATAATTCGTCCCGAAATGCCTTAAACCCCACAGGTCTTTACAAAAGGAGGGAAACAATGCCAGGTTCGCCCCGTAATTCGCACCCATCAATGCCGCCACCACCACAACCCACACACCTGGCACGCCCGGCCAGCCCGTAACGGGAATGGCGACAAACATGAGCAACGCCTGCAGTCCCAAGACCAAAGTCAATGTCTGACGCCGCCCGATCCGATCCGATACCCCCCCCGCCAGAATCCGGCCGCCTGCATTTCCGACCGCCAAAACGGCGACCGCGAGGAATGCCCAATCGCCCATGCTTTTTTTGGCCATGCCGCTGATACTGCCGATCACCATGAGACCGGCACCGGCCCCGATGCAGTAAATGAGCCACAACCACCAGAACCGGACCTGCCGGAGCATCTCCCGCGGCGGTGTATTTCCATCCGCCACATTCACACGTGCAGCCTCGCGCGACACCGATGCTGAGGCGAGGCTAGCCGAACTGGCAGGAGGATTCACCAAAAGTTGGGCCAGACAGCAGACCATTCCCACAAAGCCCAGTCCCAACATCAACATGGACTGCTGCACGCCAAACCGATTCAATAACCACTGCGACAGTGGAGCCAGATACACCGGAGCGAGGCCAAATCCCGAAACCACCAAACCTGCGATCAGTCCGGTACGTTGGGCGGGAAACCATTTCAAAGCCGGCGGAGTGGCGGATGCGTATCCAAAGCCAATGCCCGCGCCGACCAAGATACCGAATCCAACTAACCACAGAAGGTAACTTCGGGTGGTGGATATCAGGACCAGGCCTATCCCCACCAACAATCCGCCTAACGTCGCCGTCAAGCGCGGTCCCCAAAGATCTTGGCATCGCCCGGCGAGGATCATGGTAAAAGCAAACACCAAACAGCAAAGCGCATACGGATCATTCAGTTGGTCACCGTTCCAGCCAAACTGCTGTTCAATGGCCCCTTTGAATAAACTCCATGTATACAAAACCCCCAGCGCCAAGTTGATACCGGTGCCTGCCGAGGCCACCAACCAACCGCGAGCCGATGATCCAGGAATGTAAGTCACGGGTTTTTCCATGATTCCGTTTCTGGAAACCGACCTTGGACAGTACCCGTCCGCCCCCTCCCCAGAAGCAACCATCTGCGAGAAACCCCCACCAGGGCGGGACGAGGCCCCAAGTATGCAGCGGCTTGGACCGGCCCGATCCTGAGCGTTCCGCCTTGAGGCTTCTTCACGCAACTGTTGAATAAGTCTTCGCTTTTGCGATGGCCTTACTTTTCTTGGGAAAAACCCACCGCCGATTGACCTGACACTTATTGCCCGAAAACCATGCCGGCTCTAACTCAGGATTCCATGGACCACTCCGACACCTTGTTTTTCGGCCAACGATGCTGGCCCTACGCATGGCGGAGCAGGCCCCGCACGGCGGCATGTACCACGCGTAAATCCGCATGGAGACAGGGCCGGCCGCTTTCCGAGGCTATGTCGCCCGACAATCAGGACTTACCTTGCGCCTGGCACACTCGGTCTGGTCCAGGCGATTGGAGGCGGACCGTGCAGCAGGTCGCCCGGATTGTGGGTTTCACGATGGACAGGGAAAGAAAAAGCCCCGACTCGCAAACAGCGGACGGGGCCTGTGACAGGTGCCTTCCGGATGATGAAGGACTCAAAGCCGGCCCTTGACTAAGGTCTCTACTACCGAGGGATCTGCCAACGTGGTGGTATCACCGATCTGGTCCGGTTGTCCCTCCGCGATCTTGCGCAAAATCCGGCGCATAATCTTGCCGGACCGGGTCTTGGGCAAGGCGGGCGCAAATTGCAATTTGTCCGGCGTTGCAATCGGCCCGATCTCCTTCCGAACATGAGCAATAAGCTCTTTACGGAGCTCCTCCGAGGGTTCAACCCCTTCTTTCAGGGTGACGAAGGCATACAAGGCCTGGCCCTTGATTTCATGCGGCATTGGAGCCACGGCTGCCTCGGCCACTTTCGGATGGCTGACGAGGGCGCTTTCCACCTCCGCAGTTCCGATGCGGTGACCAGAGACGTTCACCACATCGTCAATGCGCCCCAGCAACCAGTAATCACCGTCTTCATCCACACGGGCCCCATCGCCGGTAAAATAGATGTCCGGATACATCGTGAAATATGTGTCGATAAACCGGTCATGATCGCCCCAAGTGGTGCGGGCCATTCCCGGCCACGGCCTCTTAATGCACAATTTCCCTCCCTCATTGGGCGCGCATTCGGTGCCATCATCGCGCAAAACCACGGGTTCTACCCCGAAGAACGGTCGGCTCGCGCTGCCAGGTTTAAGGACATGAGCCCCCGGCAATGGTGTGATCAGGTGGCCTCCTGTCTCCGTCTGCCACCACGTATCCACGATGGGACAGCGCCCCTTGCCAATGACACGATGATACCACATCCATGCCTCCGGATTGATGGGTTCGCCCACCGAACCGAGCACCTTCAAGGAGCTCAAATCGTATTTGTTGGGCCATTCTTCGCCCAACCGAATGAGCGAGCGGATCGCGGTGGGTGCGGTATAAAACTGAGTGACGCGGAATTTCTCCACGATCTGCCAGAACCGTCCCGGATCCGGATAAGTGGGCACCCCTTCAAACATCAGGCTCGTAAAACCATTCGACAGCGGTCCGTACACAATGTAACTGTGGCCGGTCACCCACCCGATATCGGCCGTGCACCAGAAGCGGTCATCCTCTTTGATGTCAAAAACATACTTGGTAGTCAGAGTGACATGCAGGAGGTAACCAGCCGTCGAGTGCACCACCCCCTTGGGCTTGCCGGTAGATCCTGACGTGTACAGCATGAAGAGGTAATCCTCGGCCTTCATTCGTTCCGGATCGCACTGAGGCGCAGCCTTGGCCATCAATTCGTGCCACCAGAGGTCCCGGCCATCCACCCAAGCAATGTTCGCGCCGGTACGTCGGACCACAACGACCTTTTCGATGCTAGAACATTGACGCAGCGCTTCATCGGCGATGGTTTTGAGCGGGATTTGCTTACCGCCGCGCAATCCCTGGTCCGCTGTAATGAGGATCTTGCAGGTCGAATCGTTGATGCGACCGGCCAGCGCCTCGGCGCTAAATCCGCCGAACACCACCGAGTGAATCGCCCCGATGCGTGCGCAAGCCAGCATGGCAATCGGCAATTCCGGAATCATTGGCAGGTAAATACTTACCCGGTCGCCTTTGCGCACGCCCATGCTTTTGAGCACGTTGGCAAACTTGCAAACCTGTTCCAACAGCTCCTGATAGGTCAGTTTGGCGACGTCCTGCTCGGGCTCACCCTGCCAAATAAGCGCAACCTTGTTGGCCCGGCCATTACGAACGTGTCGATCGAGACAATTGACCGAGACATTCAACTCTCCATCCTCAAACCAAGTGTGTCGAATCTGGCGTGCCTTAGTATTCCACACGTATTTGCGGCCCACGCTGGGTTTCTTGTACCATTCCAACGCTTCACATTGCTCCAGCCAGAACGCGTCCGGATCCCGAATAGAACGTTCATACATTTGCCGATACTGTTCGGCATTGATGTACGCTTGCCGCACGAACTCGGGCGATGGGGGAAAGGTTCGATGTTCTTGCAGAAGCGAGACGGTCGAGGATGGGTTACTCTGGTTGCTCATAAGCCACGTTTAGGTTTCCGTGCAGTTCGCTGAGAAAGAAAGCATGAGACAAAGGCCAGTGTCAATCCAGACCGGACAGGGTTAAGGACGATTCTCCCGTGACCAACTCCACAACTTCGATTGCGAGAATGCACAGCATCTGGCTGGGTTTGTGAAAGCGCAGGCGAAGCCACACCCGAGGGGCGCGCGCGCGACGGGCAGTTGTACCCGCATACGCTCTTCAAGCACGTTGCAACAAAGGAACGGTTTGCTGAAGGCGTTGTAGGGTTCGGTTCAGTTCGGGTTCGACTTGCGCGCACAGGTCGGCAGGCACGGGTCGCTCCGGGTCACGCCAGCCACCGGCCCAATCCAGCGTGCTCATCATGGTGCCGCCCAAACCGAGGCTCCAGGCATCCTCGCAGTCCTGTCCAGCCAAGGTGCGCCAAGCCAATGCCCAGCCACGGACGGTTGGTTCAAACTGGTAACCGCCCCCGCCGCTGACCAACAACGGCAAGCCGGTCTGTCGGAGATGGCGTGCCACCTCAACCACCACATTGTTGGTCATGAGGAGGTGCGTCAACGGGTCTCCCGCGAGAATGTCCATTCCCAATTCCACAACGAGCACGTCCGGTCGATACGCTCGCAACAAGGGCGCAACGATCGTGAAATAGGCTTTTAGGAATGCCGCATCATAGGTGCCAGCCGGGAGCGGCACATTGACATTGTATCCATAGCCCGGGCCTTCGCCCAGTTCGTCCTCAAAGCCCGTGCCAGGGTACAGTGTTTTTCCGGACTCATGCAAAGATACGGTGAGGACATCGTTGCGATCATAGAAGAAAGCCTGAACACCGTCGCCGTGATGGGCATCGAGGTCCAGATACATCACCCGGCGTCCTGCAGCAACGAGTCGCTCGCAAGCTAACGCTACATCGTTGAGGTAACAGAAACCACCGGCGCGCGCTGCGTGGGCATGATGAAATCCTCCATGCAAGTTGAAGGCGATGCGGGCCTGGCCTTGCAAAAGGAGGTCGGCCGCGGTGAGCGCAGCTCCACAAGCCCAACGGGCATACTCCCACATGTGCGGGAAAACAGGAGTATCCGGCCCACCCAAACCGACGTGAAGGCTCTCTGCAGTTAATTCCCCTGCCGCTGCAGCCTGAAGCAGGTCCAAATAGCGCGGCGCGTGCAGGCGTTCGAGTTCCGCCCGGGTGGCGGGTTGTGGTCGCACCTCCTGCAATGGGCCAGAACCGAGCAGGCCTGCCTGAAGTAACTGACGTCGGGTCGCCGTGGCGCGCTCTGTCTTAAAGGGGCAGTCCGGTGGATAGCGGAGGACCTCCGTTTCCGGCGCATAAACCAAGACCTGGTCGGGCACGCTCATGGGCAGCACCGCCGCGCGACAGGTCGGGCAGTCAGGTGGCACCGACCGGACACGGTTCAAGTGAACTCCAGTTCGTAGTGATAGACGTTGCCAACCAGACGGCTGCTAACTTTGCAATCGGCCTTGTTGAAGACAGCCTGCATGGCTTTGTTCTCGACAAGCACTTCAGCCGTAAATCCGCTGATGCCATTCCGGCGGGCAATCCGCATGAGATGTTTCAGGAGAAATGTGCCAATGCCGCGGCGTTGCCAATCGTCATGGACCGTGAATGCGACCTCGGCCCGATTGGTCCTAGGATTGAGATAGTAACTGCCGATGGCGATGATTTGTTCGCCAGCCGGATCGGGCAAAACACCAACGATACAAACGTCGTTGCGGTGATCGATGTAGACAAAGTCCTCGATCTGCCGGCGCGGAATGACGCCGTCTTTGACCGCTTGCATGAAACGGAAATAGATGGACTGTTGGGACAGGCTGTAGAAGTGTTCACGCATGCGGGGCACGTCCGTGGGGTGGATGGGCCGGAAGTTGATGAGCGTGCCGTCGTTCAACAGGAGCGTGGTTCGAAGCTCTTTGGGCCCCACGAGGATCTTGCCCTCCTTATCGGCCATTTCTGCTGAGAGGTACTTGGCCTCGATGGCTTCGCGCAGGAGTTGGGCACGGAACTTAGGATGAGCAATGCTGATGAGGGCTAGGGCGCGTTCGGAAACACTTTTTCCGTGTAGATAGGCCACGCCGTACTCTGTCACCACATAATTGACACCAGCCCGAGTGGTCACCACGCCGGCGCCGGGACTCAACCGCGCGACGATGCGGGAGACGGTGCCGTTTTGTGCGGTGGACGGTAACGCGATGATGGCTTTGCCGCCCGGGGCCTTGGCCGCGCCGCGGTTGAAGTCCACCTGTCCCCCCACGCCGCTGAAGAACTTTGAACCGAGCGAGTCAGCACAGACCTGGCCGGTCAGGTCCACTTCCAACGCCACGTTCACAGCCACCATTTTGTGCTGCTGGCTGATGATGAAAGGGTCATTAACATATTCGGTGGGTTGGAAAGAGAAGACCGGGTTGCGATCGATGTAATCATACAGCTTGCGCGTGCCGAGGCAGAAGCTGGTCACGACCTTGCCGCGGTCAAGCGTTTTGCGTTTGCCGTTAATAACGCCGGCTTCCAGCAGCGGGATGATGTCGTCAGTGATCATCTCGGTGTGGATGCCCAGGTCGCGCTTATGGGTCAAAAACGCCAGAAGAGCGTGTGGAATGCGACCGATGCCCAGCTCAAGCGTGGCGCCGTCGTCGATGAGAGCCGCAACATATTCAGCTATCTGTCGGGTGACATCCGTAATTTCCGCCGGCGGCACCTCCAGTAACGGGTCTTCACATGGGACGAGCACGTCCAGTTTGAGCACATCGACCAACGAGTCGCCGTGGGTCCAGGGCATGTTGGGATTGACTTGAGCAATCACTAACGACGCATTTTCAATGGCGCTTTTGACGATGTCTACCGAGATGCCTAAACTGCACATCCCGTTTTCATCGGGAGGCGTGACCTGAATCAGCGCTGCATCCAGAGGCAGCTGGCCGGAGTGGAACAACCGGGGGATGTCAGACAAGTGGATGGGCGTGTAATCGCCCAAGCCCTCTTGAATGATATCCCGAACGTTTTCAGCGATAAAGAAGGAGTTGACGCGGAAATAACGGGTTAGCTCACGATGCGCATAAGGTGCGTCGCCAAAAGTCAGCAGATGGACGATCTCAGTATCTGGCAATTCCGCCGCTCGCTGGGTTAGGGCTCGAACCAAGGTCAATGGCTCCGCACAGCCAGTGCCGACGAAAATGCGCTGACCGGGGCGTAGTCGGCGCACGGCTTCTTCCGCTGTCTGGATCTGCGCGGCGTATTTTTCCTGCCAATTTCGATCAAATTTAATGGGAGACTTGCTCATGGCGCATGGGTTCGCTGCTGGCCAGGGTCATCCGGGCGTCTGCCACGTATGGGCGCATCCCGACCGGGCCTACGACGAAGGGGTTGATATCCAGTTCTTGAATCTGGGGATAATCCGTGGCCAGTTGACTGATACGCTGCAAAGCGCTGGCGATGGCGTCCAAATCCACCGGTTCCTGCCCACGAGCACCCTGCAATAAAGCGTAGGACCGAGTGCTTTTGAGCATCTGCATTGCTTCGTCGTGGGTAATCGGAGCCAAGTAAAAGGTCACATCTTTCATGACCTCCACGAAAATCCCGCCCAAACCGAACATGAGAAGGGGACCAAAGTTCGGGTCGCGTGTCATCCCGAGGATCACCTCCCGCCCGCGTTGACCCATTTTTTCGACGTAGGCGCCACGGACGCGCGCCCGTGGGGCCAGACGCTGGATGCGCACCATCATCAAATCGAAGGCGTCGCGTACCTGCTCGGCCGTGGCGAGGTTGATGCGCACACCTCCAAAGTCGGATTTGTGAATGATATCGGGCGATGAAATCTTAAGGACCACTGGATAACCGATGCGCTCAGCCACTTCCACAGCTTCGTCAGCGGAACGGGCCAGTTGCCCGGGTAACACATTAAAATCGTAAGACCGAAGGATCTCCTTGGCTTCCACTTCGCCCACTTGGAAGGAACCCGTGCGGACATGCCACTGCAGGACCCGGTTCACGCGTCGACGATTCACGGCGATCCGAGCCACGACTCTGGGTGGTCGGTTACGCCAGGCTGCGTAATCGCACATCGCCTTGAGCGCCGCAACGGCCCGTTCGGGCGACGGATAATTGGGAATGCCCGCAGCCACGAGCAGTTCCTGGGCTGCGGCCACCTCCTGCCCTCCCATGAAAGCTGCCAACACTGGTTTTGTTCCCCGGTGCGTTTCAATGAGGCGACGCGCCAGCTCTGTAGGACGCGTCATGTTTTGCGGCGTCACCAGCACGATGACGGCGTCAATGGTTTCGTCATCTTGGATCAGCTCAAACGCCCGCATGTACCGATCCGGATCAGCGTCGCCGATGACATCCACCGGGTTACCCACTGAAGCCGCTGCAGGGAGGGCTTCGCGGAGACGCCGTCGGATGGCTTCCGAGGGCGGTACCATGCGCAAGCCGCAGCTCTCAGCCGCGTCGGCAGCCATGATGCCAGGGCCACCGGCGTTTGTAATCACGACCACACGATTGCCACGAGGCAACGGTTGCGCGGCAAAGGCCCGGGCGTAGTCAAACAATTCTTCGAAATGCTCGGCCCGGATTACGCCGGCACGCTTGAAGGCCGCGCCATAAGCCATGTCAGCTCCGGCCAAGCTGCCGGTATGAGACGAGGCCGCGCGGGCACCTGCCTGCGTGATCCCGACCTTGAGAACGATCACAGGTTTGACCGAAGCAGCGGCTTCTGCAACTTGCAGGAACTTGTTGCCGTCGGTGATATTCTCCAAGTAACTGACCACGACGCGCGTTTCTCTGTCCTGGGCAAGGGCCTCTAAAAAGTCGGCTTCATTTAGATCCGCCTTGTTGCCGATACTGAGCACCTTGCTGAGGCCAAGCTTTTCTTTAACAGCCCAGTCCAAGATAGCCACGCACAGGGCCCCCGACTGGGAAATGACAGAGATCGGCCCCGGCGGCGGCAAGGTGGCGGCAAATGTGGCGTTCATGCGATGATGGATGTTCATCACCCCGAGGCAGTTAGGGCCCATCATCCGGACTCCGGCCGCTTTACAAATCCGCACCAGTTCTGCCTCCAGCGCGGCTCCCTCCGGACCGACCTCTTTAAAACCGGCTGTAATCACCACCACAGCCTTCACCCCCACCCGGATGGCGCTTTCCAGCGCGTCTTTTACGGCTGCGGGCGGCACAACGATCACAGCCAGATCCACCGGTCTGCCGTAAGCTTCCAGGTTCGGGTAACACTTTAAACCCAACACGTCACTGGCCTGCGGGTTGATGGGAACGAGCGTGCCCTGAAATCCACCGGCTAACAGGTTAGCCACGACGGCATGGCCGACCTTGCCCGGGCTCCGTGAGGCCCCGATGACCGCCACTGTGTTTGGAGAAAGCAGCGATTCCAACATAAAACTGTGTCCTGCGAGATCCGGTTCGACGCACTCAACGGACCGGCGTCCCGGCTTCCCAACCCGTGCCGTTTGCCCGCGGTATGCCTCCAGCAGGCTGCCCACGGCATCACGTCACCTCGCAGAATGCGAGATCCGACGGGATTGGCTTGGCCCGGGTTGGCAAAATTTCATCCTTTTTTGAGATCAAGCTGCCAATGATGGGTGCCCCGAGTACGCGTCTAAGGTGATGTGGGGCCGTCTCATTGACAAGCGCAGATGGTGACCATGGGTGACGCCCCTACCGTTCTGTTTCGGCTCAAGCACGGTCTTTCACTGAGTCCTATCCGCTGAGAACTGCATGTATCGTGCTTTTGAGCCTCCATCTCTTCGAGGCTAAGGGCTCGTACCGAGCTTTGGCAAGGCGCTCCGCTCTGCCTGCGGGAGCACCGACCTTGGCGTGAAGCGGAATGCAGCGATTGAGACGATGGCCGGTCGGATGGGTTTCTGTGAAGGGTGTGTAACGAATGAGCCAATTCCAGCTCAATGTTCCTTGTCGCCCTGGCAGAGGCTGCTGATGATCGATACGGTATGGCACATGGCATGATAGTTTGCGGTAACTTGAGGCAGTCGCGGCCCGCTTGCCCGAGCACGGCATGGTGGTTGGCTGGGTGGCTCGTGTTCGGCGTGATGCAGGTCGGGGCGAAGGACGCGGGAGCTCCATGGCCGAGCGGACCTTTGAAGCTGGCCGAAGCCCTGAATCTGGCTCTGGAATACAATGCGGAAGTGCGCAAGGCGCGGCAGGATTTGGAGGCAGCCACCGGCGTGGCCATTCAGACGCGGGCGATTGTCATGCCACGCGTCGAGGGGAACGCTGGGTACACGGTTCGTGAATCCGACGGGGTGGAACAGTTTCCCGTGGTAGGTCTCCCCATTCAGATACCCAATGACCATTGGTCGGCAGGCATTCGAATTGTCCAAACCATCTACCAGGGCGGGCGATTGAGCTCGGCTTTGCGATCGGCCCGTTTAACCGAACAGCAGGCTCGATCGGCCTACGAGACGACAGTAGCCGAAACTGTTAGTGCGGTCCGCACAGCATATGCCGACGTTTGGCTGGCCGCGGAGATGGTCCGGGTGCATGAAGCGTCCGTCGCTTTATTGGAAGAGGAACTGCGGCAGACGCAGCAACGGTTCGAGGCGGGCACTGTGCCACGGTTCAATGTGTTACGGGCACAAGTGGAGCTGGCCAATGCCCGGCCCCGGTTGATCCGTGCGCGGAACATGCTGCGCATTGCGCGGCATCAGTTGGCCCACCTCGTAGGGTTCGGCGCACCGGCCGCGTCTGGAGAGGATTTGGCCCTTGAACTGGCTGACCCCCCGGAGTTGCCCTCCGGGTTACCGGATCTGGCAGCAGGTTTGCACCAGGCTTTAAAACAACGCCCTGAGTTGGCCCTGTTGCGACACCGTGTAGCTCTGCAAGCCGAGGCTGTCCGCCAAGCGAGGGCGGCATTCAAGCCTACCGTGGAGATGTTTGCCGGATACGACGTACATAGCCCGATGTTCCGAGACGATTGGGATCAGGGGATTGGAGGTTGGCTTGGGGGGGGCCAATTTCGGTGGAACTTTTTCGATGGAGGTGCCACAAGGGGGCGCTTGATCGAGGCGTCTGCGGGACGGACACGTGCGCAAGTCGAATTGGATGACATGCACCGCCGCATTGAGCTGGAGGTGCGCACAGCGCATTCGCGCCTGGTGGAGGCCCACGAGCTCCTGGCTTCCACGCGAAAGGTCCAGGAGGAAGCAGAAGAAGCTCTGCGCCTGGCCCAATCGCGCGCATCTGTCGGTACAGGCACCCAGTTGGACGTGCTGGGTGCCCAAACGGCCCTTACTGAAGCCCGATCCATCCATGCTCAGGCCATGCGTGATTGTGCGGTGGCGCAGGCCCGGTGGGAACGCGTCATAGGTGTGCCTGTCACGGAGCGGGCCGAGCCTTGACCAAGCTCCGGCAATGTCCCCGATCAACCCGGGTCGTTCGATTCGTCCGAATGTGATGTGCCGGGCCAGGACGGTTTCGGACCGGAGCCCGCTAAGATGCAAAGGCCACTCGATGGCCTGAAAACCCAACCCGAGTGTTCTTTCCCAACTGAAAGCACGGGTGCGACCGGCTGAGTTGCCAGAGTTCATCGAAGTGGCGCGATTCGGTCGGGCTTTTCCTCCCGAATCCACTTGGGCAAACCCAGGTCACGCGAGCTGAAAGCCTTTTCTTCTCAGCACGTGGGTGCATTAGCTGTCGATCCGCAGCAGTTGCAGAGAGTGCACCCCGCCGAGTCCCCTGAAACCATCGGGGCGGGTCGGAGGTAACGGTGAGGGATCCCTTACCGGGAGTGCCTCGGGCATGAACAAAGAAATCCATTCGAGGGCCATCTGACGATCGGATGCCGTGCCACCGTGGAGGCGGACGTAACCATCCGGCCAATGGACCAAGTGAGCCTGTCCCCACTGCGCAACCAATCGGGGCTTGCTTCGCAAGGATCCAAGTGTGACTCGATGCTTTTTCATGACATCGAGCGTAAATGCCGGGGTCGGACAAGTATGGGGGTACCCCATCCGGTTGGTAGTGCGCGTCCAAGATCCCAACCATGACCCATGGTTTGCTGTTTCGATCAAGCCTTGCAAGGGGACTGAAAACTCTTTTCCAGCCTACAATTGACGAGAAAACATTGACGACTGTGTTGGGTTGCGGCCACTGTACTGCACATCGGCCTTGAGAAGGGAGGATGGGTTCGCGAGAGTGACGTGCAGCGATCTCCAACGTCGGAAGTTTTGCAAAGCCGCCACCCGGTCTAACCTTCCGTCGGGAGGCAGCATTGCTGAGGGCCGGATGAAGGGCTTGGTTCGTCCGGTGAAGGATGGAATCCGCATGAAGATCATGTCGAGCTTCATGCGGCCTTCGGGTCCCAGGTTGCGAAAGGTCTGGATTTTGTTGCAGCTCGCTTTGGCGGGTTGCGCAGAGCTCGTCCAAGGGCGAACCTTTCCAAGCTTGGACGAGGCCTACGCGGCGGCCGGATTTGATCCGTGGCATCCGGACAATGCCGTGGTCGTTTTGTTCAGCGATCCCCACATGAACCTGTGGGCGGACGTACTGCCGATCACCACGAATTTGGATGCCCGGCTCATTCGGGCTGTCCATGCCATGAACCCGCCGCCCCGAAAAATCATTGTGGCCGGCGACACCGCAACGACACTTTCACCGGTACCCGGCTGGGTACCTTATCCGTGGAGCATGGAGCTGGGTACCAACGAAATGCGGTACTGGCTCGAGGCCATCCGCGCTTTTACCAACGTGGCTCCTGAAGACATTGTGTGGATTCCCGGCAATCACGATGTGTTGCCCTTCGAGGAGGAAGCCGCGACTTACCGCCAAATCTACCGGGACATGCCGATCCGTCAGCGCCTGGACATTGCCGGTGTCCGTTTCTTGCTGATCAATTGCGGAAATTACGGCGGGCGGAATCCGGCTCAGTATGCGTGGCTGCAACAGGAGTTGAGACAAACGCCGATGGAGCAACCGATCGTGGTTGTCAATCACGTGCCGCCGTTTCACAACCCGGTCTGGTATCGAGGCACCGGTGTGGAGTTGCGCGAGTTATTCGGCGACCGGCCGGTGCGATGGTGGACCATGGGCGGGCATTATCACGGCCGTGCTTTGCGGGTGCATCAGATCGGTCGCAGCACCGTGGCTTCCTTGGTCGTCGGAACGTCCAATCCGCTCAACACCAACGGCGGGTCTGACGACACGGGTTTTGCCGTTCTTTGCCTGAGCAACGGTGTGCAAGCGGTAATCTATTACAGCTTCAATCTCGATCGATTCGAGTGGATGCCAGAGCCAGACTGGGAGAACCCTGAACCCTTTTTTGCGGCTTTTGAGGACGCGCCCGGCCTGCTATGGCGCCGACTCAAGAAACTGGGGCAGCCGCCTGAGGTGGAAGTTTTTCGAGGAGACGATGCCATTGAGTGGTATGCCTATGTTCGGGAGTTGCAGTTGCGCCTGCCGTTAGAAGATTTTGAGGGTCAGGCCACCCATCTGATTTGGCTGATCCTTGCCCCCAGTCCCGATGTCAGGATTCAATTCGAGGCCGAGTCCGGCCAGTGGGTGGACCAACCGTTCGTCCCATGGACCAATTTCTTGTATGCGACTCCCATACCCGAGGCATGGCGGGCACGGTCTCAGTTGCGCGTTCGCTACTTGAGCGAGCTGGGGGCCAACGACTTTTTGGCCGGTTGGGGCTTGGTCAGCACCTCGGCGATCCCGCAGCGGCGGTACCCGCGTTTCCGCGAAGTGCCGGCGCCCGTTGTAGCGGGCGGAGAAACGCTGGCGCTGGATTTCAACCGGCTGGTGATCCATCCGCATGCATCTTACGACGGACAGAGATTTGCGCTACTGAGCGGCCCGGAGGGTGCGTGGGTAGACAGTCAATCCGGCCGGTTTGAATGGCGCTGTCCGGTCCACCAGCCGGAAGGCATCCTGGAAGCTGTGGTTGCGGTATTTGACACCGACACTCCGGTGTTTGGCGCCACCCAAAGTTTCCAGATTCAGGTGCGGCATCAACCCCGCGTCGAGGTGCAACCCCCGGTCGCCGTCGTGCGGGTGGGTGGAATTTGGCAATGGACCCCTGAAATTGCCGGCCTCCCCCCGGTCACGGCCCAATGGTATTTTCAGGGTCGTCCGATAACGGAGCCTCTGTCTGCCCCGGCCGCTCTTTCGATTTCTCCCGTCTCGCAGCAACACGCTGGTTGGTACCATTTGATCGCCAGCAATGCTTTCGGCGCGGTCCCGGGTCCGGCCCTGCGCCTGGGCGTCATTTCCGAAACGTTGCCCTGGATCTTGCTTCCCTACGGCAGCGAATGGTCTTTCCTGGACGAGGGGGAACCGGACGCAAGCTGGCAACATTTGCCCGACTCCGCTTCCGGCTGGCGTGCAGGCCGGGCGCCGTTTGGATACGGATGGGATGGAATCCGGACCCCGCTTGGGCACGGTCGTTCGCATCCACCATGCACGGCTTATTTCGGCTCGATCGTGGTTGTGCCAGAAGGCTTGGAAGTATTCTTGCGCGGCCGGCTGCGGATCAGCGCGGGTGCAGTGGTTTATTGGAACGGCCAAGAATTGTTGCGACATCGATTACCAGCTGGTCCGCTCAGCTACGGCCCGTGGGCCATTCCGAACCCCTCATCTGCGGAAGAAACTGTTCCTTTTGTTGTGACCCCAGACGACATCGTTTCGGGAACGAATTGGCTGGCTGTGCAGGTGCATCGCACCGTCACCGGTGCGCCAGCGGTCGGCCTATGGAGTTTCGATGAACCGAATGCGCCATGGCGAAGCGCTGTGCATGCGTTTCACTGGCAACCAGTGGGCTCAGGGATTGTGACTGTGCCCGGGCGATTTGGCTTGTGTGTGTCTAACGGCGCCGTGGCCAATAGTTGGCTGACCATTGCGGATCACCCCCTGCTGCGCGTGCATGGGCCGTTCACCGTCGGAGGTTGGGCGGCCTATCGCTGGGGCTCCGGCGATGATCCTGAAAGTACCATCCTCGAAAAGCCCGGGGAATTTCGACTGTACTACACGGGCACGCGCTTGAATCGATTCCGATTCCGTGTGGGGGATCACGAGGTTCAGGATCAAACCCCGGGAACTGCCTCGGGTCAGTGGCGATGGATTGTCGCATGGTTCGATGGTGCCCGGGCCCACATTCAGGTGGACTTGGGCCCTGTATACAGCGCACCTGCGGCGATGCCCCGAGCCGGTTTTGAAAACCTCCGGGCCTTGCATCGACGCAATGCCTTGGGCGGTTTCGCCGTGGACGAACTTTTTTACTTTCCGCGCGTTTTAACGCCGGAAGAGCGCACAAACTTGTATCAGCAAGGGTTATTGGCCGCCCAAGCCGCTCAAGCAGGAGCCATGGCCTTCGACCTGGAGCTAGAAGCAGTCCTCTTGGACGATTCTCCACCGCAGCCCGCACACCTGCGAGTGCAAAAAATGGCCGACGCAGAGAATTGGGAACTGGTCGTGCCGGGTCTGCCCGTGCCGAGCACATTATGGTTCTCGACCAATCTCGTTGACTGGATTCCCGTATGGAGACGACCGGCAGACGCGCCGATGGGTTTCTGGAGCCTGCCCATCTTCAGTCCGGTGCCGGAGTTCTATAAATTCGTACCGGATTAATGCCTGCGACCATGCGCCTGCCCCCATGCCGGCAGCAACTGAGTACAGAAGCCGCTTTTGGCAAAGTCGCTGGAAACTGGAAGGCGGCCCGGGTGAGCCAATCCATCCGGAGCACACGGCAGGTCGCGACCGGGGCGGCACCGCAGTCCATGCTACCATTGCCCTATGAGGACATTAATTCTTGGATGTGGCTATCTCGGAACCGCCTTGGGAGCTGCCCTGGCAAAGCGCGGTCATCCGGTGTGGGGGCTGCGCCGATCCTCAGAGCATGACGACACCTTGTATGCCTTGGGCATCCAGCCTGTAAAAGCCGACCTCACTCAACCCGGTTGGGCCAGCTCCTTTTCTCACCCCATTGACTGGGCGGTATATTGCGCCGCGCCGCGCCCATCGGAGCCCGAAGCTCATCGCAGGATTTATGATCTCGGGGTCCGGCAAGCCATCTCAGAACTACTTCGACTGGGGGTTCGCACAGTAGTTTACACGGGCAGCACCGGTGTGTACGACGCCAGGCAGGAATGTTGGGTAACGGAAGAAACACCTATACAAGCGTCGGACGAAAAGGCCCGTTTGCTGGCCTCTGCTGAGGAACAATGGTTGGAGTTTGGCCGCACCTCCGGTGCGTCAGTGGTCATTCTTCGTATTTCCGGCATGTATGGAGCCGGCCGGGGCTACTGGCTGCGTCGGTTTTTCGAGGGGCCCGACCTGTTGGACCAGGAACGACACCGGTGGATCAACCAGGTTCATCGGGACGACGTCGTTGGGGCCTTGATGGTTGCCCTCGAACGGTCCCCGAAAGGCCGTATATACAACGTGACCGACGACGAACCCACCACTCCTGCCAGTCTTTTTGCTTGGTTGGAAGAACGTTTGGGACGGCCGCCGGCCAACCGCACTGGTGTTCTCCCAAGAGCCAATCGCGGAACCGGTCTCAAACGCGTTTCCAACACGCGGCTCAAGACCGAGTTGGGATGGACCTTGCAATATCCCACCTATCGGGAGGGTTACCGCGCAGAACTACGCCGCATGGGTCTGTGGCCCCTGACACCGGAATCGTCGGCAGGTTAACCCGCCAGCGCCTTGCCACAGGCACGCCACCACGTGCAGTCTGTCATTCGACTGTCACGCTCTTGGCAAGGTTCCGCGGTTTATCCACATCACAACCCCGCAACAGCGCCACATGGTATGCGAACAATTGCAGGGGTACTACGGCCAGCAGCGGCTGGAGACAATCCAGCGTAGGCGGGATATACAGGACATCGTCCACTTTTTTCCGGATCTCGCAGTCGCCAGCTGTGGCCACCGCGATGATGGGACCGCTTCGGGCTTTAATCTCCTCAAGATTGCTCAGATTCTTCTCGTACAGAGCATCCTTGGGAATCACAAACACGCTCGGGAACTCCGGCGAAATAAGAGCAATGGGGCCATGTTTCATCTCGGCCGATGGATAGCCCTCTGCATGGATGTACGAAATCTCTTTGAGCTTGAGCGCCCCCTCGAGGGCAATGGGAAAATTGTACTGTCGGCCCATGTAAAGGAAATCAGTGAAACGGTAATATTTCTTAGCCACGCGAATGATCCGAGGCTCATCGCGCAGGATCCGTTGCATTTTATCAGGAATGGCTTGAAGAGCGCGGGCCATGCGGCGGCCTTCGGCCAGCGAAATGCGTCCGCGTTTTCGACCCAGCGTCAGGGCCAGGAGGGTCAGTTGCAACAATTGCATGGTGAAGGCCTTGGTGGACGCCACGCCAATTTCAGGCCCAGCCCGCATATACAGGGTCCAATCACATTCGCGTGCGAGCGTGGACCCGATCACATTCACCAAGGCCAGCGTGCGCACCTTCTGCTCGTGCGCCAATCGCGTGGCTGCCAAAGTGTCGGCCGTCTCGCCAGATTGGGAGATTGCCAGGACCAGCGTGCCCTCCTCGAAAGGCCGATTCCGATACCGCATTTCGCTGGCGCATTCGACCTCGGTAGGAACGCCGGCCAGGTTTTCCAACAGATACTCTCCCACCAATGCAGCATGCCAACTGGTGCCGCAAGCCACCAGGACCAGTCGCTTGATGCGAATCAACTCCTCCAGATGCGGCGTCAAGGCATCGAACTCGGCCCACCCTTGTTCCGAGCGCAACACGCGTTTGAGTTCGTCGGCAATGCGTCCCGGTTGCTCATGAATCTCCTTGAGCATGTAGTGGGGATAGCCACCCAGCTCCGCCTCCTCGGCCGACCATTGCACCGTGTCCACAGGCCGCTCAACCGGCCGCCCGCCCGCCCATAGTTGGTACCGGTCTGCATATAGCAAGGCGATGTCCCCGTCTTGCAAATACACCACCCGACGCGTGTGAGGCAGAATGGGCGAAACATCGCTGGCCAGGAAGTTCTCGCCCTTTCCCAACCCCAAAACCAGGGGCGACCCGCGACGGGCGCCGACCAGGCAAACCGGCAAATCGGCGTGCAACACGGCAATGGCGTAAGTCCCCTCTGCATGCCCGGTGGCTTCCTGCACTGCATGGACCAATTGCTCCGGCGTGGGTCGCTGCCCTCGGGGCACCCGCTCGTCCAAATGACGCCCGATCAGATGCGCCAAGACCTCCGTGTCCGTCTGAGACTGAAAATGATGACCGGCCTCCACCAATTGGCGCCGCAAATCGGCATAGTTCTCAATAATGCCGTTGTGGACGATGACCAGCCGGCCTGACTGATCCAGGTGCGGATGCGCGTTTGTGTCACTGGGCAGGCCATGAGTGGCCCAACGTGTGTGGCTAATGCCCAGGGTCCCCTGCAGAGGTTGGGCCCGAACTACAGTGATTAAGGAGTCTACGCGCCCCACACACTTCCGCAATTGCAACCCGGTCCCGTCTAGTGTGCAGATACCGGCCGAGTCGTAACCGCGATACTCCAGCCGTTTCAGGCCGTCCAAAAGGATCGGGGCGGCCTCACGCCGCCCTACATACCCCACAATGCCGCACATAACGTCAACTCGCCTTTACCTTTCATCACCTCAGCGGCTTCATCCAAGCTTGATCAGGCCGCGCTGCCACCCTGTGTCAAATGCCTACTTGCTAAAATCCAATCGGCCGCCGCCGCCAAGTCTTGAGCCACTACCACCGGTCCCGGGGGCGGCTGTGGCAACAATTGTTGCGCCTCCGGCCCGTAACCGGTCAGCACCAAAATAGATGCCTTCACCCCCGCGTTCCAGCCACATTGCAGGTCTGTGAGCTTATCACCGATCATGTAGCTCTGGGCCAGGTCAATGCCGTGCTGTTGTTGAGCCTGAAACAGGTAGTACGGGGAGGGTTTTCGCCCCACACTCGGTTGATCCGGGGCTTCGGGCGCCACATAAATCCCGGCAAATCGTATCCCAAACGGTTCCAATAACTCCGCCAACCGGTCGTGTACACGGGCCACATCTTCCATGGTAAAATAACCACGGCCGACGCCCGATTGATTCGTGACCAAGAACAAATCAAATCCAGCTCGCGCCAGACGTTGCAAACCTTCAGCCGCCCCAGGTAAAAGCCGCACCTGTTCCGGCCGCCCCAAGTAACCCCGTTCCTCGATCACAGTACCGTCCCGATCCAAAAACACAGCGTATCGTTGCATCGAGCGCCTGAATGTTCATGAAACCAACCCCCGGACGCGAATGTTTTCCGCTGTTCTCACCCGTAGTGCCAAAAGCCCGGCTTGCGGCATTTGTTTGGGATCGTGTCGCCTATCGCCCGTCAACATGTCCCAACTCTCACGATGCCACTTGCCAGCTCAAAGATACGCCGGAAACAAACGCGTGGTCCCGGTCGCAGCAGAACGTCAAGCGAGCGCCGCACCGCCGATAGGCGCAGGCCCCATCGAATTTCAGAGCAGGAAATCTCAACGAAAGACTAGAGGCTGAGCCTTCCGACACGACAGGAACGTCGGGTTCACAACAGCAGTGCAATCCGGAGCCAAGCGGGTTTAAAGGCAACGTCCGCGTGCAAGGGCCGAGGATGCAGGGGGTACTATCGCATCGTGTCGGCTTGCGACCTTCTGGACCGCAGCGGGGCCAAGATCTGCCGCATGCCAGCGACCTTTTGAGGAACCTTGGGGGCCTCAGCGAGACGGTTTCTTGCGCGACCTGATTTTGCAATGAAGGTCAATTGCCTGTGCTACGAATCAAACCCAGCGGCTTGGTGCGCGTTTGAATCCCCCTGCTAGACAGAGCCTCGGCAGCAGCGGCCTTGCGCCCGGGCAAGAGGCGCCCCCTGGTTTTTCAACGAGGAGGCCGCTCCGGTGATCGAAGCGGGCCGCGTCCAAGCTGCTGTCTGCCTAGTCTTCGAGCACGTGACCCAAGGATGGCCCCAGACTGCACGTTGGCGCCACCCCCACGCCATTCGGTTCATAAGTGCCCCCAGCCGGGCAGGACGGCCAAATCTCGCGCCAGAAGTAGGGCCTCAAATCTTCTTCGGTGGGTGGCTCGGACTGTTCTGTCTTCCGATGTTCCAGCGCCCACTGCTGTTTGATACTATCAATCTCTCGTAAGTGGCTAATACAAAGGTTCTTTTGCGATTGCATTCGTGCGCGGGCCAGGTTCGGGATTCCCACTGCCATTAGTAATCCAATAATTGCCACCACGATCATGACCTCTACCAAGGTGAACCCCGGGGCATAACGACAGTTTACTTTCATGGCTCGTCCTTTTACTCACAGCGATGTCTCCTGGTTTGCCCTTGGCGGACGGACGGAATAACGCTATGATTCATGATTGCGGTCATGTCCTTGCGCAACCGCCCAGGGCACCACTTAGTGTTAGCACTTTGTGGACCAAGTTACCTGCGAAGATGCAGCCCCACAAAAGCGGCACCACAAGCTTTTTTAATAATCTCAATTAACGTCGAGCGGTCTTTAGGCATGAACAGCCGATCTGAAACGGGAACGGCTCAAGTGCGAAATGCCGAGGATGCAGACCCCAGCGCGATAAGAGCCGAACCGCTGATAATTACGAAGACTGAATCTTCGCGCTCCCGACCTGGTTAGACCCCACCGATCTAAATCAACTCCTCTCCTCAACGAGAATTGCATGGAGCGCGCACAGACGACCCGAGTAAGATTAGGCGATATCGCTTCTCAGGCCTAAATAAAAAAGCCCGGGCAATTTTTGTGCCCGGGCCGATGAACCTGTTGTATATCAATCGGGTAAGACGTGCGGAATCGGAGTAGTAATGCTGCAGGTGGGTTTGACATTTACAGCACCGATCGTGTATTGGCCGTTCGCAGGGCAAGTCGGATACGTTCCACCGGCAGCGCGGCCGAGATAGGGGGTGATATCCTGTTCATCGGGCACGGCAGTTGGCCCTTGATTGTTCTCTAAGGCCCATTGCTGCTTTGCACCATCGATCAGGCGCAAGTTGTTGATGCAGGCAGTGGCCTGAGATTGGGTTCGTGCCCGGACGAAGTTCGGGATGGCGATGGCGGCCAAGAGGCCAATGATGGCCACCACGATCATGATTTCCACCAGCGTGAATGCGCTGGTACGACGATAGGTGTTCAGTTTCATAGCTGTGCTGCCTTTCTCTTTCAATGCGGCGCGAACAGCGCGATCGGCGGGTTCAACTCCATCAAGACGGTTCTGTTCGCTAATTGCCGATCGCAACCGCACCGGGCCTATGAGCAATCCAAATGCCAGGTGCCCGAAAGCCCCCTTTGGAGCGACCTTTCCCCCTCAGAAGCGGTTGTTGATGCCCCATGAGTATCACTCTACGCCCTGCCCTCATGGGCCTCTGGAGTGTCCTGGCTGCGCTCGTCATTGGACAAACGTGTCCAATTCTTGGACGCTGTCGCCTGTCCCAGGGCCCGTCTCCCATTGTCTCGACAAAGTATGGAGAATGACGTCCGCACGGGTTCGGACCTTTCAACTTGAGGGGGCCTGATCCTCAAGCGGGCACCCGCCGCCCGCGGCGCCAGGAGACCAGATTCGACCGCAAACTACTTGGGCTGGGTCCGGGGAGCGGAGGTCGGTTTCCAAGCTCGCGTTGGAATGCACATGAAACCGACGCCTGCATCCTATAAACACGGTTCGCATTCCAAACCTGTAAGAAAGTTGGCCACCAACCAGCGTTTGCTAAAGTACCAATCGCTCGTGAAGTCCTTCCCGCCCAGCTTGCTCGGAAACGCCAGACGATGGAATCAAAAGCCGTGGCCCGGGATGGTTCCCAGGTTGAAGACGTGATCACCGTGTCAAAGGTCGTGTGCCGTGCCGGAATAAGGGATTGGGACGATGCAAGCCGAACACGTGAATGCTCCCGGCATTTGCTCCCACTTGGCAGGCCAAACGTCCCAGCGTCGTGATCATCTGTAGATCCCACGAGGCCGAGGTTGGGGTTGGGCATCGGATGGGTTGTTGGCGGTTCTTGCCGGTTTTCCAGCCTCGGTCCACCAGCGTTCCCGGAGGACTTCGTTTGCTCCGCTCCTTGTCCCAAGCGGACCGCGTCTGGGTTTCCGAGGAAGTTCGTTCCGAACACGAGACAATTTAGCAGCCACGGAGTGCATGGATCGAGTTCGGCCCCCTGGGGTGGCCGTGTCCGGTGGAGACACCCTGCTACCGGCATTTGCGTGTGGGCGCCGGATTTAATTGGTCTAGTAACCCTTCCGTGGTGGTGCGGCCGGTCCGGAAACCTCACGCCATTGCACGTTGCGGATCGCCGCGGCGGTTTGCCAGGAGGCGATCCCCAAGGGGATGCATTCCTCGATGTCACCGGGTCGGACCGAAATGCGGCGGCCCTGCGTGTTTACGTTCACAACCTGATCGTCGTCAACCCAGGCTTCGAGCCGCGTCGCGGTCACGCGCAGCCGGATCCGATACCAACGTCCTTTCTCAAACGATCGAAATGTTGTGGTCTCGTTTTCGGATGCATCATAGCCGTCGAGGCTGGATATGCCCACCAGGCCGCCGCCCCAACCGCCTACAATCAGACTGCAATGCGATTGCTCCACGGGCACGGTCAATCCACAAAAGAAGTCTGAGCCGGACAATCGCGTGGCTTCCAATGCAATCTCATAATTCATGCGCGGGAACTGGTTGGTGTAGCGAATGCCCGTAAAAGGACTGCCCATGCCCAAGACCATTGCGCCGGATTCCAAAGCCAGGGGGCCACGACCGGCATAAGGTATTTCCAGCCATCCCTGCCAAGATTTTCCATCGAACAGCGCATGCCAACCCTCGCCAGGCCAGAGTGCCGGTGGTTGTTGAGCCGCCCGCCGCAGCAATTCCAACGCGTCCTTGGGCAATGCCAGCTCCGCAGAAAGCTGGTCGTGTCCGGGGAAGGGAGGCCTCAGCACTCGATCCGGCTGTGGCGACGGCTCCTGGAATACATCCGGTGGAGCCGTTCGGCAGCTTGTCAGAGTGATTCCCGCACAAACCAGCAGAGACCGGCCCAGCGTCCAAATTTGCATGCTGCGAATGATGGCAATCGGCTTGTGCTTATTCCTACCGAGGTCGCCCTCCGCTCTGGAGGAGGACAACGGGCATCGGCTGGTGTTACTCTACTTTTTCGCTGTCCGCTGTCGAGCTCAGTTGACCGGACGACGTACCCAAGTGGGATTGGACGCTTCCGCTTTTCGGAGACTTTCAAGGCGCAAGCAGACGCAGCCACGGCCCGCATGGGGCCGAAGTTGAAGGCGCGGCAGTCCCGGAACCTTGTGGAGACGCAAAGAGACGGCCATGGCTTGGTCCCTCCCCGAAGACTGCGCCCTCGGACAGGGGGCACTGAGCGGCGTCGCAAATGCCCTCACGACATCAGTGCCCACCGTCCGGAACCCGCGAAAAAGCAGCAGCCAACATGGAACAGGCGTGCACATCTTTCAAAGATCAGAGTCAGAACCGTTATCTGCCGGTTGCCAGCCCCGACAATGGAACACATGCACGGCTTGGCGGGAGGGACCTCGAACGAAACGGGCTTAACGACCCGGGCCAAGCTGCCTTCCGCATCGAGCTTGCTCATTTTAGCTGAGTTGGAAGGGCGCAATCCGCATCTGACAGCATTCAGACGGTTCGCGGAGGGCACAGGCATCGTAGGCAGCATGGAGACAAACGCCCATCCTGGGCTCGCCTCACTTCTGGAAGAGGAGATTTGGCCCGCCGCAGGGCGTCGGACGTTGGCAGGGGCAGTTCCAGAGAAGTTTGTGGGCGAACAGGCGGTTGGTTTGAGAATCCATCCATGCTCGAGCCACGGACGCAATCGCGTATGGATTTCAATTTCGCTGCTCTTTCTGTGTATGATCTGGCAGGCAGGCGCGGGCCACAGCATGGAATAAGTCCACTCGTCTACCGGGGTCGCCTTATGGACAGGGTCATTTTTGGTAACGAACCCTGATTGTGGAGTTGACACTTGTGGAACGAATTCGTTATTCGGGCTCGGTCATGGCGGTTTCACCCGTGGCGTCACCAACAGCAGGTCTATCGGAAGAGGTCCTGCAAGCCTACGGCCGCCCACCAGAGCGGCCTTTCTCTTGCACAGCACCGGAGCCGTGCTGGGATCTGTTGGGTGGGGTGCGACGCACGACCGGCGCACGCTCGGCGAACGGCCCAAAGCCGCAATCGCGCCGGCTTTCAACGGTCCGGTTTTCATTCCGACCTCCCGCCAATCCAAGTGCGGGTAATAAAAACCAAATATTCTCGGTTGGTTTTCATGAACCGGGACCGCTGCAGCGACAAGTTACGATCAAGTTCGCGCTGCCCCGCGGCGCCCAACGTTTCGGCACATCACACCCGCGGCTTGACCCCGCGCTCCCGCAAAAAAGACCCGATGGCGTGGAACCGACGACCACCGTGGAGCCGATTTGGCCGAACGCACGAGCCTGAAGCTTGGATGACTCAAGGGGCGATGCCATGACCCTGGCTGCGAGTTGGAATCGTTGGTGGGTGGTGGTCGGCGCCCTGTTGATCCAGCTCAGCTTGGGTGCCGTGTACATTTGGAGCGTGTTTCAAACGCCGCTGCAACGTGCATTCCCCACATGGACCGAGCCCCAAGTGACGTTACCAGCGCAAATCGTCCTGGCCGCCTTTGCTGTCGCGGTCATCCTCGGCGGCCGGCTTCAAGACAAGCTGGGACCGCGCAAAGTAGCCACGGCGGGCGGACTTTTGGTTGGCAGTGGTTTGATTTTGGCCCGGTTTACCGGCCAGTTTCAGTCTGAAGTCGCGCTTGGATGGCTGGTAGCCACGTTTTCGGTCATGGGCGGGCTCGGGATCGGCGCCGGCTATGTTTGCCCGATCGCCACTTGCGTGAAATGGTTTCCGGACAAGCGAGGTTTGGTGACCGGCTTGGCCGTGGCTGGGTTTGGCGCCGGCGCTTTTTTCTTTGCCCCCTTGGCGCGTGGGTTGATCTCGGGCACGCCGTATGAGCTGCTGGGAGTGCGGCTTTTCCCACTCCCTGCGCTGGGGGTGTTCGATACATTCCTCGTGTTGGGCGTGGTGTTTCTGGTAACCGTGGTACTTGGCGCACAACTACTGCGCAATCCGCCGCCCGGGTACACCCCACCGGGTCGGATTGTCTCTGGAATCGTTGGCGGCGCCGTTGCTCGGGAGCATTTGAGCCCGAGCGAAATGCTGCGCACGCCCGCCTTTTGGCTCTTGTGGCTGAGCTATCTGGCTGGTTGCACAGCCGGCCTGCAGGTGATCATGAAAGTGTCACCCATCTGGCAGTCTTTTGCCCTGAGCGCAACGCGCCCCTTTTCTGAGGCCGATTTTCAGCGTGTAGCGAGTGCCGGTGCTATGGCAGTGTCGATGCTAGCCATTTTCAACTCATTGGGTCGGATTTTTTGGGGTCGGGTCTCCGACAGCCTGGGACGGAAAACAACCTTGTTTCTGGCATTCACCATTTGCGGGTTGGCCATGTTGAGTCTGGAGCATTTGCGCACCTACTCGTTGTACCTGTTGGGGATTTGCACGGTAGGTCTGTGTTTCGGTGGGTTTCTCGCCCTTTATCCAGCCGTGACCTCGGATTACTTTGGCACTCAACACCTGGGGGCCAATTACGGCTGGATGTTCACTGCATACGGCGTGGGAGGTTTGCTGGGCCCGTTTTTAGCTGCGGCACTGATGGAGCCAATGGGGTCTGTCACGTACTACGTTACGGATGCCCAAGGCGAATCTGTGGAACGGGTGCTTGCTTTGGGTAATTACCGAAGAGCCTTTTGGTTCGCCGGGATCTCATGCCTGCTGGCCGGTTTGATCTGCCTCACGTTACGACGGCCGGCGCTTCGGAGAATCTGAATGGGGCATCGATCGGCCCACGCGAGGCACTTCCTGCCCCTATGACAATCGGTCGCAAAGACAGCCTGAAAAAGGGGCCTCGTCGTGCAATGGGAAGCTGTAGGAGAAGGGTGCGGAGCAAGGTTACCCTGAGCACTCGTAACCTCGGCATAAGCACTCGCAAGTATGCAAATTTGGCCGATCGCTGCAGGACAGAGCTTCCGGCTTCAAATTTTTGCTACCTCCTTTCAAGCCCCAAAAGAGGGCTCGAGGCTCACGCGCCTCGGTTACTTCACTCAGCGTGGACGCCGGCAGGGGCTCCGAATGGCAGATGATCCTCCTCTGTTCGCAGCTCGGAATTTGCTGCCGTGGGGGCATCGCTCACCCCTCATTCTGGTTCTGCAAATCGGGCAATGCTGATATTGCGGCAAGCTCCGTTGCAAAAACGGTTTTGGGCTTTTTCACCCTAGGGCGGCCTGTATACTGGACCTGGCTTTTTTCGGCAGCCGGGTTTGTCCCGGGGTCAGAATCTACCGAAAGTACCGTGCACGTGGTTGGGAGTAAAGGTAGCGATTTACTTATCCAAACGGGTGTTTTCAGTCTGCAAGCAAGCAAGGGATAACAAGAACGGGACAAAGGTGGACCATGGATGTGGCATTTGGACTAACGGCCCTGATTACGCTGGCAGGTGCCGTGGCTGCGGTTTGGTTACGGAATTTGGTTCATGCGGTGTTGGCCCTGGCGGTTTCGTTTGCCGGGGTGGCGGCAGCCTATCTGCAATTAGGGGCGGAGTTCCTTGGGTTCGCACAGCTTTTGATCTACGTAGGTGCTGTGGCGATTCTGATTGTGTTCGCGGTGTTAGTCACGCGAGGTGGGGAGGTCCCGGCTGGGGGCGTGCATGCGGCGCGCTGGTGGGTAGGCGCGTTGGTGGCGTTGGGGGTGTTTGCGGTGTTGGGGTGGGCAGCGAGTTCGCTCGGCGACCGGCGGGCAGCAGCGGAATGGACACCGATGTCTGTGGCGGAACTGGGCCAATCGTTGGTGGGGCGCTGGGTGTTTGCGTTACAAGTTTTGGGGATCCTCCTGACGGCGGCGTTGATTGGAGCGGTTTTGCTTGCATGGCGGGAAGAAGGCAATGACTCCGGGACGCATCTTGGAGGGGGTGAATCATGAGCCCGCTGACAGGTTATTTGGTTTTAAGCGCGGCGCTGTTTGCCACCGGTTTGGCTGGGGTGCTGACCCGCCGCAATGCAATTGCAGTCTTGATTGGGGTGGAACTGATGTTGAATGCAGCGAATTTAAACTTTGTGGCGTTTTGGCGGTATGGCGCGGGTGGGCCAGACGCTGCAGGATTGGTTTTTGTGCTGTTTACGATTGCGGTGGCAGCCGCCGAGGCGGCGGTAGGGCTTGCGTTGGTCATTGCGGTGTATCGGCATTACCGGACGGCTCATGTGGACGAAGTGAAGCGTTTGCGTGGCTAAGGCCACCGAGGCTTGCCACGGAAATGCCGGGGAGTTGAAGCATGGAGACTTGGGTTCAATGGATGTGGCTGATCCCGGTCCTGCCGATGGTGGCAGCCGGTGTGAGCGGATTGTTGCCGCGGACCGCGCGGGGCTGGTCTGCCGGGCTCTCGATTGGCAGCCTGGCCCTCTCTTTCGTGTTGTCCGTGATCTCCTTTGCAGCCGTGTGGCAATCAGGCGGAGAGCGACACCTTTACGGGTTTCGATGGTTTCAGTTTGGGCCAGGTGCATTCGGAACATTGTGGTTGAGCTGGGTCTTGGACCCTCTGTCGGCGTCGATGTTGGTGATGGTCTCGGGCGTGGGTCTTTTGATTTTCATCTACAGCCTTGGCTACATGGCCCACGACGCCAACTTTACGCGATTCTTTTGTTTTTTGTCGTTATTTGCGGGAGCGATGCTGGGGCTGGTCATGTCGAACAGTTTGGTGGGGTTGTTCATGTGCTGGGAGCTGGTGGGGCTGGCGTCATACCTGTTGATCGGGTTTTGGTTTCAAAAGCCGGCGGCAGCGGCTGCAGCCAAGAAGGCCTTTATCACAACGCGCGTAGGGGATCTGGTGTTCTTTCTGGGTTTGGTGTGGTTATTTGGCAATAGCGGGACCCAGTTGTTTTATGACAACGGCTCTGGCTGTCTGGAAGCGGCAACCTTGAATGCGTTGGTGCAGCAAAAGGTGTGGTGGGACTGGAGCCTGTCTCAAGTCATCGGCCTATTGCTGTTCGCAGGCGCAGTAGGAAAGTCGGGTCAGCTGCCGTTGCATGTGTGGCTACCAGATGCAATGGAGGGGCCGACGCCGGTCAGTGCCTTGATTCATGCGGCGACCATGGTTGCAGCCGGCGTGTTTTTAATGGCGCGGGTGTATCCGCTCCTAGTAGCCGGTCCAGAGGGGGTCGTGCAACCAGTATTGATGGTAATGGCATGGGTAGGCGGACTTACAGCGGTGTTTGCCGCAGCGGTGGCGGTGGCACAGGATGACATCAAACGGATTTTGGCCTACTCCACCATTTCGCAACTTGGTTACATGATGCTGGGCTTGGCCACGGGCGGAGTCGCCGTAGGTGTCTTCCATCTGTTGACGCACGCGTGCTTCAAAGCGCTATTGTTCCTGGGTGCGGGCTCGGTCATTCACGCGTGTTCCGAAGAGCAGAACATTTGGCGGTTGGGCGGGTTGCGCCGATGGATGCCGGTGACCTATGTGACATACGGCGTGGGGATGTTGGCTTTAACGGGGTTTCCGGTTTTATTCTCGGGGTTCTGGAGCAAAGAGGCCATCTTGCACGCGACACACGCGTGGCCGGTATCCGCCGGGCCTTTTTGGTTGGGACTAGCCGGAGTTTTCCTCACGGCCTTTTACATGACCCGGCAGATGGTGCTGGTGTTTGGGGGAACGCCGCGCGGCAATGTCACGTCAGGCTCCATTCATGAAAGTCCGCCCGTCATGACGGTCCCACTTATTGTGTTGGCAAGCCTTTCGGTTGTGACCGGCTTTGTGGGCACGCCTGCATGGCCGTGGTTACAGGGTTTTCTGGAAGGTCAACAAGCAATTCTGGATTGGAGCCGTCTGTTTGGCGCGGACGTCTGGGGTCTGGCCGCGATCTCTTGCGCGGCTGTGTTTCTTGGTATGGGCGTGGGGTTGGTCTTGTACCGTCGAATCGCAGCGGAAGGGGTGATCCAACGGGATCCGTTGGAACAACTTCCGGCGGGATTGTGTCCGGCATTGCGCAAGAAATTCTGGGTGGACGAAGCCTATCAGCATTCCGTTGTGCCCGCATTAGCCTGGCTGGCTTATTGGTGCGATCGGATGGATCGTTGGGTCTGGGCTGGTTTAATGCGACTAGCTGCTTGCGTGACTTTGGTGGTGGCACGGTTGAGCCAAAATGTGGACGAAGCCGTGGTGAACGCGGGCTTTGACCGTGCGTGCGAAGGATTGCGTCTCCAAGGGGGACGGTTGTCCCTCTGGCAGAATGGCCAGGTACAACGTTATTTGGCGTTTGTAGGAGCCGCGATGGCAATCTTGGTGAGCCTGTGGTGGTGGGGGGGGAACCGGTGATGCATTCGTTTCCCTGGCTAACGCTTTTAATCTTGATGCCGCTGCTCAGTGGCCTGGGGGTAATGCTATGGGGAGCAGGCCGATCTCGATGGACGCGCAGGATCGCGCAAGGCGTATGCGGTTTATCCGGCTGGACGATCCTGGCTCTCACCAAGGAGGTAGATTTGAGGAGCGGCTCGTTGCAGGCGGTCGAACGGCATGCATGGATCCCCAGCCTGGGTGTGGAATACTACTTGGGCTTGGATGGTCTTGGCTGGGTGTTGTTGTTACTGACAGTGGTGGTAGCGAGCATGGCCCTGGGAGCTGCAGGGGAGGTTGGGGAACGCCCCCATTTGTTTGACGGGCTGGTATTGTGCTTGATGGCAGGGTTGTTTGGCACGTTTACCGCACAGAATTTCGTGCATTGGTTTTTATTCTGGGAACTGAGTTTGATTCCTGCGTTTTTCCTGGTGCGATTGTGGGGCGGGCACCGGCGTCGGGTCGTCTCGCTGCAGTTCTTTCTCTTTACGCTGGCGGGGAGTATCGCGATGTTGCTTGGATTCCTTATTCAGTATGCTGGCACGGGGCAGATGAATTTTCCGGAGTTGGCGCAACTGGCTCAACAAGGCCGGTTATGGCCTCAGGTGGCCGAGGTGTGGAAAGGTTGGGGCTGGACTGAACGCGAAGTCGCGCTGGGAGTGCTTCTGGCTGTGTTAGCAGGATTTGCGGTAAAGGTACCCATGATGCCATTGCATGCCTGGTTGCCGTCCACTTACGCAGAGGCGTCCACGCCCGTCAGCATGTTGTTAACAGGCGTCATGTCAAAGATGGGTGTCTATGGTTTGGTGCGAATTTTCTTGCCACTCTTTCAGGAGCCGCTGCGCTGGGTCTGGCCCTGGTTGGCCGGGCTGGCATTGTGGACGGTGATAGCTTCGGCATGTGCCGCGTTGGCGCAGCGAGATTTGAAACGGATACTTGCCTATTCGTCGGTCAACCACTTGGGCTACTGTTTACTTGCTGTGTTCGCATTGGGTGCGGCGGGCCCTGTTTCGGGCTCGATCGTCCATCAGGCTGCTGCACTCAACGGTGTGATCTTGCAAATGTTCAACCATGGGTTGACTGCCGCAACATTGTTCTGGTGCGTGGGATGGCTCGAAAAAGGTAACGGTGGCTTTCGTGAGCTGGATCAATTTGGAGGCCTGCGCGCTGCAGTGCCGATTTTCTGCGGCTTGATGGGCATGGCAACGTTTGCCTCGCTCGGACTACCCGGTTTGAATGGATTTATTGGCGAGTTTTTGATCTTTCTGGGCGTATTTGGATTGGCCCCGTGGGCAGCGTGGTTGGCTTTGCCCGGCTTATTGGTCACCGCCGTCTTTCTCCTGACCATGGTGCAACGTGTGTTTTACGGTCCCATGAAGACGACAGGCCAGCGTTGGATGGATGTGGACTGGCGAGAGCGGACAGGCTTAGGTGCAGCGGTAATTGTTATGGTCTTGCTCGGGCTGTGGCCTCAGCTTTTGCTACAGTTTACGCATCCATTTGTCATGCACCTGTTAGCGGGACTTCGGCTGTAGCGCTGCGAGCAAGGTGTAGGACGATGATTTAGGCGCGGGACTCCTGAGAAGTGATGGCAGCCCTGGTTCGAGCTGGCTTTGGAACTCGGGGCGAAATCCACCTGATCCGAACCGGCTGGCAGGGCTGTTCACAAAAAGGCTCGCTTGTCTTGGAGCAGGTCGCGCAATCGCTCACGGCAACGGTTCGCCCCGAGCCGCGATCAAGAGGCGATACCATTCATCGTGCGTCAGTTCCAACTCCGTGGCCCGAACCGCATCGCGAATGCGATTCGGTTGCGTCGAACCGACGATGGGTTGGATGCCCGTAGGATGCCTCAGCAGCCAGGCCAGCGCGATCACGCTCCGGGTAGTCTGGTATTGCAACGCCAACGCATCGAGCTCCTTCCGAACGGCCTCGGGTTTATAATGTTCCTGCCAGCGCAGGAGACGTGAGGAGCCGTCTGCGAGGAGGCCACCCGCTAGTGGACTCCATGCCTGCGGAGTAATGTGTTCAACGAGGCACTGATCGAGTGTCCCATCGGTCAATGGCTCGTGGTGGAGGAGGCTGATTTCAATCTGATGCACCACCAACGGCATGGGACAGGCGCATTGCAAGGCCGTGACAAGAGTCGGGCGGCAATTGCTCAGGCCGAAGTAACGGACTTTGCCACTCTGTTGGAGGCGGGTGAATGCCTCGGCCACTTCCTCAGGATCTGCCAGGTAATCTGGACGATGCAAAAGCAGCAGGTCCAATGTGTCAGTCCGCAGCCGCTGCAGCGACGCCTCGCAGGACTGCAAGATGTGCTGAGCGGAGAGATCGTATCGTTGAGGAGCACTTAGATAGGGTGTATGAGGCGGGCGGATCCCACATTTCGTGGCGATCAACACTCGATCGCGCATGCCCGGGATTTCCTGCAACACCTCGCCGAGCAAACGCTCGGCTTCACCCGCGCAATAAATATCGGCGTTGTCGAACAGCGTGTAACCCGCTTCATAGGCCGCCCGAATGGCACGTTTGCCGGCAGCCCAGGCTTCCGAGGTGATGTCACGAGGATCCCAACTGCCGGTAACACGCCAGCATCCGTAGGCAAGCCGGCTGCACCGCAGTGGACTCACTCCGAGATTAATGGTCTGCATGGCGATATACCGTGTTTCGTATCTTAAACGTGCGATTCCCGACGGGTCAGAGGCAGATACGTACCGCCACAAAAAGCAGATACCCCCTTGATTGTGCTGCGACCTTAGCGGTCTAGATGCCTGAGTCCACGCAAAAGCTCCGGGAGAAGAGCCCCGGGCCCGCGGCCAACGAGGCACGACAGGGAGTTGGCCCAGTCCTGCAGATTAAGAAAGCTCAGACCAGCCGTAAGTGGGCAGAGGGACCGGTCGCCCGTCGCCCGTGGTCACTTTACGGGTCTTTGGGTCGAACAAGCACAGGACGTTCAGACGCTCGGAAATTTCGGCCAAGGAGACAATCGTTTGAACCCGGATTGCCAACTCGATGCCGCAGTTGGGTTCCTTGTTGGCGCGAATGCAATCGAACCAGTTCTTTTCGTGCGCCTCGACACTTTCCACGGGGAAAGGCTCGCTTGTCTCCGGGTCTATCTCATCGGCAAAAGGCCGTTCGGGCCGTAGCTCCACCCGGTTGCCTGCCATGGTGAGTGTGGCCATGTGCCCCCGGATCATCTCCTGGGTGCCCTGTTCGTTAACCGAGCTGCTGGTGATGTGCATGACCATGCCGTCTGGGAATTCGGCAATGATTTGCACAATTTCGGGCACATCGCGGGGCGGGGTGCCCTGAGTATTTTTATCTGTGCCGACGGGCTTGCTCCCAACGCAAGCGACGCGAATGGGGAACTGCGGGTTGCCCGTTGCCAACATATAGGGATGGGCCTTGTGAGGCACCAAGTCACTGAGCAGCCCGCCGCAGTAGGGATAATACTTGCGCCAGCGGAAATAATCATCAGCACTGAAGGGTTTCTTACGGTGCACCGGACCCAACCAGAGCTGCCAATCAATGTCCTCCGGCGTGGCCCAAGACTCGATGGTGTAGTTCCATTCGCCTTTGGGATTGTTCCGCATGTAACTGCCTTGCGCCATCACTACGGGACCAATTTTCCCCTCACGGATCCATTCGGCTGCCTTGTGCCATTTAAGATCGGAACACCCTTGGGAACCAACTTGTAGGATTTTACCAGTTTTCTTGACCGTGTCGTAAACCTCGAAGGCTTCGCCCAAATAACGGGTCATGGGCTTTTCTACGTATACATGCTTGCCAGCGTTGAGGGCATCTACGGTGCAGCGTGCATGCCAATGATCAACCGTGGCAATGGTCACAGCGTCGATGTCCTTGCGCTCCAAAAGCTTGCGGTAATCGTGGTAAACTGTAACATCGTCCCCGATCAGCGCCTTGGCCTGGGCCGCACGGTATTTGGAAACGTCGCATACGGCAGCCAGGGCAATGTTGTTGACATTAGCCTGGGCTTTCTGGGTTCGAATATGAGTCTGGCCCATGTTGCCGGTGCCAATGAAGCCGACGACGAGGCGGTTGTTGGCGCCAAGGACGTTGGCCGAGGGGGCTTGGTTCTGCCCGTAGACCGGGGTCCGCAGCAGTGGGGCAGCAGCGGCGGCAGTTGCAGCGGCCACGGTCTTTCTGAGGAACTCCCGCCGGCTGGCGGGCTTAACGGCGAAGCTCGTCGGTTGGTTCTGCATAGGTCGTGTCCTTTGGTCTCCTCTACTGTTGGACTCAAACTAATGTGTCCCGATTCATTGATCAATGTTTCGTTTAAATCTCGGTTCAGCCGAGCGCGATTCATTAGGGCAAGCTCGGCTCAAAATCAGGTCATGACCACCCTACCGCTTGGCACGGCGTAGCCCTGCCGTAACGGCGATCAAGGGGCCCAAAGTTTAACCCCGGGGGGTTGGACTGGCTTGAAGGGCATGGTGGGAGTGCATTCTCATGTTTCCATCTGGCTGTGTGACAGGTAGAGATGGAAGTAAGAAAAGATTGCCCGACCATGAGGCCCGGGTATGCGCTTTCGACGAACAACCGAAAAAGCCTGCGAAAGGTTGGATCTGGTCACGGCGGCGAGAGCTGCTATCATCAGCGCGGTTCATGCATGAGTTGGGTCTGATGAGTGAGGCCGTGCGGATGGCATTGGAGGCTGCCAGCGCGCAGGGGGCGCAGCGGGTGACCGGGATACGTCTGCGCGTAGGGACTTTGAGCGGGGTTGTGCCGGAGGCACTCCAATTTGCGTTTGACCTGGTCACTGCTCGCACCACTGCAGAGGGGGCACGTCTAGAAATGGAACGCATCCCGGCTGTGTGGCGCTGCTTCGCTTGCAGGGGAGAGTTTCAGACCGACGACCCGTGGCCCCGATGTCCGGCCTGTGGACAGACACGCGCCGAGTTACTTCAGGGCCGCGAGCTGGAAATAGCGAGCATCGAAGTAATGTGAACGGGTATGTGCATCGAATGCGGCTGTGGTGATCAAGGGCCAACATGGAGGGAGGGCAGTTTGCATTCCGGGTCTGATTCTCTGACGCACGGGCCCACGCGGGAAGAACCGGTTGCAGAGTGTCGTCCCACACAGACGTCCATGCATCAGCCCGGAGACTCTGGGATGCCCCACAGCCATGAGCCCCCTTCGGCCCGAGTGGGTCACCCCCTTTCCTTGCATCGCTCATTATTGGAGAAAAACCAACGATTGGCAGAACGTAATCGAGGCTTCTTTCGAGCCAAAGGATTGCTCGTGTTGAACATGGTTTCAGCCCCAGGTGCGGGTAAGACCACGCTGATCGAACGGACCGCCGTCGGTTTGCAGGGGCAGTTACGATGTGGCGTGGTGGTCGGCGACCTGGCCACTGACCGGGATGCAGCCCGGCTGCGAGCAACCGGGGTCCCGGTCGTGCAAGTAACAACGGGCACGGTTTGCCACTTGGACGCCGAGATGGTCCGGCGAGCGGTGCGGCATCTGAACCTTGACGCTCTGGACGTGCTGATCTTGGAAAACGTGGGCAACTTGGTTTGTCCGGCTGATTTCGACCTCGGCGAGGACCTGCGTGTGGTGTTGCTCTCTGTGACCGAGGGCGAGGACAAACCGCTCAAGTATCCGCCGCTATTCCACTCCGCCCATGTGGCGATTGTGACCAAGATCGACTTAGCGGAGGCGGTCGGTTTCGACCGGACGACGGCTCTAACCAACTTGGAGCGCATCAGTCATCATGCGCGGATTTTTGAGCTATCTGCCCGTACTGGCACAGGCATGGACGCTTGGCTAGATTTTTTGCAGGCGGAGCATCGCAGAGTCCGACTCGAGCCATACTGAAGCGCCGCACCGCATTCATGCAATCAATCTGCACCGGTGTCTTGGAACTCTAGAAAGCGTACGACACTGTCGCCGTGACGCATCATTTTGACCTCGCGCCACAGGCAGGGCACTTGCACCTCATCCCGACGGGCATGACCGAGTATGAACCGTCCCCCTGGCCGCAAGAGTCTCGGCAACCAAGGGTGATCCAGCAACTGTTGCGCAACCGATTGGGAACGAGGACCTCTGGTTTTGGGGCCGTAGGGTGGATCGGCCAAAACCAGGTCGAATCGCCGGCCAGCCAACAACAATGGTTCGATGGCCGCAAAGACATCTTGAATCCGCAGCTCGAGCTTCTCTGGCTCAAAACCGGCTCGACGCCAATTCTCACGCAAGCAAGCCGCGTGACGCGGCGATTTCTCAACGCACACCGCCAGACGTGCACCGCGACTGATACACTCCAAACTTAGGGCGCCAGTACCCGCGAAAAGCTCGAGCACTTCCGCATCCAACACCCGCGTGCCCAAGCTGTTGAAAATCGCCTGTTTCACCAGATCGGGCGTGGGTCGAACCGCCAACCCGCGAGGCACTTTCAAAATCAATCCGCCGGCAGAACCACCAACAATCCGCATGTCTCCACGATAGACCAATCTCTTCAAACACACACGCCGCTATTGATGGCTTCCCACGAGGTTAACCCCGGGACGCCGGTTTCGCCCAGGGTCGTTGGCACAACCACGCCGGCGTAATTGGCATGAAGCGATCCACATCCTTTCAATGAAGCCCACGGCTCAGCAGCATTGGGAGCGATGGTGTCACTGCCAAATCCAAGCGGGAACCACAGGAGCGACCGGCCGTGGAGAGCTATCTAAGCTCGAAGACCCTATTTGCCCAATCGATCGCTTGAAATCATGCGCTTGCCAGAACTCATCCTATGCAGAAGCCGTCGGCGCGTTCCTGACCCCCCAGGGACCACGTGCCTGGGGCATACTGATCGGCACCAAACGTCCGTCGCCCCGAAACCGCCGGAGAAAGGGGAAATATAAAATGGCCAAACTCTCCGTGGTCGGCCGAAGGACCGGAGTTTGCAGATGTTCATGACCGTTTGCTTTAATCACTCCCGGGCAAGCGGAAAGGCCTCTCTGTGTAATGGAGATAATGCATCGAATGCATGATTCAACCCGTGTGCCGCCGGGCCGCCCTTGTCGTAGCGGTCGAGGCTTGGCCGGCTTGGTGACGTGCCTGGGATTTCTCAGCCTCTTCTTATCATCCGACTCCGCGCGGCGCGTGGGTATGACCTCCGGAGCACTAGACACGCCGGCCCATTTGTCGCGCGAGGATCGTGTGGCGTTTGCTCGCTATGCCGGGTCGCACACCTGTGCCGAATGTCATGAGCAAGCATACGGCGAGTGGGTTTATTCACACCATGCCCGGGCTGAACGCGAGCTACATCCGGTTCGTGACCGGGAAGCGTTTAAGCCGCCGTCCACGATGTTCGCGGGGGGCGAACTCTTTCAACTGGCTTCAGCCCACGACATGCTTTGCGTGCGAACTGCCCACGAGCTTCGCCGGATAAACGTCCACAAGATTTCCCGTGCCATCGGTGTGGATCCCATGGTTCAGTATCTCGTGCCCTTCCCGGGAGGTCGACTGCAGGTTCTACCCGTCGCTTATGATCCTCGCACGCAAGAGTGGTTTCATGTCTTCGGCGCTGAAGCCCGGCAACCAGGCGAGTGGGGCCACTGGACCGGCCGCGGCTTGAATTGGAATTCCATGTGCGCCCAGTGCCACAACACCGCCGTCCGGAAAAACTACGATACGACCACCGATCGCTACGCCACCACTTTGGCTGAACGCGGGGTGGGCTGTGAGGCGTGCCATGGTCCAATGTACGATCATGTACGTTGGCAACGTCAAACCGCGGGCAAAGAACCCGATCCGACCTTGCCCCGTTGGACCACAAGACAGTTGTTGGACATTTGTGCCAGTTGCCACAGCCGACGGACCGAGTTGACCGGGCAGTTCCGGCCGGGCGAGAAATTCGAGGATCATTACCTGCTGGCCACCGTGGACGCTACAGACACCTTTTATCCGGATGGCCAGGTCCGTGAGGAAAACTTCGAGTGGGCAGCTTTCCTCGGCAGCCGCATGCATGCAGCCGGTGTTACTTGTCTAGATTGTCATGAACCGCACAGCGGTCGGCTCGTTGCTCCCGGCAATCTGCTTTGTTTACAGTGTCATGCTGCCGGACAACATGCCGGTGCGCCGGCCATTGATCCACTCACGCACTCACGTCATCCGCCAGGCTCTGCAGGCGACCAGTGCGTGCAATGTCATATGCCGGTGACAACCTACATGCAGCGACATCCCCGTCATGATCACGGGTTCACGCTTCCGGATCCTTGGATGACCCTGCGATTCGGGATCCCGAATGCCTGCAATCGTTGTCATACCCATCACACTGCCGCCTGGGCCCTTCATCACCTGCGGCAATGGTTTCGAGAAAACCGTTTGGAACGAGCACGAGCTCGAACCGAGGCAGTGGTCCAGGCCCGAGGTGGCGAGGCAGAGGCCTGGCGATCGCTGCTGAGCTGTCTAAGTCAGGAAACAAACGTGTACTGGCAAAGTGTGTTGGTACGATTCCTCGGCCCATACGCAGGCCAACCCGAAGTTTTGCGTGCCCTTGAGAATGCGCTTCAGGCCTCTTCGGCCCTGGTTCGCGAAGCTGCCGTCCGCGCGCTAGAACAGGCCGAAGAACGCAACGTTGCGCAGCCCCAGGAACTATGGCGCAGCGCTTTAGCCGATCCGGCACGGAATGTTCGGATCGCCGCCGCATGGGCTTTAAGAAGCACACTTAAGTCAGACCATCCGGCCATGAGGGAACTTCAGACCCACCTCGACTACCATGCTGATCAACCTTGGGGTCAATTCCACCAGGCTCTCTGTGCATGGGAGCGAGGCTCTGGCCATAAGGCCAGATCTGCCTTGGAGCAAGCTGTAGCTTGGGATCCAGGTTCGGCAGCTCTCCGCGTGGCATTGGCCACAGTTTTGAGCGAGGTGGGTGAGAGTCACCTTGCCGTGCGGCACCTTATGGAAGCCATGCGCTTGACGCCTACCAATGCCGACGTGCATTTCCGACTCGGTCTGGCGCAATACGAAGCAGGTGACATTGCCAGTGCTCGGGAATCGCTGCACAAAGCCACGGAATATGATCCCCGTCACACAGCTGCGTGGTACAACCTGGGCTTGGCCCGCGCCGCACAAGGAGATGTAGAAGGCGGCTTGGAAGACCTCCTCCGAGCCGAAGCCCTAGACAGGCACAATCCGCGCATCCCGTACGCACGCGCCGTATTATTGGCCCGATTAGGGCGTTGGGCCGATGCCCGGACGGCCGCGCTGCGGGCTCGGGAACTGGGTATGGATGCCTCCGATCTGAAAATCATGTTGCGTGCCGGGTCCGGTCCACCCTAAGGCCACCTGGCCTAGAACAGGCTTGCGTTGCGGCACCATTCCCACTCCGGCTCATGCTCAAATAACCAACGGCAGTATTCCTTTAGAGTCAGCCGCGCGCCCGCTGCTTCGTCCACGATGACCGTACAGCGCGGATGCAATTGCAAGGCAGAGGCCGGCACCATGCTGGTGAGCGGACCTTCCACAGCCCGCGCCACGATTTCAGCTTTTTCCATCCCCACGGCCAGCAATAAGCACCAACGCGCCTCCAGGATCGTGCCCACACCCATGGTGATTGCCCGGCGCGGCACATGTTCTTCGCCACCGCACCACGCGGCGTTTTGCTGGACCGTCACAGGCGTAAGGGCCTTAGCCCGCGTCCGGGATCGGAGCGAAGAAAGCGGCTCATTAAATCCAATGTGGCCAGCCCGTCCAATGCCTAACAACTGGAGATCAATCCCGCCGACCTCCCGAATCTTTGCCTCATAGCGCCGGCATTCCTCCTCCAGATCGGGCGCCATGCCATCCGGCAAGTGAATGTTTTCACTCGTTACGTTCACGTGACAGAGAAGCTGCTCGTGGATCCAGTGTCGGAACGAACGCGGGTCATTGGCTGAGACCCCCACGTATTCGTCCAAGCTGAAGATCCGACATCGGGAAAAATCGAGTCCCTCCTGACGATGGAGCCGGATCAATTCACGATAGAGGCCTTCCATGGTACGCCCAGTGGCCAGACCCAGCACAAGGTCAGGACGAGCCTTCAGTTCTCGGGCAACAATCCGTGCCGCGAGGCGTGCCACGGATTCCGGCGTCGGCTGAAGGATCACTTCCACAATCGGCAGTAAAACAAAAGCAACGAATCTTGAACAGAGAGGTCCCATTCCAGGCCAGCCAGCAAGCCGGATCCTGCCTCTCCACTTGACGACGTGCAGCTTTTTGCCATGGACAGCCGTCACCATCAGGTTCTCCGCCGGCACTGCTTTCGGTCATTCAGCCACAGCATGCCCTGGGCGAGCCTGAACCGGCTTTTTAACCCGGCAATGCCGAGGCGTCCGACTCGATAGTGACACACGTCGCGGCGACCCGAAAATGAAACGTTCCCTGCGGGAGTAACGGACAGGTGAGGTTTGTCATCACGCGGCAGCGGGGTGGACGCTGCCCAGTTCCGGGCCTGACGTGCATGCTGAGCACGCCCTTGCATTGAGGCTTTGCCTCCAGCAATGGAACGTTGAGGAGATGCCTTTCCCCACGCAGTCATGGGTTGTACGACACAGGATTGTGCGGGCGAGCCGTTTGAAGCCTTAGCAATTGCAGTCGCCCGAGGTATAGTGCCACAATCGCACGTCCGTCCCCCGCGACGGTCTATCTGGACATTATATGAAGTTCGTTTCGCAAAATGAGTTACCACACAGGCCCATGACGTACTAACCACCGGGAGCCCCTGATGAACGGCCGTTTGCAAATCTTGGGGGTTAACCCGTCACAGGCTGCTGATTTAAAACCTGCCTTTCTTTTTAAGCTGCGCAGCGCGCACCAATGTCCTGCGCGTGCCCTCACACGCTGCGGGCTGGCGGAATGGGATAACTACTTATAGCCCGCATATACTGAGCTCGTTCGAACGCACTAGGATCAGGACAATTTTTCTGACTCAGGCTGCCTTTGAGCTGGGCCACCGATTCGTATTCATGCTCCTCCAGCCAGGCAATTAGATCGCGCTTTACAGTGGCCAGGTGTTGCGGGCCGTGCCGCAGCAAAGCCGAACACATCATGGTGACATCGGCTCCAGCCATGAGCAGTTTCACGGCATCAGTCGCTCGATGAACTCCGCTCGTAGCAGCGAAGCTCACATGAATACGGCCGTACAAGATGGCAATCCAACGCAGAGGCAACCGCATGGCCATGGGCGTGCTCAGCAGCACGTTCGGTCGGACCTCCAACGTCTCCAGATCAATGTCCGGCTGATAAAACCGGTTGAACAACACCAGACCATCGGCTCCAGCTGCGACGAAGCGCTTGGCAGTGTACGCGAAATTCGTGAAGAAAGGGCTGAGCTTAACCGCCACCGGAATGTTAACCACGTTGCGCACGGCACGGACGATCTCAACGTACGTTTCCTCGATTTCCGCCGAGCTTTGATCCGGGTTGGTCGGAATATTGTAGATGTTGAGTTCCAAAGCATCTGCACCAGCCTCCTGCATTTTCCGGGCGTAATCGGTCCATCCGCCCATGGTGGAGCCGTTCAGGCTGGCGATCACAGGAATGCGTACTGCCCGTTTGGCGGCCGAGATCAGTTCCAGATAGTCTTCCGGCCCCAGCCGAAACTCGGAAGGTTCCGGGAAGTAAGTTAGCGCTTCAGGATAACTCTCCACCCCGTGCGATAAGTGATAATCCAGCTCAGCTGTTTCCAAGCGCAATTGCTCTTCAAAAAGTGAGTGTAAGACCACCGCGGCCGCGCCGGCGTCCTCCAGACGTTTCACATCGTCCAGTTTTTGCGTGAGCGGTCCGGCCGAGGGCACCAAGGGGTGGTCCAGCGTAAGGCCCAGGTAGGTGGTTTTGAGGTCCATGGGATATTCCGGAGTAGATGGGTGGATGGTTGTGTGGGCGGTGCAGGCAGGGCCTGCACTGCCCCGGTTGAGAATCCATTTAGGCTTGAGCCGTTGCCACCGTGGCTGGTTCCGGGTGGCCGTTTCCGTCAGTCTTGCGCGTGGCCAGGTAGGCGAAGAATTTCCACCGGGCCTCGGCATCTTTTTGCGCTTGCTCAAAGAGCTTGCGCGCCTCTTCCGGCCGACTCTTGAGCAACATTTTGAACCGGTTCTCGCTGAGAAGATACTCCTCCAACTTTGCCCGGGCAGCGGGCGAATCCAGTTGCAATGGGTTCTCCCCAGCAGCCGCGCGCCGCGGATCATACCGGTAGAGCAACCACTGGCCAGTGTCCACCAGCAACTTTTGCTGACGGGCGCCCACGCCCATGTCGAGGGCAATGCCGTGAGCTATGCAATGGCTGTAGGCGATGATGATGGACGGCCCTGGATAAGATTCGGCCTCCAGGAACGCCCGCAAGGTATGTTCGTCGCGGGCTCCCATGGCCACACTGGCCACGTAGATGTGGCCGTAGGTCATGCAGATAAGCCCCAAGTCTTTCTTGGGCGTGGTCTTACCTGCGGCGGCGAACTTGGCCACGGCTCCGCGCGGAGTGGCCTTGGACATTTGGCCACCGGTGTTGGAATAAACCTCGGTGTCCATCACTAACACGTTGATGTCACGGGTGTTGGCCAGGACATGGTCGAGGCCGCCGTAGCCGATGTCGTAGGCCCAGCCGTCGCCCCCAACGATCCATACGCTCTTATGCACAAGTGTGTCGGCAAGGGGGAGCAACAGCCGTGCCTCCCGAGACGGATGGTCTTTCAACTTTGCTTTCAGGGTCGCTACCCGTTCTCGCTGCTCGTAAATGCCGGCTTCATCGCGGTCGCGGCTGCCTTTGAGCAGTTCGGAAACCAGATCATCGCCCAGGACGGGAGCCAGTTTCTGCACCAATTCACAAGCGAATTCACGTTGTTTATCCAAACTGATGCGGAAACCAAAACCGAATTCGGCATTGTCTTCGAAGAGCGAGTTACACCAAGCCGGTCCCCGGCCGTGAGCATCGACAGTATAAGGTGTAGTGGGCAGGTTGCCGCCGTAAATGGAGGAGCAACCAGTGGCATTGGCGATCAGCAGACGATCCCCAAACAGTTGGGTCAACAGTTTGATGTAGGGCGTCTCGCCGCAACCGGCGCAGGCGCCGCTAAATTCAAACAGCGGCGGCAAAACCTGCTGGCTGCGCAATTGTGTGAGCTTGACCTTGCGCCGATCCACTTCCGGCAGCCGGAGGAAGAATTCCCAGTTCACGCGCTCTTGATCCCGGAGCGGGGCCTGAGGCTGCATGTTAATCGCCTTGAGCTTGGGCTCCTGCTTGTTACGAGCTGGACACACCTCCACACAGAGTGCGCAGCCGGTGCAATCTTCGGGCGCTACCTGCAGAGTGAACTTGAGCCCTTTCCAATCCGGGTTGCGGGCCTCGGTACTCTTGAAAGTGGGCGGCGCATTCTCCAAATACTGCGGTTCGTACACCTTCATGCGAATGGTCGCGTGAGGACAAATCGCCACGCATTTCGCACACTGGATACAAACTTTTTCGTCCCAGACGGGGATTTCCAGCGCAATATTGCGCTTTTCGTAACGCGCCGTGCCGGTGGGGAAAGTTCCATCCACAGGGAAGGCGCTCACAGGCAATTCGTCGCCTCGGCCCAGAGCCAGTTTGCCCAATACGTTCCGGACGAACTCAGGTGCATCCTCGGTGACGCCACCGCGCAGCTCACGGGTGCTGGTCACGCGGTTCGGCACGGATACTTCATGCAAATTGGCTAACGTGTTTTCCACGGCCTGAATGTTTTTTTGGACCACCTCGTCGCCCTTGCGACCGTATGTTTTGCGGATGGCATCTTTGATTTTTTCAATGGCCTCCTCCCGCGGCAGCACACCGGCCAGGGCGAAGAAGCAAACTTGCATGATGGTGTTGATACGGCCTCCCATCCCGCTGGCACGAGCCACACTCGTGGCATCGATCACATAAAAACGAGCTTTCTTTCGAATCAGGCCTTCCTGGACCACGCGGGGGAGATGATCCCATACTTCGTCCGGTCCATACGGCGTGTTGAGCAGGAACACCCCTCCTTCAACCAAAGGCTCGGTCACATCGTACCGTTCGAGGAAAACCGGCTGATGACAGGCCACGAAATTGGCGCGGCTGATGAGATACGTCGACCGGATGGGCCGTGGGCCGAATCGCAAGTGGGAAACCGTCATGGAGCCGGATTTCTTAGAATCGTACACGAAATAGCCCTGGGCATAATTGTCCGTCTCTTCACCAATGATCTTGATCGAATTCTTGTTGGCGCCTACGGTGCCGTCAGCACCCAACCCGTAGAACAGAGCACGAACCACATCCTCGCTTTCCGTGGAAAAGCTCGGATCATACTCCAGGCTGGAGCGGGTAACATCATCCTGAATCCCCACAGTAAAGTGGTTCTTGGGCTGGTCGTTGGCCAAGTTATCAAACACTGCCTTCACCATGGCCGGCGTAAACTCTTTAGAAGAGAGGCCATACCGACCGCCCACAACTTTCGGAAGCCGCGCAAAGGGTGCCCAGCCGTTTTGATAGGCCTCCATCACGGCTGCCACGCAGTCCTGGTACAAGGGTTCGCCGGCAGAACCCGGTTCCTTCGTGCGATCCAACACCGCAATGGCCCGCACTGTCGAGGGCAACACCGCCACGAATCGGCGGACATCAAATGGACGGAACAACCGGACTTTGACCACGCCGACCTTTTCGCCCCGCTCCAGCAGGTATTCGACGGTTTCATGCGCGGTTTCACAACCCGATCCCATGAGGACAATCACTCGCTCGGCGTCCGGCGCCCCCACGTAATCGAACAAATGGTATGAGCGCCCAGTCTTTTGAGCCAGTTCGTCCATGACCTTCTGAACAATGTCGGGACAGCCGAAATAAAACGGATTACTGGCCTCGCGAGCTTGGAAGTACGCATCCGGGTTTTGCGCCGTACCTCGCAACACTGGATGATCCGGCGAAAGAGCGCGCCTACGATGCGCCTCAATGGCGTCCATGTCCATCATGGACAACATCACATCGTCTGGAATGACCTCGATTTTCTGCACCTCGTGGGACGTCCGGAAACCGTCGAAGAAGTGCAGAAACGGGACCCGGGCACGGAACGTGGCCGCCTGGGCGACCAGAGCAAAATCCATCGCCTCCTGAACAGAGGCCGATCCCAGCATGGCAAACCCAGTGGCTCGCGCAGCCATCACGTCGCTATGGTCCCCGAAAATGGAAAGGGCATGCGTGGCAACCGTGCGCGCACTAATGTGAAAGACCGTAGGCAATAGTTCGCCCGCGATCTTGTACATGTTCGGGATCTTCAACAACAACCCTTGAGCAGCAGAAAACGTGTTGGCTAAGGCGCCGGTCTGTAGAGCACCGTGAAGAGCACCGGCCGCGCCGGCTTCACTTTGCATTTCCACCACCGTAGGAACGGTTCCCCACAGATTGCGCTTCCCTTCCGCCGCCCATTGGTCGCACCACTCGCCCATGGGGGAAGAAGGGGTGATGGGATAAATGCACATGACCTCGTTGAGACGGTAACTAACGTAGGCAACCGCCTCGTTGCCATCCACCGTCAAGTAATGTTTGGTGCTCATGACTCGCTCCCTCGAAAATGGTCTACGGCCGCCCTACTTTGCCGCCGGAAGCGGCTGCCCCCGCACCCGGCAGGCTGAGCCCCGAGCCTGCCCCGCCGTTGCGGTCAGCCTTAAGGTACTCCAGACGTTCTCTCTCGCCCAACCTATTTTGCCAAACAGCGATCAAAGTTTGTCGGATCGAATCCCTGGCTGCGGCTGAACCTCTCGCGCCATGAGTACTTCCGCAGTCGCGTGCGGCCTTCGGAACAGAAACTGCCAAAACGAAGTGCCCAAGCTCCGAGCGCCTTCCATGGGCCATTTCCAGTGGTTGTAAAGACCGTGCACGATCAACGGTGCCAACACAAGGGCGCCCACATCGAGCCCGCCAGTACGAAGCAGGACCAGCACAAGAGTAAAGCTGGCCAAGTTCGAAAGAATGATCGGCCAGGCATAAGGGGTCCGGTTCTCTGTGCTGATCAACGTTCCCCAAAAGATATAATTCATCTCCAAAAAGGCGTGAAGCGCAAGCAACGCGAGCCAGGGCATTGGTAGCAACTGTTTGTCCGGATGAAAGCGTTCCAGCAGCGATGCGAGCGGTCCCAGCACAGTCGCAGCCAATACAACAAACGTTCCATACTGCAACCACAGTCGGGGCCATAGGATGCGGCGCATTCCATTCAAATCATGCCGGATGCGCAACTGGCCCAGGTAAGGCCATTTGACGGAAGTCCACACTTGTGCCATGCCGGAGCAAATGGTAATCAACTGGAGTGTAAATCCGTAGCGCCCACCCGCCTCCAACCCAAGCAAAGGCAAGCAAATCAGCGTGTTGGCCTGGCCTGCCAAATAGTAACTCAATAACTGTAACCCCACGCGCCAACTGTTGGGCCAAAGCGTCGCTACCAACTGACGCACCGTCTGAAGCTCACCAGCTTGCCACCCGCTCCCCAACAGTTTCAACACCTCACGCCGCGCTAAGATCCGCTGCATGACCGAGCCGATCAAACCTGCCAACGGTACGCTCAGCAAGCCGGCGCCGGCCAGCAACAAGACGCAACTTAGCGTGATCTTGATCAGTTGGGCCAGGGCCACCTGCCGGGTGCTAGTAAGCACACGATCCATGCTGCGCAGAAAAACGTTCCACCATCCCGCGTAAATCTCCCAAAGCACCGACGCCAGAGTCAGGCCCCACGCCAGCCATGTGACCGCCGGCCGACTGGTTTGAGCCACAGCCTGGCTCACCGCCCATGTACCCAGGCAACCAAGAAGAAGTGCGGCGCCCAGCGTCAGGATCCGGTAGAGGGTACGCGTTGTGTGTAACAATTGACCGAGCAAAACGCGGTTGGGCCCCTGCGCTCCCGGTTCCGGTACAAACCCGTATGCCCGCAACTCCCGCGCGCCTCCCATGGCGTAGCTGACAGCCCGACCAATGCTACTGGAAAAGCCCAAGTCCAAAATGGGCACCAGCGCCGAAAGACTCAGAAGAACAAAGTAAGTGTGAAAATCGGGCGCTGGCAGCCGACTGACCAACAGAGGCAGCACGATCACACCTGCTGCCAGGCGCAATCCGTTCATTACCCAAGACCAAACCACGGCGGATTGCCACACGCGCTGCAGTCCGAATCCACTGGGTTCCCAACGGCCTTTGACACTGGATCCATGGGGCGACATGTCCAACCGCAGCCAGTGGAATGCGACCATTGCGCCGGGTCAAGCCATGCCTGGCAGAGGGCAGGGCACGCCTGCCGGTTGCCGTTTCCACACGGGGCCTCGATGCGATCCGCTCCGATTTGCCGCAGGAAGGGCAGACTCGCTCGAGCTCGGGCTGCCAGAAGTCACAATCACTGAATGAAACCGGTCCGAAGTCCCGGTTTGGCTGGTTGTCACGACCAGGAAATCCAAGTAGATTGAACGGCGGTGCGTGGCAGACCACCGCAGAAACGATGAGTTTTTGGAACATTGTGTACGTTGTGGTCGCGGTGATCGTGTTGTTCGGCGCCGCGGTTTTTGTGCATGAATACGGGCACTTTTGGATGGCACGTCGCCGGGGCCTCAAAGTGGAGGGGTTTTCCATCGGGTTTGGTCCCAGATTGATTGGCTGGACACGCGACGGCGTAGAGTATGCTTGGCGACTTATTCCCGCGGGCGGCTATGTGAAGTTGCCGCAGATGACCACCGCAACCCTGATCGAAGGTCAAAGCCCCGATGGGCAACCTCTGCCACCGGCGTCGCCCGGATCAAAGATCCTGGTGGCCGCAGCCGGCCCGTTAATGAACATTCTGTTCGCGTTCGGCATCGCAACCTTGATCTGGGCAGTAGGATTACCCGAGCCGGTTAACCCGCCCATCGTGGGTTATGTCGAACCGGGCTCCGAGGAGGAACGACTGGGCATTCAGCCAGGCGATCGCGTCCTGCAAGTGGACGGCCAGCGGATTCGATCTTGGCAGGACATCAATTTGGCGACCGCCCTGGCCAGAACCAACGTGGTGGAGGTGGTAACCGAGCGAAACGGCCAATACTTTACCAACCATTTGCGGACGGCAGTGAATGAAGCATTTGGCCTGAAGCTGCTTCGGTTGGAACCGCGGGATCATCCCGAGGTGGTCCAGGTCCATGAACGCAGCGCGGCAGCCGAAGCCGGACTCCAGGTAGGAGACCGCATTCTGGCGTTTGCCGGGGTTCCCATTGTGAATCGGGAACAACTCATTGACCTGATTCGACAACGACCTGATCAACCCAGCGAGATTCGCATCGAACGGAATGGCCAGAAGCTGGCTTTGACCATCCGACCCCGGCTCGACCCAGTTTCGGGTCAGGGCCGCATCGGTGTGGCTCTGGCCAGTAGCTCCACGCAAATGTATGTGGTTCAGCGCCCCGGCCCGCCGCCCTGGACGCAAGTGGCTGATGTAGTGGACAAGACCTTCAAGACGTTAATGGCCCTCGTGTACTCCAAGCAGACCGGTGTAGGAGCCAAGGACTTGAGTGGCCCAGTGGGGATCCTGGCCATGCTAGCCGCCTGGGTGAACACAGATTATCGCCTGGCCCTGAGCTTCCTAGTATTGCTGAATGTTAATTTGGCGATTTTGAACTTACTGCCGGTGCCAGTGCTGGATGGTGGCCATATCCTCATGGCCCTGTTTGAGAAAGTCCGGGGACGCCCGCTGAGTGTGCAGGTGGTTGAATATACCACCACAGCCTTTGCCGTACTTCTGCTGTCGTTTATGTTGTATGTAACTTTCTTCGATCTGCGGCGCCTGCCGCTTTTCAGTGCTTGGTTCAAAGCTCGGCACCAGATTGAGCAGGCTGCGCCGGAGCCAACTGCAAGCGATCGACCTCGATCGGGACAAACCGAGCAACGATGAAGTACTGCGCTTGTCCTTATCGGTACGAACGACGCCGGACGCGCGAGGTTCATCTGGGGAACCCGCGGGACGGTGGCGTCATCATCGGTGGGGATCATCCCGTGGTGGTTCAGTCCATGATCACCGCTGACACCATGGACACGGAGGCATGCGTCCGTGAAACGCTGGCCTTAGTGGAAGCAGGTTGCCAGGTCGTGCGCATCACAGCCCCCACCGTCAAAGACGCGGCCAATTTGCGAAACATCGTCGCTGCCTTACGCGCCCGCGGATGCAAGGTGCCGATTGTGGCCGACATTCATTTTAAGCCCGAGGCAGCCATGGAAGCCGTAAAATGGGTGGAATGTGTCCGGGTGAATCCGGGGAATTTTGCTGATTCCAAGAAGTTTGTGGTCAAGGAATACACGGATGAACAGTATGCAGCCGCATTGGCGCGTGTGGAAGAAAAGCTGACGCCGTTGGTACTGGAGTGTAAACGGTTGGGTCGTGCCATGCGAATCGGCACCAACCACGGCTCTCTCTCCGACCGGATCCTCAATCGTTACGGCGACACGCCCCTGGGCATGGTCGAGAGTGCACTCGAATTTGCACGCGTTTGCCGGAAGCATGATTTCCACAATTTCAAATTCTCCATGAAAGCCTCCAATCCCAAGGTGGCCATCCAGTGCTATCGACTCTTGGCGGCGCGCCTGGCCATGGAGGGTGAAGACTGGAACTATCCGCTCCACCTGGGCGTCACCGAGGCCGGAGACGGGGAAGACGGACGCATCAAGAGCGCCATTGGCATTGGCTCGCTCCTCTGTGACGGCTTGGGCGACACCATTCGCGTGTCCCTGACCGAGGATTCAGTCCACGAAATCCCAGTCTGTCGCGCCATTTTGGAATGCGTGCCGGCACTGACCCGGTCGGACCTGACTGTCCCGACGGATGACTTGCCGTTTCGCCCGTTTGAATACCAACGTCGGCCGAGTGTGGAAGTAGAATTGGTGCCCGGGATCCAATGCGGAGGCGAGCAACCTATCCGAGTGATCGTGCCCCGTCGTGCCTGGGAGCAATTGGTGCCCCGCATCTCTCCTCGATCCGATGTGCGGCCCGAAGGCGCCTATGAAAACCTGCCGGTGTGGGAAGTCGATCCGCGCCAGGAGTTTGCCGTGCCTACCGAAAACCAATTAATCACCGTGCGCGATTTGCCAGATTTGCCTGTTTTGTCCGCGTTTCGCTTGTTAGCGTGGCGCCTCCAGCGGATGAAATGTCGCAACCCCATTCTCCTAAAAGACTGCTTACAGGTGCCTCAACCGCCTCTGGACCGTCAGACCGCTCTGCTGCGCAGCTCGATTGTCCTGGGCTCCTTATTGGCCGATGGCATTGGAGACGCAATCCTGGTGCGCAACGAGTCCGATCCTCAGGCCGCCCTTCAATTGGCTTACAACATTTTGCAGGCCGCAGGATGCCGATCCTTCAAAACCGAATATGTGGCTTGTCCGTCGTGCGGACGCACCCTGTTCAATCTCCAAACTGTCACCGCGCGGATCAAAGCACGCACGTCTCACCTCAAAGGCGTCAAGATTGCCGTCATGGGCTGCATCGTCAACGGCCCCGGCGAAATGGCGGACGCGGACTTTGGCTATGTGGGTGGCGCACCGGGAAAAGTCAACCTGTATGTCGGCAAAAAGCCGGTCAAATTCAATATTCCTGAAGAGGAAGCCGTGGACCGGCTGATTGATCTGATTCGCGAGCATGGCAAATGGGTGGATCCTGCCCCCGTGCCGGCCGTGGACGAAATGCGATCCCATCCTAGTTCATGTTCCGTTTCTTCTGCGGCCTGATCTTGGGTGCGCTGTTGGGCGCCGGAATCATCTGGGCCATCGTGGGCGCGACAGCCAGGTCCAGCGTCACCACGCGTTGGCGTGAGGAATGGACCGCCTCCGGCGAGGAGCTGCGCCGTGTAGCGCAGGAAAAACTCCGGTTGCTTCACCTCACGACCACCAACATTCAGGAAGAGCTCGCCCGGCGTGGCCAAGTGGTGCGTCGCGCAGCGCGGGAATGGGGCCAAACCGTGGTGGATGCAGCCACAGACGCCCGTATCACAGGCGCAATTAAAGCGAAGTATGTCGCTGATCCGCGGTTGTCCGCATTGCGGATTTCCGTCCGCAGCTCCGAGGGCCGCGTATTTCTTTCGGGCTCGGTTCGTTCCGCCGAGGACATCGGTCGCGCAATCCTCCTGGCGATGGAGGCTGATCCTGCCGTGCGAGAAGTCACCGCAGATTTGAGGGTGGAACCTTGAGGCAAGCTCTGGGAAACGACCGGTGACACAACAAACCCGTTGGGTTCGTTCCTGGCCTTCATCGGCAATGCAACCAGGTCGGAGCACATCCCGAGCGAGCCGGGTGGCACGGCCTAGGGCTCCGGCGGGCCGGGCGCTTGCATTTCCGAGTCGCGGGTGTAGGGTGTGACATGGAAGTGGCGCACACGGTCATCTGTCCCCATTGCGGTCAGAAATTCGATCTCGTTATCGACACCAGCGAGGGTTTTCAACGGTTCGACACCGATTGCGAAGTCTGTTGTCGTCCACTGGAAGTGGTCGTGGATTGCGAGCCCGGACTGATTATCAGTCTGGACGTCGTACCTCAGTGAGCTAGAGTGGGGCCGATGACGCCAGACCGTGTGTTGTGGGTTTATATCGTGCTGCTGGTGGCGGGTGGCCTAGTGGGTTGGCTTAAAGCAGGCAGCAAGGTCTCGCTGGTGGTTTCGCTCCTATTTGCCGTCGCCCTGAGCGCATGCGCCCTCAACTGGCTCCGCCTGCCCTTGGGTCCCGATTTGCTGCTACTTTGTCTGATTCTTTTGTTTGGCTGGCGTCTGCTGAAAACGAAGAATTTCATGCCTGCGGGCTTAATGCTGATCGTCACGACGATCGCGCTGGCCTTGCGCCACTGGAGCTGGTGAGTTTATTGAATGGCTGGTTTTTGAGCAGGCGTGCGGACCGAGCTGGGGCGCTGCCGCCGGCCGGAAACTCCTTAGAAAATCTCCAGCGGCAAGCGCTTAAGGCCGGATCAAATCGCAGCACCGGGCCAGGTTCCTAGCCGCGAAGTTCCTGCTGCAAATGAGGCGTGTAGAGGCGAGGCTCCAACAAGAAGGAATCGTGCCCTTTTTCCGAATGAACCGTAATCCAAATGCATGGCACATGCGCGCGTTTGAGCAAATGCACTAATTTTTCCTGCTCAGCCCGCGGAAATGCCAGGTCGGAATCGATGCTGAAGACAAGATACTTCTGACTCCGACACCGTTCGAAGGCAGCCGGTAAATCGGTGGCATTGGCCTCGGCAGCCAGGTCGAACCATTGCCAGGCATCCAGGATTCGTAAATACGTGTTGGCATCGTACCGCTTCACGAACTTCAACCCCTGATGCAGCATGTAAGATTCCACCGGGTGATTCATCTCGTACCACCCGTGAGGCGGTTTGTGGGGGACGACCTCGCCACGAGCTCGTTCACTGAGCATTTCAAGCGACACAAACGTCTTGTGGGCAATGCGCCGGGCCAGCGCCAACCCGGTCTCCGGTGGCGGGCCGTCATAATAATTGCCGCCCCGAAAATTGGGATCGCTTTCAATCGCGGTGATCTGCTCGAAATTGATTATGCGATGATAAATGGTGGTTTCCGGCCCCGTGCCGATGGGCACCACGACGCGTACCCGATCCGGATACCGCGTGGCCAGCGTCAGCGCTAGAAATCCGCCAATCGAGGCGCCAATGACCGCGTGCAACCGACGCACTCCCAGCTCGTCCAACAAGCGGATTTGGGAATCGACAATGTCGCACATGCGGAGCACGGGAAAATCGGCGGCCCAACGACGTCCGGTCTTGGGATTGATAGAGGCCGGCCCGGTGGAACCGTAACAACCGCCAAGATAATTCACGCACAACACGCAAAACAGGCGTGTATCGAGTGCCTTGCCCGGCCCAATGAAGGCGTCCCACCATCCAATATGATTTTCCTCCGTCCAACGTCCCTCCAAGCCGGGGACGTGAGGATTGTATCCGGCAGCATGTTGGCTGCCGGTCATGGCGTGAAACAGAAGGATCACATTGGACCGATCGGAATTCATTCGGCCGTACATCTCATAAGCCAACGTGAAGTCGTCCAGTTCACCGCCGACGCGCAGACGGAGAGGATGTTTACGACTGCGGAAACGAACGAACTGGGTTTTGATCTGGGTGAGTTTTTGCATGGTTCGTTTCGACCCGTGCCGCGGGAGAGGAGCCGCGGCTCTCGTGATCATGCGGGTGCCGCCCTATGACAAACCGTCCCGCACGGCTTCTAATTTGCTGCCTTGGCCAAGGCCTGATCCAAATCAGCCAAGATATCATCAATGTGTTCCAAACCCACACAGAGGCGCACCAGGTCGGGCGTGATCCCGCCAGCCCGTTGCTGCTCCTCAGTAAGTTGGGAATGAGTGGTCGTGGCCGGGTGAATGGCTAGCGATTTGGCGTCGCCCATGTTAGCCAGATGCGAAAAAAGTCGGAGGGCGTCGATGAATTTCTGACCGGCTTGGCGTCCACCCTTGATGCCGAAAACCACTAAGGCACCGCCCTTGCCTCGAAGGTATTTCTGGTTACGGCCGTATTCAGGATCGTCTGGCAGGCCCGGGTACCGTACCCAGCTGACTCGTGGATGCTCCTTCAGCCAACGCGCCACGGCCAGTGCGTTGGCACAGTGCCGCTCCATTCGCAAGGGCAAGGTCTCAATGCCTTGGAGGAATATCCAACTGTTGTCGGGCGAAATGCAAGCACCCAGGTTGCGCAAGGGCACCGTCCGCATGCGTAAAACGTAAGCTAGGGGCTGCAACGGTTCCGGCAGATCCAAACCCCACCGAAGTCCGTGGTAACTTGTGTCGGGCAAGGTGTAAAGGGGATGTTTTCCCGCTGACCATGAGAAACGCCCGCCATCAACCACAATCCCACCGATGCCCACGCCGTGGCCGCCCAGCCATTTGGTCAGCGAATGCACCACAACATGCGCGCCGAAATCCAGGGGCCGCGTTAGATACGGCGTGCTCGCCGTGGCGTCCACAATCAACGGTAATCCATGGGCACGGGCAATTTCCGCCACAGCTTCCAAATCGGTGACATCTAGGGCCGGATTCGAAAGAGTTTCACAAAACAGCGCCCGGGTCCGACCATCGATGGCAGCTGCGAAATTTTCGGGCCGCGTTGAATCCACGAACTTTACCGTGAGCCCCAAAGTAGGCAGGATGTCATTGAACATCGTATAGGTGCCGCCGTACAAGTTGCGGGCCGAAACGATGTTGTCTCCCGCCTGGGCCAGATTGATGATGGAATAAAAAACGGCGCTGGTCCCGGAAGCGAGAGCCAATCCTCCGAGCTCGGGCGCACCTTCCAAGAGGGCGACCCGCTTTTCCAACACTTCCGTGGTCGGGTTCATGATGCGGGTGTAAATGTTGCCAAGCTCCTTCAAGGCAAACAAATTGGCGGCGTGTTCGGTATTCTTGAACACATACGAGGCAGTGCGGTGAACCGGCACGCCCCGGGCCAGCGTGACCGGATCCGGTTGCGTGCCACCGTGCAGACACAGCGTCTCTAACTTCATAGAGGCGCGAGCTTAATGCAGGCTGATTGATCAGGCAATGGCGCGTCCCACCCGTCGACAGCACGCATTCTGGGCCGGTATCCTGCTTGACGTCCTAATCGACGAACCGCCCATTCTTCGGGCACTCTCCCACGGACAGTCTGCGGTCGACTTTATCGTGAGGCCGGGCTCCCCGAAGGCTCCGCTGCCGCAGCCGGGGCATTGGTGTCCGAGCCGAGAGGGGTGGTTTCCGCAGGCAGATTGAGTTTGGTGCGCAAAACGGCCCGTTCTTCCAAACTAAAAGGGCTTTCCTGTGGGTCGAGGAGTCGTCGGAGTACCTCGCGCGCAATTTCCGGAAACGGCGGCAATCCGATCCGCATTTCGGAGCCCTTAATTCGCTCGGTGTAAGACTCGTACACGCGACGCGCCAGACGCTGAAAGGCAAGAGCTTCGTCCTCCTGGTCCAGGATCAAGCGCGCATACGCATGCGCCAGCATGCCGGCTAAATGTGCTCGAATCCGGACGGGATCGGTTTCGCCGACATCTTCTGTGACTCGCGCCACGGCGTACTGATCCAAGCTGAATTGCCCCGGCACGGTTTCCGGTCGTCCCTCCAGCAGAGGTTTATCCGGGTAATGTTGAGCGAGATACTCGTACCATCGACGCGCTTCGGTCTCTCGACCTGCAGTGTAAAGGAAGTACACTGCGTCACGCAAAAAGTTGCGGTGAGCAATCTTGATATTCTCCCGATTCTCCGGGTCTTCTTCCATCGCCTTTTCGTAGGCGTAATTGACTTTGGGGATGATGTTGAGATTAGGGCCAAATTCGAATCTTCGGTTCAGGTAATCTGGGATCAACCGGCCGCGGTGAAAGCTCATGAGCATGGACTGAAAAATCACTCGGCGCAGGCGGATCAGATCGTTGGTGTTGACGCGCCGAGGATTCTGGGCCGCCATTTCCAGCCCTTTGGCTGCCCAATAAATCGCGTGAGACTCTGGCAAACGCCACTCCAAGGGGCCATACTCTTCGTCCACCTTTTTCAAAAAGGATGGATCCATTTTATAAACACGGGTCAACAACTCGGCACGACGCCGGTCTTCGTCGCTTTGCGGATGCAGTAAAGCTTCGAAATTAGGCCGGTCCATGCCAAAGATCTGGCTCATTTCGTTGGCCCACTGCTGTTTGTAGTACATGTGGGCGTCATCCAAAATGTGACCCATTTTGTGCTGAAAAATCCAAGCCAGTTCCCGGTAAAGCAGCGGCTCGTAGGGGTTGTATTTCAGGGCCTCATCCCGCAACAGTTCAAATCCGGCTTTTACCCAGCGCCAACGATCCGGATACACACCGAATTCGGTCTCTTTGAATTTGACCGAGATATTATACGCCATGTTCCACGCCTGCACGGCCCACACCTGCACAAAATGAGGCTCCAACTTGGTGATCCAATCGGCCAGTTGCTTCATTTCGAAAAACTTATCCTGTTCCTGCAGCTCCATCATGCGGACCCAAAGCACATTGGAGATCAGACCGCGGAAACCGCCTAACGCCACAGTAACAAACGCGAGCAATGGTGGCGCATTCTGCAACGGTTCCACCCGGGTCAGCCCGAGACGATCCCGGTCCAAATTCATCGAACGTTCCACTTGGGCCACGCCGCTCCACAGCAACGCCGCCATCAACAGCAGCGCCACCTTTTTCCACGGGGAGGGAAGGCCCGTATCTTTCATGGCAAATCCCCAACGACCAATTCGGCGCCCCGGCCGGTTCGCAGCGCGGCCCTGCCTGGCGGCCCATAGGAGAGGACTTTTTGCAATGCTTGCATCATTGAATCGGCGTGGCGGTCGCCAGCTCCCTGCGTTGAAATCCCCAAATCCCCGCAGCTGCCAACAAACCGCCCAACAGCCCAACAATCTGGCCCACTGCCCGGGCCAGATCGGTCCATCCGACGCTCCGGCCTGTGCTAAGGGCATCAATAGGAGCGAATCCCTTGGCAAGCTGGATGATCCACCAGATCCCCTTAAATACGGGCACACCGATCTTGTCGATCCATGTCTGTGAAGGGCCCTCGGTTTCGGGATCCCAGCCCAGCAGCGTCCCCTCGGTAACCACCGTTCGGATGGTGCCACTGCCAAACACCAACACCAAGGCTGCCAGTGACACGAATGCCGCCACCGGGAAAGACAAGAAACTGGCCATGCTTAATCCCAACGTGGCCAACAGGATGATCCAACAGTAAAGAATGCCGAGCCCGCGAAGATAATTAAGCAGAAAACCTCCCTGCCAGTATAGCACTTCAATCCCTTCGTCCAATGGAAACAACAAGGTCACGTTGTTGGCATTCAAGAAGGCAATCGTCAGGCGCCCCTGATCATCCCATAAATCCGGCGGAATCTCAAATTCATGAAAAGTGTCGGGCGCCAGGCTCATGGGCTCGCTCCGCCAAAGCCATGGAGATTCAGGCATCCCAACCTGCCATAACCCCGTAAAGGTACCGGTTTCAGACGTGGCCGCGGCGTTGAACTTGATACGCAAATGCATCGGCCGCTGTTGCAGAAACATCCGTCGCAAACCCAGGTCCACCTGCCATATTTTGATATATCCAGGAGGGACGATCTGGTATTCGGCCTTGACCTGTTCCTCGATTTGACGTCGAACTTCCGCCAGATCGGCCTTCAATTGAGGTTGTTGGGCCAATCGCTCCCGCAAGCGCCGATCCGTCTCCGCTGCGATTTCATTTCGAAAATCCGGAGGACGCGCCGAACCACGGGCGACCAACACCTCTTTGAACAACACTGCCTGCTGATCCTCGGGCAGCGTGCTTGCGCGATAGAACAATAGCCCATAGACACACCCACCGGCCAGCAACAGCATGACTCCGCTCAAGCTGACAAGCCCCAACCACTTGCCCAACCAGATTTTCCATCGGGCCACAGGTTTGACCGCAACCAACTGGATCTGGCATTCCTCCAGGTCGCGGGCCAATGTGCCACAGGCCAACCAGAGGGTACACAAGCCCAGCAGCCCGGTGATGGCACTCAGGGTGTAAGTGAGAAGAATCTGCGTAAAACCGCGCGCCGTCCCATCATCTTTCAAGATCAAGGGCAATCCCACCACGGAGGCCAGCAACAAAGCGCTGACAACCCAAAACAGGCGGTAACGAAAGGCCGCCTTCCACGTCAGTACGGCAATGGCCCAAATTGGCCTCATACCTTGTTCAACGTCCAACCAGCTTTGCTGCTCCGCGTGACCAAAGCGCGCGTGCGTCGCGCGGGAGTAAAGCCGGTCGGCAACTCAACCATGCAAAAGCCATGCTACGGGAAATAGCGCTGCGGTAGATTCTCATGGGCGATTCTCCGGTCCCAACAATTTGGAGAGCTTTTCATTGGCCTGAGTGAAGTCCTCCGACCGGCTGACCGGCGACGGCTGACTCGGTGCCGACAGTTGAGAACTGCTTTCAGTCAGAGCCTGCAACTTGCGTTCGTCCACGGCGGAACCCGCCACCTGAACTTCGGGCTTCGGCTGGGGTGGCTCGGCTGGAAGCGTCAATTTTTCCAACAGCCGTTCAGCCGGCATCCCTGCTGCAGTTTCGCCGCGCAGATAGGGAGCCACCTGCGCGCCGGGCAGAGCACCACTGGTTTCCGTGGCGGTTCGTCGGGCCCGTTCCACCACCTCCAAGAAAAAGCTCTCAAGATTTTGTGTGGGATTTTCCACGCGGATTTCCGCGTCCCCAACGGCTTCTCGGATCAACGACAAAACCCGTTCCAACGTGGGTCGCGGAAGGACGGGCGTGGTGATTCGGAGTCGGTCCGGTTTCCGCAGCAATTCCCGCAACGGACCGACAGCCTGTACGCGCCCACCATAAAGGATCAACACACGATCGCATACATCCTCGACATCGGCCAACAAGTGGCTGCTAAGAATGACCGTTTTGCCGCGTCGGGCCAGAGCCAAGATCAAGTCCTTCATCTCCCGGCAACCGATGGGATCCAGACCCGAGGTGGGCTCATCCAAAATCACCAGGTCAGGATCATTGATCAAAGCCTGCGCCAAACCGATGCGGCGCTGCATGCCCTTCGAGAACTCCCCCACCGGCCGAGATCGCACCTGGCTGAGACCGACCATCTCCAACAACTGCTCGGCTCGGCGGCCGCGTTCCCGTGCAGGCAATTCGAATAACCGACCGAAAAAGTCCAAGGTTTCCCGGGCATCCAGATACCGGTACAGGTAGGATTCCTCTGGCAAATAACCGATCCGTTCCTTTGTGGCCACGTGCCTTGGCGAACGGCCGAAGACCTGGATCGTACCGCGCGTGGGATGCAGCAGCCCTAACAACAGCTTGACGGTGGTGGATTTTCCAGATCCGTTCGGGCCCAACAATCCGAAAACCTCCCCCCGATGGACGTCAAAGTCCACATTATCCACCGCGCGGGCCTTGGGACGACCCCAAAAATCACGAAACACCTTTGTCAACCCACGCACAGACACCACCACTTCAGCGGGTGTGCCCGTCGCTGCCGTGGCCCGGGTTTGGTCAAGCGTCGCAATCATGCGGCATTCCTTGCGCCGGCCTAACATACCTAGCGTACGCCCGGGCGTCATCTTCCGAATGACGCAGCACCGCCGAGCGATCCAGTTCTAGTTGCAACTCCGAGAATCATCATTATCTTTGAAGGTGCCCGGCGGTGAGTCAGGCGGGCCGGGATGGGCGCGCTTCTGCAAAACCCGTTTGAACATTGACCGCAGAGGCGTAGCCCGCACAACCGCTCGGGTAATGAAAGAGGTAGTTGAGCTATGTCCATGTCTCTTTGGATCTTTTTGCTGACATTGGGCTTGTCCTTATGGGCAACGGCGCGGGTCAAAGCTGTTTATCGCCGGTACAGTCAACTACCGGTGCGGTCCGGCATCACCGGAGCAGAGGCAGCCATGGAAATTTTGCAGCGGGCCGGCGTTTCCGACGTTGAGATCGTCGCCCATGACGGTTTCTTGGGCGATCATTACGATCCCATTCATCGTCGGTTGGTCTTATCGCACGAAAACTTCTACGGTCGCTCTGCCGCAGCCCTGGGCGTGGCTGCCCATGAAGCGGGACACGCATTGCAACATGCCGAAGCTTACAAGCCCTTGCAGTGGCGGATGGCAGCCGTAGGTATCGTCACCTACGCCAATCAGGTGGTCACCTTTTTGCCCTTATTGTTCATGGTAGGCGGATGGTTGGAGCCCATGGTGGGCTTGATGCTGATGGCTGTTGCCTGGGGCATTATCATGGCGTTTAATCTAATCACCTTGCCGGTTGAGTTTGATGCCTCTCGACGGGCCCGCGTGGTTCTGCATCGCATGGGCTTCGTGACCGATGAAGAGGCAGAGGGAGTGGACAAGGTGTTGCGCGCGGCTGCATGGACCTACGTCGCAGCCTTTATCAGCTCTCTCCTTTACTTCCTGTATTACGTATTGCCGTTGTTGATGGGCAACCGCTCGCGCGACTGACCATCTACTGAACCCGTGAGAGTCTTATAGGAAGGAAAGGGCAGCCTGCTGCAAAGCCGCTGAGAGTGGCGATTGTTCACGGGCGAGTCTCCACGCGATAAAACCAAGCCGGCCCGACCGACTGCAGAGGCACCGTAAAGCGCACGCCAGGGCCGGTGGCGCGCACCCAATCCCCAACCGGCTCCCACAAGGTTGACGCAGTTCGACCCAGCAGACGATAACCATGACCCGGCGCCGCCGGGGCATGAATTCGCAAGCTGGGGGTGCGCGCCAGCAGTTCGATGTCCAAGCGCAACACCGAGGCGGCGTTGGTAGGGTTGCTTCCCGCCATGAACTCCGCCCAGTCACTCACCCCATCGCCGTCGGAATCCGTGGCGTGTCCCCGACTTGTATCCAGGGCGCCAAAGTAAGCCAGCTCATACGTGTCGGGCAGGCCGTTTCCGTTGGTATCCATAAAATGGTACACACCTTCAAAAACGGTCACCTGACCTGATTCCACCCGATTGGTCTGCGCAGGCGGAGCGATGAACCATGGGACCTCGGCATATTCAATCACGTATTGGCCGGGGGGCGCATTGGATAGGACGATCCAAGGCCCCCGCAGACGGCGGTAAATAGGGCCCGATACGATGCACTCGGCCTGCATCAAATTGTTGGAGATCAACAACATGCCCGGCTCAACCTGGGTTACCGTAATGCTGACGTCATCGATCAACCAGCCCGGGCGGGAATACGAATCAAAAGCCAGGGACAGCATTTGATAGGCGAACACTACGTTGATCAACTGCCCCACGAACGGTGTCAGATCAATCTGTACACGATTCCAATTCTCTGCGTCAAATCCGTACTCGGCTACGGCCACCGGTGTGCCCACGCCGTTGGTAATAATGAACACCGTGCCCGCCTCCCAAATGTCCAGTTCATCGCGAGGCACGAAATCGTAGCTGTGCCAAAACGTCAGACGCGCCGCATTGCCGCCTACAAGGTAGATGGACGGACTAATAAGGAAGCTTTCCATGTAATCATAACTTTGCCCACGCAAGCTGGTGCCCCACGCCCAAGGCGGCGAGTGCGCGGAGGTTTCGTGACCGTTGTTAGGTACGCCCCGTTCCCACCCACCCGTGGTCTCTTCACTATTGAAGACCGTCCAAGCCGTGTTCGTGTCGTTCATATGGTCGAAGAATGGCGGCAGTAGGGGGGCCCGCGTCCGGAAGCTGTACAGCCGTCCGTTGTTGTCCTCGAGGCCGAGGTTGCCGGCTGCGTCGCGACTGACCACGCGATAATAATAAAGCGTGTCGGGTCGCAGCCCATTCAAGGTTACCGCGTGTGTCGTGGAAGGGATTGAGTTGTAAGCTGTGCGGCCCAACAGAGGTGACTCGCCGAATTGCACCAGTGCGTCGGCTGGTTCGTCCGTAGTCCACGCGACGGTGGCGTCGACAAATTCAGCCTCGTGCCGCACGTCACGAATGACAGGAGGCCGCGTATCCACAATGGCTGCAGCCACCACTTCGCGTTGCGCAGAAGCATCGAAATATCGGACGGTTAACCAATCGCCAGGGTTTGCTCGCAGCCGCCTCCCGTCGCTCCGATCCATAGCAGGCACTATCATCACCTCGCCCACGAATACGCCGGGGACAAGACCTTCCTGTAGTTGGACTTCGATCCCCGTGACATCGGACGTGGTGAGGGCCCGAACTGTAGCCCAACCCTGCCAACGAAGGTCTGCATCTCCCAATTCCACACGAACCAGGGCAGGCAAAGGATAGGCGGTCTGGTCCAGCCTGAGATTACCCAAGCCCTCTGCGCCGGGAGCCAAAAACCGCAGCACATTTCGGACAAGGTGGACACGATCATTGACCCCGTTTGCCAGAGGCACAGCATCTAAGGGAAAAGAGCAAAAAACCAACCGTCCTTGACCGGCTTGCGGTTGCCGTGGCCAACGTAGGGCAGCAACGCCGCCGAGACCGTCCCCCAGCACAGGCACGGCCTCCTCCGCAGGCACAATGGTATCGGAAATGTCACTAATCAGGCCGAACCACAACTGTTCATAAACAGAATAGTCCAATTCCAAGTCGATCCCTTCTCCCACCACGTCCGCCAATCCCAACACGTGGGAAACCGTTGTGTCCTCTTCGAAGCCCTGGACCTTAAGCACGTTCCGATTAAAGTCCGCCCCCAAATTTTCCACATTCCGGGTTAACAAATCCATGGAAGCCACGAAAAGTGAGCCCCCGGCTGCCAAATAATTGCTCACCAAAAGGCCCTGGCTCGGCGTCCATCCCGTGAACTCACCCACGCGCCAGAAAATGGCCCGATGGGCCAACAAAACTGCCAATGGCGGATTTCCGCGCTGCGCCACGTCCCAAACCTCAAACCGCACGCCAGCCGCGGCCAAAGCCGCTGTGTAACCGGTTATGGGCGGAGCTCCGAAAAATGGATCTTGGTAACCATCCACCACCAGAACCGCGGGCCCCGACGGTGCCACGACCTGGTACAAACGCCCTTGGTTGTCGTCTGTCGATCGGTTTCCCGCTTCGTCCACGGCCTCCACGCGGAAATACCACGTCATGTCCGGGGTCAAGGCACCTAGCTGCACCTCAGCAGCAGTAGCCCAATCTCCGGAGAAAGCCATGAAGGCCAGACTCGTATTCGTCCCAAACCGCACGACTGCCTGAGCAGGCTCATCGGTGGTCCACACCACCGAAACCACTCCGAACTCGATGCGAGTTTGCACGCCGGTGATTCGGGGAGGAAGCAAATCCGCTCGCGCTCGAACATTGCGCTCCTGGTTTTCCGAGGCATCAAAATAACGCGCCATAATCGTGTCACCGTGGCTGATCTGGAGTCGACCGTCGGATGCAGCCGGGCCTGTGGCCGTCGCGACGCGTCCGGTAAACGAACCAAACGCATCCGAAGCAGTCAGGAGAACCCACTCCCCTGCGGGTTCGGTCTCGCTGCTCATCTGCACTGTAGCTGCGGAAACGCCAACCAGGTCGGAGTCAAACAATCGCACTTCGATGAAACTGGGAGCGGTATAAGCCGGCCGATTCAGGAGCAACGAGGCCTGCCCTGCAGGTAGGAAACGACCGGAAACGACCAGGGCAAAGTCTTGGTCGATTTCTGGCGTATCGCGTCGGGCATCTTCCGGCACACGGTGGGCGCGTACGCGAATCCGATACGGTCCGGCCACGGGCTCTTCCAGAAACACACACTCCACGTTATTGCGTCGATCCGGCGTTCCTGCCTCAGGGACGGACACTCCGTCTTGGAACACATTGCCTGTGAATCGGACGCCCTTGGGATCGATCACTTCCAAATCCAAGTCATTCACGAGAGCCGGTAGGACAAACGGCGCTCCGGGTACGTCGGTGTAAGCCAACGTGATCCGCAGCGGCTGCGTCTCGTCCACCGAAATCACCATCTCCCAAGCATCCCCTGTAGCCAATAGGACCGTCTGATCCAAAACCCAATACTGTCGCTCCCCCGACACCAACGGCACCACGTTCACACGGCCCCATCCCTCTTGAAAGTTCGGGACAGGTTCAGTGCCCAAGCTGTCATCCAGATCCACCGCACTGTTGATCAAAGCAGCCTTCACCAGCGCGGGCGAGGGCGTGGCATTGCTAAAATGCCGATAGTACTGAACAAACAAAGCCGCCGCACCTGACACATGTGGTCCAGCCTGACTGGTGCCACCCATGTAACTATAATATCGCGAAATGGGCATCCAGGCGTTTTCCTCCGGCGCCGCCTCGCTCAGTAAGGAGGCCACCCAAGTGCCGGGGGCTACCAGGTCAGGCTTGATCCGCCCATCTTCAGCCGGGCCGCGACTTGAGAAATCTGCCATGGCTTCGGACCCGCTGTCATAGAAGAACAAGTCGAATCGGTCGTTCTGCGTAGCCCCCGTGGCAATCACATTCTTGGCAACGGCAGGCGTCCCAATCGTACGGGCGCCAGGGCCGGCATTGCCGGCGGAGAATTCCAAAATGTAGGACTGATCCCCCAAACGAAGTGCGTCAGCGTCGCGAACTAGTTCATCAAATTCCATGGCGCTTAGGTCGTAACGTCCGCCCGTATCGTCACCCCAACTGTTGGAGCCAATGATCGCGCCCGCCCGCACCGCATCACGGGTAAGCCGCTCGAAACTCGGAGGCGGGTGATAAATGCCCAGGCCATCGAAAATGCGCTGGGTCACAATGGAGACGCCCGGAGCAACCCCGAGGCCGTACAGGAATCCGTTCTCGTCGGTTTCACCCGTAGCGCCGTCACCAGCGATAATTCCCGTTACATGAGTACCATGGCCGTGTTCATCCGCAGCGTCGTTCAAGGTTCCGTAAGAAAAAAAAGTCGGAGTTCGCCCCAGGAGGTCCGGATGCATTGAAGCTGGTTCACCCCATTGCAAGCCGCTATCAGCCACGGCCACCGTCACTCCGCGGCCATCCCAACCCAATCGCTGGGCAAGCAGGCGGTTCGGTCCCCCGTCCCCGGCCACGATCTTGGAAGCCACCTCGTCGTACAGACGCATGCGAGGCGCAGGCTCGATCCATAACACTGCCTCGGACTCTGCAAGCCGGCCAACCTCGCTAGCAGGAAACCGACCGCGTAACACCAGCCCACTGCGCAGGCTTGATTCTTGCAAAAGTGAGGAGAAACGACTACGGACGGACTGGATCGCAATTGGTTCGGCGTCGGCATCCACCAATACACTGATCTCTACCAGGGCCGATCCGGAAATCCGCTGAAGCTCGGTCTGGACCTTGTAAGGAGCCCGGTAATGCCCGACCCATGCCACAAAGGGAAGGCGCGCCAACGCCTGCACCGAGCTTGCGTCACAACGCGCGACATACGCGTCTTCCGGCACGAAGCGGATCAGGCGCACTCCCAATTTCTCCAACGTTGCACGCCATTCGCCTCGCAGCGGTTCGCGGAATTGAAGCAAATAAAGGCGCTGCGGAGAGGCGACTGAACCAGGAGCCGTGGCAGCCGCAGTCAAAGTAGGACTGTGGTTGGTTGCCGGATCGAAAGGTTCATTACGCAACATGAGCGGCTTGCCCGCCGATCCATGCACCACGACCATCACTGCAAGGGCAACGGTCACCTCCCGCACACAAAGGGAAAACCTTCCGCGTTCCACCTTCTTCACCATACGGCAGGCTCTACCCGCCGGCAAGGGAGGCCGATCGTTTCCTACATTTGCCTTTCGTCGGGCCCCCGCATATCCCAAATGTGCGATTTGCTTCGCCATTGAGGAAAAGAAACACACGGCATAAGGTGCAGCGGGCGATGAATCCAAGTCGCTCGGATGCACGCGAACCTTGGGACTGGCCCGTCACGCGCCTGCCGGGTGTGGGGCAGGAGCGCGCACGGTTGCTGGCCCGGCTCGGCATTCAGACCGTGGAGGACCTTCTCCTCCACCGTCCGCGACGCTACGAGGATCGGCGCCGGTTTTGCCGTATCGCCGAACTGCAGCCCGGAGAACCGGCGCTGGTGCGCGGTCGCGTCATGGCAACCGGGCTCAGGTCATTTCGAGGGCGAAGCCGATGCGTGTACGAGCTGATCCTCGAGGATGGATCGGCGCGTTTACATTGTCGCTGGTGGAACATGCCATTCCTGGAAGGGCGATTCAGCATTGGCGACGAACTGGTCCTTTACGGGAAGGTACGAACGATCAACCCTCCCACGATGGATCATCCGGAAGCCGAGCTTGTTGAAGGAGTAGAAGAATCCTTCATCCACCTGGATCGGCTCACGCCCATTTACCCTCTGACCGAGCGCCTCACGCAGCGATGGTTACGTGCTCGGATCTGGCATGTTCTAAACCACTGGCCTCCGCAGTGGCCCGATTCGCTGGCCCATGGCAGGTTGCCAGCAAACTGGCAACACCTGCCAACTCGGGCTCAAGCCATTCGCTGGTTACATTTCCCCGACCAGATCGAACAGACCGAATGGGCCCGTCAGCGACTGGCACTGGATGAATTCCTCGCGTGGCACCAGGCGTTATGGGAACGACGACAGCGTTTCCAACAAGTTGCCATCGCTCTTCCTTGCTCCGGCGACCACAATCGGTTGATCAAGCCGTTTCTCACGCATCTGGGCTTTACCCTCACCGAGGCCCAAACCCGCGTGCTGCGTCAGATTCGGGCGGACCTGGGAGGTCGCTGGCCCATGCGCCGACTTTTGCAGGGCGATGTGGGAAGCGGCAAAACTGTGGTGGCCGCTTGTGCCGCGCTGATGACCATCGAAAGCGGTTATGCAACGGCCCTCATGGCACCAACTGAAATCTTGGCCGAGCAGCACTACGCCCAGTTTCGACGTTGGTTCGACCCTCTCGATGTGCCAGTCTGGCTTTATACGAGCCGACGTAAAACGGGGCCAGCGCATCGTCCCGTAACAGCGTTCACCCCCGAACGAACCCGTCGCGTTGCCGGGCCTCCCGTGCCCGCGGGGCTACATGTGGGCACGCACGCCTTGCTGCATGAGCAGGTAGAAATACCCCGGCTGGGTCTGGTCATCATTGACGAACAACACAAATTCGGCGTATCCCAACGTGAACTCTTGGTGCGCAAGGGGCGTTTCCCCCACCTGCTGATCATGACAGCCACCCCCATCCCGCGGACCCTTGGTCTAACCCTGTACGGAGACCTTGACGTATCGGTTCTTGACGATCTCCCCCCCGGGCGAAAACCCGTGCGCACGCTTGTGCGGTCCAGCGCACAACTCAAGGAAGTCTGGGAGATGGTTCGCGCTGAGCTGACCCGTGGACACCAAGCCTATGTGGTTTGCCCTCGAATCGAAGAATCCAATGCAAGCGCCGTGCGGGCTGTACGAAAAGAGCACGCCGTAGTGCAGACTGCGCTTCAACCCTACCCCGTGGGACTCCTTCATGGAAAACTCCCTGCGCACGAAAAAGACCGGGTCATGGAGGCCTTTCGCTCCGGCGCCTTTGCTGTTCTCGTCAGCACTCCCGTCATCGAAGTCGGGGTGGATGTCCCTCGCGCCACGGTCATGGTGATTTTGAACGCCGAAAGCTTTGGTCTGGCCCAGCTGCACCAACTGCGTGGCCGGATCGGACGCGGCGGCCAGCCAGGACTCTGTATCCTGGTGTCGGACGCGTCCGCACCGGAAGCCCAAAACCGGCTGCGAGTGCTGGAGGAGTCTGCGGACGGATTCGCCATCGCCGAGGCAGACCTGCGGTTACGCGGACCAGGTGAATTGCTGGGACAGCAACAAAGCGGGTTGCCCCGGCTTCGTTTTGGCGACCTCATTAGGGATCTCCCCCTGATTGAGCTTGCCAAGCGTTTAGTTCGTGAAACTCAATCTGCGTCCCTGCAACGCACACGTCCCGAGCGGCCCAAGTAACCATGGCAAGCTGTCGAAAAGCGTCTGCGATGCGAAGTACCGACCGACACGTTGCCTCGATCCTCCGTTCGGATAACCGAATCTCGCAGCCGCTCCATGCCCAAGCTCGTGCAGATGCGGGATACGCAGAACGCTTCCGAACTACGGCCGATTTAAAGCACCCTCTGCCCCGCGCACCGCGCCTTGGAAAGGGCCCTGATCCAAGTGTCCATTCCTTGGGCTGTGATTTACACCGTTCGAGAAGAACCATAGCACAGAACCCGACTCGCGCCCAGACGAGTGCCACAAGCCAATCGGCTGAAACCCATTGAAAGCAGCCCCCGCTGCAAAAAGGACAGCTTTCGTCCGCCTTATCTATGAGCCGTTTCCCCAGACAAAGCCTCAAATGCCTTTCTCGAATTGCCCTGACCATCGGAGAACCGTGTCTTCGTGGTACCCACCAGATCGCCGCAATGTAAGCACGGCAGCGGTGTTGCTTGAACAATAACCAACAGGAAGCTCACCAGAACCTTCGCATCCCGCCATCAGTCCGACTCCGTACCCAACGCGGCAAGCAGCGCCGCGATGGTCCCCGGAGCGTTGCCTTCGAACCGATTATTTACATATACCCACAAAGGGTAAGGTCGTCCTTCACGCAGTGTTCGCCGAATAAGGTTCGCCACGGCTGCTCGGGTCTCGGGCTGAGGATCCTGCACGCGATCGTAAGGGTGAAAAGCCTTCACGGCGTCTGCATACCGCCGACCGGGACGTAAAAGAAGGCGGATTCCCAGTGGCCCCGTCTGTTCTGCGCCGCCAGCCCGCGCCAACTGGTCCGTGAGAGGCGGCATAGCTTCCCAACTGTTCAGCACCGGCGCCACTCCATGTCGCAACAGAGTCTGGAAATACGCCGACTCCAAAAACGTCCGATTCCGAATCTCGACCCCGTAATTCCATCCGGGCGGCAATCGACTCAAAAAAACGTCCAACGCCTCGACAAAGTCTCGACCCCGGGCAAAATCGCGGGCGTAAAACCGTGAAAACTCAAACAGGACCAACCCGACTTGCTTTTGAATCACGCTCAACGGCTCCAGAAACGACTCTCGAAACAAATCCACACTCAGGAAATCCGGGTTGGGCTGCCCCGCACGCCAGCCCAACCTCGACAACTTCGGAAAATGTTTCACAGTGATCACATCGGTAACCTTAAAAGAGAATCGAAAAGAGCCGGGCACCTGCGCCGCCAAGCTTTTTAAATGGTCGCGGGTTGGAAAAGTGTAATACGCAGCATCCACACACACCGTGGGGAACACCTCTGCATACTCGGCCAAACAATTGCGCCGAAACCGGCTCTCCGAAAACCGGCCCTGCCAAACATACCGATCCGCATCGTACACCTGACCGAGCCAGCCGGGATACTTCCACGAGGACGTGCCGATATAAATCCCCGCCTGCGCCAACCCCGCCAATTGCTCGCCGATCCGCCTGCGATCAAACTGCATAGCTGAAACCGATCCTCGAAAAACGTACTTGGAACAAATGCCGCTAAGTCAGATTTTGCAGGGTCAGGTTTATCCTCGGGTCAGGCGTAATTACGCGCGAAGCCTGGATCCCCGCTCAGACCATGACCCTGTGGCCTTTGGATGGGGATTCCGTCGTGCAACTTCGACGGCTCACCGGTTTGCAAGCCCAACGCGTCCTCAATACATCCCCTGTGTCCTACCTCGGTCACGCAACGGCTTCATATTGGGCATGCAGTCTCCCCCTTTCGGATACCCTGAGCATGCACAGCCAAGCGTAAGCATTTGATCGCACCAGGCCGCTAACCGGTGCAGTTCATGACTACGGACCTCGATGCCGACCGCGGCGGCGCAGGAAACTGGGCGCGGCTGTTGCGACCGGATAATAGCAACCGGAGCAACACAAGGATGCCCCGGGAGACTCAGCGACCGGCCTGTAAGCCACTTAGCCCTTTTTGGTCCTTGGTCATTCTCAACCATCCTCATGCGGCCTCCCCTCCTCCCCATCTTCCTTGTCCGGATTTTTGCTCCAAATGAACGTAAATCGCGCAGTATTATGATCGAAAGCGAACTCGTGATCTACGCCGTGCCCGAACAGAGTCCCCCATTGGCCTGTTCAAGGGCGACGCCCATCATCCGCCCAAACGACCGAAATCCACTCCAATCTGATCTGTGTGCCACCAAGGACCGACCTATAAGCCACCGCTCCGCGGCCGGGCCGCATGGTCCGAGGTACCTCATTTCAGGGGAGATTTAGGCGATCGTGCGTCGTCTTGATCACCAGGAGCAGGATCTCTTACGCCTACATGGGCTCAATGTTCCACCTGAAGAACCTGTAGAATCAGCCCTGCGTCCGGACCCTTCAGAACCTTGCGATCTTTGGCCAACGATAGCCTCCTTCCCCATGCATCGGCATCGGCCGTTCCCGAATTCCGTGGCACTTGAGACCAACAGTTTATCATCCCCGGATTTGCCGGGCTCGCGTCATTTGAGCCACTAATTGGTCATTCAATTCCTTGGCCGGGTTATGTCCGGCCTGTACCAGCTTGATATGGAAAGCTGCCACTTCGATGAGCCGCGCCAGATCTCGCCCTGGGCGCACCGGGATCGTAATATGCGGAATCTTTTGGCCGAGAATCTCGAAATACTCCTGCTCCATTCCCAACCGGTCTACATCCGGGACCTCCTCCCACGGTTTGAGTGTGATGACAAGGTCCAGTTCTTTACTTAGCCGGACGCTCCGCACACCGAACATAGCAGCGACATTGAGAATCCCAATGCCGCGGACCTCCATGTACCCACGCGTGTGTCCCGGACTGGTCCCCACCACGTGGCGACCGTCCACCAGCGTAAATCGTGTAGCGTCGTCGGAAACGAGACTGTAGCCCCGTTCGATCAGAGCCAGCACACTCTCACTCTTGCCAATCCCGCTCTCGCCCCGGATCAACACCCCCACGCCCAAAATGTCCACCATGCTGCCCAATTCCGTGCATCGTGGCGCAAACATGGTTTCCAACGCCAAGGTGGCCCGATTGATAAACTGCATGGTGATCAACGGACATTGGAACAAGGGCACATCCTGTTCTTCAGCGAGTCGAACCAGATCCGGTCCCGGACGGAGGTTACGGCTAAATACAACGCAAGGAATCGGTTTGGAAAAAAGCAGAAGGTAGCGCCGTTGTCGTTCCTGGGGATCCAACGAGCGCAGGTAATATGCTTCGGCGTTCCCAATAACCTGGATGCGTTTGAAAGCAAAGTATCGAGTAAAACCAGTCAGAACCAGGCCGGGTCGATTGATGGTCGGCTCGCGAATGACCCGCTTTAGCCCACCGGCGCCGGCCACCAGGCGCAAGCCCAGTTCACTGGCGCATTCGGTGTAAAACCTTTCAACGGTCACTATTTCCGTTTTATGCCTGGCCATGTGCTTCGAACGCTGCCATTTCCGATCAGAGCGATCTTTCGGTAACCCATCCGCCCGCGGGCACGTTTCAGAGATTGAATTCAGGGCCGAGGTAAATGTCGCGTGCCTTGGGATCTTCCAACATGCGCAACCCTTCGCCCTCGTACACCACTTCCCCTCGGTGGATCAGATAGGCCCGATCGACCAGCTTCAGCGTCTCCCGCACATTATGATCGGTGATCAGGATACCGAGGCCTTGCTCTTTCAAGCGCCGCAAAATCTTTTGCACCTCATAAACGGCGATGGGATCAATCCCGCTGAATGGTTCGTCCAAAAGCAGGAGCTTCGGGCTGATGACCAGGGCCCGCGTAATCTCCAAACGCCGTTTTTCGCCACCGCTCAGTTGGTAAGCTGGTTGCCGAGCCAATCGCGTCAGATCCAGCTCCTCCAGCAGGTACCGCACGCGCAATTTTCGTTCTGCACGGGACAATCCGCAGGTTTCCAAAATCGCCAGGATGTTTTGCTCCACTGTGAGCTTCCGAAACACCGACGGTTCCTGCGTCAGGTACCCCATCCCAGCGCGGGCTCTTCGATGCATGGGCCATCGAGTGACGTCATGTCCGCAAAACAACACGCGCCCTGCATCCGCGCGGACCAGACCCACAACCATCTGGAAGGTGGTGGTCTTACCGGCACCGTTTGGACCCAATAACCCCACGATTTCTCCGGCATTCACCCGCAAGGAGACGCCTGCGACCACACGGCGGCGACGGTATTCTTTGACCAACTGTTGCGTTTCCAGCAACGGTGATGGCGCCGAACTTGCGAGGGCAATGGAAGCTGATTGTTGACCGGCTGGCTGTTCCAAGCAACTCGGAGGTTGGGTCTCGCAATCCATGGTTTCGTCCAGATTCGAGGGCGACAATCGCTGCTGACCTATCGCGGCCCGGGCAGGCCCGGTAACGCATTGGTGAGAGGAAGCGCACCTCTTTCCACACGCGCCCGCACACTGCCCACCGTAGTGATGACGCCAGTGCGGCGGTGGTACTCGACCGCTTCGGCCGTAAAGCGGCTACCATCCTCGCGCTCAATAACCGGCTGACCCGTCAAACGCAGAACCGCCGTGTCGGCCTCGTAACGGGCTTCCTGACAAGTGGCTGTGACCTCCGGCTGACCGGGAAACCGCACATGGATCACCACATCGCCCGTGGCCGTCAGATCCGGATCCCCCTGACTTTCGAGCGGAGGGTGGATCGTGAGTTGGGCGCAGTTCAACTCCATGGTCGTATCTTCCACTTGCACGCCTCCGGTGAAGTCCATCTGGACCCTCGACCATACATAGGCTCCGCACCGGATCCGAGTCCAGAATGTTGTCTCATCCGTGGTTCCGTCCTCCGACCCGGGAGTTCGGCCGCCCGGGGGCGGACCGGCCAGAGCAAGCAAGGCATCCGTAGGCGGCCGTGGCCAAACCAATTCTGCATCACCCTCCACGCCGACCTGATGCTGCGCCAGGTCGAACCAAGCACGGTTTCCACTCCCGAACCGCGGGCCATCCTTCCAGTGGGTCGGGCCGATCACCTCCAAGCGGTTCAAGCGGGCCCGATACACGGCCTCACGTCCTGTGACTTGCAGTTGATCATGCTCAAAAATCACGTCACGGGAAGCAACCACCGATTCCAATTCACCCCCCGACGCCGTGTGAACTCGCAGTGTGCGACAAGTCAAACGCCCTGCAGGGCCGGAAACCGGCGTCTCCACGGCCTCCACGTCCCCCTCAAATTCGGCCTGCGTGGACGTGATCTGATATTCCGCTGAACGGATCACAATCCGGAAATGTCCTAACAGGGCATCGGCATTTGGCCCCGGCCGCGGCAGAAAGTTCCTCCCTGTTCGAACCCACTCCAAAGACGCGTTGCCTCTTGCGAACAGCCTTTCACCGGTCAAATCCAAATCGAGGGAATCGGCCGCACCAGACGCTTCGGCACGACGCCAGCGCACTTGACCCACCAAGGCCAACTGCCCGCGGACTGGATCAAACAAGCCCCGATCTGCCTCCGCGTGAAGATCACCCCAATCGACAATGACCTGTCCTTCGGCCACGACCTGGTCCACTCGCATACCTCTGTGGGGCAGACGAAACTGCAATCGCTCACAACGCAGCATGAGGTTTGAGCGGACGGCGCGCACGTTACCGGCGAACTCGGCTCGTCCCGCCATGCCATTGTAGGTAAACTGGACCGATTCAATCCGCATCTCGTCTGAATCAATCCCGAGCCGATTTGTTGAAGAGCCGCTCTCGGCTCCGGGCGCTTCGATCCAGCGGCCGCGCAAGACAGCCTGAACCTTGTTGGAGACTACCAACCACATGTTCGTCTGGCGCCATAGAAAACCCTGGCCCTGAAGGCGCAAGCGATCGACACGCAGCCGCACTTCCAAGGAACCGTCCGATCGCGCTTCTTGTGTGCCCGTGTGAAACTCGCCATGGTCGCACCCAATCCACCACTCTCGCTGGCCCTCCAAATCGAATCGTTCCAAAACCACCTTCCTGACCCGAACCCAAGCCCCATCCCCCGGCTCGGCCTGTGCCGCTTGCAGTCGAAATCGCAATTGCCTCTCATGAGGAGGATCGTGATACTCGGGCCAGACAAAGTCCCTCAGCACCACGCCGGGCAAAGGCCTCAGATCCGCCGCTGACATGCCTACCGGCCAAACGGTCAGCGCGACAAGAAAACAAAAGTAAAGGGCCCCCTGCCCACCGGCAGGGTTGCCTCGCCCGATCATCCGTGACTGGTTTCTGCCCAAATGCGCGGCTTCTGGGGCCATCCTTCCTGCGTCGCACCCCGCTGCCAAATGTGGTGTGAAAAACATTCCAAATCTTTCGTCAATTCAGCTTGGAGCAGAGCCGCACTGTCATAGCATTGATCTTCCGCTTCCAAAAAAGCGACTCCCCCAAGCTTGACCAATCTCGGTCACTTTGCGAGTCCAAACCCTCCACGGCCCTAAAGAGTCATGTCTGCAAGCCATGGGAGACTCCTGTTGTCATACGCTCTGCATGCCAGGCTGAGATAACTCCGTGGCCCACTACGGATCGGTCCGACGAATGGAGAGCAGCTTGCGCTGGGCTCTGTGTCGGTCTTCCTCTAAAGCAATCGCCTCTCCATAACGTGCTGGTACATCCGCGCCTTACGGGCGAAGGAGGCCCTCTGGCAGGCAGGCAACCCCAAACGGATTCGATTGATTGGTCGGAGCCGGGTCAGCACGGTCGAATCTCTAACGCCGCACACAATCAAACACCCGAACCAAGGTCTTCAGCAGGGCCGGCAACTCGGCAAGTGGAACCATATTGGGGCCGTCACTCAAGGCCCGATCCGGCTCCGGATGCGTTTCCATGAACACCCCATCCGCACCAGCGGCCACGGCCGCCCGTGCCAAAATCGGCGCAAACTCGCGTTGTCCACTTGAGGCCATTCTGCCAGCGCCGGGCAGTTGCACCGAATGAGTAGCGTCAAACACCACAGGGTAACCCAGCCGCTGCATCAACGGGATGCTTCTCATGTCCGCGACAAGATTTTGATAACCAAAGCAACTGCCTCGCTCCGTTAACAACAACTGTCGGCCACCGGCCTTCCTAGCCTTGGCAACCACGTGTTCCATTTCCATGGGAGAAAGGAACTGGCCCTTCTTCAAATTCACAATTCGTCCGGAGGCAGCCGCCATTTGGACCAGATCTGTCTGTCGGCACAGGAAGGCCGGGATTTGCAATATATCCACGACCTGCGCTGCTGGCTTAACCTGAATCTCCGAATGGATGTCGGTTAAAACCGGTACGTCCACCCGCGTGCGGACACGGTCCAAAATCCCCAGGCCTGCGGTCAAACCAGGGCCTCGAAACGAATCCGCACTGGTGCGATTGGCCTTGTCAAAGCTGGCTTTGAAAACATAAGGGACACCCAGGCGACGGCAGAGCCGTCGCAAGGCCCGAGCCACCTCCACGCAAAGTTCCTCGCTTTCAATCACGCACGGCCCGGCGATCAAAAAAAGCGACCGGCGTGATGCCAACGTCTCCCATAATCGAGTCCGGTCCATGAAAATCGTGCAGGCTCTTGTAGCAGGGCCCAAGCCCTCTGTAAATGCACCATTAGACCGACCCCAATCTAAATGGGGCCACTGTCAGGATGCCCAACACCCATTGCCAGCAAAGACTGCGCTCCCAGTTGCTCTCTACTGGCGTGCTTCAGCAAAAACGGTTGCGTCCCACTCTTCCGCCTCCCTCCCGCCGAATGGAGAAAAACAGGCTCGATTCGACCCGGTGCTTCCTCATGCTTCCGGTCCCTACCAACCCCCCGGGCCCTCAGTCTCGAGCCGCTCACCGTTCATGCCCGCCAGGATCAGTTCACCGGAGGGCATGCTTCACAGGGATTCGATGAGCCTCGGCTGCCGAGTCTAGACGATCAAGAGAGCCAACCTTAAAAGTTGTGGCTCTCGCCGGGCAACAATAGCCGCAGGTTCTTCTGTGCGGCTTTGAAGCGACGCACAGCCTCAGCGGTATCAATGCGGATCGGCGGAAACGTGTTGTAGTGAACCCCCAAAATCTCGTCACAACGCAAGAATTCCGCCGCCTTGATGGCATCGTCCACCCCCATGGTAAAACAATCCCCGATGGGCAGCGCAGCAAAGCGCAGTCGGGTGCTCTCCCCAATCAGACGCAGGTCGTATGTCAGCGCAGTATCGCCCGCGTAATAAAAAGCCCCTTGAGGGGTTTCCACCAGAAACCCACCTGGATTTCCGCCATAACTGCCGTCGGGCAAACTGCTGGAGTGAATAGCCGGCGTGTATTTGACGCGCCCGAAATCAAATCGAACTGATCCACCATGATTAAGCGGATACGTTCGCTGCACGCCCTGACGGCCAAGCCAAACAGTGATTTCATAGTTGGCAATCACCGGCGCACCGGTCCGTTGCGCCACGGCGACCGCATCGGCCACATGATCGAAATGACCGTGTGAAATGAGAATGTAATCGGCTGCCACTCGGTTCACGTCGATAGCCTTGGCCAACTCATTCGGCGTGATGAACGGATCGAACAACAGGATTCGTCCGCCTGTTTCCACCGCAAAGCAGGAGTGACCGTAGTAAGTGACTTTCATGGTTTGCCTCCGTGGCTGCTCGACTCCGGGCTCATCTCACAGCTACGACATTCCGGAACCGTTCCGGCCCACAGTGTCTCAAGCGGCCGCTTCCTCTTCTGCACCCTCCAGAAAGCCCTGCAAATGGCGCAGACGAGTCGGATGCCGCAACTTTCGCAGCGCTTTGGCCTCGATCTGCCGGATCCGTTCACGGGTGACGTTGTACATCTTCCCAATTTCTTCCAACGTCCGCTCGTAGCCGTCCACCAGGCCGAACCGCATTTCCAATATCTTGCGCTCGCGCTCCGTCAAGGTGGCCAGCACCTCGGCCAGCTTTTCCCGCAACAAGCTGTAGCTGGTGACCTCGAGCGGATTCTCGGCCGTCTTATCCTCAATGAAATCACCTACGCTGACATCGCCATCGTCCCCTACCGGCGCATGCAGCGAGATGGGTTGCTGGGCCATCTTCAACAAACTGTTGACCCGGCTGACCGGCAGATGCATTTCATCCGCAATTTCCTCAGGAGTGGGCTCGCGACCCAGTTCTTGGGTCAATTGCTTTTGCACCCGCCACAACTTGTTCATGGTCTCGATCATGTGCACCGGAATGCGGATCGTCCGGGCCTGATCAGCAATGCTGCGCGTAATGGCCTGGCGGATCCACCAGATCGCATAGGTGGAGAACTTGTACCCGCGCCGATATTCGAACTTCTCCACACCTTTCATCAGACCGATGTTGCCCTCTTGGATTAGATCCAGAAAGGACTGCCCCCGGTTGGTATACTTCTTGGCCACGGAAACCACCAACCGAAGATTCGCCTCGGCCATGTGTGTCTTGGCCTGATGCGCCCGATCTGCAGCGTCCTTCAGGGCCGCAAAGGCTTTGTAAAACTCTTCCCGCGGCATGCGCACAAACAACTCCAGCGAAGTGATCTTATCATTTTCAGCCTGAATGGCGGCATCGCGTTCGGGCGACGGTGGCTGCTGTTGCAACTGCTCCAGTGCGCGCACGCTTTGCTGGAATTTCTCGTGGATGTTGCCCGCCACCACCACCATCTCCTCCAAGACCTTTTGCTTGTAATAGAACTTCGGGAAAAGAGATTGGAGTTTCTTGTCCAGTTTCTCAAAAGCCGCTTTGGCGGATTGCCTTGCCTCCGGGCTGGTGGCCTTCTGGACCAGCGCGTATTGTGCATCTACCTGCTGGTCGAGGGCCCGTACCGTCTTCACCAGCTTCCGCAGTTCCCGCAAGTGGCCGTCCCGGTTGGCCACCTTTTTGTCCACCACGACCCGGTCAAAGCGTTCTTTCGGTGGTTCGCTCAGCAATTTTTCTGCTATGGCAATGTGCTCCTTGGCGGCAAAGCCGAAGCTGTAAATGATGCGCTTCATCTCCAGCTCGGCCTCTTCAATTCGCTTGCAGATTTCAATCTCCTGCTCACGAGTCAGTAAGGGCACCTTGCCCATCTGATTCATGTACATCCGGACCGGATCATCCAGGGCATCCAAACGGTCCTCTTCATCCTCCTCAGTCTCCACCGCCCGGCCCAGATCGATGTCCGTGTCTTCGGCGATCTCCACATCCAAGGAACGCAATTTGGTGTAAAGTTCGTCCAGCTCGTCGGGCGTCATGCCATCCGGCAAGACTTCGTTGATGTCGTCGTAGGTAATGCGACCATTCTCACGCGCCAGGTGCAGCAGGATCTTTAGCGCCTCATTCATATCAGCCGCCTGGCGCCGGATCACCTCGGCCTTGGGAACGGTTGGGGGCACGCCGGATCCAGCTTCCGTACCCGGGGGTGTTGGCTTCGCTGAATCTTCCGTACGGCGTTTGGCAGGCTCCGGGGATTTTGCGTTCCCGCTTGGCGACGGTAGCTCCCCGGATCGTTCTCGCCGTTTCAGGCTTCCTAACACAAACCGACGCCGGACCTTGACAGGCGCCGGCGTGGCGTCCGCCTTACGCGCTGGTTTGGATCCTTTGGCAGACTTCTTGCCAACGACCGTTTTCCGCTGTTTTTCGGATTTCCGTTTTTGTGCACCTCTTTTGCTCGCCATACCCTGTCTAACTTTCCCCCACCCTCGACGCCACCCTGTCGCAAGATTCTACCAACAGCTCTGCCCTCAGCAGCCTCTTACCGAGCGCCTGTCGTTCCAGGTCGCAGCCGGCCGAGGCAAAACCTCCTCCCTCCGCGCTGCACCGGGCCTGGTTCCAAAAAAAACCGGAGCGTGCAGAACGCAACAGGCCGCGCCGTACCTTCATTCCGGGCGCTCCAAGTGTCGAAGGGGCCGGGGTTCTTCCCGCAAGCCTTTTGCCCTGCGGGCAAGACTCAATATAGCAACAACCATCGCTCAATTGCAATCTGATTTTGCTGCCCGGGAGCCGCAGACCACCCGTTGTCTGTTCCGCTGCCCAAAGAAATGACCGATCCCGATGCGGTGATGCTCACGCCCCTTGACGCAGTTCGCTGGTTGGATCCACCATCGCTACCCAAAGTCCTCAGCCCCTAACTACGAAACTCCCAAACTTCTACTCCATCATCCCATTCAAGCAGGAACCACCGGTCCTGAAATCTCATTCGACGCGGCCAACGTTCCTCGTAAAGATGCCATAAACTGCTGCCATTCAAAGGATTGATCCGGTGCAAGTGAAAATGCTCAGCCTCGCCGGAAATACCCCGGGCCAACCACCAAGCATACAGGACCGAACCAGAAAGGGCGCAATGATCTGCCAATCCCTCCCGCCGCCATGCCACACGCCCGGTTCCCACGTCCAACTTGATCAACAGAGGTCTCAGTTTGTCCCACCGGCGCGGTTCTAGTGGATATCGCAAGTCTTCGATCGTCCCTGAGGTTCCACCTGCGTAAAGTTCGTGGCCATCGGGCGAAGGCACAAGCCGCCGGGTGCCCACCATCGGCATGCGCCAATGCACACGACCGGATGCCGAGTCGAAACACGAGAGCATTCCCTGATCCGCCACGATCAAGCGTGTGCCAATTTCAGTGCATGGGCTATCGGGCCGGTTTAAGATCGCATGACCATCCACGGCAGGGGCCGCCGGATGAGCCAGCGTTGCCTGCCAGAGCAACTGATTCCGACCATTGAAGACCATCAAGTTTGTACCGGCCCATACCACGTCCACGGAATGTAAGGCGAAAAACAGTGGCGGCCCGATCACCTCTCCCATCCAATCGGGGACAGCGCCCGCCATCCACCGACGCAAACGCACCCCGTAGCGGCTCCGGTCTTCACGCACCACCCCGCCCGAGCGCAACCGTTCAATCTCCTCCAGCGCTTCCCGAACCACACCCCAACTTCGACCGGCGGACAGGCGTGGATCTTCCAAAATCGAATCTTCCCGACGAGGTCGAAGCCCCGCACGTTCCACGACATTCGATTCGATCAACCAAACCTGAAACTCCACAACGCCATTGCGGCTCGGCATAAACACTCTGCGCAAAGGGGCGGACGATGTTTCTTCGAGACCTTCGTCAGCGAGGCCTCGAGCCGCGTCACCCGCCGTCGGTATCCGGGGTGCTAGACTTCGCGCGCGACCTGGTTGCTGCCCGGCACTCCATGGCAACCGCGGCTGCGGAGGCACCGTCAGTTGTTGCACCGCCCCTGACGCCAGCTCCACCCGTATAAGCTGTGCGGATCCGTCGGCTCGTTGATCCACCACCGCCAGGGCCTCCCTGTTTCCACGCACTTCAGCCCCAGGTGTCGGTAAGCGTACTTGCCATTGAATCTGCCCAGATTCGGCGTCCACGGCTACAATGCGACCTTTATGCAACCACACCACCCAGGGCTCCGTTGCAATCAGCTCAGGCACCTGATCGACTGCACCTTGTAAGGGAATCCGCCATCGGATCCATCCTTCGGGCAATTTGCGCAGCACCCCCTCACTGGCCCCCAAGAACAAAAGCCTCCCCGGATTGACCCAGTCCCAACTGCCCCGGCCAAATGTCTCCCTGGCAAACCTCAACGCCACTCGCGGCTTGTATCCGACGAACCGCCACCACGCTTTGTGTGCGGCCACTGTCAAAATGAAACCTAGGGTTAGCCAACACACCCGACGAGGCCAGCTAGAAAGCCTCAACCGCCGAGACATCTGCTTTTGTGCCCGCTCCGAGAACAAAAGGCCCTGCTGGTCGGCCATGGCTCGGCACCGTGCCGAGCAGAAAGCTCCGTGCGCCTGTGCACAACATCGGCAAATCGGAGCTCCGCAAATACCGCACCGGGCCACAATCGGTTCGGACGGATGCTGCGCACATGCTCCGACAGGTTCGCCTCCCATCGCAACTGGACCGGGCTCCGACCCCGATCCAGATTTCTGTCGCAACCGCAATCGCAAAGACTGACCCCCGACAGTCGCCTCAGACGCCTCACCCCGATCGTCCCGATCCTGCTCCTGAGCCAATACCGCATTGGCCCGATCCGTCGCTTCGGCGCCGCAGACCGGGCAAAAGACTGGCACAGGCATTCGGCTCTCCTCCGGCTCGACTTCGAATGCAAACCGGGCGCCACATCCGCACTGGACCTTGACAATCCGCATTCCGTCTCACCGGTTCAAATTCAGCCACTGCATGCCAGCACCCAGCAGCCCAGCAAAAGCAGCCCGCGGCGGGTTGCAGTGCGCGGATCCATCCGTGAACGACAGGTTGTCACCCAGGACGCCGCAATTGTTGCCCGGCCCTCGGCCATCAAGAGAAAAGTGGTCTGGATCCTTGGCTCGGCAGTCCACCTGCTCATCGCTCATCAGGACTGCAGCGGCGGAGACAGCGAGATGGCGCCCTTGATCATCAGCGTCATTGATTCGATCCTGCATAAGGTTCAAGTAGGACAACAATGCATCTTTTGTGGCGGGACACACAATCCATCGGGTTTCATTGAGATAGCTTGGCACCAGTCCTTGCAAGGCAACCTCACTGCTCCGCGTGCCGGTTTTACGAGGGAATCGGCCGCTTGCCTCGTGCGCATACAGTGGACGTGCTACAAGCAGCTGCATCAAATGCGTGCGACAACCCGTGATGGCCCGATCCGATCGTGCCCGCCGGAGAGGCCCCCACAACAGGAACGCCAACGCTCCCAATACCACCAGAATCCCCATCAACTCAACCAAAGTGAAATCCCCGTGCCCGGCCCCGTCCGAGCTTGCTACACGAAACCCTGCACCACAACACATGCACCACGACCAAGGCCCAGTTCGACCACATAATCCCACTGCCCGCGTGAGCCTTCGGTCCCTTCTCCGGAACAGAGATTTGACAGCACTTTTCGCAAGTCTTAACAGGCAACGTCTCCCGAACCCGAGGCATCCGCAGGACGACCGGGTTCGGGAGGACACCGCCCAATCGGCGCAACGCCATGGGGCCGTTTCCAGGGACCTCCCCCTTGGCCACCCGTCAGATCCTCCTCCGCAACTTGTAATGCAAATCGCAGCAACTCGGCCGAGGATTGCAAGCGGAGTTTCCGCATTAGATTGACGCGATGCGTCTCGACCGTCTTGGGGCTCAAATGGAGTGAGGCTGCGATTTCACGAACCGTGCGCGCCTCACCTAGTAGGCGCAATACCTCCATCTCCCGGTCTGTCAGATTCTGCCACTCCGGTCCTTCTTGCAGGGCCACACCCACCAGCTCTTCGACCAGATGCAGGGCGAGGTCGGCATTCACTGCGATCCGACCGGACATCACTTGACACACAGCTGCCAGCAACTCTTCGCCACTCGCCCTTTTATGGACATAGCCCCGTGCGCCAGCTCGCAAGGCCCGAGCGGCATACAAATGCTCACTGCAGCGACTAAACACCAACACCCGAACCTGCGGGTAATGTGCACGCAAATCCTTGATCAACTCCAGGCCACTCCGCCCCGGCAGGGCCAACTCCGTCACCACCAGCCCTGGCACCAGACGCGCCACTTGATCCCATGCCTCGGCCGCATCAGGCGCCTCGCCACAAACCTGAAATCGACCGTCCCGCCCGAGCCAAAGTCGCACCGCTTCCCGCATCAATGGTGCCTCGTCCACCAAAAACACTCGATGCGGCCCCGGCATCGGTGGCAGCATCCCCGTTCTCATGACATTTTCGGCTTTACTCCCGGCGTTGCGCCCTGTCAACGCATCCCGCCCGAAGAATGGCCGTGGGCACGCCCCTCACACGTGACAATGCCCAATCGACCTTGAGTTGAACCGCCGCACGGAATGGTTGCCGACACCGCGGGTAGACCCGCGCCACGAGGCAAACATGCGATCTGACACCATCACACGCGGGATGGAACGCGCGCCGCACCGCGCGTTGCTCCGCGCCACAGGCGTCATCGAGTCCGAGGCGGACTTCGACAAGCCTTTCATTGCCATTTGGAATTCCTACATCGCCTGCATTCCCGGTCATGCGCATCTTCTGGAGGTAGGGCAGTTAATGAAGCGCCCGGTCCGCCGGCGGTGTCCCTTCTCTATTCAACACAATCGGGATTGACGACGGCATCGCGATGGCCCCCGCGGGTATAAAGGATTCGCTTCCATCGCGCGAACTCATCGCCGACTGTGTGGGATCCACGGTGCAGGCTCACTGTTTCGACGGCGTCATCTGCATCCCCAATTGCGACAGGATTGTCCCCGGCATGCTTGTGGCAGCCATGCAGCTAAACATTCTGGCCTTTTCATCAGTGGGGGTCCCATGGCCGCCGGGATCGCTCAGCCCGTAACCGATGCGGAAGGGCCCGCTCATTTAAAACCTGCCGCAGCCAAGACGGATCTCATTCCTGTGTTCAAGGGCGTGGCCCAAGTCCAAGCTGGGCAACCTGCGGAGGAACAACTTCGGGAGCTCGAACAACACGCCTGCCCTACCTGCGGGTCCTGCTCCGGGCTGTTCACCGCCAATTCGATGAACTGTCTTTGCGAAGCCCTTGAAAGGATCCTACCAGGGAACAACACCATCTTGGCTGGTTCCTAAAGACCGTGAGGCACTCTCCGAACGAGCCGCTTGTCAAATCCTGAAGCTTACCAGAAGGACCTAAAACCCCGCGACATCGCTACGCTCCAACCTTTTGACAATGCCATCACTCTGGATGTGGCCATGAGCGGCTCGACCCACATGATCTTGCACACGCTGGCCATTGCGCGCGAGGCGGGCATTCCCTAAGGCCTCGGATGCATCGATCATTCTCACGGTGTGTCCCCAGTCTTTGTAAAGTTTCGCCCGCCTCCAACTATCATATCCAGGATGTGCAACGTGCCGGCGGCTCCACTCCATCCTGGGCGAACTCAAGCGTGCCGGCCTCTGGCACCTCCATTGCAAAACCCTCACCGGCAAAACGATCGGGGAAAACATTGATGAAGGGGACGTCCGAGTACCCACCTGCACGGCTGGGGCACGCGCCGTCCGCCTCTTAGGTGCTTCCTTCCTAGTTTCCGAATCGCAGAATGAACCGCCCGGTTCGGCCGCTCGAAGCTCTGCAGAGACCTTGGTGCCCATGCAGCTGCTCTTCATCCCTGCTGACCCGCCGGCGATCACACTCTGGCGGTTCAATGCAGCTTGGAACGCAGCCGACGCTGAAGCATCAGCCTTTGCCTTTGGGCCGCAGGCCAGTCTACGCCTGTCGGACGGGACCAGCCTGCGCGGTATGGAGACAATCCAAGCCGCTCTGCGTGAGCAACTGCAGCTTAACCGCGGGTGGATCGGGGCCGAATCTCGGTCAAGTGCGTCGGCTCCCTGTTCTCCTGTTCTGGCAATACCATAAGAATGGCAGCCGGTCCCGGCACGCCTTGTTGCGTGTGCACCGCTTCCGCGACTGGTCGATCGTCCATGGGCGGTTGGAGAGGATCCTGCCCAACTGAATCGCGTTCAGGCTGGCGGTCTGAGGCTGCAGACCATGACGCTCGGCCGTCATCCGCATGACTGCATACGCAGTTCGGATCGAGCCGACTGTCCAGATGACGGTTTGGCCATTCTCTACGGCACCCTTGCTCCTGAAAGCGCCGTGGTTAAGACAGCTGGTATCGGCCAAGCTTTCAAAGAACGATGCGGCACCAACTTTGTTTTTGAAGTCCCTGCATCCTTCTCGAAAGCCTGGGTCTGGGCTTGGGCGACCAAGTCGCCTCAGTCACGGATGGCCGGTTTAGTGGCGGGACGTCCGGCGCTTGCATCGGCCATGTTTCGCCCGAGGCCGCTGAGGGTGGGCCTATCGCTTTGCTTCAGGCTGGCGATCGTATCCGCATCGACTTCCCCAACCGCCGCATCGACCTCTTGGTGCCGGCAACGACATTGGCTAAACGACGCAAGCGCTGGCAGCCGCCACGTCGAGAGCTCTGCGGCTGGTTGACTTGTTATCAGAGGTTGGTCACCAACGCCAGCCAGGGCGCCGTCCTACAAGCTTAAAGGTCAATTTCGGCCGACCGCCACAGATTCCAAACCTGTTCTTCATGCTATGCGACAAATGCGGCCTGACGCATCCACCTTTTGGCTTTTGGCTCTGGTCAGGATGAGGGCTGCCCAAAAAGGCACGCCTGTTTACATGCAAACACCGAACTCTCACCCTTGGGAGCGCCGTGCAGCTCCGTGCGGAGCACCAACTGCCTTTGACCGACCTGGGGGTGTCAAGAGGGCCGACCCAGCAACTCGCTCACCAAGGCACGTTCTTCCTTCAATTCGTCCACGCTGGCCTGGATTTTGGCGCGACTGAACTCGTTCAAGGGCAAACCCTGCACAATGCTCCAAGACCGACCATCCGAACGGATGGGGAACGAGCAAATCAAACCCGGCTCGATCCCGTAACTGCCGTCACTGCAGACGGCCACGCTGTGCCAATCATCGCCCGGAGTCGGTTGCAGCAAGGATCGCACCGTATCGATCACAGCATTGGCCGCGCTGGCCGCACTGGAGGCACCCCGGGCTTTGATCACAGCCGCCCCACGTTGCTGCACCGTAGTCAGAAAATCCTTCTCCAACCACTCACGGTGCCCGATCACTTCGGGAACAGGCCGTCCATGAATCCGGGCATTGAAGAAATCCGGGAACATTGTAGGACTGTGATTGCCCCAAACCGCCATGTGTGTGACTGCCTGGACAGGTTCTCCGGCCTTACGCGACAGTTGCGCTTTCGCGCGATTCTCATCCAATCGCGTCATAGCGAAAAAGCGGTCCCGGGGCACCCCTGCAGCATGATGCATACAGATCAGGCAGTTGGTGTTACAAGGGTTACCGACTACCAGTACCCGCACGTCCGACGCGGCCCAACGGGCAATGGCCTGACCTTGTCCCACAAAAATCCTGCCATTCACACCCAGCAAGTCCTTCCGTTCCATGCCGGCCTTGCGCGGGATGCTCCCCACCAACAGCGCCCAGTTCACACCGCGGAACCCCTCCTCCAAGCTCGCCGTGGGTATCACGCCTCGCAGCAGTGGGTAAGCACAATCCTCTAGTTCCATGACCACACCTTGAAGAGCCGGCAGAGCCGATTCGATCTCAATCAGATGCAGAATCACCGGCTGATCCGGACCAAACATTTCTCCCGCTGCAATCCGGAAAACCAATGAATACCCGATCTGCCCGGCTGCGCCTGTAACTGCGACACGCAAGGGTGATTTCGTCATAAGCACTCTGTCTCCTGCCCGACCCGCAGTATAAAGAGGTCCCCTGCTGCAGCAAGCGATTCCGGGCCTGCAAGCTAGACACGATGGTCGCTCGAACTGGTCCAGTTCACGAAATCCCCTTATTAAGGAAGCGTCCCACCAGCGCTTAAACCAAGCTTGCAGCCCAACCGGGTCCTGCGTACCGTGGTGTTGTCCGTAAGACGCACCCGTAGCTCAATTGGATAGAGCATCTGACTACGGATCAGAAGGTTCCAGGTTCGACTCCTGGCGGGTGCGCCACTTTTGGAAACCCCACCTAAGCGTCCAAACGCCTTAAGGACTGCTCGGAGAAAGGCCGCACAAACAATCAGAATCGCGCTCTGCAGGGCCTGCATCCGATTGCACCACCGCTCCCAAAGGTGAGATCCTCAGTGCGACGAGTTTGGTCTTTGCCTACCCAAAGCCTGGTCTAGAATGTCGGCATGGACCTGAGCGTGCTCGGCCATTTCCCCACGCGACGCATGCGGCGATTGCGTCAGAGCCCTGCCCTACGCCGCTTGGTCGCGGAAACCTCGTTAGCCCCCAGCCATTTGATCTGGCCCTTGTTCATCCGACCGGGGCGGAAAGAACGGCGGGCTGTGCCCGCAATGCCGGGTGTGTTTCAACTATCCGTGGACGAGGCGGTGCGGGAGGCCACCATCGCCTACGAGGCCGGTATTCCTGCAGTCCTTCTTTTCGGCATACCCGAACGGAAGGATGAAAAAGCCACACAAGCCTACGCCCGGTCCGGCGTGGTGCAGCAGGCCGTCCGGACTTTAAAGCGGGAGTTGCCCGACCTGTTGGTGATCACTGACGTCTGCCTCTGCGAGTACACTTCTCACGGCCACTGTGGCTTGGTACAGCAGCGGTCCGGTATCGTGCAAATTGCCAATGATCCGACCCTGCCGCTGCTCGCCCGTACTGCTGTCAGCCACGCCGAGGCCGGCGCGGACATCGTGGCCCCGAGCGACATGATGGATGGCCGGGTCGCCGCCATCCGCCAGGCGTTGGACCGCGCCGGATTTGAGAATCTTCCCATCCTTGCCTACGCAGCCAAATATGCATCAGCCTACTACGGTCCATTCCGACTGGCTGCCGAGTCGGCTCCGAAATTCGGCGATCGCCGAAGTTATCAGATGGACCCGGCCAACGCACGAGAAGCACTGCGTGAGGTCGCCCTGGACATTGCTGAAGGAGCGGACTTGGTCATGGTCAAGCCTGCGCTGGCCTATCTTGACATCTTGTATCAGGTCAAGACGCTGTTTGGCGTGCCCACGGTTGCCTATGCCGTGAGCGCGGAATACTCGATGATCAAGGCGGCGGCCGCTCAAGGCTGGATCGATGAACGAGCGGTAACGTTGGAATCGCTGCTGGCCATGCGCAGAGCAGGTGCGGACTTGATCATCACTTATGCTGCACCTCAGGTGGCCCGTTGGTTGCAAGACGATGCCCCAACCAACAAACATTAGACCGAAAGCCCAATGAACTCGGCCGCAACTTCCGGCAGACAGGAAAAGGACTCTCGCCCGCTCAAAGCCAAGCCCGGTTGGGAGCTTCGAAGCTCTACCGATCCGATCGCTTGCAGCAAGCCGCTCCGGCTGGTAAAGACCGTAGGTAGCCCATTGCCCGCCGCATAAGTCTGGTTACCTTGACTGCGTGGAAGTCCAGGTCGGACAACAGCTATCATTACAAATTGAGGATCTTGCCTTCGGAGGCGAAGGCGTGGCTCGGGCCAACGGGCTGGTGGTGTTCGTCCCATTCGTCGCCGTGGGAGAAACCGTGGAAGTGGAGATCACCGAGCGCAAGCCCCAGTATGCCCGTGCGCGGTTGCTTCGAGTGATCGAACCCTCCCCGGACCGGGTTGCACCTGCCTGCCCGCATTTCGGACGGTGTGGAGGATGCCAATATCAACACCTGGGCTACGAGGCCCAGCTTCGGATCAAACACAAGCAGGTAGCCGACTTGCTCCATCGCATCGGCGGCTTCAATCCAGCAGTGGTCGCGCCCATTATTCCTTGTCCACAGCCTTATGGGTATCGAAACCGAATCATGGTCCGCAGCCAATGGAACAAGCCTGAGCGCCGGATGAACGTCGGGTTTCTCCGCTGGGACTGTGGCTTGGTCGAGGATGTAAAAGAGTGCAAGATCGCTGACCCCGCGATCAACCAGCAACTCCAGAAGGTCCGGGCTTCTCCCCCTCCCCGTAGCGGGCTCAAAGTGTCCTTACGGATTCCTCCGAACGATTGGGTGGTCCCGCCGGACTCCTTTTTTCAAAACAACTTCGCCATGCTCCCCAAACTGGTGCAGGTGGTTCGAGAAGCCTTGCAGCGAAGCCGCACGCCCTATCTCGTGGATCTGTATTGCGGAGTTGGATTTTTCGGCATTGAGCTGGCTGCCTTCGTGAAGGCCTTTGTCGGCATTGAATATGATCGACGCGCCATCGAGGCCGCCCAAAAAAACGCCGCGCGGCGCCAGGTTCACAACGGCGAATTCCTTTCCGGCCGCGTCGAGGATCTCCTGCCAGCAGTGCTGACCCGGTTTCCTGCCGATCAGGTGACTCTGATAGTAGACCCACCTCGAAAAGGACTGACCCCCGAGGCAGTTCGTTGTCTCCGTGATGCGTCCGCCGTCGCCCTTGTTTATGTTTCATGCCACCCGGCCACTCTAGCTCGAGACCTTCGCGCATTGTGTGCCCACGACGCTTATCGGCTGCAACAGGTCACTCCGCTGGACATGTTCCCGCAGACCCAACACGTTGAATGTGTTGCGGAGTTGCGTCGCCAAACATCGGCTGCCAGCGCAGTCGCTATCGAGCCAGCCGGTTCTTAAACCCTGCAAGCCCGGGAGCGACTCCACCCAAGCCACAACTTCCGAAACATAGGTGGCCGCTCAGAAAAGGCGCCCGTTTCTCCGGCGCGACCACCCGATTGCGGCACGGATTCACCGAGACACTTCGGGCAGGGTCAGTGTCCCTCACACGCCTTGGGGGGTGCGGAGCCTTGACAAAAAGGCCCAAAAGCACGAGCGAACGCCCATCCATCGAAGAAACAGCCGGGCCGCAAAAGCGGCCCGGCCTCAGACTTTAAGGGATGAATCAGATGAATTCGTTGATGATGTTCTCCAATAACTCTTGGCGGCCACTCATGTTCGGTGCCGCTTCGCCCTTCTTAAGCATGAGGGCTTCCAACTTGCGGAAGTTCATCTTGCCCGCCTCAATGTCGGCTCCTAGACCGGAATCCCACGAGGCGTAACGTTGCTTCACAAACTCTGCGATTCGACCATCCTTCCGGAGGGCGGCCGCGATCTTCAAACCCCGCGCAAAGGCGTCCATGGCTCCGATGTGCGCATAAAACAGGTCTATCGGCTCAAAACTCTCACGACGCACCTTGGCGTCAAAATTCACTCCGCCAGTGGTAAACCCGCCATACTTTAAAATCGTGTACATGATCTGCGTGGTCAGATAGATGTTCGTGGGGAACTGATCCGTATCCCAGCCTAACAATTCGTCCCCCGTGTTGGCGTCGATGGATCCCAAGGCACCGGCCGAACCCGCCACTTCCAATTCATGCTGCATCTCATGACCTGCCAATGTGGCATGGTTGGTCTCAATGTTCAGTTTGAAATGTGGCAACAAATCATACTGCCGCAGGAAATTCAGACACGCGGCCGCATCCGAATCATATTGATGCTTGGTGGGCTCCTTGGGCTTGGGCTCGATGTAAAATTGGCCCTGGAATCCGATCTCCTTCTTGAATTCCACCGCCATATGCAAGAACAAGGCCAAGTGGTCCAGTTCCCGTTTCATGTCCGTATTCCACAATGTGCTGTAGCCCTCCCGGCCTCCCCAAAAGACGTACCCGGCCCCGTCCAACTCATGCGTAACTTCGATTGCCTTCTTCACCTGAGCAGCCGCAAAGGCAAAGACTTCCGCGTTTGGGCTAGTAGCCGCGCCCATGGCGTATCGGGGATGCGTGAAGAGCGACGCCGTGCCCCATAAAGGCTTGATGCCGGTTCGTTCCTGTTCCTCCTTCATGACTTTCACAACCGCGTCCAAGTTCTTGTTGGTTTCGCGCAGAGTCCGCCCCTCCGGAGCTACATCGCGGTCGTGAAATGCATAAAAGGGAACTCCCAATTTTTCCATAAACTCAAAGGCTACGCGCACGCGGCGTTGCGCATTGGCCAGCGAGTTGGAACCATCATCCCAAGGGCGCAGAGCCGTCCCTACGCCAAACGGATCCGCCAAGGGATTCCGGAAGGTATGCCAGTAAACCACCGAAAAGCGCAGATGCTCTCGCATCGGCTTGCCTTCGACGATCTCCTCCGGATTGTAATGTTTAAAGGCAAGCGGATTTTTCGAGTTGGGCCCTTCGTAAGGGATCTTACCGATTTTTGGGAAGGCAGCTTTCATAATTTCACCGTGCTTGTCGCTTTGGTTCGAGCTTCATCGGTTGAGCCAGCTTCGTAACCTGCCCTTGGCTTCGCTTCAAGCCGAATTCTTCTCGAAGTCTATCTTTGTTTGACTCAAATCCCAACTTGGTCAGCAGGCCTTGCAGTTGGGCCGAACCGCACATGGCAGCCGGGCATACTCACGCTCTACTGCATGTTAGACTCACGAAGGCTTCATGTATCGTGGAACCCTCAGCCGGACGAGTGATTCATCCGGATTCTCCCGGGCAATCTCCGTGGCGCGTCCAGTCCACATCATGGCTCCTGAAAACTTTCATCCAGACACAGCCGCCAAAGTCAGCGTTTGCTCTGCGAGATCGCCGCCCCACCTAACAGTGCGAAGCCGACATGGCACAGGTGAATGCAAACGGAGATCTTCCACCAAGCTCTTCAACCGCTCCGTCGGCACCGCCATGCGGGCAATCTCTGTTAGGCTCCGTTCACCGCCAAACCGAAGGCTCTGTTAGAGGATCGTATCCCGCCCACGGCCTTGCGCTTCGGTTTGACGCACACGGTCACCCCTGCTAAAACGGCGCGCGCGTTCGTGGGGTGTTCCGGAGAAACTGACATGACACGTCGTGCAAAACCGAAATTCCGCCGGATCCTCTTAAAACTCAGTGGCGAAGCCCTCGGCGGCCCCCAGGGCCAAGGCATCGATCCTACAGCTGTTCAGCACATGGCGGAACAGATCCGGGAAGTGCGTGACCTCGGGGTGCAAGTGGTGGTCGTCCTGGGAGGTGGCAACATCTTCCGGGGGCTCACAGGCAGCCAAAAGGGCATTGAACGAGCCACGGCCGACTACATGGGCATGCTCGCCACTGTGATCAACGCGCTGGCCTTGCAGGACGCACTGGAACAACTCGGTGTTCCCACGCGCGTCCAAAGCGCCATCACCATGCACCAAATCGCCGAACCCTTTATCCGGCGTCGTGCTGTCCGGCACCTGGAGAAAGGTCGCGTGGTCATCTTCGGCGGAGGAACCGGCAACCCATATTTCTCCACCGACACCGCCGCGGCCTTGCGCGCCAATGAGATCGGAGCTGAAGTCATCCTCAAAGCCACCAAAGTCGACGGCATTTACGATCGGGACCCCAAGCTGCATCCAGATGCCAGACGTTTCGACCGCATTACTTACCTCGAAGCCCTGCAACGGCAGCTGAAGGTGATGGACTCAACCGCCTTTTCCCTCTGCATGGATAACAGGTTGCCTATCATCGTCTTCGACCTTTTCAAGCCGCACAACTTAAAGAAGGTTGTGCTCGGTCAAAAGGTAGGCACACTCGTGACAGCCTGATTCGGCTTTCTCATGTGGCCCGGCAGGACAGGTTCACTCTGCATTCCCGTGCCTTTGACTGCGGCTTTTGGAAGCTTGAAACATCTCGGCTCTGGAGAATAGTGCTGAACCACATTCTGCCTCAACTTCATAGAGAAGGTCTTGATCCCTTCTCAGCATCATGCTGGCTTTCTTGCCCGAAAGTACCATAAGGTTAAGGCCATGAACACAAGGTTGAGACACTGGCTGTGCGCCTGCGCAGTGGTTTTGGGAAGCTGGCTCACCACGGCAGCCGAACCGGTCTGGCTGGAAGATCTTCCGCAAGCTTTGGAAAAGGCCAAAGCAGAGAAAAAGCAGGTGCTGGTGAATTTCACCGGCTCCGATTGGTGTGGGTTCTGTATCCGTCTGAAGAAGGACGTCTTCGACGGCAAAGAGTTTGCCGAATACGCAAACAAGCGACTTGTTCTGGTCGAAGTCGACTTCCCAAGGAAAAAGCAACAATCTGAGGCACGGAAGAGCGCCAACGAAAAGCTTTCCAATCAATACAAGGTCGAGGGCTTTCCCACTTTGGTCCTGCTGGACGCCAATGGTAAAGAACTCAGGCGCATGGTCGGCTATAGCGGCGGAGGTTTCGCCACGGTCAAAAAGCGCCTAAGACTGCCTGACTAACATTGAAAGGAATCCACCGTGTAAGCCGAGCCCGAATCGGGGTGTTCGCTCACACCGGTGTAGCGTTTCTCCCTATGATGCGTCTGCATGGATAGTTGATTTCACAGGAATTCGGTAAAAGGTCGCTAAGGCAAAACCAAACCATACACAACGTTGCACCGAATTTACCCACAGCCACTTGCCGAAAACAGGCGCCAGTCTGGCTGATTGCCGGATTGCAAGCACTGTGGTCGGTCCCTTTGATTCCATGAACAGCACGACGGTGTCACTGGCAGATCTAGGCTGGGATGCCTCTTGGGAAGCAGCGTTTGAATCCTATCGTCAGGCAGGGCTGAAACCAGCCCGCGTCATCGGACAGGAAAAGCACCGTTATCGGCTTTTAGCCGAATCTGGCGAGCTCGATGCACAGGTGCCCGGCCGCACCGTCCGAAGAGCGCAGAGTGAGGCAGATTTGCCCAAGGTGGGAGACTGGGTGGCATACCGCCCTCAGGAACCGGTACGCTCTGCAGGTCTCATCGAGGCGGTTCTCAATCGGCGGACCAAGCTGGCCCGCAAAGTGCCAGGCCGCGAAGCGGAGGAACAGGTTTTGGTAACCAATGTGGACGTGGCTTTTGTCGTGCAGGCCCTGGACCAAACCTTCAATCCCCGATTGCTCGAGCGCATGTTGCTCATGGCCTTGGAAGGGGGCGTGACGCCAGTCGTAATCCTCAACAAGGCCGATCTGTGCACGCATCCTGCCGAGCGCTTGGCAGAAGCCCGCCGCCGGGCCGGTGAAGCCGCTGTCATCCTCACCAGCGCACGCTCCGGCCAGGGAATCCAACAAGTGAAGCAACTGCTGCCCCGGGGTCGGACCGGCGTATTCATCGGCCCCAGTGGAGTGGGCAAATCCAGTTTAATCAACCAGCTTTACGGCGCAGAAATCCAGCCAACAGCCGAAGTGCGCGAACGCGATCATAAAGGCCGCCACACCACAACATGGCGGGAGTTGATCCTCTTGCCAGACGGTGGCTTGGTCATCGACACGCCCGGCATGCGTGAATTTCACCTTTGGATGGCCGGTGAAGGCCTACGCGAGGCTTTTCCCGACATTGAATTGGTCGCACTGCGATGTCGATTCCGCGATTGTCGGCACGAAACCGAACCCGGGTGTGCCGTTCGCGAGGCTGTTGCCGCCGGTGATTTGGACCCAGATCGTGTGGTCAGTTATAAGAAACTGCGCCAGGAACTTGAATTCTTGCATCAGGTAAGGCATTGGCAGAAGATGCCCCAACCACGATTCAAGCTAAAATCCCGAGCCAGGGCGCCGGAGGAATCTTGAGTATAGCATGTACAGCCCTGGCCTGTTCACTTCAAGTCCTCGTCTGCACCGACGAAGTTGATGCAACAAAAATGCTTCGCGCATGAACGCTGGCCCCGTTCAACGGCCGCACAAACTTCATTTTAAGCCGGCATCCCGGTCAAACGGCCACCCCGGGGGGTAGCACCAGCAATTATTCGGGGCGCATCTCCACAATGTATTGCAAGGTTCCGGTTTGCGAAAACCCGACAGTTTGCGTTCGACAGGGCCGGAGTGAGGGTTGCCCAAAAGCCTGTCCGTGATAGCCTGACCCCATGCTAGGCGTAATCGACCAGGTCGCAGTTTCCCTGTCGAAGTCGCTGCTCTTCTGCTTCCGGGCCGCAGCATGGCTTGCTGTTCCTTGTCTGTCGGCTGAAGCACTATTCACAGGAAATCTCCTACCCGTAAGCTTGCGCTGTGAATACGATCCGGACCCACGGGGCGTTGATGAACCCCATCCTCGGTTGTTCTGGAAACTGGCTGGCCATGAACGAGGCCTGCGCCAGACCGCCTATCAAATTCAGGTTGCATCTTCTTTGGATCGGCTGGCGCAACAACAACCGGACCTCTGGGACACAGGCAAGATCGTATCCGAGGAAAGCATTCACATCCGATATCAAGGAGCACCGCTCCAATCTTCCCAACGGGTATTCTGGCGAGTCCGCGTCTGGGACCATAAGGACCGACCCTCTGACTGGAGCACTAACGCCTCGTGGATCATGGGCATTCTTCGACCAGACGAGTGGCGCGGCCAATGGATTTGTGCGCCGGCCGAAACAGAGGCTCTCATCCTGCGCAAGGAATTTGAGGTCCGCCCCGGACTGAAACGCGCCGTGGCACACGTCTGTGGGCTCGGTCACTACGAAATGTTTCTCAACGGCACCCGTGTCGGGGAAGACCTCTTCACACCTGGATGGACCGATTATCGGAAAACCACCTTGTACGATACTTACGAGGTGACCGGCCTGCTAAAGTCTGGCCGCAACGCGGTGGGCGTAATGCTTGGTAACGGCATGTACCACGTTGTCCGCCGCCATCGATTCGCCAAATTCACTGGATCCTTCGGCCCACTCCGAGCCATCTTACACTTGCGATTGGAATACGAGGACGGGGCGGTCGAGTTTGTCGGCACGGATCCAACCTGGAGAGTTCACCCCGGCCCGATCACTTATAGCAGCATCTACGGTGGCGAAGATTACGACGCTCGCCATGAGCCGCATGGCTGGAAACTTCCGGGCTTCGACGACCGTTCGTGGACGAAGGCTGTAGCCATTGTGCGGCCTGCCGCCACGCTGAAAGGACATAGCGCATCTGCTTTACCCATTCGGGCCATTCAGATCCACCAGCCCACGCGTGTACAGCGACTGGCTGCCGACCGATATGTATATGACCTCGGCCAGAACGCCTCCTGGATGCCCCGTTTACACGTCCGAGGCCCCGCTGGAAGTGCGGTGCGACTCATCCCTGCTGAAGTGTTGCACAATGACGGCACAATCGATCGACGCACGATGGGGAGTCCAGAACGCGGGCTTTCTTGGTGGCAGTACACCTTGAAGGGAATGGCCCCCTCCCAGAACAACCCGGCCAAATCGGGGACAGAAACATGGTTCCCCCAATTTTACTACGTGGGTTGCCGTTACCTGGAGGCTCATCTTTTGCCAGCCGAACCAGGGGGGCCCCTGCCGGAAATTCTGTCCCTGGAGGGTGTCCTTGTGCATTCGATTTCGGAACCCGTAGGCCAATTTGAATGTTCCAATGATCTCATCAATCAGATTCACCGACTCGTCCGCTGGGCGCAACGGGCCAATATGATGTCCATCCTCACGGATTGTCCGCACCGCGAAAAACTGGGCTGGCTGGAGCAAGCACATCTGAACGGCCCCTCTCTCCGCTATGAATTTGACCTGGGCCGGCTGTTTTCAAAAGTCATGCACGACATGGCTGATGCCCAATTACCAAACGGTTTGGTCCCCAATATCGCGCCTGAATACACCGTGTTTGATGGTCCCTTTCGAGCTGCCGCCGAATGGGGCAGTGCCTTCATTCAGGTACCATGGCAACAATATCTGTTTTATGCCGATGAAGACCTGCTTCGACGAAACTATGACCGAATGAAACAATACTTTGCCTGGATGGAAAGCCATGCCGAGCAGGGTTTGCTGGCTCAAGGATTGGGCGACTGGTGTGACTGGGGTCCGGAACGTGTCAACCGTGCCGAGCTTACACCGCCTTTGGTCACCGCCACCGCCTTCTACTATTTCAACGCATTAACACTGGCCCGCATCGCACGTCGTCTCGGCTACGATGCCGACGCACGGACTTTGGAACAGAAAGCCCAAACCATTCGCGCGGCCTGCCGACAAGCCTTCTGGGATCCTGATCGGGGCACTTTCGCCACAGGATCACAAGCAGCGCACGCAATCGCGCTGGAGCTGGAGTGGCTGGAAAGCAACGAGCGCCCGCTCGTCCTAGCCTCCCTCCTGCGCGATCTCACCTGCCGCGGCTACGCAATGACAGCCGGTGGCATCGGCTTTCGGTTCCTTGTTCAGGCTCTGGCCCGGTCCGGTTACTCGGACGTGGTCTTCCGTATGATTCATCGCACGGATGCACCCGGCTATGGATACCAACTCGCCCAGGGCGCCACAGCCTTGACGGAGTTCTGGGACGCTCGCCGAACCGGATCCCACAATCACTTCATGCTCGGGCACATCGTCGAATGGTTTTACAAGGACCTCGCCGGAATTGACTGCGATCCAGAAGGCCCAGGTTTCAAACAAATCTTGATGCGGCCATCGCCAGTGGGAGATCTCCATTGGGTCCGGGCTCGCTATCATTCGATCCGAGGTATGATCGAAAGCCATTGGCATCTTCAAGAAGGCGTCTTCCAGTGGCGGATCACAATCCCACCCGGCACCACCGCCGTCGTGTATGTTCCCAGCGCCCATCCGGACCAGATCAAAGAAAGTGACCAACCCGCCTGCCGAAGTCCGGGCGTCACCTTTCTGCGATCCGAGCAAGACCGCGCCGTTTTTCGCATCGAATCCGGATCGTACGAGTTTGTCTCCCCGTGGAAGCCGTAGTGCAGCCGCGGCAACACACCGAGGGACAACTCCCGTAATCGCATGCACGCGTTCAGCAATCACAGAAAACCATCATGCCTCCGGCGGATCGACCATATAACCAGCCTGGCGATACCGCTGAAGCTTATAAACCAGTGTGCGTCGGCTAATGCCGAGCGCACGCGCTGTCTCGGTCCGATTGTATCCGTGCCGACGCAACGTCTCCAGGATCTTTTGCCGCTCCACTTCCTCCAATCTCGTGGTCTCGCATCCGCTTCCCGAGCCGCTCGGGCTCTCTGCGGTTTGCAAAAGACGAGCAGGCAAATGTTCCGGCAGCACCAGCTCGCCTCGACACAGCAGCGCCGCGCGTTCCATCACATTCCGAAGCTCCCGCACGTTGCCAGGCCACGGATAGCGTTCCAATAATTCCAGCACCGATGGCGCAAACCGGGCCCGACCACCTGTGAACTCGCGCAGGAAGTGCGTCGCCAAGGGAACAATGTCTTCTGGACGCTCCCGCAAGGGCGGCACGCTCAACTCCACCACATTCAAACGATAATACAGGTCTTCCCGAAATCGGCCTTCACGCACCGCTGTTTCCAAATCGCGGTTGGTGGAAGCAATAATGCGAACATTGGACTGAATGTCCAAGTTCGATCCGATGCGCTGAAACCGGCCGTCTTGTATCACCCGAAGCAGCTTGGCCTGCAAAGGCAACGCCATATCGCCAATCTCATCCAGAAAAAGTGTGCCCCCGTGAGCCTCTTCGAACCGCCCAATTCGTTGACGCGTGGCCCCCGTAAAAGCCCCTTTTTCGTGCCCAAACAGCTCGCTCTCCAGCAACGTCTCGGGAATGGCGGCGCAATTGATCTTGATCAACGGACCGCGGGCACGAGGGCTCCATGCGTGAATCAGATCCGCGACCACTTCTTTCCCCACCCCGCTTTCGCCGGTGATAAGCACCCGCGTGTCCGAAGCAGCCACCAAGGACGCATCGCGGAGTACCGCACGCATCTGCGGGCTGACAGCCACCACCTCTGGCGGCAGCTCCGGCGCAGGCGTGGCCAACGGTTCACTGAGCGATTGACCAATGGCCTGACGCACGCACTCCAACAGTTCATCCAAATCAATTGGCTTGGGAAGGTAATTGAGTGCTCCGTCCCGCATTGCACCCACTGCTTCCCGAATGTCTGCATAGGCAGTGACTAACAGAACAGGAATCCGAGCATTCTGTTGACGCGCGCGCCGCAAAGTTTCCAACCCGGACAACCCCGGCATCCGAACATCTGAGATCAGTAAATCCACCGACTGACTCTGCAAAAGACTCAAGGCCTCCTCTCCAGAGCTGGCCGTCAAAGTTGCATAACCTTGGCTGCGGAGAAATGATTCCAGCAAACTCCGTTGGCCCGGATCATCATCCACAATCAGAATCCGCCAGACTCGGTTCATGCCTACGAACAGCCATACTATCGGGCCTCTGCAGCCTCACAAGGCCTTTCCCAGAGAAGGAGTACGCCCAAACCACAGAGTCCAACTCTGATATCGGCCAAGAATAGCAACTACCCACCGGTGTCTCCCGGGATCATCGTCAACGCGGTTTCGATTGCACAGCCCACCGTGGGTCGATTCGGTCCCAGCAAATCATTGAACTCTAAGAAGCGCCTTCTCTACGGAGGATGTTCCACGACAGCTGCCAGATGCCACCACGCCCGGCACGAGGCAGTTTCATTTATGACGCTTTTACTAGGGAACGGCTTCCGCTTACGTGATGAGCGTACGAGGTGCCGTAGGAGCACTTCAGTGGGCAATGACAACCCGTATCCTGCCGGCCAGGCCGCGGAGCCGCAAGATGCCCCGTGCCAGCGTCATACACCGTCAGCAATGCGCGCACGATGCATTGTCAACTTTCCCTAAACAACAATTACTTAGCATGACGGGAAGCCCGTGCCAGGAACCATCACCTAGCCGGCTGCGAGCACGTGATCACAAGACGCTTCTGAGGCTTCCTATTTAACCCTCCCACGAGCGAACGGTGAGCCTCATAATGCCACCGTCCCTCCCAGGCCGCCCAAGTCTAAGGCGAACTCTTGTAAGGGCCTTTTCAGCTCCAGCTTTCAATTACCAACAGTACCAAGGTCCACCGAAACGGCAGGAGTTACGACCCTGCCAACACACGAAGTCTGAGGTCCGTGTTCTGCTCTCTCACCGTTCCGTACCTCTCGGGCTCCTACCCCTAAAACGACATTACCCCACATGCAATTCCTTGGCGATCCACACCGCTGGACTTCTGATGATAAACACATAGACCTTGTCCTGCAGTGGCGCCAAGAGGCGCGGTTTTGCGCCGTATCCTTCATGGCCGTCTTTACACTGCTGGTTAGTGCACGCGACGGCTTCCACATCTTCACCAACTTGTCACCCTTGCGTGAGGATTTCGCAAAGGAATGTGACCATGGTACCCCGCGCGAATGGAAGCATGCAGTTTTCCATCAGAGTGTGCCCCTAAGGAGATGCCAAGGATTATGTTGACGCAATATCCCTCCCACCCGAATCCCAACAGCGCCGAGGTCCGTTCGCCTCTGATGCGACCTGACTCTATTGCGCCTGACGGCCGCCGTGAGCTTCGTCCAAACGCCGCGTTCACGCTCTTAGAGTTGCTGGTGGTAGTCAGCATCGTTGCGATCCTGGCCGCTTTTCTCATGCCGGCCTTGCAGAGGGCCAAGGCGCTGGCCAAACGGACCGCATGTCTGAACAACCTGCGACAATTGGGACTAGGGAGCACCCTGTACGCCATGGATCACAACGGCCACCTGTCGGCTCCGTCCCTTCCGAGTCGATACCGTGTGCCACCCACGTTAGCGCCCTACACGGACCGGGACAGCGCGGACGACGATCTCAACTGGTTGTATGCCTATATGCCGACGCTGGCTTCCTATGCTTGTCCAGCCACGGCCAATTACATCCGTACCAACCTGACGAGTTACGATGGCATCCGGGTATGGACCGATTTGTTGGACAACGCCCGCGATCACAAGGCCCCTGGCACGAGTTATGAGTGCTTCGGTAACTTCAGTATGATTGTTTCAGGTGCGGCGGTTACCACCAAGAAAACAGAACGGTCCATTCAACACTTCACCCTGTATGTCGAGGACCGTTATACGGGTCTGCCCCAGGGCACGCGACCGGGCCCTTCACGGATCTTCCTGATTTTTGATGGAGATGATGATTCCGGTCCGGGTGACACCAACAACTGGCCCGATCCCATGGACAACCACGGGGCGGCGGGAGCCAACTTTAGCTTTTGTGATGGTCACGCCGAGTGGATCAGCCGCACGCGGTATGACCATGTGCGAAACACCAGTCAAAACGGCCGAACCCTGAATCCGCTGTAAACGTTGGATATGCTGTGTATGAATCGTTCTCAGTCTTCCATGCCGGAATGCATTTGCTCAAAGCAAACGGCTCGGTTGCGCCGCACCTCAAGGCCCGTTTGGCACTGGCTCCTGACGCACTGCACCCTTTGGATGGTGCCGTTGCCCTTGGCAACGACCACGGGGCAAGCCGCCCCAGCGCCTCCGCATGAAGTTGTGGCCGCGCGACTTCGGGTCGAGCCCATTAACTTTTTAAACACCACGGGCTCCGTGCAGGTGCGGATTGAGTATGCCATCGGCGACCTGCGGATTGTACCCGAACACGTCAACAACGGAGATTACGCCGTGCAGATCGGCCCCGATTTCTCCGATGACGTGGAACGTGGCATCCTGATTCCCTCTGTTCGTGAGAACGGACGGGCTCTCGAGCATCCGCTTTATCCCGGGACGAACTATGCTACAGCGCACATCGACTATTATCGGGCCGGTCACGAACGAGCCGGTAGTTACTGGATCCCGGTCAGCCTCGTTTGGCCCAACGCCCTTTCTGCGTCGGTCATCGAATGGGACACAGACCTTGCTGTGGCATGGTTTCCCTATGACCGCTACCTGGGCGGCTTTGCTCGGAACAGCGCAGGCGCCAACGGCGGAGCGAACGACCTGTTTACCGGTTCGCCCGGACTGGCGTTGGGCCGACACTTTGTGGACCTTGGGTCTGGACGGGCTCTGGTGGACCTGCGCGACTTCGGCATCGATGGACGTACCGACGGTGTGTTGCTGGTTGTGGGAGCAAAAAATGAAGATAATTACGCATTAAGCTGGGTGAATCCGACCAACGGTACATGGGTTGTATATTCCAAGGATAACGGCACCGACGGCGCCTCGACCGAGCAAGATCCCTTGGCCTTTGTCTATGTGCCCAAAAACGATCCGCATCTTGTGGTTGGCCGGTTCGGCGGCAACGGCACGATTCTGCTCCACAGCGGAGCCCAGCCCCCTTTCACGGTCACACCCTTGGGCACCGGGCGTTGGGAACTTAAGATCCAAGGGCACAATCCTCGGTTTGGGATCTTACTGGTTTCACCAGAGGGCGGTGAGCTGGACAATCGGGACAATATCATCACGTATCAACTCAATGCCTCCGGCGACGGATGGATCATCGAGTCTCGCGATTTGCCCGCTCCTACCAACGGGCCCTTTGCGCCACCCTTAGAAACGCCCCGTGGGGGCACGCCTGTGGCCTCTTTCGTGTTCATCCCGGGCCCCACGCCCGGCCTTCGCGTGTCGCCCGTCACCGGCCTGACCGTCAGCGAAGACGGGCTGCAGCAGCTAGTCCACGTCGCTTTGGATACGCAGCCGACCGCTCCCGTGACAATCTCCGTAACGGTGAATCAACCGACCGAAGTGCGCATAGAACCCACAATCTTGACGTTCCAGCCGGAGGACTGGAGCCAACCGCAGAGTATTACCCTCACCGGACTGGATGACGCGCGGCTGGATGGTCCTCAGTCCTTCGTCCTACAACTGGGCCCGATCCTGTCGGAAGATCCAGACTATGCCCAACTTGCCACAATGGAGATTCCCGGAGTCAACCTTGACAACGATCAGGCCGGCCTGGTGGTGGCACCGCTCGCCGGTTTGGCCACGGATGAAACAGGCCGCACAACCTCGTTCACGGTTCGACTGACGGGTCGACCCGGAGCGACCGTCGCCATTTCGATGGAGGTCGAACCGAGTGCCGAAGTCGATCTTTGGCCGAAGAGCCTCGTTGTAGAACCGGATGCTTGGGACGCGCCCCAAATTGTCACCGTCGGGGGCCGAGATGATTCCGTCATAGATGGTCCGCAACCTTTCCTGATTCGCATTGGGCCCACCATTTCCGCCGATCCTGCATGGCATGGTGTCCCGGGTCCGGTTGTTCAGGGTACAAATTTCGACAACGACATGGCCGCCATTCGGATGGAACCATCGCTAGCGCAACTGGAACTCGTTGAGGGGCAGCTCATGGAAGTCACGTATCGCCTGGCCAGCCGACCCACAGCTCCCGTGGTCGTGGAAGTCCGGTCCTCGGACCCGGCGCGCGGCGCCGAAACAGTGCCGAGCCGACTCGTGTTCGAGCCTGATCGATGGGATCTGCCCCAAGGGGTGACCTTCCGTGCTTCGGATGACAAGGTGTATGGGGGCGACATCACCTGGTCGCTGTTCCTCACCGTGGAATCGGCAGATCCTCATTACGCGCCGTTGGGCACATGGCAGATCCGAGCTGTTACACGAGATAACGAACCGCGTTTGGGCCTTTCCTCCGACGAAACGTGGTTCGCCGTCGGACATCATCCTGTGATTGTCGATCCCCGGGCACAGCTTCAGGATCCATATCAGATCCATTACGACGGTGTCGTGCTCCAATTGGAAGTAACGCCTCCTGTCTCGGCGGCGGACCAATTCGCTATACGTACAAATGGGCCGGGGGATATCCCTTTCGGTCTCTCGGGGCCGGACCTGTACCTTGGCACGAATCGAATCGCAACGATGCAAGGAGGTCACCATGGTCAACCGCTGGTAATTCGTTTCACTGCTCTTGCTTCTGCAGGGGTCGCTGAACGAGTATTGCGTCAGATTGTGTTCAACACGTCGCAACACGAACCAACTCCTCGCCGGACACGAATCGTGGTCACCGCCGCTCACCCGGATGGTGGGGCGCACACCGCGGTCAAGCCTCTGCGGATAAGCCGCGTGCGTCTATTGGACTTGCAAAACGGTTTTGATTCCGGTTACGGCGTTTACAACGGCGCTACGGATCTTCAGCTTTATGAGGCTCGGCCGGACACACCCTGGCCCGCCGGTCACAATCCAGACACAAACAATCCTCGCATGTGGCTGGACTATCGCGATCCAGACGTGGCCAACCAATCGCAAGTCCTGCTGCGATTCGATCAGCTCGTGGGGTCTGAGCCCGGGCAGATCCCCCCCGGAGCCCACATCCTGGCCGCCGAGTTGCTCTTGCATGTCGTGGATGCAGGCGACGGTGGACCTCTCTACCGCATGATAATGCCCTGGGACGATCAAACCTCCACGTGGAGGACCTTTGGGTACGGCATCCAACCCGACGGCTATACTGCCCGACAAACATATGAGAGTTTCTGGGGCGTGCCAGCAGTGACAGGAGACACCGGCACAGGGGTGGTCAGTGTGGGCGTTCGAGCAGACGTCCAAGCCTGGGTCAATGGCGAGACCAATCACGGATGGGTGATCCTCCCGTGGAACAGTGAGTTGAACCCGGATTGGGGCAACGGCACGGACGGCCTGGCTTTCAGCGCGTGTGAGCATCCCAACGCAGCGTTACGCCCGCGGCTGCGCGTCTGGTGGATGCCCACGAACGAGCTGTCCCTGGCTCTATTCCAAAACGGAGTCGATGGGTACCAAGGCTGTTTCGACACACGGGTCCGGATGAACAGTCCCGACGCAACCGCAGCAACCGCCACGGCTGTATTTGTAGACTGGGCAGTCAATCCATCAGACGTATACAATCCAGACATTGTGTTGCTCCGGTTCGAAAACATGGCGGGGAACGCATCAAGGCAGATACCTGTCCATGCAACAGTCGAAATGGCCTTGCTCGACCTAACCACTTCGAATGGCAACGGTTACGGTGACGGCGGGAGCTTTCACGCTATGTTGCGCCCTTGGGAAGATACCGATACATGGAACAGCCTGGGCGGCGCCCTTCGTCCAGACGGCACCAACGTTTTACTTCTTCCCACAGTGACAGCTGGTCAACCCAATCTGAATCCCAATGTATGCGGCGGTTACATGAGCTTTGAAGTAACATCGGACGTGGCGGCCTGGATACGAGGGATCCGGCCTAATTATGGATGGGCGATTTTACCGTGGGAGGGGGGCTCGGACGGCTGGGGCTTGTCCATGTCAGAGCACCCAGTTCTGGAAGAGCGACCGCGGCTGCGCGTGTACTACCGCGCTATTTCTGCGCCCGAGCTACTGCAGATTACGGGATGGAGTCGAGATGGATTCCTCCTAATCCTCCAACTTGAAGGGCCCGCGGGCGCCTCTGTGCGGCTCCAAGCCGCGCCGCAACTGGCGGGCCCGTGGTCCGACGTAAAACGGATTACCTTGGATGAAAACGGTCGGCGGACGATTCCTGTGAACATGGATCATTCAGCGGCCCAGTTTTACCGGGCTCAATTAGAATTCAGTAGTTTCGAGCAGTAAAACAATCGGTCTTAAGGGCTGTGTATGAGGCCATCTGAACTCGGCTCCACGACTTCCAAAAAGAGCTGGCACCAAACATTTGTGCAAAACGGCGTGTGTAATCGGCGCGCATGGTTGCGAGGTTGCTTCGGTTTGACCTTGAGCTTGTTAGGCGCATGCGCCGGTCTGAGGACTGCGGCGCAAGAAGTCCCTGTTGCAAAACGGCGTCGGGCGTTACGCTTGGCGCACATCACGGACGTGCATGTTCAACCGGAACTCGGCGCAGCTCGCGGTTTGGTCGCCTGTTTGCATCATTTGCAATCTTTGCCCGATCCACCGGAACTCATCGTGAACACAGGCGACAGCATCATGGATGCCATGGCTGCGGATGCCGATCGGACCCGTCTGCAGTGGGATCTGTGGCGCAAGATTTTGAAAGCCGAGTGTTCGCTACCAGTGGAACATGCAATCGGAAACCATGATTGTTGGGGTTTGAACCGGAAGCGGTCCGGCACCACGGGGCAAGAGCCCTTATGGGGCAAACGATGGGCGTTGGAAGCCCTGCAATTGGAAGCACCCTATCGCACGTTTGAGCGTGCCGGCTGGCATTTCATCGTCTTGGATTCGATCGATCCTTGGGAAAATAGTTACCGGGCATATCTTGGAGAAGAGCAACTAGCCTGGCTCCGCACGGAACTGCAAAAGATCCCCAAAATCCGCCCTGTCGTGGTCCTGTCTCATATCCCCATTGTCTCTGCAGCCGGATTGTTGGAAAACGCCCGTGTTTCCGAGGACGGGAATCTCACCGTGGGCCGGGCTCTCATGCACCTGGATGGACCGGCCATTCATGCGCTCTTGCGGCAGCACGGCAACGTGCGCCTGTGTCTAAGCGGGCACCTGCACATGCTGGACCGGGTTGAGTTCGACGCAATTACTTATATCACCACTGGTGCGGTGTCTTCTGCGTGGTGGCGGGGCGTCCACAAGGATCGGTTCGACTATGGGTACGCAGTTGTTGACCTCTACAATGACGGGACGTTCCACTATCAATACCATCGCTACGGTTGGCAGACTGTCCCAGAGCCGGCTCCTCAATCTGGGAAAAGTCTGGAAACCGAGGGTTTGGTCCACCTTGCTCCGGCGGGATCGCACAGCGATGACTTTTGTTGAATCGCCATGGCAACACGACATCGTCTTGGCGGTCACCTACCCAGGCCGGTCGGCTCCGCAACAGCGACTTCTAAAGATCGCGCGAAACCCACAGACACAATCTCCGGTTCTTTTCCGGAGGCGTTTGGAAATCCCAGGTCGACCGGATCCGACCCTACAATCAATCTGCTGGAGGCGGTAGCCAGCCGATCACATAAAGTGGAGGACGCGTCCACAAAGCTCGGCACGGAATGCGAAAGCTGGGCGATGGAACTGGCACGTCACGTGGGGGCTGGGAGTGGGTTCGACTCCACTCCTTGGACAGACACGGGTCGCTAGCGGCGAGTCTCAGACATTGTGGACAGCAACCTACAACTTGCAGTATGCCCATCCACAGCGAGCCTATGTGCATGGCCCATGCGAAGGCCATGAGTAGCCGAGCTGATCCAACGGCTGAAATCCAGGTGGAATCGGAACACAAAAGGGCCTACACGAGCCACTGAAAGACCATGCCAGCGATCGGAAAGACGATCACTGGATCGGGCTGGGCCGAGAAGGCGGGAGTCCGGGCGAGTTCATGGAGGGCTTTTATCGTCGGACACGACTCGAACCGCCTGCGTTTGATGATTTTTGGCTATCTGATACACCGCGAGTGGTCGCGTCAAGCACGGGGGACAACCGGAATCGCCGCATGGTTACCTGGGTGCTCTTTGGGGACCAGCAAACGCGGAACCGGTTTCTCTTCTGGATCCCTCACCTAGATCACGAGGTGCCGCTGGTCCGAGAGAAGTTAGCCCGGCGCATCTGAGAACAAGTCGCGGCTCTGCCTGCCTCTTTATCTGTGCTGCTGGTAGGGGATTTCCATGGCGCCGCCGGTGTTGGCGTTCCGTACGCAATTCACGCTCAGGATGGCTTCCTGATGAATACTTGGTCTGTAGCCAGAGACCGGATCGGAGCGGGTTTGGGCACAACTAACAGATTGGAAAGGATGCCTCGAGGCGGAATCGCATTGAGTGGATCCTCGTGCGCGGCTCAGCAACAGTCGATCGGTCCAAAATAATGACCCGGCAAAAGGACGGCAGGTTTCCCCCTAGACCATTTCCCGTAGCAGCAGGGCTATGGTGGCAGTGAATTCGCTGTGTCTGCAAGATTGGCAGTTTAGGCAGTCACACTTGACTTCCCGCACCTCCCGAACGTAAGGAGTTAAATCTAGTAGTGGCTGTTTGGCATAAAACCTAGGTGAGCCAGTTTAGCTCAGCGGTAGAGCATCCGATTTGTAATCGGACGGTCGTCGGTTCGAATCCGACAACTGGCTCCAGCTTCCGAATGATCCTCCGGCTTCTACTTCTGCATCGGGCGAAAGAGCCCAAGGCTCATTTAACGGGCTCGGGCAGGCGCCTACCAACACGTTTTGCAGTGACAAGCACTGAATGGATGAAAGCGCTTCATCCAAGCGTCAACGACCTTTTCCGATGAACGGCGTTCCGACTCATCGGGCCAAATAGGTCCCCGCCATCCGGTTGGGGTGCACGCGGCCACACTGGGCTGCGCACAAGCGGTTTCAAGGCTTGCGACGGAACAGCGATTCGCTGTCCAGCAGGTTCAGTTCGGCCAAATCGATGCCCGAGCCGGGACTGCGTTCGCGGGCGATCCGTAACTGGGCCGCCAATCGGTCGCAAGCAGTGTTGGCAAAATATTTGACTGCGCCCACGCTGTTGCGGGCCGGGAAAATCACAAGGAGCATGCAACCGCCCTCGACGCATCGCATGAAGAGGCTGTACTGTTCTCCCTGCTGGTAGGTGCTAAAGAAGTTCGGTTCATGCAGCAAGTTGGCGATGCTCTGATTCGCCATGAAGGCGCCGGCTGCCAGGGCGGCCATGCTGGTCAGATCAAACTGTTGGTCGTCCCCTTGATGGGTAATCAGAAATCCGGCTTGATCGGTCAACAACGCCGTCGTGGCATCGCACTGCTTGAGCAGCTCACGCAGGACGGCGTCCAGGACCTGCACGTCAGATTCGAGCAACTGGGGCAGAGAAGCCATGTCATGCGTATTGTGGGATGCTTTGATGAATGAACTTGTGCAACAACAAGCGCGTGATCATGTTGAGGGTCTCAAAGACCCCCTCACACCGGCTGGCTGAAGCCGTAATAGAGGGCACCTGGACCTCGCGGTTGTTGAGTACAAATTCCAAGTATTCCACAGGCGCGGCGTTGGGCAGGTCACGTTTGTTGTATTGCAGCACGTAAGGAATTTCGTCCAGGTCCATTTTCAACGAGCGCAGGTTGTCCTGAAGATTCTGAAAACTTTCAACGTTTTCAGCCATCTTTTCGTACTGAGAATCAGCGACGAAAACAATGCCGTCCACCCCGCGCAGGACCAATTGTCGCGTCGTGTTGTAAATCACCTGGCCGGGCACAGTGTAGAGTTGAAACTTGGTCCGAAATCCACGAATCGACACGGCCTCAATGGGCAGGAAATCGAAGAACAAGGTGCGATCCGAGCTGGTGGCCAGGGAAACTAATTTGCCCTTGTTGCCTGCGGCGGTCTGCACGTGATCGTGGATCTGCACCAGGTTGGTGGTCTTCCCACCCATGGCGGGTCCGTAGTAAACGATTTTTACCTGGAGCTCTCGGGTCGCTTGATTGATGATGGCCATATGGCTGATACCTAGGTTTTCGGTTTTCGATCTAGTTCGGCCGCCAGAGCGGCCAGTTGCGCCGTGGGCATGGGCTGACCTGCGTGGCCGAAAGCGGCGAAAAAGAGGTTGTTCACACGGAAAACCTTCCACGGCACGTTGCCCACGGTAAAGCTGAGATTGTTCAACGCACCCATGCGAAGTTCCTGGGTACATTGGCTCACCTTGCTGTAAATCTGCGGTAAAAAAGCCGCCAATGTTTCGACGTTTAGATGCGCTGGGACCTGACTTGCGACGCTCAGACCGTCTGGCAACGCCACCAGAGCCCCGGCTACCCCTTCCAACGCCACCGCCCGCGAAACCACGTCCTTGGGAGTGGTCGAGCGTCGGACCCATTCGGTAGTGCTGCTACTCCCCGCACTGCCGGAGGCAGCGGAGCCGGACCGCATCAGCGCCGTGTCCGTCGTTTCTTGTGCCGAATAAAAGTTGGTATCTGCTGTGGAAGTTACAGCCGCTGCAGACAGGGTCGGTGCAGATACGGGCGAGGACACACTTGCCGGGGAGGGAGTTGACTCGCCGGCTAGACAAGAAGCGGTTCCCTTGGCGTTGAAAAGCTCCGGGATACTCGCATCCACCGTCAACTGACGTCGCGCCACGGAAACAGGTTTTCGCTGTTGCAAAAACGCTGGTGCCACCACGGCTAAGGGTAAACCCAAAGGCACCGCGTCATGAGGAGACGAATAAGTCGCCACGGCTGGGCGGATCCAAGCCCGAATCAATCGCCAGGGGAATTCAACCCGCCCTTGTCGTAACCCCTTCTCAAGCACCGACGCCGGGATGACCAACTGGGCATCCGACAAGTTGAGTCGAGCGAGCTCCTGCCGAATGCCCTCGGGCCAACCCACACTAACCGCCGCCACGGACAATTGCACCGAGCCCGGCAGTGTGGCCTGTACAGGCCCGCCGGACGACACAGGCGGCGGTTGCGGCGCCGCAGACTGGACAGGATTGGCCCCTACTGATGTCACGGGCGGCACAACCGGACCGGCCTGCGGCTTCACGGACTGCCCGTTGACACCGGCCGTTGCTGCTGGACTCGGCACGGGCGGGCTCAACGGACCCAGAATGGGGAGTGCAGTCGGTCCACTTGGTGCGGGATGCACCGGGGGAAGCGAGGCAGCCCCAGAGGCAACGCGCACAGCTCCATTCTGGCCACCTGTTTGTCGGATACGGGTGGTCTCAGTGCTGGATCCAGTTGGCTCAAACAGGGGCTGGGGCTGGGCCCCGCGTAAAGCGCCTCCCTTATCGCCACTGTGCCGAGGTGCACTGACAACGGCGGCCGTCCCTGCCCCTGCCGGCTTCGGGCATTCCGGGTCTGGACCGAAGGGACCAACAATCTCCTCGGGCAAAGTGACCACCTTCTGGTCCTGACGACGCTGCAAGCGTTCCAACCCAATGCGTTGAATCACTAGATCCAACGGCAACGAAACGGGATGGTCGTCCAATTCAGGACCGCCTGAAAACACGCCGGCAGCAGCCGTGCGCAACTGACCAAAGGGAATGCGAACAACACCTTGTTGCAATTGAGCAAGGAGCGGTTCCAAAGGAAAGCTGATTTCCAAGTCGGCCGGGATCGGATTCCGAACTCGTGACTTGAGCTCGGGCGGCAGTCTATGAAGGATCGGTTGCAAGGGCAAAAAGACCCGCTCTTCTTCACCCAACCCGTGCCGTTTCATACCCGCATTGCCGGAGGCTGTGGCAGGGCCGGGCCGTTGCACAGAAGAAAGTTGCAGGGGGGAGGTTGCCCGGGTCCCCGCAGACGCAGCAAGCTGAGATTCCGGAGTTTTTGCTCGAAGCGCCGACTCCGCAGCGGACGGGCGAGGCACCGGTTTGGCCGGCCGCACGTTGCCGAGCAAGGATGTCGGCCCAGACATGGGACGATCCGACGCGGGTTCATCCCGGAACCATCGCAACGCCCTTTTGAGCCATTTTTTCATGTTCATATACCGGCGCTCTTCGTTTCGCGCTAACCGACATCATCAAGGCGCCGCACGCTTTCCGCGCAGGCTTTCTCGCAAGTCGCTTCCACTCCGGAAGAAGCAGCCACTATGGTGCCAAACGGATGCGGGCACGAACCTTGCGCGTCAGAGATTGGCAGAGCATTCGTTATGCCAAAGTCAGCACAAGAGCATGAGCTATCTAAAATTTTGTCCATTCAGTGCAAAGTTAGGCAGCGTCTCTTCCAAACGTAGCTGTCGTTTTGGACATGGGGTGTCCCGTCCTGAGACTCTACAGGTGCAACCGCCAGCACGTTAGGGCCATGCACCCGGGCCACAACGCAGCCTTTTGGGATTTGCGCACGTTGAATCCAGTCGCCTACCACCTGCGGCAAGGAACCAAGAGACAACAAGTTCCCCTCAAGGGAGGCCAACTGCATTCCGATTCATCCAATGCAGATGGTTTCAACTTGGACAACGTTGGCGCGAAGATTGCTGGATGGCCATAAGGAACCCGGCGTGGGTCTGCGTGTTGGAATGCAGACGCTGGGCTCCAACCGCCTCCACCGCGATCGTCTGCGGCAGGCCCTTGCAGCCCTTGGTTCGAACCGGCGCCACTCTGGGCCGCTCGGTTTCAAGCATTCGTCGAGGTTTGACTCGACCTGCAGGTTGCCTGCAGCACCGCGGTGCGTAACGAATCGCACGGGCCACTCAAGGCGAGATGAAGCTTGTCAGGTGAGAGAATGGCGACTAGCCCTTAACGCAAAGCCGCAACCATGCAGGTGCGTCCCAGAGTCTTGTTGACGGATGATGATCCGGACCTGCTGGAACTGTACCGGGAGCTATTGAGTCGGCTCCCCAGCCAGCCGGAAGTCCGTCTGGCTACAAACGGCCTCAAAGCGCTCGCGTTGCTGGAGGAAGAACCGTTTCATCTCTTGTTGTGTGATCTCAAAATGCCGAAAATGGACGGACTGCAGGTGTTGACGATTGCGCGTCGGAGGTTTCCCCAGTTGCGTACGGTGGCACTCACCGCTCTGACAGACGAAGGCCTTCGTTCTCGCGTTTACGCGCTCGGCGTGGACTTATACTGGCAGAAACCGTCCAACGAACAAGAGGTGCAGCTGTTTCTCGACTCGCTTGAGTCCCTCTTAAGTCGTGAAGCCTCTGGCGGCTTTCGCGGTGTCCAAAGCAAAAGTTTGGTGGACATTCTTCAACTTGAGTGCATGTCTCAGAACTCCACCGTGTTGCGCATCACTCACGGCCCGCTGGTCGGCCGCATTTGGATCCTGCGTGGTGAGCTAGTTGATGCCGAGACCGAAGGAATGGTGGGCGAAGAAGCCTTTGCCTGCATCCTCGGCTGGAAAAGTGGCACGTTCGAGCAATTGCCAGCCGAGCCGGACCGTCCACGTCGGATTTTCAAATCGTGCAACGCACTCTTGTTGGAGACCGCCCAAGCCATGGATGAGTCGGGCATGTCCACGACCCTCGAGCCAGAATCCGAGGCCACGGTTGCCTTGAGTCCGTTGGACCAAGTGGCCCGCATGGAACGGGTGGCGGGCGTCTTGCGATTCGATACTGCCAATCCAGGGACGACAGAAAGCCGCGGAATTGAGTTACCCCAGGTTCGGGGCGAATGGGCGCGCCGCACCCTGGAGCGCTTCCAACAAGTCGGTGAATGTCTGGCTGTCGGCATGTTGCAGCAAATCGAGGGCCTGAGCTGGCAACATCACATGGGCCTAGCCCCCCTGCCCTCGGGCGGCCTGCTCCTCGAATGGCAAACTCGTATGGCCAGTGCCCGCGCAGCCGAGCAATTGCGCAAAGCGGTGGCGCTCCTGCAACCATGAAATGGACCCGGCAATCAACGCAGCCCTTGCGGCCTTTGCCCGCTGGCAGCTTCACAGTGGATCGCCAGGGACATGTGTTGGCTTCCACCTTGCCGTCGGATTATCCGACCAACCTGTTGCGAGAAGTCGCTCAACACGTACTGGCCACGTTTCGCGAAGCACGGGAAGCAGGACTTACACTCACCGATTTGGTGGTACGGTATGAAGGTTTAAAACTCACTGCACGGGAACTGCGCGGCGGCGCGCTTATTTTCCTCTTTCCACAAGTTCCGTTTGGAAACATGTCCTGACCGGGGAGGATTCCTATGGCAAGCAAGCAATTGGACCAGCTCATTCAAGAGATGGAAACGTACTGCGAGTGCTGGAAACAATTTCATCACTTTGTCAATCTGGCCCGGGAGAAAAAATTTGGCCCAGAAGAAGAGGCCCAATTTCTGGAGGTGAAGACCATCATTGTTCAACAGCTTGAGCTGATCCTGGCTTCGGTCGAGGTAACCGCCCCCACAAAGGAGGAGGTTCATAATGTGTTGAATCTCGCGCCATCGCTGCGTTATTTGAGCGAGCTGAACGATGCAGCCCTCCGGGGCATTGAAAACCAATGGCACAAGATTTACATCGGCCTGCACGCCATCCTCGGCCAGTTAAAGGTCAAACAGCGCCAAGAGGAAGGTCGCTCGTTCCTCTCTTTCCGCAAAAACAAGGAGTCCTAGGCCACGCATCCAGCATCGCTCTCAGACCGCTGTCACGTAAGGAGGCCGGCCAATGAATGAATGGTGGGCGGTTCTGGTCCTAGGCATGGTGGAAGGACTGACCGAGTTCCTTCCCGTTTCATCCACGGGGCACTTGCTTTTGGTGGAACAACTCGGGGCCATTGGCCGGCGAAGTGATCTGTTCAATGTTGTCATTCAATGTAGCGCCGTGCTGGCCGTGTTGCCCTTGTTCCCAGATCGGCTTCGGCAATTGGCACGCGCGTTTACGGACCCTTCCGGCCGCGATTATGGCCTCAAGTTACTTGTGGCCTTTAGTATCACCGGCGTGGGCGGCTTGGTCTTGGATCGCTTGCATTTCCAGCTCCCCGAAAGCCCCCTGCCTGTGGCAACAGCCCTGGTCCTGGGCGGCCTAGCCTTCTTGCTCTTGGAAGCCCGATTGCGAGGGTGCACCCTTGCCGACCGAATTACCTGGCCGGTGGCGATTGCTGTGGGCTTGGGACAATTGCTGGCAGCCATCTTTCCCGGCACGTCCCGATCCGGGGCGACCATTCTCATGGCCCTGATACTTGGTACCAGTCGCCCCTGCGCCACCGAGTTCTCCTTCCTCGTAGGCATCCCCACGCTGCTAGCAGCCGGCGGACTCAAGCTTGCACAAGCGTGGGTTTCCGGCATGGGGCCGCCGGAATCTTGGGGCGTGATTGGCGTGGGATCTCTGACCTCCGCCGTGGTTTCCTTTGCTGCCGTGAAATGGATGCTCCGTTACGTGCAGACCCATACTTTCATCCTGTTTGGTTGGTATCGCATCGCTCTGGGATTGGTCATCTTGGCGTGCATCACAGTCGGTGAACGCTAAATAAGTTCACTCCTTTCGACCGGGCCTGCGTCCGAACCATTGCGTCGGACGCTCTTTCCAGCCGAGTTCTGGCACCGTCTCGGTCTTACATACATTCTCATCCGTGCTTCGCATCCCAACCGGATTGGGATGTCAGCAAGAGCCTGCGTTTCAAGATTCCATTTATGCGAGCATCTCACGAACGTAGTTGATCTCGGTTGCGGCTGACCAGGTTTCCCAAGAATTTCTTCACCTGTTGCGGAGAAAGATAATGCCAACGGCTGAACAGGAGCGCCAGGGCTTGCGGCCGGATTACTACCCATGAGCGACCCCGACCCCAGGTCCGCGCAGCCCCTGAAGGGGATGAACGAAGGGCCGGCAGTTGTTGTCCATTACACTCCGTCAAGCTTCATCGGCTTAACGGATCTGAGATACAAGCAGCATCTACCGCAGGCCGAATGAGCATTCCTGTGGTGCAAAACTTAGCTAAGACACGTGAGCTTGAGCTACGCATGTCGCTTGTGGCGTAGGTCGCCCACCGGTCTCAAGAGTATCTTCTATCCAGACTAAGAAGCACCCCTCGTGCACGAACACTGTAATTGATGCAAATGCGACTACCGGATGGATTCGCGATCGTATGGATAACCGACCCAACGTTGCCGCTCTTGCAACAGCGCTTGTTCGAGAAGCTATTGGTTGGCAGTGCCTCAGAGTCAGATTGCCTGTATGTTCAGGTGCACATGGGGGCTGATCATCCCCGAGCATGGATTTCAAGGGTTCCGGCACAGATTCGACATGCAGCTTTAGGAAGGCTGTCGCATGGCCACGTTGAAGCTACTACAGCGCCACACAGCGGCTCTTCGGGCCCGGAATTGGCCCGAGGTTCTTGCAATAAGTGCGCTGTCAACACCGACACGCTGGCGAGCAACTCTCCGATCCGGCACTGACCAAACTGTGTGGGCCGGGTCCGTGGACATGGCGCTTGTCTTGGATTCCAGCCGGTCACGGCAAGCCTGTTCCAGCAGCTCGACCCTATCATGCCATGATTCAGCGGTTGGGTTGGCGCGTGCCCTGGTCGAAAAAGCTGCGCGCCCATCTGGCCCGAGCTCAGTCTTTTGGCGCTTCGCATATCAAGCTGTGACACCTGTAAGTCCCCACGTGGATACAGTCAGGTAACAAGAATTGGATGTGCGTGTCCACTGGACCTTCGAGCAAGCCGCATGACCGGACAAGCATCTCAATCGGGATCTCGCCCCGGACCGTGTTTTGCTTGACGTCGCAGGCAACATCCATCGCTGATACGACGGTCAACAACTGGACATTTTTGCTGCCACCTCCTGAATGTAGGGGTCCCGGGGCCTTGCAAACTGCCGGTCATCGCATCCTGGCGTCGGTTTCCTTTCTGGTCCTGCTCGGCAACGATCAAGACATGACCGGCATGCTCTTTCATGGAAGAAGCTTTGGCGTAATAAAAAGCGATACCGGCTTCCCCACTCCAGCTTGGAATACAGGTCGATGGTCAGACAGGATCTTAGGGCTCCCCAACGGCACTGGGGCCGGCCCACACCCCCGAGAGTCTGCCTGCCGTGAAAACCATCTCCCGCGCGAATGCGTACTTCTCAGAAACGCCGCTGGCCGCCTATGTGCAAGAGAGGTCACGAGCCATCGCACTTAGTCAGTCGATGAGAGGATTTGCTGCCTAAGCAGGCCCCGCGTGTTGTCGCGCGTTCGAGCTTCGGCAGTTGCAGAAGCGAAGACGGACGCAAACAGGCCATTCCGCATCTCAACTCCTCCGAAGGCTTGAGCGGCCGAGCGAGCTCAAAGTTTTGTCAACGCAGTCTTTTAACAGAATGGGTCCCAGCTATGCGTACCAATGTTTGGGCTGATTTCTCGCGAATGCATCTAAACTTGCGGCAAATACAACCATAACTCCGGGCATGCCGCCGGCCAAGTTTTGCATCAACTGCGCCTGGGATGGGCACTGCCTGATCGTGCTCTCCTCGAGGGATTGATACCGGCAAAATGAACGCGGGTAGATGTGGTCTCGCCCGCGGTAACAGGGATCCGCACCACGGAACCGGATGTCCTCGAGATTCAATACACTTCAGAAAGATGCAGCTTGCCCGTCGAAACTGGCCGGCGTTTGTGCATTTCTGCAAGGCCGCTGGCAACATCCGCTTCCAAAAGCATCACGAAGCGACTCCACGCCCATCGCAATGGCGCCCAGGCCGGATGTCCCAAGGCCTTTTGGGCGTCACGTTGCCACGAGAGTTCCAAGGCACCTTTTCCCCTCACAAGCACTGATTACGTTGGAATAATGATCAGCGAGACTGGTTGCGCAGCCTCGAGGGTGGCGAACGGTGTGTGCGGGTCTGATATTTGGTCGCGACAGAGGGTGCCACCCGATAGCTGCCACCATCCGGTTCACCCTGCCGGACTGGGGATGGTCCGAGCTTATTTCTGAACGCGGATCAAAGCTGGCCTGAGCATCACGCCTTCCTAAAGCGCTGATGACCGTGCGCAGCAGACCGTTTTCGACTGAGCCAATAATCTTTGCACGAGGTTGGCCAATCAGGGGACAAATCTCTTCGGCCGCATTCATCCCCGCTACGGCACGGTGCCTTTGCCTCCTACTGGATCTGTGGCCGAATCTGATCGTTCCGTCGCGTTCCACGGTCGGCGTGATAGGGACTTTCTTAATGCTCCATAATGTAGTTCAACCTTAGAAGCCTGCATCACCGTCCGCGAGCCCAGTCCTGATGGCTGCGCATCTAACACAATTTTGGCGGCGCGCGACTATTGTGATGTCGCAAAGCCTACGCGATTCACGGACGACAAGGTGCTCGTTCCGGCTCGTGAGTCGAGCCTGGAGACAACTCAGCAAAAAGGCCTTCGGCCGCAGTGGGTCGATCCTTAGCGAAACCCCTCAAAATCAAGAACGTCAGACAGGCCCTCCTCTTGTAACCTGACCAAGTCCAGCGCCTTTGGCTAAGCCGGCACATGCCGCGGTGGTCCAAAGTGAAAAGCGCCATATCCCACCACGCGGTCTCGTGGACCAGCCGTGTCGCCCGAGTTCCGCAGGTCTACCGTGTCAACCTGCAAATCTCGCGCACAAGAGGCGCGCAAGAGACCACGAATCGCTCGAAATCCGCAGGCTCGTTCCGGCGTGAGCATCGCCACGCGGCGGGCTTCAATGGCATCGGCTGTAGTCCGATCCAAGCGCACTGCCTCTGCATACGGATGATAATGACTAAGATCCGAACTAATCACGATGCGGGTTTCCGGCCCACCCCAGAGACGATCCAGCACCTCGGCAACCTCCTCGTCGCTGGATTCCCCTACGACCAAGGGCACGATGGCAAACCGGGGCAGAATAGCTTGCAGAAAGGGCAGCTCGACCTCCAGACAATGTTCACCCGCATGCGCCGCATCGAGCAACTTGACTTGCGGCAAATCGGCCAGCCGGGCAGTGGCCTCGCGATCCACCGGGACAGGTCCCAAGGGCGTGTAGAATTGGCCCGCTCGCGGCAAGGCCAGGCCCTCAAACCACATATGATGCGACGGCCCGACCAATACAACGCGTTCAATCTTCGCAGCAGCTTTTGCCCACGGACGAAAAGCCGACCCGGCCACTGGCCCCGAATAAATGTACCCTGCATGAGGCGCAATCACGGCCTTGGGATCGGTGGTCTGCCTAACATGCCCCTTCTCTAAAAAGCGCTCCACCCAACGCCCCAGTTCCTGCGGGTCGTCAGGATAAAACAGCCCCGCCACCGCTGGAGGGCGGGTCGACTCAAGTCCGCCATGCATGATTCATCCCCGTGTCTACCCCTTTTTAACATACCTACGACCGGGCGCGCTGTCACTCCGCCGTCCGACCCTTTTGAAGCCCCGTTTGGCCTAACTAAAGTCCGACATGCCCATCGCGGGGAGTCGTTCCATGAGCAGTATCCATGCACCAGCTTGCTGAACCAAGTAACAAGGTGCAACGTATCTCAGGGGCGCTGGGGGCGGCCATTCCGAGGACTTGAACCCTGCAGCGGCGCATCACGATAAAGTCTAAGCCGTTGGTCGCTCTGTCAGCTCTTCGATAAAGTGACAAAAGGCGAGCGGCTTCGAGCCGACACAATCAACGCAATACTGATCCCACAAGCTTCGTTCGAAGCCTGCACCTTTCATCTCCGAGCTACTGGCGCTGAGCAAACCGCCCGAGGGTCTTACTCTAGGCGATAACGGCCAGGGACTGGCACCTCGGGAAACGGCAAAGGACCGAATTCGTATTTCTCAGGTCCCAAACGGCGGTTAGACGCCAATAGGGTATCCCACTCGACGGTTTTGCCGCTGTAAGCCGATTCGCGACCCATGATGCCCGTAAGCGTAGATTCTGCAATGGCCTGTGCCTCGTTCAACGGTTGACCTGCACGAATGCTTTGAATCAAATCCAGGTGTTCTTGTTCATACGGATTCACCTCTTCACCTCGGAATCGCCAGCTTTCTCCCCCCTTCACCCGAATCCAACTCTGACAATTGCTCACGCCCCGGGTCCCGGCGATGAACTCACCCACCAGATTGTCGCAATGATCCATCTGGCGGCACTGGCTGAACACACGGACCCCGTTGGGATACTCGTACTCGACGGCGAAATGATCATAAATGTGCCCGTACGTTGGGCCCGGCGGTCGCGCTTGCCGCCCGCCCAAAGCTCGGGCCCGAACGGGATGGGTCCCAATGACCCAATTCATGATGTCCAAATTGTGCACGTGCTGTTCCACGATGTGGTCGCCGGAAAGCCACGTGAAATAATTCCAGTTGCGCAACTGCCATTCCATGTCCGACCACTCGGGACGACGCTCCACCACCCAGATCACGCCTCCATTCCAGTAACAGGTTCCGTACATCAACTCGCCTAGGACACCGTCCTGAATGCGTTTAATCGTCTCATTATAACTGCGCATGTGACGGCGCTGAGTTCCGGCTACGATCCCGAGGTTCTTCTCCTTGGCGATTCGACCCGCTTCCATCACCTGCCGTACTCCCGGAACATCCACTGCTGCCGGTTTCTCCATAAATACATGCTTGCCCGCCTGAACAGCAGCCATCAGATGCTTGGGCCGGAAATGAGGCGGCTCGGCCAGGATCACGTAATTCACCTCCGGAACAGCCAGCAGCTTTTGATACGCATCAAAACCTACAAAACAATGGTCATTGGGCACGGTGATTCCCACCCGGGCCAGGTTTTGCCGGCACGTCGCCAACCGATCGGGGAATACGTCCGCCAATGCCACCACGGTTACATTCTTATGCCGAATGACAGCACCCTCTTTGACTGTTTCGGTATGATAGCCCTCCCGGGGGTACACCACTTCCGTAGTCACGCCAAGGGCATCCAGGACCGCGCCGCCACCCCTGCCGCCGCAACCGATGAGTCCAATCCGAATGGGATCATCCGGCTGCGCCCGAGTCGTGATGACAAATGGCGCGCTGCCCAGTGCAGCCGTGCCGGCAATAGCCAGGGAGGATTTCTGCAAAAAACGACGCCGGCTCAAGCCCGTGCCTCTACTGCCTTGGGAATCTTTCATGGCGCATCGTGGTCCGCAGTTGGTTGCTACCAAAACCGAAGCACATCATGCCTAGGCCCTTCCTTTCGGACTCAAAGCGAAAATCCCTACCGAGAAGTAAAAGACCCTAGCCGACGAGGATAACGGCGCGCAAAACCCGCCCTTTCCAGTCAAGGTACCTGCCCTGGATCCGGCAACTCCCGAAGGACTCCACGCCCAATTCCAATCCAAGTGAAACAGGGGCCGAATCCTAAACAGTGCCCTGAGCGAACCGGGCGTGTGTTCCATCGCAAAACGCACCGTTCCCAGACCGTTTGCACCCACACCATGCGACGGAGCGAGCCGTGTGCAAGACCACCTTGACTGGCCCCAGACCCGTGCCCTTGTGCGAACCGTCACAAAACGGCTGTTGAGCCGAGTGCCCGCACGCGCACCACCAATACGTACCGGGTTGCACATTTATCACATAAGGCCGATCCGCAGCTATCTTTGGTTCACGCATAACTCCAAGCGCATCTGGGTACACCCATTCTCAATCACAAGAACGCGATTCGGGTCCCGCCCGACGTTCCTGACCAACCCAAGCAATCAAAGCAGGTCCAAAGCAAATAAGAATCCCAACGGGCACACAGCAAATGCTCCAAAACACGTCCATAGGGCACCCTTATCATGACGCAGCGCCGAGCCGGTGTAAAGTCCGCAGGGAGATCAAGCAAAAGCCGGCAGCGATCTTGCATCCACACTTACCGCCCCAGTCCTTGAATGAGGACCCGAAACGCCCCTGTCCGGCTTGCGCAAACAATGAACCGCTCCCTGCACTGGCGGCTCAGCTTGATCCAAGGGTGGAGCAGTCCCAACTCGGACCCTTTTGTCAAGCGCCAACGTGTTGGGTTCCCCTGCTTCTCTCAAGCTTGTTGTTCCCGCTGACGCTTGCTTTCCTCGATCACCTTTTGCGCCAAGGCAGCTGGCATTTCTTCGTAATGGCTAAACTCTTCTGAATGCACCCCCCGCCCGCCGGTCAGCGAGCGCAACGTGACCGCATAACGATACATCTCTGCCGCGGGGACCTGCGCTCGGATGATTTGCATGCGGCCCAAACTTTCCATTCCCACAATTTTGCCTCGGCGACTGGACAGGTCGCCCATGACCGCCCCCATGTACTCCTCCGGCACGCGGATCTCAACGTTTTGGATCGGCTCCAGCAAGATGGGATTGGCCGAGCGGAAGGCCTCTTTAAAAGCTTCATATCCAGCAATTTGGAATGCGATGTCCTTGGAATCAACCGGATGCATCTTGCCGTCATAAAAGTCAATTTTGACATCCGTCACACGATAGCCTGCCAGAATGCCTTCCATGGCAGCCCGTTGCACACCTTTTTCCACGGAGGGAACAAACACACGGTCCACGTTCTGACCCACCAATGACTCCGTGAACTCCAAACCTGTATCCCGTGGCTTCGGTTCAATTCGCATCCAGACTTCGGCGAACTGCCCTGCGCCACCAGTTTGTTTTTTGTGCCGGTATTTGGCTTCGCCCTTGGACTTAATGGTCTCCCGGAACCGGATCCGCGGCGGGGCCAATTCCACTTCGACTCGGAAGCGCTTCTTAAGTTCATCCGTAATGACCATCAAGTGAAGTTCGCCCTGAGCCGACAAAATGGTTTGACGCAGTTCAGCATCCACAGTGTAGGTAAAGGTGGGGTCCGCGGCGTGCAAAGCAGCCAACCCCTGAGAAAGTTTGTCTTCCTCCCCTTTGACCTTCAATTCAATGGCCGCGTGAATGTTGGGCTTTGGCCACTGCACAGCCGACAGCCGACAAACAAATTTCGCACTGCACAAAGTATCGCAAGTGTGAGTGTGCTTCAGTTTAACGGTGGCCCCCAGATCCCCCGCAGGGATCTCATTGACGGGTTCACGGTTCTGGCCATTGAGAAAATATAACTGGCCGATCTTTTCCGTGGTCCGACTCCTCGGGTTGTACGACTCAGCGCCCACGGTCACCTTGCCGGCATAAACCCGCAGGAGCGAAACCTCCCCAAACTTAGGCTCGCTGACGGTCTTAAACACATAGGCCACCGTCTCGGGATTGGACAGGCTCACCTCGATGGGCTGATCGTTACCGTCCAGAGCTTGTATCTTGGGCCGGTCCGTAGGCGCCGCACCATATTTGGCAATAAAATCCATCAAACGCGCCACTCCTACGTTCTGTTCGGCGCATGTGGCAAACAGCGGAAGAAACGTCTGCTGCAGAATCGCCTTGTGCAGACCGGCTCGGAGTTCTTCCTCGGTCAAGCGGCCCTGTTCCAAGTATTTTTCGGTAAGCGAGTCATCCGCTTCGGCAATGTATTCCATCAGCTTCTCGTGCATCTGGTTCACCCGCTGCGCTTCGCCGCCGGCAGCGGGGGACTCGGTGAATCGCCCCCTGCCGTCCCGATTGTAAGCGATCACTTCGCTGCGCAGCACGTCCAACACACGATGAAAAGAAGGCCCCGCATCCAACGGCACACTCAAGGGCAACACCCGTTCGCCGGCGAATTCCCGAATTTGCGCCAAGGTGCGCTCAAAGTCCGCGTTTTCCTTATCAAGTCCGTTAATCACAAAAAGCTTGGGCAAGCCAAACTGATTGGCCCATTCCCAAACCTGCATGGTCCCCACCCCGGGCCCATCCTTGGCATCAACCACGATCACGGCCAGGTCGGCCACTCGAAGCGCCCCCAACGCTTCTGCGAGGAAATCCAGGTATCCCGGGCAATCGAGGATGTTGAACTTCCGGCCCAGCCATTCCAGATGCAACATGGAGGTCTGGATGGAAATTTTTCGCTCCCGCTCGTTGTCGTGATAATCGGATACCGTGGTCCCCTGCGTGATACTGCCCAAGCGGTTGATCACACCTGCACAAGCCAGCATGCATTCGCTGAGCATGGTTTTTCCAGAAGAGGCGTGACCCACAAGAGCGAAGTTTCGAATGTCCGAAGCAGAATAGGTTTTCATGCCGTGTCGTGTTGCTTACCCGTACCCCCGGAGAACGACCGGGATCTGCAGCATCCCGGAGCTCCTACCCATGCGACCTTCGGCCATCCCGTTTCAACCTACCCGGGTCAAATCCGGACCCGGTCACCCAGAACAGCGCCAAGGTCGCGCGCTTCAACCGTCGGGTTCAAGGGTAGGACGGTTTCACACAGCCCGTCAATGTCCCATGCCTGACGGCAGGCGAGACATGACGTCGGCCCGCTTGGCCCTGCATCTATTCGTAACGGAGCGCCTCGACGGGATCCAAATACGCCGCTTTCAAGGCCGGATACGTCCCAAACAAAACCCCGACAACAGAGCAACTGAGAAGCCCCAAAAAAGTCCAATCCCAGGGCAGAGCGGGCGGCACCTTGAAGTACAACGCTGCGAGGTTTCCACCCACAATACCAAGTAGAATGCCCACTACGCCACCCAGCTCGCAAAGCAGAACTGCTTCCAGAATAAACTGCAGCAAAATATGACGGCGTTTGGCACCCACTGCACGCCGGATGCCAATCTCCCGAGTCCGCTCCGTCACTGACACCAACATGATGTTCATAATTCCCACCCCGGCCGCCAACAAGGCAATGGAGCTGATCAGACTCACGCCCACTCGCACTGCGAAGGTCAGCGTTTGGAATTGCTCAATCACGGAATCATTCGAAAAAATCTCGAAATCATCCGGTTCCCCCGGCGGTACCTGCCGCGCCAGCCGCAGAAGCCCCCGCACCTCTTCCACACAATCGTCGAACACGGTGGCGTCGCGAGCCCGCACCAGCAACGTCAGACTCCGACCCGGCCGTCCGTAACGATTGAGGGCGGTCCGAAGCGGGATGGCCACGAAGTTGTCCTGCTCGCTCCCCTGGGCTGTGCCTCTGGCCTCCAAGACACCCACCACGCGGTAGGGCACACCGTCCATCTTGATGGTCTCGCCGACCGCTGATCCAAATGGGAAAAGAACCCGCGCCACCCCTGCCCCCAACACACAAACCTGCCTCCCGTTAGCCACATCGTCTTCCATCAAGGCCCGACCCTCCGCAACCACCCAGTTCCGCGCCGGGAAACAGCCTTCCGTCACACCCAAGAGTTGCACAAGCGGAGGAGTCCGGCCATGTCGGCTCACAACTTCGCCAACCCAAAAGTTATCCTCGACGCCCACACTGGCCACTTGCTTGGCGCGTTGCGCAACCTGGCGGCCTTGCTCCCACGTGACGGGCTTTCGACGCCGATACCTCTCCGAACCTTCCGGCCCGCCAAAGTAAATGGCGGGCCACTTCCGCACAGCAAACGTATGGGCCCCCATCTGGCTCAATTCGCGCTCCACATTCCGCTGCAACACACGCAAGGCGGTCATCGTCAACATGATGGAGAACACGCCGACCAAAACTCCCAACAACGTCAACCCGCTCCGTAACTTGTGCGCGGCCAGCGCGGCGATGGCCATGCGGCACCCCTCTGCAATTTCAGCCTTTAGCGTCACCCATGCAGGCGAGGATGGCTTGGCCACTTTCCTTGAATCGATGATTGGAACAGGTGTTTGCAATGATTCCACGCGTCATTCCGCGCGCAGTGCCTCTACGGGATCCAACCGGGCCGCCCGCCACGCAGGAGCCAAACCCGACATCAGTCCAGTCACCAAAGCGACTGCCATGGCCAAGCCCACCACCCGCAGTGACATCTGCGCCGGCAACAGCCTCTGCAAAAGCCAGGTCGCAGGCCAGGCAATCGCCAGCGACAAAGCGCCACCCATGACACAAATCGCCACCGCCTCTAGTAAAAACTGGACGAGAATGGCCCGGCATTTGGCCCCCACTGCTTTTCGGATGCCAATCTCGCGGGTTCGCTCGGCCACCGACACGAACATGATGTTCATGATGCCGATGCCACCCACGAACAATGATAAACCGGTAATGAACAGCCCGACCGCTGCAATGGTCCCACCCACCTGCTGAAAAATTCGAATAAACTGTTGTTGCTGATTGATGGAGAAATCGTCCGGTTCCCCCGGAGCCAGGCGGCGTACCCGACGCATCAACTGACGCAACTCCTCGCGCGCATCTTCCAACGTCGCCACGTTCCCCACTTTGACCTGGATTTGCAGGTCCGGCCGGCTGTGAAAGGCCTCCAGAAAAGCCTGCAACGGTATAATGATCTGGTTGTCCATGCTGAAGGCACCCAAAAACCGCCCCTGCCGTTCGAGCACACCCACCACCTCAAAGATTTGACCGCCAATTCGGATCCGGCGTCCCAGGGGCGACTCGTACCGGAAAAGGTTCGTGGCCACCTCTGTCCCAATTACGCAAACCGGGCGACCGCCCGTCACATCAGCCGAGCTCAGGAACCGACCAGCGGCTACGCGCACACCGGCAGTGGATTGATAAGCATCCGTAGTACCCAGCAAGAAAACGCTGCCAGCGCTGCGGTTCTGATAGCCCACGGGCTGCGTGCTTCGTGCCACAGGCGCAACCGCCAGGGCGAATGAGGCCTCGCGTTCCAGCGCTCGTGCCTCAGCCAGCTCAACGGGCCGGCGCTTTTGCATCCGCAACCATTCCTCCCGCGTCCCGATAAACCAATCCATGCGCTCTACGAACAGGACGTCTGCCCCGATGCGTGAAACACTATGCAGGAAAGAACGATTCAGGCCCTCCATGGCGGTGCCCATCAAGGTGACAGTCACAATGCCAATTACGATGCCCAATGTGGTGAGAGCCGCGCGCAGTTTGTTGGCCCAGAGAGCCGCCAGGGCCATTCGGAAGCCCTCACCCATTTCTACGGCCAGTTTCATGATACGGACCGCCTTTCATCTGCAGCAATGCGGCCGTCGCGAATGCGCACAATCCGGCGGGCATGCCGGGCCACCTCCTCCTCGTGGGTGACCACCAGGATCGTACACCCCTGACGCCACAAGGCATCAAACAAGGCCAGAATCTCCTCACCGGTCCGCGAGTCCAGGTTGCCCGTGGGCTCATCCGCGAGCAGCAGGGCAGGCCGGTTTACCAACGCCCGTGCAATGGCCACCCGCTGACGCTGCCCGCCTGACAATTCATTCGGGCGATGATGCACTCGGTCAGACAACCCCACTTGCGCCAATGCCTCCAGCGCCATAAGACGGCGCTGCTCCGCAGGCAATCCGGCGTAAATCAACGGCAGTTCCACATTGTGCAGGGCTGTCGACCGCGGCAGCAGATGGAAACTCTGAAAAACAAATCCGACCCGGCGATTGCGCACGTCGGCCAATTGGTTATCATCCATGCGGCTAACGTCCACGCCCTCCAGCTCGTACCGGCCTGAGGTGGGACGGTCCAAACAACCGATGATGTTCATTAAAGTGGACTTACCCGATCCGGACGGCCCCATGATGGCCACGTACTCCCCATGATCAATGGCCAGATCCACTTCTTGCAGCGCATAAATAACCTCACTTCCCATGCGGTAGTAGCGACCAACCTTCACCAGCCGGATTAAATTCATACCGTGCTTTAATTCGCGGGATCATACCTCAGAACAGGGTCACCAGCCCGGCTCAGATCCGTAACCCTGTTTCCTGAAAGTCCTCCACACACCCCATCTACTCCCGTCAACCGCTCTCCTTGCGGTTATGCCCTGCGATGGCTGCCATCCTCACTCGTGCGCCATCGACCAAATCCTGATGAATGACTTTATAGCCACCCGAAACCACCAGTTGACCTTCCTTCAGGCCTTCCTCAACCTCCCAATACTCCGCGTCGCTGATACCCAGTTTTACCGGCACCATTCGGACTTGGTCCCCCTCGACTACAAATACGACATGGGCCGATTTGGCAGGCTCCCGCTCGCGCCGCGCGGCCGGCTTATTGGCGAACCATGCCGCATCGTTACCCACTGCTTCTGTCGATGTGTCGCGCCGATCACGGTCCGCTCGATCAGTCCCCGCTAGGCGCGTGGTAACGCTGGCCAAAGGGACGGCCAGCACATTGGTGCGATAACGCGTTTCGATCTCGGCCGTCACACTCATGCCCGGTCGAAATGCTTCCTTTTCCTGAATACGAATGCGCACTTCAAACTTAGTGGCCTCCTGCGAGCCCAACGGTTGATTCAGGTTCCGCGACGAGTTCGCAATCTCCGTGACCAGACCAGTAAATTTTCGATCGCGGAAGGCGTCCACTTCCAACCGCGCTTTCTGACCGGGCCGCAGCCACACGACGTCCGTCTCACCCACCTCCACGCGCGCCTCCATGTTGTTCAAATCAGCAATCGTCATAATTTCAGTTCCTGCCATCAAGGTGTTACCCGCAACGCGCTCCCCTCGCTCCACACTCAAGCGACTGACCGTACCATGAATCGGCGCATAAATGGTGGTCTTGGCCAATTCTTCTTCGGCGCGAGCCAGGGCCGCCCGCGCAACCTCGACCTGATGATCAGCGTGCCGGAGTTGAGCCTGTGCCACCTCCAAGGCAGTCCGATACTCTTCAAACATTGATTCCGAAATCAATTTCGCTCGGTGCAATTGCGCATGTCGTTCGTACTCCAGCTCCGCCTTGCGAGCATTCGCTGAGGCCTGATCGCGAGCAGAAACCGCTGCCCGATAGGACGCCTCCGCCGAGCGGCGGTTGGCTTCGTACACGTCCGGTTTGATGCGCGCCACTAACTGCCCCTGTTGAACGGTCTGGCCTTCCTTCACGAGCAATTCCACGATCTCGCCGCTGACCTCAGCGCTGATTTTGACCTGCACCACGGGCTGGATGCGTCCATTGGCCACCACCACCTCGGTAAGGTCTCTTCGAACCACAGGTGTGGCTTGGACCTCATAAATCGGCACCCGATGGCGCCACCAAACCACCCATGCCAACCCGACGAGGCAACCGGCCGCCGCCACTGCCCAGATCCATCTCCAACTCCGGCTTTCTAATCCCATAGGCTCAACTCTTTCCCCAAGCTGCTGCCGTCATCGTAAAAATACGAGCACCCGCGTGCGAAAGTTTCGCCCACCTCATTAAGATGAGGCCACCTCACCGCAGCGCTCCCACCGTGATCCACAACAACATCCAACCCAACCAAATCGCCAGCAAGACCCATAACGCCCGCACCCAAGGCGCTCCTGTCAATTTGGCCAAGGCCATCCCCATGACACCTACCTGCCAGAAGCCAAAAATGCCTTGGACCAAGCCAAGGGCCCAAGCCATTGCCCGAGAGGTGGGCTGCGTCACTTGCGCCGGTTCTTCTAGCGGAGGAGGCGATCCGTCCGGGGTTGGCATCAGTAAGAGTTCCAACGCCATGCCTACGACTCCGATCAAACTGGCTAAACCCGCTAACTCACAACAGCGACCCAAAGGCGCCCGGGCTGCAAAAGCCCAACGACTCACGGCCCAGATCAACCCGCCCCAGAACAAAAACCGCAGACCCGATCCCAGACCAGACGCCCCCGCAGCCAAGGCTCGAACCAGGGGGGAAGCCCAGACTTGCTCCAGTTCTTTCAGGCGACGGTCAGCCTCCTCTCGCGTAAGCCGGCCCGCTTCGATCCGCTGTTCCCACACCGTTCGTTGACGTACCACGAGCGCGTGCCGCACAACCGGATTCCCCCACAACAGCCAACCGCCTAAAAACCCAATCAAAAATCCCAGCAGCGCCGGCCAAAACCAATGGCCTGTATTGGGCCGAGTTCGCAACACGTCCTCAAACACCTGTCCTGGAACCCCAAACACATTGACCATGCGCCCAGCCACCGACCATACAGGCGTCGTCCACGTATCAGGCCGGGAAAAAGTCGGATCCTGTAAAGGCGGTGATTGCATGAACCGATCAGTCCTCAAGCAAAGTCATTCTCAAGGAAAACTTACATTGACGCATCCAAATGGTATTGTCCAGTCGCCCCGTAGCCACATCAAAGCTGTCCCGCATTTCCCACGCAGCTTCACTTATCGATACTCACTAACCCAAAGTCTTCCCGCATGAACACCCATCCGGGTTAAGAAGGCTTCATAGCAACCATCTGATCCGGCTTAGCTGCCTGAATTGCTTGCAAGCGACCAACTTAGGCCGGATTTCCCCCGTGCGAATACCCTGGTCCATTAGCATTTGACATGAAGACCAACAGGAGTAGGCTACAGTGCAAATTGGAAGGGCGCCACGCGGCGACCCATTTCAGGCCGCAGCAGCAACGTCTCTGCGCGCCCAAAACGGTGTAGACTTCAATGGCGCAACATGAGTGAAAGCATTGACGCAGCACCCGCAGCACTCCCGCCCACGCCCGGCGCGAGGGCCCACGCCATTCCGGAGGCTGTAATCCGGATTGCGGGAAATTCCCAAGATGGCATTCAAGCAATGGGCAATATCCTGGCCCGGTTGGCCGGTCGGAGCGAACAGGAGGTCATGACCTACATGACCATCCCTTCAACCATCTCCGGAGGGCCCTCTATTTTCCAACTTCGGATCGGCTCGGGCGAAGTTCTCAGTGCGGGTGATGATGCGGATTTTTTGTTGGCTTTTTACCAGCATTCTTATGATGAGCACATTCATTCGCTGCGGAAGGGAGGTATTGTCCTCTACGATACAGATCACGTAGAACCGAAACCCGAGCTTCAAAAAGAGTACGTCCACATCGGTGTTCCGATCACCACCCAGACCATTGAGGCCATCGGCGGCACCGCTCGTGATAAAGGCAAGAACATCTTTGCCCTGGGGTTGGTCGCCCGCTTCTTCGATTTGAACGTGCCCAAATTGGAACAGTTGATCCGGGAGCGGTTTCAGGGCAAGGACGAGAGCGTGGTCCGAAACGCCTTATTGGCGTTCCACGCAGGTTACGGCTACGCCGCCTCACATGTGCAAGACAGTTACCGACTCCGCGAGAGTCAAAAGCGGGAACGGACTCAGGTGGTCATGAGCGGCAATGAAGCCCTTGCCTATGGCCTCATAGCCGCCGGCATTCGATTCGGAGCGGCCTATCCCATCACTCCGTGGTCAGACGTGATGGAAACGTTGCGCCGTGAGTTGCCCAAATATGGCGGCATTTTCGTGCAATGCGAGGATGAAATCGCCGCCATTTCCATGGCCATCGGCGCCAGCTATGCTGGCTATGTATCCGTTACCGGTTCCAGCGGCCCAGGCATTTCACTAAAGAGCGAGGCGATCGGTTGGGCGGTCAACGCTGAAGTACCCCTCGTGATCATCGATGTCCAGCGCGCCGGTCCCTCTACTGGCATGCCCACCAATCCGGAACAATCCGACCTTTTCATTGCGTGTTTTGGCAGTCACGGAGACGCGCCCCGAGTTGTGATCGCGCCCGCGGACGTGGAGGACTGTTTTTACACCGCCATCGAAGCCGTCAATATCGCGCGCGCCTACAGCGTCCCAGTTTTCATTCTAAGTGACCAGTCCATCGCCACACGCATCGAAGCCTTTCCAGAGCCGGAACTGGAGAAAGTCTGCCAGGATATTTCACCCAAATTCACCCCGGTGCCGTCGCACAAGCCCTATGATCTGAGCGCACCAGACGGGATCACCCATCACATCCCACCCGGCACCAAAGTATTAGACGGGAAATACCCAGTGCTGCCGGGATTGGAACACGATGAAATGGGTCACCCAACGGCCTCACCCCAGATGCACATGGCCATGACTGCCAAACGGCGAAAAAAACTTCAAGCCCTGGCTCGGCGTTTGCCATGTCCTCAAACATACGGTCCTGCCGAGGGTCAAATGCTTCTGGTGGGTTGGGGATCCACTCGCGGCCCTATCCGGGAAGCCGTCGACCGGGCCCGTGCGCAAGGTCTGAGCATCTCGGCACTGCATTTGCGGCACCTTCATCCTCTGCCCGAGGGTTTGGAAGAGGTTTTCTCCGGATTTCGATATATTTTTGTCGTCGAAATGAATGATGAAGGTCTCTATGGCTATGGCCAATTAGCTACGCTTTTACGCGCCCGGTTTTGCATGAACAATATTCGTGGCATCAATAAAACCGACGGTTTAACCTTCAAAGTGCGCGAAATTTTGGAGCAGCTGCAAGAAAAGCTGGCAGCCCTTCAGGCACAGCTGGCGTGAACGAGACTCAACCAATTTAACCCAACTCAAGCCATGAGCACTGCCACCACCGCCAATAACCATCTCGGAATCGTCCGGCCTCCGACCTCGCCGGTCAGTGAGGAGCCAAAGCCGCTCACCAAAAAGGAACTGGCAGCTGATCACCCGACTTGGTGTCCCGGTTGCGGCGACTTTTCCGTCCTGGCCATTTACTTCAAACTCATGGAGCGTGCCCGCATCCGGCACGAAAACATCGTCACCGTTTCGGGCATTGGTTGCTCCAGCCGGTTTCCCTATTTCGTCCAAGCTCATGGTGCACACTTTATCCATGGGCGGGCTTTACCGTTCGCCACTGGCGTGTCGCTCATGCGACCGGACCTGCACGTATTCGTTTTCAGCGGGGATGGAGATGCGTTCTCCATCGGTGGCAACCATTTCCTTCACGCTGCGCGCCGTAACGTCAACCTCACGCTCGTGGTGATGGACAATCAAGTCTATGGCCTGACCAAAAAACAGACCTCACCCACCTCGCCCATCGGATTCAAAAGCAAGACCGACCCTTGGGGAGCTGTGGATCAACCGTTGAATCCCATCAAGCAGGCCATTGCGGCTGGTGCGACCTTCGTCGCTCGCACCACGCACACGAACCCGAATCACTTGCTGCAAATGATGGAGGCTGCCCTGCAGCACGAAGGATTCAGCTTCATTGAATGTCTCAGTGAATGCGTCGAGTTTTACGAAGGCGCCTTCGACGCCGCCAATCCGCGTAAAGGCGGTGTGTTCAACACAGTGCCTGCCAGCCATGACGTAACGGATGAGGTAGCCGCATACGAGTTGGCGAACGCGCCCTTCCCTGGATATTTCGGAATTTTTTACCAGGTTAAACGACCCACGCGGAATCAACGGGAACTTGAGATTATTCAGGCGGCCAGGGAAAAGGTGCAACACCTCAAGGACTGGCAAATCCTCCAAAAAACCTTCGACCGGATGAAATAGGCAGCGTTTGATTTGGCACCAAAACTCCATTCGGCCCCCAACGTGGCCTCTCACGCCGGGCAATCCATGATGGATGGGTATATGGTTGAACCGCTGTTGAAAGATCCACTTCCAAAGAAGAAGGGGGTTCCTCTGTCTCCTTTTAGACTGATCCTCAACATGGAGTCTTGCGCCAAGGCGGCGCATAGACTGGCCCTCCAAACAAACAGCACTGGGGTGACGACTCAGCCTGGCCCTGTTCGTTAAAACGGGAGAATGCGCTGCTAACAGCGCCTCCGCTTACGGCACCCACACCATCAAAGCGCCCTTGGAAAGATCCCGGTCCCCAAAAGAGTCCGTGTCTTGTACGGATTCCGGGCTCCAAGATGCGTTCGGCGCTAATGTCACCAAACCGTCAGCCCCGCCCGCGGAGGATGAACAACCACCGGGTCATCTTCCCAATTGCACACTTCCATACTTTGGCGTAGCGTTGCTTGCAGGGCTTGTGGACGCAAAAGCGGCATTCGTGGAGCCTTCGGGCATGAGTGCAAAAGTTTTCAGGCCTGCCGCCTTCACGCTGGTCGAACTTCTGATCACCTTGGCCATTGTGGCTCTCCTGGCAACGCTGCTCCTTCCGGCTCTCAGCCGGGCCAAAGCCCGCGCCCTCCGGGCTGCTTGTTTGGGAAATCTTCGGCAGCTTGGATTTGCATGGCAATTGTACGCGGATGACAACCGAGATCGGCTGGTTCCCAATGGATACGCCTCCGCGGACGAGATTCGGCAGATTCGATTGTGGGTCCTGGGGGCCACTCATCGGGCCACTACCTCCTATCGGATGACCCTTACCAACCCTGCGTGTCTCACAGACCCTGCCTGGGCAGCATTTGCACCTTATTTGCCTCATGCAGCCATCTACAAGTGCCCCACAGACAAGTTGGTGATCGGCGGCATGCCCAAGATCCGTTCCTACGCCCTGAACGCATACATGGGATGGATGTTGCCTCCCAGAAGTAACGAGCTCCTCTTAAGCACCAACCATCAGAATTTTCTAACTCTTGCTCAATTGGCGGCCGCGGCACCCTCGGAACGACTGCTCTTCGTAGATGTGGCACCTGAGTGGTTGTGTCATGCAGCCTTCGGTGTCGCGATGGCCGCAGTGTTTTATCAGTTCCCCACGGCTGAACATGGCTCTGCCTCTCCCCTATCATTCGCTGACGGACACGCCACCATCCAACGCTGGCGTGACCCATGGACACTGCAAATGGCCCGAACGCCCTTCGTGACTCACTTGAACTGGGTTAGCCGGCCTTCCGCGGACCTGCTGTGGCTGCGTCGGCATGCCTCCCTCCCCAAAGTAACGTCCGGCATCTCAAATCCATGAGGCGTCGAGCCAGTCGTCCCATCGCGCTGACCGTGGCTGGCTCCGACAGCGGCGGCGGGGCAGGTATTCAAGCCGATCTAAAGGCCTTCGCCGCTCTCGGCGTGCACGGCACTTCTGTAATCACTTGCGTCACTGCCCAGAATCCTCGCGAGGTCCGTGCTGTGCAGGCGTTGCCATTGGACATGGTGCGCGCTCAATTGGAGGCTGTGTGTGCAGAGCTACCGCCGCGTGCCATCAAGACAGGCATGCTCTACAAGGCCTCCATCATTCGCGAAGTGGCGCGATTTCCGTTTCCCACATCGGCGCCTTTGGTGGTGGATCCCGTGATGGTAGCCACCAGTGGCGCAAGGTTGCTCCAACCGGAAGCCATTCACGTGCTTATGCAACAGCTCCTGCCTCGCGCCACCCTCGTCACGCCCAACCTGCCGGAGGCGGAAGTTTTGGTTGGCCAACCTTTGCAATCCATTGAAGATCTTCGGCGAGCCGCTCGGCACATATGGAATCAGTTTGGTTGCGCAGCTCTCATCAAGGGCGGGCACTTGTCCGGCCTTCGCCGAGCGGTGGACATCCTCTTCGACGGCCGCGATGAATGGCTTTTGGAGGCACCTCGTATCGCCCATTTACATACTCACGGAACGGGTTGCACGTATGCAGCCGCTATCGCTGCCTTCCTGGCTCGTGGACTGCCTCTGTGCCGCGCGGTGACGCACGCAAAGACGTTCATCTCCAACGCCATTGCCGGATCTTACCTTGCTGCTGGCCACAGGATTCTCCTGCCCAGTGGCTAGGCAGCTTGTAAAGAGAATCCGAAGGAGACGCCCCTGCGTCTGCCAAAGACCTCAATGGGTCCACCATGATCATGCCAAAGTTGGTGTGACTGCGACCAGAGTGTTTTACGGGAGGGCATTGGCTGAACCATCCGGTTGACACCGAAATCGTGTACGCCTGCCCCACACGGCCCCCCAGGCCACTTGTGTGATCCATGCCCAATCAGGCAAGCCAAGATACCCCGGGCGCACCAACTGGAGGGCTGGCCTGGGGCCATCTCTTTAACGTGCCAAACGGTGAGTGGCAGGCTCCTGTCCAGGCCGTGCAATACGGAACCTTTGTCGCTGGCTCTCAACCCGGTCTAGCTCCAACTTTTTTCGTTACGCGCACGATGCATTTTACAAGCCAGCTACAGCAGCCATACGAAGGTATGCCCATTAGATGTCCTCTTGCTTCGATCCAAACCAGATCCCATGCACAGCCTTCGGGAGCCATAGGGGCATTCCCGGCTTGGCTCGACCTTTACGAACCCGCTATTCTGGAGGCAATCGAAGTGCTGAAAAGCAATGGGCCGGACTTTCCTTTTTGAGTGCCCAAAATGCTTGTACCGTGCCCACGTGGCAGGCGGCGAAGATGCTGGTTTCCGCTTTGCAGTCCAAACCATTCTCTGCCAAACCTGCAAAGAGCTGCACGACGCAGTAGTCCGAATGCGCGTGCCAACCGTCTTACAGACACGCAGTTACGGTGGCCCACGCGGTCTAATATCCGAGTTTTGGCACAAACGCCCAAGCCTGTCCGCGCATCCTCCAACTTTTCAGCAGGTGCTCAACCAACTTTGGCCACCTGGAGTACGCCATTCCCGTTGGGTCCAGTTCCCTCTTCTTTGTCCGAAAGGGCCTTGGCACACTATCAGGCCATGGAACCAGCCGGATCAATGCCCTAAATGCGGAGTCCTGATGGAACAGACTGCTTTGCCATACCGCCTTTGGGAATAAGCTTTTCGCACAACCCACGAACGAGTTGCTCGAAGTCGGTCACTCGACAGGCCCCAAGACCATGTCTTCAGGATGGGCAGCAAGCCTTAACCAGCTGGCTTCACACCGAGGCGGGACTGCCCCCAATCGGCCCGGGGCAACGAACCGCAATACCATTGACATCCCATGACGCGGGCTTGGCGGGCTTTTATCGAAATGATCCTCCAACGAGACCTTTGCGACCTTCGCGATGCAACGGCATCACAGGCCATGGGATCAAACGGGGAGCCCTTCGCCACCGCAAACTGCACCGGTTCTTAATCTTGAGCCTCCTTCTGCCTTGAACTCAATCACCCAACCTCCCCGCCTCAGGGACTCGCAACAGCGTTGATGGCTGAAAGGCCATTCAGAGGCAGTGCGCAGCACGGCTGAAGTTAGCTCTTCCAGATTAGATTGGTTTGAATCATGGAAGGAGGCAGCGAAGAGTTCTCTTTCGCAGGTATCTTAAGCGACCTGGGGCATGTCCCAATCCTGCGTTTTTTGCCTTAATGAGTGCAGATGGCTTATGCAAAATCTAACGGCAGGTCCCGTACCCTCGGAAGAACCCGATGCATTGGGCCACGTCCGGCACATTGTTTTCCCATTTCGTCTCGTATTCAATGGAAACATTGCCGACGAAGCCCTGCCGCTTGAGCTCATCCAATAAGGCAGCCACGTTGAGGACACCGCTGCCATAGGGTACGTCCGCGGTTTGCCGCCCGATGACGGTGCGATCTTTCAGATGCACACTAATGATGCGCCCAGACAACAACCGCAGGCCTTCCAGCGGATCCACACCCGAAGTGGCCCAATGGCCGGTGTCAGCAGCAGCACCCAATCGAGCGTCTCTCCCCCGAATCATGTCCCAAACATTGGTCGGACTCCAAATCCGGTAATTGGGATCGTTCGGCCGCCGCGGGTGATTATGGATGCCCACTCGAATGTCAAATTCGCGCGCCAAACGTTCGAGCAGATCCAACTTGTCCACGTCTTCGGTGGTGATGGCATAAAGGCCCAACTTGCGGGCAAACTCGAAGATTCGCCGCCATTCTGTTTCATCTCGTCCGCCCACGACGCCGTAATTGACCGCGCGAATGCCGTACCGCACCAGATGTTCCCTCATCTGGGAAATGATCTCATCGCTGGCATGATGGTCCCAGCGCAGTTCACTGTCAGGCCGCAATCGCTGGCCGGGGAAAAACTCAATCACTTTTGCCCCTGCCAGCGCCGTTTTCTCCACGGCTTCGTAAGCAGTGAATCGATTGAAGGTCCACGCCTGACAACCCACGGCAAAACCTCCAATTTTCACCTCACGGGGAATCGGCTCTGCGAAACCGACCGCTGCATAAACGAACCATGCGATTGCGCCCAGCCAACGAAAGCAGACAACTGTTTTCATGCGACGCCTCTTGATTCTTTGAACCAACCGTTCAGGTCCGGCGCGCCGCCGGGGTAGGGATCTCGCTCCCGTTTGACCAACAGCAGGCAAACGCCAACCACACCCCTAGCCCGGTCGCTCTCTCGTGCCAAGTAAAACCCGATGGCCGCTGGCCCCAAGTCACCCCCCAAATGGCGCAACGTTGCATCAGGCTGTGAGGCTTGCCAAGCCGCCGAACCCGCTTAACATTGCGGAACGTTTGAGCATGGACATCAAACTTCCACCTCTGGGTGAAGGTGCAGACAGTGGTGTGGTCGTCACTGTGTTTGTGAAACCGGGAGATAACATCTCTCCGGGTCAGCCGCTGCTCGAGCTCGAAAACGAGAAGGCGATTGCCACCATTCCGGCTGAACACTCCGGTACAGTGCTTGAGGTGTTCGTGCGCCCGGGCGAGAAAGTGGCCGTGGGCCAACGCATCCTGCGACTGCAAACCGGCGTGGCGTCGCCTCCAAGCACCGGATCCATGTCGTCCGAGCCGGCGACCAAAACCGTAACCAAGGCTGCCGGTACCGCCTCGGCCCGCCTTTCCAGCGGACCTTCTGTTTCGGATGGGACGCGTCTGGAGGAACAGGCCATCCTCGAGGAAGAAGATTGGGAGGAAAGTGAACCCAAACGGGTGGCGGCTCCGGTGGCTCCGCCTTCCGTTCGAAGGTTGGCACGGGAACTAGGCATCGACTTGTCCAAAGTGCAAGGCACAGACCCGGGCGGCCGCATTACACGTCAAGATCTGCGGAATTATATCGAGCGGCTCCAAACCATCGCAGTCAGGTACAAGCAAATGGTTGCTCGCCAGGCGGCGCCGACGCCTCCTGCGACGAGTGCCCCCGCTGCTCCACCTTCGGGCGAGCCGATTGATTTTGCCAAATGGGGGCCCGTGCGGCGGGAACCTCTCAGCACGTTGCGTGAGGTCATTGCCCGCCGGATGTGGGAAAGCTGGAGCGCCATCCCACATGTCACGCAGTTCGACGAAGCCGATTTCACCCGGATTCAGCAGCTTCGTAAACAATTCGGTCCCGCTTACGAGCAAAAAGGCGTCAAGCTCACGGTCACGCCGTTTATCGTTCGAGCGGTGGTGGAAACCCTACGCAAGCACCCCGTGTTCAATAGCAGCTTGGACGAAATCGGACGCGAGCTTGTCATTAAGGAGTACTACCACATCGGCCTGGCAGTCGATACCGAACATGGTCTGTTGGTGCCAGTCGTGCGAAATGCTGATCGAAAGTCGTTGCTGGATCTGGCTCAGGAGATCGAGTCGCTAGCCCAGCGTGCGCGCGACCGCAAGCTCGCGCGGGAAGAAATGCAGGGGGGCAGTTTCACCATCTCCAACCAGGGAGCCATCGGAGGAGCCCATTTCACACCGATCATCAATCGGCCCGAGGTAGCCATCCTCGGCGTGGGTCGGGGAATTCTCAAGCCCGTAGTGCGCGATAACCAAGTAGTGCCCGGATTCATGGTTCCCCTAGCCCTGAGTTACGATCATCGGGTCATCGATGGAGGTTCCGCCGCCCGTTTCATCGTAGACCTGATCCGCGCCCTGGAGGATTTCCCCGAAGAATTCGTGCGTCTGTAGAAACATACAGCCGAACTTCCCGCTGGCGGCAGTGAACCAACTCTATGCAACCAATCGAGACTGAACTTGTAGTGGTGGGAGCCGGCCCAGGCGGCTATGCTGCAGCTTTCTACGCCGCGGACCTTGGCAAGAAGGTGATCTTGGTTGAAAAGGACCGGCGCCTGGGCGGAGTGTGTCTTAACGTCGGTTGTATCCCCTCCAAAGCGCTTCTCCATGCCACGCACCTTATCACAGAAATCCGTGAATCTGCCCACCGAGGCATCACTTTTGCGCCCCCCGAGGTGGATCTCGTCAAACTGCGCACTTGGAAGGAATCCATATTGGAAAAATTGGCCAGCGGTGTCTCATTCTTGGCACAAAAGCGCGGCGTCCAGGTCATGCGTGGACGCGGATACTTCGAAGACTCAAGCACACTAAGGGTCGAAACAGAAGAGGGCCAAAAGTTCGTCCGGTTCCAACACGCCATCATTGCCACCGGCTCCCTCCCGGCCATGCCCAAGATATTTGACCTGGGCAATCCGCGGGTCATGACGTCCACCGAGGCCTTGGAGATTGAGGAAATTCCGGCCCGGCTCCTCGTTGTAGGTGGCGGCTACATCGGCATGGAGCTGGGCACGGTGTATGCCGCGTTGGGCAGCGAAGTCGTCGTGGTGGAAGCGCTTGACAAAGTCCTGGCCGGCGCAGATCCCGACTTAGCCCGACCTGTAGTGCAACGAGCTCAAAAGGCCTTCAAAGAAATTCGGCTTCAGGCCAAGGTCTTGAGTATGGCCACCGCAGGCAAACAGATTCGCGTCGTTACTGAACATAACGGGCAGAAACTGGAAGAACTATATGATCGCGTCCTAGTTGCGGTCGGACGCATACCCAATACGGAAGATCTCGGCCTAGAAAACACCAGAGTGCAGCTCACCGAGAAGGGCTTCATTAAAGTTAACGAATATCTCCAAACGGATGACCCTCAGATCTATGCCATTGGTGACGTCGTGGGCGGCGCCCTATTGGCTCACAAGGCTCATAAAGAAGCCAGGATCGCGGTCGAAGTCATCAACGGTGAAGAAAGCCGGTTCGAGAATATCGTCATCCCGGCGGTGGTCTTTACCGATCCCGAGCTGGCATGGTGTGGCCTGACCGAAGCAGAAGCCAAGGAACGCGGTGTCGCCCACGAGGTCGCACGGTTTCCCTGGTCCGCTTCCGGTCGAGCCCTCTCGTTCGACCGAACAGATGGAATGACCAAACTGATCATCGATCCAGAGAGCGATCGTGTCTTGGGCGTCGGCATTGTTGGACATGGCGCCGGAGAGCTCATTGCAGAAGCCACCTTGGCGCTCGAAATGGGTGCCACTGCCGAAGATATTGCCCTGACCGTTCATCCGCATCCCACATTGTCTGAAACCCTTATGGAAGCTGCCGAGGCATACTACGGCTACGCCACCCATACGCTCAGCCGGAAACGGACCTTGTGAGCGGTCAAAACCTGGCTAGTCTTCCCAAACACTCCCAAAGAAGTAAGAGTTCAACTGCTCCAAGCAGGCGACTTTACGTAGCCGCGAGACACAATCACCGGTCGATCCACATCCACGATTCGCCTATTCCTGAGAAGCTCGCTCCAGTGCGTCCAGCACGATCCCTGCCGTGAGCGCTTCAGGCAACACCAACGGTTCACGCGCCGGATTTGACGGGTAAACCACCACCAAGGGCACACCGGCGCGGCCAAATCGTTGGAGTTCTTGCGTGATGTTCTCCGGGAAATGCGTGTAGTCGGCCTGCAATGTCACCACGTCTAACGCACGGAGTTTTTCCCGCACAGACGGCACCTCCAACGCAAACTTCTTATTCATTTGACAAGTCAGACACCAACGCGCCGTGAAATCCACCAAGACTACTCGCCCCTCCCGACGCGCGCGCTCAACGGCTTCCGGACTCCACGGTCGCCACGCAATCCCATCTGCAGCGTTCTGAACCGTCGTGCTGCTGTTTCTCTCAGGTTCACGCCAGCGCATAGAACCTTCCAACAAACCGATATAACCCGCTGCCAGGAACAGGATCGCAACACACAATGCAATGACTCGACGCGGCGACCTGCGCTGCCAGAACACCCCGAACAACCAGGTCGCTACTGCCAACAGCACCAGGAAGTACGCCAGATACCATGTGCGTTCCCCGTAATGTGCCTCAACCAGACTCAACAACCAGACTACCGCTCCCATCATTGGAAAGCCCATCGCCACCTTGAAATGCTCCATCCAGACACCAGGCTTGGGCAACCAGCGTAGCCAGCCCGGCTGCCAACTCAGCGCAAGATAAGGAAATGCCAGGCCGGCCCCCACTGTTAACAGCACCAACACCACCACCCACGGCGGCTGGGCAAAAGCAAAACCCACTGCCACCCCCAAAAACGGAGCTGTGCAAGAGGTCGCTAACACCGTCGTCAACAAGCCACTAAAGAAGGCACCTGCGGCACCCTCTTGTGACACCAACCCTGCCGCCCGCGATAACGCCTGCCCGCTCAAAGTAACCTCATAAACACCAAAAAGGTTTAGCGCCACCAAGGTGACCAACACCGTCATGCCCACCAGAAAATACGGATTGCCAAACTGGATCCCCCAACCCGCCTGACGCCCGCCCCATTGCAACCCGATAACCAACCCGGCCAACAAAGCAAACGAAGCAAGCACGCCCAGTGTGTAAATCAAACCCAAGAACCGGACTCGACGCGGATCCTCTCGCGCTTGTCTGACGAAGCCCAAAATCTTCAAGGCAATCACAGGCAACACGCAGGGCATCACGTTCAGTATTAAGCCTCCAACAAATGCATAAACCAAAACCCTCGCCAACCCCAAAGACACAGCCGGAGCCAGATCCGAACCTTGACCGGATGATCTTGCACCACCGATCCATTCCTGAACCTTCGCCCGGACTTCCCATGCGCGCACCCGATCGTTTCCACGAACCACCACCAAGCCGGCCAGTTCCTCTGGCCAATCACTTGTAAAACTTTCCACCTGCTTGCGTACCCGCACCAACGCAGCTTCACTTGGCAAAAATGTGGTCGGTGCTTTCACCTCATGATTCGCCGCTGCAAATGGAAAGAAATCCCAAGAAACAGGTCCCGATTCCAATTTCTTCCATTCCAAGACAACCGGACGCATCCGGGATCCGGTACTCGCCGGTGCGTCCCACCAGGCACCAAAGCCCAGAGCAGCGCCATCCTTGGGCAACCTCTCCCGCCATTGTTCCAACCAGACATGCTCCGCAGACGGATCGAATCGAGATCCAATCAGCAAAAATGCGCTCACTTGCGCAGAACCGGGCAGACACACTTCCTTGCATTCAAGCCATGAAACCCGGGCCCGAAGTTCATATCGGCCCGGACGAATGTCTTGAGCCAACGTCAATGGCACCAAGAGCACTACTTCCTCATGATAAACATACGTTGTGAGATCATCCTCACCGTATTTCTCCGGCGGGGGCCAATGAATGGCACCAGCCGTGATTCCCTCGGGCAGCTCCCATTGCACCTCCGTGGCCAGGCCTGAACTACCCGGATTGCGCCAATACGTGTGCCATCCCGGATCCATCCGAAGATGAATCCCTGTCCATACTGTGCTGCCCGGCGGCGCTTCAGTTTGGGAAAGGACCAGCCGCGCCTGAGTATGTGCTGCCAGGGTCGCCTGCGCACTCAAGCTTAACAAAAAGCATCCGCTAACCAACCACACCCTCAACTGGTTCATGACAACGGAATAATCGCTCGCAAGGTATCTGCTGCACGTCGTCACAAGCTCCTGGATTTCCAACCATCAGCAAGCAATCCCTCATCCCAAGCAAGCCGCTCGGAATAAGGGCCCGTCCTCTGGATCTGCAAGACTTCATCACCCCAAGGCTTTGATCTCGATATGCTCGATAATCTAATAACGATCCACCTTCCTGCGAAAAGTTACCGGCGATTGTTCCTCGCTGCCATCGCGCTGGTCAGATGGCGCCCGATCTCCATCGGTCCAACAACTTCCGCACCTGACCTTGTGTCGCCGACAAAGCACCCTCGGTCCAAATGACATAATGAGCGCGCGCCATTTTTTCCTCGATTGCCCACTGGGCTGAAATCCGGCCGTTTATCTCTTCATCCGACCAACCGCGCGCCCGGAGTCGATCTCGCTGCGTAGCCGACGTACACGCCACGCACACGACGCAGTCCAACTCTCCCTCTGCCCCCGTCTCAAACAATAAAGGGATCACTACCAAAGCCTCCGCTCTTCCTTCCCTCTGCCACTCAGACATCCGCGCCTGCCATCGGTCTCGAATGCGCGGATGGGTAATCGCCTCCAATCTGCGTCGCAACTCCGGATCGGCAAACACCAGCCGGGCCAACTCCGCACGGCGCAGGCGACCGCTAGCGTCCAACACTTCCCGGCCAAAAGCTTCCACGATCTCCGACCAGGCCGGCTGACCCGGCTCCACCACTTCGCGCGCCAGTTGGTCCGTATCCAAAACCGACACCCCGCAACGCTCGAAGATTGCTGCTACGGTGGACTTTCCCATCCCCACGCCGCCTGTCAAACCAATCCGTTTCATATGAACAATCCGGAAATCACCCGGCTCAAAAAAACCGCCTCAACCTCCGGCTGCAATCTGCTGTCCAGTCCCAAGCGCATCCAGAGCACGGGCGAACAGGGGTCCACAGTTCAACAGTCCCTGGTTGAGGCCTCCTGGTTCATGCCTAGACACTGCACCCCTTAACCCTTCGGACGCAGCCTAAGCCTAGGTGGCAGCGTTCTTCCCGCTGGTTCAATCTGAAAGAAGACAAGAATGGGTACTCTGCCGCCTGACAGGCCACGCCCTCTAGATCAGCTCACGGCAGGACACGCACGGCCCGGTAAAACCGTTGCAGATGATTGATGGATTGAGAATCCGTAAACTTCAGCTCACCGGAGGCCGGTACCGTTTGCGTCTCCATATCGGTCCAATTGCGGAGGTCTTCCGAGCTCTGGAGCTTGTATATTTCCCCAGGTTGACCGGTCAACGTGATGCGGAATAACTTTGTGATTTGATCATATTCCCCGACCAGCCGAGCGGGGGAAACTGCGGTCACTTCAGCCGCAAATTGCACAGAGTTATCGGATAGTTCCAAGTCCGTTGTCGAAGCCTCAGCGATAGCTGCCACGATGGCCGGCCCCGCCTGCCATAAACGCAAAGTCCAGCGAACCTGAGCAGTCTCGCCAGAGGGCAGGCCGCCAATCACGACTTCAATCCCACTGGGCTTCTCAACTACCGAGCCACGAGAGGCCGTGACCTGCCGGACCTCGGCACCCGCTGGCAGAGACACGTTCAAAAGCACTTCCTCAGCCGGCGACGGTCCATCGTTGGTCACTTCCAACGTATACGTGACTTCCCCCCCCGCGGACACAGTCGTTGCCGAGACAGTTCCGTGGACTCGCAACGCTGCCAAGGGACTAATCAATTCGCCGGTCGTTAACTCCAACTCCCAACCTCTGGCAATCCCACCCCGTTCGCCGGCAACATCATCCACCACGTACAACGCCCAATCTCCATTGGGCAGCGACCCCACCAATGAGCCCAAAGTCCCCGCATATGGCCGCCGAGGAGCAGGTGGAGGCACGGTATCGTGAGGTTCATAATCAGTGGGTCGGTATATTCCATTGGTCAATCGTGCATTGTCCGGCATCCAAACTCCGGCCGCGTCGTCCAAGCGAAGCGTTAGATTCGTGACTGCAAACGCACCGCCGGCGTCGGACATCAGCATCACGCGCTGGCCGTCGGGTCCTACCAAAAGCACATCCACATCATCTGGATACCCGTGGCCGAGGCCGTGCAGAACCACGCGCACGCCCGTAACCACACCCATAGCGTCCGAAACCGGAATGATCGAAGGATAAGGGCTAGCTACACCGCGCTCAGGAATCACGATGGCGTTCGTATTCCGCAACACACGAGTTTGCGCCACTTGCAACACGCGGCTCAATGCAGGCAACTCCGTCACGCCGTCTTGAAGTTCCCACACTGCCTGCACGGCCGAACCTGGCGCCGCTCTCACTGTGAAGGTAAACGTGCGCCAAACTGTCGGCCCACCCGGCGTTAGAACACCATAGTGCTGGGCTGGTCCCACCCCACTGGCCCAATCCCCCTCCCGCAGTCGGGCGACCAAGGCCTGCGTGGGCAGTTCACCGACATTCCGAAGCCCCACCGCCAGGGAAACTTCTTCACCAGGATCGAGCGATCCATTGGCCGGTGCCCGACTTTCGCTCGTCACCCTCAACCCCGCCAAGACGATGCGCGGCTGCGGCGGCACCACATTCAAGTTGAGCCGGGCCACATTGTCGCTTGGCACCAACTCCACAGAATCACTGCTTGCAACAGCCTCAAGCTGGCCCGTTCCAACCCGCGAAGCTCTCACAACCACAACAGCTTCGACTGCAACTGCGGATATCAATCGGTTGTATTGAATCATCACCGCGCCACTGGAGGTTTCGATCGTACCGCCGGTTGCCGACCCGGAGACATACTCCAGACCTGCTGGCAAGTTCAGTCGGATGCTTGGATTCAACGCCGTTTCTGGGCCAGCATTGGTCAGTTGCAAACGCAGTTCCAACAGTCGCCCCAAGACAGTCTGGAGATCCGCGCTTTCCACGCTGACCCGTAAGTCGGCTCTCGGCAAGTTTACCGGAACCAACACAACCGCCTGATTGTTCCCCCCATTCAAGTCCACTTCTGCTCCGCGGACCTCAGCAATTACCGAATGCGTTCCCGCCGCTCGTGCGTCCGCTGTTACTCGCACCGTGACGCTCGAGCCGGGGTCTATACGGGACACACTCGCACCAACAGTTTGGCCGTCCACCCAAGCCTCGCCCATTGAGGTCTGCGCCGCAACTGGAACCAAACCGATGGGCCAACGAGTCGATAAAACGACCCCATGAGCCGGATTCGGGCCCCGGTTGATGACCACCAGTTCCACGATCGTTTGCTGACCAGCTAAGGTCGCCGGACGAGCCGTCCCCGTCACTTCCAAATCGGCCATCTGGTTAATCGGCGTCACCAGATAGAACGTTAGATTCCAACCACCCAGGATCTGGCCGCTGTCCCCAGCAGCCACATCGCGTACATACAATGACCAAGGGCCATTGGGTTCCTGCCCCGCGAAAACGGACAAAGGCGACCCGTATGGCCCCGCTGGAGCAGGCGCAGGGAAGTTCGCGACTTCGCCATGCGCCGCCGGCCGATACCGTCCCGTCTGTAATGGGTCCGCAGCGGGCAACAAGTCCAGAGCTCCATCGTCAAACGTCAATGTAGCGTTGGCAACGCCGTAAGGCGCGCCGGCCCCGGCCATGAGCAAGGACTTCTGTCCACGCGGGCCAACGAGCAAGGCCTGAATATCTGCCGCATAACTATGAGTAAGATTAGACAACGTAACTGTCACCCGTCCCACGGTTCCTTCCACCCCAGAAACTTGAATCGTGGAAGGGTACGGACTGGCCAGACGAGAATCTGGAATCTGAATCGCGGCTGTGTTCGAGAAAGAAATCGTTCGCGGAAGGGCGAATGTAAATTGGACCGCGGGCAGCGGTTGCCCGTTGTCGGTCAACTGTAGAACCGCCGTCACAGTACCTGAAGGTGTTCGGCGAGCCGTGAACGTAAACGGACGGCCTACAGGCAATCCACCCGCAGGCAATACCCCGTAAGTTTGTGGCCCCGAAGGATTCTCGACCCCATTGCCCGGCAGTAAGGTAGCGACCAAATTCAAGTTGTTTACGTTGCCCGCATTCCGCAGCCTCAATTCCAACGTGACGGTTTCGTCATCATCCAGAGCACCATTGGCCGGGGCCAGAGATTCTGCCACCAGCGTCGCGCCCGATTCTCGGATAGAGACAAACGGCGCAGCCACGCTCACAGTTGCCGAGGCACGGTTGTCCGTGGGAACCGGATCAACTTCATTCAACGACACTTGCGCGTTCAATGTAAAGTTACCCGTTGTGGCCGATGAAGCGGTCAGAATAACAACCGCCGTCTCCCCCGGCAACAACGAACCCAACGCCGCACGAATTTCATTATTTTGCACCGTAATAGTGCCACGCGACGTGTAATTCGACACGACTCGCTGACCCGCCGAGAGTGTACCGTTTAAAATCACTCCACTGGCCAAACTGGGCCCTGCATTGGTCACGCTCAGCAAATAGCGATACGGTACATTCACAATTGCCGGATTCGGACTAGCCAAGGCAATGAGCGAGACATTTGCGGCCGGCCCGACCACAGTCCGCAGCTCTACAAGATTATTCTCCGGGAACGGATCCGCCTGAAGGGCTCCTGCCTGCGCGCGCCAAAGCAACGTCCCTTCTGAAACTGGCAAACCTTCCAAAACCATTTGCGCTTCCGATCCCGCCAGCATCGCTCCTACGGACCATACCAGGAAGCTACTCATTGTTGTCCACGCCCCTTGCGACACTCTGACGCCCTGCAAGACGAAACTTGCAGACAACTCGTTCGTGACAAAAACGCCGGAAGCCGGCGAGGGACCTAAATTACGAACACGCAACCGATATTGCAGGAGCTGGCCACGCAGGCCTGTTTCCGGCACGGCCGTCGCCTCCAACACGAGGTCCGAGGCCTGAGGCATCACTCGGGAAATGACTATCGCTTCGTTGTTACTCAGATCTCCATCCGGGTCCAAGGAGGTTACCACCGCACGGGAACGAAGCGTACCTGCTTTGGTTGGCAGTGCGATTACCCGAACTTGGGCGCCAGCTTGATAGGGAAGATCTCCCAGATTCCAAACCACTGTGTTGCCAAATGAAGCCACACTGCCCCGACTGGGCTGGCTACTAATGTACATGACATCGGTTGGTAATTCATGCCGCACGACTGTCGAGCGACCTGCGGATGGGCCGCGATTTGTCACCGTAATGGTGTAAGTTAGATTACTTCCTAAAAATACAGGGTCGGGCGCCACACTCAGGCTAACAGCCACGTCGGCTCCGGGACAGCTTCCTCCGCCATCCGTACATTCAGCAGGCCACAGGTATAAGGACCAGCATTCGATGGCCCCGGTGTCTGATTGCGCCTCATCCACCACGCGCAGTCGCCAGATGCCATTAATTGCTGCGCCTGACTTGCCCACCAAGGAAGCAAGGGGTTGCTGGGGGCGGAATGTCCCCAAATACGGTGGGATCCCAGAACCAATGGGTAGGGCTCCGTCATCATCAAAAGTGGTCCGTCGTGTCTCAGGACTGCATGCAACGCCATAGTTATCTCCCGAACCACCGTTGCTTTCACTTAGCACTACGGTCGTTCCGTCCGGCGCCACCAGTTCCAATCGCAGATCTCCTACCCATGTATGCGTAATGTACACGGAAACAGCTACTTTACGCAGGGCCGATATCACGTTGGAAACCGCAATCCCTGAACTCGCTCCTGCAGGGGTGTTGTCCGGGATGACCACCCGCTGATTATTGTCAAACCGGCGTACCCCGCCCATCAAGCCCGTGTTCAGGGTCCACGTATTCGTCACAGTTTCTTGATCCGATTCGATGACGACCTGCAACGTGATGGGCGTGCCGCACACCAAGTAGGGAGCGGTGCTGAGTTGAAACGGCACGCGATTGGTTCCGAGCGCCAAGGGGGGCAAATCCCGATAATCCGACTCTCGTACGCCCAAGCCCACCCCCGGTGTGAGGGTGCTCACCCGTACGCGAACTCCAGTAGCGGTAAAATTGTTAAAATTAGCGACCATCAGGTACAGGTCGTTACACTCATTATCGTCCACCATCCCGTTCCCATTACCCCCCGCTACCAATGCGCCGACAACGGTCAGACCCGGCGTGTCATAAGCCTCCACCACACCCACGGTGGTGCGGCTGTCGGGCGATCGCGCACTGAAGCCCAATCCTCGTTTGGCAAAACCTGTCCATAACTCGCGTGCATTGGCGCCGGCCGTGGCTACAAGATCGGCCAAAATGATGGCGTCACGCGCCTCAACAAAGTTTGGATTGGGTGGGCATAGCTTCAAGCCGTCGGTCACCAACCGCAACATAAGCTCGTTCCCCTCGAACCCATGTTTGCGGATCAAGTTAGCCCGTACTTCCCACAGAATCGCGCACCATACTTCGCCCTGGTTGTGATACTCATCTGCCTCCTGCGGGTCATAGGGCCAGATGGGACTCCTCGGAACCCCGGGATAGGGACTGATCTGATTTGGATCAATGTCCTTGAAGGTCAGGGGGTTCTTACTCATGTCCGTGGTGTAGGGATACCGACGGATCCCGAAGTAATAGTTCTCGCGAAGCCCGGCGAGTTGAAACGCCGCATAACCGGCAATCGGGTACACCCCCTCCAGGTCATCCCCCGGCTGACTCAGCAACGCCAATGGATAAAAATCAGACCATCCCTCGCCCAAGCCTCTCGACTGCGAGGCGGTCATGCCATTGCCTCCGCCCACGAGCCGGGTGGTCAGCCCATGCGTTGCCTCATGAATGACCACTTCAGCATCTAGATCCCCATCCCGATCTGGGGTAGGACCATTCCACAAAAACATGGCAATTTGTCCGGGCGTACCGTCCGGAGAGGGAATGAAAAACGCGTTGTTAAACAGCCCTACGTCCGCACCGCTCTGCACGTAGCCAAGAATCGGATCGTTGCCCAAACCGCCCCGCCCAAAGTTATCTTGTTGGTAGTTCCCCGCACTCTCAGAGAAGCCCAATTGGTACGCGCGATCATGAAACCAGTTTACCCAATAAAACATCTGCACAATTGAAGCGTTGGTGTAAGTGAGGGGCTCCTGCGCCAGATCCAGCGGAAAATCAAACACGCGCGTCGGGTTTCCCTGCGGACGCGGACCGTCCGGTTGAAAATCAAAATCTCGGTCCAGGAAACAATCGGCATTGTTGCCCCGCGTTTCGTTGTCTCCATCATTGATCCACCCATTGGGCGAAGCAGTTACATCGAGGGCAGGCCATGTGACCAGCACACGGTTGGTATAAGGTGGCTGCGCAGCATTCGGAGTGGGCCAACCCGGAGTAAATGGCGAGGGACTGTCACTGGTGTACACCCGATATGACGCATTGCTGATGAAGAAACTCGTCTGACGTCGAAGAATGATTTCTCCCGTCTCTGCATCCAAGACAACCTGATACTGCTCCGGTGCCCTCTCGCGCGGCATGTGCACTTCCCATGCCAGCCGCAACCGAGTCCCATCCAAGGGCAACCAGACCTGCCGCATCCACCCGCTACGTCCTCCCAACAAAAACCTACGGTAACCATGTGGTTCCACAGTTGTGAGCACTCGCAATTCATGCCGGGCACTTGACTGGCCCAAATGTTGCAACGTTCGTTCCAACGCCTGGCGGGGATCGACTGGCGCACGTTCCATCAATGCAGGCCACCCGGGCGTCCCGCGCTCTGCGGCCGAGATAGGTTCCGCAACCATCCGACTGGCCACAGATACCAACTCGCCCTGCGCGGTCAAATTGGCCACCAAATCCGCTTCGAACAAAGGCAAGCCTCCGAGCTCCTGTTGCCAAACCACAGTGCGCAGTCCGCTGTGCGGACTGACGGTGTCCCGAACAATCCTTGCAGAATCAAGAACCTCTCCTCCATGTCCGAACAAATCTCGGTGCGCATCCAAAAAGGCCCGGACAACTGCCTCAGGAGTTACTGCAGGCACGGCTGCAATGGAGGTCCCTGCCCAAGTTGCGACAGGCCCGGTCAAAAAACCGGTCGTCCGACGGACGAACCGGGCCGAACCCACTACAGGATCGCAGTCCACACGTACGCCTGGCAGAACTTGCTGGATCCGCACAAGCGCAGCCTCGCGCTTCGCGCGTTCTAGCACACTGATGCCCGGAGTCCCCCGAAGATCCATATCCGGCAGGGCTGCGCCCTGCGGCCGTGGCAAAAGCGCCCACGCCTCCAGCGCGGACCCCAAGAGAATTGCCAGCACCACCCCTGTCACGGCATGGACCACCGCGACCCATCGTGTGCTTACGGGTCTGTTCATCGGACTGTCTTCGCGATCAACGCTTGGCCTAAGACGCCCCTTCCAGCTCCTGGCGACGTGCGGGCTCCCGAGTCGACCCCCGTCTTCAAGGAGCCGACCGGAGCCGGAAGAACCCACCCGCACCATCCAAAGGCAACGTCACTCTGTACTCGTTCCCTTGCAAAACTGGATTGACGTTCACAGGCACCCATTGAACCGGCGGCGTCAAACTCCCGGCTCGTTCCAACACCACGGTCCCGGCAGCGGATGACCAGCGCAACTCCAATTGACCACCCGTCACCGAAGCCCGCAGTTGTGCGCCCACGACAGTCGTTCGCACGGTAGCCGTGTTGTTGGCCTTCGCCGGATCATCTGTCACCGAACCCACGGACGCAGTTACAGGAAACTCACCCGTCCCTGAAGGCCGTGCTGTGACACGCACCACAAGCACATGCCCGGCCCCCAAATTGCCCAAGTCACGGAAAATCACCTGAGAGCCTTCTTGGATAAACATGCCCGGCTGAGCGTGCACCACGGTAAATCCACCGGGCAGACGGTTCGTCAAGGCCACCGACTCAGCGGTGGCCGGGCCACGGTTGGTGATCACAGCCTGATACGTCACGAGTCCTCCTAAGGCCACCGGATCAGGTTCATCCGACAAAAGCACCTCCAAATCAGCTCTCGGCGAAATGACTTCCAACTCACTGACAACCGTGTTATTCCCCGCATGAGCCTCAGTCTCGCTTGCCCAGCCACCCATCGTCCATGAAATCATTCCCACATTGGTCGACTGCATGACAAGTGTCGCCGTCGCCCAGCCGTCTGAGGGCAAAGCTCCGACTGACCATCGGACCACACCGGCATTGGTTTGGATCTGACCACGGCTCACCTGATTGCTTACCAACACGACGCCAGGCGGAACAAGATTTGTCACCATCACTCCCGTCAAGTCCCATGGACCATGATTGGTCACCAGCACCGAAACCACCCAGTTACTGCGCACAACCACCGGAGAGGCAACCCGAGCCGTCACAGACAAATCCCCTTCCGGCAAGAATCGGCCGCTGGTCGTAATCTGCAACAACCAGCCGTCGCGGATGTGACCGGCCTGAATCGGTGCGTCATCGCGGATGAACAAGCGCCATTGCCCGTTCGGGTTCGTGTCATTGAATGCTGCCAAACTGCTGGCGTAGGGCGGTTCAGATGCCGGAGCGTCGAGTATGTCAAAGGCACCGTAATTGGTTGGCTTGAATGTTCCACCGGTGAGGGGCGCAGCCTCCGGGAGCGAAGCCCCTGCCGTGTCATCAAGCGTGAGAGTTACGTTCGTAATCCAATAACCGCCACCCGCGTCCGACATCAGCATCACCTTCGCGCCCGAAGGACTGACCAGGAGCATGTCAATGTCGCTCGGTCGGCTGTGGTGCAGATTGGTGATTGTGACTATCGCCTTGCTAACGACGCCCACCAATCCAGTCACCGTAATGATAGACGGATAAGGATCCGCTGTCGTGTCATCCCGAATTTCAATCCAGGCCGTGTTCGAAAAGGTCGCCGTGCTGGTGCCCAGCAGATAATTAAATGTAACTCGACCCAGATCCAGATTCCCGTCCCGCACCTGGAAGACTGCCCGGACCACGCTTCCGTTCGTACCCTGGACGCGGAACGTAAAGTCTCGAGAAACGGAGGCGCCGCCGGGCCGCAAAGAACCGTAGCTCTGCTCCGCGCTCGGCTCCAAAACTCCATTGGTAGCCAACAGCGTTGCGATCAGATTGTTCACCGGCACAGTCCCGGCGTTGCGCATGGCGAATCGAACCGTGACCCGTTCACCCGGATCCATGGCGCCGTTGCCGTTCGGATCCGACAACAACTTCGAACCTGCCGGAACAATCACGCCGCCGTCATTGTCCACGATGGTGACCGTGGCCACTTCGGGTGGCAGTAATACGGCCGGACCTGTCACATTGAATAAGCGCACACTAAACCTTTCCGTTCCTTCTTCCTCAGTGTCGTCTAGCAGCTGGACCGAAATGATTTGTTCCGTGACGCCATTGGTGAAGTCCAAACGACCCGATGCTCTCACGTAGTCTCGATCCATTTGCGCGGAACCATCCTCGGTCCGCCATTCCACCGTTACCGAACCGTCCAACAGTCCAGTTCTTTCCACAACCAATTTCACTTCCACAACGCCCTCAGAAACTGCGGTCCCCGCCTGACGGAACCGCAATGCAGCGTCGTCATCTAGGATTGAGATGGTGGCTACAGAAGGCTCCACAACGGCCGAATTCGTATCCGGGTTGAGCAATTGGAAAGTAAACTGCTCCGAATCCTCCACCTGGGTGTCGTCCAAGATCGGGATCACCACCTGTTTGACCACTTCGCCATTGGTGAAGACCAGTGTCCCTGATACGGGCACGAAGTCCTGGCCGGCTATTGCCGTGCCATTGAAAGTGCTATAACCCACACGGTTCGTGCCTTGCATGGCACCCATACGCACGATTTCGACCACCACATTAGTTGCGATCGCATTGGTATGACTCTCCAACACCGTGTACCGGTTCGTGGCCAGTTTGAATCCCGCATCGTTGTCCAAGATCACGCCCGCGGCTGTGGCCTGAACGATTTCCGTACCCGCGCTTGGTTGACGCAGGCGCAAACGGAAGGTTTCCTCACCTTCGACCCGGCGGTCCTCCAGTAACGCCACCGTCACAGACTTGAGCGCCTCGCCCGCGGCGAAACTCAACGTACCGCTTGTGGCCACGTAATCTTGACCCGCGACCGCTGTCTCATCCTCGGTCGCGTAACTCACTTGCACTGCGCGATTGGTGTCGCCCACCCGCCGTACCAAGAACGTCAACCCCTGATCCCCCTCTGCAGCCAAGAAAGTGGGCGCAGCAAAGGCAAAGCCGATTTCATCATCCACGATGGTAACCATGAGGTTGGTAGATCCCCCGAGCCGAGCACCACCCGTGCTGTTGGTCAGAACAACGAGGAACGTTTCCTCTCCTTCGACCAAGGCATCGTTAAGAATCGGAATGAAGACGACCTTGTTCGTCTCGCCGTCGGCGAAGGTTACAGTTCCACCAGAACGCACGAAATCCAGCCCGGCAGTGGCCGTTACTTCACGCGTCTCATAGCCCACACTGACCACGCCCGTTCGCCCGTTGGTCCGCACCAACTGCACTTCTAAGCCACCGGCGTTCTCGCGGATCCACAAGTTGGTCTGAGCAAATCGGATTTGGCCCGGTGCACGTTCATCATCCAAGATCGCCAACACGGCTTGGAACGGATGCACCAAGAAGCCCCCTGTGACGTTGGTCAGGGCCATGGTCACCGTTTCCTCTCCCTCAGCCAGCGTATCATCCACAATGGGGATGAACACGGACCGCACGCTTTCACCGGGCACGAAGGTGACGGTGTTAGTGACGTGCTGGAAATCCAGGCCGGCGGTCGCAGTACCGTTGGTTGTCGTTGTAAAGTGCACCACCGAGGTCTGCGCCAAGTTCCCTAGACGCTGAATCATGACACGCGCCGAGCCGCCCGGCACGCTCTCACTGACGGCAAATTCGCGCGCGGTGAATGATATCCCTGTATCATCACTTAACAGCCGGACCTCTGCCGTGGGCTGATTGCCAAGGCCAAGCCCTGGTGCTCCGGCGGGAATTAAGTTGGTGAGGATCACCAGGAAGGTCCGAGGCGGATTCAGCTCGAAATCGTCCAACAAACGAATAGTGATATCCGCGAAAACTTCAGCCTCGGGGAAGGTGACCTCAAACGGCCCACCTAGGTAGTGCACGCGGTTAATTGCCGTCATGTCTTGGGTTGTACCTTGGGCCCGAACCGAGATTCCGCCCGGCGCGTTGGCAGTTCCACCTCGCCGACGCAAAGTGATCACCGCGTTGGTTTGGTCTTCCCACACGTCGAACTGGGCCCGAGCAAATTCGATCCTGCCACTGCCGGCCACCGAGCCGCCATAAATCCGCGCCAA
>JANWVC010000034.1 GCA_025057755.1 Limisphaera sp. | reverse complement strand
ACCCCGGGCCGGGTTCGGATCAGCACGCGTGATAGAGTCGTATTGGGGTCAATCACAAACCGCGTTACCACGCCACCGTTGGTGAGCGCGATCCGATGCCCTGCAGGGTCGTAGCCGTAGGTGATGGAGACAGGCGGGGACGCCTGTCCCACACTGACCAGCCGGTTCCGTGCGTCATAGCCAAACGTGGCCCACACACCGCCCGGCAACGGCCCATTTGTCATGTTCCCGTCCAGGTCGTGGGTGACGGGCTGGCCGTTGAACGTGGCGAGCTTGTTGTCGTCGTCAAAGGTCATGGTGCGGGACGGCGGAGTATAGCTGTGCGGCAGCGGGGCAGCACGTCAATTGTGAGTGTTCTGGCACTTTAATTCTTGCTCACAGCCTAGAATTTCCCGCACTCTTTTCATGGCTTCACGAGAGAAGGGTTTTGGATTGATAACAATCTTCGCATGTATGTTTTCCCGGCATTTAATCACTAAACGTGGAAGTTTAACAGTTCGGCCGAAAGTATCAAATTGGAGCCAGCAGAGTTTCGCACTGCTAATTTGATCTCGCCGACAGGAACGCGAGCGCCAGAACCCATCCCGATATTCAAACGTGGTATCCGTAATTGTAATCCTAAAGCCGAGCAACCAGACATACGTTGAAATCAAAAGCAACCAGGGGAGGAAGGCCACATATTCCTGTCCGCGCAACTTGCCACTGAAAAGGATAAAAAGAAAAATGGCTATGATTGGTGAGTATAATAGACCGAACACGATGTAACCAGCGCCTGATGCGCGAGCATGAAAAACGACAGGCCGATTGTTCTTCTTCATTTAACTGGATTGAAGTAAACAGGTTGGAGAGCTTGCGAAGGGAAAACCCAAGCCGGGATTTCCGATGCAAGAGTGGAACCAATTGAACTCGCACCAGCTCCCGGAGCAACCCCATATTCGTAAAAGGCACCCGCAGCCATCTTCCATGCTGTCTCTGTGGAGATGTTATTTATTGTGCCGTTTTCGGCCTTTGTCACAATTTGGCGAAAAATCTGCAAGTCGCTCCCGCGCCCGGCGTTGACTCCTGCAATCTTCGGCCTCCCAGGAATGAATCCGGTTGCAGCTCCCAAGCCGGTGTCAACAGCCAAAGATGTCGCATTGAAAGAAGTCTGCTTGCCAGTCGCCAATTTCAAGCCTTGAGATGTGAGCTTGGCTGCAGCTCCTCCAGCCGCCCCCGCTAGGAATGGATTTGCCGTGTAAAGCAGTGTTTCTCCTCCAGCCGCTCCTCCAACAAATGCACCCACATAATCCTCCCAAGTGCTGCGATTGCCGGTAATCAAGTCACCAACCAAACGACCGCCCATTCCGATAAGTCCGCCAACTCCGGCAAATATGGCGTCGTCGATTCCAAACCATAAGCCGCTTGGATCCGAAAACTGAACTGGGTCGCCTTCTGCATACGCATACCAGTTCAGGCCCCCTGAGAACCCTATCGGGTCAGGGTTGATGAACCGGCAGATGTACGGGTTGTAATACCTGGCCCGCATGTACAGCAGGCCGTTCGGATCGGTCTGCACGCCGTAACGCCCGTTGAACAGGAACGGCGTGTCAGTGGAGCCTGTGCGGTAGGTCAGCGTGCCATAGGCGGAATACTCGAACCTGTCGGTGACGTTACCGGTGCCGTCGGTCAAAGCAACCGTCGAGCCGCGATAGTCGTAGTGA
>JANWVC010000017.1 GCA_025057755.1 Limisphaera sp. | reverse complement strand
AGAGTGCAGCCGGTTCGGTAAATCGAACCGGCTGTTTTTTGATTCAGCTCCGTTCGGACCGACGTGCCGTGCACGCCTTGGATCAACAATGGTTTTTCGCGCACCCCGGAGGGACGTGCTTCTGCTCGTCCCTGGATCGATCTGGATTCGTGGGCGTGGCAGGATCCAAGCCCTCCCGATTTGCCTCTGCAAACGGATGTTTGGGCTCAGCAGAAGCTGAGCCCTCCGAACCCCCGGAGGGACGTGCTCCTGCACGTCCCTAGGTTGAAATGGATTCATGGGCTCGGCAGGAGCCGAGCCCTCCGCATGCTCTGTGTTAGCTTGACGAAAGTTCGCTTCTCAGTTTGGCCTTGCGGCATCGCATTTGCATTGCCTCATGCACGCAATCATTATAAGCATCGTTTCGATTCGACAGATTGCAGAGGATCAACGGGTTGAGTGCCAAGACGCGGATTTCATTCCCGGTTGAGGAGGGTTGGGTCGTGGCAGCGGACGGATTAAGTGCAGCAACGGTGCTGGCATGTTTCCTGTTCGGCGTCGTGCTGGCGTGGCCGTTGTACCCTGTCGTGATTCGCAGGTTTCGACCCTGGGCTTTGCGTCGGGGGTTTTCCTTTCATCAGACTCATGCGGAACCAATCCCCCGGGCCGGAGGGCTGGTCTTGGCAGGGGTTTTTTTGGTTACGGCTGTGGTGACGCATGGGTTGCTGCCCGTGAATCCCGGTCGGGTGGCGGAGAATTGGGGCATCGTGGTGTTGTCTCTAGCGATGTTTGCGCTGGGGTTTGTGGACGATCTCCGGCCATTGGGCGCACGGAAAAAGCTGGCGGTGCAAATCCTGATCTCGTTGCTGGCCTGTTTTTGGGTGGCCCGAATCGAGTTGCTACGCAATCCACTGACTGGCGAAGTGCTGGAACTTGGCTGGTGGGGCATTTCATTAACCGTGCTTTGGCTCGTGGCATTCACGAATCTGATTAATTTGATCGATGGATTGGACGGTCTGGCGGGCGGTTTGTCTTTGATGTTGATGCTCCTGCTCGCATACGTGGGGTGGCATACCGGCGCGGTGTTTCCCATGGCTGCCGCGGCTGCGTTGGCGGGCGGTTTGGTGGCGTTCCTGCGTTATAATTTTCCACCCGCGCGAATCTATTTGGGGGACGGTGGCGCCTATTTTCTCGGGTTTTTAACGGGCCTGGTTGCAATGCGGTTGTCGCACAAGGGAACCGTAGCAGCGGCTTTGGTCGCCCCACTATTTGCCCTAGCTTTGCCGATCATTGATACCACACTGGCTGTTCTGCGGCGGGGGTTGAAAGGATTGCCGCTTTTCCGACCTGATCGGAAGCATCTGCATCACAAGTTGCTGGGTGAAGGTTTTAATCAACGTCAGACGGTGTTGGTCCTGTACGGGTTTTCTTTGATGGCGCTGTTGGCGGCGTTTGGGGTGTTCTGGGTTGGAGAACGGAGCGCACCCCTGTTTTTGGGTGTCTTGATGTTGGTCGGTTTGTTGGGAGCGAGCCGATTGCAATTCGCACGCGAGTGGTTTGCGTTAGGCCGGTTCCTGGGCAGCACGTTGGAGGTGCGCAAGGCAGCGCGATACGCCTTAACCCTTTGCCAGTGGTTCGAGCTGGAGGCAGAACGTTGCCGGAATTTGAACGTTCTATGGCAGGAGTTTGGGTTCGTCCTGACCAAGCTCGGCTACATACGAGTGACATTCCGAGATCCAGAGGGCAGCGATCGAATGTGGATCGGTCAGAACCGACAAGACGAGCCTGTGCGACAAGCCCGAGTTCCTTTTCCTCAGTTGGGCGGCGCAGAGTTGGTTTTGGAAGCGCCCCAGAATGTGCCGGAACGTGTGTTTGATTTGCAGAACGAGCTGGTTGCAGAGGCATGGGCCAAGGCGATGGAACGATACACAGCAAGCGCGGAATCAAAGATTGCAGCCCATGCATTTGACGACAAATCGCGTGCCGCGAGAGTTCCCACGCAGCAAGAAACCGGAGGTTCCCCATCCACGCCTGCGGCAGCCAGCTCTCCCAAGGAGCAATCCGTTAAGGGCGCGTGAGCGTTCTGAGCACGACCGTTGTTTTCGCAACGTAGGGGGCACCTTCATAAGTCAGTCGTCGAGGACGTCTGTTGCATTAGCAGCCAGGAACGGTTCCACCGCAACGTGCACGAGCGCGGCCCCCAACGGAGGGTCCTGCTTCTGCAGGACCCAAGATTCTTGGGACATGCGGAAGCATGTCCCTCCGCACCTCGGAGGTTCCTGCTCCTGCAGGACCGAAGATTCTGGGGCCACGCGGAAGCGTGTCCCTCCGCGGCCAACCAAAAAATTAGACACCTTGGAGGGCACTGCCTATGGAGGGCCCATGATTCTTGGGACACGCAGAAGCGTGTCCCTCCACATCCCGGAGGGTCCTGCTTCTACAGGACCCAAGATTTTTGGGACATGCGGAAGCATGTCCCTCCCCGGTGCATTGGTTTACCAATAATTCCGCGCGAACTTCGCAGCAATGTCAATCAACGCGTCCTTTCGGAACCGGCCCGGTCCGGGGGAGGTTTCGGACCAATCCGCACCGAGCGCGCCACATTGCGCCCGTCCTCGGTTGGAATATAACTAATGCCGACTTCATCGCCCACTTTGGCATCCGCTAGAAGCGCCGGTTTGCCGTCTTTGTAAATGCGCGTTTCAGACGTGATCTGAACCACCGTTTTGCCTACCTTAATGGTCTTATGAACCTGATCCACCTCGGCAATTCGACCGCTGAGCGGCCGCGGTCGAGTGGTGGCCGTTTTCGTGGCCGGCCTCGTAGCCGGAGGCGGGCTGGTTACCTGGGTTTGAAGTGAGGCAGGCGAGGCCGTCGAACCCTCACCGGCAAATGCCACGCTGAGAACAGCCGTAGCGAACATGCTCAGGAGCAGGCTTGCGGTCTGGCGGGTGTTCATAGGCAAGCACGTAAACGATGGGAGCTTCAGTTTTTGAGGCGTCCTCCGACCCCAAACGGGCGAACTTCTCTCTGATTCCCACTTAACATGCGGACTGCGCGAGTCAAGCGCGAAATCCGCATATTCAGGAGGCGCCTCGGAGGCTCCTGCTTCTGCAGGACCCAAGATTTCTGGGACACGCGGAAGCGTGTCCCTCCACACTTCGGAGGGCCCTGTTTCCACAGGGCCCAAGATTCTTGGGACACGCGGAAGCGTGTCCCCCCCGGGAAGTGCAAAGGCGCCCGGGACATGCGGGCGCCTTTGCTTTCTACCTGCCTCACGCGGTTGCCGATCCCTCAGTCTTTTCGTCGAATCCAGTATAACCCGAACAAACCGCCGCCCAACAACGCGAAGGTCATCCCCCCATCTGGCAGATACATCAACATGTCCGCTTTAGGGGCTGTCCAAACGGTTGCGCCGGTCGTCTTGTTGACCCCATACATGTTCAAGGCGACGACATGAAAACCGGCCGTCGCAGCGCTGTAGTTGGTCTTGGCATTCGCGATGGAGCCAAATTGCGAGACGACCAAACTGATGAACGGATTGGAACCGATCGAGGTCAGTTCATCCTCAAGGAACCAGATTGCCTCTTGTAAAGCCTGAGCAGAGGCAATCCGATTGGGACCCGGCGTGTAATCGTACCCGGTCAGTTGACCCTGTGCGAATTGCTTATACAACCACGCGGTCCCGATCGAGATCGGGTCGGGCGATCCACCGCCGGTCCCCCCTTTCACTGCAGCTGTGTTCAGGTAAGCGTGCCACGGAGAACCATTAATGCTCTCATTCCTCTCCAAGCTAAACGACTGGAACCCGCCATTCACCCGAGCCAAAGGAGAATAGGCTGCTGTCCATGCCGTCGGTAGCGGCGTTGCACCATGTCCTTTAACGGTAAATTCACCACCGATGTAACCGGTTGCCGTGCTAAAATAACCCGCCGTCCGTTCGACTTTCACGGTTGCATCGGGAACGGCCCAAGCCGTGACCACGGCCGAACCAACCAACCCCGCCAACGTCAGCTGACTCATTCTTTTCATCGCTTATGTCCTCTCCTCTATACCGCGTGCCAACTTCACCAAATGTTTTAGCACGATGCGTGCCATATCCAATTTAATGGATCGCCTTAATCCATTCCAATCCCAACATGTTTAAGTTCAGGGTATTAGTATGAATGAAACCTTACATGCTCACACAAGGCGCTTTCACAGCATGCGTGCAATATTCAGGAGTGTAAACTCATCCGACATTCCTTTCCCGGGATTTCCCCGGGAAACGGGGCAGGATTCTTACGCAAGTTGATCATAGACACCACTATACAGCGAACCTCACAGGTGTCGGATCTTCGACACTTGGATGGCGGTCCATTGACACTGGGTCCTCTGGCTGGTGGCCCACATTACCTCCATGGGTCCGTGTGCCAACACCCAAGTGCGCTTAGACAAACTCGAAGTAAACTGCATGAAGGAGCCCCTTTACGACGAAGATGCGTAGGCTAGAGATTTCCTCTTGCGCTCCCAAGTCACCCGTGGAGGATACCCAAAAGCAAAAAAGGCCGGGTTCACCGGCCTTTAGAGAAGCAAGCAGCCACCCGCACGACACGCTGTTAAGAAGCTGCTCCGGACACGCGCCGATGAAGAAGTTTACGTCGGGCAACGCCGCCCAAAATTATCAAACCTGCAAACGCACCAGCAAGCCAAGTAGAGGCTTCCGGAACGGCCTCAACCATCATCCGCTGCGGGTTCTCCTCATCGACATCGCCCCACGAGCCGCCGTTATAAACAACGGAGTACATGGGAGACCCAGAGACATTTTGATCGCTACTGGTAGTGCTCCCCCAATTCACACTGCCCCCAGCAGATGTCGCCTTGACGACAACGTAATAAGTACTATTGGGGTTGATGCTTACGTTCAATCCCGATATGTTAACCACATTGTTCTGAGAGGGAGTAGTGGGACTGCTAAAATTACCAATGGTCGTTATCAGGCTGCCCGGCTTGTTCTGGCTGTCAATATCCCACAATTCGACACCAAAGGTACCGCTGCCGCCGTAGAGGTTTAACTTGATTCCGGTTAGAAGGTTGTTCAGACCGCTTCCGAATGCTTGGGCAACCCAAAGACTTTCAGACAACGTCGCCTCCGATTCCCAATGCCCCGACAGGGTATCAAACACCACTGCGGCTCGTGCGGGAGATGCGGCGAGGGCGAGCGCTGATGCAGTCGCCAAGGCCAAGTGTGTCGTTCTCATATGCTTCTCTGTTGCTGAGTTTAAGAACCTCCAAGGAATTCTGCAAGCTATTTTTGGAAAAATTTCGGGCAGCAAGATTACTTGACCAATGCAGGGGTGTTGGCTAGGGAATAGCCATGTTGGACGCCACGAGCCCGAGGTAGGCCTGCAGCCTGATAAGCGGCCGCCAGCAAGTCGGCCGATTTGGACGATGAGGGTGCTGACCATTCCGACCGCCTGAGTTGTAGACCTCCCTGGCCTTATCCATCCAGACAAGCTTGACAGCCCCACCAACATGGCGGCTGTGGAGCGACCGTGGCTGCCGGATCGTGAGTACACCTAAGGTCGAATCATGCTGGTTTGCGCAACCATTGCTTGGTCTTCCTACCTGAAGTTGCTTGCCGCGCCTGTCACAGGGTCTGCTCTGTGTATGGGGCCGTTGGTTAGCAGCCCCAGTTCGGGTTTCCACCTCGATGACTATGCTGTTTTGGACCGTAATCGGTAGCGTTCGGTCCCCTGCCCTGGGCCGTCGGTTGTAGTCTGCGTGTCGCGCTGCAGGTTTAATCTCCACGGAGGACAGGGCCGCTGCGCGGAGGTATCGGCAGCGCGGCAAGGCACGGGCAGCCAGAACCTTTTCCCTTCAGCCTGTGGGCTGTGCAAAGCGGTTCACGGCTATGTTTCGATACTGGGGTATGGGGTTCGCATGTGGCCCAAGTACCACAACCGGTGTTAGCACAGGTGCTTGTGCCAGGCTTGACAGTGAGTTATGCGTAAACGGGCATGGGTACTAAGCCCGAATGGATTGAGCTGCCGGGATGTGATCCCATTGCGATTTTGTATGAGGACCGTTCGGTTCTGGCCGTGGACAAGCCGACTGGTTGGTTGCTGGTGCCAGTGCATTGGCGGCGAACGGCGCGCAATTTGCAGGCTGCTTTGGAATCATCCCTTCGAGCGGGCGACTGGTGGGCGCGTTCGCGTGGGTTGAAATTCCTGCGGTATGTGCATCGTCTGGATGGGGAGACCAGCGGCGTTTTGTTGCTCGTAAAGAACCCGGGAGCGCTAGGGCCGTTTACAAGCCTGTTTGAGTCGGGGAAGGTTGAGAAGGTGTATTTGGCAGTAGTGTACGGAGCGGTGCGGTTGCGAGAATGGACCTGCCGTTTGAGATTGGCGCCGGATCCAACGCAGAAGGGTCGAATGCGGGTGGATCGGCGGCACGGCAAGGTTTCGGAGACGTGGTTCCGTCGGATTGCCGTCGGGGACGATTGCAGCCTTGTGGAGTGTCGGCCGCTGACTGGACGGACGCATCAATTGCGGGTGCACCTGGCGGCGAGCGGGTATCCTGTGGTGGGCGATGAGTTGTATGGTCCAAAGTGGGCCGGCGATCCGGAGCGGCGGAGGTTGGCCTTGCGCGCGGTTCGATTGGCTTATACAGATCCCTTTACGGAACGGCCCGTGACGATTACGGCGCCCTGGGCGGACTTTCTGGCGCAACACGGTTTTGAAGAAACAGCATGGCAACCGGAGCAACCGAGCCGTTGAATGCTGAAGGGAAGCCAATCGTTTGCGACGACGTCGCAGCGGAAACGGAGTGGGTCGTCTTTCGCAAGTCGCCCATTCACGGCTTGGGCGGTTTTGCGCGCAAGCTGATTCCCGCCGGGACCCGCGTCTTGGAGTACGTGGGCGAAAAAATTCCCAAGGAAGAGTCAGCGCGCCGTTGTGAAGCAAACAATCCGTATATTTTCTGTTTGAACGACCGCTATGATCTGGATGGGAACGTGCCGTGGAATCCGGCGCGCTTTTTAAATCACAGTTGTAATCCCAACTGTGAGAGCGAACTGGATGAAGAGGCAGAGCGCATCTGGATTGTGGCGCTACGGGACATTCAACCAGGCGAGGAACTAACCTTTAATTACGGCTATGATTTGACGGAATACAAGGATTATCCTTGCAACTGCGGCGCGCCGAACTGCGTGGGCTACATTGTGGCGGAGGCCTTTTTTGAGCATGTGCGCCAGCAGCGGGCGCTGGAGGGCTCGGTTGCGGAGGGTCAGGTCGATCGCGCGGGTTCCGGCCCGGTTGGATTGGAGGCATCGCCTCGATAAACGCAACGCGCGGTGCAGGTTTCTGCGACAACGACTTCTGCCAGCTCTGGCAACACGGGCTTGAGGCGGCTCCAAATCCACGCCGCCAGGATTTCGCTGGTCGGATTTTCCAGGCCAGGAATTTCGTTGAGGTAACGGTGATCGAGCTGCTCCCAAATGGGTTGGAACCGGCGTGCGATTTCGCCGTAATCGATGAGCCAACCCAGACGGGGATCACATTCACCGCGGACCACGATTTCCACCTGAAAACTATGGCCGTGCAGCCGATGGCACTTGTGGCTGGGCGGCACATGAGGCAACCGATGTGCAGCCTCAAATTGAAAGGTTTTGCGCAATTCGACTTTCATGGTTTGCGTTGGGTCTTTCGCAGGACACATTGGGGCTAACCGCGCGGCGCATTCTGCCGCGATCGGTGCCCGAGATCCACCTGGCCGTTTGGAAAATTTTGCTCAAGAGTGGCGTGCGCGGGTGCATGTCATGAAGCAGGCGGGGAACTCGGTGGTTCCATTTCCCAATCGGTCCAAGTAATGAGATCGCCCAGGGCCGGTCGGCCGTCGTGGTGCCATGTGAGCGGCGGCTGCTGCATCCGGCCCAACGGGCAAATCCGAGGCACGCCCCAGTCAGCGAGCTGATTAGCCAATGTTTTCCGGAGGGCCGCCGGGGCGGCCAGGGCTACTGTCGAGACATGCGCTCGAATGGATTCAGCCGCCCGCAAGGCGCGCGCGAGGTCAATGACTGGTTTCACGTATACGAAGCGGTCCAGGCAGGACAGCTGGAAATCCGGTTCTTCTTCATAAACGACTGTCCAAGCTGTGGAATTTGGGCTACACCAAAGACGCGTTGTGCCGGAGCAGGCCGCTCGGATGGCGTAAAGCTCCCGGCGTGCAGCGATCTGGGCCGCTTTGCCGGTCGGCAGAGTTCCCCGTGGCTGCACGTGCTCCAGTCGGTCCAATGCCATCGCCAGCGCCTCGGCAAAGCGGAGCGGGAAATGTTGGTCTGGGCCGGTCTGCACGTAAAACAAATGAGGCGAAAGACACCCGGCCTGGTCCCAGGCCGCCACATCTGCGGCAGCCTGTTCAGCCAGGCTTTCGAGCGAGGTTTCATTGGACGTCGCGTACGCGATGTAGCCGAAGCTGACGCGATGTCCGTAAGCGAGCAACCGGGTGGTGACGGGTACACGTTGTCGCAGGGTTTGGATGGTGTCATCTGCGCCGGCCACCGTGACGCAATCGGCTTTTTGCAACAAGATATCCTCTAAATCGGTGCGGCCGCCGGGCCAGGTGGCCAGTTCGAGGCAGGCCGCCAATTTGGGATCCAGCGCCCGCAAGGAATGGGCCAGCAAACGAGGCAGGAAACCCGCTTGGCTGGAGCATTTTACAAATTGAGCGGATTTGACCAACAGCCCCAGCACGATGGCATGGAAGGTTGGGTCCGGGAGGTTGCCCGGACTGAAATGAACCAGCAGCCGTGGCCCGCGCGCGCGGCAGCAGCGACGTGGATCTACCGCCGGGTGATAATCGTCCAGCGCTGTTTCCTCTCCCAAATCTTGCCGCAACAAACGGCGCATGTTGGTTTCCGTTAATTGAGAGAAGAAGTTGTCCAGGCCTTGTTCCAGGGTGGCCCGGCTGAATCCAGTCTGTTGGGGGCCTTCACTCACTGCCAGCTGTCGAAAGGGGTCATCCGGTCGTCTCCAGTTCCGACCGAGTTCTTCCAACAAGGCGATGATTTGGGCGCAGGATCGGGGAACGAGGTACAACTCACGGTTCCGCTGCAAGGTCAGGCAGGCTTCTTCGATCAACCGCGGCGTCAGGGGAGCGTCGGGAGGCAAATCGGCTAGAAAATAAGCGGGCAAACTCATAGGTGGCTATCGGTTGAATCGGCACGTTCTGCCCCATTGGCTGCCAGCAAGGAACAACCGCGCGGTCGGGTGCCGGTTGCTCGGCCGAGCAATCGGAATCCGTCCCGGAGGGCTTCGGCCATGTCCTCGGTCTGGATGGCCAGCACGGAACCAACATTGGCCAGGTCAAAAATGCGGAGCAATCCCGGTCGGCCATGGGGCGCTTCGGTCCCGGTTTCCGGGTCGATGACCTGAACGCGGACCCAAGGAGGAAACCGAAATTTCCGTCGCAACCGCAGCGTGGCAGAGCGGGGTTGGGCCGTGCGCTCAGATTCGACTTTTGGCGCTTGCGTGTCGCCCTGGGAAAACCGGCTATCGTAGGCTTGGGAAGACAGCTCGCACATGCCATATTCGCTAACGATGCTGGTCAGAGGCAGGCCCCAACGCTCGGAAATCCACCGATACAGTTCGTCGGAAGTCAACGCACGGGATCGGCCCTTGTATCCACCTGTTTCCATGACACGGGAACCAGGCGGCAGCTTGATTCGGTGAGGAGTCAGGCCGGGTGTATCAAGCAACTGCACCAAGGTGTAAGCAGTGGCTAAAACCAGTACAGGTCGCCCCTGCTCTGCCAACGTCCGGAGCCGCGTCCAGGCCCGGGAAGCATCCAAATGCCACAAGCCGGTACCGTCGGCTGTACCGAGGAAAGTGTCCATCGAATAGCCGAGTTGGCGTCGGATCGTATCGGCCATGTAAACGAGGGAAGAATGAGGCGCCTGATCAGGGGGCGGCATCAGGACTACGAGTTGAGGGTGCGGTCCGGAGAGTATCTCTGGCAACAAGGCTTTCTGAAAGGCCCACCAGAGGGATGCTTCGTACAGCCGAAGGGTCAGCGAGTTATGAAAATGCCGGCTCGGTTTGCCGCGCGTGGTGCCGCTGGAATAAAACACGCAGGAACGATGGCTCGGCGGCAAGCAACTGAATTCAAATTCTTGAAAGGCCGAGGTGATCACCGCCGGGATGCGACTCCAGTGATCAATTCGGCTGGGCGCGATGCCGCGTGCCTCGCACCAGCGACGATAAGGCGGATTGTGTGCGTACTGCAGCCGAGCCAGTTCGAGAGCCAGCTCGTTGAAGAGATCCTCGTGCCACGCTTCGGGCGGCCAATGATCAGCCCGCCGATGCATCGGGTCCCAGATGGAAAGCCAATGTTCAGCGAACCGGGTTAAGGCGGAGATGACGCCGGTCGCGCTCATGAGCCGGGGAGAAAGGCACACCGCGGTGAGGTCGGTTGAGAAAGTCAGGCGCGCTCTTCAATAAGTTCGCGTCGGCCACTGCCCAGGAGTCGCTCGACAAATCCGGTGTCGTAAGAACCTTTCCGGAAGTTGGGATCTTGCAGGATGGCCTGGAGCAGGCCGATGGTCGTTTTGATGCCGCCAATATAATACTCCGAGAGCGCGCGGCTCATGCGCGCCAGTGCTTCCTGACGGTCGCGCCCGTGCGTGATGAGCTTGCCGATCATGGAGTCGTAATGCGGGGGGATTGTGTAACCGGCGTAAACGTGCGTGTCCACCCGCACGCCGCGTCCACCGGGCTGATAATACATTTCGACCCGGCCGGGACTGGGTCGGAAATCGTCGAAGGGATCTTCCGCATTGATACGGCATTCGATGGCGTGGCCCCGGAAGTGCACGTCACTTTGCTTGATTCGCAGCGGTTCCCCCATGGCCACCAGGATTTGTTGTTGGATCAGGTCGATGCCGGTGACTTCCTCGGTAATAGGATGTTCCACTTGGATACGTTTATTCATTTCGAGGAAGTAAAAGTTGCCCTGATTGTCCACGATGAATTCGACCGTGCCGGCGTTGGTGTATCGGGCCACTTCTGCGATTTTGATGGCTGCGCGCCCCATTTTTTCGCGGAGCCGTTTAAAACGGTGCTCGATCAGGGGTGAGGGTGTTTCCTCGATGATTTTCTGGTTGCGTCGCTGAATGGAGCAGTCGCGTTCACCCAAATGGACGATGTGACCGTGCCGATCCGCGAGAATTTGAAACTCAATGTGATGAGGATTTTCGATGTATTTTTCGATGTACACGCCGGAGTTGCCGAACGCTTTTTCCGCCTCGGTGCGGCAAGTGTGATATCCCTTGACCAAGGAGACGTCGTTGTGGGCGACGCGCATGCCGCGTCCACCTCCGCCGGCCACGGCCTTGATCATGACCGGGTAACCGATGCGTCGAGCCACTTCGATGGCCTCTTGCTCAGTTTCGACGGGGCCCTCGGATCCGGGCGGCACTGGAATGCCCGCCTTCTTGGCCAGCGCACGGCTCACGGCCTTGTTTTCCAGAGCGCTCATGGCTTGCGGGCTGGGGCCGATGAAGCGGATATTGCAACTTTCGCAAACCTCGGCGAAATGCGCATTTTCCGACAGAAAACCGTACCCCGGATGGATGGCGTCCACATCTGTGATTTCCGCCGCGCTGATAATCCGGTCGATGCGCAAGTAACTATCGCTGGCCGGCGCTCGACCGATGCAAACGGCTTCATCGGCCAGCTGGACATGCATGGAATTGGCGTCCGCCTCGGAATACACGGCCACGGTGCGAATATTGAGTTCCTTGCAAGCGCGGATCACACGCACCGCGATTTCGCCCCGATTGGCAATGAGAATTTTCTCGAACATGACAGCGATGAAGACGTGCGTCGCCTTCGACGCAAAGGCGCCCGAATCCGGTGCTAGAGAGGACGCACCTTGAAAAGCGGCTGACCGAACTCAACCGGCTTGGCATTTTCAACCAAAACCGCGGTGATGACGCCGCGCATTTCGGCTTTGATTTCGTTCATCACCTTCATGGCTTCGATAATACAAACCACGGTGTCCGGGTGCACCTCTGAGCCTACTTCGACGTACGGAGCGGCCTCCGGGGAGGGCGCCCGGTAAAAAGTGCCGATCATCGGAGACTTGATCTCCACCTCAGCCGGGCCGGTCGAGCCTGCCGGGGCCGCAGCAGATGAGGCGCCCGCGACGGAGGGAGGCGTCACCGTTGCGGCTGGAGTCATTGAACCCCCTGCCAACAGAGGCGGGATCGCGCCCGGCAATACGCTGTAACCAGGTCCGGCTTCTTCGCCCGCAAGCCCTGGACCGGGCACGGGCGCTCGCTTCAGCCGAATTTTGAAACCCTCTTTTTCCAATTCAAACTCTGACACGGCGTTCTTCCGCATCAGGTCGATAATGGCCTTGATGTCTTTCAAGTCCACAAGCCTACCGCCTTTCTGCTCAAAAGTGCCCTACGTCTGCAGCCGCGAACACGCCGTGTTCAGCCCTCCTTCCGCCCAAGCTACCGAAGCGCCAGGTTCTCTCGAACCTGCGTCGGTCCGAATCGGGCAGAGCCGCAGCGCTGTTGGGGGGCTTTCCGACCTATTTTGTTTCGCCCCCGCGCTTCGGACATTCCGGCTGCCGACTTCCATCCGATCAGGATAGCAAAAAGGCAGCAGTCGGAAACCGACCCTGCCTCCCTTCAACAGGACTCAGCCTAGGCTTGGTTGTCGGCCCAGGTCAAGGCGATAGGTCAGCCCCGCCCTGCGCAGTTCATGTTCAGTCACTTGCCGAGGCCGTAGAGGCGTTCGGGCCGGGCCACTGGAGCCTTTGAGGATCGAGCATGCCCACCATGGCCTCCAAACCGAGCAAATACGACCCCAGCCCGAAGCCGGTGATCACGCCACGACAAACCGGAGCGATCAGAGAAACATGGCGAAACGCCTCGCGCGCATGGATGTTCGACAGATGAATTTCAATTACTGGCAAGGCGATGGCAGCAATGGCGTCTCGAATCGCGATGCTCGTGTGGGTGTAGGCGCCAGCGTTGAGCACGATGCCCTCAAACGCGCCGGGGGCTTCGTGCAACCAATCGATCAATTGACCTTCATGGTTCGATTGTCGGAAGACCACCTCCACCTGCCAGCGAGACGCCCATTGTCGGACAACCGTCTCAATCTGCTTTAAGGTAGTAGAACCGTAGACGCTCGGCTCACGTTGACCGAGTAAGTTTAGATTCGGCCCATTCAAGAACAGGATGCGCATGGCGCTTCAGCTTCATTTGTTCGTGCGAAAGTAACCTTGCCCTGGTGGCATTGTCGACGGAATTTGCCCCACTTGCGTCAACAACCACCCGGCCCACACAAAGAACGTCCAGGCCAAGCCGGGTATGTAGAGGTTAAACTCTGTAAGTGATTGCAAGGCCCAACCCAGACAACCCAGCCAAACATAAAAATGCTCGTGAGACGGCCATTTAAGCACCGACCGCCCCGTAAAGAGCAAGACGCCCGCAATCCAAGCGGTGTACAATGCCGCGCCGGGCCAGCCGGAGTCGGATGCTTGTTGCAAGTAGTCGTTGTGAGTCAATCGCGCCATTTCCGATTCCGGCCGTTTCCGCTGCGCGTACGGACGCTGAAACGTGCCAGGGCCGGTTCCCAACCAGGGGTGTTCCTTGGCTGTTTGCCAGGCGGCCTGCCAATAATCCCATCGGGCGGCCACACTGGGCGCGCCGCGTTGAAAAAAGGTATGGTGCCGCATGCCGAACAGTGCAAGGCCTGCGATCATCAAGACACAAACCATGGCCCATTTGAAAACCCGGGCAATTGGTTGGACGCAAAAGGCCAGGACGACCACCACCAAGGTTAACAGCCAACCGGATTTGGAGCCTGACCAATACAGGCAGGCCACGGCTCCCGTGCCCACCAAAAGGACCAAGAACAAGCGTGCTGCTGGAGTGAATCTCGAAGTGGTTGCAAGAGACCAAAGCGCCACCGGGCTACAAAGGAGCAAAGCGCCTGCCAACGTGTTGGGATAGAACAAGGTGCTGCTAATCCGCTGGCTGCTCGCCTTTTCCAGAAGCTTCGGGTGCACCGTCCAACCCTCAGCAGTCCGACTCAACATACCGGCTTCTTCCCATCGGGCTCGTTCTTCCGGGGGAAACTCCCGCCAATGCGTGCGTTCGTGTTGCAGCAAAAATTCTCGTGTGGCAGGCAAACCGCGGAAACGCTGGTCCAGTCCGTACAACTCAATCCAGATCAACGCCGCAACCATCCAAATCCAGGTGGGCCGCAACGTGGCATGCCTGCCCAAGTACAACGCGCCCAGGTAAAAACAGGCTGTGCAAGCCGCAAAATGGAACATAGTCACCCGAGTCAGGGCCCCGTCCACAGTTGTGATGGCCGACAAGCCCTGCCAACCCAGCCAAAAGGCCGGTACCAAAGCCAACCACCGCGGACCAGGCAGCGGAAGAGGGCGTTCGGTGCCCAGGGTGAATAGCGCAACCGCTCCCAAGCAGAGGTAAGCCACTAGGATCGGCCAGGGACTCAACACCCATTCGAATAGCTCGCTTGGCCAGCCGATGAGCGATTCCATGATCACCGGGTTACCAAATTTCAAGAGCCCCAGTGCACACAGCCATCCCCAGAGAGCTGGCACCAACCGACGCATCCGGGCGCGAGCCGGGGAAGAGTGGTTCAGGACCGCGGACGGTTGGGTCGGTTCCAAGCCCTTTGCCCAAGTGGCCCAAAAACGAGCAGATTTCATGTCGCGCGTCGGGAGGCTCCTTTGTGGGCAGGTTCACCCAACTGAAGCTGCAACAACGTGGCTTCGAGGGCGAGCAATTCCTGCACGTTGGTCCGACGAAGGAGATTCACGAGTTGTTCCCAGAGATGCACATTCGCCAGCGCTTGTTCAGGGGTTAAACGCCTGGCCAATCGCTCCGTGGCAGAAACATCGGCAAAACAACGGCGGACATCGGAAATTCCCTGACTGACCAACCACACATCGCGCAACCAATGCAGGACTGCCGTTAAGATCTCTTCGCGACGGCGACGGTACTCAGCCTCCACGGCGGCCTTGTCCGCCGAATCTGATCGTGGACCTGCTTCTTGCGCGTCGGACTCCAGTCCTTCGCTTTCATCGCCGGTTTTTTGAATCGTCTGTTCCGCCAACGCGCGCGCCGCTTCCAACTGCTGCAAAATGGCCTCTAACAACTTGTATCGCGGCAGGAGCCCCGGCCCTGCCTCCACCAATTGCTCAACCAGGGACCGAACCCAATGGGTCAGCTCGGGATCCAACTCATCCGACTCGCGCGTGGAGATGCGCACCGTCAAACACCGTGACACGACCGTATCCAACAGGCGTGTCGGTTGAGTCGTTAAAAGCATGAGGACCGAGCGTTCGGGCGGCTCTTCAAGCGTCTTAAGCAACGCGTTCGCAGCCTGTTGGTTCAAACAATCCGCGTCCACCAAGAGCGCCACTTTGTACCCACCCTCGTGAGGTTTGAGAAAAATCTGCCGGCTCAACTCGCGCACTTGATCGATGGTAATCACGCGCAGCTTGGATTCCGGTCGCACCCAGTGGACGTCGGGATGCGTGCCATGATCAACCCGGCAACATGTCGAGCAATGATCACAACAGTCAATGGTGGTGCCGTCCTGATTGCGGACCGGCTGTTGGCAGAGCAACGCTTTCGCAAAGGTTCGGCCCCATCGTTCCAAGCTTGCCGAGCGCGGCCCGGTCAACAAATACGCATGGCCGACCCGGTTTGAGGCCAGGGACCGTTGGAACAGCGTGGCTGCCGATTGATCGCTGGATAGATCCCGAAATGCCACAGCCGTGTTATAACCGGGCGCAACTGCCGGCGCCAACGCAAAGGCGCCTTGGGTCGACACCTACAGGACACGCAATGGCGAGGATCAGCACCATGCTTGGTTGGCACCGTTCGCGTCCCTTGCTGTCATGCATCCGGTCGAAATCGACTTGCAGGCAGATATTTGGCTTTGTTAAGGAAATCTCAAGATGTGCGGTTCGCCACCAAAGGAGCGGTCAGCCCATGGATGGGCAGCGGTCACATCAGCAGATCGAACCAGATCTGGATTCACCTCGTGCCGACCGTTTGTTGACGGAACATGATCGTGGTTCCTGCCCACATGGGCCGGATGAATAAGCTGGCCCTGCTGAATCGGCTGCGACAGCTAGGCACGGCCTCCCGTGCGGAATTGGCCAAGTCGCTCGGGTTGAGCCAGCCAACGTGCGGCAAAATTGTGCAAGAACTATTGCGGTTCGGCGTAGTGGAAGAACTGCACGGCCATCGCACTGTTGCGCGAAAGAAGGAGCTCCCGGCGCGGCGTCCCCGGTTGGGCCGTCCGGGCGTCATGTTGCGTTTGGATCAAACGCGCCCACGCTTTTTTGGGGTGCAGCTGGATGTCACTCACACCAGTCTGGCGCGACTCGCGGTGGGATTTACGGGCCCTGACCAGTGGGAGGTGCGCGTGCCCACAGGTCGATCGGCGCGAGATTGGATCCGGCAGTTGCAAGAGGCAACCCGGGCCCTGCCGATGGAGGAAACCTGGGGGGTGTTGATCAGTGTACCCGGTTTGCTGGATGCCGAGCGTGGGCGGGTGTTATTCTCTCCGAACCTGCATTGGACGGAGAGCGCGGATCTACGGGCCATCGCTTGGGCAGTCTGGCGATCCCCGGTAGTGCTGATGCAGGAGGAACAAGCCCTGGCGCTGGGCCATTATCAGGTGAACCCAGAACAGGACAGTTTTTTGCTGGTGGATTTTGGCGAAGGAGTCGGCGGTGCGGTATTGGTCCATGGGCGGCTGCCGGCCAATCCCCTGCCTGTGTCTGGTGAGTTGGGTCACACACCCATTCCGGGCAACACACGCCGTTGCGGTTGCGGAGCGGTGGGTTGCTTGGAAACCTTGGTGTCACTGCGCGGTCTGTTGACCAGTTTCAGGGAAGCAGTGCCCGGCGCATCCCATTCGTGGGAGGCACTATGGCAACATGTGCAGCAGCACGGGGTTGAGCCGTGGTTGGCGCGGACGTTGGATGCCACGGCTGTCGTGATTGCCGGTGCGCTCAATGTCATGGGCTTGCAACAGGTCGTCTTAACGGGGTTGCTGACCGAACTACCTGAATCGGTGATCAGGCATCTGACGGACCGGATCCGTGAGGGTGCCTTGTGGGCAAGGTTCGGTGAAATTCAAGTGGTCGCCGCGCCTCGACATCGTGCGGCGGGCCTTGTAGCTGCCGGGATTGAAAAGCTTGTCCTCAACCGACTCGGAGAAGGGAGCCCGGGCCACTATCGGATGACCCGTGGCGGTCCCGTCTTGGACCCATCTGGCTGAAAGGAAAGACATCATGAACCCTTTGAAGGAACTTGAGGTTTGGTTTGTTACGGGCAGTCAGCATTTATACGGACCGGCCGCCCTAGAGCAGGTGGCCGCAAATGCACAAACGGTGGCTGCGGCGCTGGACCAATCTCCGTTCATCCCCGTGCGCATCCGGTTTCAGCCCGTGATCAAGTCGCCGGAAGAAGCCACCCGGCTTTGCCTGGCAGCCAATCAGGAACCGCGTTGCATCGGACTGATCACTTGGTGCCACACGTTTTCCCCTTCCAAAATGTGGATCAACGGGCTGAAACTGCTGCGCAAGCCGCTGGCTCACTTACATACACAGTTCAACCGGGATCTTCCGTGGGCCACCATCGACATGGACTTCATGAATCTGAACCAGGCCGCTCACGGGGACCGCGAGCACGGGTTCATCCTGACGCGGATGCGGCGGACTCGGAAAGTGGTAGTGGGTCATTGGCAGGAAACAGAAGTCCAACAGCGGTTGGGCGCATGGTGCCGCGCGGCCGCGGCCTGGCACGACTGGCAGGGCGCCCGATTCTGCCGATTTGGCGACAACATGCGCGAGGTTGCGGTGACGGAGGGCGACAAAGTCGCAGCGCAGATGCAATTCGGGTATTCCGTCAACGGGTTCGGCGTGGGCGATTTGGTCCAATCCATTCAGGCCGTTCGTGAATCGGCCGTAGATGAAATTGTGGCTGACTACGAGAAGCAGTACGAAGTTGCGCCGGAATTGCGTCGGGGCGGCCCGCGTCATGCATCGCTGCGCGAGGCTGCGCGGATTGAAGCTGGGTTGCGGGCCTTTTTGCAACAGGGCGGCTTCAAGGGATTCACCGATACGTTTGAGGACTTGCATGGGCTGGCCCAATTGCCGGGCATTGCCGTTCAGCGGTTGATGGCCGAGGGTTATGGTTTCGGCGCCGAGGGCGACTGGAAAACGTGCGCTCTGGTGCGGGCGATGAAAGTGATGGCACAGGGATTGCCCGGAGGCACCTCCTTCATGGAGGATTACACCTATCATCTGAATCCGGCGCGGCCCGCGGTCCTGGGCGCGCACATGCTGGAGATCTGCCCCAGTATCGCCAAGGGTAAGCCTCGTTGCGAAATTCATCCGCTGAGTATCGGAGGCAAGCCAGATCCAGTGCGACTCGTTTTTGATGCGCCACCCGGGCCGGCCGTCAATGCCTCAATCATCGATCTGGGCAACCGATTCCGGTTACTAGTAAACGAAGTGGATGTCATCGAGCCGGAGGCGCCCCTAGCCCGTCTGCCAGTGGCCCGGGCCGTTTGGCAACCCAAACCCAATTTGGCCGTAGCCGCTGCGGCATGGATCTACGCCGGTGGCGCCCATCACACCGGATTCAGTCAGGCAGTCACCACCGAAATGTTGGAAGATTTCGCTGCCATGTCGGAAGTAGAACTGGTGGTCATCGATGCGCACACCCAGTTGCGCGCCTTCCGCCGCGAGCTGGAGTGGAACGAGATCGCTTACGGCTTGAAACACGGTTTGGTGTCCTGAACGCCTTTTGCTCCGCCAGAGGAATCACCATGAGCGCCACATACACCATCGGCCTCGATTACGGCACCAATTCAGTTCGCGCCCTCATCGTGAACACGGCCAACGGTCGTGAAGTCGGCACCGCCGTATGGGAGTATGAACACGGCACCCAGGGGGTGATCTTGTCTCGCGACCCGAACCTGGCGCGACAGCATCCCGCTGATTACTTGAAAGGTGCCGAGATCACCATTCGACGGGCGTTGTCCGAAGCCAAACGCAACCTTCGCGGGTTCAAACCGGACCAGGTTGTCGGGATTGGCGTGGACACAACAGGCAGCACGCCATTGCCGGTCGATGCTGAGGGGCAACCACTTGCTTTCCAGAAGAAGTTCGCCAAAAACCTCGCTGCGATGGCTTGGCTTTGGAAAGACCACACCAGTGTGGCCGAAGCCGAGCAGATCACCGCGCTCGCGCGCGAGATCCGGCCGCACTATTTGGCCAAGTGTGGGGGAACTTACTCCAGCGAATGGTTTTTCAGCAAGATTCTGCACTGCCTGCGCACGGCGCCGGAGGTGTTCGAAGCGGCTTACACCTGGGTCGAACTGGCGGATTACGTCCCAGCGGCGCTCACGGGGACAGAACATCCGGACCGATTGACCGTGGGCATTTGCGCCGCCGGTCACAAGGCGATGTACAACGAAGCCTGGGGCGGTTACCCAGATGCAGAGTTTCTGGGCCGCTTGGATCCGGCGCTGGCCGAACTACGGCATCGGCTGCGTTCCAAGGCTTACACGATTGATCGTGCGGTGGGCACGCTCACTCAAGCCTGGGCCAAGCGCACCGGCTTACGCGCCGGCATTCCTGTGGCGGTGGGCGCCTTTGACGCCCATCTCGGAGCCGTGGGCAGCGGGATCAAGCCAGGCACCTTGGTCAAGATCATCGGTACCAGCACCTGCGACATGATGGTGGCGCCTTTGGATCAACCACTCGCAGACATCCCGGGTTTGTGCGGCATTGTGCCGGGCTCGATCCTCCCTGGTTACTACGGCTTGGAAGCCGGCCAATCGGCGGTGGGCGATATCTTCAACTGGTTCGTCAACTACCTTCAGCCGGGTGGATCGAAGTTGGGCTCCCACGAAGCCCTCACCCGAGACGCAGCTCGGCTCAAGCCGGGCGAATCCGGTCTGCTGGCCTTGGATTGGAATAACGGGAACCGAACCATCCTGGTGGATCAGCGTCTCACAGGTCTATTGCTGGGACAGACCTTGTACACGACGCCAGCGGAAATTTATCGGGCTTTGATCGAAGCCACAGCGTACGGTGCACTTGCTATCATCAACCGATTTGAAGAGTACGGAGTCAAAGTGGAACAAATCATCAATTGCGGCGGCATTGCGGAGAAGAATCCGCTCGTTATGCAGATCTACGCCGACGTTACCGGCCGGCCCATGAAAATCAGCCGGTCGGCACAAACTTGTGCCCTGGGCGCAGCCATGGCCGGAGCCGTGGTCGCTGGGGTGCACAAGGATTACGCCTCGGCGCAAAAGGCGATGACCGGACTCAAGCCACGTGTTTTCCGACCGAATCCGGCTGCCCACGAAGTCTACCAAAAGCTCTATCCCTTGTACCGTACGCTTCATGATGCATTCGGCACGCGGGAATGGTCGGGCAACCTGTATCACGTCATGAAAACCCTGCTGGAGATCCGGAATCGTGCCCGGGGCGTGACCGGTTAAAGGGGATCCACCATCCAGAAACCACTGTCACGGTGACGACTCAAACCATGCTCCATTGTTTCAAACCTGCCATGCAATTCCGCACCTTGCTTCGCTGTGCGACCCTGAGCGTGAGTGTGGGGCTTTCTCTATCGTCAGCCGCTGCCCAGGAGAGTACCAACCGACTACTGATCCGAGCCGATCAGGGCCGTTTCACCATCAGCCGGATGATCTATGGCCACTTCGCCGAGCACCTCGGCCGCTGCATTTATGAAGGTATCTGGGTAGGCGAAGACAGCCCCATTCCCAACACACGTGGCATCCGCAACGACGTCGTCCAGGCGTTGCGTCGCATCAAAGTTCCGGTCCTCCGTTGGCCCGGCGGTTGTTTTGCCGATGAGTATCACTGGAAAGATGGAATCGGCCCGCGAATTCAGCGCCCGGCGCGCATCAACACACACTGGGGCGGCGTGATCGAAAACAACCACTTTGGCACACATGAGTTCCTGGATCTGTGCGAACAGCTCGGAGCGGAGCCCTACATCGCGGTCAATGTCGGCAGCGGCACTGTCCAGGAAATGATGGAATGGATCGAATACATGACAAGCGATGCAGACTCCACCCTGGCCAACCTGCGTCGCAAAAACGGACGTCATGCCCCTTGGCGCATTCCCTGGGTGGGCATCGGCAACGAAAGCTGGGGATGCGGCGGTGAAATGACCCCAGAGCATTACAGTGATCTGTATCGCCAATACAGCACCTTCGTGAAGCATTTTAGTGGCCATCGCATCCGTCGGATCGCCTGCGGCGCCAACGGCGCCGACTATCGCTGGACGGAAGTAGTCATGCAAAGGGCCGGTCGCTGGATGGAGGGCATTTCGCTCCATCACTATACCATTCCTACCGGCAATTGGGGCCGAAAAGGATCGGCCACTCAGTTTGGTGAGGACCAATACCACGGTGCACTCCGACGCGCCCTGGAAATGGAAACACTGGTCCGCCGTCACGGCGAAATCATGGACAAGTATGATCCTCAAAAACGAGTCGGCTTGATTGTGGACGAGTGGGGAATCTGGACCGATGTTGAGCCCGGCACCAATCCGGGCTTCCTCTATCAACAAAATTCCATGCGCGATGCACTCATCGCCGGCTTGACACTAAACATCTTCAATCGTCACTGCGACCGCGTGCGGATGGCCAACATCGCCCAAACTGTCAATGTGCTGCAGGCCATGATCCTGACGGACAAAGAGCGAATGCTTCTGACCCCCACCTATCATGTCTTTGAGATGTACACCGTGCACCATGACGCCACATTGTTGCCTACCGAATTGACCTGCGCGGATTACACTTTCGAGTCACATCGAATTCCGGCCCTGAGTGTATCAGCCTCCCGCAATGCAGAGGGCGTCATCCATGTCAGCCTTTGTAATTTGCATCCCGACCAGGCCGCCAAGCTCGAGGCAGAGGTGCAAGGCGCACGTTTAACGCGCATCGAAGGGCGCGTGCTAACCGCTGACAGCGTACAGGCGCACAACACGTTCGAACGTCCCGATCGAGTCCGACCTGCTTCGTTCAATGAAGCCCGAGTGACCGAACAGGGTTTCCACGTTCACCTACCGCCCCGGTCAGTGGTGGTGCTTGCCCTGCGTTGAGTCGGCATGATGCAGGTTCCACTATGAAGCTCACAGAATTGAAACAGGCAGTGTGGGAAGCCAACCTGCGCTTGGTCCGCGAAGGATTGGTCATCGAAACCTGGGGCAACGCCAGCGCCGTGGACCGGCAACAGGGCTGGGTTGTGATCAAGCCGTCCGGCGTGCCGTATGACCAAATGAAGCCCGAGCACATGGTGGTCGTTCGACTCGACACGGGTGAGCCCCTACAAAGCCGGTTGCGCCCCAGCTCGGACACACCTACGCATCTGGTGTTGTACCGATCCTTTCCAGAGATCGGCGGCGTGGTGCACACGCACAGCCTGTATGCAACAGCTTGGGCGCAGGCGTGTCGGCCCATCCCCTGTTACGGCACTACGCAGGCCGACTATTGGTTCGGCGAAGTGCCTTGCACGCGCGCGATGAAACCGTCGGAAATTCAACAAGATTACGAAGCGAACACCGGCCATGTGATCGTAGAGACTTTCCAAGGGGTCAACCCGATGGAACATCCGGCAGTGCTCGTGGCCGGTCACGGCCCGTTCACATGGGGAAGAGACGTTCACGAGGCGGTTCATAACGCAGTGGTGTTGGAGTTTGTAGCCCGACTGGCAAGCGAAACAGAGAGATTGGCCCCGCGGGCCAGACCAATCGCCCGCCCCCTGCTTGAAAAACATTTTCTCCGCAAGCATGGACCCAACGCCTACTATGGTCAAAAAGAAGGCCATGGACCGGCCCGGTCCGGCTCGCCTCGAAGTTGAAAGCAACGCAACACCTGGCAATCCCATGAAAACGCAACTCATCCTCCTCAGTTCAGCCTTCTGCTTGTCCTGGTGGCTCTCTGGTTGCGCCACAGGGCCAACCACGCGTCCGTCATTGACTCGTGCGCCCTTCGGCGTAACCCGGGACGGTCAGGCCGTGGAAGTCTTCGCCCTGCGCAACGCACACGGCGTGGAGGCGCGCATCATCAATTACGGCGGCACCGTGTTGTCGTTGAAAGTCCCGGATCGTGAAGGCCAATTCGGTGATGTCGTGCTGGGTTACGACACCCTGGCCGAATACGAGAAGGCCTCACCCTACTTTGGCTGTTTGATCGGTCGATACGGGAATCGGATTGCAAATGGCCGGTTTACCCTCAACGGGCGCACTTACCAGCTTGCCACCAATGACGGGCCTAACCATCTGCACGGAGGCATCAAAGGTTTTGACAAAGTGGTTTGGAAAGTGGAACGGGCAGAGATTACCCCGGAAGGCCCACAGGTGGTATTGAGTTACCTGAGCCGGGACGGAGAAGAAGGCTACCCTGGGAACCTGCGGGTGACCGCCACCTATACGCTTACGCGCGACAATGCCCTGCGGCTGGATTACCGCGCAACCACGGATCAGGACACCATCGTCAATCTGACCCAGCATTCTTACTTCAACCTGGCGGGCCACGGCGACATTCTGGGCCATATTGTCTACATCCATGCCGACCGGTTCACGCCGGTCGATGCCACCTTAATCCCCACCGGCGAATTGCGTCCAGTGCAGGGCACTCCGTTTGATTTTCGTAAGCCCACTGCAATTGGCGCGCGCATTCATCAGGACGATGAGCAGCTGCGCTACGGACGCGGGTATGATCACAACTGGGTGATCAACAAAAAACCGCACGAGCTGGCGCTGCACGCGCGCGTGTATGAACCCACCACAGGTCGCGTCCTGGAGGTGCTTTCCACCGAACCAGGCCTGCAGTTTTATTCGGGCAATTTCTTGGACGGCACCCTTCGGGGCAAATACGGTATCGTCTATGCCCATCGCACAGGTTTTTGCATGGAACCACAACATTTCCCGGACTCGCCCAACAAACCGCACTTCCCATCCGTCGTGCTGCGGCCCGGTCAGGAATACAAAAACACCATCATTTACCGGTTCTCCGTCCGAAAATGACGATTGTTTCAACGAAACAAGGGCGGCTGCCTTGAGGGGCTCGCCGCCCTTTTGTTTTACCCGCCCCTTGGCAGTCTGGCAGGTTAATAACATCCGGCGGGTTCAATCGGCAGTCTGACAAAGCGGTGCGAAAACTCTCTCTGGTTCACCACGCCACTGGTAAAGAGAACGTCCCTGGATGTCGTGGATCGGTCTTCGATTCAGGCGCCGCCTCCAAGCGGTCAGTGCGATGGCACCCACAACCACCCTGGTTCGCTTATCGGACGAACAGGCGATAAAGTCCATTACGACCTTCTGAGGATCGCTCGCGTCAGTGCTGGTTACACGACGGCGTCCCAACAGCTTTCAGGTAAGCACCTGGGCTTAAACGAAAAGCCGCCTGCGCCATGATCGAGACTCTGCTCAACGCGCTGTGTAACCCGTGTCCCGCTTCTCAGTCCGCAGAGGTTGAGTGCCGAGTTGCGATGGAAGTTGCAACATACGCATGAGGGTTGTTCCCACAGTCAATCTACGGGCGATACGCATTCATGCGTGTTCGGCCAGGACAGGGTCTCCAACTCCCGCAATGCAGGCCCTCCAGGCTCAGCCGCATCCTGTCCATAACGGGCCTTATGGGATGGGAGGCACTCTCGGTCAGGCCCTCCGGCGGAAGAGCAGTGCCCGCTTGGAATGAAAAACAACCGAGGATGTCGCTCCAGGCGAGTTTCCTTAGCTTATGCGGCCTGCTTCCGGGAAACAAGCGGGCCAGTCCCACGAGGTGGCCCCGAGCTGGCACGAACGGCTAGCGTCACAGGCAAACGCATGGACTCGACAGCCTCTTTTTGGAGCATTCGTGTCATTAGGTCCATGGCCGCGTTCCCCAAACGTCGTTTGGGCTGCCGCAACGTGGTCAACGGCACCCGAAAGTACGTCGCTGCCAGGGTGTTCCCAAATCCAACCAAAGAGAGATCCTCAGGGATCCGCACGCCAGAGTTTAATAAGTAATGGCCACAGCCGATGGCGGTCAGGTCGTTAGAGGCGAGCACGGCCGTGACCTCGGGTGCTTCTTCCAATAACTGCGCGGCAACTCGAATCCCGTCCTCGATGGTGGAGCCGCCGGCGAAAACCCAACGATCCTCAAAACTCAACCCTGCTTCTTGGAGAGCACGGCGATAACCCTCCAGCCGCTCCTGCGCCCAAGGGGCCGTCACCGGACCTGCCAGGAACGCGATCCGGCGATGCCCCAGTTCCAATAAGTGTCGCGTGCCTTCATAGGCTCCCTCAATGTCTTCTCCAGCTACGCTTGGGAATGGAAGCGACGAAAGTGGCGGCTGTCCTAAAATCACCACGGGCGTGCCACTGACGGCCAATTCATCATAGATGCGGGTTTCGCCGGCCATGCGGTGAACCGGGCTGAGGAACAGACCCTCTACCCGTCTGGACAACATGCGCCGGATCGCGCGCTCTTCTCGCTCTACCAGATTCAGCGTGTGCGCGCAAAGAAGGTCGTATCCCATTTCGTAGGCACGTTCCTCCAGTGCCAATAGGACCCGCGCATAAATCGGGTGCGTCACAGCCGGCACAACCACGCCAAACAAGCGGGTCGTCCGTGTCCGCAAGCCCCGCGCAATGGAGTCTGGCACATATCCCATTTCGCGCGCGAGCGCGTGAATCCGCTGGCGGGTGGCCTCCGCTACATCCGGCTGGTTCCGCAAAGCTTTGGAGACCGTCATTACGGACACGCCAGCTCGCTCTGCGATGTCTTTCAGACGAACCATGGCTCAGAGCGTGGTCCCTCGCCAATGCAGTTTCGAACGCAAGGCTTCAAAAAACGAGCTGCCTTCCAGGTGCATCAAACGCACGCAGTCCCGACTGAGGCGGATCCGGACGCGGTCCCCGGCCTCCAACTCGGTCACCACTTCACCGTCTGCGCTCAAGACCGCTAGAGGTCGCCGGGTCAGAACTTGCACCTCCACCTTGGCGTTATGCGGCAAAATCAGGGACCGATTACTCAATGTGTGGGGACAAATAGGCGTAAGCTCGATCACTTGCGCGGTGGGCAAAACTACGGCTCCGCCGGCTGCCAACGAATAAGCCGTTGACCCCGTGGGCGTGCTAATAACCAACCCATCGCCCCGATAACAGGTCACTGGCGCGCCGTCCACGAGGACGTCCAAGTCAATCAGACGGGATTCACTGCCATGGCTGATGACTACGTCGTTCAAGGCACGCCCCTGCCAGCGCCGACCGCCATGGAGGGCTGTGGCTTCCAAGAGCGTCCGACGTTCGAAGCTGAATCGTCCCGACCAGACGCGTTCCAGGGCGTCACCCAATTGCCGCGAAGAAACCGCCGTCAAAAAACCCAATCCGCCAATATTCACGCCAAGCATGGGCGTGGGCAGGCCGGCAATCTCACGTGCCACGCGCAGCATGGTGCCGTCACCGCCGCAGACAAGCACAAGGTCCACGTTTTGCGCCAAGGTGGGCGCATCGGCATACACCTGCGCTTCGATCCGGGCCAGGCGCTGCGTGGCCACGTCCGTGGCGACGGAGCGGCCAGCCGATTGGATCAAACGAGCTGCAGCGGAGACCACCCGGCCGCAAGCCGGTTTGTCCACGTTGCCCACCACTCCCACCCGCCGAATTCGGTCAGCACGGTCTTTCAAGATGCACCAGAAATTCAAGGTTGCCCGCCGGTCCGCGCAGCGGGGACTCCATCACCGCGCGCCAACGCAGGCCCAGGGACTCGCATGCAAAAACTCGCAACTCTTCCAACACCCGCGCATGCACGGCCGGGTTACGAATCACCCCCTGCCCGCGGCTTGCTTCCCGCCGCCCAGCCTCAAACTGCGGTTTAACCAGCGCAATCATTGTACCGTTCAGACGAACCAAGGCAACGGCAACAGGTAAAATCAACCGTAGCGAAATAAAGGAACAATCCACCACCACCAGGTCCACTGGATCAAACGGTTGAGGGAAATGTTCCGGTCGCAAGAAGCGGGCGTTGTATCCCTCCATCACCACGACGCGGGGATCTTGACGAAGTTTCCACGCCAGTAATCCGCGGCCCACATCGACGGCATAAACTTGGCGCACTCCGTGCTGTAACAAACAGTCTGTAAAGCCGCCGGTGGCCGCCCCCAGATCAATGGCTCGCCATCCGAAGGGATGAATTTGAAATTGATGCAACGCGGCCTCGAGTTTGTACCCGCCACGACTCACATAGCGTTCTTGCCCATGCAACTCGATCCGATCTGAAGTCCGCACCAGGTCGGACGCCTTGCGCGCAATCTGTCCATTCACAGCAACCCGGCCGGCCAGGATCGCCCGTTGCGCCTGCTGCCGACTGGCACACAGTCCGCGCTCCACCATGGCCTGGTCTAGTCGAGTGGCACTCGAGCCTTTCACCGCGCCGTTTTTTCAGCCTGCCCGGCCCCCCGGCGATGTCAAGACCCGCTGGAACGTTGTCTGGTAGGCATGCAGAAAGAGTTCCTTGTCCGCCACTGCTTTCTCGATCAACTGTCGGATGAGGAACAGTTCAGCGCTGTTGATCACAGCATGGACGCTTTGCTGAAAGGCTTGCAATGGCATGAAGGTTTGGAACGAGTCACCCAGGAGAATCACGGTTGCATGGCGCCGCTGGCTCATCGGCATCTGTTGCAATGCCCGCAAGCTCAAGTTTTCCGCCAGGCTGTTGGCGGCAAACAATTCTTCCAAGACCACCACCTGATACCGCACCTGGTGAAATCGTACCAGAAAGTCGCCGTGCGTTGCCGCGGTGTGGACTTTGTAGCCCAATTCCAAAAGCGCAGCGCGCACGGTTTCCAACCATTCCGGCGTGGAAAAGGCCAGTAAGGCCGGCTTGTCACTGGCACTGATGAACTCAAATGTGTCGCGCATGACCTCAAAGCTTGAGTTTTAAGGTGCGGTTGCCCGGCGCCTCGGGGACGGCCGTTTCTTGCGGCATTTTAAGTCGCAATCCGGTCAGAGGGGTGGTGGGTTCTCCACGCGCTTTACGAATGTTGTCAATGCCGCGCGTGACCACGCTCCGCTTGGTACAATACTGGACCGCAGTTTCTTCAGTAATGTAACCCTGTTCAAAAGCTTCCAAGCAGGAATAATCAAAGGTGCGCCACCCGAAGGGATGGCTGGCTTCGATGATTTCGTAAAAGGTTTTGCCTTCGCTTTCACCCAGGCGGATGGTCTCCTGGACCCGAAGGTTGGTGCCCATGATCTCCAATAAAGCATAGCGCCCGCCGCCAATACGCGGCACCAGCCTCTGGCTGACCACCCATCGCAGTGCATCCGCCAGGCGGGGCCGTATCTGTTCTTGCTCCTCGGGTTCAAACATGCCGAGGATGCGGTTGATGGTTTGCCCCGCGTCGATGGTGTGAAGCGTGCTGAGCACCAAATGCCCGGTCTCGGCCGCACTCAAAGCAATTTTCACCGTCTCTTGATCGCGCATCTCCCCTACCAGAATGACCTTGGGCGCCTGACGCAGAGCGGCCCGTAGACCATTGGCGTAGGTATCGAAATCGGTGCCCAGTTCGCGCTGGTTAAAGGTCGCTTTGTCATGCGGATGAACAAATTCAATGGGGTCTTCCAAGGTGACAATGTGCACCGGTTTGGTCCGATTGATCTCATTCAGAATCGCCGCCAAGGTCGTCGATTTACCCGAGCCGGTGGCGCCCGTGACCAATACGAGGCCCGTTTTTTCCTCGGGGATCCGCTTCATGACCTCGGGAAACCTTAGCTCATCGAGCGTAGGAATCCGCGTGTTGAGTTTGCGCAATACCACCGAGTAGTGCCCCCGCTGGGAAAACACGTTGATACGAAATCGGGCCTGCTCGCCCAGCGTGTACGCCGCGTCGCACGAGCCATGACGCAGCAAGGCCTCAATGTGCCACGGATTGTCGCCGATCAGGTTTAGTGCGATCATTTCCGTCTGAAACGGCGTCAACGGACCCAGCGGCGGGTCGATTTCCACCGGTTTGAGTTCCCCGTAGGATTCCACTTGCAAAGGTTTGCCTACGGTAAACAGGAGATCGGAAACTTCCGGCTGGCTCTGCAGCATGGTGGTCAAGATGTAGTCGAGTTCGGGCCGGCGCATGGTTCAAACCTCCTCGTCTTCCGGTGGATGCGGCAGGAAAGGACGGAAACGCTTTTTATCCAGACACTTTTCGTAAGCTTCTTCCGGCGAAATACGCTTCATCCGTAAATGCTCCATGATGGCATCGTCCAGTGGCTGGTTGCCTAACTTCTTGCCCACCTGAATCATGCCGGGAATTTGGTGTGTCTTGCCCTCACGCACCAGGTTCGCAATGGCCGTGGTGAAGACCAGGATCTCGAGCGCCGCGACCCGCCCTTTCCGATCGATCCGCTTGAACAGATTCTGCGCCACAATGCCACGCAACGACTCGGCCAACGTCGCACGGATCTTGTTCTGTTGCTCGGCTGGAAACACGTCAATAATCCGGTCCACGGTTTTGGCTGCGCTCGGTGTATGCAGCGTGCCAAAAACCAGGTGCCCCGTCGCCGCGGCAATCAGCGCCAGCTCGATGGTCTCCAGATCTCTCAATTCACCGATTAAAATAATGTCCGGATCCTCACGCAAAGCACCGCGCAAGCCAGCGGCAAACGATTTGGTATGCACCCCCACCTCGCGGTGCTGGACCAGGCAGTTCTTGCTCTCATGCACAAACTCAATGGGATCTTCCAACGTGATGATATGGTCCCGCCGATTCCGATTGGCATAGTCAATGATGGCGGCCAGCGTCGTGGACTTCCCTGATCCCGTAGGACCGGTCACCACGACCAGCCCTTTCTCTAACATCGCAAACTTTTTGAGCACCGGCGGCAGCGGAGCATCCATTTTCTCAAAATCCTCGAACGACAGGACCCGGGTGGGAATTTGCCGGAACACGGCGCTGATGCCGTTCTTCTGCATGAAAAAATTGGCACGAAACCGGGAAATGTTGGGGATCTCGTAGCCAAAATCGACATCCCCGGTTTCTTCGAAAACCTTGATTTTGTAATCCGGCGTAATTTCATACAACATCCGTTTCAGTTCGTCTGGATCCAAGGGCGGATGGTCCACACGAACTAAATCCCCGTTGATGCGCAGCATCGGAACGTTGCCCGAAGATAAATGGAGGTCCGAGGCCTTGTGCTCGAACATCAAATTGAAAAAGGCGTCAATCTTGGCCATAATTTTCGTCTGACCAACCACACCCGGCCCCATGGGGACCCGGGACGACGTTCCGTTTGATCATGCTAGTCCCCACTCTTTTGGAGGACCTGCAACGCCACGGCTGGTTGCGCTTCGACCAGTTCATGGCCCGCGCATTGTATTGTCCGGGTTCTGGATACTATGAACAAAAACCGGACAATCCCGGCCGACACGGCGACTATTACACCAATGTCAGCGTCGGCCCCTTGTTCGCAGAGCTACTTGCGTTCCAACTGGCCAACTGGCTCGAACCATTGGCCGAGCGAGCCGGCACGGTCTTCTGCGTTGAGGCCGCTGCTCATGATGGTCGGCTGGCGCGCGAGGTTCTTAAGTGGTTTGCGGCGCATCGACCTGATTTATCCAGGCGGCTGCGCTACCTGATTCTTGAGCCCTCAGCCCGGCGTCGATCCTGGCAAATGGCCACCCTGCAAGCCTGGCGCCATCAGGTGGAATGGCCCGGCTCGCCAACGGAGCATTGTCCTGCCAACCAAGATGCCTGGATGCCGCTATCTCCCCAGAGTATTCGAGGCGCCATTTTCTCCAACGAACTGCTGGATGCCTTCCCCGTCCGACGTTTGTGTTGGAACCCTAGGATTGGCTCGTGGTCCGAGTGGGGTGTCGGCTGGGATGGGCATCGGTTTGTTTGGATCCTGTTGCCTGACTCGCCAGAAGCCCAACAAGAACGAGAGGGTTTGCTGGATAAATTCGGCATCGAAGTGCCTCCCGCGCTCCGCGCTGTCTTACCGGAAGGATTCACCTTGGACCTCAGCCCCTCGGCGTTGGATTGGTGGGCCCGGGCCGCGCAAAGTCTGGCCGAAGGATGGTTGCTAACCTTCGACTACGGCCTGAGCGCAGAGGAAGTCTTACAACCCCACCGTCGCGCCGGCACATTGCGGGCCTATTACCGCCACCACCTGGCGCCTGATCCACTAGCGCAACCCGGCCAACAAGACCTAACCGCTCATGTGATCTTTACCGGACTCCGGCGAACCGGCGAGGCTGCCGGCTTGACCACGGTGCTGCATGAGCCGCAAGCCCGTTTCCTGGTTCGAGTGGCCCGACAATGGGCGGAAGCCCACCAAGGGCGGCTCCCTTGGGATCGGGCTCGGTTGCGGCAATTTCAGACTCTGGTGCATCCAGAGCACTTCGGGCGCGCATTCCAAGTATTTATACAAAAGCGACTTGCTGAGACATAGCCGGTCCTAGCCGGTGTCCACCGTGCTGCGTCGTGCGCCAGCCCCGGCGCGTGAATCCTTGACGCCTTTTGAGGCTAACAGGGGCATGTTGCAAAGGAAGCTTGCAGCCATCGCACCTCATTCTACTTTCGCCCCGTGCGCGACATGCAATTGAATCAGAACGTAAGTTTCCGAGAGGCAACCCAAGGGCCCGGTCCGGACATATTGCCCAGCTGGATGCTGCCGCCGAGGTTTGCGGACCGACATGTAGGGCTCCGGGAAAATGACGTGGCCGAGATGTTGGCCATGCTGGGGTTTTCAAGCCTCGACGCCATGACCGAAACAGCGTTACCCCCGGATTTGCGCACGGTGGAATCCCTGCGCTTACCACCGGCCCGGAGCGAGCGGGAGGTCTTGGAGGCGTTGCGCCAACGAGGCCGACAAAACCAATTGTTCCGTTCCTACATTGGCCAGGGCTACTATGCCTGCATCACGCCCCCCGTTATTCAGCGGAATATTCTCGAAAACCCCGGCTGGTACACAGCCTACACCCCTTATCAATCAGAAATCTCACAAGGCCGCTTGGAAGCCCTCCTCAACTTTCAAACCATGGTTCGTGACCTCACCGGGTTGGACATCGCCAATGCATCGCTGTTGGATGAAGCTACCGCCGCTGCAGAAGCCATGATGATGTGCCACCGTCTCCGTGGCGCCCCCAATCGCAACCGATTCTTCGTAGCTTGCGACTGTCATCCGCAAACGATTGCTGTGGTCCGAACCCGAGCAGCCGCGCTTGGCATCGAACTGGTCTGCGGCACAGCCCCAGAGACCCAACTGGACCCTTCCTTTTTCGGTGCCCTCGTTCAGTTTCCCACCACAAATGGCGCTGTTCATGATTACCGCGACTGGGTCCAGAAGGTGCATGACGTGGGCGGCTTGGTGGTGGTTGCGACAGACCTACTTGCACTGACGCTGCTGCCTCCACCCGGATCATGGGGGGCGGATGTGGCCGTCGGCTCAACCCAGCGGTTTGGCGTGCCGTTGTTTTACGGGGGCCCGCATGCCGCATTCCTGGCCACGCGAGATGCATTCAAACGCCAAATGCCCGGCCGCCTGGTGGGCATCTCGCGCGATGCTCGCGGCCAACCCGCACTGCGACTGGCATTGGGCACCCGAGAACAGCACATCCGACGCGAAAAAGCCACCAGCAATATCTGCACAGCCCAAGCCTTGCTCGCCATTGTCGCCATGGCATATGCGGTCTATCACGGACCGCACGGGCTTCGGCGAATGGCTTTGCGGATTCACACCTTGACGCGGACCTTGGCACGCGGACTCCAGCACCTTGAGTACGAGGTCTCGCCCTCGCCGGATTGCCGAGACAAGTCCACGACCGAACCGCCCTTGCCATTTTTCGATACGATCACCATCAGGACCACCCCAGACCAAGCTTCTCGCATTCACCAGCGCGCCCGGCAGCATCGCATGAACTTCCGGTCTGTTGACGCTCAAACCATCGGAATCTCATTGGACGAGACTACAACCCCCGAGGATGTCGAGGAAATCTGGCAGGTTTTTCATGAGGATCGCCCGGTCCCGTTCCGGTTTACCGCTCTCTGCGAGGCGCCAGATGAAACGCGTCTGCGTTCGACCGATTATTTGCAGCACCCCGTCTTTCATTCCTACCATTCCGAAACCGAATTGCTTCGCTACCTGAAGCGACTCGAAGCGCGAGACCTGACGCTGTGCCAGACGATGATCCCGCTGGGCTCCTGCACCATGAAACTCAACCCCACCGCCGCCCTAACGGCCGTGACCTGGCCTGAATGGGCCAATGTGCATCCATTTGTCCCCCTCGAGCAGGCCCGGGGCTATCACGAGCTTATGATGGAACTGAAAGCCTGGTTGTGCGAAATCACCGGTTTCCCAGCGATTTCGTTTCAACCCAACGCAGGATCACAGGGCGAATACGCCGGTCTGCTGATTATCCGCGCCTGGCATGCCCATCGGGGCGAATCTCACCGCGATATCTGCCTGATCCCCACCTCCGCTCACGGTACCAACCCCGCCAGCGCCACCATGGCCGGACTCAAAGTTGTGGCTGTGGCCTGTGATCGTCGCGGCAACGTCGATGTTGAGGATCTCAAGGCCAAAGCAGCAGCTTACCGAGATCAATTGGCATGCCTCATGATTACTTACCCGTCCACGCACGGCGTGTTCGAGCCCACCATCCGAGATCTCTGCCGCATCATTCATGACCACGGAGGCTTGGTCTATATGGACGGCGCGAACCTAAACGCCCTGGTTGGGTTGACCCGCCCTGCTGATCTCGGCGCGGATGTATGCCACCTGAATCTGCACAAAACTTTCGCCATCCCCCACGGCGGCGGTGGGCCAGGGGCGGGCCCCGTCGCCGTGGCAGATTTTCTCCGCGAATTCCTTCCAGGTCATCCCGAGTTGCCTGATCACCAACAACCAGCGCATGCAGTCGGCCCGGTCTCGGCTGCCCCATGGGGTAGCGCCGGAATTTTGTTAATCTCATGGGCCTACATCGCCTTGATGGGACCGGATGGCCTCCGACGCGCCACTCAAACGGCCATTCTCAATGCCAACTACGTCTCGCGCCGGCTGGAACCTTACTTCCCCACGCTATACAAAGGCCCCGGCAATCTCGTGGCGCACGAATGCATTTTAGACCTGCGCCCGTACGCACACGTCACTGCTGAGGATGTTGCCAAGCGACTGATGGACTACGGTTTTCACGCCCCCACTCTATCATGGCCAGTAGCCGGTACCTTAATGGTCGAACCAACCGAAAGCGAGTCCAAAGCCGAGCTGGACAGGTTTTGCGAGGCCATGGAGGCTATCTACAAAGAGATCCAGAAGATCGAATCCGGCGCCATGGATCCCAAAGACAATCCGCTCAAGAATGCGCCCCACACGGCCGATATGGTCGCCGCCGATGATTGGCCGCACCCATACAGCCGCCAGCAAGCTGCCTACCCGGTCAGCCGCCTGCGCCAACAAAAGTGGTGGCCCGCCGTGGCCCGCGTGGACAATGTTCACGGCGATCGAAATCCGGTTTGCGCATGTGGCGCCGTGCAGGACTCTCTTGGACCAACTTGAGTGGAACCCCTTCCCATGCTTAACTTGAATGTGTCTGAACCAAAGTCCGACCAATGAAAATTACCGACATCTTGCTCGCCGAACACGTCGTCTTCCACAACATCTTCGATCATATCGAGAAGGCCCTGCCCCAACTGAAAAGCTTGGCTGAAGTCCGCGCCCTGGCTGCGTTACTGGAAGATCTCCTCCAAGGCCACTCACGCACCGAGGACGATCTGCTGCTGGCCCCCTTGGAACATTGCTTGGAACAAATTGGTCAACGCGACACTTTCGAACACGAACATCAAGAAGTGGACATCAATCTCCAGCGTGTGCGCAAGGCCCGAACGCTGCCCGAAGCGCGCCGACTCCTCCAGCACGCCGTAACCTACTCGCGCAAACACTTCGATCACGAAGAACGCATTCTATTCCCCATGGCTGAAAAAGTCCTCAAAACCACAACACTCCGCCAATTGGGCCAAGCCTGGCTCAAACGCCGCGATGCAATCCCCACGGGCGCCCTTGGAACCACTCCTGACTGATCGCAGCCTCCTTGATCAGGGTTTAACCATGTCGCTCAGCCTAACCCACCAAGCCTGCAAAGCCGCCTCCATCCCCGTCACTAATGCACGCACTCGCACTTCTAAGGGGTAATCCGAAGGCGCTTCCAGCGTGTACGACACCATGGCGCGCCCTCGGTACACCAACCAAAACGCTTCCGGCCACTCTGGACGCAATTCCGGATCTACGACCGGTCGGATCAATCCACCTTGCGCCGGTCGTCCTTCAATCATTGGTGACAAATCCAGCGGGCAAACCTGCGCCACGGTCTCCAGGAGGGTTTCTGCCACCGAAGGCATGCCATGAGGATTCAGCTCATACAAATAAAACCCCGCCGCCTCCCAGTCCTCATGCAAACAAAAGCTTACTCCAAAGTCCGGTTGCCGTTCTAACCAGGCCACATGGGCCCGAACTTCCGGACTTCGCAAATGTCGATAATCCCGATTCAAGTCGAACCCATCCGGTCCCTCGCGCCGATTTTGCGCGAGGCCCATCGGATTCAAACACGGCACGACCCAGAGGTCCAAACCCTCCGGCCATCGGTTCCTTTCCATCAGCCGCCACGCCGCAACCGGCCCGGCCGGTTCATCACCGTGAATGCCCGCGCTGATATATACCCGCCGAAGACGGCTGACGTCACCACTCACACCCTGACTCCGGATCCAAGCCAGCAAAGACAATCGCCCATCCACAGGGATGGTCTCTTGCCGCCAACCGTGTTTCCGACCGGCCCCTTCGCACCCTGCCCAAACTTCCTGAAGGTCAATCCTTTCTCCTAAATACCCACCCCGATTGCGAAATCGCCGTTCCATCCATTTTGGATCGCACACAATAGATCCTAACCCGCCCCCACAACTCCGAAGAAAACGTAGCTCACCCTCCAGGCGCCGACACCGGCGCACGGCCCGACGGCTGACGCGTTTCCACATCGCCCCCGGCCTCCGCTCCACAGCCGCGAAACTGATCATCTTCCGTCCAATGTGGATCCAACCCCAAATCCCGAATCATCTGCAGATCCTGCTCCACTGGACGATTCAACGTGGTCAGGTAATTCCCAATCATCAAGGCACTGGCGCCAGCCATGAAACAAAGACTCTGCAAATCGCGGAGATTCACGGCTCGACCTCCGGCCACCATGATCTCCTGTCGCGGCAAAATAAACCGGAAACACGCTATCGTCTGCAAAATCTCCAAAGGGGGTAATGGCGGCCGGTTCGCAAAAGGTGTACCGGGAATCGGATTCAAAATGTTTATCGGCACGATATTCGCACCAAGTTCCTTCAGCGCAAACGCCAGGTCACAACGATCCTCGCGCGTCTCCCCCATCCCGATAATCCCGCCGGAGCAAATACGAATCCCCGCCTGCTTCAGGTAACGCAGCGTCTGAACCCGTTCTTCATAGGTGTGCGTGGTGCACACTTCAGGGAAAAACCGACGCGAAGTCTCCAGATTGTGATTATAACATTCACAGCCCGCCTCCTTGAGCTTCTTTGCCACTGCGGCGCTCTTGATGATCCCGAGCGACGCGTCCGGCCGCACCCGCCCCTGGGCCTTCAAAGCCCGAAACTGCTCACACAACGCGTCCAGGACCGGCCCTTCTTCCAACCCGCGCCAGGCTGCAACCAGTCCGAACCCCACCGCACCATTTCGGCCCGCCTCCTCCGCTGCCGCGAGGACCTCATCCACCGGCAACAGCCCGTACCGGGGCGCACCGGTCTGATACAACGCCGATTGTGCGCAAAAGCGGCAATTCTCCGGGCACCCGCCTGCTTTCACATTCACGATCGAACACAAATGCACCCGATTCCCCTTAAACCGCTCCCGAATCCGATTTGCCCAGGCCATCAAATCGTAGATATCCGCACTGGTTTCTAAATGAAACAACTCCAGCGCCTCTTCCCGTGTAATGTCCCCCCCGGCTAAAACCCGGCGCCCCAGCTCCGCAATGCGGGCCGATCGACCGACGTCAACTTGATTCATGCTCACAGTTGACGAACATACCGTGGCCCACGCACGGCGCAAGCCTCCAGCACCGATCCCCACGTCTGCACAAGTGAAGCAAGCCCTCGCAAAAGTCCGAAAGCTGAGCCAAGCCGGTCTCTTTAGCCACGCCCTGAACCGCCACAGAAGCCCCTCCGATATGGAACGGGAATCCCGGGCCAACCATGGGCCCAAAAGCTGCTTTCTTCAAGCCACCCATCCTCAGCCGATCCACTGCACCCGACTTCGCGTTTTGACAATCCAGGCAGCTCTGTCCCGAAGCTCCCGTACATCTCAGCCGGGTTAGTCCCAACAGCGTCTTCTGCCTCCAGGCCGGAGAGCCCACTCCCCCGCAATCGATTGCATCCATGCAAGGCGTTTGCCCTCCCTCAGGCGGAGTTGCGCGCCGGGCCCAGGCCGATCCACAGTCGTCCACGCTGAATCGTCCCACGCCTGTTGGTACATTCTGGTGCGTGCAGGACCGGCTCTTCAAACCCGACATGACCGTGCAGCACCAATCTTCCAGAGGTCCTCCACCGTACTTCCACCGCACGCCGAACCAACGATATCCTCGATTCGAACCCTGTTGGATTCATCGGGAAACGTCTCTCTGCTTCTAAACGATGTTCCAACCCGAGTCCTCGTCCGGCTTCAGACAACGGCCGGCCAACTCCCACTGGGGCTGCGTTTCATACACTGGTCCCACCATCGGTCCCCGGTTTCGGCTCTGGCCCAGAATTACCGCCGCATGCCGCTTGACATATTTCGATAATTGGCAAAATATCATTGTGTGCTGCGAGAGTTTGTCCAGATCACGCGTGCGCTGGCTGACCCGGCGCGGGTCCGGGCGCTGCTGGCGTTGCGCGACGGGGAACTCTGTGTTTGCCAGATTACCGCCTTGCTCAAGCTTGCCCCTTCGACCGTTTCCAAGCACCTGGCCATCCTGCATCAGGCCGGGCTGGTCACCCAGCGCAAGGACGGGCGCTGGGTTTATTACGCGCTGCCGCACCGAGACGCGCCCGTGGCCGTGCGCGAGGCGCTGGACTGGGTCGTCAAAACCCTGGGTTGCTCGCCCCAGGCGCTCGCCGACCGCAAACGGCTTGACGCCATCCGACGTTGCGATCCCTCGGACCTGTGCCGCAAACAACTCCGCGCATGAAACCGCTTGTGTTGATTCTGTGCACCGGCAACTCCTGCCGCAGTCACCTTGCCGAGGGCATTCTGCGCGCCGCGGCCGGCGATTTTCTGGAGGTGGCCAGCGCGGGCTCCGAACCGGCGGGCTTTGTCCACCCGCTCGCCATCGAGGTCATGCGCGAAATCGGAGTGGACATTTCCGGCCACCGCTCCAAACACCTGAACGAGTTCCTGAGCCGAGAGGTGGAAACCGTCATCACCGTTTGCGGCAACGCCGATCAGGTCTGCCCGACGTTTCCCGGACAAGTAAACCGTCACCACTGGCCGTTTGAAGACCCGGCCAAAGCCATAGGTACAGAGGCCGAAAAGCTGGCAGTGTTCCGCCGCGTGCGCGACGAAATCCGCCGCGTTTTCGAGGCCTACGCGGCCGGCCGCCGCGATCAGCTTCGTGCCGGGCACAACCCGGGGTGAATGATGCCCCAACTCCAAAGCCCTGCAAATCCCGTGAACAACGACCCGCAAGCCCGAGAGATTCGTGAACAAGTCCGCGCCAGATACAGTGCAATCGCCCGCGAGGGCGGCTCGTGTTGCGGACCCGTGTCACCCTGCTGCGTCGGCGCGCCCACCGCCGATGCGCTGGCCCAACGCATCGGTTATTCGCCGGACGAACTGTCCGCGCTGCCCGAAGGCGCGAACCTGGGCCTGTTCTGCGGCAACCCCAACGCACTCGCCGCGCTCCGGCCCGGCGAGGTCGTGCTTGATCTGGGCAGCGGCGCGGGCTTCGACGTGTTTCTCGCCGCCCGCAGGATTGGTCCCACCGGCCGCGCGATCGGCGTGGACATGACCCCCGAGATGATCGCGCGGGCGCGTCGCAACGCCCTCCGATACCGCGAGCAAACCGGCTGGGACAACGTCGAGTTCCGCCCGGGCGAGATCGAACACCTGCCCGTGGCTGACGCGAGCGTGGACGTGGTGATTTCCAACTGCGTCCTCAATCTCTCGCCCGACAAGCCCCGGGTCTGGCGCGAGATCGCCCGTGTGCTCAAACCCGGCGGGCGCGTGGCCGTGAGCGACCTGGCGCTGTTGCAACCGCTGCCCCCGGCCATTGTTCAGAGCGTGCAGGCTTTGGTGGGTTGCATAGCCGGTGCGGTGCTGGTTACCGAGACCGAGCGCATGGCCCGCGATGCCGGGCTGGTGGACATTCAACTCCGGTCGCGGCCCGAATACGTGGACGGCATGACCGAGTGGCAAGACCCGCTCTATCGGGAAATCCTGGCTCACCTGCCATCGGGAACAAAGCCCGGCGATTTCATCACCAGCCTCGAAATCACCGCACGCAAACCGGCCGTCGGCGACGGAGGCGGTGAACCAATTTGAGCTTTCTCTAGCGCAACTCACCGATTCCCCGCATGAACGACAGCGTTGCGACCACCGCCTCCGTCCCTCCGACACAAATTGCGCCGCCGAAGCGGCTGAATTTCTTCGAGCGTTATCTCACGCTCTGGGTGCTGGCCTGCATGGTGGCGGGCGTGCTGCTGGGCAAGGCGCTGCCCGACGCCGTAGCCGCGTTGAGCCGGCTCGAATTCGCTCAGGGTTCGCAGGTCAACATCCCCATCGCCGTGCTCATTTGGCTGATGATCTACCCGATGATGCTCAAGGTGGATTTCGGGGCGCTCGCGGGAGTGACCCGGCGGCCCAGGGGCCTGCTGGTGACGCTGTTCGTCAACTGGCTGGTCAAACCGTTCAGCATGGCGTTTTTCGCGTGGCTGTTTTTGCAGCACGTGTTCGCCGCATGGGTGGATGCCGAAACGGCGCGCCACTACACCGCTGGCCTGATCATCCTGGCCGCCGCACCGTGCACGGCCATGGTGTTCGTGTGGAGCTACCTGACCGAGGGCGACCCGGCCTACACGCTGGTGCAGGTGGCGCTCAACGACCTGATCATGCTCTTTGCCTTCGCGCCCCTCGTGATGTTCCTGTGCGGCGTGGCCAACGTGATCGTGCCTTCGAAAGTGCTCATCACCTCGGTGGTGGTGTTCATCGTCATTCCGCTGGCCGCGGGCTGGCTCACGCGCACGCTCCTGATCCGGTCACGCGGCCGGGCATGGTTCGAGAAAAACTTCCTGCCGCGGTTTCATCCCGTCACGGTCGTGGCGTTGCTGGCCACGCTGGTGCTGATCTTCGCCTTCCAGGCGGAGAACCTGACCACGCGCTGGTTCGCGGTTTTGCTGCTGGCCGTGCCGATCCTGGTCCAGGTCTATTTCAATGCAAGCCTGGCCTACGGGCTGATGCGGCTGTTCCGCGTGCCGCACAACGTGGCCGCGCCGGGCGCGCTCATCGGCGCGAGCAACTTTTTCGAACTGGCCGTGGCGGTTGCCATCACGCTGTTCGGGCCGGGATCGCCCGCCGCGCTGGCGTGCGTGGTGGGCGTGCTGGTGGAAGTGCCGGTGATGCTCTCGGTCTGCCGGGCCTGCAACGCCACGCGCGCGTGGTATCAGCGCGGCGTGGGCGCGGGCGCTTGAATCCACCCGCCCCGAACATCCGCCGAAGTAATCGGCCGGGGAGGATGCAAGCCCAACCCGCCTCGATGACCATCGCCACGTCGGCTCAATGGGACGGTGCCGGGCATCGGGCTGATGTCGTCCTCAAGCAACCGGTTCAATCAGGTCGCTCCGACTTTGATTCCGAGCGGTTTTGTCCCCCACGGTCATGGATGGGTCGGGTTGGGCCGCGGGAGCGCATGCCGGTGCGCAGGGCGTTGTTGGCCAGGTCGGTCAGGTCGGGTATGAGACCCGCCTTTGGCTTCGAGCGGATGCTGTGCAGGCTGGGGCAATCGTCGGCCCGGCCACGGCGCTGCTGTGCTGCCGCCCCTGCTGGGGCATCATGATCCGACGTTGTTCGCGCTGACGTTGATTCCCGGTTTTTTCCGGCTGCGGCTGCAGTTCCCTTCCGAGTTGAAACCCGCGTGCCGATGAGAAACCCACGCCACCAATTGCGGGGACTTTATGCGCTTGTCGCATCTTTTCCCGCAGGCTGCTGGCCAGAAGGTTCAACTGAACGGGGACCATTACCCTGCCATTCATTCGCAATTCTGGCCCAATCCACGTCACAGGACCTTGTGCCGGTCCATACATTCCAGAACTCGGGGTCGGGAGAGTGCGGCCTCTCCGCTTCGGGCAATTCCCTCACCTCGATCAGAACCGGCGCGGGCGCGGCCCAGCCGAGGAGAATGGCGCGGCGCGAGGGCAAGCTGGGCAGTTCACGCAGCAGGTCGCCGTGACCTTCGGGCACAAGGCGGCGCACCAGTTCCTGGTCGCGGTCGTTCACCAAGCGGTGCAGGAGGAAGGTGTTGCACTGCGCGAGCACGGTCTCTGACATCTCCGAAGGCCGCTGCGACGCCAGAACCAGGCCCAGACCAAACTTCCGGCCTTCGCGGGCGATCCGCTCAAAGACGCGGCAGCAAACCCGGCCCGCTGCAGGGGCACTGTCGCTCCGCAGGTCGCGATGAACGAATGTATGGGCCTCTTCCAAGACGAGCACGGTGGGCAGGGCTGTGCCATACAAGCGGCGATGGCGCTGCACCGCTTCAAACACCATGCGGGCCAGCACGGCGATGACGATGTGGATGACCTCGGAGGGAACGAGCGAAAGATCAAGAACGGCCAGCGGGCCGTTCGTGGCTTGGTTTTCCCCAACATAATCCTTTAGCCATTGGTCGAGGGTGATCTTGGAGGTGTTGTCGGGGTCGAGAATTGACGAGAGAGGGCCGCCAGCAAACAGACCGCGGATCCGCAAATTGAGAGAATCTACGAACTGAGCCATGTCGCGGCCAGAAACATCTGCGGCGAGTGCCTCGACAAACGCGGGCAGTTCGCGCACGGAAAAAGGTCGGGGCGCATCCTCAGAAGCGGCATCTTCGTTGGCCAACCCAACCTGCTTGGCGATTGCCTCCAGTTTGCTTATAACGCTACCGAGCGCGGAATCGGAGAAATCGTTGTGCCAGCAGCCACCGCTTTGCTTTGGCTGTCCGCGTGCCTGGTTTTCTTTGGCCTCTGCTTCATTCGCCGCTTCTTCCATCGCTGTCTTGACCGCCGTTTCATTGCATTGTGGCATCAATGCCTGGAGGTCCTCTGCAAGATTCACCAACACCTGTGCCACGCCTTCTCGCTTGCCCTGAGTTTGGTGGTCACCCGCCTGCACAGCGAGCTTGAGCCGGTTGATGTAACGCCTCACGCAGCCGCGTAGCTTCGTCGTAAAAGTGTCCGGCGTTCCCGCCCCCGCCTCGAATACTGATTCCGACGGGGATGGCCAGAACAATGCAGCCGAACTGGCTGTGGGAACGGATCCCTCGTGGGGGTTGCCGAATCCGTGGTTTGGCGATCCCGGTGAACCAGCGCTCAGGGACATGTCCTATTACCCGGACCATCAACGGGTTGTGCAGGAATTGAGGTTCAGTTGCCAGTCACCTGACGGGCCAAATGCGCCATTGGATGAATCCTATCTGCACATGTCCACCATCGGGG
>JANWVC010000015.1 GCA_025057755.1 Limisphaera sp. | reverse complement strand
CGGCCGCTTTTGTGGATTCCTGCCCTATTTGGGGCTAAGCTCCGGCGGTGGGTGTGCTGGCTTTGGGGGACGGGCTTTGGAGACTGTGTCAGGCCAGCGCGAACGGTCCACACCCGGGCCGGCGAAATCTGCAGCGGACAGAGGAAGAGAACGCGTGTCGTAATTGTGCAAGGGATCTTGAACTGGGTGGCGATTTAGCAAGCCGTCGTGCGATCGCTACCTAAGAGATGTTCGAGGACCATTTGGTCCAAAGCGGCATAATTTCGTTGGCGAATCAAAGCTTGCGCGGTTTCTTCGTCAAAGGACCGCACCTTTTCCACGAGCAGAAGGAAGGTGCGGCGGCTATTTTCCAAATGGGCCAACCAATGCTCTTCGCGTGTAGGCCGGAAGGGGTGGACATCAAAGCAGACATGTTCCCCTTTTTAACCGTAACGGTTGCGCTCCAAAGCACGGACCTGGTTGAAGGCCACTCGCAAATTGGCACTGCCAAACGGTTTGTCTTGATCAAATTTAAGCCCGTTTTGGTCGTTCAGGTCAATGGACCAGAGCTTGCCGAAAGCGCAGGCAAAATCGATCTCATCTGCGGGGTCGAGTCCGGCCAGGATGGCGTGCGCTGATTCCATAAGGCAACCGACCCGCGAGGGATCCGCCGTTAGGGAAGCCAGGGCGATCGCATGCCCGATCGTGGGAATGTAGGCCTGGTCCATCGGCTCGTTGGGCTTGGGCTCGATTGCAATGCGGATCTTCGAGTCATGGGCCAGCATGCGGTTTAGAGCCTCCACCAAGAGGTCCACGCAACGGCGGGCGTTTTTGGATTCGCGCAGGTATGTGCCTTCGCGAGCCAGCCATAACACGACAAGGTCGGTGCCCAGTTCGCGAGCCAGATCAATGCAGCGGAGGGATCGCTCGATGGCGTAGGTTCGGCATTTTGAATCGTTGCTGGTAAAGGCCCCGTCCACGGTCCGGGGATCAAACCACAGGCGAGGCGCCACCATTTCAACAGCAATACCGGCATCACCGAGTTTGCACCTGAGTTCGCGAGCTTCCTTCCGAACTTGCGTCTCGGGCTTCTGGTCAATCTCCGGTACAGCATCATCATCGTGGAACATCATGGCATCAAACCCCATGCGCTTAAGGGCCTGCATTTTCCACTCCAGGGTTTTCGGACTTCGCACCGGAGGGCCGTAGGGATCCTGACCTTCGCTGATGTTCCAAGGGCCGAAACAGAAGCGGTAGGTATGAGTTTTCATACATTCGTGGTCGCGGTTGAGTCTGGTTCCACACGAAACCTTAGCGGGCTGTCCTGGCTGGGGGAAGGCAAAAGGCAGGAAGCGACCCGACACGAGGGAGCACGGCCGGTGGCGCGGCAAAATTCGACCGTCACGCAAGAACAGGGCCGGTACTGTGAAAACGGCCTTGGAACGAAGCCGCGCAGCGCGCCGGCCGTCATGGGCACGGGGCAACGCCGATTTAGGTACCGGCCAGGCCCTTGAGGTAGGCGAAAATCAATTCTGGCAGATCGCGGCTATAGCCGCCTTCCAAGATGCTGACAGTGGGCCGCTGGAGACTTCTAATTTGCTGGCCCAGCCAGTGAAAGTCCTCTACGTCGAGCAACTGTTGGGCCAAAGGGTCCCGCACGTACGCATCGAAGCCAGCCGAGACGATCAGCAGATCTGGTCGGAATCGCTCCAGGTCGCTGACCGCCCTTTGGAGCACGGCGCGATATTGTGGGGCCGGAGTTGAGGGAGGTACCGGATAATTGCGACTGTTGGAGCCACGATGTTCGGTCCCTGTGCCGGGATAACACGGATGTTGATGGACGGACACGTACAGCAACCCCGGTTGGTCGAGCACAATGTCCTCAGTACCGTTGCCATGGTGGACGTCAAAATCGAACACAGCTACGCGCTCCAAACCGGATGCGCGCGCAGCCAGGGCGGCAATGGCCGCATTGTTGAGATAGCAAAACCCCATGGCCCGATGCCGCGTTGCGTGGTGTCCTGGCGGACGCATGAGACTGAAAGACGGTGTCCCTTGGAGCGCCAGACGCATAGCCGTCAAGGCAGCGGCGGCCGATCTTCGTGCATGCGTGGCAATGTCGGGCAACCAAGCTGTGTCCATGTCAAAGTCACGAGGTTCTTCCAGACGCTGCAGATGCGCGACCGTGTGGGCGCGAAGGAGGTCTTGTTCGCTCACTTCCCCAGGATCCAGCCAGTTCAGGGCCAACTCGTTTTGTTTCCGAAGCCGATCCAGCGTAGCCAAAATCCGTAAGGGTCGCTCCGGATGGCCCGGCGCGTGGTAGCCTGTGCAGCGTTCATCGGTGATGATCGTCATCAGGGCTTAATTAGCAAAGTTGTGCCCTTTAGAGCAGGCTTTTTCATGGTTTCCGCCTCGTCTGAGGCCTTCCATCAGGCTGGACCTCGACCGGTGAGGAGCCGATCGAGCACTTTGCGCGAGAGCCGTGTCATCGGTCGTGCAGCGAGTTGGGCGGTTGTGAGCCACCGTCCGGCCGGCCAATTGCCCTTGAGTTTGGCGGGGTAGACCTGCACGTGGTAGCGGTACCGAGTAATGTGATGCGTCAGTTGATACAGGGGTTTTGCTTTGAGAGGCTCGAACCATTTGCAGGTCGAAGGTGCCAATGCATCGCTTGTTTCCTCGGGGATCTCAAAAGTGGGCAGTTCCCAAAACCCGCCGTTGCATTCCTGCAATGAGCGCTGCCGAACCAGATAGCGTCCGCGCCGTTGGACCACCCACACGACCAATCGTCGCTTGATGCTGGATGGCCGCCGCTGTGGGGCCCCTGCACAGGTTGCGGGCGAACGGGCATAGGCGCAGTGTTGCTGGATTGGGCAAACTGTGCAGAGCGGTTTAAAAGGCAGGCACACCGTCGCACCGAGCTCCATCAAGGCCTGGTTGAAAGCCGAGCACGGCGGACAAACGGGGGCGTCGGCAGGCTGACCGGATGGACTTAAGCGGAGGAGTCGAACAGGCGGACAACGGGCAGCTAGCTTCACCCATCGTTCGGCCACAGCCCATGCCAGTGCATCCTGCTTGCCGAGCGGTCGCCCGAGCCATCGCCTCAAGACCCGGCTTACGTTGCCGTCCACAGCGGGCACAGCCAGGTTGTAGGCAATGCTGGAGATGGCCCCGGCGGTGTACCGACCCACTCCGGGCAATGCCAGGATCTCGTCCCACTGGCGCGGAAATCTCCCGTGATATTGTTTTACGATAATTCGTGCGGCTCTCTGCAAAAGTTCTACCCGGCGGTAATAGCCGAGTCCTTCCCAAAGTTTCCTAAGAAACTCAGGTCGGGCATGCGCCAGTGCCGTCACATCAGGCAAATGCTGCATCCAACGCTGCCAATATGACACGACGGTTTTGACACGAGTTTGTTGGAGCATGACTTCGGCAACCCAGATGGCGTAAGGATCGTGGGTCCGGCGCCATGGCAGGTCGCGTGCCTCACGGCCAAACCAGGAGAGCAGGGCACACACCGTGGCGCGAGCGACGGACTTGGGTACGCAGCAGTACGTGGGCGCCATAGACTTGCCGCAGCTTAGGCCGTGGCGGTAGGGTGCGCCAGCATGGACCGCACTTTGAGCCATTACACGGTGGAGCTGAACGAGGCACAGGCAGAGGCGCTGGAACAATACTGTCGCGCGCACGGTTTTGAATTCCGAGAAGTGCCCCACGCGCGGTTTGGGGCCTTTGGTCAGCAGGTCAACGTCATCTGTTACCAGAGTGGCAAGACGGTGATCCAGGGTAAGGGCACCCGGGATTTCGTGCAGTTTGTGTTGGAGCCGGAGATTTTGAAGGAAGCCCGGCTGGGGTATGAGCTGGACCTGCAACCCGAGCTGAAGTTGCCGCGGGTGGGTATCGACGAGTCTGGCAAAGGTGATTTGTTTGGTCCCTTGTGTGTGGCGGCGGTGTATGTAAATGAATCCATCGTTCGTGCATGGCAGCAAAGTTTTATTCGGGATAGCAAGCGGGTTGGAAGCGAAGCAGCGTTACGAGAGTTGGCGCGCCAAATTCGGAACACGCCTGGTTGTGTGCATACCGTGGTCGTAATCGGCAACGCCGCGTATAACCGTTGCTGGCAGAAAATGGGAAATGTCAATCGGTTGCTCGCTTGGAGCCATGCCCGTGCCCTGGAAAACCTATTAAATCGTGACAGGGAATTGCAACCACCTCCGGTGAGGGTCATCAGCGACCAGTTCGCCGCCGATCCGCGGCTGGTGGCACGCGCCCTGATGAAACGGGGACGCCAATTAGAACTCATCCAGCGACACCGGGCTGAAGCGGATCCGGCAGTGGCGGCGGCTTCCATCCTGGCTCGAGAGGCGTTTTTGGATCGGCTGGCCCAACTGAGTCGGCGTTGGAACGTGTTGCTGCCCCGGGGTAGCGGCGTCCAGGCACGCGATGCGTTGAAAACGCTGATCAAACGGCATGGGCCTGCGGTTTGCACGGAGGTTACCAAAATCCATTTCCGGACCGTGGCTGACGTGCTGAACGAGCTTGGTCTATCTTGTGCGGAAGTTTGGAGTCCAGCATCACCGGTCCGCGGGGAAGGCGACGACTCCTGACGGAGTTTTTTTAAGCGTGCGGGTGAAGGCCGGGCAGGCTAAAAGACCGGCCGTGGCATCAGGTCATCTACGGTTGAAGGATCAACCACCGGCTGAGCGGCCTCGTGAGCGCTTGGTCCATCGAGGCGCAGAGGCACTTACTTCGGCAGAGTTACTGGCCATTTTGCTACGGACCGGCCATCGGAACGCCAACGCAGTGGATCTTGGTCATGAGCTGTTGCGTCGATTTGGTTCACTTCATGCCCTGGCACAGGCCACGGTGGAAGAATTGCAGGCCGTGAAAGGCGTGGGGCGGGACAAAGCAGTGACGGTGGCGGCAGCCTTTGCCTTGGCTCGGCGGTTGGTGGAAGAACGAATCGATGATTCCGGGCCGCTGCGGGACCCAGAAGCGGTCGCCCGATTGGTCCGGGAAGAGGCGCGGTTGTGTACGGTGGAGACCTTCTGGGTGGTGTTATTGAATACCCGACACCGGCTCATAAAGGTCGAAAAGATCTCTCAAGGGACCTTGGACACGATCCTGGTGCATCCTCGCGAAGTGTTTCGGCTGGCCATCGTAGCCAATGCAGCGGCACTGGTGCTGGTTCACAATCATCCAAGTGGGGATCCCACACCATCAGAGTCCGATGTGCGTGTGACGCGGGACCTGGTTCGAGCCGGACAGTTGCTGCGCATCGAATTATTGGATCATGTCATCGTGGGGCGCGCGTCGGAGATACGCTCCCGCGACTTTGTGTCGCTGCGCGAACTGGGACTGATGTATGTCTGAACCACGCCAAGATACGGTCCATGGCTTCACTCAAGGAAATACGGGATGCACTTTGGGAAATCCGGGTGCAATGCGCCCGCCCGGCGGCTGAAAAGGTAGCTCACCATATTGCAGAAGTTTGGTCGGTTTCGCCAGCGGTGGTGTATCATCCGGCCCAGTCACGAGTCAGCGTCGTGGCATACTTGGAGGAAGTGCCGACGCTGGCACAGTGGAAAAAACATTGCGCAGAGCTGAAGCGACGATTGAAAAGCGATGAATCTGTCCGGGACAGACAAATCCGATGGCGTGTCCACGGGCGCAGGTTGCCGCAGGAAAACTGGGCGGAAAGTTGGAAACAGCATTTCAGCAGGCTGAAGATTGGTCGTTTGACGATTCGACCCAGTTGGCTGCCGCACAGCTTGGGACCGGACGAAGTGGAGGTCGTGCTGGATCCGGGATTGAGTTTCGGTACTGGGCATCATCCCACCACATTGTACTGTTTGGAAGAGCTGGTGCGATTACGGCAGCCCAAGAACGCACAGTCGTTTTTAGACGCAGGAACCGGTTCTGGCATTTTGGCGGTGGCAGCAGCCAAGCTTGGTTATGCTCCTGTGGAAGCCTTGGATTACGATCCCGCTGCCGTGGAGACTGCACGCGCCAATGCACTGGCCAACGGCGTGTCCGACCGGGTCCGTGTAACGCAGCGGAATCTCCTGCAGATGCCCCGGTGCGGCCGACGGTTTGCTGTGATTTGCGCGAATGTCAGTGCCTCGGTCCTGGTTGCAGCCAGGGAACAGTTGGTCGGACGGCTGGGCGCTGGCGGATGGCTGGTGCTGGCGGGCATCTTGGCTCGAGAATTTGAGGCAGTCCAAGCGGCTTTCGAAGCTTTGGGGCTGGCTTGCGTCAGAAGTCGTCAAGAGGGACGGTGGCGCTCCGGCACATTTGGCTTGTCGCCGCGGAATCGCGTCCGTGGAAACTGACTGGTCATGCTTCGACCCGGATTCGGCCAGTTGCGTGCGTCCCAGGCGCCGACTGTAAGGATTGGTTTAACCCATGTTTTGCAATGGGGTTGCCGATGAAGCAGGACGAGCCTCAGTGTGCTGGGGCCAAGCAAACCGAAAGGAGCAAGAAGAGTGAAGCACCGCTCAAACGGTAGGCGGACTGATTAGGTTGGCTGGGTTTGAATCCCGTTGGCTGATGAGTGTCGTTGTCGCTTGGGGCGCCTGCCGGCGGCAGGCTGGGCGTCTGCTTGGTGGCGGCCAAGTTTCTGGGGCAGATCCAGTTTGGAGGCCGGGTGCAGGAAGACATGCCTGTGAGCGAGACCTCGTCTAGCGCCGGGGGTCTCTATCGCACCGTGCTGGCGTTGTTGGGGAGCAGCCTGAGCGGCCTGCCTGCTGCGGGGGGCAGGCGGCAGTGGCTGTTACGGCTTGGTGTGGGGGATGTGCGCTTGCGGGGCAAGGTCCTGTACTGGTGGGAAGGGATTAACCGATTGAGATTGAGGTTGTGGGACTGCGATGCGATGGGGCCGGCTGGGCGGGTTTGGGGTGTGGGAGACAGGAGGGGTTGAGCCGGGGGTTGAGCGCGCCAATCGTGATCGGGCCAGCAGGGCAAGCCCTTTAACTGAATGACGACCGGGTGAAAACCGTCTCTCTGGCGCAACGCAAAATCTGGCTTTAACCGGGGTGCTTGAGCCGGGCCGCTACACGTTCGCCGAGCTCCACTGGGTGCTTGATGGAACCGATGGCCTCCGCACGCTGAAGCCGTTGGGAATACACCACAGCTCGAAGATGAAGTCGATCCTCATGTGCTTCTGCGTAAGCGGCCACCGGACTTTGACAGCCCCCGCCCATTGCTCGAAGGAAAGCCCGTTCAGCCGTGACAGCTTGAAACGTGTTGTAATGATTGAGCCGCACACAAAGAGTTTCAAGCCGTTCGTCATCGGACCGGATTTCAATGCCGATGGCGCCTTGCCCCACGCATGGCAACATGACCTCGAGAGGAAGAACCGTGGCTAACAAGCCTTCAGGTACCGCGTCGCCCGACAACCGGCCGTCAGGGCTGATTTGAAAATTCAGTCGTGAAAGTCCAGCAAGAGCAAGCACGATTGCATCCAGTTGGTCCCGCGTGGCAAGTTTCTCCAACCGGGTGGGCACATTTCCCCGCAGTTCCGCCACGTGTACGTCGGGACGCAAAGCCTTGATCTGGGCCTGCCGGCGTGTGCTGCTGGTGCCCAGAACAGCCCCTTGAGGCAGGTCTTCTAAACCAAGTTTCGGTTGCCAGCCCCGAAGCGCGGACTGACCTGGCACCCAGTCCGCGCTGCGTGAGCAAGCCAAGCCGGCGAAGTGCGCGCCGTCGCGATAGATCAGCACGTCACGCACATCCGCCCGACGCAGGACCGCGCCGAGCTTAAGTCCCGCAGGCAGTTCCGTGGGCAGGTCCTTGAGGCTGTGAACGGCCATGTCTGCCTGACCTTTGAGCAGGGCGATCTCGAGCTCTTTGGTGAAAAGGCCTTTTGGCAGAGAAGTACCCGCGCGCGCTAATGAGGCAGTTTGGAGCTTGTCACCCGTGGTTTTGATAATCTTCAGTTCGAAACGCAACCCGGGAAAAGTTTGTCGGCATTGGTCAAGCACAATCTGGGCCTGCGCCAGCGCAAGGGCGCTGCCGCGCGAGGCGACCACAACCGTTCGATAAGACTCAGACATGGCCGTCAAGCGGGAGATCGGGCTGGATCTCCGGACGCACAGGGTGGCCGAGGCGGATCAAGCAACGCTCGTGCTTTTTCCCGGATGATCGCTTCGCAACGGGCCACTTCGGCCTGGCGTTGTCGCACGTAATCATCCGCAATGGATTGAAGGTCGTCCACGTTATAGAGGTACACGTCATCTAATTCATTCACGGCTGGATCCATGTTGCGTGGTACGGCAATGTCGATCAGAAGCAAGGGTTTGCGTTCACGTTCACGCGTCCATGATTCAAGTCGGGGGCGGTCCAACAAGTACCCAGGCGAGGCGGTGCTGCTGATGACAATGTCCACTTGGGCAAAGGCAGCGGGCCACTCTTCGAACCGCAACGCACGGCCCCCAAGGGCGGCCGCCAGCGCTTCTGCGCGCTCATAAGTACGATTGGTAACCCAGACTTGGCCTGCACCGCGGGATACCAGAGCCCGCGCTACTTTTTCGCTAGTGTCTCCCGCGCCGATAACCAGCACGGTGCAGGGCCGGAGCGAATGAAAGATTCGTTCCGCAAGCTCCACCGCCACATTCGCCACTGAGGTGCTGCCGCGCTGAATCAAGGTCTCGGTTCGGATTTGTTTGGCGACGTGAAAAGCTTTTTGAAACGCCCGGTTCAACCGCGGCCCGGTGAAACCGCTGCGTCGGGCCAGTTCATACGCCTCCTTGAGCTGGCCCAAAATCTCAGTCTCACCCAGAACCATGGAGTCAAGCCCGCAAGCCACACGGAACAAATGTTCCACGCTTTCCGGTTCGACATACCGGTACAAGTGGTCGGAAAGCGGATCGCGATAATCGTGGCACCGCTGGAGGTATTCCTCGAGGTCCGCGAAAGCCACATGCGGTGGCAGGTGGGTGGCCACGTAGATCTCGACGCGGTTGCAGGTGCTCAGGATCACGGCCTCGTCCGCAACATGGCTTGCCCGAAGTTGCTGCAGCGCGGCCGGCACTCGTGCAGCAGCAAATGCCAATCGTTCCCGGACGGCCACCGGGGCAGTGCGGTGATTCAAACCCATGACCAAAATGCCCATATTCAGGCTGAGCGAGACGATTGGCCACTACGGATGATGCAGGGGCGACAAAAGGTTCGTGCCCCAGAAGGTGAACAACACAAAACCGAACACTCCAACGAGCCCCCACGCAAAACGGCGTGAAGACAATCCTCGCCAATGCCACAGCAGCAAGACGGCATATCCCACCCACAGGACAGCCGACCAGATCACCTTAGGATCTCCGGCCAGGCGTGTCCCGGGAGGCGGGGGTAGTTGGCTACCAAGAAAAAGCGAAAGAGTCAGCAGAATCCAACCAACCTGCGCAAGATGCCGAGCCACACGTTCCAGTCTTTGAACCGGTGGCAATACAGACAGGATCGCCCGCAATTTGCGCCACTTCAGGTCGTGGACCTGCATCAGAAACAGACCGCCCCCGGCTGCGGCCAGCCCAAATGCGCCATACGCCAACAAAGCCAGCGCAGCGTGCACGCTCTCCATCACGCGATGGGTCTGGACAACCGGCTCCGACGGCGTGTCCAGGCCTGGCATCAGTGCAAACACGCCCAGCGCCAATTGCACGGGAGCCACAAGCACTCCTAGAAACCGCATTCGGGACCATAATCCCACCAGCATGTAACTGATCAACATGCTCCATCCAATGAATGCGCTGGCCTCGTAGAGATTCCGGATCGGGCAATGCTGCAGGCTCATACCCCGCTCCAGCAAGGCCCAAGTGTGGGAAAGAAAACCGAGACCCAGCAGCGAGTAGTTGATCCAGTCATGCCGCCGAAAGCCGCGGCGCCACAGGAAGGTCGAATAGACGGTGGCCAGGCCATAGACAGCCACGGCCAGGGCATACCAATGTCGATCTGTCCAGTTCACGAAATTGGTTCTACTTCAGTCGCGAACGGCCATTAAAGCCGGCCCTCGTCAGCATCAATGTAATCAACAAAGGTCCGGATGTCGTCCCGATGGGCCAGCCCCGATTGCTCTTTGCGCCAACGCAGTCGAGCCTGACCTTCGGCGTCATCCGGTTTCGGGTAACTTAGCATTTCATCTCGGTGGGCCGCCTTGACCTCGGGGGCTACCCTAACGTGACGCCGAACCCAATCGCAGATCTGACCATCAATGAGAGAGTTGCGCACAAGCTCCACCATTTGTTCATGAGTTAGGCCGGCGTACTTCAGCCACAACCCATCAAACCCCTTGCCCAGGTTGGGCACGTAGTCCGGATGCAGTCGGCCAGCCAGGTGCAACCGGATTTTATCAATGTACCGAGGTAGGTGCATCCACCCGTCCATCACCTCGCGCGGACTGCGCGGATAGATGATTTCGCTCATACCCTTCATCATCTTGGGCAAGAGGCACGCGTGTCAACCTTGCCCGCTATGAGAAGAAGGCCACTCCTGCGGGAGGGAAGTGCTAGAAGGACCGTCTGGATCCATGGCGACAGCCGTGGCACGGCTCACAGGGTTGCAACCTGCGCGGAGCGTCGAGACAAAGGATGCTTCATGAGTCTGCCAGGCAAAAGGCTTTTCTCGCTTGGCCCGTTCGATAGACTGAACTTGGACTGCGGAGCGGGTGTTGTTCCATGGATTATAATGCACGTGTAACGGCGCGCCACGAGGTGGCGCCCGGCCTTATCATCTTGCGAGTAGCGCCGGAAGGTTGGGCTTTGCCCCCGTTTGAGCCCGGCCAGTTTGCTGTATTGGGTTTGCCCGGCACAGCACCACGGGTACCAGAAGCGGAACCGGAGACTCCGCCGCCGCCGCCGCATCACTGGATCCGGCGCGCTTATTCGATTGCTTCCTCCTCGCGCCAGCATGAGTATTTGGAATTCTATCTGGCCCTCGTGCGTTCCGGTGCTTTGACACCCCGTCTGTTCCGGCTCCACGTCGGTGACCGCCTCTGGCTTAGTCCCCGTTTCAGTGGGCTCTTCACGCTGCGCCATGTTCCGGCAGACGCCCACTTGGTCCTGGTGGCAACGGGCACAGGGCTGGCGCCTTACATGAGCATGTTGCGCACTCATCTGGGCGAAAACGATGCCCGGCGTACCGCGGTCATTCATGGGGCGCGGTATCCCTCGGACCTGGGTTACCGCAATGAATTGGAAGATATGGCGCGTCGATATTTGCATCTAGTCTACCTGCCCGTGGTCTCGCGTCCGCAGGGTGCCGTGCCACCTTGGAGCGGGCTGGTCGGTTATGTGCAGGATGTGTGGCGCGCAGGCTTGATTGGTCAGGCCTGGGGTTTCCCACCGGCACCGCACCATACTCATGTCTTTCTTTGCGGTAATCCAAACATGATTGACGACATGACCCGTCTGCTGACGGGTGAGGGTTATCGGGAGCATCGGAAGGACCAACCCGGGCAAATCCACGCCGAGCGATATTGGTGAAGACCGAAGCCGCGCGAACTCAGCGCGCGACTCCGGGCCATGCGTCCGGCACATGACGGAGGTTTCTTAAGTCCGTACGCGGCCCCGATTATGGTCAGCAATCCCTGCGCACACGCGCCACTGTTGCACAAAGTCCTGGACGCGAGCTGGATCGGGACGCGCAAAAAAATCGCCGCCCACACGAAAGGTGGATCCGACGATGAAACCGTCCGCACGATCGTAATAGCGATGAAGATTGCGGGCAGTAAGGCCGGACCCGATCCAGACCGGCACGTGCGCGTGTCGCCGGACGCGGTATAGGTCTGTCAACCGCGGGGGCTCGGTGGTTCGAGACCCGGTCACGATCACCCCGTCCACGAGAAAGAATTCCGCTTGCTTTAGCTCGTCCACGATGTCCAAATCCCCGGTCAAGGCGTGGGCACAATGTTTCTTCTTCAGGTCTGCCAGAAGCCGGACATGTTCGACATGCCATTCTCGGCGCAGTCGGAGCAACCGCCCGGCGCAACCCTCGATCAAGCCTGCTCCTCCCACGTGGGCGAATACGTAGCCCTCCACTCGGACGAAGTCTAAATCGGCTTCCGCCGCGACCAGAAGCGCGGTTTCATTTGCCGCCTCCAGCAATTGGATCCCCATGAGTCCGGCGAAACATTGTCGCGCCCGGCGTGCAATGCGGGTGATCAGGCGTACGGCTTCCGGAGGAAGCCGCGCTTTGAGATACGGAAGATCGTGGCTGTTTTCCAACAGGAGCGCGTCCACACCGGCTCGAGCGAACAATTGCACGTCTGCCAGCGCCTGCTGCTCAATGGCCCGATGGGAGCCTGCGTAGAGAGGCGCTCCGGGCAAAGGGGCCAGCGCGACGACTGCCACCAGCGGTCGATGCGGCCAGCGTCTTTTGGATGGCGCTGCCACGGAGGGCGCTTCGGCCTTGGGCCAGCGATTGGGCTCGGTCGGGTTCAAAGCGCGGCTGCAGCACGCACGGGTGAATCGCCCTTGAGCAAAGCGACCGCATAATCCCGATTCATTCGGGCAATGAACTCCAAGCTGATGCCTTTGGGGCAGACGGCTTCACACGAGCCGGTCACCGTGCAAGCGCCGAACCCTTCACGGTCCATTTGTTCGATCATGGCGCGAGCCCGGCGCCACCGTTCAGGCTGTCCCTGAGGCAACAGTCCCAAATGAGAAATCTTGGCCGCTACGAACAGCATGGCGCTGGCGTTTTTGCAGGCAGCCACGCATGCGCCGCACCCGATGCATTGGGCGGCATCCATGGCGCGTTCGGCCACATCCTTGGGCACAGGCAAACTGTTTGCCTCCGGGGCACTCCCGGTGCGCACGCTGATGAACCCGCCCGCCCACATGATCCGATCCAACGCGCTGCGATCCACGATCAAATCTCTGATGACCGGAAACGCGCGCGCCCGAAAGGGCTCCACGACAATCGTGTCGCCGTCCTTAAAGCTCCGCAGGTAGGTTTGGCAGGTTGTCACGCCCCGATGCGGTCCGTGCGGTTTGCCGTTGATGACCAGGGAACACGTCCCGCAAATGCCCTCCCGACAGTCGTGATCGAACGCGATGGGTTCCTCCCCCCGCCGGATAAGGTCTTCGTTGACCACATCCAGCATTTCGAGAAAAGACATGTTGGGATTAAGTTCTGGGGTGACATAGGTCACAAACCGACCCGGACTTTGAGCGTCCTTCTGCCGCCAGACTTTTAAGGTCACTTTCATGGGGACAACCCTGGACTGGCTCAAGGATGGTTTCTACTTGTAACTCCGTGTGGTCATGCGCACCTCCTCATAGACGAGGGGCTCCTTATTGAGCACCGGGGAACGGTCCGGTCCTGCGTATTCCCAGGCGGCGACGTAAGCGAAACGTTCGTCGTCTCGCTTGGCCTCCCCGTCGGGAAGCTGATGTTCCTCCCGGAAGTGACCGCCGCAACTTTCCTCCCGATGCAGCGCGTCCAAACACATAAGTTCGGCCAACTCCAGAAAATCAGCCACCCGATGTGCCTTCTCCAAAGCTTGATTCAGGCACGTGGACTCTCCAGGCACATTGACCTCATGCCAAAAACGGTCTCGCAACTCCGCAATTTGCCGAAGCGCGCTTTGCAAACCAGCCCGGTTGCGAGACATCCCGCAATGGTCCCACATCAACCGCCCCAGCTCGCGGTGGAATTCGGTCGGGGTTCGCTTGCCGCGGCAGTGGAGCAACTGGTTGAGTCGCTGGGTCACATCCGCCTCGGCGGCGGCAAAAGCGGCGTGGTCGGTCGAAGGACGTTGGCTCGGATGAACTGTGGCCAGATAATTCCCAATGGTTAACGGCAAAATGAAGAATCCGTCGGCCAAGCCTTGCATGAGGGCACTGGCTCCCAGCCGATTCGCTCCGTGGTCAGAGAAGTTGGCCTCACCAATGACAAATAAACCGGGTAGATTGCTCATGAGATTGTAATCCACCCACAGCCCGCCCATGGTGTAATGCACCGCAGGATAAATACGCATCGGCACTTGATAAGCATCTTCGCCCGTGATCTCGCGATACATGTCAAACAAGTTGCCGTAACGTTCCTGTACCTTTGCCAAGCCTAGCCTTCTGATGGCGTCTGAAAAATCGAGATACACGCCCCGACCTCCGGGGCCCACGCCCCGACCTTCGTCGCAGACCTTTTTGGCAGCACGACTCGCGATGTCCCGGGGACACAGATTTCCATAAGCGGGATACATGCGTTCGAGATAGTAGTCTCGGTCACTTTCAGGAATGTCGTGGGGATGTTTGGAGCAGTCCTCCGGCCGTTTGGGGACCCAAATACGGCCGTCGTTGCGCAGCGATTCGCTCATCAGGGTGAGCTTGGACTGATACTCTCCGCTGACAGGGATACAAGTGGGATGAATCTGGGTGAAGCATGGATTCGCAAAGCAGGCGCCGCGTTTGTAAGCACGCCAAATGGCCGTCGCGTTTGAATGAAGCGCATTGGTCGAAAGGTAAAAAACATTGGCGTAGCCGCCCGTGGCCAAAACAACGGCGTCCGCATTGTGACGAGTGATCCGTCCAGTGCGAAGATCGCGTGCGATGATGCCCTTGGCGTGACCGTCCACCACGACCAGGTCCAGCATCTCCGTATGGGTATATGACTTGACCTGACCGGCGGCGATCATCCGGCACAACGCCGAGTACGCAGCGAGCAAGAGTTGTTGACCAGTCTGACCCCGCGCATAAAACGTGCGAGAAACTTGGGCACCCCCGAACGACCGGTTGTCCAATAATCCACCGTATTCGCGGGCAAACGGCACCCCCAGAGCCACGCAGTGGTCAATAATTTGGACACTGACTTCCGCCAGTCGGTACACATTGGCCTCCCGGGCGCGGAAATCGCCTCCTCTGAGCGTGTCATAGAACAGCCGCCAAACCGAGTCCCCATCGTTCTGATAATTCTTCGCAGCATTAATCCCCCCTTGCGCAGCCACGGAGTGAGCACGACGAGGTGAGTCATGATAAACAAAATTGTGCACCTCGTAGCCCAACTCGGCCAAAGCGGCCGACGCGGAAGCCCCGGCTAATCCCGCTCCCACTACAATGATTTTGTATTTCCGTTTGTTGGCCGGGCTGATCAACCGGGACTCGTTCCGGTGCCGTGTCCATTTCTGGGCCAGGGGACCTGACGGAATGTTGGCATTCAAAGTGGCCATGACGCTGTCATCCTTAATGCGGTGTTCGCACCGCAGGGGGCGTGCCTCTCTCCGGCGCTGTTTCTATCCGCTCAATGACCTGCTGCAAGTGAGCCCGACCGTGACCAGCCAGAATCGCGGCGGGAATGGAGGCATATCCAAGGAAAATCAGCGCAGCCACTGCTCGTGCTAAACGATCCAGCCAGGGTCCGTAAATCCGGTTTTTAAGGCCCAAGGATTGAAACATTGCACCTAAACCATGCGCCAAATGCCAGCATAACGCTCCCACCCCTACCACATACAGTAGGGAGACATACCAAACTCTAAACCCGGCCACCATCATCGCATACACATCGTGCTGCGCCTTCAGTGCCCGCAATGAGATCTTCGTCCCGCTCAGTCCCTCTACCACCACCGTGTAGTGCAAAAGGTGATAGAGCACAAAGGCACCTACCGCCACCCCACTAACCATCATCGTGCGCGACGCGAAACTGGCTCCGTAAGGGGCTGGCCGGCCCCAGTATTGCACTGGCCGAGCTGCCCGGTTCTCTAAAGTCAACGTAACCGCTGCCCAAACATGGACCCCCAGCAAAACCAACAACCCTGCGCGTACAGGCCACAATAATTCGGGATGATTCTGCAAGTACCGCGCATAATTGTTGATAGCCTCCGGAGGCAAAAAAATCTGCAGGTTCCCCAACAGATGAGCCACCACGAAGAGGAACAAAAGCCCCCCGCTGGCGGCCATCAGGAATTTCCGTCCCACTGAGGACGTAAAAAAGCACACCAAAGTTTTCATGCCCTTGCCTGACACCCGAGGTAAACGGGCAGATTCTCGCCAGACAAAGCGGAAATTAGGCACAGGCTTCAGGGCCGTCAAACGTTCTTCTGCCACCAGACACGGGTTTCAGTGTCTTGGTGGGAGGTCGCGGCCGATGAGGTTGGTTCCGCGGTGGCATGGAGAGTCTGTCGGCAATCAGCTTTTTAGAGAGCACACATGCGCCGCAGGGTCCTCGCCCTTGCTTGCCGATTCGGGTCGGTATCTGGTTGTCAAATCGGGAAATGTAAACGGCAGGGTTGGGATCCGAAGGTGACCGGCCATTTTTCGGAAAATCGTGGGGGTCAGCCGTTGACGGAGAAGCCGACGGACCGCAACATGGGAATAGAACCTTATGCAAACAGTGCTGCCGTCCGAGTTTAAGAAGGGTATGGTGCTCCTGATCGAGGGAGTGCCACATGCAGTTGAAGAGTTGCATGTGACCGGCACCGCTCAGACCAAGCACAAGATTCATGCGCGCCTGCGTCATTTAAAGACGGGTCGTTTCCTCGAACGTACGTTCACGGATGTGGAGCGCGTGCCCGTTGCCGAGGTCCAGCACCGCACGGTCCAGTATAGCTACAACCAGGGGGAGCAGTACGTTTTCCTGGATACCGAGACCTATGATGAGGTGGTCTTGACGAACGAGCAGGTGGGGGATCGTCGGGTTTTCTTGAAAGAAAACGAGGAATACCGGGCCTTATTTTTGGACGGAAAGATCCTGGATATCGTGCTGCCCCCTCAAGTGACCCTGACCATTACAGAAACGGCGCCTCCCATCCGAGGTGGATCCGATTCCACTTGGAAACCGGCCGTGCTTGAGACCGGGCTGGAGATCATGGTCCCGTTATTTCTGGATAAGGGCGAGCGCGTTCGTGTCGACACCGCCACGCGAAAATACGTGGGCAAAGAAAGTGATAAAAAAACCTGATGCTTTGCATACATCTGGCCCTACGGCTGACTCCTGCCCGGGCAACGAAGGTTGTTACCGGATTCAGTCGCGGGAGAGTGGTGATGGTGTATGACCGTTTGCCCGGTAGGAACCGGAACTTCGTTCTGCCCACGAGGATGGTTGGTGAACGCGATCTGCGCGTGATCCGATCCTAATCTGGCGCCGCTCAGGTGGGGGCAGGGGATTTTTTTGAAGGCGGAACCCCGCCGAAACAAGACCGGATGAAATCTTGAAGGAGAGTCAGTTCCGCCTCGCCCGCGATCGTGTGGCCTTTTTCCAGCTCAATCCAGGTGATGGGGATTCCGCCCTCCTGCAATCGCTGGATTTGCCTTTGCGTCGTTTCAAACGGGAGAATCTCGTCGTAACGACCATGAGTGACCAGGATCCGTTGTTGCCGGGCCACAGGAGATTGTTCCCGCAGGAGCGTGTCCGGGTCGCAAACAGCACCGCTGATGCACACGACGCCGGCTAGGCGACGCGGATAACGCAGCGCCACTTCGATCGCCATGAGCCCCCCTTGGGAAAAGCCGCCCACAACCGTTTGGTCGGCCGGAAAACCGCGTTCCTGCAGTGATTCCAGCAATTCCTGCAGCAGTGCGTAACTCCGACGCACGCCTGGCACGGGATCGCCGAAGATGTCGAACCAGGAGTAACCCGCGTAGTACAGATCGGGAGCATCAGGCAATGCATAATGAAGCCATGGACATTGCAGCGCTGCAGGCAGCCAGAGGTATCCTTCGTGGCTGTCGCCCAGACCGTGCATCATGAGCAGCACCCGTTTGGAGTCCTGCTGTTCAGCGGGGATCCAATGACAGTGTAGTCGGGTCATCATCGTCCTTTGGTTCGGAAGCGTCGTGGCTCGGGGCCTTTTGTGCGGCAAGCGTTGCGGCGCTGGCGTGAGTGCGTCCCTCAGCTACGGCCCGTTGCCGGACTCAACAGCGTGGCGCTGGAAACCGTGATGGGCAAGACCTTTTGCGAGTCCGTGATTGCTTCCCATTGACCCTCGCGCCAGTGCCGCATCCGGAACAGCTGGGCGAACAGAAAAGGCGGTGCGGTTGCGCCAAAGCCGCCTAGCAACTCGGCGCCGCGGCGTACGTTGTCCATCATCCATGCCGGCAGCCGCAGGTGATAGGGATTTCGTTCCACTTCGCCTGCGTGGCAGGCCGTGGCAGCAAGCAAATCTGCCAAAAGTTCCGGAGCAACCTCGACCATCAGATTTGGATCCGCCAAGGGCGCCCAAAATTCGGTCTCAATGACCCGGCAATCCAATCGCGATGCCAGTTGCTGAAGGGCGTCGCATACAAGGTAATGGGTGCCAATATGCGTTGCGTGGCCATCGGAATCATGCGGACAAAAAATCGCCACAGGCTCGTGCCGGAGCAAAAGGTCTCCGACCTGTTCGACCATGCATCGCCAGCGGGCAGGCTCGTGCTGCCGTGCCTGAAGAGTAACGGCCTCCAATCCATCGGGTGCAAGCAGCTCAAGCTGGAACCCGAGGGATGCACAGGCATCACGCAGCTCGGCAAGGCGTTCCGCCCGCCGCTCTTTCCGGCTGCCAAGAGTTACAGCCACGTTCACGACCCGCACATGCGCCTCTCGCATCAACCGGAGGGCCAATGCTCCCGTGAGGGTCTCATCATCCGGATGGGGTGCAAATAACAGCACGACCGGTCCCGTCCCGGGCGGGCTCACAAAGCCCGAGGGGGCAGTCCTGCCGCGCGGTAATTGTTTCCCTGCTTCCCACCAATCTTCTAATTGTCGAACCCATTCCAGATAAGGACGGATCATGCCACACTCCTGTGTACATCCGGAGGAATTTCCGGAAGACTTGCCGCGGCAATCGCCTGCCCATGCCTTTTAAATCGCTCCCCCGGCAAGTGGAGTGACAATCTCGCAGCAAGCGTCGGAAACTCCAGCTGTAGTACGTGTCGGGCCTGTTCCAGCAGCACTTGGCCGCTGGTTCCACTGGTCACACGGCCGAGCAAAAGGACATGCTCGACCGGATAGAACTCCGCCAGGTAGGCCAGTTGGTACCCGAGATATACGCCAATGGTCTCGAAAACTTGGCGCGCACGTGGATCACCCTCGGCCAGGAGAGCCTGAACCTGGTGGAGCTTGTCCGGCAGAGACAAGTCCGTCGGCAGGTCGATACCGGCCGGCACTAGCAATCGGCCAACAGCCTGCTGCGAAAAATATTGTGCCCCCACGCCGCGGTCTTGGGACCATTCATCCTGCGGCGCTTGCGGTTGTAGGTCCACCGGTACAAATGCCAGCTCGTTAATCCACGACGTGAGATTTCCGTCTGGATTGACCCAGCCGCCGGCCAGGCTGGTGCCCATGGCCAGTCCCAGAACGGCTGACCGTTCCAGCATCATCGAGCCGGCCAGGGCAGCCACTTCCCCATCGTTCATCACCACCAACGGGACGCCACCCCAGGCTTCCTGAATTTCATAAAAGAGGTCGCGGACCCGACTTGCAAAGACGTCCGGCGGAATGGAGCGGAACAAGGAGGCAACTTTCACCCGATTCTGCACATACACTCCAGCAGCGCTGCCTCCAATGGCATCCACGCGCGGTAGTCGTTTGGCCGCGCTTTGCAACATGTCCATGATCCCCTCAAAATGGTATTGGGGATCCGCCCGGGTGCATGGATCCCACGGTGTTTCATCACTGAATACCACCTGGCCATGCACGACGGCGGCGACTTTGCGGTCGCTGCCACCCAGATCAAATCCAATCCGGCAACCTTCCCAATGCCGTCCGAGTCGCACGCTCCAGGTTCGTTCGGGGGGAACCTGGTCAGTAGGCACGATCTCCAGCGGGTGGTCGAACATCCTCCGGGCTACGGTTTCGTCATCGAACCGTCCCTCCACAGTCTCACGATAATGCTCGAGCAATTGCGTAACCAACCATTTCGGACCATTTACATGAAGGCGCCAACCGCCGCGGCTCCACAGCAGGGTTTTGACCACGCGCTCCAGAAACAGGATGTTTGCTTCCGATCGAGTATCGTCCGGCGGGAACACGCGTACGCGATGATGAAAGATCAACCCGCCGGGCTGTTCCAAAGCCAGCAACATTGGCTGCGACCGGGCCGTGCCGGAAGCCGCCTCGCAAAACCGCCGATAGGCCAGGGCAATCGGACGGAAATCAGGGTCCAACGGCGGACTGACTTTCGGTGCGATATGGAGCAGTGTTGCACCTGCACTCATATCGAGGTTCTTCTTAAATGACTCAGCTCCGCTTGGCAAACCCGGGCCTTGCGCCGGCCATCTAGCTACGACCATGTGAAGGATGCCACGCAGCGGCCCAATCACGTAGGGCGTTACCCTGCTCATGGACGCAATCGCCCTGTGACCAGCAGGTGTCGGTCACTGATCGTTTCCACACGGAGTTCCTCCAAGCCGGCCGCGCGGAGTTGAGCGCGAACCTCGGCCGGTGTGAACGCAGCCAACAATGACCGGTAGAAGTCACGTCGCAGAATCGCAGGCTCGGCCGGGGCGTAGCGTTGAACAAGGCGTTGTGCCAATTCGGGCGAGCCAGGCCGACGCAAGTCGGCTACCAGAACCAAGGTGCCCCGCTTTCCGTACCTTCGTACGGCATCCCAAAGAATCATGGGATCGGGTAGGTGATGCAGAAAACTTGTGGCCAGAATTACATCGTATGGCCCCCGCGGTAGCCGGGCCTCAGGCAACCGACCCCGCCGGTAAAGAATGCGACGTCGGAGATCGGCATCTCCACGGGTCAACCGTCGAGCCGCCCGCAACATTGCCTCCGAACCATCCACAGCCAGAATTGTGTAGCTGGGGCAGGCCCGTGCCAGTCTTCGGGTCACATCCCCGGGGCCACAACCCAAATCTAGGACCCGACCCTCGGTTGGGCGATCAGGGAATTTTTGCAGGAAAAGCTCCACGTATCGACCATGTGGTTCAGAAAAGTCCGCCGCTGCATAGGCCCGAACCTGTTCTTCTTCCTCCATGAGTTCCGGCTCAAGGATGCGTTTCATGCTCCAAACCATGCTGTAGAGGTTCTTATGCGCCGCACGTCGAGGCAGGCTCCACCCGTGGCCAAACCGGACAGACTCACTGCAGGCAGCAGATGGATCGCATGGCTGCGAGCATGGCAGTCGGTCTGCTGAAGCCGAAGAGACATCCGATTTTCCAGGTCTCGAGCCCGCGCAGAACGCCATTTCTCAATTCGGTCGCACCGCGGACCGTTCCCAAGACAGCCTCCCGTGCAAGAATCCACGCCAAACCTTCCCCCAGCGGCAAGTGCTGGAATTGACAACGAAGCACCATCCCGGTGCGGCCCAAAAGCCGCGCTGCGATTGATGCACAACTGATTTGCTCGGACGTGGTGCCCCGCGACACGCCGATTGCAACACTCGTGCCGAAACGTCTTCCGATGGGCCTGGGAGATGGCGTGTCCGCGCAAGCCAGTCGGATGCACCACGCAATCCCAACACTGCGGTTTGACCTCAAACATTCAATGGAAACCTCGCAGTCCCATTACGAATAGTGGACTCTTTCGGGCCAAGCTCTGGAGCTTCAAGGGGCCACCATGGTGGCTGGATGCGGATGCCGATGCTGCAAAATATGCGGCCGCTCCAACCCATGAGCCAGCATCAGGGATTCGTCGTTCAAGAGGACCAGCGTTGAACCATCAGCTACCACGCGGCCTTGATCCAACAGCAGGCAACGAGGACACAATTCCACTGCCAGCTCCAAATCATGTGTCGCAATCAGTTTCGTGCCTGGTAGCTTTTGGAGCAAAGCCTTGAACTCCCGCCGCCCGCGAGGGTCCAGTCCACTGGTGGGTTCATCCAGGACCAAAATGTCCGGCCCACAAGCCAGTACACCAGCCAGACAGGCGCGCCGTTTCTCTCCATGGCTCAGGTGATGGGTTGCACGATGACGCAACTCCAACAAGCCGACGGCTGCCAAAGCCTGCTCCACACGTTGACGAACCTCCGCCTCGCTCAAATCCAACTGACGCGGACCAAACGCAACATCTTCTTCAACCGTGGCGCAAAAAAGCTGGTCATCTGGATCCTGAAAAAGCAATCCAACGCGTTGGCGAATCCACGGCAGGTGCGGCGACTCCGCCGGCCGACCGAAAATACGGACTTCTCCTCGTGGCCGGCCATCCTCGGGCAAAATGCCGTTGACATGCAGCAGCAATGTAGATTTACCGGAGCCGTTCGGCCCTATCAACGCTACACATTCGCCCGGCTGGACGGTCAGCGTCACTCCACGGAGCGCGGCTGTCCCATCGTGGTAGCAATAATGTAACTCGCGAATTTCAATCGCCGCATTCATGGCCCTCCGCGCGCCAACATGGCCCGATAGATCCGACTGGATCGCTCACCGGCCCGCACGAACAGACGACCTGCCACAGAAGCCTGCAAGAGCCATACACGGGACCGGTCTGTGCCAAACATGCGGGCAGCACGGGCCCGTTGCATCCGCAGTGCCTCTTCCAGCAAAACAAAAAGGTATCGATGCATGAGCGCCAGAGTTGTCACCAGCAACATGGGCACGCGCAAGCGCCGTAGCACACGCAACACCTCGCCAAACGCGGTTGTATGCGCCAAGAGAATGATCGTGCAGAGACTTGTTCCACTCTTGATCATCAGCTCCTGCCAGCTCGGACCGTCCGTCGGGCGCAACGCCGCCGCCACGGCCACACCCCCAATGAGCGGCGACAACCAAAGGAGGCGCTGCAACACAAAAAGAACCGGTAACCGGCTTCTCCACCATACCCAAGCGAGCATCGCCCATACACTGGTGAACCATGCCGGTGACAAATCCCTCTGCATTGTCGTGCCCAGTAGGATAAAGACGGCTCCGGCGAGTTTCACCCCTGCGGGCCAGCGGTGAACGCCGCTGGTGCGCAAGACATGAACATGTGCTGAAAACAGCATCGGCCGCATTATGAACCTACCAGCAGGCTCATGAACTACGCGCAGGCTCTTCCGGAGATTGGATTGCGCCCGAGGAAGGCCTTGTCAAAAGCCGGCCGAGAACCAGGGACAAGGCCAAAACCGCCACCAGACCCGTCAAACCAGCTCCCGCCACGGCCACCGTTTCAACCCCGATTCCAGGCATTGTGTAGTCCGCCAGGGGGGCTGGAATGCAGGCGCGGGCTTTCTCGGCAAAACCGAATTCTTCGGCTACCTTGTCCAAACCGTCGGGCAACGTCGAAGCCCAGGGCGCTGCCAGAATGGCCAAACCGCAACACAGGATGAGCGCCCACGGCCACCATTCAACAGACCGGCTTGAGGCGGCGGAGCCAGCCTCGATCCAATCCGGACGCAACCGCGCCACCGCTGCAAACACCAACGCACTGATCAATCCTTCCGCCAAACCAATCACGGCGTGAATGCCTACCATAGCTGGCAAAACTAGTGACAGGCTGACCGTCCGGGACCATGCCAGCTCCAAAGCACAGGCTGTAGCAGCCAAGACCATGGACAACCAACCCCCAAAAGCCACACCGGCCACTCGACCGGACAGCCCGCCTGCCATGCAAGCCACCGCTTGCGCGGCCAGCCATCCGCCCACTGCACCAAGGACCCCCAGGTTTAGGATGTTGGCCCCCAGCGTGGTTAAGCCTCCGTCACTGAACAAAAAGCATTGCACAATCAACACACATGTCATGACCACCACGGCCGCAGCCGGCCCGAGCAGGCTGGCCACCAGCACGCCACCAGCCAGATGTCCGGATGTGCCAGCCAGGACCGGAAAATTCAGCATTTGCGCGACAAATACGAAAGCGGCGCTTAGGCCGAGGAGAGGGACCCGCGCCGGCGGTAGTTCGGATCGGGTCTGCCGCAGGGCCAAACCCACAGCGCCCGCAGCCAACGCTGTGGTAACAGCCACCGTTTTTAGATCCAGGAAATTGTCCGGGATATGCATGTCGGCCTCGGCGTGATTCAGCTAGTTCATATGAACTCAAAGAAGCGTAACATTCCGGTCTCAGTCAGGTCAACGATTCCCGGCCGTGATGGATGCTTGGGTATCAAAAGTCTGCCCTGGCGCCTTTCCTGATAAAGGTCAAAGCGTTACGATCAGACCATGGATTGGGAGGCACGAATCCGAGCCAACCTCGCGACCGTTCAGGCGCGCATTGTCGCAGCCTGTGCCCGGTCGGGACGCAAGCCGACAGAGGTAACCGTGGTGGCTGTTTCCAAGACGCATCCCCCTGCGGTGGTGCGGGCAGCAGCAGCGTGCGGCTTGCGCGTGTTTGGTGAAAACCGGGTGCAGGAAGCCCGCGCCAAAATCCCGGAATGTCCCGGCGCGTTGCGTTGGCATTTGATTGGGCACCTCCAGACCAACAAGGTGCGCGATGCAGTGGCCCTGTTTGAGATGATCCAGAGCGTGGACAGCTTGCGTTTGGCTGAGGAGATTCAGCGTCGAGCCGAACAAGCGGGGCGCCGCGTGCCCGTGCTGTTGGAAGTCAACGTGGCCGGCGAAGCGAGCAAATTTGGGTATGCCCCGGAGCGGCTGCTGGCAGAACTGCCAGATTTGAACGCCCTGCCACGCTTGGAGATCCAGGGGTTGATGACCGTGCCGCCGTGGGCAGCGGATCCGGAACGGGTGCGTCCGTGGTTCCGTCAATTGCGCGATTTGCGAACAGCCTGTGAAGACCGACTCGGCGCGCCCTTGCCGCATCTGAGCATGGGTATGAGCGGAGACTTCGAAATCGCAATCGAGGAAGGGGCCACCATGGTCCGGCTCGGCACGATCCTTTTTGGACCTCGCGCCCCGGTCACTCGCAGCATCGGCTCCGGGACGGAACACTCGCCAGACTGAGCGGTTGCTCCCTTTCGCGGCACCGTCGGATTCGGGCTACTTGAGTTTCGGCTGACCCGGTTTAAGCTGGCAGTGTGACGGTGGATGATTTCAAACCGGAGATGGAAGCGGCCATTCGGGCCTACGACCGCTGTGTCGTCTGCTTGGAGCGGCCTACGCAGGACTTTGAACGGGCACTCCGATCCTTGGTAGCCCGAGCCATTCAAGCCTACCAAAATCGGGGACCGGGCATGCGCCACGGCATCGCCCTGGACAAACTGGTCACGGTCATCTTGAGTGTGTCAGACACAGAACGGCCCTTGTGCGGGATTTACTTCAATCTGCATTCACCGTACCACGGCAAGCCATTGCCCAAAACCGTTAAAGAAATTCATCCCTCCACTCCCGAACCGGACGCCGAAGAGTGAGCCGCGGTCGGACCTTGTGCAGATCCGTCCGCGGCTTGTCCCCGGATAGCGCGAACTTCGCAAACCCCGGGCTGTGCCGATTCGAAACAGGCCGTTTCGAGCGGCGGCCCCCACGCAGTTCAAAACCAACGGATGCGCAGGCCCGCATAAAAGCTGCGGCCCGGCATCGGCTCAATTCCGTCGCTCCGCACCCGTGAAAAGTATTCCCGATCAAACAGATTCTGAATTCCGGCCAGCAGCTGCACGTGGTTGCGGTAGAGCATCCACTCGGCGGAAAGGTCCCAGACTGTGAAGTCCGGAATACGAGCCAGCCCCACGGCACCCGACTGATTATTATCCTGCCAATACATCGCATCCACGTAGCTGCCTGTCAGCGCGAGTTTGAATCGATCCCTCCACTGCGCAATGAAACCCGTTTTGAGAATGAAATGGGGCGCGTATGCGGGAGTCCGACCCTCGTTGGCGCCATCAACAAACTCAGCATCCAGAAGAGCCAGACTTCCAAACCAGGTCCACCGCCCCCAACGTGCATCCATCTCCGGGCCACGCCCGTCGGCCCACGCGGCCAGTGGTTGGACCTCCACGCTGGTTTCCCATCCGTAGTGATGCGCCCGACCTGAATTGGATCGTTCAAAATTGCCGCCGCCCAGATCGCGGTTCTCAATCACATTGTCGTAGTCCAGCCAAAAGATGCTGGAGTCGTAAGTAAGCCAGGGCCGTATACTGCCGCGCAGGCCGGTTTCCAGTGTCAGTGTTCGGCCCTCTTCAAGATCCGAAGGTGGCCTTTGCGCGTTACTGGTCGGGTTGACCAAATCATCATATCGAGGGGGACGATATCCTTGCGATGCGTTCACGTACCAACGATGCGACGTGTGCCAGTCCCACGTGACGCCCAACCCGACTAAAGGGACAGCCGCACGAAAAGTCTCCTCTTGCAGCCCGCGGTTCACCTCCTGGTTGAAGTTTTCCTGCACCGCGGTTTCCATCAACTCCACTCGCACCGCAGGAATGATCCCCCAGGCGCCCCATTGAAATCGGTTCTCGGCAAAGACAGCGCCGTACAACGAATGTCGGTCCAGATCGAACCGAGGTTGGCCATGCACGCTGGTACCCAGGCCCGGCACGCGCTCCCGACTACGCGGACTGTCCGCCGCATAGAAAACTACGCCTCCCGTGAATTGATGGTCCGCTCGGTCGGATCCCCAGCCGTGTCGAAACCGGCCATCCAGCCCAACGAAATCAAAGATTTGCTGGTCAATATTCATAAAAGTCCCGGCCGCATTTTGACGTCGACTGAGACGGTCCTGGTGACCCGCCCAACCTTTAACCGTGACTTCCGTCTGCTCGGAGATCTGACCCTGGAGCGTCAGACTGGGAACGTATCGCTCAACAAATAGTCGATCGAAAGGCCGCACTGTTTGCTCCCGGTCAGTTCGGTATTGGGCAAGGGTCAGCCGGCCAGGTTCGCCGGCTTCCGCCGAGTAGCCGTATAAGTCCACCGTGAACTGCCATCCCGGGCGGAGCGGCAGGCGCAGCCTCGCCTGCCCCTGATCGACCGAAAAATCCGCGTTGTCGCGGAAACCGTCAGCTTGCCTGTGATGGAGACTCGCCGCATAGTCAACTTGTGCCAGCGTGCCGGCCAGCCGCGTGTATGTGGAATACAAACCCCACGAGCCCGCCAGATGCCGGGTGTCAATCTCCCATGAGTTGGCCGCGCCGGGCGATGCCGTCACGTAGTTGAGTACCGGACCCGGTTGCGGTCCGTATAACAGGGCGGAACCGCCCCGAATCAACTCCACTCGTTGCACGCTCTCCAACGGAGGGGTGTAGTAGGCCGTGCTATATCCAAGCCAATCGGACGCAATCGGAATCCCATCCTGCAACGTCAACAGAAACTCCGACTCGTGCGGGTCGCCGACTCCTCGGTAATTGAGGTTCACATGTCCGGGGGTCGCCATCTCGGAAATCAACAGCCCCGGCAGCAGACTGAAAGGTTCCCGATAGTTGTTGTTTGCTACCACGGGCAAACCCTCAGGTAGGACCACGGAAGTTTTTTTGCCCTGGTAAAGGTAGGGCCCTTGAACATCCGGTAGCGCGCCCTCGGCCGGTGGGATGCCACGCACAATCACCGGCGGCAGCACACCGGGAATCGGCAGACCTTCCTGCGCCTGGACCGAAAATGTGCTGGCAACCAATGTAACCAGGAGCCCCATGTTCCGAGATGTTCCATCGATTCGATGCAATTGATCTAACATGCACCTACTCTACGAGCTTGGGCGGACCCACCGCTTCCGGTGAATTGCATTTTTTTGTCGGCAAATTGCAAAGCGTGCGCAGCGCCTCAAAGACCCAAAGAGACTGGCCCGACACAAACCACCGAACGCTGCGATGAAGCACCCGCATCCTTCGCGCCCATGCTTATGGGGCGGCGGAGCCCCAGATCCGATTCTCCTAGGGCTAAACGGATCAAGCTTGCCTCGGCCCTCTTAAACAATTTCCCGGTACAGCTCTGGATGAGGCCGCGGAATCACCACTGCATGAACCAGCATGCCGGCACGCGACAAGACCTCCCGACCGGCCCCCACGGCGCTCTGCAGGGAAGCCACATCCCCGGTCAAGCTGCAGACCGCTTTACCCCCTAGTGCCATGGCAAGACGAAGTTCCAACAATTGCACCGGGGCAGTCTTGACGGCCGCAGCAGCCGCCTCAATCAAGGACGCCACACTGAAGGATTCCAAAATCCCAAAGCGCCGCTCGGCGCGGCCGCATTCGTACGGGCCATCGCAGTCACCACCTCGGGGCGAACTTGCAGAATCACAAACGAATCAATGCAGGCGCCGTCGGCAGCGGCCACCCCGGCTTCCACAGCCGCCCGTACAGCAGCCGTGTCTCCACCCACGAACACCATGTATTTGCCCGAACAAATCGAGCGGGAAAGCACCAGCCCGACGTCCTCTGCCTTCAGCATGACATCGGCCACCGCCAACCCGGCCGCCACGCTGCTCAATTCGATCAACCCAAGAGATTTGTCGCTCACGATTCCGCCTCCACCACGATGGCCGGTGCTACTGCCGTCACGCGACCTGACACCGAGGCATGAATAGTTGCTCCCAGAGCGCCTCCGGGCACTTCGGCCACCAATTGGCCCCACCCCGCGCGATCCCCTACCTGAACCCCCGGACGACAAGGCGCGCCGGCATGTTGTTTCAAAGGAAGAATCACCCGCCGGGGAGCAGGTTCCCGCGGTTGCCACGGAGCCGGCCGGTCAAACGGCTCCAACGCCAGTCGGCGCAAGAGGCGGCGGGTAGGGACCGGACGCCCTTCCCGCATGGGATGCAGCCGCACCTCTGAGGGCCCTTTCCACTGAAAGCCGGCCCGGCGCATCTGAGCCTTGGCTTGATCACAGGCCTCCTTGAGATAAAGCTCCTCGGGACAGGCATAGAGCGTGCACAGACCGCAACCCCAGCACAATGCAGCCCAAGAATGCCAAAATGCTGCACCGGCGGCGGTGAATCCCAGCGACCGCCTGACTTGGTGTGGTTCCTCAGGATAACCCGGCAGATAACGCGGGCAGTACTCCGTCCGGTAACGGCAGTGATCGCAAGCTGCCTTGCCCACTGGCAACTGGGACGCCAAAGGACGCAGCTTTCGGCGAGCTACCGGATGCGATTTGGATAGAACCATCAGGCCGGCGCAGGTTTTGGTCACCGGCTTCCCCTCCATGGCCGCCGACACGTTGGCCAGCGTTTCCACATTGCACACCACCACGCCTGCAGGCAACGGGAGGCCTGCCGGAGATATCTGTCAGCCCGTAATGGTATAAACGAGGTCGTATTCCTCTCTAGGCGGGGAATAATCTCCTAGCAATGCACCCGCGCCGGGCTGTTCCAAACGGCCTGTTGCAAGGCCTCAACCGACGCTCGATGTTTCGCTTTGCCACCGATCACACCCTCGCGTGCGCCCACGGCCTCCATCACAGCCAACAGTCCGCGGACAACTTCGGCAGCGCGGCGTTCCATCACGGCTGCATCCTTGTGCAGCAACGGTTCGCACTCTGCCCCGTTGGCCAGAACGACGATAGCCCGGCCACTTAACGTTAACGTGAGTCGGAAAACCAGCCCTGCCGACGCCGGCCACTCCGGCGGCGCGAATCCTTTCAGCAAGCGCCATCCCAGCCGGCACACTACCCGCGCGAGCCTCTACCACCAGCTTTTTTTGTAGAGAATCCCGCACAGCTCGGCAACACGTTCCGGCTTCTGATGGCAAACCGCAGAAGGATGTCCAGTATGATCGTTCCTACCGCGCCTGTCGGACGCGGATGGTAAACTTGCGCGCCTGCGCACTCATGGATACAAACCGGACCTGCTCGGTAGCGTTTTCCGTCAAAATGAGAGTTTGAAAAGGTGTTTCATCGCCGATGCTGTAACCATTGATGTCCTTAAAAACGCAGTTCACTTGGACCTCGATGCGTCGGTTCTCGCGATTCCGAATTTGCGCCACCACCTCCAGCCGTCCGTCCGGCAACACACGCTCCTGAATGCCCGAGCAAGTCACCGAACGCTGCGTGCCGGGGTCCAGCAGCACAAAACGTTCTGTCGCCTCATAAGCCGGTGTCTTGGGCGTCTGCGGCAGATAAGGGCCGCGATCATGTGTCTGGCAACCGCACCAAATTCCAGCAGCCGCGAGCAAACCAATCCAGAATCCCTGTTTCATTGTTCTTGTGGAGTTGTGGATGTGTCACTGACAAACAAAACGGCATCCCGACCCTTCTCCGGAACAGAGAATTGCACAGTTTTCGTGCGATCCGGGATCGGCTGCCCATGCGCATCCAAAAATTCCACAGTCACAATATGCCGCCCTGGTGGCAGACGCAATTGAGCAAAACTCAGAAACTGGGGAAGGTTGTCCCAAGCTCGAGTGTCCGCCTGGGGCGTGGTAGCCGACGAGATCAACTTGCTTGCCAATCCCGCCAGCAACAAGGCAGCGCCTGTTTCGTCCGCAGCACTTTTGCGACCTTGACCGGCGACTGCCAAAATGGCCCCGCCGACAAGGGCGGCGTCCCCGGCTCGGTCGGTCGCCTGCTTAAACACAGCCTTGTTTCCGAGCACATGATCCATCAACCGGCCTCCGCGCGTCGTCGCTTGATAGTTCACATCGTCCACGGCAGCGACCGGAATGACCCAATCTCCCACACGCAACCGCGCAGACCGAATCGGCGAGGGCCGGGTCTGGAAGCGAAGTTGTTCGCCATATTCACCGGTGGCGTATTTGACGGGCCCGGGGCCGAATTCCAAAAAAACCAACGTGTTCACACTGGGATCCAAGGGAGGCAACGTGGCGCCGCGGACGTTCTGTTGAGCCCGACGCAGAGCGTCAGCGGGGTCTCCACCCAACTTGGCCGTCGCCAATGCGTCCAAGTAATCGGGCAAAACCCAGTCGCCCACGTACGTTTGGTCAGTTGCATCGCTGTCCTCAAACTGCGCACTCCGAAAACAGGCACGCGCGTTGTCCAGCTCGCCGTCACGCCAATACAAAATCCCTCGATAAATGTAAGCCATGCTCCGCTCGTATGGCTCACCCACGAACGGCTTGACCGCCTCCGGCCGAAACAGACTGCGCGCTTTCCGCGCCTCCGGGTTCGGCCCATGAATACCCTGCACGGTCAAAAGGGCCTCGTCCAACAACGAACGCGCCAAATCAAACCGCCCACGCCGCAGCGCAGCCGCTGCAGTGCGATATTGCCACAGCACCTTGTCCCGGGCGGGGCCTTCCGCAATCCAGCGCGGCCCGTCAATCAAAATGTCGCCGGTGACCGGCGGCCCCGCATTGTGCGGTGCTGCGCATCCGGCCAGGAGCATGGCCAAAACCCACCACGGCCGCCGCCCCGGATGCTGTGGACTTCCACGTGACCAAAAAATGCGTCCGAAATCCGCTATGCCAAAACGCGTCGACAAGGTCATGATCTGCTGCCGGCGCTTATCAACTGCCGCGCCACGCCTTCACCCACAGGCTGTTCAACGATACGCAGCGTCCTCCAAACCCTGCTTTTTAATCTCTGCCATGTCCTCCCACACAATGGCACTGGTGCGGGCATCAATGAGCTGGAACGTATAGAGAATATAATCGCTTGTGCCAGCCCGCGTGCGAGTGGAGAGCCCCTCCAGGCTCCCCGTCAGAAAGTAATCCGCACCCTTGAATTCCTGCACATTCGGATCTGTCGCCGCAGTCAGTGCACCCTCCCGCTTCAAATTCCGCTCCCGCTCCAGCGTCGCCATCCGATCTCGAGCCAGGAAAATCACCTTGCCTTGCGCACGCGAATTGAGCTGAGCACGAATTCGCGTCAGGAAAATGTCCTTGTTAATGGGGAAACGCGTTTTGTTTTCCACCGGATCCAATACCACCACCGGCGGCGTGGAAGCTTGCGCAATTTGGGGAATGGCCAAAATACTGCGCGCCATTTTATCGGCCACCGCCACCAGATCCTGGGATTCAATGCCCGTGCCGGCCACAAATCCTTGTTCATCGGCATTGAGCCGCGTCACCGGCACGCCAGAGGGGTTTTTGACCCCGCTCGAGGCGCACCCAACCATGACGACCACCGAGATTCCAAGTAAGCTTGACAAGACGCTCGTATGCATACAATCGGTCGATTAGACTTGCTTTGCCTTTTAATGATCAAAACCGCGTTGCCTCCGGCACCAATGGTGCATCCGGAATCGAAGGAGCTTTGGGCCGGGAATAGGTCGAGTTCGGATGGGGCTGCGCGGAAATGAAAGCATGCGGCGAAGCCAAAGAAGACGGCCCGCTCTGTGAGCTTGCCACAGTAGCAAAAGTCACGTCCTGTGACCCTGCTTGCTCGACCATGCCGCACCGCTTTTGCGCCTGCTGATCAGCCACCGTGCCTGCCAGGAGACCCGCGGCTGTGCCCAGCGCCAACCCGGTTCCCCAAGAGCCGCTCCCAGCGCCAATCAAGGCCCCGGAAACAGCACCGGCCAACGTGGCCTCCCATGTAAGACTGCACCCGGGAGTCGGACAAGCGGACATGGCTCCGAAGCCAGAACCCCACGCTCCAACGCTCCCCACCCAAAAACCCGATGCGCAATAACCCCGGCCCGATCCTACCGTCCCTGTAGCTCCTCCCAAGCAAGCCGGAGGGGCCTCGCTTCCCCGCGCCTCAGACACCCGCATCCAACCCAGCAGCGCCCCTGCAGCCAGACCAATGCCCGCCCCCATAGCGGCACTATTGCCCGAAAAGACTTGCCCGCAGTCGGCCCCCGCCAACCCTCCAACAAGCGTGCCCCATAACACCCCTTGAATTGCTTCCGGAGAAAGCACCTGAGCCGGGCTTACCACGGACAAACTCAGCCCGCTGATCAGCATCCAAGACAGCGCCTTTGTGCTCATCCCACCCATTGGACGTTCCCACGGGTCGTTTATTCGCCTTGAGACAATATCACAGCGACGGAGCCTGGCAAACGCTCGTGCGCGGGCCAGCCAGTCCCACACAACCCCTCGCAATCCTTGAAAGGCCATCAATCCCTGGTCTTCAACGCAACTGCCCAACTGAACACCAAGCCAAAACCACGGCTTCCCCACGGCTCGAGGGTTAGCAACGACAGGGCAATGGCTTCGATGCGCCCCAATACCACGCGCCTTCCGCCCGCTTTGGGCTTGCTTCCAGGTCGCCTCCTGCGTTGTCTAATCTCAAGCTGGGTCTGCAGATTGCAGGTTCCGCGCCGACGCAATACCGCTGGAGGGAATTGCCTCAACCCGCTTGGCACTGGCTACAAGCCTTTGTTGCTTCAACCCAAGCATTGCTTCTAAGCACCACGGGAATGGCACTCGGCAGCCGCATGGCCGGCCGAAGTTTCCATGGTTCCCTTTGGCACCTCGACCTCGTCCGTTTCGTGTTGCCGTCTTACGATCCGCCGATCAGGAACGCATGATTTATCATAATGGTTCACCAAGCTAATGCACCCTCATCCACGGGCCCTGCTTCGAGCTAAGCTTTTTCCGAACTCGCAAGTGTATTGTGGCACCGCCACCGCCTCCAACATGACTGGGATGCTTCGGCTTCCGCCAGTTGGCGCGGCTGCGGGGCCAGAGACAGTGACTTACACCCGCCCTTGCCTCGGGCGCATCAGGGCCGTGTCAATCAAGTTACTCGGCTCCTTGGATTGAAGTGATCCCATCCCGGGTTCCGAACTGGGCCGAAGCTTTTTCATTGGCAACCAACGGCGGCCGGGATGGTTATCAGTGCTTGGCGTGCCTGCTGTGAATCGTTCCTCCGACTGTGCATCTGCATCGTGCCGGCTCTGCTCGCATGGCTCTTTTCAAACACCCCCTTGCGTCGGGCGCTGAACAGCAACCAGGTACGGAGTGGGCTCAAATGTTTGTCGAACTCTGATCTGTCCAGCTTGTGCGGGCGAGAGCAAAGACCAGGCAGCGCAGGCTTTTTCAGGGTCACCCAATCTGAAAAACCGGTGGAACGCGAGTCAATCCAGTGTCAAGCCAACTCCCGAGAGCTTGGCACTGCTCGCGCCACCGAAGGTTCTCATCTGTCTCTAAGCTAGATGGTAAACCTTCGGTTTGCGGAATTCATCGAGAATCTCCGCAGCGATCTGTATTCGTGGGCAGGGCATCCTTTCTCTTACGCGAGTTAGGGGCGCGTTGGTTGTCTGACCAGCGATTTCATGAGGCAAAAAGTCTGAACATCATCCGCGCATGGCGACCAGCAAAAGATCGGTCATGACTGGCAACCGGCGGGCCAGCGCGTTTGGTTCTTATGGTCGGAGCTGCTCTGCCCCCTGCCTGCTTGTTACAAAATTGTGTGAATGTCGCCACTCGAACGCGAATATCACCCTTGTAGAAAGGTGTAAACATTAGCCATGTTGAACGACCCACCAGGCTTTCCGAGAAAGGTCGCTTCTATGTGCACGCATCATTGCAATGTTCGAGTCGCGGCTGCCGTTGCAGCAGTTAGTTTAATGATTCCGCAAGTGTTCTTGGCTTTGGCGCAAACGAAGCCGGATGAAGCACACGGCATGGATGGAATGCATGCTGAACCGTTGCAACCTTTGGACATCACATCGGTTCCGGAGCTTGGCACCTTCTGGTTGTTGCAAAGGCAGGAGCCTCCTTGGCCGTTCCTGCCCCCCATCGCCCGCGAGTTCAAGCTGCCGGTGTACATGCTGGACAAGCGCGGCACTTACGTCGTGGACGCCAGATGGGTGGATTATACGGCGCTGGCCCATTTGGAATCACTCTTGGTCGCAGCCGAGCGCAGGCTTGGATTGACGGCTCAAAACGAAGACAGCGCATCCGGGTTTCCTAAAAGGCCACTGGGGACTCCATCCAGCGCAGGGCCCACGGGTTCGGGCGGATCGCACTCCGGCGGGTTGTGCCTGTTGCCGCCGGTGTTCATCACCTCGGACTCGGTGTCGCTTACCGTCACCAATGCCGAGCCGGGTGCGGCCTACGATTTGTTCCTGACGACCAATCTCAGCCCGGCTGTGCCCGGGTTGAACCTGACCAACTGGCTCTGGCTCGGGCGCGGCCAGCCCGGCCAGACGAATTTTGTGGTGACCGGGCTTGTGGCCACCGAAAGCTATTTCCGCCTGGGCACGTTGCTGGACAGCGACGCCGACGGCCTGACCGATGCGTTCGAGAACCTGGTCAGTCACACCGACCGGTTGAACCCTGACACCGACCGCGACGGGCTTTCAGACGGCTGGGAATGGAACAACGGTATGAACCCGCTGCTGAACGAGAGCGCGCTCGACGGGTACCGGAAGAATTACACCTATGACACCGGCGGCTGGCTGCGGCTTGTGTCGGGCGTTTGGACCGAGGGCATCACGCTCGATGCCGAGGGCAACATCCTGCAACTGCAATAGAAAGTGAGGGAGCCATGCACCCGATTCGATTTCTTGACGCCTGTTTGAAAGCCATTGTTTGGTGTCCACCCTTAAGGGTGCCTTGCCGCCCAAACACGCTGAAGCATGCACACCGCACGGCTACTGGCTTGGTGCGCGGCACGTATTCCAAACAGGCTTTTGGCCTGAGTCTCCTGTTTTTGGCGGGCACTTCATTCGCACAATCAGAGCCTGAGTTCACTGAACCGGGCTGGTTTAGATCGGCGAGCGGCCAAACACAGGTGGAAATCAAGAGCTGGGCGGAGATCAGCCAAGCTGAGGAACCGGTTGGTCTGGGTGGTGAGGTCGGCTTGATGTCGCTGCCCAGTTATCCTGAAATCGCCGAAGCGATCACACCGGAAATTCGGTCCTTGGCCCGTAATCTGGAAAACGACCCTGTGCGTATATTTAATTACGTCCGCGACCACATTCGCTACGTGCATTATTTTGGGTCGAAGAAGGGCGCGGCGCTGACACTGCTGGAACGCAGCGGCAACGACTTCGACCAGTGCGCGCTGCTGGTCGCGCTGCTTCGAGCTGCGGGTTACACCGCAGGCTACCGATTCGGGACAGTCAGCATCCCCTATGAAACCATTGGTGGGGCGAATCCCCGCTATGACCTGAAGCACTGGCTGGGATTAACAAAACCCAACACCAACTGGATTGAAACAATAGATTTCGTGGCTGAACTGAACTACCAGCGCGGATTCCCCTTCACAGGTGTTTTCACCGGATTAACAAACTCGGTGGTGTTCCATCACGTATGGGTACGCCTCAGTTGGAGCAACGGTGTTTACGAGCTGGATCCGTCATTCAAAGTACAGGAACCGGTCGCCGGCATTGATCTGACAGCCGCAATGCGGTTGGACACAAACCAGTTGCTGACCGCGGCGGGTGGCACGGCCACACCCGACTACGTGCAGGGTCTCAACGAGGCAGCGCTCCGGAACGTGCTCCGGGACTACACCACAAACCTGCTTGCCTACCTCCAATCCCATTGCCCGAACTGTCCTGTCGAGCGTGTCATCGGCGGCATGTCGATCGCATCAGGACAATACTTTGGTGGCCCGCTGCCGTTCACACCGGTCGTTTGGAACCCCAACTCTCCCACTGTGGATTGGGACAATATACCAACCAACTTGATGGCCAGCCTGCGAATCACGGTGGACGTGACCACCAACCGGTTTTTATTCATGCCCCAGTTGCAGGGTCGAAAGCTGGCGTTGACCTTTAGCACGAATGGGCTCGCACAGCTTTCGCTTGAGGACGAGTTGCTCTTGCAAAAGCAGACCACCGGCGGCAGCCGCGTCAGCGTGGAGCTGCATGTGGATCATCCGCATGGCCGTTGGGATTTTGCAAGGAACCAATTGATCCCCGCCGCTAGAAATGATCATAAGACCACCGTGGAATACCAGCGCACAAATGCGACCTACGCAATTCTGTATGCCTTTATGCCCCACCGTGATTGGCTGCACGCGCGCCAACGAAAACTGGATCATTATCGGGCCGCGGGTCTAGGAGACGATTCGCCTCAAATCGTGAGCGAAACACTCAATATCATGGGACTTACCTGGATGCTCCAAACTGAGTATATGAGTCGCTTGGTGGCCGCCCAACAGAACGTGCTTTTGCACCGCCATCACCGGTTGGGGCGCATGGCGCAAGAGTTTGGCAAAGGACATTACATTGACGTTTACCAGCAACTGTCATGTGATTTTCCAACCAGCGGAAATGGCACCAACGACATGGCACGTTGCGAGCGTCTGGGTGAGGCAAGTGACTATCTGGACAGCGCTGCTGAGCACGGGCTGATCGAGCAGTTGCAATCCAGCAACCTGGTCGCCGCCTCGACGGTCAAGATGCTCCAAATCGCCAACACAAACGGCCAACGCATTTACCTTTTGCATAGTGGCAATTGGGCTGCCCAACAGGGCAACTTGATCAATTACAACAAGAGTTGGCTCAAGACCAACTACATTGATCAAGGTTATACGTTGCTCCTGCCTGCCAACGGGGCAAATCAGGTGGCGGGGGCAGGCAGTTGGGCCGGCTATGGCATCGTGGCGCGTGGCATCGTAACCAACGAACAGCGGGTCCTCAAACTCATGGCAATGCTCATCGATGGCGGTTATTATGGCGGCTATTCGGCTTATGCCGTGCCACCAAACATAGGATACTTGGGCAGCTGGAACTATTTGTCGTTGCCAAGCTACTTTCAGGCAACCCCGCCTACAATTGCGCCTATCTACACAACCGACCCGGTGAACATGGCCGATGGCGCGTTCCATCTGAGCGCCGCTGAGCTTGCACTGGGCGGCGCCGAGCCGCGCGGCATCAATTTTTCGGCACAATACAGCTCGAGCAGGCGCAACCATAACCTGGCAGGGCTGGCCAACGGCTGGATTCATAATTACCACATCAGAGCGGTAGACGTGAGCGCGCCCTGGCCGAGCCTGGGCGACACCACGCCTGCGCAAATGGCGCCGCTGATTGTGGCCACCAGAGCCGCAGCCGAGCTTTATAGCACAACGCCGAATCCCAAAAACTGGGCCGTCACCGCGCTCATAGCCAAGTGGGGCGTTGACCAAATGATTAATAACGCCGTGAGCATCACCCTCGGCAAAGACACGCTGCAGTTCATCAAACAACCCAATGGCACATTCACGCCGCCTGCGGGCAGCACGCACACGCTGCTGCGCACCAACAACACTTACTGGCTACTCGAACGGCACGGGCGCACGTTCAAGTTCAATCACCTGGGCCTGCTCACGAACATCACAGACCCGTACAACCGCAGCCTGCGCATCAGCTACGGCACAGGCCCGACCAGCAACTTGGTCACGCAAGTGACCGACTGGACCAACCGCACGCTCACATTTGCTTACTCCGGTAACCGGCTCAACTCTGTCACCGACAACACCGGGCGCAGCGTCGTGTTCGGCTACACCACAAATGCAGGCCGGGTGTACCTGACCAGCATCCGCGATCCGGAGGGCAAAACAAACCGGTACGTGTACGATGCCAATCACCAAATCATCGCCACGTTCGACGCGCTCGGGCGAATGGTCGTCAGCAATGTCTATGACGGGTTCGGGCGCGTGGTCACGCAATACACCGCAGGCGACCCGACCAAGATGTGGGTGCTGTACTGGTCGGGCTACGAAAACGTCGAGCAAGACCCCGAGGGCAACAAACGCAGATTTTTCTACGACGACAAGCACAGGCTCGTGGCGCTTCGCGACGCCCTGGGCAACCTCACCCGCACTTTCTACGACGGCCAGGACCATGTGGTGATGACCGTCTCGCCACTGAACGAAACGAACCGGTTCGAGTACGATGGTTACCATAACCTGCTGCGCGCGATTGATCCGCTGGGCCACACCAACCGCTTCTTCTACGATGCGCAACACCGGCTCATCCACGCAGTGGACGCGCGCGGCCACACCAACAGCTTCGGCTACAACGCACAGCACTCGCTCACAGGCCAGACCAACGGCTCGGGCGATTGGGTCACGTTTACGTACAACACAGATGGGACGTTGGCAACGCGCGTTGACCCCGGCGGCACCACAACCTACGGCTACGATGCCTACGGGCAGTTGAACCGGATCATCTACCCAGCCGGCCTGGGCACAAACAGTTACCTGAACAACGCGCTCGGCGACGTGCTCGCCGTCACCAACGCGCGCGGGTTCGTCACAGAGTTCCAGTACAACAACCGGCGCCAGCTCACCAACAC
>JANWVC010000003.1 GCA_025057755.1 Limisphaera sp. | reverse complement strand
CTACGTGTGGGGACTGGATGTGTCAGAGACTCTGGACGGTGCGGGGGGAGTAGGCGGTTTGCTGTGGGTGACGCTGCACACGGGACCTGCCTCAGGTACTTACTTCTGTGCCTATGACGGCAATGGCAACGTAGCTGCGCTTGTCAATGCGCAGGATGGGACCGAGAGCGCCCGCTACGAGTACGGGCCGTTTGCCGAACCCATACGCATAACTGGCCCAGCATCTCTCCAAAATCCTTTCCGTTTCAGCACCAAGCGGACTGATGACACCACTGACCTTGTCCTGTACGAATACCGCCCCTACAGCCGCACCCTTGGCCGCTGGCTGAGCAGGGATCCGATTGGGGACCTGGGTAAAGTTACCAGTTCCCTTGAGGGGAGAGATGTCAATAACCACTAAACGCCTGTTGTCAGGCTCGCTAGAGGCGAGGCACTTGGTACTTCAGCATCACTGGTACAAAAGCAAACGTTCATCACTGAAGGTGGGCTTTGGCTTCACGGATTGGCATAAGGATACTTGCTTTGTTCCCATCCACGTTTTTGTTAATAACGATCCGGTTCTGGTGTATGATCCCGATGGTTTTGTTGCTCAGTGGCTCGCTGGTTGTGCTATAGGTTGCTTCTGGGGCGGTATTGGAGGTGCATTCGGTGGAATCGCAGGAGGAGGGAAAGGCGTTAAATGCGGCGCAGTAGGTGGAGCAATTAACGGGTGTTGTTCGGGATCTATTTGCACAAGCCTGCCGGCCTTCTGCATTGTCGGTTCGTGTATTTGCGGATTGCTTGCTTCCATTGCAGAGCAGGCTTGTTTGGGCAACCTGAATTACAAAGACCCCAGTGTGTGGCTGAGCGTTTCAACTTCTGGCGTTGCTGGTTGTTTGGGGGGCATGGCAGAAGCAGCGGATGAAGCCACAGCAAAAGTGGTAGCTTTTGCTGTTGGTGTGGACATTGCTGCGCTTGTCAATCTGTGTGGCGAGTGAATGGTATGGATTGGACGGCGGGTGTCTGTGTCTCGTTTCTAGCCATGTTCGCAGCGCATCTGCTGTGGCGAGATGCTCGAAGAATCTGTACTTTGAAACGTTCGCGGCTTGTGGCGGTGTTTTGCATCCTTACATTACTAACATTACCGATAGCTTACTTCTCATGCGCTAGTCAAACGCCACACAAGGCTACGCTTGTGGCCATGGTGTGTCGGGCTGTGGCGTTGAGCAGCGTTTTTACGTGCTTGCTACTTTGTCTAGCTGGGGCGCGCAAGAAAGGAGCCTTGAGTCACATGTTCCCTAAGCTGTTAAGGGGGGCACAAAAGGATATGTGAGAACTTGGCTGTTGACGCTTAGTGCCAAGAAAGAGTGGAAGTGGTGTTGTCTCTCTCGTTGAAAGTAGCGTACTTCGCGTGTGGCCGCAAAGTAAAAGTAAAGGGGTCGGTCAATTGTAATATAATCTTCGACACGCCGCTTCATCTCATGCTTCGGTGTTGGTGGGATTCATTGGGATTGAGCAGATTCGGTGTTGGCGAATTGTAAATGGTCCCGACGCAGTCGACACCCGTCACTTGTCCCTTTGTTGCCTATGACGGCAACGGCAACGTCGCGGCGCCTGTGAAAGCGCAGGATGGACCGTTTCCGCCAACTACGAATACGCTCCATTTGCTGAACCCGTACGCATAAGTGGCTTGGCCTCCCGTGAAGGCCCCCTCCGTGTCAGCACGATGCAGACGGATGACACCGCCGACCTTGTCCTGTATGAATACCGCGCCTACAAGCCCAGCTGCGTCCGGTGGCGGAGCAAGGGGCCGATGTTGGAAAGCGCTTTTGTGGCGTTCCGTAGCAGAGAAATGTGTGGTATCGAGATTCGCCCGGACGCAAGGGAGTACTGCGCTCTGGCCAAGAGGCCTGTAATGTCTATCGACTATGTCGGTAGAGGTATACTTTGCGAATGTGCTGTCTCGCCGCCGGTAAGTGGATGTCCTTGCTCCAGGGGCAATCGTATTATCGGTGATAGTGGAGGAGCAATATGTACGAGTATGAATGTAGCAGCCACCACGACATACACGCATGAGGGCGTCGATTCTTTTAATAGGATCGTGGTGCCTGGATGGCGCTATGGTTGTGAGAAAAGGAGTGGTATAGTTGGGAACACATACACTTGGGAGTGGCGTGCCGGAACGCTCCGGTGGCTGTTTACGAGGCACGAGATGATCAAGGATTGCCTATGAAGGCGAAATGGTGTTGCGTTTTCTGCGGCGTGTGCACAGTTGTCGCGGTTGCTTTATGTGGGTCGGCTATTCAAGGATGGAGGGAGAAGCGGGTGTTAAGCCAGCGCATCGAGGATGTGCGGATGATGACAAAAGCCTACTTTGAAACTACGAAGGCAACCACTATTGAACAGTTGATTGAGACCTTAAGACAACGTGGCGTTCGGTTGAAGAATCCCATAGTGGCAGACGCTTCGCTACCCTGTTATCGGCTTGTGTATAAGCCTGAGGACACGAACACAACGATTGTGATCGAAGAGACCAAGATGCTGGATAAGCACATCATTGTGCGTTCTGGTGCAGGCAGATCAGTGTTCCTACAACGACGTGAGGAATAGGGGTTCAGAGATGGTATACCGCGCATGCGCCGTGTGACCTTTGTTAGCGTCCGTCCGATTGTAGTGGCGAAGGTTGAGGGTGAGCGCGTCGGCATGGCCAACATGGGAGTGGCGCCTGATAACGACAAGACATCTTATGATGCGGTACATGGGAGGCTCCCGGCAGCGCCAACGTGGAAGGTAAACGCGGCGGTCAGTAGTGAGATAGCATTCGACACACCGTTCCATGTTATGGTGCGGCGTCGGTAGGGTGCGCGTTGATTAAGCCGGGCGGGAGTTGGTGGATTGGAAATGATCGCGAGGCATTCGACACCTGTCACTTGTCCCTTTGGGGCCGATAATGGCAACGGCGGCGAGGCTGCATGTGTTTAAGCACACAACGGGACTGTCTCCGCGAACTACGACCATGGGCTGTGTGTAGAACCGATCCGAGGAAGTGGCGCAGCTGCCCACTAAAATCTGTTTTGCTTCGGCAGCAAGCGGACGGATGCTACAACCGACGTTGTGCCGCATGGATACCGGGCCTACCGTCCTTACGTCGGGTGGTGGCGGCTAAGGACCCCTCCGGGGTGGGAGGTACAGGTTGAAGGGAGGGGTGTGTATGACAGGCAGGTAACGTGTGGGCTCGCTGAAGGTCTCGCACACGAAATGAAATGCAAACCCCTCGGCTGCAGTAACAACGTGGTTTTGTTGGCCAAGGACGGCGGCTGCGTTCTTCCGCTGGTGATGGTAAGCGCACTGGCTGTCTTTGCGGCCGTGGAAGCATGTGCCTGGCTGCAACAGAACGTGCGGATGCATGTCTCCGTAAACGTAGGGAACAGGTTCAAGCAGTGTCGGGTATTGCGCCATGTATTGCAAACGTGTATCGGGTTTTTCATCGAGCTGACCGGTCCTGAGTGTGAGGGATGGGATTCGCATGCTTGCGTTTTATTCTGACTTCGTCTTAAGCGAGATTGACCAAAGTGGTGATGCGGTTTTGGTGGCTCAATTGAAGACCTGATCGCAGACCAGCGTTGCGCAGGGTGGGGAAATGGCATGTCATGAGTACCTAGAAGTTACACAGAGGGGCTGTGCCGCCGAACTCGTGAGGAGCGTTGTAAGGGAACATGCGGCTCGTGGACCGGCGAGTTATGATCAGGAAAATGGCTATCGCGTGATGAACGACGTCTATCCGCGGGAAGGGTGGGTCGTTGCTCGGAGGAGGAGCGCGTGAACGATGCATGTGCAATCAACCGATTCCAACGGGGTCGCACTTTGGGAGTGCACAGCCAGCAGTGAGCGTCTGTCGTGAGTTGCGGACAGGGTGAAGGTTACATCGCAGTGATTGGGACAATCCATGTGTCGCTGCCAAGTCCAGGATTTGGCCTGCCGGCCTGTGGCGGGAAGAAGAGTGGCGTACGCGTTGATTCATACAGGGACGTGGTGGACACTCCGTGCTTTTTGATACAGCGGAGTGGTTTTTGGAATGTTAGAATGATCAACTGTGATTATGGCCGATGGCTGATGAAGCACCCTTACTAAACAAAGCGACTGAGAGGAAACTGCCCATCAAAACTTTTCGGTCGTCAAGTTGTGAGCTTGTGCGAAAGAAGGTAGGTGCGGGGAGGTTGCTCCAGCCACGTGCCATATCGGATCAGGAGCTAATGGGTGAGGTGTGAATCGCCGTCTCATCGGCTGCGGCATTTGGACGGGGTTGGAGACTGCAATTCGGATTCGCGGGTGGAATGGGGAAGAAATTTGAGCTTGGCTTCTATGACGGGTGATCCCTTTCTGAAGTTGTGGCGATTGGGACGAAGGTTCGTTTGAGCGAGATTGTGGCTTATTGCGACCGGGTTTTAGGGATTCCGGAATTTCCGGATTACGAGGGGGCATGGAACGGGCTGCAGGTTGAAAACGATGGTTGGGTTCGGCATCTGGCGGCCGCCGTGGATGCGTCTGTTGTAACTGTGCGCAAGGCAGCGGAGTCAGGAGCCGATTTGCTGGTGGTACACCACGGCTTGTTTTGGTCGGTGCGGCAGCCTTGGACGGGCATGACTCGGCAGCTGTGGCGTATGTTGGATCGTCAGAATGTTGCGGTTTATAGTGCCCATTTACCGTTGGATGCACATCCACGGTGGGGCAACAATCGGCTGCTTTGTACGGCCCTGGGTTGGCGGCCGCGGAGGCGATTTTTGCAGTGGAAGGGTCATTGGATTGGATGGCAAGTTGAGACGGAGGTGTTGCGGGAACAGCTTCGGGATCGGTTGGCACAAGCTGTGGGCGGCGCCGTGCGCATGATTCCGGGTGGGCCAGAGGTGTGTCGTCGAGTGGGAGTGGTGAGTGGCGGCGCGGGGGGTGAGTTGCGGCAAGCGGCGGAAGCCGGTCTGGACACGTTCATTACGGGAGAGGGTCCGCACTGGACGTATGCATTGGCAGAGGAGTTGGGATTGAATGTGTTTTATGCCGGCCATTATGCAACGGAGACGTTTGGGGTAAAGGCTCTGACGGCGCATCTGGCAAGGCGATTTCGGCTCTCGTGGACATTTATAGATCATCCGACCGGGTTGTGATCGGCGCGGGCTTGTGAGTGCGGTTGAGGCCTTCGCATATTGAAGGGCGATGCAGACGCGCTTACTGACGGTCATTCCGGTTTATAACGGCGAGCGTTTTTTGGGACAAACGCTGGCCTCGTTGGCGATCCAGACCCGGTTGCCGGACCGAGTTGTGGTTTTGGACAATGGTTCGACTGACGGTACGGAAGCCATTGTTCGAGCGTTTCGGGCTTGTCCCTGTGAGTTCATTCGGAATCCGACCAATTTGGGGCTGTTTGGGAATCTGAATCGCGCTTTGGATTTTGCCGCGGAAACGGAGTATTTGCATTTGATGCCGGCGGACGATCTGCTGAAGCCGCAGTTTTACGAAGTCATGTTGCGCGCGTTGGAGTCGCAGCCGGCGCCGTCGCTGGCCTGGTGCCTGGATGAGCGGATCGACGAGTCGGGAAATCATTTGAGTGTTTCGGGGCGGGTAACAGGCCGGGTTCGGGCGTGGTCGGTGGACGCGTATTTGCGTAAGAAGGCCGAGATCGGCAACCAAGCCCTGGCGGGCACATTATTTAAGACCGGGCGAGGCGCTGCGCCGTGTCGGTTTCGGATGGATATGCCGATTTTGGCGGATGTGGTGTTTTATGCAGAGTGGGGTCAGCGGAGCCAAAGTCGCATTGAAGTGCAACAGGATCTGGTGCAATACCGCTGGCATGGGGGTAACATGAGTTGTGAATTGATGCCGGGGCTACAGGCACTGGTGCTGGACGAATGGAAGGCCATGCAGCTGGTCGAGGGAATGCGCGGAGGAGGCAATTGGATTCGGACGTGGAAACTGCGCGGCCTGTTTGGTGTTCGGACGGGGATCAAAGCTCGTCGGATCCGGCAGTTAGGACAGCGGGCCTATGCGCGGGAGATTGTGGCGGCAGGTCGGAGAATATCCGGTTGGCCTTTGTGGTTGGCGGCGCAAGTTTTGGTGCACGGGCGGGAATGGATTGTGTATGGGTTGAGGCGGCGACGGCGGCAGCCGTGGAACGTATTTAGCTGATCTGCATGGGGCCTGGAGTGGACGCGACCGCGATGCGGGTCCGCCCGGTTGGGTGCTGTTTGTTGTGTGGACGACCGGGCAGGCGGTTGTATGCGGATTTAACGGATCGTTCTTTTGAAGCGACTGGGTGCTGGGGATTTGCCCAGTGTGAGGGTTTGGACTGCGGTTTGGTATGGTTGGATCCGCAACCGTTGCTGGAGGATCTGGCGTTGGCTTACCGGGGTTATTATACCCATGCGCAGCCGGTGCCGGGTTCGGGAGCACTTCGAGTGTGGCTCGGATTGTTGCAGAGCGCGTTTCTGGCGCGGCGGCTGGGGTATCCACCGGGTTCGGCGGGGCGATGGGGGCCGGTAGGGCTCTGGGTGTTGTCCAGCTTGGCGCGGCTGCATCCGGGTGGGGAGGATGAACTTTGCGGGGGCGCCATGTATCTACCGGCCCCGCGGCGGCAGGCGAGGTTGTTGGACGTAGGTTGCGGCAGCGGTGTGCATTTGGTGCGGATGCAGGATCTGGGTTGGGAAGTGGAGGGAGTTGAGGTGGATTTAGAAGCCGTGAAGGCGGCTCGGGCTCGGGGAATCTCCGTCCGAGCAGGCACGTTGCAGGATCAGCAGTATCCGGCCGGTTCCTTTGACGCGGTGACCTGTGTGCATGTGTTGGAACACGTACATGATCCGGTCGGATTGTTGCGTGAAATTGCCAGGGTGTTGCGTATGGAGGGTCGGTTGGTGGTCGTGACGCCGAATATTGAGAGTCTTGGGCACCGTCGGTATGGTGCTGCCTGGCTCAATTTGGACCCGCCGCGACATCTTTATTTGTTTTCGGCGAGGACGTTGCGGCGAGTAGCCGAGATGGTGGGCTTGAAAGTGCTGGAGTTGCGGAGTACGGCGAGGTCGGCGTGGGTGTACGGGGCTTTGAGCCGGGCCATCGCCCGGACCGGACGGGGTCGGGTTACAGAACTGAACCGTCTGGCGAACTTGGTTTGGGGTGGACTGTACCAATTGCGGATGCGGTGGTGGCTACGGCGGGATCCATGGGCGGGTGATGAGTTGTTGTTGATTGCGCGGCCGAATCGCGGTTAACGGGGGATTTGTACGGTTCCGGCTGCTACGAGGGAGCCGTGGAAACGTGGCGCGGGGGGCTTCGTAGGGGCGGATGTTGGCGGGCGGGCCTCTGTTTTGAGGGGCGACGCAGATTGGGCAAAAAGATTTGAACAGGATCGAAAACGGGATTATCTAATATCACGTATGAAGAAACTCATTGCACTCCTCGCGGTGGTGGCGGTCGCCTTTGCGGTTCAAGCGGGCGGTTCCGGCTGCACGAAGGACCAAGCCGCTTGTGGTAACAAGGCTCAATCTGCTTGCGCAGCTTCTCAGGCCAAGAAGAGCTGCCCAGCGGGTGCAAAGGACGTGGCCAAGAAGCCTGTCCAGAGTCCGAAGGCTGGCGGCCAGAGCTGACCGTCCCACCTAGTTCGACACCTCCTTGCGTGCCAGGGCGGCTCGCAAGGAGTTTTTGCTTTTTGGGGCTCTGGGCGAAGGATAGTAATGTCGCCGAGGGGTGCTGCCGAGATGGCTGAAATGGCATAGCACGTAAAAGAGACACCCGGAGATTTGAGCTGTCTTTGCTTCTACACTGAACTTGCTCCGGGGGGGCGTGGGTCGGGCGGATTGGGGGTTGGGTCGGGCTCGGTGGTGGGATTCTGTCTTGCGGATCGGCTTTGGAGAGCGTGGCCTCGGCTTTTCGAAGTGGGTTGGGAGGATCCTCTGTGCAAGGGAGGCATGTAGGTTTGGGCCGCTGTTTCGTCCGGTCTCGTGGGTGGTGGCAATGTAAATCTCAGACGCGCTTCTGAACAGTAAGCTGTTGGGCTGGAACAGATCACAAGCGCCCCGGAGGGTAGTGTCCTTATGGAGGAAATGCCATCTGAAAGTTGACCCGAGTTCGCCTGTGGCAAACAATCCGGGCTCCCTGTCCAGGCCGGGAGGCTGCGACCGATGGTCGAACGGATTGGAGCAGGGATGGAAGCGGGTTGCTTATGCCTGAGTGGTGGACGGAGTTTCAACAAGTCCAACCAGTGGCGCATGCGCTGCTGGTGCTGAGTGGGATTGGGGCCCTGGGTTTGGCCTTTGGCAGCTTACGTTGGAAGGGTCTTAGTTTGGGGGTGGCAGGGACCTTGTTTGTGGGACTGATCTTTGGGCATTTGGGGCTGGGCATCTCGGCAGAGGTACGCGCCTTTGTACAGGAGTTTGGGTTGATCCTGTTTGTTTACACGATTGGCATGCAGGTGGGGCCCGGTTTGCTGGATTCGTTGAGGCGCCAAGGGACCGACTTAAACGGGGCTGCTGCGGCTGTGGTGATACTCGGGGCAGCTCTGGCAGCAGGTCTGGGCATTTGGTTGGGGCTGAATCCAGCGGCAGTTGCAGGCGTCTTTGCGGGGGCGACGACCAACACACCGGCACTGGGAGCGGCCCAAGAGGCGCTCCGTGCCATCGGGGTTCAGGATCCGGCTCGATTAGCGGAACCGGCGATGGCGTATGCGGTGACTTATCCCTTCGGTATCTTGGGAATCATCTTGGCGATGCTGCTGCTTCGGGTATGGCTCCGGGTCGATTTGGACCAAGAGCGGAGGCGATATCGAGAGGCGGAGCGAGCGGGTCAAGAAAGTTTGACCTATTTGAATGTGGAGTTGCGGAATCCCAATTTGGATGGCCTGACTGTACGGCAGTTGCCTGGGATTGACAAACTGGGGGTGGTGATTTCGCGGCTCCGGAAAGCGGGTGAAAAAGAGATTCAAGTTGCACGGGCGGAGACTGTTTTGAATGTAGGGGACGTGATGGTCGTCGTGGGCCGAGCCAAAGCGGTGAATCAGTTTCGGATGATCGTGGGCCGGGTTGTCTCGGAGGATTTGACGCGCGTGGAAGGGCCGGTCACTTACGCAAGGGTGGTGGTGACTCATCGGGCGTGTGTGGGTCAATCCCTGCGTGAATTGGCATTGAACCACCGATTTGGCGTGACGGTGACCCGCCTGACCCGAGCAGATGTGGAACTTCCGGTCACGGCTGACACACGGTTGCAGTTTGGCGACATGCTTCGATTGGTGGGCACGCGATCCGATTTGGAACGGGCCGCGCGATTTCTGGGTAATGCGGTGGAGGAGCTCAACCACACGCGTCTTGTCCCCATGTTTGTGGGCGTGGCTCTGGGGATCCTGGCGGGAACGGTGTCCGTTCAGATTGGGTCGATGCCGGCTCCTGTTCGCTTGGGATTGGCCGGAGGACCGCTGTTGGTGGCGATCATTTTGAGCCGAATTGGCCGGTGGGGGCCCCTGGTGTGGTATATGCCAGTCAATGCAAATCTGCTGTTGCGAGAATTCGGAATCGTGTTGTTCCTGGCATGTGTGGGTTTGCGGGCTGGCGAGCATTTCCTCGGGGCTTTCGACGGTGGACGAGGGGGGTTGTGGCTGTTGGCAGGTGCAGCGGTGACGGCGGTGCCGTTGTGTTTGGTGGGTTTGTGGCTGCGCGTCGTGCGCAAGATGAATTATTTAAGTATTTGCGGTTTGCTTGCAGGCAGCATGACCGACCCACCCGCCCTGGCGTTTGCGCAGTCATACTGTCGGTCTGATGCGCCCGCGGTAGCGTATTCGATGGTGTATCCTCTCACCATGCTTTTGCGGATCGTCATTGCGCAAGTGATGGTGATGCTCTGGCCGCGTTGATGGGAGTCCGAGTGGGTGTACCCGCCCATGGGATGGGCAATTGGGGCGGGCATGAACGGGCGGCGCAAACCAGCATGTTGGCACAAGACCTTGTAAAAGGATTGGCAGGTGTGGTATGGGCGCCATGGCTCTTCCTGGGGCTTTTTGCGCTGGGTTCATTCCTTTTGCTTTGGCGTCTGGAGGCTATGTCGCACCGGGGGTTTGAGGGCACCATCTTGGGCGCGCTGGTGATGCCGTACTGTTCCGGGTTAGGCAATTTGATTTTTGTATTCGTGATGCTGCAGGAGCAGGGGCCCGGGGCCGAAGTCATCACGAATGCGTATGTGAATAACCTGACCAATTTGACATTGTTGGTGGGATTGCCCGCATGGCTATGGGGATTGAAACTTGATCCGGCTTGTTCGGACACAGCGGCCCAGCGACGGTTGAGCGTGCTTACGACCTTGGCAGCGGGGTTCGTCTTTACGATTGTGGCTTGGATGCAAGGAAAGGACGGGTGGATTGTGCGGGGTGAGGGTTTGGCGTTGGTGTCTTTATTTCTGGCGTGGCAAGGATGGCACGTATGGGAAGTGTTGCGAGAGAATCAGCGGCAGGAGGGGCGATTGCTCGGTTGGGTTCTCCTTTTTGACCTCGTTTGTTTAGCGGCTGGCGCATGGTTGAGTTATGTGAGTATTCAGTGGTTGGTGCATTGGATCTTGAGTCGAACGGAGGGCTGGCTCAGCGCGCCGTACTTGGGATGGCTGAGCGGTTGGTTGTTGGTCCTGCCAAACGCCGTCTTGGCACTGTACTATGCTTGGCACGGCCGGTCTGAAGTGGTCTATGCGTCCCAAGTCGGTGACGGACACATTTGCATTCCCTTGTGCGTGGGTTTGTATGCGTGCATTCGGCCGTTGCCCACCCCGGGCGTTTTCGGGACCGCAATGGCTGCTTTGTGTCTGGCCTTTCTCCTGCACCTGGTTGCGGTTTGGAGGGCAAACGGGTTGCCCCGGTGGCTGGGTTTATTGATGGTGTTGGGTTACCTGGTTTGTGTCCAGCATGGCCTGCCACAATGATCGCCGCGAAGGCTGGACTGGGGTTGGCGTCTGAACGAGAGGGTGAGCTTAATTCGTTTGTGCAGTTCTGTCGAGCGGACTTGGAAAACCCTTGCTTGGTGTGAATCGGCGATAGCCTAACGCGGAACAGGCTGCTTCGGGTTTGAATTCACCGACCGGGATAGTGTTTTGCTCTTATTGGGAATAAAATCGGTGTGGCGGAGCGCGTCGGGTGTCGCTGTACGTCAGCAGGATCGTGAAATGGACGCGACCGAGCAAAGGATTCCCGGGCTTAAGGAACAAGGTCTCGTTCGTGAGGAACCATGTAGCGCACAGAAGTTACATGCCCATGATTTGATAACCGCAGTCGACATAGATCACCTGGCCTGTGATCGCAGCCGCCCCGTCGCTGGCAAGGAAAAGGCCGGTGGCGCCAAGTTCTTCTGGGGCGACATTGCGGCGCAAGGGACTCTTGGCTTCGTAATGCTTGAGCATTTCGAGGAAACCACTGATGCCCCGAGCGGCCAACGTGTTTACGGGACCGGCGCTGATGGCGTTGACGCGAATGCGTTGAGGCCCCAGGTCATAAGCAAGGTAGCGAACAGAGGCTTCCAAGGCTGCCTTGGCGACGCCCATGACGTTGTAATGGGGGATGACCTTTTCGGCGCCGTAGTAGGTTAAGGTGAGGATGCTGCCACCCTCAGTCATTAGCGGCGCTGCAGCACGGGCGAGCGCCACCAGAGAATAGGTACTCACGTCCAAGGCGACTCGGAATGCATCTCGGCTGGTATCAAGGAACCGTCCCTCGAGAGCTTCTCGGGGTGCAAAAGCCACAGAGTGAAGCAGCAAATGGAGCTTTCCGTACCGTTTGCGAATCTCATTGAACACGAGCTGGATTTGATCATCCTGGGTTACATCGCACGGCATCAACAAGGTGTCGGTCCCGAATGTTCCTGCGAGCTCGGCCACATTTTCTTTCAACCGTTCCCCTTGGTAGGTGAATGCCAGATGGGCTCCTTCCCGGGCCCAAGCTTGTGCGATGGCCCAGGCTATGGAGCGTTTGTTGGCCACGCCGAACACCACACCGACCTTTTTCTCTAGCAATCCCATGAAGGTATTGTCCTGTTTTGGGTTGTTAGCGTTTGCGTTTTTCTTGAGCCGAGTCGAGGCGGTTTTCAAGCCACCACGGCTGCGAGCAGAATGAAGAACTAATTCGGGCCATGGCAAGCTTGCGCCTTAAAAAGTATGGCGGGGGATACGATTGGCTGAGGCCATAAGTTAATCCTGATTCCAAGGATTGGCCGTACGGGTGTCGGACACGCCGCAAGGCCTTATGAGGCAGTGGCCGGAGGATGAAATCCTCACTTGAGGTGCCGGTGATCGTTAACGTCTCTCGACAGAGGATCAACGTTGTCCTCGTTCTCAATGCGCCGTCAATTCATGTCGTCGCCTTTCATGAGCATGGGCGATGGGCACAAACCGATCGCGAATTGGCAAATGTCTGATTGCCGACTTTTCAGGGGCCCGGCCGATCCGGGCTTCTCAGGGTCAGCGATTCCCTTTCTGCCGGAGGGTTGACGGGGCGAGTGGATGGCCTGGGGCTCGTCCCACAAAGGATCCACGGGGTTGGCCCCCGGCACAACCTTGGGGATGGCGCGGGTGGTGCGGTTGCCAGCCAGCCCGAGCGGTTCTTGGTTTGGCAAAAAATTCAAATCAGGGTGCAAAAAATCAGGGTGGCTCGCGGATTGGGTGAGCCTAGATTATGGATAGAAGAGTGGACTGGACCTAATGGGCACATGGTCATGATGCGAGAGCAACCAGTTGGTCGTTATTCAGACCTCCGTGATGCACAGGGGAGGCACCACAGCGGTTTTACGCTGATTGAGCTTTTGGTGGTAATTTCCATTATTGCCATTTTGGCGGGGATGCTGTTGCCGGCGTTGGCCAAGGCCAAGGACCGCGCCATGCGGATTGCATGTAACAATAACCTGCGGCAAATCGGAATGGGGGTTCACATGTACGCGGGCGATCACGATGATTACCTTCCGCAGATCAACTGGCCGCAGGGGCAGAATCCGTGGCAGACCTATGAGGCCTGCCGGGTTGTGCCGGGCACTGCCACATTGAGTCGCGGTCCTTATGCGCTGGGCAGCCTATTCTTTTCCAAGGTGGTGCCGGATGCGAAGGTTTTCTACTGCCCGAGCGCGGCGAAGGTAAGCCAGACGTGGACTTACGAATATTACTCGAGGGATTTTCCGTGGCCCTCGACGCCGAGGGATTCAGGCGACGACAACGTGCGTTGCGCATACAATTATTATCCGCAGTCGCGGACTTTGGAACTGGCTGCTCGTGGCATTTATCTGCCGGCATTGGTCTATGATGACCGTACGCGGAATGTAGCGCCGATGAAGGTCACGCAGATGGATCAGACGAAAAGTATGTCTACAGATTTGCTGCACAACATTAACGCTGCCGCGCATAAAGATCGTGGGATTGCGGGCATCAACGCACTTTTTGGTGATGGTCATGTGAGGTTCCAATCGGCGCGGGCCAATCCTGCAGCGTTTGATCCCGCGATCTGGCAGAATCTGGGTAGCGATGCGTTCAATTTCCGGCGATTAATGTCGTTGTGGCAACCGTGACACCGGAAACCATTGACGGGTTTGAAAAGAACGAAACGGGTTTGGGAACGCTTTCCACATGAGCCTGTCGCGGTCGGGCGCAGCGTGAACAAGTTAACGGTGACCTTCCCTACATCAACTGAGGAGGACGATCATGCAGGCCAAATCGAATACAGCCTTTTCTCAACAGAGTAGCATGCAAAACATGGGGCGGACCTGGAGCGGGGCCGGAAGCCGCGCATGGCGGTTAGGGTTGGTGCTATCAGCGTTGGCGGTTTTTCATGCCTCGGCCGTGCTGATGCGTACCAGTCAGATGGTGGGCTTTGGTAGCGGCAACTTGGGTGCAGTGGGTCAGTCTGAAGGCTGGAGCGGTTCGACCACCAACGTGGTCGTGACGGCAGGGAGCGGGAGCCTGGATGGTACGGCGCTGGGGTTGGTTCCTTCTGCCGGGGATAAAGCAGAGATTTCGGCTACCCCGAGCACTACGACGTATAATTTGTTTGCTCCGGTGGCCTCCGTGTTTCCTGCCAATCGGACGACCAATGTGTATTATTCTTTCCTGTATCGCTTTCACAACGCTGCCGATGTGGATCCTGCGGGTGAACCCATTGTTCAAATCAACCGGCAAAATAGTGGAAGTGCCTACACGGTGCGCGCGTATGCCCGCGCGGTGGGTCAGCAACTTCAAATCGGCGTGGGCAAAACCAACGGAACGGTTGCTTGGGCCGCAACGTGGATCCCGGTGAATCAGACAGTTTTTGTGGTGATCCGTCACCGGATCATTGCCGGAGGCGAAGATTTGGTGGATCTTTGGGTGAATCCGGCTCTCAACACGATGGGTCTGCCGGAAGACAGTGTGCCGGCTCCGCATGCGACAGCGACGGATGGTTTGGAAGACACCAGTAACACGGGTCCGGGCCGATTCTATCTGGTGTCGGGCGCCAACGCCTCTTTTGACGAGTTTCGGGTCGCGACCACGTGGGCGGAGGTTACTCCCAGTCCCTTGCTGTGTGCTCCGCCTGTGATTACGGAACAACCGACGAACGTGATCATCACGGCCGGGGTTAATGCCACCCTGACCGTTGCGGCTGAAGGCACGGCTCCCACGTTCCAGTGGCAGATCAGTCGGGACGGCGGGGTGACTTGGGCGAACGTGACCAACGGATGGGGCATGACGACTCCGGTGTACATAACTCCGAACCTACACATGGCAGACAACGGGGTTCGATATCGCTGCATCGTCACGGTGAGTTGTGCCTCTCAGTCGGTCACTTCTGCCGTGGCAATCGTCACCGTCCGCGCGCCGGTGCCGACGGCGCCAGGACTGGTGGTCCATGATACCTGGGCGGACATGGATCGGACAACCGGCCCAGTAACGCGCTCCAATTCGCTGTGGTTTGCTTCGAGTTCGGGTTCCCTCCAGTTTTTGGATGGGTTGCTCTATGGGATGCCGGCAACGGGGAGCTCTCGTTTGTGGATCGGGTATTTCACTGATGATACGGTGACGAATTTGCCTGTGCACTTGGAAATAGGGCGGGCGATCAAAGCTACTTGGCGATGGAATAGCACGCAAATTGTGCCCAGTGGCGGCAACTTGCGGGTGGGCCTGTTCGACTATGCCGATGGGGGGATCCGCGTCAGCGGCGATAACTTTGGAACGGGCAGTGCCGGGAATGGGTTGAATGTGCGGGGTTACATGGCGGCGATAGATTATGCCCAGACCTTCGGTTCAGAGCCCATCGTGTTGCGCGCGCGGACGGCGTTGGGCAGCGCCAACTTGATGGGGTCAACGGCTGATTATTCTCCGGGACTGGCCACCGGTCCGGCGGAGGCTGTAGGCCAAGCAGCGTTTCGGGACTTGGTGAATTACACGCTGGAGTTCTTGGTGCGGCGGATTGCATTGAATGAGGTTGAGCTGACGTTGTCCATCACGGACGGGACCAACACATGGAGTGTCACCGGACGTGATCCGGTGTATGCATATCATCGCTTCGATGCTTTTGCCATCCGACCAAATTCCCAAGAGACCACAGCATTTGATTTCCAGTTTATCGAATTCAAAGTGGAAGTACTTGAAGCAGAGGTGCCACAACCGATCCCGCTTCGTTTTGGCCGTCAGGGCAACAATTTGGTGCTCAGTTGGGATAATCCGCGGTTTTTGCTTCAGACTGCGCCAGCGGTCACGGGTCCATGGACAAACTTACCTTCGGCTGTCAGCCCGTACACACATCCTGTGGGATCGGCTGCGACCTACTTCCGGCTGGTCGCTCCATAGGCGTCGCGGTGGGCAGGCGTAGTTTGCAGCTGGTCAACAGCAGCGCCCTTTTTGCAGCTTGGGGCTGGTACGCGTCGCCGGCGGGTTCCGTTACGAGGTCCCTTCGTTGTGGTAGTAACCTAGTCTCGGAAAGTAGCGTTCAGTCTATTCCTTTTCGCGGGCTGTAGTGAAACTGACCGATGGAGGGGCTTGGGGAGAGCGTGAATTTGCCAGGTCTTCTTTTCAGGGTGGATGCCGGTTGGCGGAGGATTGGCCTGGTGTTGTTGAGCTGTAGCGCATGAATCGGTGGTGAGCCTATTTGTGCGGCGGGTGGGCGGTTACTCGCTTCCGTTGCAGCAGGAGCGGGCGATGCCAAGTGATGTGCCAGGCCGGGTGGCAACCGGTCCGCTGCGACGGGATTGAAACCTGCGCAAACTGGGGCACAGTTGGCGAAAGGAGGAAGATTTGCGCCGGAGGAAGTTCTTGGTCTCGCTTTGGTTCAGGGCTGGGACGGGCTGGTTGCACGGTTTGGTTGCCCAGGGCTTATTCACTTGGAAGGGACGGTTGTTTCTCGTAGATGAAACCACATGCAGGTGGCAGTGGCTCATGAGCAATGGCGGTCACGTTGGGGCTTTGTTATGGCGGCGGCGGGATCGGCCATTGGGTTGGGGAACATCTGGCGGTTTCCTTATTTGGCCGGGGAGAATGGCGGTGCCGCGTTCGTCTTGGTGTATGTAGTAGCCGTGGCATTGATTGGCCTGCCGCTTATGTTGAATGAGTTGGTTTTGGGGCGTAAAGGTGGGCGGGATGTGGTGGGTAGCTTGCGCCAATTGGCGCCTGGCACTTTCTGGCATTGGACAGGCTTTCTTTGTATCCTTTGCAGTTTTGTCGTCCTGAGTTACTACTCTGTGGTGGCGGGCTGGGCGTTAGCTTACGCAGTGGTTAGCGCGTTGGGACTTCACGTGGACTTTGCCACATTCGCCGCTACGCCTGGTCCTGTCATCGCGTCATTTGCGGCGTTTCTTGGTTTCACCGTGGCGATTGTGCAGGCGGGTGTAACCGGGGGCATTGAGCGGTGGTCCCGACGATTGATGCCCTTGTTGGGGGTGTTGATGTTGGTGGTGCTCATTCGGAGTCTGACGCTCTCTGGCGCTGAGTCGGGGATACGCTATTACTTGCAGCCGGATTTTGGAAAGGTGGACGGTCAGGTATTGTTGAAGGCGGTGGGACAGGTACTGTTCTCGCTGGGTGTAGGATGGGGGTTGTTGGTAACGTATGCTGCGTATTTGGATCGTTCGCACCCGTTGCCGCAGTCGGCCTTGTGGGTGGCCGTTTTGGACACTGCTGTGGCGTTGTTGGCTGGTTTGATGATTTTTCCGGCGGTTTTTGCCTTTGGTCGGGACCCAGCAGGGGGTCCGACCTTGACGTTTCAAACGTTGCCGGACGTTTTTGCCCGGATGCCGGGTGGGGCGGCGGTAGGTACGCTGTTTTTTTTGCTGCTGGTTGTGGCTGCGTTGACCTCCACGATTGCCATGTTGGAAGTGCCGGTGGCCTGGTTGGTTCAGGAAAAGCGATGGAGCCGGTGCTGGGCGGCTTCTGTGGTGGGCGCGGCAGCATTTGTGATGGGCATACCTTCGGCATTGTCCATGGGTGGCGCGCGTTTTTGGTCGGAACTCCAGTTCGGCGGTCAGAGGGGCCTGATGGATATTTTAGACCAAGTGTTCGGGACGGGTTTGCTATTGTTGATCTCGTTGTTATTTAGCTTGTTTACGGGATGGTGGTGGACACCGAGTGCTGCTGCGGCTGAAGCGGCAGTGGGTTCGCCTCGTTTTCTGGAAGGCGCCTGGGGACGATGGCGTGTGAAAGTCTGGGGGATTTTTTTGCGATGGGTGTGTCCTGGGGCGATCCTGATTATTTTGGGTGAATGGGTGAAGATGATGATACTCTGAAAAGCGCGGTTCCCGGATTTAGCTGTTGATAGTGGAGGCGTGGGGGGCGGCTCAGATTAACCGCTGGGAGGACATTGCGGTGGGTGAAGCAGGGTCCTCTCAGCAGGCTGGGTGCGTTGGCGAGGAGGACCGGCGTGCTCTACGCGCAGAGTGTAGCCGAGCCCATTTTCGAAAGGTTCCACAGTACCGGTCACTTCCAGCACGGGATATCGAACGGTGGCGGAACCGTAATGTCGGTAGGAGGCTGCGAACAGTTCCGTTTCCAGCATCCCGGTCCAGTCAGCCAGGGTCAGAAATTTCATGGGTTCACCCGTCAGTTGGTGATGGATTCGTTGTTCCACCACCAGGCCGCAAGTGGTGACCCGTTGACCCCTGTGTTCTGCCAGACAGGCTACGGGGCAATATGTCTCCCAGGCCACGTGAGAGTGCAACGCCAAGGGATGGGCACTGACGGGAAATCCGAGCCATTCCAGTTCGTCTGCTAGCCGTTCTTGCAGGGTGGGTTGCTGCAAAAGGGCGCGTGAGGAAGGAAAGTCGGGGCGAGGAGCGTTTCCACCTGGCGCCCATTCGGGAAACAACCATCCTTGGGTAGGAAAGGCGGGAGATGAGAAACGACGAATCAAGCGTTGCGCTTCCCAAAACAGGTCGGTCCGGGAGAGACCCCATCCGTCAAAGGCCCCCACGCGGATCATGGCTTCCAACTCTTCCGGCAGAGGGCGAACCCGTTCATAGAAATCAGCGAGGGAAACAAAAGGAGCTCGATTGCTTTCGCTCAAGAGCCGATCTCGAGTGGGTTCGGTCAGCCCTTTGAGCTGGGTCAAGGGAACCCGGATGGCAGGATGGGGATGATGCTCCACTTCGAATGACGGACCGGGCCGGTTTACATCCGGCCGGAGCAAGGGGATTCCCATGCGATGACACTCCAGCACATAGACCAGCGGGTCATAGAATCCCTTGCCATGGGTGAGCACGGCCGCCATGAACTCGGCGGGGAAATAGCATTTCAACCAAGCGGACTGGTAAGCCTCCACTGCATAAGCTGTGCTGTGAGCTTTGCAGAAGGAGTAGCCAGCAAATCCCCGCACCATGGCCCAGACCGCTGCAATCACTTCTTCCGGATGGCCGCGAGCACGAGCAGACTGGCAAAACTCCTGTCCGATGGCGTCTACCAAGGGCATCTGCCCCCGGCTCAGGGCTCGGCGCAATTGATCGGCCCGACCTGGAGACAAACCGGCAAACCGTTCGCAGATGAGCAAGACATGTTCCTCATAGAGGACCAGTCCCCAGCTGTCTCCGAGGCATTCAGCCAGGATGGGGTGAGGATATGTGACCGGCTCCATGCCCTGATAACGGCGGGTGAAACGCAGCTTGTTTTGTTCGTTGGCGGCGCCTGGTCGGATTACGCTCACCAGGGCGATGAGTCCTTCGATGTCATGCACCTGACTCATGCGGCAGAGGGAGGTCATGGCTGGTGATTCGATGTGATGGACCGCGCGGGCGTTGCCGTTGGCGATCATAGTCCAAACGCGGCGGTCGTCAAAGGAGGCCTCTGAAATGGAGGACAATCGGGAACATACTGTAGCGGATGCGTCCGGGGCGATCGGTTTGCCTTGCACGGTGAAACGTTCCAGGTCTACCACTAGGCCGCGTGCGTTCAAGTTGGCTTTGACATCGCGCAAGACGGAAAGACCGCCCTGGGCTAGCAAATCCAGTTTGACTAGCCCCACGGCCTCGACAGCGTCCATGTCGAAGTGAGTGGTGGGCCAGCCCTTGGCGGAGCGAAAGGTGGGGGTCAATTCCATCATTGGCTGTCGGGAAAGCACCACTCCACAGGGGTGCATTTTGGGGTAACGAGGTAAACCTGCCAGGCGTGCGCCCAGCGCGATAGCCGTGCGGAGGGGCTCTTCCTCCAACGGGATATCCCGACATTCGGGCAAGGAACGCAAATGTTCCACCCAGGGCGAATCCTCACCCAATTCGGCTTCATGGGGGAGGGTTCCGGCATAAGGCTGCTCCCCGCCCAGGCTCCAAGGAAGCCGTTCGGTCCATCGACGCACAATTCCTTCCGGTGTGCCCAAAACTTTGGCCACCTCGGCTACGGCAGCTCGGACGCGAAAGGTGGAAAAACCGCCCACCACGGCGGCATGATTCGGGCCGTACTGTTGGAGCAGATCGGCTACGACTTCATCTTTCCGGTCATGGGGAAAATCTACGTCAATGTCCGGCAGCTTGTGCATCTGCATGCGTTCCAGGTTGAGGAAGCGACGGAAATAGAGGCCAAACCGTACGGGGCAAACATTGCTGATGCCCAGGCAGTAACAGACCAGCGAATCAGCAGCGCTCCCGCGGGTGATCCACTCAATGCCACGGCGCCGGCATCGTTCCAATAGTTCCCACACGATCAGGAAATATTCTTCGTATCCTACGGCTGCGATTACGTTGAGTTCTTCCTCTACCCGGACATGCAGCTCTTCAAGGCTGATGCGTCGACCTTGCGGGGTACAGGCGCCGCGCCGGCCGTAACGCCTATGCAAACCTTCTTCTACTAGTCGTCGTAAGAATGCGCCGGGTGAGCCGCCCTCGGGTGGGTGGTACGGTGGGAATTGAGGCTGCCTTCGCGACAGTGTGAATTGGCAGCGCGCGGCGATTTCCTCGGCCACGGCCCGCCAATTTCCGAATCCATGGCCGAGCTGATCCATTTCGGCAGGAGATCGAAAATGAAGTGATCCTCCCGAACGCTTCCGCGGATGCGACCGCCCTACAAGGGTACAGGTCCGAATGGATTGGAGGACCTCGTAGAATTGCCGATCTTTTGGAGATCCATAGTGAATCGGTGGACACAACGCGAAGGCCGCTTCCGTATGGGACTCCGGATGGAGACGATTGGCAATGGCCCGGTAAAACCGGCCGGGAAAGAGATCCGCCCAGCGAGGATCAGCAGACACGGCAATCAAACCCTCCGTGCGGCCTTCCAATTCCTCTCGGGTGCGATTCCTTCGTTGTCGGTGGACTACGCTCTGGCCGGAAACGGTTTCGGAATCGGGTGCCGTTGAATGTTCTGCCTCCACCGGTCCGCCTTTGCCGGTTCCTTGCCCGGTGAGGTGGGAAAGGCTGGACTCCGATCGATCCGAAAGCAGGCGGCAAAGGTTGACATAGCCCTGCGCGGATTCCACATAGAGTAGGAGCGGCGATCCCTCGAGTGGAATCTCCGCCCCCAAGATCGGCTGAATACCGGCCTGAAGAGCTGCCTCGGTGAAAGCCACTGCACCGTGCAAGTTGCCCAGATCTACCAGGGCCACTGCCGGACATTCATACTGTTGTGCCATTGCCACGATGGCAGCGGGGGTCAATGTGGAGTCGAGGAACGAGTAACAACTGCGCACCCGCAAAGGTATGTAGGGAGGTGCCGCCTGTGTCCGCGACAGAATGAGAGGGGAGCCAACCGACGGGAGCCGAGGAGAGGGCGTGGACACCGGGTGTGTCCGATGGATGAAAAACTCCCGCGCGGACGGGCGGGCCAGCAGGTGGACACGCGAGGACACCCGCCGAAATGCTGCAGGGTATGAGAAATCGCGCAGTTGCAGGTCATGAGCTCGCAGAAGCGCGGAAGGCCCCAGCCGGTGCCGCAATTCATCCACGGCCCGCGCCAGACGATGACAAGCGGCCTGTCGTTGTGCCTCGGCAGTCAATGGCAGGGGCGCATCCCAGATCCCGTCATAAATGTCCGACAGTTTGAGGCCCACGCGGCGCAGGGCCACCCGGCGCTGCCAAGCGCGCCGCAGTAATCCATCCAATCGGCTGTAAATCACGGTCTCCACCGCGGTGGGCTCTTCCAAACTTTCGGCAGCCCGATCCTCGGCCATGTCGGAATATGTCACTTTTACGGTAAAGGTGCGCACGCTGCGGCCTTCGGCGCGGACCCGTGCAAACAGTGTATCGGCCATTTGTCGTAACACGGCCGCGACATAGAGCTCATCCGTGCAATCCTGATCAAAGGTCATCTGTTGCTGGTAGCTTTGCTGTGGCAGGCTTTGTGGAATCAGGGGTCGATCATCCAGGCCCCGAGCGAAGCGATGCAACTCGAACGCTTTGCTACCCACCAGTAGCTCCAGTTGCTCGGGCGGCGTGGCTGCCACTTGCCAGATGCGGTAAAGGCCAGCCGCGCGCAGCCGTGGGGCCGTTTGGGGCCCCACACCGGGCAGCCAATGGACGGGCAGCGGATGAAGGAAATCGGTCTCCCGACCGGGCGGCACGGTGCAAAAGGCTGCCGGTTTGTGCAGTTTGGCAGCAATTTGGCTGACCAACTTGCTGCTGCCGAGACCCTCACTGACGCTGAGCTTAAGCGCTTGCCGGATGATCTGCCGCAGCCGCTGGGCAACTTCCACAGGTGGACAACTCCGGCATGCGGTCACGTCCAAATATCCCTCGTCGATGGAGGTCTGCTCTACCTCGGGTGTGAAGTCGTAAGCATAAGAAAACATCCACCGGGAAAAACGCTCGTACTTCTCAAAATCTCCCGGCAACACAATCAAATGCGGGCATAGACGGCGCGCCAGCGCGGTGGGCATGGATGTGTGAATGCCATACCGGCGCGCCTCGTAGCTGGCACTGGCAATGACGCCTCGTCTTTGTCCTCCCACGGCCACGGGCCGGCCGCGGAGCCGCACATCTGCCGCTTGTTCCACCGAGGCAAAGAAGGCATCAGCATCCAAATGGACGATCCACCGTTCCATGGTCGTAAGTCGGAATGGTTCTCCTTGTCTGCCCGATGGATTTCCCGGCAGTTTCTTTTATGGACCTGCTTTGCTCACTGGGCGTACACGAGTCCCGACACAGGATTGCCCCGTGGCCGGGGATTTTGGGACGCCGGCTGTTGCAGACCGCCTGGCGTCCAATCCGCCCGGTTTACGTGGCCTGGTTTTACTTGACTTTGCGAATCAAGGCGATCATTACCCCTTGGATCACCAGTTCGGCAGCCGGGATGAGATCGGGATATTTTGGGTTCTCGGCTCGCAAACAAGGTTTGCCTCGCACCAAGACAAACGTCTTGAGCGTGCTTTCATTGTCAATCAAAGCTGCTACCACGTCACCGGGGCGCGGAGTGCGCCCATGTTCCAAGATAACAATGTCTCCCTCCAAGATGTGTCGGCCGATCATGGAATCGCCCCGGACCTCCAGAGCGAACAGCCGCGGGTTCGGCCGCAGGTCCAGTCCCAATGTATCCATGTCCACTGAAAGGCATCCGCGAGCTTCCTGGACTCGATCTTCTGCAAACCCCGCAGGGATCGATCCGTAAAGGGGGATGTGGGCCAGAGGTTTTCGGACCCAGCCGGGCTGCACTAATCGCAAGCTGCGGGCTCGATGCGGCTCGACCTTGATTAAACCCTTCCGCCGCAGGGCGCGGATATGGGCTGCAGCGGCGTTCATGCTGCGGAAACCGAAATGGGCTGCGATTTCCCGTAACGTGGGCGCCACGCCCCGTTCTTGCTGAGCGGTGGCCACATATTCCAGAACTTCCCGCTGTCGCGGAGTTAACTTGAGCATGCTGTTCATATGAACAACTGTTCATACGAACAGTATCCCGAAGCCCAAGATTGTCAAGAAACCAGGACCGATAGCGATGGTTGGCGCCGCTTGCTTGAGACGAAAAGTCAGACAGAAACATTTTCCTGCTTGTTCTCTGGAAGCGATGGCCGAAATCAACAGGCCGCAAAACCGGAGAAACTCACCGGGCCTCAAATGAAAGAAAAACAAAAGTAGAGATGGATGGCAGGGACGAGAGCGATTGAGTGTACACGGACGTTCTTGTTTCCGATGGGGGGCCCTTGATGGCCTTTTGTCAGTACCACGCAAGGGCAAGAGTGGGCATGGTCCGAATTGAGGGTCTGTCGAGGTTTGCCCCAACACTCCCAAGGGAGTGTTTCCTCGCGAGATCCAAACCCAGAGGTTTCCGACCTTTCAGCAGAACGGGGGGACGCATTTTCCTCAAAGAGAGACTTCAGGTTCACAAGGAGGCTGCGGACATGCCACTGGTTGGCGGCTGCGCGTATACGGGGTGCATGGCAACAAGCAGCAAGGCCCAACCGGAGAAGCCGCGCAAGGCCGCCGGGTCCAGCAACCGAGCTTGCGGGAAGTCTGAGGGCAATGACAAGCTCCGAATCATGCCGGTGAAAAGACAAAGTATTCGGAGTGGATTCACATGGAGCTGGTTGGCTCTGGCCGGGTTGATGCTCTGCGCTCGGGGCGCACGGCCCCATGCATCCGGGGCAGAGATCCTGAATCCGGGTCCTGTTCAGTGGAGTGCGGAAGAAGATCATCGCCGCATGCAGGAGTTGTTGGGCATTCGTCGGCTTCGGCCCGGACCGGTCCCACAGCCGGGGCGCACGAATTCGGCCAATTATGAGGAAGCTCGGGCCAATCTGTTTTCCGACCTTCCGGACCCGCTGAGGATGAAAGACGGTCGTCGGGTGACCACGGCCGAGATGTGGTGGAGAGAGCGTCGTCCTGAAATCGTGGAGGATTTCGAGCGGGAAATTTATGGTCGGATTCCGCGCCAGGTGCCGGTCGTTCGATGGGAGGTACACACGCAAGTCGTGGATCGTGTCGTGGCGGGTATCCCGGTTCGGGCAACCCGCTTGGTGGGACGTGTGGATTCCTCCATCTGTCCGATGATTGAAGTGAACCTGCGCTTGACGGTTGTTACGCCTCTGCGAGCAGAAGCACGGGTTCCGGTGTTGATCATGTTCGGGGCTTTCGGTTGGGACGGATTTCCTCGCCGGCCGGATGAACCGCCGCTCACAAATCGATGGGCAGGTCTGGGAGGCGGTCCGTTTCGGGATCCCCCTTCTACAGAGCAGTTGATCACCGCCGGATGGGGCTACGCAGTGCTCGATCCCACCAGCGTTCAAGCCGACGACGGAGCAGGGCTGACGCGAGGAATCATCGGCTTGGTCAATTGCGGACGACCTCGGCATCCGGAAGATTGGGGCACTTTGCGGGCCTGGGCTTGGGGCGTCGCTCGGGTGATGGATTATCTCGAAACCGACCCTTGCGTGGATGCGCGGAAGGTAGGTGTGGAAGGGGTTTCCCGTTTTGGTAAGGCGGCCTTGGTGGCCATGGCTTTTGAACCGCGCCTGGCCGTGGGGCTGATCGGTTCCTCGGGCGCAGGAGGCGCCAGCTTACTGCGACGCAACTTCGGCGAGACGGTGGAAAACCTGGTCTCGCCCGGTGCATATCATTGGTTTGCCGGCGGTTTTCTCAAATACGCCGCAGAGGACGCTGTTTTCGGACGTCGGGATGCTTCTGACCTGCCAGTGGACGCTCACCAGTTGATCGCCCTTTGTGCACCGCGACCAGTCTTTCTCAGTTACGGAGTCCCTGAAAAGGGGGATGCATTGTGGTTGGACCAGCGGGGCAGTTTCATGGCAGCTGTGGCAGCGGGTCCGGTTTACCGACTTTTGGGAGCACGCGACTTGGGAGTCACCGAAAATTACCGCACAGCCCCAATGCCACCTGTCAACGCTGGCTTGTTAGAGGGGCATCTGGCGTGGCGACAGCATGATGGCGGGCATGAAACACGGTCAAACATGAAACATTTCCTTGCGTGGGCTGAACGATGGGGCATTAAAGGTGCCAAACGAAGTCAACTCGATGCGACCACGGTGCCACCTTCGTCAATCCAGAAATAGGCTGTTTCCCCTCGCCACTCTTCAGACTCGCCTGTGCTGGTTACAACGCCTCGTGGGTCGCGCAGTTGACGTCTTTCTGGAACCGGGCTTCAGCGCTCAAGTGTTTCGTTGTCGGGGCTTCTGGTCATGGCGTAAATCCTAAGGCACGAACTTCAAGTCTCACGCGCGTCTGCTGCCTCGCAAGAGGCGGATGAAACGCGGAACAAATTGGCAGATCAGTCCAGATGAATGCCCAACCAAAACTTGAGTACGAACCGGGAAGTTTCTCGAATTAGTCGCGCCGCACGTCAGTCTTCTTTGTGAACAAGAGCGGAAATGTCATTCGCTGAGAGACGGAAGTTTCGAGACGCGCAATTCCCTTGGAGAAGCTGCGGCTTGGGCAAGAGCAAATGCACCAGCAGGCTTGCATGCGCATGGATTGTTCGTTTGGAGCCAGAATGGGAAACTCCGTCGGATGAGCTTTGGTGAGACTGCATTGTCAGTACGGTCCATGAAACAGGCACGTCCAAGATGATGGATTTGAGCTGCCCTGATGAGTTTGGTATTTGTCGGCTGTTTGTGCAAGGAACTGTTGATCAGGATGTTGAACCAAATTTGGGAGTGCGGGTGGGGCGCATACTTTGGTCTCTTAAAGGCTGTTGACAAGGCGTCGTTCAGGCCCTAGCTTGTTGTCTCGGTCACAGGGCCGTAGAAGACATGATCCCCATGCCAGCCCCTAGGACGTGCTGACGAGGCGAACCGGGGGCGGCGGGTTCTTGTCGTTTTTTGCGGTCTGACCGGCATCGACGATACAGGATGGGTAGGAAGCCCATGTAGCTCAGTGGGTAGAGCGCGTCCTTGGTAAGGACGAGGTCACCAGTTCGATCCTGGTCATGGGCTCCAGCTTTCGTCGATAGAAACGACAACGACCTAAAACCAACGGAACAATCGCAATGGGCAAAGAGCAATTTCAGCGTACCAAGCCGCACGTTAACGTCGGCACGATTGGGCACATTGACCACGGCAAGTCCACTTTGACAGCTGCCATTGTGGCAACGCAGGCCCGGAAGGGGATGGCCCAACCGAAGTCGTACTCTGAGATTACCAAGGGTGGCACGGTCCGGGACGAAACAAAGACGGTGACCATCGCGGTTTCGCACGTCGAGTACGAGAGCGACAAGCGTCATTACGCGCACGTGGACTGCCCCGGCCATGCCGACTACATCAAGAACATGATCACAGGTGCGGCCCAAATGGATGGCGCGATTTTGGTGGTGGACGCGGCGGAAGGTCCGATGCCGCAAACCCGCGAGCACATTCTGCTGGCTCGGCAGGTGGGCGTGCCGGCCATCGTCGTGTATTTGAACAAGGTGGATCTGGTGGATGACCCCGAGCTGCTCGATTTAGTGGAGATGGAGCTGCGGGACCTGTTGAAGAAGTACGGTTTTGACGGGGACAATGCCCCGATTATTCGTGGCAGCGCCAAGAAGGCCTTGGCGGGCGATCCCGAAGGCGAGAAGTCAATTGAAGAACTGCTCAAGGCGGTGGATGAATACATCCCGTTGCCCACACGTGAAGTGGACAAGCCGTTCCTCATGAGCATCGAGGACGTGTTCAACATTGAGGGCCGTGGAACGGTGGTCACAGGCCGGGTGGAGCGCGGCGTGCTTGAACGAATGAACGAGGTCGAAATCGTCGGTTTGCGCGAAACGCGCAAAACGGTGGCGACCGATATCGAAATGTTCCGGAAGATTTTGGATCGCGCCCAAGCCGGTGACAACGTCGGTGTGCTGCTGCGGGGGATCAAGAAGGACGAGGTCGAGCGCGGCATGGTGTTGGCCAAGCCTGGCTCGATTACGCCCCATACCCATTTCCGCGCCGAGGTGTATGTTTTGTCGAAAGAAGAAGGGGGTCGGCACACGCCTTTCTTCGTGAATTACCGGCCGCAGTTTTACTTCCGGACGACGGACGTCACGGGCGATGTGCGCGACATCAAATCGCTGACGGGAGAAAAGGTGGAAATGGTCATGCCCGGTGACAACGTGAATTTGGAGGTGAAGGTCATTGCGCCCATTGCGATGGAGCGCGGACAACGCTTTGCGATTCGCGAAGGGGGCCGGACCATTGGTGCCGGCCGGGTCACGGAAATCATCGAATGATCATGGACCTGGCTGAAGGATCGGGTCAGACCTCAACCCGAGTTCGGACGGGTCACAACAATTGCTGCGGAGGGCGGTAGCTCAATTGGTAGAGCAGCGGTCTCCAAAACCGTTGGTTGGGGGTTCGAGTCCCTCCCGCCCTGCCAAGGCGGCTCCCGGAGAGGTGGCAGAGTGGTTGATTGCGGCGGTCTTGAAAACCGCTTCGGGCGATGAGCCCGACGGGGGTTCGAATCCCTCCCTCTCCGCCATGAGTTCCGAATTGTGAGCGATCTGGTTAAAACGTTGATCTGGGTGGCAGTCTTGGGGGTGTTGTTCGGGGTGCTGTGGTACCTCGGCTACATTGCCCGGTTTGCCAATTATTTGAAAGAAACCAGGGAGGAACTGCGCAAGTGCACCTGGCCCACCTGGGATGAGTTGAAAGGTTCAACTGTGGTGGTGGCGGTGGCAACGCTTCTGATTGGGTTGTACACCGCTCTGGTGGACTTCATTTTCGCGCTGTTTGCCCGTCACATCATGGGCTGAGACATGCGACCCAGATGGTACATCTTGCACACGCTGGCCGGGCAGGAGCACAAGGTCAAGGAGAGCATCGAGAAGCGAGCCAAGACCGAGGAACTGACCGATCACATCTTGGAGGTCATGGTTCCCATGGAAAGGGTGGTCGAAGTCAGGAACCAAAAGAAAATCGTCTCGATGCGGAAATTATGGCCCGGGTATGTATTTGTCCGGATGGTATTGTTTGACGACGAGAACCAGCTTTTGCCGCGGCCTTATTATTTCATCAAGGAAACACCCGGCGTGATCGGGTTTGCCAGCGAGAGTGGAGATCGTCCGGAGCCCACGCCGGATGAAGAAGTTGAAGAAATCAAAGCTCAAATCTCGGCTTCCGAAGAAGAAGAGCGTCCGAAAGTGAACTTCGAAGTGGGAGAGACGGTTAAAATTAATAACGGGCCGTTCCTCAATTTCAGCGGCGTGATCCAGGAGATTGAACCTGAGCGGGGCAAGCTCAAGGTGGTGGTCAACATCTTTGGGCGCAACACCCCGGTTGAACTGGAATACTGGCAGGTGGAAAAGGCTTGAGCTTGTGCGGGGTTCCGGCCCCAAGGGGTGGACCGGATGCCGCGCATGAGTGGTTCAAGGAAGGACATCTATCAAAAATGGCTAAGAAAGTCACGGCGGTCATCAAGCTGCAAATTCCGGGCGGACAGGCCAATCCGGCCCCGCCGGTGGGACCGGCTTTGGGCCAGCACGGCGTGAACATCATGGCGTTTTGTAAAGAGTTTAACGCCGCAACAAAGGATCAGGCTGGCATGGTGATCCCGGTCATCATCACGGTGTTTCAGGACAAATCATTCAAGTTCATTACTAAATCGCCTCCGGCATCGGCCTTGTTAAAAAAGGCTGCCGGTATTGCCGTGGGATCGAAGGCTCCGAATAAGGAGAAGGTGGGCAAGGTAACCCGGCAACAAATCATGGAGATTGTGAAGGTAAAGGCGAAGGACCTAAACGCGGAATCAGAAGAGGCGGCTTTTCGTATGATCGTCGGCACTGCTCGAAGCATGGGCATCGAAGTGGTCGGCTGACGTGTTAAACTGCGGGAGGGCGGCCCATGGCCAGCCCGCCAACACCGCAACTCCATAACCATGGCTCGAACACACAGCAAACGGTATCTGAAGGCGTTGGAATTGGTGGACCGCCAGCGGGCGTACCCATTGGCGGCCGCGGTGGAATTGCTCAAACGGTTTCCCCGCGCCCGCTTCGATGAGACGGTCGAGCTGGCATTTCGTTTGGGGGTGGACCCCAAGCAGTCCGATCAGATGGTCCGGGGCACGGTTGCGCTGCCGCACGGCACGGGTAAGAAGGTACGCGTGCTGGTGTTTGCGAAGCCGGGAGAGGCTGCCGAGGCTGCAAAAGCCGCTGGCGCGGACTATGTCGGATTTGAAGAGTTCATCAAAAAGTGCCAGGAGGGTTGGACAGACTTCGATGTGGCCATTGCTACCCCCGAGGCCATGACAGAAGTGCGAAAACTGGGTAAGGTGTTGGGTCCGCGGGGCCTGATGCCCAATCCCAAGACCGGTACAGTGACTGACGATACCGCCCGAGCCGTGCGCGAGGTCAAAGCTGGTCGGGTTGAGTTTAAGATCGACAAAACTGGGAACTTGCACATGGCCGTTGGCAAATCGAGTTTTACGGCGCAACAAATTGAGGAAAATGCGCGTGCTGCCGTTGATGCCGTGGTGAAGGCACGGCCCGCGAGCCTGCGGGGCCGGTATATTCATAGTTGTGCCATCAGTTGCACCATGAGTCCCTCGGTCCGGCTCGACTTGAAGGATCTGGGCATTACCGCATGAATCCGCAAAAGCCACGGTGGATCGGATTTTGCAACCCTCGCTGAATTTTTATGCGACCTGAGAAACAAGCCCTGACGCAGGAGTATCTGAACCGGCTGACCCGGTCCCCGTATGTCATCTTGGTGAACTATACGGGGCTCAATGTCGCCGCCATGACAGAATTGCGCAAGCGTTTGCGCCGTGCCGACGCCGAAGTGCACGTGATTAAGAACACGCTCTTTCGGTTGGCAGCGCGTGAGGCGGGCTTGGGAGACCTGGGGGATTCTTTGAGCGGACAATTGGCGGTCGTGACCGGGCGGCGGGACATTTGCGCTGCGGCCAAAGTGTTGAAGAGCTTCATGGCCGAGTTTGACAAGCCGAAGCTCCGATTCGGCTTTTTGGGCAACCATCGTTTGGAAGCAACCCAGTTGGAGCAGTTGGCAGATTTGCCTCCCTTGGAAGTTCTGCGCTCGCAACTGCTGGGTTTGCTGCAGGAGCCGGCCGCTCGGTTGGTTCGCATGTTGCAGACTCCGGCAGCGCAGTTGGCACGCGTGATCCAAGCTCGCGTCGACAAGGTCGGCGGCGGCACAAGCGGAAACGGATAAAAGGATTTCCCGGGGATTACTGCCCCGGGTTTGGACCCACATCACAGGAACCAACAATGCTCGTCGGTTCACAGGCCGTGAACTGAAATCACCTGTGGCCACGGGTGGCGACGAGAAGAGAGGCAACATGGCAGACATCGCAAACTTGGTGGAAGAACTGAGCAAGCTCACGGTCCTTGAGGCTGCTGAGCTGGTCAAGAAGCTGGAAGAAAAATGGGGCGTAAGCGCAGCGGCTCCGGTGGCTGTGGCTGCTCCAGCGGCCGGCGCTGCAGCCGCAGCAGCAGCCCCTGCGGCTGAGGCCAAGACCACCTTCGACGTGATCTTGGTCTCGCTGCCCGCGGACAAGAAGATCCCGGTCATTAAGGCCGTGCGCGAAATCAAGGCCGGACTGGGACTGGCTGACGCGAAGGCCTTGGTGGAAGGTGTGCCCAAGCCGGTGCTGGAGGGCGTTTCCAAGGAAGAGGCCGAAGCAGCCAAGAAGAAGCTTGAGGAAGCCGGTGCAAAGGTTGAGCTCAAGTAGCCTGCGGATGGAAAGCCGGCGGCGATCCTGTGGGGTCGCCGTCCGGCTGCTCTCGACGCTCTTGCGGACTTGCATCGGACGCAGCCACAGGCCAATGCGGGTCGTGGCTGTGTGCGGAGAGACCGGCGCCAAACTCCTGCCGGCATCAAATGGTCGGGCGGATCAAAGGGTGTGGAACTTGGGTCCCACCTCACGGGGGACCGAGCGGATTGGAAGGAAGAATCATGCCAGCTCTTGCAACTGAACGGATCTATTTCGGGCGGATCAAAGAAGTGATCACGCCGCCGAACCTGATTGAACTGCAGGTAACCTCTTACGAGGAGTTTCTGCAGAAGGATGTTCCACCCCACAAGCGCAAGCCTGTGGGCCTGCAGGCAGTTTTCCAAGAGATTTTTCCCATCGAGAGTTACGACGGGAAATTTGTACTCGATTTTGTGTCCTATGAGATTGGCGAGCCGAAGATGGACTGGCTCGAAGCCTTGCGCGAGGGCCTCACGTACGGGGCGCCTCTTTACGTCACTTTCCGATTGCGGGAAGAGAGCAAGAGCGTCAAGGAAGAGCGCGTCTTCATGGGTGAAATCCCGCTCATGACCCCGCAGGGATCGTTCGTCATTAACGGTGCCGAGCGTGTGGTGGTGAGCCAGTTGCACCGTTCTCCAGGCTTGGTATTTGAGGCCACGCAGCATCCCAACGGCAAGACACTTCACTCTTACCGCATTATTCCGGACCGTGGGTCTTGGTACGAAGCCCAGTTCGATACCAACGACCTATTGTACGTATATCTGGATCGGAAGAAGCGGCGACGTAAGTTCCTCATCACCACTTTCTTCCGTGCGATCAGCTTTCTGGACGCCGAGACGGCCAAGGGGCGTGAATCCGCCGAGAAAGTTCGCGGGACGGATGAAGAGGTGTTGCGACTTTTTTACGAGATCAAAGAGCTTACGATTAGGGAAGCGGAGAAACGGGAGGAGTTGGCCAACTTGGTGCTGGTCCAGGACGTAATCGACCCGGCCACCAATTTGATTGTCGCCCGCGCTTTCGAGCCGTTGTCCAAGGCGGTGCTCAAGCAGATTGCCGAAGTGGGGGTCCAACGGATTCGCGTTGTGGACACTTCCGTGGATGAGGCGATCATTATCAAGTGCATCAAGAAAGATCCGGCTCGGAACGAGGAGGAGGCTCTCAAGGACATTTATCGACGACTGCGTCCGGGAGATCCGCCTACACCGGCGAACGCGCGGGCCATGATCAAGCGTCTCTTCTTCGATCCGAAGCGGTATGACCTGGGTCGTGTGGGCCGATATAAGATCAACCAAAAGCTGGGCCTTCAGACGGGTGATGTTCGGATTCTGACGAAAGAGGACCTTGTGGCGGCCACGAAATACCTGCTCCGTTTACGTAAGGGTGACGGTACGCTGGACGACATCGACCACTTGGGCAGCCGCAGGGTTCGCACTGTGGGTGAATTGTTGGCCAATCAGTGCCGGGTGGGGTTGGCTCGCACCGAGCGTTTGGTCAAAGAACGAATGACCCTCTTTGATCAGTCGGTCGAACCCATGACACCCCAGAAGTTGATCAACCCGAAAGCGCTCTCGGCGGTCATTCGGGATTTCTTTGGTCGCAGTCAGCTCAGCCAATTCATGGACCAAATCAATCCTTTGGCCGAGTTGACTCACAAGCGGCGGTTGTCGGCCCTCGGGCCCGGTGGGTTGTCCCGGGATCGTGCCGGTTTCGAGGTGCGGGACGTGCATCCGTCGCACTATGGTCGGATTTGCCCCATCGAAACACCGGAAGGGCCCAACATTGGATTGATTGCTTCGTTGGCCACCTTTGCGCGCGTTAACGAATTCGGATTTTTGGAGACCCCGTATCGGAAGGTTGAAAAGGGGCGTGTCACGGACCGGATCGAGTATTTAACGGCTGATCGGGAGGAACAGTTCCTGATTGCGCAGGCCAACAGCCCTGTTGATGAAAAAGGTCGGTTTTTGGAGGAGCGGGTGTTATGCCGGGCGCGAGGCGACTTCGTGGACGTGGAACCTGAGCGGGTGGACTACATGGACGTGTCGCCGAAGCAACTGGTCTCGGTGGCCGCCAGTTTGATCCCTTTCTTGGAACACGATGATGCCAACCGGGCCCTTATGGGTTCGAACATGCAACGCCAAGCCGTGCCGCTCATTGTGACGGAGGCGCCCTTCGTGGCCACGGGCATGGAGGAACGAGCCGCACGAGACTCACATGCGGTGGTGGTGGCGCAGGAAGCGGGTCGCGTGGCTGCGGTGTCAGGCACGCAGATTGTCGTGACGAAGGATGGCACTTTGCCGGAGGGTCGGCGGAAACTGAAGCACGACCCTGCCAAGGGCATTTGGATCTATCCCGTTCGTAAGTTCATGCGCTCCAACGCGGGCACGTGCATCAATCAAAAGATCCTCGTCCGGGTGGGGGATCCGGTTAAAAAAGGTCAGGTATTGGCTGACGGACCTTGCACTTGCAACGGAGAATTGGCCCTGGGTCGGAATGTCCTGGTAGCGTTCATGCCGTGGAACGGCTATAACTTTGAGGACGCCATCTTGATCAGTTCACGGATTGTGAAGGAGGACATATTTACCTCGATTCACATCGAGGAGTTTGAGGTCAGCGCGCGCGACACGAAACTCGGGCCGGAGGAGATTACGCGAGACATCCCCAACGTGGGCGAGGAGGCTTTGAAGAACCTGGGACCGGATGGCGTGATTCGTATTGGCGCAGAGGTGCGTCCCGGAGACATCTTGGTGGGCAAGATTACTCCCAAGTCCGAGACGGAACTAGCACCGGAAGAGCGTCTGTTGCGCGCCATCTTTGGCGAAAAGGCCGCTGATGTGAAGGACACTTCTTTGCGGGTGCCATCGGGTACCTATGGCATCGTGATGGACGTGAAGGTGTCCTCCAAGAAAGACGCCGAGAAGGAGGCGCACGTCGAAGACAGTCAGAAACAGGCAAAGCAAGTTGAGGAAGAGTACAAGCAGAAGCAAGAGGAGTTGAGGGAACAACTCACGGAGGCGCTGAGCAACATCTTGTTGGGTGAAAAAATTCCGCTCGATGTGGTCAACAGCGAGACTGGTGAGATCATCATTCCGGCGAATCGTAAGATCACCAAAACCTTGTTGCGCAAACTGGCGCAAGTGTACGATCGAATCGAGATCGATCCTTCGCCGATTCGTAACAAGATTAACGAGATCATTGGCGCTTACAAAAAGAAGTTCGATGATTTACAGATGCAATTCGATGAGGAGATGGAGCGTTTGGAATCGGGCGAGGGTCGAGACTCCGGTATTATTAAATCCGTAAAGGTGTACATCGCCTCCAAGCGCAAGTTGTCCGTGGGCGACAAAATGGCCGGTCGTCATGGTAACAAAGGTGTGGTTGCCAAGATTGTGCCGGAAGAAGACATGCCTTTCCTGGCCGATGGGACGCCGGTGGACATCGTGTTGAATCCGCTCGGCGTGCCTTCGCGTATGAACGTCGGGCAGTTGCTCGAGACACACCTGGGATGGGCGGCCAAAATCCTGGATTTGAAATTCGCCACACCCGTCTTTGACGGCATTGAAGAAAGGGAAATCCGCGAGTATTTGCGCCAGGCTGGGGAAAAGCAAAAGGCTAGCGGCGAACCCGTGTTAGTCAACGAGGTGGGCAAGGCGGTATTGTACGATGGTCGCACGGGTGAACCCTTCGATCAGGAAGTGGTCGTAGGTTACATTTACATGATGAAGCTGGGCCACTTGGTGGCGGACAAAATCCATGCACGGGCGGTGGGACCTTACTCCCTGGTTACCCAGCAGCCGCTCGGTGGCAAGGCCCAATATGGCGGTCAGCGGTTCGGGGAAATGGAGGTGTGGGCCATGGAGGCTTACGGAGCCGCTTATTCTTTGCAAGAACTCCTCACGGTCAAGTCCGACGATGTGCAGGGTCGCACCCGCGTTTACGAGAGCATCGTCAAAGGAGAGAACTGCCTGGAGGCCGGTATTCCGGAATCCTTCAACGTTTTGGTCAAGGAGATGCAAGCCTTGGGCTTGGACGTCCGCGTGGGGGTGTCCCGGCCCGTGGATGCGCCGCCGGAGCCAGCGCGGCTTTTGAGCACCTTGTAGATTCCATTTATTTGGCGAGCGTTCGTTAGCAGCTTTGATAGCGCACGTTGCAACCTATGATCAGCACCAGCAAAGAAAGCGCGCGTGAATTGCTCGGCCTGGACCGCGTGAACCAGGTCGAATACGTGGCCATTTCCATCGCCTCACCTGAGACCATTCGTTCGTGGTCCAAGGGCGAGGTCAAGAACCCGGAAACGATCAACTACCGGACATTCAAGCCGGAGAAGGGCGGTTTGTTTTGTGAGCGGATCTTTGGTCCGGTTAAGGACTGGGAATGCTCCTGCGGCAAGTACAAACGCATTAAACACCGGGGCGTGGTCTGCGACCGTTGCGGTGTCGAGGTCACCTTGGCCCGGGTACGACGGGAGCGCATGGGCCACATCGAACTGGCCGTGCCGGTATGTCACATCTGGTTTTTCAAATGCATGCCGTCCCGCATCGGGTTGGTGTTGGACATGACGGCCCGGGACTTGGAGCGGGTGATCTATTATGAGGATTACCTCGTAGTGGACCCGGGGCAGACGCCGCTGAAACCGAATCAGCTCTTGACCGAACAGGAGCTCCGCGAGGCCAAGGAAACATACGGGGCAGACGCCTTTGTGGCCAAGATGGGGGCCGAGGCAGTGCGGGATGCTCTGGCACGGGTTAATCTGCCCAAGCTCATCGAGGAGCTGCAGCAGACGATGAATGAGACCCGTAGCAAGCAAACGCGCAAGAAGCTCGCCAAACGGATCAAGTTGCTGCAGGCCTTTGTGCAGGCCAACGTGAAACCGGAATGGATGGTGCTGACTGTCCTGCCGGTCTTGCCTCCGGATTTGCGTCCCTTGGTGCCACTCGAGGGTGGCCGTTTTGCCACGTCTGATTTGAACGATTTGTATCGTCGGGTAATCAACCGCAACAATCGGCTCAAGAACCTGCTGCAACTCAAGACGCCCGAGGTCATTATTCGTAACGAGAAGCGGATGTTGCAGGAGGCGGTGGACGCCTTGTTTGACAACGGTCGACACGGCCGACCTGTGACCGGTGCTGGGAACCGACCCCTTAAGTCTCTTTCGGACATGCTCAAGGGCAAGAGCGGCCGTTTCCGCCAGAACCTCTTGGGGAAACGGGTGGACTACTCGGGCCGATCCGTGATTGTGATCGGCCCGGAGCTCAAGCTTCATCAATGCGGATTACCCAAGAAAATGGCCTTGGTGCTCTTTGAGCCGTTCATCATTCGCCGGCTCAAGGAGCTCGGTTACGTGCACACGGTTCGTTCCGCCAAGAAGCTGATCGAACGTCAAACTAAGGAAGTTTGGGACATTCTCGAAGAGGTTACCAAGGGCCATCCTGTGCTGTTGAACCGTGCACCCACGTTGCACCGGCTGTCCATCCAGGCGTTTGAACCGGTCTTGATCGAGGGCGAGGCCATTCGTATCCACCCGCTGGTTTGCACCGCCTACAACGCCGACTTCGACGGCGACCAGATGGCGGTGCATGTGCCATTGTCGATTGAGGCGCAGTTGGAGGCACGCCTGTTAATGATGTCCCCACTCAACATTTTCAGCCCCTCCAGCGGCAAACCGATCATCACCCCTACGCAGGACATCACGCTGGGATGCTATTACCTGACGGCCGAACCGCGTACGCCGCGCAAGCCAAACCAGCGGCTTTTATTGTTCGGCTCGAAAGATGAGGTTCTCTTTGCCCATGCCGAAGGAGACATTCGCACACACGACCGGATTCGGTTGGCCAATCCTGACTACGGTCGTCAGACGGTGTACGGCGAGCCCGACAAAAAGATCATTGAAACCACCGTGGGGCGGGTCATTTTTAGCGAGGTGTGGCCTGAGGAATTGGGCTTTTTCAACAAGGTGGCCGGCAAGAACGAATTGGGGGACATTATTTGGAACTGCTACAAGGTTTGTGGCCACGAGAAGACCATTGTGGCCCTGGACAAACTTAAGGAGCTGGGCTTCCGCGAGGCCACCCGCGCAGGTGTGTCGATCGGCATCGACGACATGATCGTTCCCAAAGAAAAGCAACACCAGATCGAGGAGGCCCTACGTCAGATTCGCGAGGTAGAGAAGCAACACCGGCGCGGGATCATCACGTCGGGAGAACGTTACAACAAGATTGTGGACATTTGGACGCATGCCACTGACGAGATTTCAGCGGCCCTGATGAAGACCTTGGAAGCCAACCAAGGCAAGCGGGAGTACAACCCCATTTGGTTGATGATGGACTCTGGTGCCCGCGGAAATCGCCAGCAGGTCCGACAGTTGGCCGGCCTGCGCGGGTTGATGGCCAAACCCAGTGGCGATATCATCGAAAAACCCATTTTGTCGAACTTCCGTGAGGGTCTGACCGTGTTGGAATACTTCATTTCCACACACGGGGCTCGGAAAGGCCTGGCCGACACGGCGCTCAAGACGGCCGACTCTGGTTATCTGACACGCAAGTTGGTAGACGTGGCGCAGGACGTCATTGTACGCGAATCGGATTGTGGCACCACGAACGGCATTTGGGTGCAAGCCATCTACGAAGGTGAGGACGAGGTGGTCAAGTTGTCGGAGCGCATTGTCGGCCGCGTGGCGTGCGAAGACATTCCAGATCCCCACAATCCCAAAAGCTTCCTGGTTCGGGCCAACGAAGAAATCGACGAAGACCGGGCTCGGCTGATTGAACAGGCGGGGATCGAAAGGGTGAAGATCCGATCGCCCCTGACTTGCGAAACCAAACGGGGTCTGTGTCAGCTCTGCTATGGTCGGAATCTTGCCACGGGACGCATGGTGGGCCTGGGCGAGGCCGTTGGTATCATCGCAGCGCAGTCCATCGGCGAGCCGGGCACCCAGCTCACGATGCGGACCTTCCACATCGGGGGTGTGGCGGCCGGGACGTTCAAGCAGCCGATTATCAAGGCCAAGTCGGACGGAGTGGTGCAATACCACGAGTTGCGGTACGTCACCCTTCAAGATGGCAACAACATTGTCTTGAACAAAAACGGCTCCATTAGCGTTGTGGACGAGGCCGGGCGTGAATTGGAAACGCACTCGATCGTGATCGGTGCGGTCATCATGGTGCCGCCCGGTGGTCGCGTGCGGAAGGGCGAGACCCTGGCCCAGTGGGACCCGCACAACGTGCCGATTCTGTCGGAAAAGGCCGGGCGGGTGAAATTCCACGATATCATCGAAGGGGTGACCATGAAGTACGAGGTGGATGAAACCACGGGCCAGGAGGCCATGGTCATCATTGAACACAAGGAGGATCTTCACCCGCAGATCATCGTGTTGGACGAAAAGGGCGAGCCTGTGGCCAGTTATGGCATCCCGGCCGACGCCCATATCGTGGTGGAAGAAGGCGACGAAATCGTGGCGGGATCGTTGTTGGCCAAGACGCCACGCAAGCAGGCGAAGACCAAGGACATCACCGGTGGCTTGCCACGCGTGGCCGAGTTATTTGAAGCGCGCCGGCCCAAGGATGCCGCCGAGATTTCTAAGATCGATGGCATCGTGGACTTCGGCCCCAGCGTCCGCGGTAAGCGGTGCATCATCATTCGCGATCCCAAGACGGGATTAACCGAGGAACACCTCATTCCGATTGGCAAGCACATCATCGTGTTCAAGGGCGACATGGTGAAGAAGGGCCAACAGTTGACCGAGGGTCCCTTGGATCCGCATGAGATCCTCGAGGTATGCGGCGCACAGGAACTGCAGGAGCACCTGGTCAATGAGGTGCAGGAGGTCTATCGGCTCCAGGGTGTGACCATCAATGACAAGCACATCGAGATCATCGTGCGCCAAATGCTCCGCAAGGTCCGTATCACTGAGCCGGGCGACACGCAGTTCCTCTGGGGCGAGCAGGTGGACCGGATCGAGTTTGAGGAAGAAAACGCAAGGGTCGAGAAAATGGGCGGCAATCCAGCCCAAGCCGAGCCGGTGTTGCTCGGGATTACGAAGGCCTCGTTGGAGACCGAGAGTTTCCTCAGCGCAGCTTCCTTCCAGGACACTACCCGCGTCTTGACGGATGCCGCCACACGCTCGAAGGTGGACTACCTTCGAGGCTTCAAGGAAAACGTTATCATGGGACACATCATCCCGGCCGGTACAGGCTTTGAACGGTACCGCAAAGCGCGGGTTCGGCCAGCGGTGGAAACGGTCGAAGAAGCACCATCCCCGGAAACCCAGCCCAACGCGCTCGAGGAAGCCCTCTTGGGCCAACCCGGTGGAGGGGGATCCTCAACCGGCGCCCCGGCTCCTGCCGATGGCGACGATGGACAAGGGGGAAATTAGGGATTGTCATGCAACAATTGCTTCAGTAGGGTAAGCGTCCCTCGGGCTTCGACCCTCCAGCGGATAAGGCCCGAGTCACGAAGATCAAGACACATGCCGACGATTAATCAACTGGTTCGAAAGGGTCGCAAGCGGCTGAAGGCCAAAAGCAAGGCCCCTGCCTTACAGGGGGCCCCTTTTCGGCGCGGAGTTTGCATCCAGGTCATGACCCGCACGCCCAAGAAGCCCAACTCAGCGATGCGCAAAGTGGCCAAGGTGCGGCTGACCAACGGGTACGAGGTCATTGCCTACATCCCGGACGAGGGACATAATTTGCAGGAACACTCCATCGTCTTGGTACGAGGAGGTCGTGTCAAAGACCTGCCGGGTGTTCGGTACCACATTGTACGGGGTGTTTTGGACGCGGCGGGCGTCGAAAAGCGGCGCGTCAGCCGGTCCAAATATGGCGTGAAACGCCCCAAGAGCGGGTCCAAACCGGCTGCTGCTGCTGGATAAGCTGTCAGCATCATCCCAAAACCTTCAGACGAGAGAGATTTCCATGTCGCGACGTCGTCGAGCCATCAAACGTCCCATTCCACCGGATCCGCGGTACAACAGCCCGCTTGTCATGCGGCTGGTCAACACAGTGATGCGCCGAGGCAAAAAAAGTCTTGCGTTGCGCATCGTTTATGCAGCCCTGGACAAGGTGGCTGAGAAAACAGGCGGATCCAATCCGTTGGACGTGCTTCAGCGAGCTGTTGAAAATGCCAAGCCGCGCATCGAGACCAAGGCACGGCGTGTGGGGGGCGCCACGTATCAGGTGCCCATGGAAGTGCCCCCGGATCGGCAATTGTCCCTGGCGTTGCGCTGGATCGTGAGCTTTGCCGACGCCCGCAAGGGCGTCCCGATGAAGGAAGCCCTGGCCGCTGAGATCCTGGACGCTTATCAGGGGCAGGGCAGTGCAATCCGCAAGCGCGACGAGGTCCACAAAATGGCCCAAGCCAATAAAGCGTTCGCGCACTTCCGCTGGTAACTCTTGTTCTGAAACCTCGCCCCGTTGCCGTGACCGGCGTGCCGGGGCGTTTTTGTTGATACTTATGTCCATGCAACCGACTGTGGAAAAGGATAAGTCTGCCGTATCCCAGCTCCGGCTCAATGCGCCGGAGCGTCCCTACCCGATGGAGCGGACACGCAACATCGGAATTGCCGCGCATATCGACGCGGGAAAAACCACCACCACCGAACGGATTCTTTTCTACACGGGTCTCATCCACAGGATGGGAGACGTGGACGATGGCAATACCGTGACCGACTGGATGGAGCAGGAACGGGAACGAGGCATCACCATCACCTCTGCAGCCACGACTTGTTATTGGACACCCAAGGAAGATGGCTTGGTAAAACTGTTTACCGGTGTCGGACACCGCATCAACATCATCGACACGCCGGGCCACGTGGACTTCACGGCCGAAGTGGAGCGGTCCATGCGGGTGTTGGACGGGGCGATTGCAGTCTTTTGCGGCGTGGCCGGCGTGCAGCCTCAATCTGAAACCGTCTGGCGACAGGCCACCAAGTACCGTGTGCCACGCATTGCCTTTGTCAACAAGATGGATCGCGTGGGTGCGGATTTTGAAAAGGCCGTGGAAGAAATGCGCCGCAAACTGGGGGCGTATGCCTGGCCGGTGGTTCTGCCGTTGGGTCGGGAAGACCAGTTCCGCGGAGTGATTGACGTCATCAATCAAAAGGCGCTGCTTTACGATCCGGACGATGAGTTCGGGTTGAAGTTTGAAATCACGGACGTTCCGGCTGCCGAACGCGACCGCGCCCGGAAAGCTTTGACTGATTTGATTGAGGCGGTCGCCAACAAGGATGATGAAATAGCAGCCCTTGTGATCGAAGATCAGCCAGTTTCTCCAGTCGCGCTCAAGAAGGCCATTCGTCGACTCACTTGCGCTCTTGAGTTTGTGCCTGTGTTGGCAGGGTCAGCCTTTCGCAAACGCGGCGTGCAGCCCTTGATTGACGCAGTGGTGGATTATTTGCCCTCGCCCTTGGACATCCCGCCGGCTGTGGGATGGAAACCGGGCACGGAAGAGCGTGTGGAGGTGCCCGCGTCCGACTTCGCGCCGTTTTGCTCCCTGGCTTTCAAGCTGTGGAGTGATCCATACGTAGGAAAGCTCGTGTTTTTCCGCGTTTACAGCGGCCAACTGAAAAAGGGCGACGTGATCTACAACCCACGCACCGGGAAGCGCGAACGCGTCAGCCGCGTCATGATGGTGCAGGCTGACAAACGCATGGACGTCGAACGCGTGTTCGCCGGCGATATCGCGGCCCTGGTGGGTTTGCGAAACATCACCACGGGCGACACCCTGTGCGATGAAAAATTTGAGGTGATCTTGGAGCCGCCCACGTTCCCGGAACCGGTCATTAGCATGGCCATTGAGCCGAAGACCAAAGGGGATCGCGATCGTTTGAGCGAGGGACTCCAGCGTCTGGCCGAGGAAGATCCGACCTTCCGTGTGTTTACCAATGAGGAAACCGGCCAGCTCATCATTGCTGGCATGGGCGAGCTTCACCTGGAAATCATCCGTGACCGGCTCTTCCGCGAGTTCAAAGTGGAAGCCACCGCAGGAGCACCGCAGATTGCTTACCGTGAGACGATCACCCAACCGGCCATGGGCGAAGGCAAATTCATCCGACAAACAGGTGGTCGGGGCCAGTATGGGCATGTCATCATCGAGGTGGCGCCCAACGAACGAGGCAAAGGCATTGAGATCGAGAACAAAATTGTCGGAGGGGTCATTCCAAAAGAGTACATCCCTGCAGTGATCGATGGACTGCACGAAGGAATCCAGGGTGGTGTCCTGGCCGGGTATCCGTTGGTAGATCTCAAGATCAACATCGTGGATGGATCTTTCCATGAAGTGGACTCAAGCGAACTGGCGTTCAAAATGGCCGGCATCTTTGCCCTTAAGGATGCCTGCAAGAAATCTCATGTGATTATCTTAGAGCCGGTGATGAAGGTGGAGGTAACGACCCCTGATGAATACCAGGGTGACATCATGGGGGATTTAAACCGACGCCGCGGAAGGATCACCGGCATCGAAGCTAAGGATACTGCCATGGTGATCTCTGCCGAGGTTCCTCTTGCTGAGATGTTCGGATATGCCACGGCCATACGGTCCCTTTCCAAGGGCCGGGCTTCCTATTCCATGGAACCGCTGCGTTTTGAGCCGGTCCCCAATAGCGTGTTGGAGAGGATTTTGGATTTGACCAAAGATCGGCCGGCCGCCCGGACTTGAGTCGCATCAGTCTTGGCAAAGCTGGATGCAGTCGGCGAGCCTCCGCGGCCCATGATGATGGCCAATGTAGAGGACTATAAATCACTGGGCCAGATTGGAGGACACCAGAGCCTCTCTTGGTCGCCTCCTAGCCGGGAGTTGACCCAATAATCTGCGGCGACGAATTCTTCTGGCTCTGGCTGCAAGGTGATTTTTCGATTCACACCAGGGCAGCTAACCGGCTAGAGTGGCTCCGAGTGACCGGCTGCTTTCGTCCGGAGCGATTGCAGCAGGGTTGTGTCTATGAGCTGGTTGGAGTCGTGGCTGCAGGAGCCCGGGGACCTGGCTCGAGCCTTTTTGGTCGTGCTGGGGTCTTACTTCATCGGGTGTGTGGCCGGAGGTTACTATTTGGTGCGGTGGACCACTGGTCGCGACATCCGCTTCGTGGGCAGCGGGAGTGCGGGTGCACGGAATGTCAGCAGTGTATTGGGCATCAGGGGCTTTTTGGTCACGTTGGTTTGGGACGCGTTGAAAGGAGCATTGGCTGTCTGGGTTGCAGCACGGTGTACAGGGGATTCCAGAATGGAAGGTTTGGCCATGGTGGCAGCCTTGGCGGGGCACCTGTGGCCTGCGCAACTGGGTTTCCGTGGAGGCAAAGGTGTGGCTACTTCGTTGGGTAGCCTGCTCATGTTTGAGCCGGAGTTGCTCTTGGCGCTGGCGCTGTTGTTCTTGCCGCCCTGGATCTTGTTGCGGCGCACCATTTTGCCTGGGATGGTGGCCTATGCGTGCCTCCCTTTTGCCGCTTGGTTCTTGGATCACGGCGGCTATCGGTCCGGGGTGGTGGCCGTCTGTTCGATGTTGGTTTTATATGCGCATCGGCGCAATTTGGCGGAAGAATGGGCCGCGCTGAGTGCCCGGCGACGTCCTCCTGCGATGAACTCCGAAAAAGCGTGAGGTGCTTATGGAAGAGCGTCAGCCTTTGGTCTTCAAGTTTGCGTCCGAAGACTGGGAGTTTGAGGCCATCCACAGGCTTAATTACAAGACATTTGTGGAAGAGATTCCGCAACATGAGCGGTCGCCTTCTCAGAGGCTCGTGGACAAATTTCATCATGAGAACACCTACTTGATCTGCTTGTGCGGGCGAGAGTTGGCGGGGATGCTCGCGGTGCGCGGTAACCGACCCTTTTCTTTGGATCAAAAGCTTCCGAATTTGGACAGTTATCTGCCGCAAGGACGGCGCATTTGCGAGGTCAGGCTTCTGGCCATCGAGAAGAAGTACCGAGGCACACGCGGGGGCCAGATCCTGGCGGGATTGCTGGCCTTGTTGTGGCAACACGGGATCGAAAAGGGTTATGATTTGGCCATCATCTCTGGCACAACCCGTCAAAGGAAACTTTACCAACATTTGGGTTTTGTCCCCTTCGGGCCACTGGTGGGGTCTGGCGAAGCTCAGTTCCAACCGATGTACATTACGCTGGAGACGTTTGAAGTGCGCGCACGCGAGTTTCTGCGGCAGGCGCCCGCCCGTTCGTTCCATCCCTCGGCGGTGAATTTCCTGCCAGGCCCGGTTGCCGTGCGACGGGAGGTTCGACGAGCTTTCGAGCAATCGCCTGAATCTCATCGAAGTCCGGCGTTTATGCACGACTTTCATGCCACGCGCCGCTGTCTGTGTGAATTGACGGGTGCGTCTGATTGTCAGCTCATGGCGGGATCGGGCACGTTGGCAAACGATGCTGTGGGGGCACAGTTGATGTTAGAGCAAGGCCGAGGCTTGGTTCTCAGCAACGGGGAATTCGGCACCCGCCTGATCGATCATGCGCGTCGTTGGGGATTAAATTTCGAAGTGCATGAAGTTCCCTGGGGCGCCCCCTTGGACCTGGGTGAGGTCCGACGCCAAATGGAACGTGTGCCGGAGCTGCGATGGGTTTGGGCGGTCCATTGCGAAACCTCGACCGGTGTCTTGAACGATTTGGATGGATTAAAGGCCCTGGCCGCTGAGTTTGGCGTGAAGCTCTGTATGGACTGCATCAGTTCATTAGGCACAGTGCCGGTGGATTTGCGGGGGATTTATTTAGCAACCGGTGCCAGTGGCAAGGGCTTGCGTAGTTATCCGGGGCTATGCATGGTGTTCCATCATCACACGATCCAGCCGGCCCCGGACCGATTGCCACGGTATTTGGACCTGGGTTACTACGCCGCTCAGGAGGGTGTGCCCTTCACTTTTAGCTCCAACTTGTTGCACGCCCTGCACGCGGCCATACGGCATGTAGATTGGGAAAGACGTTTCAGCACGGTGGCGGAATTGGGTGCCGAACTGCGCCGGCGATTGCGTGAGGCTGGTTTCCACGTCCTGGCTCCGGAATCCGTGGCCGCGCCGGCGGTTGTTACGATCGTGTTGCCGCGAGAGCTTCCTTCCGTTGAGCTGGGCCGGCGCATGGAGGAAAACGGTTTCCTGCTTAGCTACAACAGCGAGTATTTGCGGCGGCGAAACTGGATTCAGATTGCTCTTATGGGTGAATGCCCCCGCGAAAAAGTCCTCTCACTGGTTCATGTGTTGAAGCGCGTGGTGTTCGCCGGAGTGGCCGTACGCCAGCCGGCGGCTTCAACGCATTGAATGAAGAGTGAGCGGCCCCAACCCCCTGGAGAGGATCTAATCTTCCTCACGGACACAATCGGTTGGTGGATTGGATGTGATCTCTCAAGGTAGTAAGAGACGGTAAAATCTCGCGGTGTCGGTGGGGAGGACCGTAACATGATACCACCCGTTTTGCAGGGTCGGCAGTTGGCTCACCGACTGCCAGAGGATGGGTGGAGCGAGATTGGTGGTCTGTTGGAGCTGAAGGCCGGAAGTTGAGGCTGGCCACCTCACAATGAGCCCCGATCCGGTCTGGGCGGGTAGGATTTCAAGCCTCGGGATCGTTTGAATGGCGATGGACTGACTAAATTCAGAGGTGTTGCCCGCGCTGTCCGTCGCTGTCGCAGTGACCCAGGCGGGGACTGATCCACCTAAGGGCAAGCTCAGGGAAAAGGCACCTTTGCAGCTGGCGTCCGTGGTAACCAGCCCATGGCCGAGAGGCCACATCCCTTCGCCATGGCCGGAGGGTTCGTTCGTTGGATTTCCATAAAACCAGAGCGTGTAGCTATGGTTGGGCCTCGCGTCAATCCAGCCTTTCACAATCAAGGCGGTCGCCGAAGCCACAGCCTGGGTAAGGACAGGAAAGTTTTGTTGGAGATTTGCGCCAGTGTCGGCGTCGCAGGCGTCGTTCGGGGTCACACCGTCATTGCCGAGATCGATCCCCAGACCGGTCGGGGCGGCTCCGCCATTACTGAAGATTGCATTGCCGAGAATTGTGACGTTCGTCGAGCCGGCGCGAATGCGAATCCCATCCCAGCCATTGCCACGGGCCCAAGCAATCCGATTGGCAGCCTCTGGGTCGATTCCTCCGATGAGATGATGCGAGCTGTTGGTGAGAAACTCGAGATTGTGGTAAAAGTTGCCGAGCGGGCTCCAGCCGTCGCTTTGAATTCCGATCCAATTTCCTTGGATCACCCAGCCCCGAGTATGGGGACCGGTCAAGTAAAGACCATTCCACGCGTTACCGGAAATTAGGTTACGCGCACCTGGGACGTTGCCACCTACGGTATTGGTAGGGGCATCGTAGCCGGTGATGCCATCGCGGCCATTGCCTCGCGCCAGCCTGCCGGTTCGATCGGTTCCGATGAAGTTGCCTTCGATGCGGTTACGGGTTGCCCATGGGCCAATGAGGTAAATGCCACTATCTGCATTACCAGAGATTAGGTTGCCCGCTCCCGGGTTAACGCCGCCGATCTGATTGTCGGGTGCGTTGGTCAACCCTATTCCCGCCACCTGATTACCCATCGGGACGTTACCCGAGGCGTCCAGGCCAATGATGTTTCCCGCAATTACGTTGTTGGAGGCACTGCGTTCGACCAAGAAAATCCCGTTCTCGAGATTTGCGCTGATCAAATTCCCGGCGTTAGGCTGCGGCGCACCGATTTGATTACCGGGTCCCTCCACGCGCACGCCCGATAAAGCATTGCCCAATGGCTGACGGCCGGTTCGATCTGTGCCGATGTAATTGCCCCACAGTTGGTTTGATCGGCAGGTGGCGCCACTTAGGAAAATACCGTGGCCAAGGTTGCCAGCAATAATGTTTCGCTCTTCGGCTGTGGGTCCTCCCACGACATTGTTGGAAACGCCAACCAACAAAATCCCATCGTATTGATTTGGGATCGCGATGGCACCAGAGCTGTCCGTGCCGATGTAGTTCCCAACGATTGTGTTGCTGGTGGCGCCGGCTCCGGTAATCGCAACTCCGCTCAATTCATTACCCGAAATGATATTGCCCGGCCCGATGCGGTTGCCTAGACCTCGATGAATCTCAAGCCCGCGTCCGCGATTGGACAGGGCCTGTGCGCCGTTCAGGTCGGTGCCGATCCGATTGCCCGCTACTTGGTTCCAAGATCCTCCGCCGCCTGGCCCGAGGGTAATGTGGACGCCATTGGACCGGTTTCCAGAAATCACGTTGGCGGCAGCGGGCTCCACGCCGCCAATGATGTTGCTGGTCCCGCCAACGATGACGACCCCGAATAGATTGCCGAGGCTGCGTCGTCCGGTTGCGTCCGTGCCGATCAGGTTGCCCTGGATCCGGTTAAAGACCGCTGTGGGATACATCAGATAGATCCCGGCCTGTCCATTCCCGGACACGACATTGCCTTCGCCCGGATTGAGTCCACCGATGACATTTCCAGCCGCAGCCGAGATCAGGATGCCATTCTGTAAGTTGCCGAGGGCTTGGGTGCCGCCAGCGTCCAACCCGATGTAGTTGCCTTGTATCATGTTGCCGGTGGCCATGGAATCCAACAAGAAGATGCCCCCTTGGTTACCGCCTGAGATTACGTTCCTTTGGTGCGGTGATGGGCCGCCTACGCGGTTGCCACTGCTCCGAATGGTGATGCCTCCTTGGCTATTGGGAGCGGCTGTTTTGCCATCAAGAGTGACCCCGATCCAACACCCCTCCACAATGTTGCTGCCGCCATATTCGATGCGGATCCCATCACCACTGAAGCGAACCAAACCCAAAGCACGGACCAAGCAATTGGAGGTCAAGAGATATAATCCATGTGCGTTCGGACCGGCGCCAGCGCCGTTGAGCTCGATCCGAGGGGCACCTGCGTAACCTGGTTGAGTAGAGCCGTCGATCCTCAAAGGCTCGCGGATCGCTGGCAAGGGACTTTGCAGGGCGATGCTGAACGTCCCAGCTCCCGGGATGGCAAAATGGATTGAATCAGCGCCTGGGTTCGACTCGGCATCCAAGATCGCCTGACGCAGCGAGCCAGCACCGCTGTCGCCCGCATGATTTACCACAAAAACAGCAGCAGGGCTGTACGCCGAGCTGCCCAACGAAGCTAGAAAGACTAGTATGCGCAGGGTTTTTATAAGGCTTGCATAACCTCCCCCGACAACCTTTTCCATGGCAACGCCGGCACTGTAACACAGAAGGCGACTTCGGCAAGCGTCACCGTGAGTTGCCGCCGCGTGCTGGTCCATCAGCCTGTGCGAGGACCTGACTGGGTAAAAGCGTTCTGTTCACCCGGTTCGTTCCGAGCTCCCTTGTTGGTGCAGACTCGGCGCTGTCAATCCAAATGGACCTGTTCTGATTCCAGGCTCATGATAAAACCCCGTGCTCGCCGGAACAGGGGCATGTCCAATCGAGGTTGCATCAAGTCTTTAGCATTACGACGACAATCGCCGGTCAAGCATGCTAAGGGGACCCTGCGTATGCAAGCGTCCTTCACCCTAACATTCTCGACACGTGGAGCGTACAAACCTTAACCCGGCAAAGGACGAACATCGGCGCCCGGGGCATCGACGGTCCGGACCGCCGCTGACTCCGGCTCAAGCTCCAACGAACTCACAACGGATGTCCCGGGCCGCTATAGTTTAAATTGATTTCACGCCTCAGCGTTTCACCACGAATGCTGCTAAACACACGGTCGGCGCATGAGGCCCCTGCGCCATCATGCCTCCGGATCGATGGCCCGGGCGTGTCCACAAGAGCGGTGGGGAGCCGCCACGTGATGCTTGCTGCTTTGGCCCTACCACTTATCATCCAAAAGATTACGGGTTCGACCCAGTGTCTCAGGCTGCTGCCGGACACCCGCCAGCCACGTTGTTGTGCCACAATGGCTCCGGAGTCAAAAAACCAGTCTACAGCCCGAACCGAAAAATCAACGATGCAAACACGTCGGGCCTCAGGTGGGACCAAAACATTCTCCCTTTGTGCAAGAGGAAATTGATCCGGTGGTGGGTGCCGGGGTCTTTTGCCGGCACCGGCCGGCGCTGGCTTCGTCCCCTGTTTCAGACCCGCAGGCCGTTGATTGAACCTTGTTTACATTACTGGCCAGGGATGCGATGCTCGTGCACGCCGCACCGTGTGGTCGCAAATTGAACCTGGGCAATGTGCACCTCGTCACAGGTCGTGATGGAAACCGTTTGGTTTTCCAACTCGTTCATGCCCGGGCCTTTTCCACCCTTTGACCCGCGTACGTTCAAGCAGACGAAAGGGCTTTCATGGCCTGCCTCTTACCCTCACCGGCTGTCCCCAAAATACGGTTGCCATGGAGGGTTTGAGTTGCCGAACGCTGACCATGCTCAAGATTATTGCTGCTGATGGAGCTGCGATGCCATCTACCCCAAATTCGTTTGGAGTACTTCCCTCGACACAATAGATTAACGGCAATGAAGAAATTCTACGGCTAGAAAGCCCCGACTCACGCCTTCCAAAGGGAATTTAGCGCGGCTCCAAAATGCAAACGCCTCAATCAAATGATCGGGAGGTATGAGCCCTGTACCACCGCATGCAACTGCGCAATCTGCTGAATGCACGCCCGTATCCTCACGCATTGGCTGTTTTCCTGAGCCCCGCTGGTGGGTAGACCCGGCACGCCAAGGGCCGTACGTGCAATACGACTGGCAAGAGCCCACCATGCTCATATAGAACTAGAAGGGTTTTTGTCAGGGGCGACACCGGGTTTTAACCATGGCAGGTCTGTATTGCCGTTTCATCACGCCTGGCAATCGGCAGGTCCCGGGGCGTAGCAGACTCCGACACGGGTTGACTTACTCCGCTAGGTTTCAGCTACTTCCGTGAAATCCTGCCGTTGGCCACAGACCCGCCTGACCCACTGCAATTCCTGAACTTAGATTACCCGATCGGGTGAGCCAACCTGCTTGGGACCCCGGCAACGCTGGGTCCGTGACTTTCCACGAGGGCTGTGTCCAAGAAAACGGCCTAGAGTCATACCTCCCTTTTCGACGGTCGCTCCAACAGGATGGAAGAACGCGTCGGTTGTTCTTGGGAAGGCTTCGATTCGCAGAGTGTCCCCATAAAAACTCATCGAAAGCTCAGCGTCAAAGGCCGTGCGAGGGCATCTTGGTCCGGCCAATAGAAATGGGGCTGGGGCGTCTGATCGAGTTTATGCCCATGGGGCCATTTCGAAGCCGCCGGGTCCGTTGGGCTCGGCTATAGAATTCATTCTTGCTAACGTTCTTCAGTTGGGGCCAAATGCAGCGGCTGAATTTGCGGCATGTTATGGACTTGGCCGACATCCTGAGCCGGGAGCAGATCGTTACGGACCTGAAAGCACGTGATCGTTGGCAGGCCATCGACGAGCTCATTGACGTGTTGGTGGCCACGGGCAAAATCCGTCCGGAAAACCGCGACGCTGTTGCCACCGTGGTCCGGAAGCGTGAAAACTCGATGAGCACTGGAATCGGCTTTGGAATTGGCATTCCACACGCTTCTACCGACGTCATCCAGCAGGTTGTGGGAGCATTGGGTCGCTCCCGTCAGGGGGTGGATTTCGAAGCACTAGACAATCAACCAGTGAAACTGGTCATGTTGTTTTTGGTGCCCCAAGGGCAGTTTCAAAAGCATCTGCACACGCTGGCCAATATTGCCAAGCTCCTGCATAAAGCCGAGTTCCGCAAGGCATTGGAGGAGGCGCCGGATGCAGACGCCATGATGCAAATCATCCGACAGCATTGTGGGAAGAAGGACAAATAAATTCTCACCTTGTAAAACCGGTCGCTTTCGTTCCGTGAAGAGCTTTGCACGGCTTTCCATCGAAATAGGGAAGCCTCAAAAGCGTTCGTAGAAAACGATCAGTCCATGCCTTTGCCGTCTCTAGCGATCCAAGAACGTCTGCGGGCCGCAGTCAGTACTGTCTGTCCGGAGGCTGATCTGGAAACGGTTCAGGTCAGGCCATGTCCGGATCCCAGGTTCGGGGATTATCAAGCGGTCGCGCTCATGAGCTTGGCCAAGTCACGGCAGGTGCCTCCGCGGCAGCTTGCGGCCGAGGTCCTGGCTCGGTTGGATCTGAGTGATTTGTGTGAGGCCGTCGAAGTGGCGGGGCCGGGTTTTGTCAATTTTCGGCTTCGGCCCCAGACGGTAGCCGCGGCCCTGAGCGAAGCAGCCGAGCAGAGCCTGCCATTTGTGACTCCGGCTGCCGCCCCACGCACGGTCGTGGTGGACTTTAGCTCGCCTAATGTGGCCAAGCCGATGCATGTCGGGCATATCCGGTCTACCATCCTCGGCGACTGCTTGGCACGAGTATTGCGCCGTTTGGGCCACCGTGTGATCACCGATAATCACCTTGGCGATTGGGGCACGCAGTTCGGCATGTTGTTGCTGGGATGGAAACGGTTTTTGGATCTGCAAGCTCTCACGCGGGATGCGATCGCCGAGATGGAACGGCTTTACAAGTTGGTGCATGCAGCATGCCAGCAGGATCCGAGCATGCTGGAAGCGGCGCGCCGCGAATTGGTGGCGCTGCAGGGGGGCGATCCGCAGAACTTGGCCATTTGGCGTGAGATGACCACCCTGTCGCGCGCCGAGTTCGATCGAATTTACGAGCGGCTGGGGATCCGCTTTGATTATACGTTGGGCGAAAGTTTTTATCACCCCCGTTTGCAGGCATTGGTTGATGAGCTGGTTAGGCTGGGATTGGCTCGCGAGAGCGAAGGTGCCAAGGTGATTTTTTTTGACAACCTTCCAGATCTGAAAGATACGCCCTTAATTATCCAGAAAAGCGACGGAGCGTTTAACTACGCTACCACCGACTTGGCCACACTCCTTTACCGTATCGAGACGTGGCATCCAGACGAGATCCTGTACGTTACGGACGCGCGGCAACAGTTGCATTTTCGACAAGTGTTTGCCGCATTCCGGATGTGGCGACCAGATGCAGCTCACGTGAAATTGGTGCACGTCTGGTTCGGCACCATCCTGGGGGAGGATGGCAAGCCCTTCAAAACTCGTTCGGGCGACACCGTTAAATTGTCAGACCTCTTGGATGAAGCCGAGGAGCGTGCGCTGCAGGTGGTAACTGTCAAACAGCCCGAATTGCCCGAGGCCGAGCGACGCCGGATTGCTCGGGTGGTTGGCTTGGGCGCGGTCAAATACGCAGACCTTCTTTCCAACCGCCAGAGTGATTACGTGTTTAGTTGGGATCGCATGTTATCGCTGAGCGGCAATACGGCGCCGTATCTACAGTACGCGTATGCCCGAACTGCCAGCATCTTCCGCAAAGGTGGCCTGACCGCCGAAGCGGCCCGCGCGTCGGCCGCAAAAGGTATCGGCTTGCAAACCCCTGAGGAATTGGCTCTCGGACGTCACTTGTTAGACTTTGGACTGGTCCTGGAGGCGGTAGCAGAGGACTACCGGCCGAATTATTTGTGCAACTACTTGTTTGAGCTGGCCGGCCGGTTTACCCGGTTTTATGAAACTTGTCCTGTATTAAAAGCACCCGAACCTGAACGCAGTCATCGTTTGTATTTGTGTGAGGTGACAGCTCGCGTCCTCCGCCTTGGCCTGGAGGCTCTCGGCGTGGAAGTGTTGGATCAAATGTAGCAGCCGGGACTTCATCCAGGCGTCCCGATGAGACCCTCAAGCCATGTTCGGTAACTGGATCAGCTTGGACACACCTCCGGAACAGCGGCCACGCAATCGTGCTTTTGCTCCGTGACAGAACTGTCACTGCCATCATGTTGGGCACACAAATCCGAATTCCTGACTCTGCCTTACAAAAGGTCCTCCGATGCCTTATCTGGGCTCCCCGGCGAAGCATGGGAGACGTTTCCAACCGCAGCACTGTGAACGCATCTCGGGAGCATTCCCAGGCTGCAAGAACAGCAGCACAGAATCGTTTCTGGGCAATGGTTTCGCGGCTGGATAGCCTCACGGAGACGCGCCCTATATCGCAGTAGTTGCCTTTTACAAGTTGCGACTTTCCCGGCCCACCCTACCTTGCACCCACGTGAAGGCGAAAGACATGACAGCTCAGATCAGCATTGGACCCGCGCGTTTCGGAGGGTTCGTTTGGGGAGTGTTGACCTGGCTTATCGGCTCGATCCCAGCTGCGGCCCAACAGGTGCCCGTGGTCGAAGTTGAGCTCACTAATGGCATGCGCTTGTTGATGGTGGAACGTCGGGATGAGCCCAGTGTGGCCGGGGGGTGGGTCGCCCATGTGGGAAGTGCCAACGAACGTCCCGGCATGACCGGTCTGACGCATCTTTTCGAACATATGATGTTTAAAGGGACTCGAACCATTGGAACCCTGGATCCGGCTCGAGACCTTGAAATCATCGCTGAACAAGAACGCATCCGGGAGCAAATGCGACAAGAGGAGTCCAAACTGCGAGCGGCTTGGCGTCGGGGGGAAATTGACGATTGGAGAAAACCTGAGCATCGGACTCCGCGCCTCCGTGAATTGGAGGCTGCCTTCCAAAAACTGGTGGAGGAACAGCGCCGCTTGTTAGTGAAGAACGAGTTTGATCGCATTTACACGGCCGCAGGCGCTTCGGGAATGAATGCCTTTACCACGGAAGATTTCACCGCGTATTTCATCACGTTGCCGGCCAACAAATTGGAATTATGGATGTGGATGGAATCCGAGCGATTGCGACAGCCCGTCCTCCGCGAGTTCTACGCCGAACGTGAGGTCGTATCTGAAGAACGTCGATTGCGAATCGAATCCACGCCCCTGGGCCGGTTCGAGGAAGCTTTTAACGCGTTGTTCTGGCAGGCGCACCCCTATCATTGGCCGGTGATCGGGTGGCCGTCGGACATTGCTGCCATTAGCAAGGCACAAGCAGACGAGTTTTATGCCACCTATTACATTCCGGAGAACGTCACCTTGGTGCTGGTGGGGGATTTGCAGACCAACCGGGCCATCGCGCTGGCTCAAAAGTACTTTGGCCGGATCCCGCGAGGCAACCGCACGCCACCCGAAGTTCTGACCGAAGAAATCCCACCTGTGGCTGAGCGCCGCATGTACGCGGAGGTTGAGGCCAACCCACAGGTGCGCGTTGCATGGCTGACTGTGCCGTTTGCCCATAGAGACTCCTACGCTTTGGAACTTCTGTCAGAGCTGCTTTCGCACCGGACCGGCCGGTTGTACAAGGGACTCGTCTTGGGTCGGCAGATTGCGACCCAAGTCTCCGCCACACAAAACAGCCAGAAATGGGCTGGCAATTTCGTCATCAGCGCAGAGGCTCGGTCGCCACATCATCCAGAGGAGGTGGAAAAGGCCATTTATGAGGAATTGGAGCGCTTGAAAAACGAACGCGTGCCGCCTGAAGAGTTACAGAAAGTCAAGAATAACTTTGCCGCCGCTGAGTATCGCCGGTTGACCTCGAATTTCTCCATCTTAGTTCAACTGCTGGTATATGATGGCCTAGGGGATTGGCGGGAAATCAATGCGTCCGGCGCCAAGTATCAACAAGTGTCCGCCGAGGATTTGCAACGGGTCGCTTGTAAATACTTCACAAAAGAAGCACGCGTCGTCGGCATCTTCACCCGCAAAGCCGATGTCGCGTCCACGAGTTCCAGCTCCACTCCTTGAATTTTTCTTAAGAACTATGAGATCGCTCGTCGGTGTCCCCGCCCGTTCTGCTTCGGCCGCTTCGACTGAGTTTGGCATGCTCGGTCGTCCGATTTGGCGGACGAAGCTACTCCTTTGGATGCTGGCAATCCCATTAGGGTGCAGCGTGGTCAGCGGTCCGGCACAGGACCTCGGCGGGGAGATTCCGGAACGGCCGGAGCATTTACAGTTCCCTCCATTGGCGTATGAACCACCCGATCCTGCGTCCTGGCGCGTGACGCTCCGCGCGGGTCCGGTGGCTTACGTGATCCCGGATCGTGAGCTCCCCCTGGTGAATGTAGTGATCTTGGTACGTGTGGGGACCTTCCTTGATCCACCCGGACAGGAAGGCCTGGCTGAATTGACCGGATACTTGTTAGCTCGAGGCGGCACCGAGACTCGTTCTGCTGACGAACTGGAGGAACGCTTGGCCTTCCTCGCCGCTCTGCTCAATTCCTCCATTGGTGAACTGCAGGGCTCAGTCAGTTTCAGCTGCCTGGCCAAGGATATGGACGAGGGTCTGCGCCTGCTGCGGGAAGTGTTGGCAACGCCCCGGTTTCAGGAAGATAAATTGGTCCTGCGTAAACAACAGCTCCTCCAGAGCATGAAAGAACGGAACGACCATGCTGCAGCGATCGAACAACGGGAAGTTGGGTTCCTGGCGTACGGCGAAAACTTTTGGATGAATCGCCAGCCCACCATCCAATCCGTGGAAAGGATCCGCCGGGAGGATTTAAGTCGCTTTCATCGCCGATGGTTCTGGCCTTCCAATTTTGTCGTCGCAGCCAGCGGTGATTTCGACCGCGCCGACTTCATTGCCAGACTTGAGGACCTATTTGCCCACTGGCCCTTTGTGGGCGAAACCTCACCGTCCGTACCAACTAATGGGCGTTTTGCCCCGCCGGGAACGTACCTGGTCCACAAAGAGATTAATCAGGGGCGTGTGTCGTTGTTATTGCCCGGCGTTACGCGCGATCACCCGGACTTTTTCCCCCTGCTGATCATGAACGACATCTTGGGCGGAGGGGGATTCACCTCCCGTCTGGTGAATCGGGTCCGGTCGGACGAAGGGCTGGCCTACGCAGCAGGTTCCTCTCTGCCGGGTGGCGTGTATTTTGCCCAACCGTTTCGGGCCGCATTTCAAGCACAGTCCCGCTTGGTGCCGTACGCCATTTCTCTCGTGTTGGAGGAATTGCGACGCATCCGGTCTGAGCCGGTGTCCGAGCAGGAGCTGCATACGGCTCAGCGCGCGTTCATTGACACCTTCCCACGAAGGTTTGCCACCAAGGCGCAAACCGCTCAACTCTTTGCTCAAGATGAACTGACAGGCCGTTTCGCAAAAGATCCCAACTACTGGAAGCAATTTCGCAGCCGTATCGCCACAGTCTCGCGCGAGGATGTGTTGCGTGTGGCTCGAACGCACCTGCCTCTAGAACAGCTCGTCATTTTGATCGTCGGCAACAGAGACGAAATCTTGCTGGGCCACCCGGATCGTCCAGTCAGCTTGTTTGACTTATCTCCTGGCCCCGTGATCGACTGGCCTTTGCGCGATCCGCTGACCTTGCAGCCGTTAGGGGAACCCGCACGATTGAACCCGGGTCGGAAATGAATCTGCGCGGTAAAACAAAGACACAAGATCTTCCTCCCCGGACCATGGGTTCCCTGCGCGCCCGCCGCCGCGCGGATTCATCAAAGAACAACCTGACGAGGCTGTCGCCAGCCGGTTGGAACAAGGTGAATCTCTTGCTGATGCCAAAGGCCCGGCAGTCGGGCGCCACACTGACGGCAAGCACCGTGGGTCGTGAGGTCGTAACGGGTTACCACATAACCAATGCGCGCGACCACAGTATACCCACAACTGGGACACCGCGTGTCTTCCCACGGTCCGACGCGACCGGGAAGATTCCCTGCATAAACGTAACGTAGTCCCTCGCCGGCACCAATCTCCGCTGCCCGGATCAAGTCGGATGCCGTGGTCGCCCGTGGCTCGGTCATTTGATAGTCCGGATGGAACGCCGTCACGTGCCAAGGAATGTCCGGACTTACCGAGACCAGGAATCGCGCAATATCCCGCAGTTCAGCGTCGCTATCGTTCCATCCGGGCACCACGAGCGTGACCACTTCCAGCCACACCCCCCGCGCATGTACTTGCCGAATGGTTTCCAATACATGTGCCAGAGTGCCCCCCAAGGACCGATACCGGCGATCGTCAAATGTTTTTAAGTCTACCTTATAACATCGGATCCATGGTTGCAGATAATCCAGCGCTTCGGGTGTGGCATTGCCATTCGACACAAAACCGCATAGGAATCCATGTTCCCACGCTCTTTGGAACACCGCTACGGCCCATTCCGCGGTGATCAACGGTTCGTTGTAACTGGAGATGATGGATCGAGCCCCTGCACGGACAGCGGCTGCCACTAATTGCTCCGGGCTCACCACCTGAATGGGCGCTCGCGCTGCTGGATCTCTCAAGGCCTGGCTTGTCACCCAGTTCTGGCAATATGAACAGTGAAAGTCGCAGCCGAGCATCCCAAAGGTCAGGGCATCAGTCCCCGGCAAAACGTGAAAAAAAGGTTTCTTTTCAATGGGATCGCTAGCGACCCCCGCCACGTACCCAAAGGGCACCCGCAACTGCCCGTCCCGATGAATGCGCACTTTGCAGATCCCTCGTCGTCCGGGCGCTAACAAACAACGATGCCCGCACGCCACGCACCGGATCTTGCCGCCTTCTTCCTGGCGCCACAAGACGCCGGGCGCTGTGTAACGATCCAACAGGTCGGCCAGATTCAAATCGGACACGACTGCAGGACGACCGTTCTCGCCTGTCACCTCTTCACGTGCTTGTCTGGCTTTCATGGTCGCCACAAGAGACAACGTAAGCCTGTGAATGGTTTTCAGCAAGCGACCCACTTCATTTACAGAGTCTTTTGGGAACGGGCCCCATGCTTACGCCCGAAACTTCCACTGGCCCGAAAAGCTTCCCTAGTGTCAATCGGTCGCAGCATGGGAAGCTAGCGGATGCGTTGCTCGGACAACTCGCCAAGCAGCTGCGGGCGCATGCGACACTCGGCCGGAAAGCAATTCCAACTCATTGGCTCGCGGCATTTTTTACCCTGAGGCTCACGCAAACTACTTCTGTCCGGGACACGCAGCGGCTATTCGAGTAAGTGACATGGGAGCGAACATGAATGGATGTCGCGCCTCTCTTGGCATTCCATGCTTGCGTCGGATCAGCAATGAGTTCACTAGGCGGGTTTCGGTTTCCTACGTGATGCCTGTTGCCGCAGGACCGCCTGAAACTCGTCTGATTGCGCACGGATGGGACCTTCTGGCCGCGCAACCCTCCGACGTCGCCCGACATCTCGATCAATGGACCCGTCTGCCGATTGATGGAGTTGCACTGGTCGTTCGTAGTCAACACCCAGACGGAACGGAACTCAGCAGCCTTACGCTTCTCAGAGATCCAGTCTGGCGGATTGATTGGTTTACCAATGAGCTGCCGGCCCTTCGGGCCTGTGCTTCCCGGACGCTTCGGCACAATTTCTTCATCGCTTTCTGGTCACCCAAACAGCGTTTATCGTGGACCGATGATTCCGCTTGGACACGGGTAGCTTCCAACCATGCCGTCTTAGCCCGGCTCGCGCGTCAGGGCCATGCCATTGGGGTGATGGTCGATCCAGAGATTACCACGAGAGCCGACAGTTTCAACGGCTGCGGGGTGATCCGCCTTGGCCTGAACTCCAGGCATTGGCGCGCCGGCGCGGACGCCAGATTATGTCTGCGATGACTGCCGAATATCCCGATCTCACCGTCCTCAGCTTCTGGTGACTGAGCGCTTACCGAGAATACCTCGAGGAACCAGACCCTGTAGCCGCCGCTGCGGGGGACGGAGTGCTAGGGCCTGCTTTCTTCAACGGAATGCTCGACGCTTTGCCTGTGAGCGCCGATTTGGTAGACGGCGATGAGCATGCTTACCGCTACGACGCAGGGCGGAATGACTTTCATCGGCCGGCCTGGCGAGTGTGCGGTCCGGCGCGAACCCTTGTGGATCCGTATCATCACAGGGCCCCCTCCACTCAGGTCCAAGGCGGCTTTGGACTCTACCTCGACATGTATATCAATCCTCCCAACTCCTCTTGGTGCTTTCGCGAATTGAACGGTTCTCGTTTGAACCGTTTCTTCGCCAATCTCTGTGCTGCAACCCATGTGGCCGATGCCTGCGTCTGGTTTATAGGGAGAACCGCGCAATTGGATTGCGTGGGAGCTTTCCAGCCGCGCCTTTCGGGGCACATGGGCTGAAGCTCTCCCGGGATTCGTGCACGCATTGGCCGTCAGTGAAAACCCACGCGACTGGGCTCGGAATTTCTTGGCGCACCGGCGACTGGCAGGCCAACTCACGAACCTTCTGGCTAACGGCTGTTACACTCCAGCTACTCGGGACCCAAGCACGAACTTCCACGACCGGATCGCCCTCCCCAGGGTTGGTGGACATGGCAACCGCCGTCCGTCCGCACAGGTTCGTTCTACGCGGACTCGCGTGTGGGTCGCTCGCGACCGGGTGCCCTCTGTGCCTCCGGCGTGTAAAAAGGGTGCCTTGCTACCATAATACCCGCACGGCATCATCCGCGATTCATTGTGGAAGTCCATGCTCGGGGCGCGTCCGCATGGGTGCGGATTGGATGGAAACGAGCAGGTCAATGGAACTGGTCTTTAACCCAACCCCGTATCCGTTTTACGGAGCACGATCGATCCGGCTGGCGGCGTGCCTGCGACATCATTCAAGTGCCCCAGGACGCAGATGAACTCGTGCTCTTGCTGGAAGTGCGGCAGATGCCAGATGAAATTACCTGGTTTGACGACATCGGGGTTTACACAGTGCCGCCATGGGAGGCTTTGCCAAACATCGAGTAAGGAAGTTTGGGCATCTTTTGCAGACCCGTCGTGTGGAACCTGCCTGTATTTAGTTCCGGGTTGGCGACCATGGTTGCGAGTGGCAACTTTCGGGCAAGGATTCCAAAGGCATCCCGCGCCTGTTTTCGAAACGCAGCTGGGGCATCTTCACGTCCTTGAGGGCCTTCCTTCAAAAGGCAACCTTGCCTGCCCCTTCAGGTCTGGTCCTCCGATTGTTGCGGCTTGACCGAACCGGACCATGTTTGAATGAATCATGCATCAACCCATGCCCTCTTAGGTAGGTCTCACGTCTTGCCCTTGCTTGATTCAAACGTGAGCCGATTCATTGAAGGCAGTTCCTATCACGCATTTCTTTGCGGAAGGTCAATAGCCCCACCAGACAACCGACTGGACTTTGCATCCATACTTCGTGGCAACAAGGGAATTGCAGGGACCGAACGGGGTCGCTATGCGCTTGGGCGGTCCGCAACAACCGAATCGTAAGCGGGTTTCTGCAGCAGTCGAGGAACATGCGGCATAGCATTACAAGCATTAGTGCATGACTCCTCGATCTTCTGCGTAAAAGTCGACTCATAGTCAGATCGACTGCCAGGCAAATGGCTTGGTGTAAAACCAGTCAAATGGACGGTCGGCGTGAGATCATAGTTGATGCCCGGGATTGCGCTCGTCCGAAACTATGCGACCGGATGTGAGCGTCTGGTTAGAGAAGTCCGCGGGAGTTTAATCGACATCATAACGCCAACCGATCGAGAGAGAAGAAGTGCGTCTCTTCCAATGTAGCCAGAACTTAAGAGATGAAAGTGCCTCGGCAAGCGTGGGGAGTCAGAGTCGAACGCCTGCTGAAAGACACCAAGCTGGCTTACCAGCGGCCGGTTTTTAAGTAGTCATCAATGGCTCGGGCTGCCTTGCGACCAGCGCCCATGGCCAGGATGACGGTGCCCCCACCCGTTACAACATCTCCCCCGCAAACACGCCTTTCTTGGGCGTTTTCATCGTTTCCGGATCTGCCCGGATGTATCCCTACGGCGTGGTTTCGAGGTCTGGGGTGGTGGACTGCACCAGTGGATTGCTGCGGTTGCCCACGGCAATTACGGCCATCTGTGCTGGCAGAATGAATTCCGAATGTGGCACAGGCACAGGACGGCATCTTCCGGAATCGTCCGCCGGACCCAATGCCATTCGAATGCAACGCACACCGGAGAGCCATCCTTTTCCGTCATTCATAAATTCGACCGGACTGGTCAACAGTTGGAGCCGGACTCCTTCTTCGCGCGCGTGCTTGATCTCCTCAACTCGGGCCGGCATTTCAGCTTCAGATCGACGGTAAACGATCGTAGCATGCGCAGCCCCCAGCCGAAGCGCCGTGCGCACAGCATCCATGGCTGTGTTACCTCCTCCGATGACCACTACCTCCCGCCCGCGGCAATTGAACACGGGCTCGTCGTAATCCTCCCGATAGGCCTTCATAAGATTCACACGAGTTAGAAATTCATTAGCTGAATATACGCCGCAAAGATACTCTCCAGGGATGTTCAGAAACACCGGTAAGCTTGCACCCGCGGCCACAAACACTGGGTCGTAGCCTTTCTGATTTAGAAGGTCGTCCAACGTGACCGTTTTGCCAACACCAACGTGGATCCGGAATTGGCCCCCCATCCGTGGCAAATGTCCGACTTCTTGAAGGACGATTCCATTGGATAAACGAAACTCCAGAATGCCGTAAACCAACACGCCGCCGATTGCATGCAGCGCTTCCAGTACCCCCAGGTCGTGGCCACGGCGTACGAGGTCACAGGCAGTGCTTAACCCTGCAGGGCCACTGCCCACAACGGCCACCTTTTTGCCGGAGGGTGGCGACATCGGAGGTGGAGCCGGACTGCCATGAGCACGCTCGTCATCGGATACGAAGCGTTCCAAATAGCCAATGCCCACGGGTTCACCCCGCCGCCCCAAAACGCAGCGGCCTTCACATTGATGCTCTTGCGGACAGACCCGTCCTGTGACGGCCGGCAACACATTGTCCGCGCGGATCTTTGTGGAAGCAGCGAGAAATCCCCTTCCAAAATCGACTGGACAAACTCTTTCAGCTTCACTCCCACTGGGCAGCCTTGAGAACATTGTGGACTGGCACATTCCAGACAGCGCAGCGCTTGTTGCCGGGCCAACTCTTGGCTCAATCCAAGGGTCACCTCGGCAAGGTTACACCGGCGTTGTATGGGTTCTGGCTCCGGCATCCTTTGCCGGGGCAACTTTATACGCTCCCGCGGTGGAAGGGGGGTGCTCATGGAAACTGGTCACCCGGTTCAAGGGATGCACCTTGACTCGATAACCTGCACCCATTCCCCGAACGGGCGCGTTCCCATTCCTGTAATGCCCGGAGCTCTTGCTGGCGGTACATCGTGTTACGTGCGACCAACCGACCAACGTTGACCCGGCGAGCATCAAACTCAGGTCCATCCACACAAGCAAACCGGCTTTCCGTGCCGACCTGAATGCGGCATCCGCCGCACATACCGGTGCCATCCACCATGATCGGGTTGACACTAACTACCGTACGGATTCCAAAAGGCCGGGTGACGTCGGCCGCTGCTGCCATCATGCGAATCGGCCCGATGGCAAGCACATAGTTTACAGAAGGGCCAGCCGTCAGTCGGTGGCATAAGGCGTCGGTGACAAGCCCTTTCTGGCTGTATGAACCGTCGTTGGTGGTCACGGAGAGGCGATCACTGATGCTGCGCATTTCCTGCTCCAAGATGATAAAGTCTCGGCTGCGAGCACCTAAAACCACGGTCACATGATTGCCCGCCTGTTTCAACGCACGGGCGGTTGGATAGGCGATTGCCGCGCCGACGCCTCCGCCAATCACCACCACGGCTCCGAAGCGCATAATTTCCGACGGCTTGCCCAAAGAACCGACCACGTCCAGAACAAAGTCACCAGCTCCTTTTTCGTTCAAGAGTCGGGTGGTCTTTCCTACTCCTTGCACAATGAGGGGAATCGTCGCCGCATGCGGATCCGAATCCGAGACAGTCAATGGTATTCGTTCTCCGGCTTTATGAACTCGCACAATTACAAATTGCCCCGGGCGTTGCCGTCGCGCAGTGGCCGGTGCCTCAATCCGGAACAACTTGATTTGCGGTGCCAACAATTTTGCTTCGACGATTGTGTACATGTTTCGATCTACCTGTTTGAGTCACGCCGTCGCCGTGTATTTTGATTTCAACGTTCAGATCCGGATACCCGTGACTGGCTGGATCCTCGACTTGGTTCGTGGAGTAGCTTGCCCCTTTTCCGCTACAGGAGGTTACATCGCAATGCTATGTATTCTAACGTGCATCCAGTGAGTGCAGTGAAAGGTTGAGCAATTCCCGTGGGGGAGCTACTGATCCCGCAGGCAACGGTCCGTTGTCGCCTTGAGAACCCTGTCAGAGCGTGCGGCTCAGGCAACAACGGCAACGGGCAAACCGCACTCAGGATACGCTCCCGGCCGGGAGTCCGGCGTTGTTGCGCCGAAGTGCACCGGACAATGGAGCAGACTTGCTTCGTGGCCGCTAGGTGTCCACTCCATGCAATAGGAAGGAGCTTCGAAGAGTGCATGAGATAAGGCGCACGTAATCCAATAGCCCCTATATCGTGGCCCATCGCCGCGAAAGTCTTTGTTAGCCATTCGTTGATGTGAAAGCGTCAACCGTCACTTGGTGCAGTGTGCGAGACCTGCTGGATTGCGCTGTTGATCCGTCTCTTTTGGGCCTGAATCTCCCAAGTGTCCGGGGACCGACGTGCCCAGCTGTGCATCGCTGGCAATCATGTTTCCCCCATGGGCGAGTTTTCAGAAAGGCCTCGCATGCATATCCAACAAAGGATAGGGCCGAGGAAAGCTTAGACAAGGTCGATGGTCCGCCAGACCGGGCTTGCAAGAGAGCTTGAACCCTGGGGGGAATGGGATTCCCAAAGATTGTGGCCTCTACGTGCCGCAGCACATGCTTCATCTTCGCCAGATGCGCACATGCTTTTTCCTTTCTGGCTCTACCGGGCTTCAATCCGGAGGTACGGGATGGCTTGGGATGCCTTGTCCGCCCCTCCTGAGGTCGGAAAAGACCTGCAATCTACATCTGGATTGACGAACCTAGAAAAGCCTGTCTAAAGATGAACCCAAGATTATTTAGCAGCGTCAACTCATCCATGAGCCAACGCATTCGATTCATACTACCCCAGTCAGAGATTCCCTCTGCGTGGTACAATCTGCTGGCGGACCTTCCCGAGCCTTTGCCGCCCCCTTTGCACCCGGCAACGCGGCAACCAGTGGCACCCGACATGTTGGCGGCGATTTTTCCGGAAAACCTTGTGCAACAGGAGATGAGCCCGGAGCGATGGGTTGAAATCCCTGAACCGGTCCGGGAAATCTACGCTCTGTGGCGACCCACGCCCTTGCTTCGGGCGGTCCGATTGGAGAGGGCACTCCAGACTCCTGCCCACATTTATTATAAGTACGAAGGTGTCAGCCCAGCCGGCAGCCACAAACCCAACACAGCGGTGGCACAGGCCTGGTACAATCGCCAAGCTGGCACACGATGCCTGGCCACGGAGACCGGCGCTGGCCAATGGGGCTCTTCTCTGGCTTTTGCCTGCCGCCTCTTTGGCTTGGAATGTGTGGTTTACATGGTCAAGGTGAGCTTCCAACAAAAGCCTTACCGCAAACTGCTCATGGAAGCGTGGGGAGCTACTGTCCATCCTAGCCCGAGCAATCAAACGCAGTACGGTCGCCGCGTGTTGGCCGAAGATCCCAATTGTCCCGGTAGCTTGGGCATCGCCATCAGCGAAGCCATTGAACATACCGTGACCCATTCCGGCACCAAATACTCCCTCGGTAGCGTGCTCAACCACGTCTGCCTTCATCAAACGGTCATCGGCCAAGAAGCGCTCAAACAGATGGAAATGGCAGGCGAGGAACCGGACGTGGTCATCGGTTGTGTGGGGGGCGGCAGCAATTTCGCCGGCCTGACCTTTCCGTTCGTACGACGCAAGATTTTGGAAAAGCGCCCTACTCGAATCGTCGCAGTCGAACCCACGGCATGTGCCTCCCTGACAAAGGGCGAGTTGCGTTACGACTTTGGTGACACGGCCGAGATGACACCCTTGCTCATGATGTACACATTGGGCCACAAATTCATTCCACCTAAGATTCACGCCGGCGGACTTCGTTATCACGGCATGGCTCCTCTAGTTAGTCACTTGAGAAAACTTGATCTTATTGAAGCAGTGGCCTATCCGCAAACTCGAGTATTTGAAGCGGCCGTTTTGTTCGCCCGCACGGAAGGAATTGTCCCGGCTCCGGAGCCGTCCCATGCCATCGCTGCGGCTGTGGACGAAGCGATCCGAGCCCGGGAAGAGGGTAAATCGCGCGTCATTTTGTTCAATCTCTGCGGACACGGGCTGCTAGATCTTTCGGCCTACGACCAGTATTTCGCCGGTCAGATCCACGACGCTGATCCCAACGGCTCCCGAAGTGAATCATGAAACGTGTTCTGTTGCTTATCGGCACCGTCCCTCTTGTGACGGATCCCTTTGGCACGACGTCAGCCCAGCCGTCGGCTCATTACCCGCCCGGCATCGAGGGCCTGAAAGCGGCCTCCCTGCCGCCTCCAGGCGTCTACCTCCGCGATTACAACTTGATTTACTTCTCTGATCGATTGAGTGACGCTAGCGGGGACGAAATCGCGGCGGCTGATCCTGAAGTTTTCGTCTATGCCAACGTACCGCGCTTGTTGTGGATTACGGATTGGAAGATCTTCGGAGGTCACGTAGGGTTCGATGCCTTGCTGCCGTTTCAGTACAAGGATATTCGCATCAACGCCCCGGGCGGCCGGCTTGACGACAGCACCTTCGGCGTGGGCGATTTCTTCGCCGAAGTCACCCTTTCTTGGCATGTACCACAAGCCGACTTTGCTGTTGGTTACGGGCCTTGGGCACCCACCGGCGATTCCTCGGTATCCGATCCCACGGCGCCGGGTATGGGATATTGGACCCATATGTTTACGGCGGGCATGACCTGGTACATGGATGCAGAGCGTCGGTGGACGCTCGCCGCACTTGGCCGATATGAGCTGAATCATGAACATCAGGATGCCGATTACCGCCTGGGGCAGGTCTTCACTTTAGACTACGGATTGAGCTACGCTGTGACTGCTGCAATCGACGTGGGGATTGCAGGATATTACCAGATCCGGACCACTGCCAATCGTGGGGCTCAGACACCGAACTTGGCAAAGGATAAGGTTGCTGGAATTGGGCCGGAGATCGTCCTTTTCTGCCCGAAAATCGGGTTGTTTACATCCATCCGATATCATTACGAATTCCTGGCTGAAGCTCGCCTTCAAGGTCACACAGGCGTGGTTACTTTGACCTACCGGTTCTAAGGTAGGTCTTGATTTCATCAGGTCTGAGGCCGGCTAATGGTTCCACGACCCGGCGATGCAGTTGCTTTCGACCAGGCGACTGGCTGGTGGCAGTCGGTCCCTAAATTATAGAATCTCACAGGCGACTGGCGCAAAAACAGTCCCCGTCCCTGGCATGGCTACCGTTGACTTGCCAGTTTGCAGAAACTCCATCAGGAATGCAGAAAACGCCCGTTTGGTGGTTTTGGATTCTTTTCCCAGGATCCTTTTCTGACATCCGTCGATGCGGAGTCGGTCCCCTCTCACGGAGCTTAGAGACGTGTGTGCCAGGCTTTGAAACTTGGCAGGTGATAAGGACCACGGGGTCGCGGATCGTCAAAACCATCCGATCTGTCCAGCATTGCATCGGTGCGCGGTTGGCATGAACTGTTGCGATTGAGCGGATCCTGATCTCCAAGGGCAAGAAAGACAGCCCGCAAATCTGACCAAGCCCATCATGTTTACGGCTGTGGCTTTTGGAATCAACGAGGGGTTTGCTGGCCTGGTTCATGGGCGGGGCTTTGAGGAAGGGGCTGCAGACTCTTTGAATGCATAACAGCGCATGCAAAAGGGCGTCCCATCGCAGAACAGAAAATCGGCGCTGACCAAGAGAAGAGAGAGATGTTTCCGCGTGCACGTGCTTGGAGCGAGCCTTGTCACAGGGATGACCAAGACAGCGGTTTCTATTGAATGAGGTCAGTGTTTGATGTGTCGAGGCATGCTTGCTCAGAGCCGCGATGAGCGGCACGACTGGCTGCGCGGATCTCAAAGGCTCTCAAGGTCAATGGGGAAGGGGCCTTTTGAAATTCGGCCTGTTCTCGAGAAGTTCTCGGCCGAGGGGATCCGGGAGTGAAAATCTGACCACGTATCAAGCGATAACAGCGGATGGCAAGGCCCAAGATGGCCAAAACTCGAAGGTTGCAGGGATATTTGACAGGGTTATCTCCTCGGGCTACAGACTGTTCCTTGCCTGCAAGAAAAGGGAAGAATCATGAAAAAAGAATTTTGAAATTTTGAAACGAAGTCAAAGGAGACAAAAAACATGTCGCTGGACCTGAGCATCAAGGAGAAGCACGGCATAAGCGCAGAGACATTGCTTCAAGCGTTGCGGTGGCGTTACGCCACGAAAGCCTTTGATCCCACACGCAAAATCCCGGCCGACGTATGGTCTGCTCTGGAGGAAGCTTTGGTGCTCTCTGCTTCCTCCTTTGGACTGCAACCTTATCGATTTCTGGTCGTGCAAGATCCCTCACTACGTCAGCAATTGTTACCTCATGCGTGGAATCAACGCCAGGTGGTCGACGCCTCTCATTTTGTGGTGTTTGCCGTGCCGACGAGCCTCTCTGCGGCGGATATAGATCGCTGGATCGATCGCATGTGCGAGGTTCGCAAAGTGACGCGTGAATCGTTGGCAGCATATCGTGAAATGATGTCGAATATGTTGTTGGATCCGGCCTTCGCCCCGCAAGCGGTTCATTGGGCTGCTCGACAGGCTTATCTGGCCCTCGGCAATCTTCTGACCGCCGCAGCGCTTCTCGAAGTGGACACCTGTCCGATCGAGGGTTTTGTACCGGCGGAATTCGATCGCTTGCTGCAGCTTCGAGAGCAAGGGTACACCTCGGTGGTATGCTGTGCGCTGGGATACCGTGCCCCTAATGATAAATACGCCACGTTGCCAAAGGTGCGGTTTCCAAAGAGCGAGCTGATTCGATACCTCTGAGCGGCAATTCACCCAGAGATTGCACCATCCTCAAGAGGGCAGCTCGCCCGGTTGAGAGTCTTTCACGGGTGAGATTACACGAGACAAGGTTCAATCCCAAACGGGCGCCTGGTGAGGCAAGCACCGCATTCAGTGCGTGTGCTCAAACAAAATCGTTGGGAGGCGCTCAACGTCTGTGAACATGCAACAGCCTCAGGTGCCAGATCGTCGTACCTGCTCCCCAGATCTTGGGTCGGAACGATTACAGGCGAGACGCACGGCCTGCCTCCTCTGTTTGCAGATAGGGGTCTGCCCCCTCGGCATATGGATCTTTGGGGGATCAAAGAGAGCAAACGACAACCGCTGAGGACGAAATGACCCTGACAGGTCTATGTGGCACGAGGCTCCATCGGTTTGGGTAGGCATTCTTGACCACTAGCTTTGAATGGCCGACCCAACCCGTCCCTGGTAATCCCGACATGCTTTCAAGCTTTCCATATTGGCCTTGGGCTAAGATACAAACGCCTCGCAAACTCCTTACAACAAATTCGCAGCCAACTCGGCCAATTCGGATCGCTCTCCTTTTTGCAACTCAACATGTGCGGCAATGGGTTGTTCACGGAACCGACTGACAATGTAGTTGAATCCGTTGGAGGAAGAGTCCACATACGGGTTGTCGATCTGGTAAGGATCGCCGGTGAACACGATTTTTGTACCCGGACCAACCCGCGTGACGATGGTTTTGACCTCCAAGGGGGTAAGGTTTTGCGCTTCGTCGATGATCATGAATTGGTTGGCGATACTGCGGCCGCGGATGTAGCTAAGAGCCTCAACCACAATGCTGCCTGAGCGCAAAAGGTCGGTGCTGCGTCGTTGATCCTGACCCATGTTCAAATCACTCAGCAGCTCCAGCGCATCATGAATGGGTTGCATCCAGGGAGCCAGTTTTTCCTCCAAGGTGCCAGGCAGGAAACCGAGTTCTCGGCCCATGGAAACAGTCGGACGGGCCACTACGACCCTTCGGAACTCCCGATCCAGGACCGTTCGTTTGAGCCCGGCAGCCATGGCTAGAAGCGTTTTTCCCGTCCCGGCCTTACCCATGAGCGTGACAAGCTTGATCCGATCATCCAACAACGCGTCGAAGGCGAAATGTTGTTCTCGATTGCGCGGTTTGATTCCCCAGACACCCTCCCGGGTGTCGAGGATTGGGATTAACCGGGTGCCATTCACGTCCACCCGTGCCAGCGCGGTTCGTTTTGGATTACTTTCATCTATGAGTGTGCAGTACTCGTTTGGGTAGGCAGAATGACCGGCCGGCAGTTCCAGCTCGCCATTGGCGCGAAACCGAGCGATTTCCTGGGGACCGACCGTCAGCTCAATCATCCCTGTGTACAAATCGGTGATATACACACGATCGCTTTCATAATCCTCGGCGGACAGACCGTAGGCATCCGCCTTGACTCTCAGATTGATGTCCTTTGAAACAAGAATGGTGGGCTGCCGGGGCGATTCCCTCTGCAACTCCAGGCAAAGCAGCAGAATACGATCATCCACGGAGAGTTCTGGTGAGCGACCATTCCGGCCGTTGCGCGATGGTTTGCGGGGGCAGATAATGCGCAACCTGCCCCCGTTAGGCAATGGCACACCTTCACTCAGCCGACCTTGGGCACGCAAACTGTCCAACAAACGCGAGACAGTCCGTGCGTTCTGGCCTAGCTCACTGGGTTCGCGCTTGAACCGGTCGATTTCCTCGATCACTTCAATAGGAATCACCACCTGATTGTCGCGAAACTGCAGCAGCGAGTGCGGATCATGCAGCAGAACATTTGTGTCCAGCACGTAGGTCTTCACGGCTCAACTTGTTGCAAGCGGGCGTCCTTCATGCGTTGGTACCAGTCCCGCAACCGGCGGCACCGAGCCGGCCACGGGTTGCGACCTGCGTACAAGTAATTGGCCAGCATCCCCCATAAATCAAAATCTACAAAACGGGGACGGTCGTCGAGTAAGAACTCGCGACTTTCCAACATCCGCTCAAAAGGCATCAACCGTTGCTCCAAACGACCGAGCCACTCTTTTCGTTCTTTGGCCCACTGGTCGAGGCATCCACGGCCAAAGCGGCGTTCTTTGAACCGAAGAAAATCAAGCTGTTCCGGCTCGGGCACGAACTCCCGCCAATGAATGTCGTTGAGTCGGAAAGTGCAGGCTTCCACGGCGTCTTCGATGTACTTCCACAGGATCTCCTGCAGGCCTTCCCAGCGAGGTGGAAACAGATCAAGGCCGAGTTTGACGTCCAGGTATTTGGCGATCACCTGCGAATCGTCGGCTACCTCAAACACAATGGTGCGGCCATCACGCAACACGGGAACCTGATAGTACCGTTTCCGGGTCAACTTCCAAACCTGGGATCGGTCATGGCTGGGAACGTTCACAAGCCGGAACGGGCGCCCGGAGAATTCCAGGATCCGACGCTGCACCAAACAGAAAGGACTCCAAGGAATTTGAAACAACTCCATCATGAAAACGCCATTTCCATGTCGAGTCGCGCAACTTTAATAGTGAGCTTTCGATTGGACAAGGCACTTCCCGGACGATTCTATTAGCTTTTGTGGTCAAACCCCATCGGTTGTTCATTGAGTCTCAAGCCGCACTAGTAAGGCCCCCAATGGGGCGGCTGCAGTTTCATCCCTTGACTGCCGGATCCTGCCGCGAGGGATACACATCCCACAAATTGGGATTGGACTCAAATGCTAGCCACGTTCAAACCAAGCTAGGGGTTCATCTCGATTGCTCGTGAAGCCTTCATGTCACTGGCCAGCATAAAACAATTTCGAAGTTGGGGAGTTCCGTCGGATCGTTTTTACCATTGCTCCGAGGCCACGCGCTTTCCTAGGCTGACAGGACGATGAAGCCGGATAAAGGCTTCATGGTTAAGAATGTCAGAACCTATTGTCTGCGCATGGATACACATCGAGCTGTATCTCCCGAAACGGTCAATGAATTGGCCCTAGGTTTGAATCGATTGGCATACAACTTGTGGTGGACCTGGGACCAGGCCGCGCAGGATGTCTTTGCCCAGTTGTCCCCACGGGGCTGGCAAAATCTCTTTCACAACGCTGTGGCTGTGCTGCGTGAGGTGTCGGACTACGAGCTTCGAGTCCGACTCCAAGACCCGGATTTTGCCGCTCAGGTGCGCCAGGTTTTGCAAAATTTTCACGCATACATGAATCATTCCAATACTTGGGCCGCCAAGCATGCGCCGGAGTTTGCTCAACAGCCAGTGGCCTATTTTTGTGCCGAATTTGGTCTCCACGAGTGCCTACCCATTGCTGCAGGGGGTTTAGGGATCTTGGCTGGAGATCACCTTAAATCCGCCAGTGACCTCGGTTTGGGCTTGGTTGGCGTCAGCCTGTTCTATCGGGAGGGCTACTTTCAACAGGCCATCGATGCAAATAACTGGCAGATTGAGTACTATTCCTTGCTCAATCCACGCCATCTGCCCATCGAGCCCGTTGTGGACCCAAAAGGCGAGCCCATTGTGGTAACCGTCCGCATCGCCATGTCGCCTGCTCGAGTGCGAGCTTGGCGAGTCAACGTGGGTCGAGTCCGGTTGTACCTCTTGGACACGGATCTGCCCGAAAACGAACCCTTTATTCGAGACCTGACTCGCCGGGTTTACGGTGGGGACAGCACGGTGCGCATCATGCAGGAGATCTTACTCGGCGTGGGGGGCGTGCGCATGCTCCGCGCCTTGGGCATCATGCCTTCTGTATTCCATATGAATGAGGGCCACTCGGCCTTTCTCACCTTGGAACTGGTCCGTGAAAAGTTGGCGGCAGGTCGATCCTTTGAAGAAGCTCTAGAAGCCACCCGACAAGAATGTGTCTTCACCACGCACACGCCCGTAGCAGCGGGTCATGACCGCTTTTCCAAGGAACTCCTCTGCTATGCAGGCCACTTGTTCTTGGATGAACTCAGACTGGACGCAGAGCGCCTAATGTCGTTGGGCCGGGTCAATCCCGCCGATCCCAATGAACCATTTTGCATGACCGTTCTGGCCTTGAAATTGTCTCGGGCTGCCAACGCCGTTAGTGAGCTTCACGGCCGGGTCAGTCGTCACATGTGGCATGCCTTGTATCCGGACCGCTCTGTGGATCGTGTGCCCATCGGCCACATTACCAACGGAATCCATTTAATGGGTTGGATGAAGGGCACCCTGCGAAGTTATTGGCGACGCAGGCTTTCGGAACACCACCACCATTGGGAAGCGTACATCAACTCTCTCGAGTTTTGGAGCCGGCTCCTGGATCCATCGTTCATCTCGGACGAAGAACTTTGGGCCTTGCGCTACAGGTTGCGCCGAGAGCTCATCGAGTTCACACGGCGCCGACTGTTGTTGCAACAACATCACGTGACCCAAAGTGATTTCATCACATTCGATCATCTTCTGAATCCGGATGCGTTAACCATCGGTTTTGCGCGCCGATTCGCCACGTATAAACGCGCTCCATTGATCTTCCAGCGCTTCGAGGATATCGTGCGGCTGGCCAAAGACCGCGTGCGACCGGTCCAGTTCATCTTCGCCGGCAAAGCACACCCGCGCGATGACGAAGGCAAGCGCTTCATCCAACACATCATCCACCTCAGCAAGTATAGCGAGCTGAAGGGACACCTCGTTTTCATCGAGAATTACGACATCCATGTCGCGCGCCAGATGGTTTCCGGATGCGACGTGTGGTTGAACACGCCCCGCCGACCGCTGGAAGCCAGTGGTACCAGTGGCATGAAGGCGCTTTGCCACGGCTGTCTCAATCTGAGCATCATGGACGGCTGGTGGCGGGAAGCCTATGACGGCACCAATGGGTTTGCCATCGGTCCGGACGCCCACCCCGACTCGGTCGAAGAGCAAGACCGCGTCGATGCAGAGAACCTCTATCGGGTGCTGTCCGAAGAGGTCATCCCACTCTTCTATCAGCGCGATGCGCAGGGAATCCCGCGCCAATGGATCCAGCGGATCCGCCGCGCCATGGCCACGCTGGTGCCCCGCTTTACCACCGACCGCATGGTGAAAGAGTATGTCGAGCAATACTATCGGTCATCCTTCAATAAGGAGCCGCGCGATGTTGCAGCGCACTGACGGTGCCGCCCAACAGCGCCGGCGCAAAGTGCGCTCCCTCGGGTTCACTGGACCACCTTTAGGGCGATGGATTGTCTGTCTGACGTACGCTTTTGGATGGAAAAGTCGCTGCTTTTTGCGGGGATGGATATCAGCCACTCTGAGAGCACAGCAAGTTCGACATCAAACAAGTATTGGAGTCCCGCAGAGTGGCGCTTCCGCCATTCTGGAGGGAGTTCCTCCAGGCGGCACTAAATAGTTCAGGGGGAACATGACAGATGAGGTTTGTACACATGCTGCGTGCGGCGTCCATGGTTCCTAACCCTGCCCACACCTTAGAAGCCGCGCCGCTGAACAGCCAGTTGCAGAAGGCCTGCAAAGGCTCGAGGAGGATGCTCCGAGCCGGGTAAAGCACACGGCTCACGGTCCGATTGGCTGGAGTGCACACCGATCGCTGCTGCAAAAGTTCGCCCTAAATCGACGGCTTGGACCACAGCTTCCCAGAACTTCCTGCAAAGGGCTCAGACGACTTACCCATCCTTGGGCAAGGCCTGCTGGGGAAGGCCAGAACCGTGCAGGCAGCAGAAGCAACCTCCTCACCGCCGGTATGTGGAGGAATCCGTCGGTTTGAAGTCTTCTCTTCATTCATCGCGTTGATCACCTGGACGCAACTCCATTCATTTACTGAACCTCGCTCATTGCGGGGCTTCGATAACGGAGACCGTTATCGGACCAATCCGGCAGCGGACTCGTCCCACATGGCACCTTGGTTGAATGCAACGCCCTCATCGTCAACGAATTGCCACCTTGCCCGGTTTTGATCGCCTGAGGGCTGATCCCAGTGGCCGCGCTGGACATGCGAAGCCACAGGGTTGGACCACAAGGGTTAAGATCCATGGATGCACGACTGCACAGCATGGCCCGCTGGGTCTGTGGCCAGGGGACCTGCCACGCGGACAACTCCGCACCCAGCGCCACTGATTCATTGACACCAAGTCGGCGTCTGGTAGAGTTCGCCTCAATTCTTGCGGAGGTCTATTGACGCAAGCGAAACTTGATCATCGAACGTCTAGCAAGAGATCGATTTATGGCCAAAGCACCGAAATACGTGTACCTCTTTGGGAACGGAAAGGCCGACGGGGACGGCTCCATGAAGGCCCTATTGGGCGGTAAGGGCGCCAATCTCGCTGAAATGGCACGCATTGGCCTACCGGTGCCTCCCGGCTTCACCATTACCACGGAAGTTTGCACCTATTATTACGCGCATAAAAAAACCTATCCAAGGGATTTGGAGCCGCAAGTCCGTGCCGGCATGGTTCATATTGAAAAAATCATGGGCACCAAGTTCGCCGACACGAAGGCGCTGCCTTTGTTGGTGAGCGTGCGTTCCGGGGCCCGAGACTCCATGCCCGGCATGATGGACACCATTCTCAACCTGGGACTCAACGATCAAACGGTCGGAGCTCTGGCCCGAGCCACCCAGAATGAGCGATTTGCCTGGGACTGTTATCGGCGTTTTGTGCAAATGTACGGGGACGTCGTGATGGGTGTACAAAAGCGCTCGGGCGAGGACCATGAGCCCTTCGAACAGGTCATCCACGAGCTCAAACAGGAGCGTTACGGCGCCGACATCGAAGACACCAAACTCTCTGTTGAGGATCTGAAGGAACTGGTCAGCCGCTTCAAGGCTCTCATTCGCGAGCGCACAGGCGGCAAGGAGTTTCCCCAAGACCCGTGGAAACAACTCTGGGGTGCCATCGGTGCAGTCTTCGGTTCTTGGATGAACGACCGGGCCATTGTGTATCGTCGTAAGTATAACATCCCGCATGATTGGGGCACGGCCGTGAATGTTCAGGCCATGGTTTATGGCAACACCGGTGAACGATCAGGTTCGGGGGTTGCTTTCACCCGCAACCCTGCGAATGGAGAAAAAGAGTTCTACGGTGAGTTTCTCATTAACGCGCAGGGCGAGGATGTCGTGGCGGGTATCCGCACGCCGTTGCCGGTGGCCGAGCTCAGGAAAGTCCTGCCCGAGGCTTACAAGGAACTTGAACGTATCCGAAATATCCTGGAGAAACATTTCAAGGACGTGCAGGACTTCGAGTTCACCATTCAGGACGGCAAGGTCTTCATGTTGCAGACTCGAAACGGTAAACGCACGGCCTTCGCCGCCTTGAAGTTCTCGATCGACATGGTGAAAGAGAAACTCATTGACTGGAAAACAGCTATCCGAAGGAATCCGGCCGATCAGTTGGATCAGCTCTTGGCTCCCATCTTCGATACCAAAGCGGAAAAGGCGGCTGAAATCATTGCTACCGGCCTGCCCGCCGGTCCGGGTGCTGCCTCGGGCAAAATTTATCTGAGTTGGGAACGGGCCGTGGCCGCCGTGCAGAAAGGTGAAAAGGTTTTACTTGTGCGGAATGAGACCACGCCTGAGGACCTCCGCGGTATGATCGCTGCCGAAGGGATTCTGACGGCAAAGGGCGGCGTCAGTTCCCATGCAGCCTTGGTCGCGCGGCAAATGGGCAAAGTCTGCGTTTGCGGAGCCAGCGCACTCCAGCTCGATTATGAAGCTCGCACGTTGACTGTAAACGGCAAGGTGTTCAAGGAAGGGGACTGGCTTTCCATCAACGGTACCGTGGGCAACGTGTACTCAGGTCAAATTCCCACAGCGCCCTCGGAGATCGTTCAGGTCCTCATCCATAAGAGCCTCGATCCCAAAGTCAGCAAGACGTATCAAATGTTTAAAACCCTGATGGATTGGTGCAGCAAAGTTGCCCGCCTTGAGGTTCGCACCAACGCGGACACTCCAGAGCAAACGGAAAATGCTCTAGCCTTTGGAGCTACCGGGATTGGATTGTGCCGCACCGAGCATATGTTCTTTGAAGGCAACCGCATCGATGCCATGCGGGAAATGATCTTGGCCGACAACACAGAAGACCGGAAAAAGGCCCTCGCAAAACTCCTGCCGTACCAGAAGCAGGACTTCATCGGCATCTTTAAAGCCTTGCGTGGTTATCCGGCCACAATTCGGTTCCTAGATCCGCCACTGCACGAGTTCCTGCCTCATGAAGAGGCCGCCCAGGAAGACTTGGCCAAGAAGATGGGTGTGCCCGTGGAAAAGATTCGACAACGGGTGCGGGAACTGCATGAGTTCAATCCGATGCTGGGCTTCCGTGGATGCCGCCTCGGAATTGTTTATCCGGAGATTTCCGAGATGCAGGCCCGAGCTGTCTTCGAGGCCGCGGCGGAGGTCCAAAAGCAGGGTATCAAAGTGCGGCCCGAGATTATGATCCCGCTGGTGGGCTTTAAGAAAGAACTCGACCTGCAGGTCGAGGTCGTGCACCGCGTCGCCCAAGAGGTCATGAAAGAAACGGGCACCAAGATTCAGTACCTGGTGGGAACGATGATCGAAGTGCCGCGCGGCGCGCTGACAGCAGACGAAATCGCTCAGACGGCGCAATTCTTTAGCTTCGGTACTAACGATCTTACTCAGACTTGCTTGGGCATGAGCCGGGACGATTCTGCTTCGTTCCTGCCCACTTACACTGAATTGGAGATCGTCCGTCGGAATCCGTTTGCCACGATCGATCAAAACGGCGTGGGACAGCTCATGCAGATCGCCGTTGAAAAAGGGCGCAAGACTAGACCGGATATTAAATTAGGCATCTGCGGCGAACATGGAGGCGATCCCGACTCGGTCAAGTTCTGTCATCGTATAGGACTGACTTACGTTAGTTGTTCGCCGTTCCGCGTGCCAGTGGCGCGTTTGGCAGCGGCGCAAGCGGCTCTTGAAGAGGAAGCTCAAGCAGCTAAAGCAGCAACTGAAAAACGCGGCAAGAAGTAAGGGCACGGCCCTTGCGAGGCACGGCCGCCGTGGATTGTCTCGCGGCGGCCCTTTTTCTTTGAATCGTTTCCTGGACGAACGCAACGGCCTGTGACTTGGCTCTACCGCAACTCAACACCTAAAGGCTGCATGAAACCCGATCTACGGCTCACCCAACGATCAACCCGCATCGATGAAGCAGCAACACCTCGTATTGCCCTGCAAGCGATTTTCCAGACCCATTGGTTGTGGGTCAGCGGCGGGATAGTTTCGTTACGATTCTGGGACTAGCTTCTTAAAGCCCCTCCGAAAAGGCGGCATGCCAGCCATCCAGGCCCGTCAGGACCTGTTTCGGCGTCAGTTTCGCTGCCTCTTGAGGCTTGAGAATGCGTGCCCAAGGCACACGATTGGTTGCTACGGCCCCGGGACCGAAGCATCCAAACTCGGCGTAACGCGCGGTTTTCTCACGCGCTGGGTCGCTCCAGTTGTGCCAGCCCTCCGGACGAACCACTTCCGCCATGAACGTGTTCAGAAAAACCGTCATGGCATACGGCCTCCAAGGCCGGCCTAAATAGGTACGAACTCCTGGCTCGCCGGTAATCCAGCAACCTCGGAAGATTAGCCCGTAGGGTTGATCCGCCGGTGTGGAGGCTGCTGTGATGTAGCCATCCCGGAGGCAATGGATCTGACAACGTTCAAACCACGCCATGGCCCCGCCAAAAATGAAGTCCACATGGCCCTCAATATAACAATCCTCAAACCAGTGCCGCCCGCGATTGACCAAGATCGTGTCCTGCCAACCTAGGAAGCGGCAACGACGAAAACGCACGCGATCTCCATCTACCCGCAAAGCCAGGGCCTGCCCCACCGGCCCCGCCGCGTTTGCTACGGTCAGATTTTCCATCTCGAAACCGTCCCCATCCACATACAGGGTAGGGGTCCGAAACGTGCCAAGGCGTCGCCCGTCTACGTCAGTCATATTTGCATGGAGATGGTGCGTCAGAACAGTCAGGGCTGGATCATCTCCCACAAGTCGGATATAACCTCGTTCCCGTTGTATGTACACCCGTTCTTGGTAGACCCCCGGCTTCACTCGAATTACCCAAGCTTGGCCAGGAGACCGGTGGGGTGCTGCGGAAATCGCTTCTTGCAGGCTCCGAAAATCGCCGGTCCCATCCAAAGCAACCACGGCGTGATACCTCTGCGCAGGCGCAGGGATTTCCTGAGACCGCACAGCTAAGGGGCCCGCTCCGGGCAGGGAACAGAGGCCCACGATGATCAGATAGCTCCGCCGCAAAACCCGCCTCATTGTTTCAGCCACATTCTTTTATAAGGCGCTATGAAGCACAGCTTCTCTCCGTTCGGAGGGTCGAGTCGGAGCAAGAATCGCTCCATCTCGACCCCAGCGTAGAAAATAATGCCTGCCCCATCCGCATGACTCCGGGCACCCAAATCCGAGCACAGGTTTACTGAAATGATAGAAAAGGCAGCCAATCTTGTTGACCATCCTTATAATCCATAAGAATCCATCATTTGTGAGAAGGTCCGGATGAACGCGTCTCAGCGGATGGCAACAAGCGCGCTCCCGGAATGCGGATCACATACGCATAGCGGCAAGGAGTCGCCTCTGGGTCCAATGTCGGCATTTCGATCAACAGATTCCGACCCTGACGCTTACATGGGAGCGTTACGGGAAGCCCTAAAAGAGTTACCTGCACGTTGCGGGGGGCCTCAATATCTCGCAGGACTAGTTGGCGTCCGGGCCAGCCGGCGGTGATGGCATACAAAACATCGCCTTTGCGGGTGAAGAAGACCTGCTTAACAGCCTGACCATCGGGGCGGGGCCGTTGACCAACTTGCTCCAACAGCTTGTATTCGATATTGTAATCACCGTACCTTTGCTCAGGAATACGGCCTTCAGTCCATTGGGCTGCACGTCCAGCGTAACGAGTGCCGTAAATGGCCTCGCCATTCACACGTAGCCATTGGCCAATTTCGACCAACCGTTGTTGCATGATTACCGGAATTCGGCCGTCACCCGTGGGGCCTACGTTGAGGAGCAGATTGCCTCCGCGACTGACAGTGTCGCATAACAATAGGATCAATTCCCGGGCCGACTTATAGTCATCCACGGCCTCCATCCGATTCCAGCCGTAAGAGTAGGCCATGCCACGGTTTTCCTCCCACGGATGATCGGCGCTAGGAAGGCCTGCAGCATATTCGGTGGTGTAATACCCTCCATGCTTGTGCCGCGTTTCCTTGCCCCATCGGTCATTGACGGCCACGTCGTCCCGGCAGGGTGCTTCATTGAAGAGCCATGCTAGGAGCTCTTCCGTTCGCCATTCCGCCGAGGTCATTTCCCACTCTCCATCACTGAAAATGAGGGACGGATTGTATCTGAGAACAACATCCTTGAACTGGGGGATCATGTGCTCTTGCACATACCGCGGACGGTCCGATCGCCATAGCGGATGGAACCATTCGTATAGAGAGTAATAGAACCCAAACTTGAGTCCACGACTGCGGACCGCCTCGGCGAGGGCGCCCAGGAGATCCCGTTTAGGTCCTGTTTCAACCGCGTTCCAAGGCCGTGCCCAGGTACGACTGGCCTCCGCACTGGGCCAGAGGCAAAACCCGTCATGATGTTTTGCGGTCGGCACTACATAACGCGCCCCAGAACGCGCAAACAAATCGGCCCATTGGTCCGGATCAAAATACTCGCAACGGAACAAAGGGGCGAATTGTGGATAGTCAAATGTTTCTCCCCAGACGCGCTTATGATGTTGCCACCATGGGTTGTCGTCCCCGCGTTTGGCGATACGATGCCAGTACCATTCGGCATATTGACCCTTCACACCCCAGCCGGGGACGGAATAGATGCCCCAATGGATAAAAATACCGAATTTTGCGTCCAGAAACCACGTCGGCGTCGGCCGTCGATCCAGCGACTCCCATCGAGGCTCGTAGCGCATGGGAGCCGTTCCTTGACCTTCCGCGGTCCCCTGAACGATCCATGCCGCGACCAGCCATCCAGCAATGCCCGCGCGACTTCGCTTCATGTCAAGTCTTTTACCGCCAGTCGAACAGGCCCGTCGAGATCAAATCGACTGCCCTGGCTGGACCAGACGGCCGCAGCAGAGCGAATGAGCTACGACGGCATCCCACGCCTTGGTCACGTTTTCCGTCCTGTCCGTAAACGCTGGCTCTTCCCATGGTTGCTGTCTGAGGAAGTCGCTGTGACAAAACTTCGTTGCCGGCCGATTGTTCTCGTGCCACTATGAAGCGAGGTCGGAGCGTAGCTCAGCTTGGTAGAGCACCAGCTTTGGGAGCTGGCTGTCGCAGGTTCAAATCCTGTCGCTCCGACCATCCTTGCCCGGAAACGCCGAACACGAAGCCAGTGATCTTGCCGAGTGGGCTACCTTGGCCCACAATCACGGGCCGTGAACGAGACATTTCGAAGCAATCGCGGCTCACTCCATCAATCATCAGTCAAGGGATTCGTCAGATCCGGTCGTTGCCGGTTTTTCTTTGCGCAGGGGTTGCCTCTGAAGTGGGGCCTTTGTCGACTCGGTCCCTTCGCAGATCTCACCAGCTTTTTTCCAACTCGGCGCCCGTGGCCGGTGCTGTTGTCGGTGGTTCTCGCAATGCGGATCGCCCCCGTGGCCGGGCAGGAATGGCAACCCTTGTTCAACGGACGGGATCTCAGCGGATGGAAAGTGCCCGATCCCAACCCCTTTTGGCGGGTGGTGGAGGGCGTCCTGGTTGGCCAAAGTGATCCCTTACGACAGGGCAACGTTTTATGGACTGAAAAGGAATATGATGATTTTGAACTGGAATTTGAAGCCCGCTGGGACGGCGAGATTGACAGTGGAGTCCTACTGCGAAAGCCGGAGTTGCAGCTGCAGATAGGTGTCTCCCGCACTCTTAAGAAAGACATGACGGGGTCGTTCTACACCGGGGGACGCGAACGTTATCCTGAGGCAGGCCAGGCCCGCGACGCCCAAGCATTGCTCAAACCTGGCCAGTGGAATCGATTCCGGTTATTGGCCCAGGGCAATACGTTCATTGTGTGGTTAAATGATCGGAAAATAGTCGAGTTTACGGACACCCGGTTTGCCGACCCGGCCCCGATCGGTCTTCAAATTCATGCTGGATTGGACATGCGCATCGAGTTTCGAGACCTCCGGATTCGACCGTTGCCGGCGCAAGTGAAGTGACCTTAACGATGTGATGCAGGCTCCGCTGGCTTACCAAACCGTCAGGATGCATATTGGCGCGCTTGAATTCCCCTTCTTTGTTCCAAGTTCAAAGGTTGTTTTCCAGCATTTCGAGATTTCACCCCGGTCAATGTTACGGTTTGGTGTTCGGTGCGCGGTGCTTGGAGGCAGGCAAGAGGTCAAACCTGCCTGCACGAGCCGGCCCTCTTGAGCAACCTAGCGGCGCTCCTAGGTGGGCGAGACCGGCATCGCGAATCCTGAAAAATGTTCCCGAAATGTGCATTCATACTCTGGGCGCTTGACCATCGGCGTGGAGGTTGCTCCACATGGTAGCGGTCCTTACACCGTTGGATCGCGTTGGACTTTTCGCACACGTTGCTCCGGCTTTTTTTTCGGGCATGTGTACCCCGGTTGAGGTTTTTTGATCACGTAGGTGATGCGTGACGCACCCGCCATGGTAATCGCGCAAGCTGGCTTTCCGCCGGGCCTCCGCCGGGGTCCCTCTTGCTTTTTTAGACCGCAGATGCGCCACCGGAAATCCGTCTCGGTCTGCGCCACAAAAGCGTAGGTTGACTCAATCTCATGTTTGTGGAAGGGAGGATCCACGCTCAAACCCAGTGCGCTGACATGGAGTGAATCTGGTCCTGAACAACAAAGCACTTTAGAGGAGAGATCAATGAAGATCAATCGGACATGGGATGGGCCTCGCTGCTCTGGCTCGCCCGGATTTGGAACGGTTTGATAGCATTAGGCTGTGACCCGGGGGCAGGAGAACCAGCAGTTGACGCGACGAGTGCCGCGCGCGCTGGACCTATTGTGGCGCCGTTATTGGCGTCGAGCGTTAAAGTGGCGCGAACGGTTGGTCCTTAGCGAGGAGGCGCTTCATCTGCTCTTGGCCGCCAGCGTGGGCGTGTTGGGCGGCATCGTTAACTTGTTTTTTTACCATGCCATCGAAGCAGTTCGTTTTCTCTTTCTGCATCGCCCGGGCGACCTGGTGGAAGTGGCCGAGTTGATGCGTCCATGGGAACGCTGCTTGACGCCGGCACTGGGGGGCTTGTTGGCAGGTTTCATCCTTCATTTTGGCGGACAATGGCTGCGCTCCACGAGCACCACGAACCTCTTGGAGGCCGTCGTCGCCGGAGATGGCCGCTTGCCTTTTCGAGCGAATATGGTTCGGGCATTGTCCTCGCTGGTCAGTATTGGCACAGGCGCCTCCATCGGGCGGGAGGGCGCTATCACGCAACTATCGGCCACGCTAGCCTCCAAGTGGGGACAGTGGCGAGGTTGGCCTCCGTACCGGTTGCGTCTGTTGGTCGGCTGCGGCGCCGCAGCCGGCATTGCCGCGGCTTACAATGCACCGATTTCGGGTGCGGTATTTGCCGCATGGATTGTTTTGGGAAATTTTTCCATGCTTCTATTTGCGCCCTTGGTGGTCTCAGCCGTGGTCGCCAGCGTTATGTCCCGTAGCTTCTTCGGGATTCGACCATGGTACGAGGTGCCAGCCGTGGATTTTACTCGGTTGGGTCAGTTGCCTTGGTTTTTGCTCTTGGGATTCCTCTGCGGGGTGACAGGAGCGCTATTCTTAAAATTGCTGCGGCACATGGAGGAACAGTTCCGCCGCCTGCCGTGGCCTGCCCACGGTCGGATGGCGCTAGGAGGCGCTTTGGTGGGTGTCATCGCGCTCGGTTACCCAGGCGTTTGGGGCAATGGGTATCTGGTGACCAACCGCATTCTGCATGGTGAATTCGACCGGTTAACCGTCTCTGCGGTCAGCGCTGGTTTCGAAGGGCCGGGGTGGGGCTTGGTGTTCTTGGTTGGATTGCTCTCGGCTAAACTGTTGGCCACGGCCGTTTCAGTCGGCTCAGGTGCAGTGGGAGGAGTCTTTACTCCAACACTGTTTTTGGGTGCAGCCGTGGGAGCTGCTTTTGGATTGGCTCTCCACCTGTTGGGATTGGCATGGCAAATGCCCTTGGCCACGTTTGCCGTCGTGGGGATGGGATGTGTATTGGCAGCCACGACGAGGTCCCCGCTTTTGGCGATGGTCTTGGTTTTCGAAATCTCCTTAAATTACTCAATCATGCCCCCGCTGATGTTGGGATGTGCCGTCGCCACCCTGGTGGCAGGTCGTTTGCACCCGGATTCCGTATATACACAAACATTGAGGACTCGAGGTTTGGAGGGAGCTACTGAGGTGACCCTTGAGTGTCGGGTAGGCGACCTGATGCGTGACCCAGTAGCCCCGGTTCGTGAAACCGCCACGCTGCAGGAAATGGCCCAGCGGTTCTTAACCCGCACCAATAATTTCCTACCGGTGGTGGACGCAGAAAACCGCCTGCTGGGAGTGGTAGCGCTTCATGATTTGAAACCTTTCTTGAATGCTGGGGAGGAGCTGCGAGCGGTGATTGCCTACGACGTAATGCGCCCGCCGCCCCCGGTTGTAACTCCAAATCAGACCCTCTTGGAGGCATTGCCGATTGTGCTGCGGAGCGAACAGCAACACATCCCAGTGGTGATAAGCCCAACCGATCCGCGCCTCGTCGGGGCACTAGTCCGGGCCGAGGTGTTAGGATTACTGTCGGAGGCCATGGCCCGCAGCTCCGAAGCCCGTCTGGGCAACCCGCAGCGCCACAAGGATACTTGACCGGCGGGTTTGGCGCTTTATCGTCTGCAGCCCATGGATGGCGCATTGTTGGACCCTAGTCCGTGGATGATTGGCCCCTTCGTGCTGTTGCTGGGCTGCATTGCCTTGGGCCCTTTGGCCTGGCCAAAGGGGTGGCATCAGCACTATCCCAAGGTGGCGCTGGGACTGGGGACCGTGACCTTGCTTTATTACTGGCTCGGTTTGAATGCCACTGGGCGCATCGCGCACACGGCTCATGAGTATGTAAGTTTTATCGCGTTGATTGGGTCCTTATTTGTCGTCTCGGGCGGCATCCATATCACGGTTCGAGGGGAAGCAACGCCAATCGTCAACACCCTATTTTTATTGATCGGTGCGATAGTAGCCAACCTGCTAGGCACGACCGGAGCCTCGATGTTGCTCATCCGGCCCTGGCTTCGCATGAACAAGTACCGATTAACGGCGCATCACGTGGTCTTTTTCATTTTCATCGTTTCCAATGTAGGCGGGTGCCTGACCCCCATCGGTGATCCACCCTTGTTTCTGGGTTATTTAAAAGGGGTTCCATTTTGGTGGGTGTTGGAACATTGCTGGCCCATGTGGATCGTTGGGGTGGGCTCATTGCTCGGCATTTTCTATGTGCTGGATCGGCGCAATTATTTGCGCGCGCCGGCCACAATTCGCGAAAAAGAAACGGGAACGGGCGAACAATGGCGATTTCGGGGCTTGCATAACCTCCTCTTTCTCGCAGTGATCTTGGGTGCGGTGTTTCTCGAGCGACCGCCTTTCATTCGCGAGATGATCATGATCGCTGCTGCCATAGGGTCGTACCTAACCACACCCAGAGCAGTGCATGAGGCCAACGACTTTAACTTTGAGCCCATCCGAGAGGTGGCTATTCTGTTTGTGGGAATCTTTGCCACGATGATGCCGGCACTGGACTGGCTCCAAAATCATGCGCGTGATTTGGGGAGACCGACCCCCAGCATGTTTTATTGGGGCACGGGCAGTTTGAGCGCTGTGCTGGACAACGCCCCCACTTACCTTAGTTTCTTAAGCACAGCCCAGGGCATGGTCGCGCCAGCGGTAACGCTTCAGCCGTTGCAACTCGCGCTCGCTCAGGGAATCCCACCTGATCCGACATCCCCGGAGCCCGTGATCCGCGAAGCCTTGCGCGCAATGGCCGAGTATTTTCCCGAGGAATTGACGAATCGCCAACCAGTGCTCGAGCACTTGCAACTGGCGGTTCTTCTGGCGTCACCAAACGGAGAGTTGCTGTTGGTGGCCATCAGCATAGCTGCGGTGTTCTTCGGAGCCTGTACCTACATTGGCAATGGACCTAACTTCATGGTCAAGGCCATTGCGGAGCACCAGAAAGCTCACGTCCCAACCTTTCTAGGTTATGTGTTCAAATTCACGTTACCCTATCTCTTGCCTGTCCTCGCGCTGACGTGGTGGTTGTTTTTCCGTTGACACATATGGGATGCCCGCGGTGTAAATGCTTTGGATGGACAAATCGTGTTGGGAAAGGGCGTTTCAGGACTTGAATCCGGCAGCCTCCAACCCGTGTCAAAGCGCTCAACCTCCGACAGTTCTCGCAACAGGCCAGTGGTTCCTTCGCTGCGTTTTCTACGGTGCGATCCAATGAGCTGGAGGCTTAGGCAGGTGAGGGGCATGCTTTGAAAGTGGCGCTCGTCGGTTGCGGCAGTCGCGAAAGCAGGGCCTTCGCACAGGCATTGTCCACACAAAGGACCGGTGGAACGCTGGGTGGGTGCCGATTGCTTCCGCGAGAACGCTCGAAGGTTGTCAGAACAATTGCAGCCTCAGTTGTAGGACCGGGTCCGCGTCGCGCCTGACGGGATCTTTGGAGGGCTGCACGGATTCCGCGGAGTAATGAATTGTTTGTATCCGGGCGGAGTGGGTTCGCTCAGCATGCCGCCACCGTTTCGCCTCATTGGCGTTGAATCTGCCGCGCAGCACGGATTGCATCTCTTCTTGGAGGAATCCTTTGCCGTGGATACTCCTGGCATCCGGCGCGTTAGGAGAGGCAGGTGATGGGGCAGGAGCAGCCAACGCTAAACGTGGGATTGATGAATCGCGATTACCTGCCGCTGGGCAGGCCAATGCACGAGGTGCCTCGCATCACTCTGTATGCCTGCCAGATGCACGGGCCGGTGGGCACGCCACCGCGGCCAGGAGGCATGAGGAAATGGCCATGGCAGATCACGCATTACAAGGGGTTCACCCGGGTAGACGGGGGATTCATCGCGGATTGGCTGATCCACAGCATTTGCTTGGCCTGTGGGGCCAAAAACGCATAGCCGGTCTCAGTTTAAAGAATGGACGGCGGTCCCGGGCCGGTTGCGAATCAGACCAGTTTTACGACCATTTTGCTGCTGAATGCAGCTTTGCGGACGGCACGCGACCGGTGGGGCCATGGCGGCACATGCATCACGTTGGGGCATTCCCGGGGTGGCCCTCCATGGCACGTTGGGCTGCGCCGCTGTTAGAAAGGGCCAACACATTCCCATATTGTTTCCTAGTTACCTGTTGCTTACAGAGCTTTCGGTATAGCGTGGTGAACCCTGCGATCCGTAGGAGTGGTAAATGGAGCTACCGTTGCAGGCCGTTCGAGAGGATCGCCCATGGAATGAGTTAGATCGAAATATCCGCGCCAATCGGGCGCAATCTTGGGCCGCATGGCCTGCGAATCGGGTCAGCGAATTACATGGGATCAAGCCGTCGCCCTAGGTCAGGAAGTGGCTCCCGGCGTGGATCACCTTCGCGAAGAAGAATGACCCTCTCGTCAAGCCGGATGCGCAAGGTCGTTATCCGATGGCAATGTTGGGTAAGGCACGGGCGCTCTAGCGCCATTTGAGTTGATCGGCGAAACCGGCGGAGCAGCAAAACCGGCCTGGGAAGCTGCAGCCTCCAGAGCTCGCATCGTCCGTAGGCGCAGTTGTCCGCAAGCAGCTTCAATCTCCACGCCCTTCTCACGTCGCAGCGTTGCTGTTACACCGGAGGCTTGCAGCCGTTGCAGAAACAGCTCACATGCAGCTGGGTCAGGCCGGCGCCAGGCCAGTCCTTCCACGGGATTGTATGGGATCAAATTCACCTTGGCGTGCAAACGTCGCGCCAGGGCTGCTAACAAAGGCACTTGATCGAGTCCGTCATTAATGCCTGCGATCAGGATATACTCAAGGGTCAGCATGCGGCCTTTGCGCTGAAGGTAGTACTCTAGCGCAGCAACCAGTTCTCCAAGCGGGTACTTGCGGTTTATGGGCATTAAATAGCTGCGCACCTCGTCGGTCGCGCCATGCAGAGAGATCGCAAGGCGGAATTGCTCGGGTTCCTCGGCCAGCTTGCGGATGCCTGGCACCAAGCCGCTGGTGGAAACCGTGATCCGACGTGCTCCAATTCCTCCGCCCCATGGAGCGTTCAAAATGCGGAGTGCCCGCATGAGATTGTCGTAGTTGGCGAGCGGTTCCCCCATGCCCATGACCACCAGATTGTCCACTAATCGGTCCTGCCTACGACTCGCCGCTGCACTTGAGGCCGTCAGCCGTTGGTGCCACCGCTCGACCGCCAGCACTTGCTCCACTATTTCATGGCTTTGAAGGTTGCGTTTCCACCCGTCCAAGCCGCTGGCACAGAAGCGGCATCCATAGACACATCCCACCTGTGTGGAAAGGCATAGCGTGTAACGGTCAGAAGGCTCGCCATAAAGCGCTGGATTGGCCGGAATCAGCACGCTCTCGATCAAGGCCCCGTCCGTCAGCCGCCAGAGGAATTTACAAGTTTGATCGGCGGCTTCCGCGACTCGAATACATTCCACAGTATGAAGCGAAAACCGTTTGCATAGGCGCTCCCGCAGGGCGCGGGGCAAGTTTGTCATCAGGGACCAATCACTGACACGGTGGCGGTAAAGCCAATTCAATATTTGATCCGCCCGGTAAGCCGGCTCGCCCCAAGCGGCCAGTTCCGAGCGCAACTCGTCACGGGTAACCGAATGGATGTCCTGCATTGTCCCCTATGGTACCGAAGATTTGATCAATGCCAACTACCTGCGTTTGAACTCCGGGACTAACGTCCAGGCCCGGATGCCTCTTCAGACATGGCACGATCCGTTTATCGGCCAGCTACCCGCGGGGTGTGGGCCGGCAGCTCGCACCGCCAATGATACATGCGCCTATCTGCTGACCTAACGTTAGACACGTGCGATTCGAAGGTCGGATACTTTTTTGGAAACGAGCCACCATGTCGAAAATGCACCGGTTCAGTGCGTAAACTCGTATAAATCCAATGGCACCTGCCGCTATATACGGTCCGCATAGGCACGGTAAATCAGATCGGTTTCAGAACCGCATCCCGAAAGGGTTTACCTTGAATGTTAGAAATCGCAGATCTTTCAATAAACGTCGACTGGCCCGGTCCTGTTGTTCCGGCATTTCGCTATACACAAATGTCCCCGAAGACGCACAATCAAGCAGGATGGAAGGCAATCCCATGGCGGGTAGGCTCCCGGCTGGCAGGGACAGATCGGGACCGCGGCTCAACCGTATCCTTGTGCTGATAACTTCGGAAAAAGCAGTGGGAATTGATGGTCCTGAGACGATCAGACAAGGTTCGGTTATCAAACTACATTGTTCTTGACGCGATGCCGCATCACCTTGTGACGGATCTGGCTCGATGTGCAGAAGCGTTGGCCCCGGAGAGGCAACCTCGGCTTTTCTTTTGCATGCAAATTAATTGATTCGCAAAGACCGATGTTCGTCAAAACGTGTTCTCATAATCCAGCGAACCTGGGCACGCTCATCGTAACGGTTGCCGCCTTGTCAACCCCCCTCTACCCTTGACGAAAACCACGGACGGGAATTGGTTCTCGCTAGTAAACAGCGCATGTGCTTCCCATCGGGGGCAGATGATTGCCCATGGCCCCGTGGAAAGTTTTCGTCCACATGGTTTTGGGCATAAAGGGTCGCTTTTAACCTTGTCATCTTGTGGGAAGACGTCATCCCATAAAACCATCATGACGACGGCAAACAAAGTGACGATCCTGCGAATCTTGTTGATTCCGTTTTTCGTCGTCGAGGTACTGTATTACGTGCAGACGGGATGGGAGGGACATCGCTACGCAGCCTTGGCCTGCTTTGCAGTAGCCTCGGCGTGTGATGCCCTGGACGGTTTCATCGCTCGTCACTTTCATCAACGCAGCGAACTCGGCGCGGTGTTGGATCCCTTGGCGGATAAATTATTACTGGTCTCGGCGATGATTCTCCTAAGTTGTGATCATGCTCCTTATTTGGAGCGTGTACCGTTGTGGTTGACAGGCACCATCTTGGGGCGGGATGTGCTCCTTGTCATTGGTCTGTTGGTTATTCATATGACGGTCGGTCGGGCCGTGGTTCGGCCCCGATGGGTGGGTAAAGTCGCAACGGTGTTGCAGATGAGCGTGGTGTTGTGGGTGCTGTTGAAATGGCATGGAGCCGCTTTGATGCCGCTTTGCCTGGCAGCAGCCTTAACCACGGGCGTGTCGGGTCTCCTGTACATCTGGGACGGAGTCCGGCAGCTCAGCGCCAGCCCTAGCAGCGCGCCCGGCGCAAACCGTCCGGGGCCAACTGGCCCTGCTGCTGGAGCTTCCTGGTCCTGAGGCACTGCGCGTGTCCGTGCGCCTCGCCTGTGCAAAAAGGAGAGGATATGAGAAAACGGGAGAAAGAATCTGCCCCTGGAACATGGCAAGAGGGAGATCGCGCGCCGGATTTCGAAGGAGTCTGTCATGATGGGCGCGTAATTCGACTTTGCGACTTCCGTGGTCAATGGGTGGTGCTGTACTTTTACCCTCGGGATCACACCCCGGGTTGCACGTTGGAGGCCTGCAGCTTCAGGGACACTTATGACGCGTTTACAGCTCACAACACGACAGTGGTGGGCGTCAGCAGCGATTCGACCTCATCCCACGCGCGGTTTGTGGAAAAGTTGCGTTTGCCCTTCTATTTGGTGTCTGATCCGAAAGGGAACATTGTTCGTGCTTATGGCGCTTTGGGGACCAAGCGTTTCATGGGTCGGCTTTTCCAGGGCACCCGGCGCATGACGTTCCTGATTGATCCTGACGGCTACATCCGCCGGATTTGGCACAAGGTCCGTCCCCTCGGTCACGCACAGGAAGTGCTCGCTGAGCTGTCGGCCCTGCAGCAGCAGAAACCTCATCCCGACACCTAGCAAAGGTGCCTTACGCTTCATGTCTGAGTGGGGTCTGTTTACGAAAAACGTTCCGCCTGCCTTTCTACGCCTGAGGTGTGGATGCTTGAGGCAGCGCATGAGCTTTTCGGTAACCACGGCATACGGTAAGGGCGGGTGGGGACTGCAGACCCGGAGACGTACGCGCAGGTCGAAATAGAGCCCATAAGCGACCGTGCACGTGGCTTGGCATGGTTGAGAAAACCGGGATTAATGAACGGCCGCTACGTTTATTTGTAAAAGTGACGATCAGGGGCGTGTGGGGAGACAGTAGCTTTTGCAGAAGGCCTGACCCGGGGCGAGAAACGGGCGGAATCGCTCGCATTTTTTCCCTAGCCGGGCGCCAACTGGCTGTTCCAACTCGACTGCACATCGATGCACGCCGCCTCCGCTTCACCGCGAGGTGGGCCATGGTGGCATTTCCTGCTTGACGCGTGAAGGACCACAGTTAAATAAAACGGCTAATCATCAAGATAAACTCCCCTACCGCAGGCCTCAAATGAAAGTTCTTCCATATTATGCTCCGACATTAGTGGCTCCAGCTTGGGAATTGCGTTGCCGCTCGTGCATGGCGTGCCGGCCCCATGCGGCACTATGCTTGGTTCATCTGTTTCTTGCCGCGGGCATGGCCCAGCCGATTTGGCGGGACTCGTTTGATGGTTACACATCAGCCTCAGACATGATGGCGGCCGGATGGCGATTGGCAGCCCTGAATCCAAGTCTCGTCAGCACGACCTTTCCCATGCATGAAGGAGGACGTGCGTTGCGCCTGCGCGCCAATCCGGTGCCAGGAGCGGCGCCGGCAGTAGGCATGTGGTATCGGACCAATGAATACACAGACTTTTTCGTGGCTATCGATTTGGTGGACTGGCCCGGCACCGACAAGAATCAAGCCATGGTCTTATTTGGTCATTTGACCGACGCGAATACGGGAACGGTGCATCCCAACATCAACCCTGCAGCCGCGCAGGGTGTGATTTGCAACTACGATGCGTCTCAGTTCGGAGAGAACCCTGCAGATCGTCGGCAGGGCCAATTCCAAATCAATGTGGTCAATGCTGGCTTTGCTACGCGCACTCTGGCAGTCGCGGAGGTTACCCTGCAACCGGGCCGAGGCTACCGCATAACATTCCGGGGCTCTTCCGGACACTATGTGGCCAAAGTGTATGATCACCACGACTTGACACGACCCTTGGCAGTCTTGGAAGCCATGGACTTCACGTTTAGTTCCGGCGCCTGCGGGTTTGTCGGATTCAGCCGCCAGAACAATGTGGGCACGGTCGACGCAACCTTTGACAACTTCTATTGCGGACCGGACGATCCGCATGCAAGTGTGGCCCCGGTCCTGCCACACCCCATCCATGGGACGCCCCAAGTCACTGCTCGCAACCCAACGAACCGGTTTGCGAACTTTCATCCTGCGTCGGAAGGGATCCAGTTCACAGTGTCAACGTTTTCGACAACGCAAGTGAACGTCGCGGCCACGCGCTTGTATCTGAACGAAGAAGATGTCTCATTTGCGCTCCGACCCCTTCCGGCCAATGCGGCCAGCGTAACATTGTCCACGGCAGCGGGAACTTTACAACCCAATCGCGTGTATGAAGCCCGAATCGAGGTACAAGATGTGAGTGGCATGCGACGTTCCACAAACACCTTTTGGTTTGATACTTTTACGGAGAACATGCTCGATACGCCGCCGTTGAAAACCGTCGAATGTGAAGATTACAATTATGAAGGCGGGCAATTTCAGACGGATCCTATTCCACTGAGTGGCCACAGCGTGGAGGGCATTCAGGTGAATGGAAATGGCATTGGATACCTGAACCTAACCGGCATAGCAGGCGTGGACTATTTGGATACCCGTGCTACACCCGAGAACGGATGGAACGATTACCGGCTCTGGGATGCTGTCGGAACGTCCACAGGCAACCAAGATTTAAGGGACGCCTTTCATGCCACGCGAGATCCGTTGCCGCGCCACTAGGTTCGCGCTAAATATGCGGCTGCGGGCCTGCAAGAATATGTTGTGGCCAGAACGGAGCCAGGCGAATGGCTGAATTACACCCGCATGTTTATCCCAACCAACTACTACGTGTACCTGCGCGTTGGCAGTTTTGGAGGGACCGAAGCAGAATTGAGCCGCGTGTTGGGTCCTTTAGGACAGAGTAATCAGTTCGTAGTGCCACTGGGCCGATTCCTGATCTCCAACCACCTCATGCGAACGCATTATCGGTACGTACCACTCACTCACGCAGGCCATCCGGTCACGGTGCAGCTCGCCGGACAAGAGACATTACGGCTAACGATGTTGGGCATAGCGGGACAGGACGCGGGCAAGGTTTATCTCAATTACCTGTTATTTGTGCCCGTGTTTACATCGCCGGAACCGGCTGTTCTCTCCATCCGTCGGGAGGCGAACCGAGTGGTGCTCTCATGGCCAGCCGGGCCATGGAGATTGCTGCGATCGGCTGGTCTTAATTCCAGTCCATGGGTGGAAGTGACAGAGGGCATGGTGGAGGCCGGCGGCCAGCGCTCCTTGAGCGTCGTCCCTACCGAACCCGCCTTTTACCGTCTGGTTGCCCTCTGAGCCTTCGTTGGGAAGGAATCATGGACGGGGATGCAACGGGAACCTACCGGTGAATGCTCGCAGCCTCTTTGCAGCATGCGTCGTGGATACGGAAGACTGGAGACCCTAGGATGCCTCGGAGATGTGGAATATGGTTTCAATGCCCCATGAGTCCAAGCGTTGCTTCATATATCCCGCCACTTTGGCAGTCGCACTGGGGTTTTCAGAAAAGTCGGTTTCGCAGGAGGCGACACCTCAGTATTCGTACAAACCTTCGTCGCGCGTGTACCCACCGAATCCGCTTCCGAAATCGTCTTCCGCTTCAACGTCCGGACTGCCAAAAAATTCGCCCAGGACCTCGCCCATATCCTCCTCGATCTTTTCTGGGTCCTCTCCTGCTTCAAGCCTTTTGATGGCCACATCGAGCTCCTTGGGCACGCTCCCAGGTGGCATAAGTTCCTTCATCTTTCGCATGACATGGGCCATGTGGCGCGGATTGTTTTCATCCAAGTGCTCCATGTCCCGTTCCAGTTCCTGCATGGCCCGTTCCACGCGGGGATCCTCAAAGTCGGGCGTGTTGGAGCCAGCATCGGGAGCTTCCTCCGTGGCTTTGGGTTCGGGTACCCCTCTCACAAACGCGAAGCGGCTGACCTGTTTAATCAGGTCTTTATGACCACACTTCGGACAAACCGGCGTTCGATCCGGGTTAACCCGTTTGGACAAAAAGCTGTAGATGCGCCGGCATTTCGGACACGCAAACTCGTATATCGGCATGGGTGCAGTGTCTCCGTAATGTTTCCCTTGTTGCTCTCATGGGGCTGGTGGGGCCGCACGCGGTTAACAGACCACCAGTTTGATGTCAGGCCAACCCCCCGCTGCCCCGATTAGACATGTAGCTGCCACATCTCTGCTGGCAACAAAAAAGTGTAAACTACGTGGTGCGACGTGGAGGATTTGATACAACGTTTCCGCACAGAAGCGTTCAGATTGTTGTGACGGCGCGGTGGGCTGGTCGCCGTCTCGTTAGAGGGTGCTGACGGTTAACCGAAATTCCCGGACTCAGCGTGCTACGCCTCGATGGCAAAGAATGTCCTTGTACGGAATGCACGTTGAAACATGGTTCTGCTGGAGCCGATCAAACCGGACAGAGAATGGTTGGGAACCTCGACATGCGACTCTGCATCAGGGTTTAGCCTCAGGCAGGTCAACCATAATGCCAGCTCCTACCGGGGAACAGAGCCTATCACTGAATACCAGCAGGCAAGCCTTCAAGGCTGCAACGACATAACATGTGGAGCCCGGCAACTTCCGCCCAATGGGGGAACATAACCTGGATCCAACATGGCGCACCAGGACACGCTCTACGCGGCGCTCGAGGCCAAAGATTCAGCGCCTATTCACGCGTCTTGACCATGTCCACCAAATCTGGGCCTGGATTCAACCCGTGCGCCACACTTGGCCCTCGAGGTAGCAGATGCATTCAACCTCATGCCGTCACACATATTGTGAATCCACGCAGCATTCGGTCATAATACCGGGTGCTGCCAATCATTCTGGCATGGGCGAGAACTCTCAGCGCGCTGAGGCTGGAAGCACAGTGGAAGCGCAACGGCACGTTATCACCTTAGGCGAGCCAAGGCATCGAGATGACGCATGTAGTCAGCGCCCCTGTCATGAGGCCAGGCATATTGGCCCCATAGGCAGCGTATTAACGCGCTGAGAAGGCAGCTCCCGGATGCTGCACCTATTCACATTCGTATCACCTGTGCATACCCTGCTCGTGCTGCACAATCTATGAGGCACAAGAAGGGTGACCTTACTGATAACCATGCCTGTTCCATCTACGATGGCTGATGTCCCGTGTCCTGAGACGTGCTTCATGTGATGCGAGGGTTCCTCACGTGGGTAAGTCCTTTCTGGAACCCTCAATAGGTCAAAACATCGAGGAAAAGGGACATGCCCCCACAATACTCACAGCGGAAGTCTGCTACATGTCCGATCGTTACAGAAGAAGGCCAACACCGTCAGCGGGCCGAATGCCAAGATCTCATGTCGCTGATGCGAACACAGGAGTGCTGGGATGGGCCATGAAGGCCAGGCGTACTTTACAGGACCAACGTTGAAGGAATACCAGAATGCATAGTGGGACCTTTCTCGGACTTAGCATGGTAAGAATTTCCAGTGCATTTATTGGAAACCTATGCAAGAGGTTGTGTGTCCACATCGTGGAAGCCAGGCAAGCATAGCCTATGTTCTCTCGCCAGCGTGACACACAGGGTCGACCATTAGCATGGTGGCTAACGTATGATTGTAGGCGCGGCAGCAACTCACTCAGTGTAACATCTAACCGGACGGCTGACGAGATCGCTAGGCAACATGTCCCACGGAGTATGTCCCAGCGTACCCAAAACGATGAGAGAAGTATAACGGCGAGCTCCACATTATGTGAGCAAAAGGGAATGACGGGCCACGGGAAAATAGCAAGTCGTGTCTTAGCAACATAGTATCAAAGCCCACAAGGTTCATGGCGTGCGGCCGCCCGCCTCAAGTGACGCGTGCGCCCACACTACGCACTGGGACAGGAGAGAACGAAGCTCAGCTGTCCAGTTAGGGCCGCAGACGATACGCAGGGACACGTAGCATGAATAGACTTATCCATGGCATGGCTGGAATAGGGAGTAAGGCTTATAAGCAGGTCCGAGTGCACGGCCGGGTGTGTAGAGCGTCTAGAGAACATGTGCACCCACAGGCCCTGGCAGGTTGTCATGTCAAGTAGGAGGTGCGTGGCCCTATGAGGTGTCTGAGAAGTAGTGGATACGGCTGCCTAGGCAGTGAAGCGAACATGCGGGCCTTGGGAGCGTAGTAAAGGCGGGCGATAGCTAGCTGGAGTAGATCGCAGCGGCGCTGGGTGGTGTCGTGTTATGGACACATAGCAATGATAGCCCTCCGGCTGGGAGTTGTCGATATAGAACGATGCAACCGTGCGGTGACGTGCAGAGTACAGAGGTGTATGGGTGGGAATAATGGTTCTGGTTGGGTAGCGGCGAGGCGTTGAGTGTAGCGGGATGCTGTCAGTGCCGATATGAAGCCAGGACGTGTGGGATGGGGATCTGTGGGCCGACAAAAGCTGGGAAAACTGCCCATCATACAATGGCGATGGTAAGAGCGCCGTGATCTGCAAGCTGCCGTCGGGCAGAGTATGGTAGTGGGCTTAGCCGGCGTGGATCGCCTTATGTGTATTAGAGAAAGCTTGTATGATGTTTTAGGCTGCGCGTCGCTGCTCCGGCGGCCGTCGGCCCGTAACACAGGGTTTAGAAGCGTCGACGGGGACAGCTTGTTAAGAGAGGAATAGCTTTCGGGCGTGGACTGTGGAAGCGCTTCTAAGGGGTGCATGGGTCTGGAGGGCGACGTACTAGAGGGACACGTTCGGGGGACACGAGGACAAAGGGAGTGCGGCTTCGGAGCGGGCGGTAGCTATTAAGGGGCGACGACGTGGCCGGTAAATGAAGTGGGCTATGGTGGAGGAAGGATGGCGGGACCAATAGGAGCAAAGTAACGGGTAAGGATGCGAGGGGAAGTGGCTGGGTTCTCATAGTTGATATGGCGTAGCAATGTCATGGTCGTGGAGGGCTAATATGAGGAGGCGGACATTGCAGCCGCAGCGACGGTGATGCTACGGAGTGGTTCGGGTGGTAGTATCGGCATCGACCGTGAAACGGTGTGTGAACCTCCATAAGAATAACAAATGTGTTATGGTGTAAGGGCTGCGAGGTAGCGCTGGTGCAGAATACGGTCGCAGAGTGGAGGACATTGGTTGGAGTGCTCAGGAGGTGAACCTTGTGTAAGGTTCTGGTACAAAGCTCTCAAACGGCTTTAGGATGAGCACGACACATAGCGCAGGGCACACGGTGCTGGCAAAGTGCGCTATCTGCATATCGCGTGGCAGAGGTATACTCAGGAGACCCGTAGATTGGTTTCCAGGAATAGGCGGTAGCCAATGTGTCCGGGGCATAGCGAGGAACCGGCGTACGGGCGTCATGCATAAGTCTATTATATCGGCGTTGGCGTGTGGAGAGAAAGCGCGGCACAGCGAGCATCGGAAGCGCCATGATATCCATCGTCCAGCCGAGATGTCGTACTAGTCCAGGAGCGCAGCGGCAGCAGGAACGATAGCTAGTGTGGGCGAAGGATGAAGGCGACGCGGGCGCGCTTGGTGCATGGAGCGTGGGGAGAAAGGACCGCTAAATGATTCTTGGGCGGTTAGCCATTGGTTGGAATGGCACCGGTGTTGTCGTATGTGTGGATGGCTATGGGAAATGCCGTCGAGGACGTGCGTGGATCACTCTGGTGCCACCTGGGCAAACAGGCTTGGGTAGGTAGACTTTATAGATGGATCCATGTGGAAGATGCGCGCAGGCGCAATGCCCGCATGCGTGATGGATGCATGTTGTCGTTACGGAGTATGTGTGGTAGTTGTGGAGGCTGCTCAGCCCGGAGAAACCGGCATTCCCAGGCGCCTGCAAGGAACTGCTCAGTATGGCGATCGGCAGGCGCGGTGGCGAGGAGGTCCGTGGCTGGTTGATAGCGGCTTAGAATTCTTAGTTGGCGGGCAACCAGTGAGCACGCAGCCAGCAACTGTAGCGAAAAAGGAAGGCTTCGCTCACGGAACTCGGGAGGTGGATTGGACTGCAAGCTGAGTGGCGGCGTCGAAGGGACGGCTCATCCAATGGAGCGCGCTCCTGAGGAAAAGGTCATGAAGGTGTGGGAAGCTTCGGTTCTGTATCCGTGGATACGGATGAAATGAAGTTGGAGAATCTTGCTGGGCGCCACGTGAGATGAAGCTCCTGGCCGTGCTGCGTGTGTCGGTGGTCCAGACAATGCAGGCGGAGAATCATTCCATCCGTGTGTACTCGTGCTTCTACCCAACCGATGGGATATTCAGGGCGGAATACGTAGGAGGTTGGCGGTAAGTTAATCCAGTGAATGCCGGATTCATCTGTGATGTGTGCCCAACGATGCGTGTGGCCGAAGACGCAGGCCTTGACTTGCGGACGCGGTTTAAGTACTTCCAAAAAGGCCTCCGTATCCTTTAAGCCAGCCCGTGGGTTGGTGTGGTCGGGGTGATGGTGCAGCACCAAGATAGCGGGCTTGCGACGCCGGGCGTCCAAGGCGCTGGCGAGCCATTGAAGCTGTTTAGGCCCCAAAAGGCCCGGGGTAGAGAGCGTTTCCTCCAACGAATCTAATAAAAACCAATTGGCGTGCGGGGAGGAGACAACGGTGCAACAACGATCCTGCCGTGGGCGGTCGGGTCGAAAGGCCCAAGGGATGGCATGGAGGAAACGCTCTCGATGATCGTGATTCCCTAACGCCAGGTGAACGGCGATGCCCGTGGACCGGAGTGGTTGCAGGATGTTGGCCAACTGGAGGTAATCTTCGGTTTCTGCCCGGCTGTAAGCCAGGTCTCCGGCAATGATCACGCCTCCGGGAAGTCGTGGCTGGCAAATAACCTGTTTGATGACGGTCTCGAGTTGGGTGGTCATGAACACCCCGTTGTGTTGCCGCAGGCGATCTGCGGGAATGTGAGGGTCCGCCAAGAGGGTATAATAGGAGGGATCAATGCGGCGGTTTGTTGCAAGCAGAGGATTAGTGCAAGCGCTGGCCAAGCCGCTTAATAGCAAGCGGGTTAGGAACGCCCGCCGCCTGATTGCTGGCGTAGACGAGAATAAGGAAGACTTGAAAGGATCCTGCATATGGAGTGGCTCAGGTCCTGTGAGGGACGGATTCTTCAACGTTTGGCAGGGGGTGTCGAAGTGGTTGGGGTGCTGGTCGGCGCGTTTAGGTTAAGCTGATCGAGGACGGCTTGGGTGATGTCGTTGTCACCGCTGTGATAGAGCACGATGGGCGTGTTACGGAGTGAATCAGCAGAGATATCCAGGACTAGGGCGTAACCCGCGGCGCGGGCCCGCGACTGGATGGCGGTGCGGATCTCGCCTAACAAGTTGTTGCGCATACGATTGCGCTGTTCATCGATGGTGGCACGGGCCTGACGCTCAAATTGAGCGATGGATTCTTGTAATTCCCGCATTTGCTTCAGTTTAGCCTCGGCGTTTTGCTTCCGACGATCCCGTTCCTCTTCTGAAACTGCTTGGTCGCTGGCCGAACTGAGGAGCTTTTGGTATTCCTCATTATGTTTGCGAAGCTCGTCCATCATGCTGCGATGGTCTTGTTCCAAGTCTGCGGCCCTCTTTTTCAAGGCTGCTTCGGCCTCCTTTGTCTTCCAGTAGTTGTCGAAGATCCGATTGAGATCGACTGTGGCAATCCGCCCCTGGGCCACGGCGGAGGGCAAGGCCCCTGGCCCGAGCAGCAAAACCAACACCAGAACCAAACGTTTCATCATAGGGCCAGTAAACCAGATCAGGCAGAGGTCGCAACGGCAAAGGCGGGCAGCTATCAGGGGGCTCTATGCGCATCTTTTGTCCAGTTTGCCGGTGTCATTTCATGCAGGCATGAGCCCCAAGCCTATGTTGGAGGTCCATTGAATTGCCAAAAGCGGGGCCGTTCGTGCTGCGGGAATCTGTGGCTGTTTGGAAGTCGAGTTCCTAGGGTGAAGAACGCGACTTCTTGTGTCGCGGGTTGGCTTTCTTTGGTGCCATTGGGGTGCGACTCTACCAAGCAAGTCGCGGTGCGAGTCACATAGCGGCGCTGTTCGTTTCCATTGCTTGGGCTCGCCGGATTCGATCTGCAATTCCTGCCCATTCTGGGTCGGTTGGAACGGATTCCATGATGATGAATCGGGCTCCCAATTGGTCGCATCGGTGCCAAGTGGTGTACAGGACTCGTGCATACGCCGCCGGTTCATGTGGCAGGACGCAGACTTGAGCGAAGCAACTCGGATCCGGAATCCGTTCATGGGCGAGCACACAGGTTTGTTGAGTTGGAATGGACCTTTGCACGAGTTGACGCCGCAAGTCTACCGTGTCCAGCCACTGAAGCACATAAACGAGGGCGTTAGGGGCGTAGTGCTTGGGAAACAGCCCAGGACTGGCTCGCGGTCCCGCCGAGGTGAATTCCCCTTGGTGATCGATGACCGGCTGGCCGGTTACCGCAGTCAGTGCTGCTGAGTGGATCATGCCGGGTCGGAGAATTCGGGCCGGCAACGAACTCAGGTCCACCACAGTGGACTCGATGCCAATTGCGCACGGGCCACCATCCACGATCAGAGGAATTCGACCGTATAATTGGGCTTGTACGTGACTCGCCTCAGTGGGAGAGACCCGGTTGGCCAGGTTTGCGCTTGGTGCTGCCAATGGGAACCCACACTCGCGAATGACGGCTTGAATGACCGGATGCGCTGGCCACCGGATAGCAACTGTGGAAGCTCCTGCTGTTACGACTTCAGGAATAAGGGCACTTTTGGGCAAAACCAGGGTCAGCGGACCTGGCCAAAAGGCACGCGCCAACTGCTCTGCCGTTGGCGGCCATGTCTTCACGGCGGCTTGCGCCATTTTGATCGAAGCTACGTGAACAATCAGGGGGTTGGATCGAGGTCTTCCCTTTACCTGGTACACTTTGAGGACTGCTTGGGGATCCAACGCGTTGGCGGCCAACCCGTAAACGGTCTCTGTCGGCAAAGCAACCGGCTCACCGGCCCTTAAGTGTCGGACGGCAACCTCCACAGCCACCCGAAAGCGCTCGGGCGTGTCGGTGGGCAGGATCTGTGTTTGGAACGCGGACCCCACGGGCTCAATTTTAGAGTTAGTATGCTCAGCCGAGCCCTGCGCAGGCTCCACCTTGCTCGGCCCTGACACCTCGTCCTGTGTCACTGTGTTCTCCAAGATGGCCTTAACTGGGGCCTTGGACAAGACTCTTGGAATAGGTTGCGGAAAATGACGGAGCAGGATGTCAGAATTCACAAGCCTTTTGGCGCAATGAACATTATCGCTTTGGTTTGGCGTTGCGTATATTTTTTGTGCAGATGATGGAGCCCCGGACAAGGCCTTTGACAGGGTGCCTCGACGGCTGGCAGAGCCGGGCGGACTTGGGGGCATTCTGGCAGGGTAGGGCATGGTTGGGCCGGTTTGCCGGCGCGCCGTGGTTGCAACCTTCAGTGACCTCAATCCTTTTATGTGCATGTATCCCTTGATGGACATGGGTAATCCTCGGGTTACGAAGTGGGATTCATCATGGAACCGGGTGGCCTTTACCCTGATTGAGCTGCTTGTGGTCATTGCCATCATTGCCATTTTGGCTGGTATGTTGTTGCCGGCGCTCTCACGCGCCAAAGGCAAAGCCCAGGCAATTTCTTGCATGAGCAATACGAAGCAGATCATGACCGGATGGATGCTTTACGTGGGCGACCATGATGACCGCATGCCGCCAAAGTTGGTAGCGAACGGAGTGGACTGGTTCATGAATCCCGACAATACCAATGCTGCCAAGCTGGTTGATCCTCAGCAGTCGTTATTGGCGGCGTATGTTCAGCAACCTGGAGTGTACAAGTGTCCGGCAGACATTGTGCCCTCGGACAACGGCCCGCGCGTGCTTAGCATTTCGGGGAATGCTTTTCTGGGTGGCATCAGTGTCACTGTGGTTAACCCTAATGTGTACAATCGTGTGTATCCGGACCGCGGCTTTACGAAAGTGACGCAATTGATTAAGCCGGGACCGGCAATGACCTTTGTGACACTGGATGAACATCCTGGAAGTATTGACGACGCTGTGTTCCACTCCGTGGGTGGAGCCGATTTGGCTTCGGCTGTGTTTCGGAATTTGCCTGCCAGCTATCATTATGGCGGAGGAGCGAATTTCTCATACGCAGACGGACACTCGGAGATCAAGAAATGGACTCATCCAGGAACCAAGCGACCGGTGGTGAAGGGACAGGTAGAGCGCAATGTATCCGCACGAGGGAATCCGGACTATTTGTGGCTGAACGACCGGTTGCCATACAACTGAGCCATAGGAAGAAGGCTTTAGGACACGGTTGTCGTGGCTTGAGCGCCGAGAATGGCTGGGACCCTGTGACACGGAATTTGGAGGAGGAACCATGCGAAAGACGCCGATGCAAACAAGCATGACGCGAGGCATCCACGGTGGCCCTGTGGGGCTGCAAACAGGATGTCTTGGGCTTTTAGTCGGTTTTCTTGTGCTGGGCGCCGGTATGGCGGGTGGTCAAACGGTTCACTTCCGTACTGTTCAACTGCGGCAGACAATTCCGGTTGGTTCGTCGGGCTCGGTGGTTTGGTCGAATTACGCGGTGCTAACGGGTGTAACGCAACCTGTGTTGGTCAGCGTTGAGGGATTGCCTGTTGGGGTATCGGCTCAGGTGGATCCGCAGACCCTCACCGCCTCCGGGCCTGTCGTGATTACGTTAGACTGGGCCAACGTGCCGGAGGGTGAACACGTTTTCCGGTTGGTCGGCAGGGGCGGAGCTGCCAACGAGCTGCCGCTGCGTTTGCAGGTGGCTCATCTGTGGAATGGCGCCGATGGTGTGCAGGGGTTCTGGTCGGCGCCTTCGAATTGGGTGGGGGGTCAGGTTCCGCCCGAGGGCGCAGATGTCGTGTTTACGGACTTGGGTGGGCAAACCGCAGCGTTTACCAACGTAATTGTGGACGGCGATGTGACGGTAGGGTCTATCCGGTTTTCCACGACCAACGCGACCCGCTATTATACGTTGGAGATTCCTTCCGGACGAACCTTGCATGTGCTTGGGCCGCTGGGACTCCGGCTGATGAGGGATTACGTGGAAGATAATTCAGCAGGCGGCTGGCTCTGGTTGGGCAATGGCCCGATGGTGAGTGTTGTAGGCGGCGGGGGACGGCTGGTCGTGAGTAATCCAACGGCGCCGGTTGCGGTGGTCGTGGGCGCTCAGATCCCACATACACTGGATTTGTCTGGATTGGGTACATTCATCGCGGATGTGCACCGTTTGGGCTTTGGTGATTATTCGATGATGCCGGAATACCACGCGTTATTGGCCAATGGATACAATGGTATTCCTCGGCGATTTATCCCCACCGTCTATTTGGCCCGTACCAACATCCTCGTGGCGCGTTACAGGAATCCAGATAATTACGAGAATTCAGCTACCCGATTTTTTGCGTTTAGTTATTTAAACAGCGTGCTATCTGGAACGACGCAGATTCGAGACTTTTACCTGGGCGTGACCAATGCCTTCATGATGGAAAGCATCGTTTGGGTTGGGGCCAATCAGCAAGGCCGTGTACAGTTTAACCCGGCGTTTTCCAACCTGAATCCTATTGCGGTCTTTCGCAACGTGGATGGCGGCCGGATGAAAGTGTTTGCGGTTTCAGATGAAAGCGGCACCAACGCAGGGTCCAGCAACATCAAGTCTTGGCTGTATTTCGGGAACAACAATGGCATCGTAGATATCTTGGCGGATCTATTCTATATCAGCCGCGACCGGCCATTTATCACCAGCGATCCCAACTTCCAGGGTGAAATGTATGTGGGACGAGGGATAGTGGATGTCAATCGTGCAGTGTTGGGCTTTCAAGATGGCGGCAGTCGCACCAATACGGGTGTCTACCGAGGGTGGTGTCAGGCAACTCTGGTTATCAGCAACACCGCTGTACTCCGCGTCAATGACGTTTTGGAACTTGGTTACACGACTGAGACCAATCCGGGCGGCGAACCCTGGAACACGCGGGGCCGGTTATTCATTGGTCCAGGCGGTACGGCTATGATCAACCGGGTTGAGGTAGGAGGCGTAAGCAAGTTGTCGGGCGACAATGTAATTGCCGTTACCAATGGCGCTCATTTAATTTTGACGAATACGATCGCCAGCCCGGAGAAAACCCTGGCGAGGTTCATCATGGCCAACGGACGTTTGACCTTGCACATTGATGGTACTCGCGCAGAGCCGTACTTGTATGTGTCCAATTTGGTCGCCTCTGGAACTGGCAACCGGATCCGACTGGCTCGCATCGAAAACCTGTCAAGCTACCCGGCCCAGCTTGCGCTGATTCGGTATTTTAGCGCTACTGCGAATTTCTCCTTGGAGTTACCGGATGGTTATTTTGGTTATCTGTTGGATGACTCGTCCACAAAGACGATTGTGGCGGTGGTCACTACCAATCCGCCGCCGCAGGTTGTGTGGAACGGCACTGTGAATGGAAATTGGGACACTACCACTTTGAATTGGCAGGGGGGAAGCCGCTTTTTGAATGGTGCGCCGGTGGTTTTTGATGACACAGCGGCCGGTACAACCACCATCACCATCGTGGACAGTGTTGCGCCGGGTGGCATGATCGTCAGCAACGTGACCAAGACTTACACATTTACCGGCGGACAAATAGCGGGCACCGCGCTTATGGTGAAGCAAGGATCGGGTCTCACAGTTATGGACGCTCCAAGCCAGTTGCCTTTGGATCTACAGGCCGGCACGGTCCAAGGGAGCGGCACGTTGGGTCCGACCACGGTAGCGTCTGGAGCTAACCTGAATTTTAGCGGGTTGATCAACGGTTTGATCACCTCTGGCACGGTGGTTAGTTCCGGCACGATTGAGAATGGTCTGACCGTGATGGGAGGCAGCTTTCAAAGTTCGGGCACGATTAGTGGACCTGTAACCATTGCCGGGGGGACAGCGCTGATTACTGGCACCGTCAACGCCAGCGGGACGTCAACTGTGGACCCGGGAGCTACCTTGATCTTGGACGGCCGGTTCAACAACCGGGAAGCCCGTCTGAATGTGAATGGCATTTTGCGGGGCAATGGTGTTGTCAGCGATCCAGATGGCTATAACCTGGGCGTGGACGGTCGTTTGTCCGTTAATAGTGGAGGAATTCTATCGCCGGGTCGTTCTCTTGGGGTGTTGTCCGTGGAAGGTCGATTCGATTTGAATCCTGGCGCTCGGCTTGTCATCGAGGTGGACCTGAATCATCCTGCACGGAACGATCGGGTGGCGGTGGACGTCTTTGGTAACATTCGAGGTATCATTACGATGACTAACATTGGCAGTGTGCCCTTTGCTGTGGGACAGAGTTTCGTGATCGTGAGCAACAATTTCAATCTGGCGAACACACCGTTGAACCCGAACCTTGATTTTCAATTTGATCCTCCTTCACCGGGTCCGGGCATGCGTTGGGACGGCACCGACTTGGCTACGAACGGCATCGTACGAATTGTGGCTGCGCCTCTGGAACCGCCTCGGATCGCTGTGCAATGGAACGCGGGCGAGGTGGTGTTAGAATGGCCGCAAAGCCACGTGGGTTGGATCTTGCAACGGCAGGTCCGTTCGCTGGCTGAGGGTTTAAGTCTGAATCCAGGTGATTGGGAGATGGTCGTCGGGTCGCCGAGCACCAACCGGTTCACGGTGCCCATGGCTGCGGAACCGGGCGCTGTGTTTTACCGCTTGGTTCAGCCTTGAAGTACCCTTCGTGCCGCTTGCGCGTTCACCCCATGTAGATGTTCGGCCTGCGTCAAGGCGCCTTCGGTTTGTTTCTCTCGATGAGTCGTCATGTGAAGCGACTTTTGATGGTGGGATGTTTTTTGGCGCTGAATATTCGGGGAGCCCAGCCGCTGCGGGTGGATCTGAATCCTCCAGAGCCCAGGCGGGATGTCTTGGCTCCTGGTTGGCAGGGATGGCCATGGCATGACTCCTGGGAAGCAAGCCGAGACTTTGGTGGTATCCGCGTCACCCTTCGCACCCATCCTTCTAATCGCGTTGCATTGGTATGGGTCAAAGGTTTCCTTGACGACGGCGTGCGATTGGGATCCGACGGTGTAACCGTGAGCGGGCCGGCGGAGCCGGCGGAGCTAGATATGGTATTGGAAGGATTACCTCCCGGTCCGCATTCGTTAGCAACTTGGCACAATGACCCACGCTCCACGGCACCTGGAGGATTCAGTGTTTGGTTAAATGGGCGGGAGGCCTTAGGGGCATGCCGTATCTCACACCAGGTTCGACATGATGACGATATAGCGACCGTTTGGTTGGCTTTTGAGGCGGAGGCCGACAAGCCTGTTGTTGTGACATTTCGCCCGGAGCGCAATGCGGCTGGATCTGGTCAGTGGATTCTTAATGGGTTTGCGTTAGACGTGCCGGATCCTTCGCGTCAGGCCTCTCTTCCCTTTCCTTCTGCAGAAGATGAGCATGTGGAGGCAGGGCCAGGTGGGTCAGTTGTACTTAAATGGCGGCCTGGACGCGGTGCGATGGTACACCATCTTTATTTGGGCACGAATGAAACAGCAGTGGCAGGAGCGAAAACAGGCGATGCGACATATTGTGGTCGGCTGGTAAAGGCCGAATACACGGTTGCAGGGCTAACACATTTCGCCGAGTATTTCTGGCGGGTGGATCAAGAGGACGTGGATGGAAATGTAACCCGGGGGCAGATTTGGCGGTTTCGAATTCGGCATCGTGCATTTCCGACAGCAGAGGGATACGGCGCATTTGCGAGGGGCGGGCGCGGAGGTCGGGTGATTAAGGTCACCAATTTGAACGACGGTGGTCCTGGCAGCTTACGAGCTGCAGTGGAGGCCGAAGGGCCGCGTACGGCGATTTTTGATGTAGGCGGTTTGATCACGTTAAAGTCGCCCCTCGTTGTGAAACATCCCTATTTGACAGTGGCGGGCCAGACGGCGCCCGGCAAAGGGATTTGCCTGCGAGGTTACAATTTTGGTGTGTTTGGAACTCATGATGTGATCATCCGGTACATACGAGTACGCCCAGGTGACATTGCAGGAGCCACTGTGGATGGGATGGGTGTGGCCTCCAGTGATCACTGTATTGTGGATCATTGCTCCATTAGTTGGACAATCGATGAAGCCTTCAGTTCACGTGCGGCGCGGAATGTTACCTTGCAACGTACGATTATTGCAGAGGCTTTAAATGAGGCGGGCCATCGAAAATATCCGCCCGGCACGCGCCATGGATACGCTGCGAGCATTGGGGGGATGATTGGCAGTTTTCATCATAATCTGTTGGCGCACTGTGCTGGCCGAAACTGGAGTCTGGCTGGAGGTTTAAATCAGCGTGGGCAGCATACTGGGTGGTTGGATATCCGCAACAACGTGGTTTACAATTGGCACCATCGTACCACGGATGGGGGTGCTGCAAAGGTCCAGTTTGTGAATAACTACTACAAACCGGGGCCTGCCACGACTTGGTTTTGGATCCTGCGTCCCGAGCGGGACAGCGTCGCCCGGTTCGGGCCGCAGGAGTACTACGTCAGCGGGAACATTCTGGAAGGCCATGTGCGTGCGGAACAAACATGGGGTGGAGTTCGGCTTTGGCCCGGGGAGCCTCCTGAGCGCTATTTATTTGGCACCCCGTTTTTTGAGCCATTAGTTCAGACGCACTCGGCTCTGGAAGCTTATACCAATGTGCTGACCGACGTAGGATGCAATTTCCCTGTCTTGGATGAGACAGATCGGCGTATTGTGGAGGAAGTTCGAACGGGTACCGCGCGTTATTGCGGGAGCCGAACAGGCCTCCCAGGCCTGCCAGATTCTCAGGCCGATGTAGGGGGTTGGGAGCATTATCCCGAAGTGCATCGGCCGCCTGATTGGGACACCGACAGCGACGGCATGCCTGATGACTGGGAATGCCGTGCCAAATTAGATCCGCGGAATCCTGTGGATGCCCAGGAAGATCGGAACGGCGACGGTTATACAAACTTGGAAGAGTATCTAGGTTGGCTGGTGCGAGAGTTTCCAGATCCCGATTAGACTCTCGTGGGATCCTGGCTTGGCTAGGTGTCATGGGCAGGGCAGGATGTCAGCGCAAGCGGCGTAAGAAGGAGCCCCGTAGAAGGGGGGCGCGATGGCTTGCCTGGCTGCTCCTGCCCGTTGCCTTACGTGCGGAAGGTGGCCGCCTTCAGGTCTTGTGTCCCGAGACATATCGTTGCTACGTTGAAAGATTCCAGGCACTGGATCATGAAAGCGTGGTTCAGGCTATCCCTAACGATTCGGCTTGGTCGTGGATGGTGGATCAGATACCGTGGTTTGATTGCCCGGATGAGCAAGTTCTGCAGACATATTACTTTCGCTGGTGGGTGTTACGGAAGCACCTCCGGCAAACGCCAACGGGTTGGGTCATAACCGAGTTTCTGCCTCCTGTGAGCCATGCGGGGCCCTACAACACCATCAGCTGTGCCTTGGGCCATCATTTGGCCGAGGTACGTTGGTTAGTAGACGGGCGGTATGGTGAGGATACATTGCGCTTTTGGTTACGAGGGCATCAAGGAGGTGCCCAACCGCATCTGCGGCGATATAGTCAGTGGTTGGCGGCGGCTGTCTATGAATGGTACTTGGTGCGTGGTGGGATGGCGCAGACAGCCGCATGGTTACCCGATTTGATTACGGATTTCGAGGTGTGGGATCGGGAGCATCGCCGTCCGGATGGTTTATACTGGCAATATGATGTGCGCGACGGGATGGAGGAATCTATTAGCGGATCGCGGACCGAGCGCCACGTGCGGGTTCCTTTGAATGCCTATATGTATGGGAATGCGCGCGCCCTGGCGGCTCTTGCCCGTTGGGCCGGTTGTGAAGAAACTGCTGCTGCTTTTGACCAAAGGGCGGATCAACTGCAGCGGTTGGTACTTAGACGCTTATGGGATGCAAGTGCGGGCTTTTTCAAGACCTTGCGGCAGGATGGTACGCTGGCAGACGTTCGCGAATTGGCAGGCTATCTGCCGTGGCGCTTTGGCATGGTGCCCGCGGGCTGCGGTTATGAAGTGGCGTGGAGACAACTAATTGACTCGGACGGATTTTGGGCTCCGGCCGGTTTGACGACGGCGGAGCGCCGGCATCCTCGATTCCGATCTCACGGCGTTGGCCGGTGCGAATGGGACGGGGCAGTCTGGCCATTCGCGACCAGCCAGACGTTGGGCGCGCTGCTTCGGGTTTTGCGTGAAGGCACGACCATGCCGTTGACCTCGGAGGTGTTTTTCGATGCCTTCCTTACCTACACCCGGTCTCATCGACGCGGAAATCAGACATGGATTGGAGAATATCTGGATGAGGTGACGGGTGATTGGATTCATCGGGGAGAGCGGAGTAAGGATTATAATCATTCCACTTATGCGGACTTATTAATCACGGGGGTCGTGGGCTTGATTCCGCGAGAGGACTCTTGTGTGGAGGTGCGACCCATGATCGCGGAGGGTGTGTGGGATTGGTTTTGCTTGGATGGTGTCCCTTATCGAGGCCGGTTCCTGAGCATTTTTTGGGACCGGACTGGTGCTCGGTATTGCCGGGGACCTGGTTTTCATCTCTGGGTGGATGGGGAGGTGGTGGCCCGGAGGGATTGCCTGGAGGTTCTGATCGGTCCGTTACCGTGAGACATTTAGTGATTCGCAGGGTAAGGTCAGGTTGGCTTTGGATGTGCCTGCTTACGAGCGCGGTGCTTGGAGCGAGGGGATCCTCTTCGACGTTGGGGGTCGGCCTCGGGGGTGGAGATCGGCTCGTCTATTCGGTGGATGAACATGGCAACCGTATTCCGGACTTCTCCTATTGTGGTTATGCCGCAGGTGAGGAGCCAATTCCTCAGGTGCCCGTGGTGCTTGTGGTAAGTCCGCAGCAGGGGGATAACACTGCTTACTTGCAGGCTGCTCTGGATCACGTGGCGGCACGGGCTCCGGATGCCCGGGGCCAGCGTGGTGCGATACTCTTGTTACGAGGTCGTTATGAGGTGGCCGGTCAGTTGCGGATGAGCACGTCGGGAGTGGTTATCCGAGGGCAGGGGATGGACGAGCAGGGCACTGTGCTCGTCGGCACGGGCACGGACCGGCGTCCGCTGATCTATGTGCAGGGGCGTAACGATCGTGTGCTCACGACGAATGTCGCCTGGACGATCGTGGATGCATACGTCCCAGTGGGTGCAGTGTGTGCAACACTTCGGAGTACTGAGGGGTTGTGCGCTGGGCAACGGATCTGGATTGTGCGGCCTTCGTCCCAGTTATGGATTGAGCGTTTGGGTATGCAGGAACTGGGGGGAGGTGTGGGCGCGAGATGGAAACCTGGATCGAGGGATATTGGATGGGAAAGGACACTGGTCTCTGTGGATGGAAGTCGTGTAAGTTGGGATGTTCCGTTGACGACTGCATTGGAGGCGGAGTTGGGCGTTTCTTGGTTGGCGGTGGTTGATTGGCCGGGCAGGATTCGGCAAGTGGGCGTGGAAAATCTGCGGTTAGAGTCCGCGCACGATGTGTCGCGTCCCATGGACGAAGATCATGCGTGGCATGGCATTGTGATGGAGGCGGTGGAGGATGCGTGGGTGCGGCGGGTGACCTTTCGGCATTTTTGTGGCGGAGCGGTTCTGCTGACAGAGACCACCCGGCGAGTGACGGTGCAGGAATGCGTGGCTTTGGACCCTATTTCTGAGCTTGGTGGTCATCGTCGGGAGACGTTTTTTACAGCAGGCCAGCAGACGTTGTTTCTTCAGTGTTACTCAAAAGCTGGCAGGCATGACTTTGCGGTAGGGCATTGTGCGGCCGGTCCGAATGCGTTTGTGCAGTGTGAAGCTGTTGAGGCGGTGGGAGACAGTGGACCACTGGAGAGCTGGGCCAGCGGGGTGCTGTACGATCAGGTGGTGGTGGATGGAGGGGGCCTTGGCTTTGCACTTCTTTCAGGAAATCATCGGGGCGTAGGCTGGACGGCGGCCAACTCAGTCCTTTGGAACTGTGCTGCCTCGGTCATTCGATGTTGGAGTCCGCCCGGGGCCCGCAACTGGGCATACGGGTGTTGGGGTGCGTTTGAGGGCAATGGTGAGTGGCGGCAATCCAATGAATTTGTCCGTCCGGACAGTCTGTGGTTGGCGCAAACGCGGGAGCGCGTGGGAACCTCTGCAGTTGCACGAATTCGATGGAGACCCATGCCCCGGGCGGAGGCGACCAATCCCACTCTGGAGCAGGCTCGAGAGTGGTCCCAGATTTCGCATCAACCTGCGAGTTCTTTGCGGGATTGGATTGTAAAAGTGGCCGTGGATGACCCACTGGAGTGTCAACCCGGCACGGCTCCCCATTGGCAACTGTCGACTGCCTCATCCTTCGAGGCGTCGCCGCCATCGGTGGTGGCTGCGCCGCTTCGCATTGTGAATGGTTGGTTGGCCGTGGGGGATCATCTCTTAATTGGGGGCGTTTTAAAGACCGCTTGGTGGCGAGGCAGTCGGTTGCCTGCGGAAGCGCCACAATTTGGACCGGCTCTGACCCGGTTCATGCCGGGCCGGATTGGACCCGGATGGACGGACAGGTTGGAAGAGCTGGTGGAGTTATTACAGCGTGGACATTATGCAGTTTTTGAGCATCACCCCGGCTTGTGGTACGATCGTCGTCGCGATGACCACCAAATGACGCGGCGTGCAGATGGTGATGTGGTTGCTCCCTTTTTTGAGCAACCTTTTGCCCGGAGCGGGCAGGGGCGTGCCTGGGACGGACTGAGCCAATATGACCTGACACGGTTCAACCCCTGGTATTGGGATCGTCTGAGGTCCTTTGCGAAGTTGTGTGAGGGTAGAGGCCGGGTGTTGCTGCATCAACATTACTTTCAGCACAACGTTTTGGAAGCGGGGGCTCACTGGGTTGATTTTCCTTGGCGCAGCGCCAACAATCTGAATGACACGGGTTTTCCCGAGCCACCCCTCTTTGTGGGTGGGAAGCGTATCTTCATGGCAGAGCAGTTTTATGATCCTACGCATCCAGTGCGCGGGCCATTGCACCAGCGATATATCAGGCAATGCTTGGAGTCATTACGCGGTTGTTCGAATGTTCTTCACTCGGTGGCTGCGGAGTTCACGGGTCCGGAGGCCTTTGTGCGTTTCTGGCTAAAGGTAATCCAAGCTTGGTCAGAGGAGAATCATATTAAGCCATGGGTGCTTTTGTCTGCTCCTAAAGATATTCAGGATTCGATCTTAGCAGATCCGGACCTGTCGCGGTGGATTGACGGGATCGATTTTCGTTACTGGTGGCGAACTTCGATGGGTGAATTCGCGCCCTCTGGAGGCAGTCAGCTGGCCCCGCGACAATTTGAGCGGAACTGGCGCGGTGGCCGGCCTACGGAAGAAGACTTGGCGGAGATGGCCGCGGAATATCGGCAACGATTTCCTGAGAAGGCGGTGATTTGTGACTTTGACGTAGCTGGGTGGGCCTGGCTGTGCGCAGGTGGATCTCTTCCTCGCTTGCCTGCTACGACTACATGCGAGTTGTTGCGAGCGGTGCTGCGCATGCGTCCATCAGCCAGATCCTATGGAATTGGAGCACGCGTATTAGAGGAGCCCGGGCGGCAGTATCTGGTTTGGGTGAAGGATCGCGCGCGTCTGGTTGTCGGAGCCTCTGGTCAGCACTGGGAGATCAGAAGCCTGGATTTACAAACAGGACAGATCATGCATGTGCGGAAGGCTCAAGGTGGTTTGGCCGAGGAGTTCGTAGGACCAGGCGTGTGGTGGTATGTGCTCCGTTCGCCCGTCGCGGGTATGACTGATGCTGCGAATGCTCGGACGGAGGTCGATACTTATGAATCAAGCAAATGAGGGCGTCGTAGGGCCAGGGCGTGGCCGACGTGTTTATAAAAAACACTCCAAGGAACGGGTACGGTGCGTGCATTGTGTTGTCTTGGTCCTATTCGCTGGGTGCGCATTTGGATCAGGCTTAGCCACGGCAGCCGATCGGGCTGAGCTATGGGGTGTATATGAAATTCGGCTTCCAGGACCGCAGGCAGGCAATCCCTTTACCGAGGTCCAGTTATGGGGGGATTTTGTGCAGGGTTACGAACGCTTGGAGATTCCGGGTTTTTACGACGGGGAGGGGAGGTATCTTATTCGGTTCATGCCGCCGCGGCCAGGGGTGTGGCGTTGGCGAACGCGGAGTAATGTGGAGTCGCTGCATGAGCGGACAGGAGAAGTGGAGGTGGGACCACCTGCGCCTGGCAACCATGGTCCAGTTCGTGTGGCGTACCGTTATCATTTTGCCTATGCTGATGGTACTCCGTTTCGACCGGTCGGCACCACCGTATACGCCTGGCTCCATCAAAGTGAGGCTTTGCAACTTCAAACTCTGGAGACTCTTTCGCGCAGCCCTTTTAATAAGATTCGGTTTTGTGTTTTCCCCAAGCGATATGCATGGAATACGAACGAACCGGACCTTTATCCTTTTGAGGGCCGGCCAGGTGCCTTTGACTTTGCTCGGTTCAATCCTCGGTTTTTCCAAAGGCTTGAGGAGCGACTATGGCAGCTCCAGCGGTTAGGCATCGAGGCTGATGTCATCCTCTTTCATCCGTACGATGAGGGACATTGGGGATTTGATCGGATGACACCCATGGAGGACGATCGCTACATACGGTATGTGGTGGCCCGGTTGTCTGCTTTTCGGAATGTTTGGTGGTCGCTGGCGAATGAGTTCGATTTTATGACCATGAAGCGGGACGAAGATTGGGAGCGGATGGGACAGTTGGTATCCCGCTTGGATCCGTATGGACATTTGACCTCGATCCACAACGGCAAGCGGTTGTTTCCCCAGACGCGTTCTTGGATTAGTCATGCGAGTATTCAAAACGGTTCAGCGGTGGAGACGGCATCCGCAGCCGTGTTGTATCGCGATGCTTTCGAAAAGCCCGTCGTGTACGATGAAATTAAATACGAAGGAAACCTGCCGCGGCGATGGGGTAATCTTACGGCGGAGGAGTTAGTGTTCCGATTTTGGAATGCGACGGTAGCGGGGACCTATGCAACGCATGGAGAAACGTACCTGAGTCCGGACGAGGTGATTTGGTGGAGCAAAGGCGGCATCCTACGCGGAGAGAGTCCACCCCGGTTGGCATTTCTGCGGCAAGTATTGGAAACGGCTCCGGCCGGGGGAATTGAGCCGGTGGACAAGTGGCAGAACCCAGAATACGGGGGCCAGCCTCCGGAATACTATCTCGTGTATTTGGGTAAGTCTGCGCCACGAACGTGGGCTTTTCGGTTACCGCGACCGCCTCAGGGGATAGGTGCTCCGCCGCGAGAGGGATGGTCCTATGCTGTGGAAATTCTGGACACGTGGAACATGACCGTGACTCCAGTGCCGGGGACGTTTACCGTGACAGCGCACGGTGCGTACTTCTTTGGGGACCGCGAAGGTCGAACGGTCGAATTGCCTGGTCGGCCTTATCTAGCCTTACGGATTCGCAGGATTTGGAATGAATGAGCCGAGACGTGCGGGGTGGAATGAGTTGCAGACTCACTTTTGGACGGCGGATTGAGAGGGTAGGGTGGGCTTGGTTGCTTGCATGGATGTTTGGGCAAACCGGAGGCATATCTGCCGGGCCCGAGCGGGAGTTTGGTCAGGGGATGCGCATTGCTTTGCACGTGGAAGGCACAGCTTCTGAGAGGATCCAGTATGGAGTGGAACGCCTCTCTGCGAGCTTGCGGTTGTTGGGGTGTGTGGTAGAGACAGGCCGGGCATCGTCGGGGAGCTGGATGATTGCCGTGCGCCGGGCCCAGGCGGATGATCTGGGTCCTGAGGGGTTCCGGATTCGTGTACAACCGCAGGGTTGGTTGGTGGAGGCGGCGGGAGACACAGGCTTGCTTTACGGATGCCTTGCTTTGGCGGACGAGATCCGGCGGCATCGAACCGGGCCGGCTGGCGACCGGGTGGAGCGTCCGGATCTGCGGCTGCGGGGTGTGTGCGTGGGTTTGCAGAAGCCCACCCTTTTGCCGGGGCGCCAGGTGTATGAGTATCCGTGGACTCCAGAGTTATTCCCTTGGTTCTATGACCGTGCGTTGTGGACGGAGTTTCTTGATGCATTGGTGGGACATCGTTTCAACAGTCTTTATCTTTGGAGCGGCCATCCTTTCGGTTCCATCGTGCGGGTGCCGGAATATCCGGAAGCGGTTGAGGTGCCCGAACCTGTGCTCCGGCAGAACATGGAGATGTTGCGTTGGTTAGCACGTGAATGTGATCGGCGTGCCATCTGGTTGGTGGTGAAGTTTTACAACATCCTTTTGCCAAAACCGTTCGCGGATCGACATGGGCTTCCAACCCAGCTGGAACGCCCTCATCCTTTGGCAGCGGACTACACCCGTCGCGCTATTTCAACCTTTATCCGTGAGTACCCGCGTGTCGGCCTGTTGGTATGTTTGGGAGAAGCGCTGCAGGGGGCGGAGCACCAAATCGCATGGGCCACTAATGTGATCCTATCTGGGGTGCTAGAGGGGGCTCGCGCGGCGGGTCTGGACGAGTTACCCCCTGTTATTGTGCGGACGCACGCCCTAGAGGCGGATCGTGTGATCCCGCCGTGCTTTGCCGTTTATACGAATCTTTACACGATGACGAAATTTAATGGTGAATCCTTGACGACGGATCAGGTCCGAGGTCGCCTGCGGACGTTGCATCAGCGGATGGCTGCGTTGGGGCCGCATCTTGTGAATGTGCATTTGTTGGCAAACTTGGAGCCCTTTCGTTATTTCGCCCCGGAATTCATCCGACGGTGTGTGGAGGGCGCGCGCAGAGATTTGGGCGCTTCGGGTGTGCATTTGTATCCGCTGTGTTATTGGAATTGGCCGGAGTCCCCCGATCATGTGCATCCGCCGCTGAAGCAATGGAGTCGAGATTGGACGTGGTTTGAGGCCTGGGGCCGCTATGCATGGTCCACCGCTCGGGATCCCGAAGAGGAAAAAGTGTATTGGCGTCGGCGGGTGCAGGATCATTTCGGTTGCGACGCGGAAGCAGCTGACCGATTTGTGCAAGCGGGGGAGCTGGCTGGATTGGTGGCTCCCATTTTGTTGCGGCGCTTTGGCATCACGGAAGGCAACCGACAGACGTGGGCTTTGGGCATGACACTGGAGCAGTTGGTGAATCCAGAGCGGTTTCAACCTGTACGAGATTTGTGGGAATGTCTTGCACCAGAGGGGGCTCGGTTGCCTGAATATGTTCAAGCAAGGATGGCCGGAAGAATCGTTTTCGGCGAGACGCCTCCGGTGGCCCGGGCCGAGGCGTTGACCCGTGCCCGCGAGGCTGTGGCGCTGGTGACTGGATTGGAAGACCGGGTCACGCTTCGGCGGGATGAATTCCTTAGGTGGCAGAATGACTTTCGATGTTTGGAGTCCTTGGCGGAGTTTTACGCCCGTAAATCGGAAGCGGCTGAGGAAATTCTGCATTACCGGCGCGACCGCCAACTGCGGCGTTTGGAATTGGCTGGCGCAGCATTGGAAGCCAGCGTGAGGGCTTTCGAGGAATTGGAGCGTCGGGCAGGGCCGGCTTATCGCTTTGCCAACAGTTTGCAAACCGGGCATCGCCGGATTCCTTGGCCGTGTGTCGTAAGAGGGATTGTCACCAATTATCACTGGTCGCACCTATTACCGGAATACAGAGCGGAGTGGTTGGCGTTCCGGGAGCGATGCCAGCGGCTGCTTAATGGAGAAACTAACTCAACGCCGGCGCCGGATCGGCCCTGGCGGGGTGCAAACGTCCGTGTCTGGAGCGGTCATGCCGAGACGTATCGTGTGGAGAACGGTGCCCGACCCTTTACCGATCGAGGGTATCGACTGATGGATGTCGCGCCCGAGTTGCAAGGTTTGACCGGGATCCGATTCTCGCACGAGGAGGCCAAGAACGGTCGCTATGAGCCAGTGGAATTTGAAGTGGAGGAAACTGTGTATGTGATGTTGGGCATGTTTCGAGACGATCGGGAGATTTGGTTGCAACCACCGAATGTGGATGCGGCTGCGCAATGGGCGGAGCATGGCAGTGCCGAGCCGGTACTGCGGAGTGCCGCGCGCGTGGAGCAATGCCCGATGGTAGACGTTTATGCTCGGCGGTACGGCCCCGGACGGCACCGACTAACGGTGCCAGGCCGTGGCAGCTTTGTGATTTTGGGCGTGGTTACGGGGTCGGAGACTTTGACCCCCAGAGACGCAGGAGGCGATTGGCCATGAGGTTCGGATGGATGAGGCATGGGATAATCGCCGGGCTTTTGGGGCGCCCTCCTTGTAGAGCGTTGCGACATTTGCAGGCGAAATATCCTGGGGTGTGGTTGATTTGGTTGGTGGGTTTACATGCGGTGTCGGGTCAGGTCGTTTCGGTGGGATGGGGCCATGCCCGACTCAAGCCCCTGCCTTTGGGTGCAGCTCGATGGACTGAAGGCTTTTGGGCGCATCGATTTGATGTGTGTCGCACCAGCACGATTCCCGCGCTGGACTCAGTTCTTTCAGGGACGAATTACAGTCAGTTCTGGCGAAACTTCGAGATTTTGGACGGGCGTGTGCAGGGGCGGCGTCGGGGAGCTGCCTTTAATGATGGGGAATGTTACAAGTGGCTGGAGGCAGCGGTGACTTGTTTGGCGGTGAGACCGGATGAAGAGCTAGCCCGTCGAATCGAGGATCGAATTGCGCTGATTCAGCGAGTGCAGCAACCCGATGGGTATTTACATACTGGGCTCATGTGGCGTGCCCGCCATGGCGAGACGAATGCCGTCCCATTTCGGGACCGCTTTCAGTTTGAACTGTACAATTTGGGGCATTTGTTTAGCGCGGCGGCTGTGCACTTTCGAGTCACGGGCCAGACCTCGTTGTTGGCAGTTGCGGAGCGGGCCGCGTCTTGTCTTCGCAGCGCGTTGACCAATCCGTATCCCGAGGCACTGATTCGACCGGTGTGTCCCTCTCACTTCATGGGGTTGGTGGATTTGTACCGGGCTACGGGAGAGTCGGGATGGTTGGATCTGGCACGTGCATTCTGGCGGGTCCGCAGTGAGGTCGTCGGCGGAGGAGATGACAACCAAGATCGTCTGCCGTATCGGGAACACGTGGAGGCGGTGGGGCATGCTGTGCGTGCGAATTATTTCTATGCAGGTGCAACCGACTTGTACCTGGAGACGGGTGAGCCAGACTTGTGGCAGCCCTTGATGCGCGTTTGGTCGAATGTTGTTGAGACCAAGTTGTTCATTACGGGAGGTTGTGGTGCGTTGTATGACGGAGCTTCCCCGTATGGGTCCAGCGATCAAGAAAGTATCACTCGGGTGCATCAGGCTTATGGCCGTCCCTATCAGTTGCCTCAGATGACGGCCCACTGCGAAACTTGTGCGAATATCGGCTGGGCCTTGTGGAATTGGCGGATGCTTTTGGCCACTGGTGAGGTAAGGCATGCGGATGCGCTTGAGCAGGTGTTATATAACGGTGTGTTGTCGGGCATGAGTCTGGATGGCACCAATTTTTTTTACACCAACCCGCTTCGTGTTACCGAGCCCATGCCATTGGAACTGCGTTGGCCGCGACGTCGTGCGCCATTTATCAGTTCATTTTGTTGTCCACCGAACTTGGCGCGTGTGGTGGCAGGTTTGCCGAGTTGGATGGCGGCTGTCTCGGGGCGCAGTGTATGGATGGTCTTGTACGGGTCGGGTATCGTTTGCGTTCGCACGCCCGAGCTGGGAGAAGTGGTGTTGCGGCAGCAAACGGAGTATCCCTGGAGTGGGCAGGTGCGCGTGGTGGTTGAGCAGGCGCCGAGGGAGACGATGACGTTATGCATGCGCGTGCCTTCGTGGGCGGCCTCTGCCGGTGTGCGTGTGAATTTAGGCCCTTGGCAGCGAGCTATCGGCCCGGGTCGGTGGTTGACTTTGCAACGTTTGTGGCAGGCGGGCGACATCGTGGACTTGGAATTGTTGATGGAACCGACTTGGTGGGAGTCGCATCCTTGGGTGGAAGAAAGCTTTCACCAAGTGGCTTTGCAACGTGGACCTCTCGTTTACTGTTTGGAGTCAGCGGATTTGCCCCGTGGGATGAGCCCGTTGGATGTGGCTGTGAGGCCGGGGACCACCCTGAGAGCGCGATGGGATGGGCGTCTGTTGGGTGGCGTGGTGGTTTTGGAAGGTCCGGCCTATGGTCGGCCCTCTGGAGACTGGCAGCGACGGTTGTATCGGCCGTGGACGGATGCTTCGTGGGAGGAGTTGGCAGTTCGTTGGATCCCGTATTGCGTGTGGGGCAATCGCGAGGTGGGAGATATGAGCGTATGGTTACGAGTCAAGATTAAGTGAGTTGATAAAAGTTCGCGGCCTGCACATCCCATTTTGTGCAAGCCGCCAAAAACTGGTGCCAGGGGAGGGACTCGAACCCCCGACCAAAGGCTTATGAGTCCTCTGCTCTACCAACTGAGCTACCCTGGCAGGATGTTGGATCGTGAGTCGGGTCTCACGACCCTCAATTCGGATTGAATTTACGCGGATTCCCATTGTGGCGCAAGCGAGGAATTAATAAAAGGGGTTTCTGGGGCGCCGCGGCTGTACGGTACTTCAGTGCGCTGCGTCGCTGGAGATGCGTTTGGACAGCAGGAAGCCGGGCATCTGCCCAAGAGGGTTGGACGGTCTAGTTATATGGCAGAGATGGCATGAGCCGTTGGCAGCCGGCTTTTGCAGCACGCTTGGGGAAGTGAGTGACATCCATGCGCGCGGGGTATGGTTGGCTGAGGTTACAACAAAGTACGATAGGAGGTGGCGAACGTAGTTCTCGGGCCAACGAGGGATTTCGGTTGCCAACATTCTGATGCTGCGCCAGCGGTTGCCATGTTTCCAGCGATCGGACAGGAGATTGCTGTGAATGCCCTTGGTAGCGAGCTCATGGGATTCGCGAGTATCCCCGGACTGTGGTTTAAGCGTCGTCTCGTTCTGGTGCGGGGTGATGACCAGATGTTGGTCTGGCTTCTCGAGTTGCTAAACCGGACTTGACCAGTGTCCGGCAGACAACAAGGGCTCTCAAGGTTTGCCGTTGTTATCGAAGATGTGTTTGGAACGGCATTGGATGTGGGTGGGCCGGAACCGCTGGGGATCAGAGGGACGGAAGCGCGGCAGCCGAGACTGTATGCGGACGTTGCCGGGTTGCCTGGGATCGGGGGTGTTGACCTTGGTCATCCTGTTGGGCCGAGTTTTGGGAATTTGGAGCGATTGAATAGCGTTTCATGATCCATGCCGGGAGTACGCTCTGAATTGTTAGGGGTGATGTCTCGACCTGTCGGTCGAGATACCAGCGGGGACAGTGTGAATATTCATGTTTGGCGGGGCTATTGTTGAGAATTCAAATGACTGTGTTGCCCAAGGGGCTGGTAGCAATGCCCTTGGGGCTCGGTTGTCGACGGTTAAGGGTCGGCCGGATGGCCCATCCTGAACGACATAGTGTGGTATAAGCGAGGATGACATCGCATCAAGAGGTGTGCTGCGCAGAGAGCGGATGAATGAGCGGTTTTACGAAGGAAAGAACCATTGGCCGCACCGATTCGTAGAAGGCCGCTGTTTTGGGCGATGGGAAGGATAGCCTTGTGCCAATACGGGAGAGATTCCAGGCGTTACATGGCTGCCGGATGGGGTTTGGGGTGGATGGAAGCACTGAAGAGGCGGAGGTGCATGTTGGCATTGACAGCAAGGGAGATTGCTTCGAGCATGAAGACATGGAACCAGTTTCCTCGACTCAATCCTTACCGACCCGGCGGGAATTCCTGATTCAAACTGGCCGTTTGGCAGCAGCGTCCGCTCTAGCCGGAGTCGCCTTGCCTCCTGTGCATGGGGGCGAAAGCGGCGGACTGCGAATGGCCTTGATCGGCTGCGGTGGACGGGGCACCGGCGCCGTTAGTGATGCCATCCAAGCCCGTGTGCTGCCGGTGAAGTTAGTGGCGATGGCCGATGTGTTTCGGGACCGGCTTCAGAGCAGTTATGAGAATTTGAAGCGGCAGTTTGCGGATTACGTAGACGTACCAGAGGACCGAAAGTTCCTGGGCTTTGATGGATACAAACATGCAATGGATTGTCTGCGTCCTGGGGACATTGCGATCCTTACTACACCCCCTGCGTTTCGATGGGTTCATTACGCTTATGCAATTCAGAAAGGGCTGCACGTGTTTATGGAAAAGCCGGTGACTGTGGACGGCCCTACGAGCAAACGGATGCTGGAGCAGGCCAAAGAGGCGCAGGCTAAGGGGCTGAAATGTGGCGTAGGCCTGATGTCGCGGCATAGCCGGGCGTTGCAACAGCTTGCCGAGCGGGTGCAGAACGGCGAACTGGGAGAAATTCTGCTCCAGCGTGGATATCGGATGCATGGCCCGGCAGGGTATTTTGCTTCGGTGCCCAAGCCGGCGGACATGAGTGACCTGTTGTATCAGGTTCGCCGATTTCATAGTTTTTTGTGGGCCAGTGGTGGTTGCTTCAGTGATTTTTACATTCACATCATTGATCACCTTTGCTGGATGAAGAATGCATGGCCGGAGCGGGCTCAGGCCCTCGGAGGGCGCCATTATAAGACTGACTCGGATGGTCGCCCGTTTGTGGATCAGAATTTTGATGTTTACTCGGTTGAGTATACATACGCTGACGGGACCAAGCTGATGTTTGACGGTCGTTGCATGACCGGGTGTCAGGATTTGTATGCCAGTTACATGCATGGCACCAAAGGAATGGCCGTGGTTTCGAGCAGTGGCGATTGTGGGCTGCCTTCTCGTATCTTTAAGAGTCAACGGATGCGGCGGTCCGATCTGATATGGGAATCATACGTGCCCGAGGGTGAGTCGAACCCTTATGTGAACGAATGGCGGGCCCTGCTGACTGCCATCCAGCAGGATCAGCCTTTTCACGAGTTAGAACGCGGTGTGATGGCTAGTGTGGTTACCTCCATGGGCCGGATGGCGGCGCACACCGGACGCGAAATTACGCTTGAAGAGATGCTCAACTGCGAGCATGAGATGGCTCCAGGGCTGGATCGATTGACGTACGACTCACCCGCGCCCTTACAGCCGGGGCCGGATGGTCGCTATCCAATCCCCATGCCTGGCCGCCACCGAAACCGCGAGTATTGATTGGTTTAGACAGCAAGCTGACTTTGCGCTTGATGCAAGAGTATCGGATGAGGCTGTTGGTTTCTTCGCCCGTGAATGCTTTGAATCCGCATTTCTGGGGGACGACGGACGCGGCCCACCTTACGAGCGCGACTCATGCGCGCGGTTCTGATGCTACCCCGCTAAAGAAGGTGGGATAAACTTCGCCGCGGGCCTCGCGCAGAATGAGCAGGGCGAGTTCCCGGGCATGATAGTCGCCCCACATGGAGCTTTCGCCGTTGGGAACTTTCTGTCCTCGGGGCACATAGTCCCACCCGTTCGGGCGGTGATAAACCGAATGGAGGATCAGCCCTTGGTGTTTCGGGTTGGTGCTGAGGTAGGGCTCCTGAAAGAGTGTTTGGGCGATTGTCAAGGCGGCTTGGCGATATTTGCGTCCCCGGTCAATCTGCTGGTGGGCCATAAGGTAGTTACCCAGACGCAACAATCCCTGTGCCGCGATGGCGGCGGCTGAACTATCCACGGGCTCCCATCCGTTGAGAGGATCAGACGGGCGATTTAAATAGTCGGAAGGCAAACGATGCAATTGAGGTGCCGCGGTGTCCCACATGGGGATGCCGTCCGCGCAGCAATGAGTCAGGTAAAAGTCTGCGGTGACGCATGCGCCGCGGAGAAGTTTTTGCACGAATGCGTCTCGGCCACCGGCTGCTGCAAAATCGTCTTCCGATCCCTCAACGCCTGCATGGAAGAATTCCAATTGTTCTGCACATCCAAGGAGCGCCCAGGCGAGGCCGCGAGTCCAAGTACTAAAGGGCGAAAAGCCTTGTTGAGAGTTTGGGCAGCGGAATTGGCCGCTTGCGATATTAAAGATGGCCTCATGAGCAACGCGGCCGGGCACGTCATAAGCATCCCGGCCTTCGCCGTAGTAAATGTTGTAGCGGAGCGTGTTCCAAGCGTGATGAACGAGCCGTTGGAGCAGCGAGATGCGGCGGTCTTGTTCGCCCATAAGCACGTGGCCAAGTCGATGTGCCACGGCGAGGACTCGTAAGGAGCGGATGGTATCCACGAAAAGCGAATGGGGTCCATTAAAACTGTGAATGAACCCTGTTCCATCGGCCAGCGAGGTCCATCGGGCTGCCTGGATGGCGCCGCTGACTTTCAGGGCCAGTTGGTAGAACGCGCGTTCATGAGGGTCAGCGGGGATTTTGCCCTCGTGCATCAGGCGCAGAAGCTGGCCATAGGTAGAAATGTTGTTGAATCCGTGGTCATGGACCCCTGTGTGGGAAAGATGTGGCGCCATGCGTGTGAAAGTGCCGCGCCGACCTATCTCCAGAAATCGGTCGTCGCCCATTGCATCAAATTGCAGCAAAGCCGAACCGTATTGAAAGCCCTGGGTCCATTCGGTCCATCCGCGCGTTGTGTAACGGCCTTGCACGGTAAAGACGGGGGTGCCTTTTTCTGGCGGCCAATCTTTTTCGAGCGCGAGGATCTTAACGGCCGAGAGTTCGAACAGGCGCTCGATGTGGGGAACTAGTTTTAGGCTGGTAAGCTGCGTGTCGATGTGCAGAGCCATGGAGCCTCCTTGGTAGAAGTCTAGGGTTAAGGTCTGGATCTGGGTTAGAGCCGATCCAGATGAAATCCACCGTCTACGTTGAAAACTTCTCCGGTGCTGAAAGGGAAGAGATCCTGGGCGATGGCGGCGACGGCGCGGCCCACGTCGTCGGGCGTGCCCCATCTTCGGATGGGGGTGAGTCCGTCGGCGATTAACCGATCGTACTTTTCGCGGACGCTGGCGGTCATATCCGTGGCCACAATGCCGGGACGGATCTCGTAAACGTTGATTCCGTGTTCGGCCAACCGGACTGCATACAGGCGGGTCATCATGGAGAGCGCTGCTTTGCTCAGGCAATAATCCCCGCGGTTTATAGAAGCCGTATAGGCGGAGATGGACGAAACGATAACAATCTTCGGTCGGGGGGTTGCGGGAGGATCCTGATGAATTTGTTCGATCATCCATCGGGCGGCCTGTTGCGTCAGGAAGTACGGGCCTTTGAGGTTAATGCCCAGAACGCGGTCGAAGCTTTCCTCTGAAGCCTCGAGAATGTCGGCTCGAACGGTGGGGGCGACTCCTGCGTTGTTGACGAGCAGGTCCAATCGGCCAAAGGTCATCCGGGTGAAGTCCAAGAGGCGGCGGCGGTCTTCTGCGAGGCTAATGTTCGCCTGATAAGGTTCCGCACGGATGGTATGGCCGTTGGTGTGGGCAGCGGTTCGGCAGTCCTCTGCGGTCTGAGCTGCCGCGTCGGCCCGCCCCGCGTAGTTGAGTACAAGATGATACCCCAAGCGTGAGAGAGCCAGGGCAATGCCGCGTCCAATGCCTCGCGATGCTCCGGTGATCAATGCCACCCGGTTCATGCGTTCAGCATAGTGGTGGGGCGCCCTTGTGGAAAGCTTTCGCTTGGTAGATTCTTTACTTGGCTTGCTGGCGGTGGAGCGGTCCGTTTGGGTGGATTCGGTTTTCACGTTGGGTTGAACGGCCGTAAGGGCGGGAAACGTCGTGGCATGCCACAGGCAAGTGACGCCGTTTCAAAAGCGAAAGTCAAAGATCAGTTGCAGACCGGTGAGCAATAAGGTAGCTAGAATCAGTTTGGAGAATGCCGCTTCGCTTAGAACTCGGTTTAACCTCACGCCCAGCCAAACGCCAAGTGGAACCAACGGCAGGTAGACCAGACTCTGTTGGAGGGTTTGGCTGTTGATCACATGGTTGGCCACGAAGAATGGTACTTTGATCCAATTAATCCAAGTGAAGACCAAAACGGTAGTACCTACGTAGACCTCTTTGGGCAAACGCTGAGGCATAAGAAACATGTTGACGACAGGACCGGCGCCGTGAGCAAAGGTGGAGGTAAGCCCGGCGGCCAGCCCGAATGCAAGGCCATGGCACACTCCGGGCCGGAAGGATCGTTCAAGACGCAAGATCCAGTCGCGTGTGCCCTGGTACAGAACGAACGCAACGGCGGTTAGTCCGATGGCAACGTTCAGTTCGCGTGCGCTGAATCGGCCCACCCATTGGGCGCCCAGCACCACACCGGGAACAACGCCGGGCAGCAACAGCCACAGGCTGCGTCTCTCCCATTTGCCCCAATAGTAGGTCATTGAGAAAAGGTCACCGGCGCAGAGTAGGGGGAGAAGCATGCCCAAGGCGTCTCGGGGCGGAAACGCCAGTGCGCAAAGAGGCGTGGTCAGCATACCCAGGCCGCCGCCGAAACCGGCTTTGGACAATCCGATGAATAGCACGGCCAGGGCGGCCAATAGGTGATCCTCCCACGTTTGCACGAGGGTCGTTTAGAGTCGACGACGCAAATTGTCGAGTGCAAGAGTGGCCTGAGATGCGTGAATGGCGTTCGGAGTTAGTGGTGTCTTCTGGAGCGGGGCCGGTGGGTGTGAGTCGGTTCTGCTTGATTCCCTGGGAATTGGAAAGGGACGATTACGGGAGGGTTTTGTGCTGGCTGGCTCTTGCGGCGCGTGATTGAAGATCTCACGCAACCCTTGGCGGCTGTTGCGCGGGGGATCGTGTTTGGGTCGATAATGGGTTTCAGCCCTTCGCTTGGCCGGAACTGGGAAAGGGCCTAAAGTGGAGACTCATGTCGTGGTGCCCGGCGCAAGGGTTATAGCTGATTGATTTGCGTGCCGCAGTGTGCATCTGGCCTTTGCTGATGCTGATCTAGTGATTGCGGTTGTGCGTTGGGTTCTCGCGCAGGGGCAAACGTCCGCACTTGGGAAGAGAAGTTTTGGATGTTTGGGGGCGTCCGTTCTTGCAATATGTGGGGCAGCGAAGACCGGTTGACGTGCCATGTTTGCGACGCGGAGGGACTTGCGTTGTAACGGATTCGTTGGGAGAAGGTTGGCTCTTGGGGCATCATCCGAGTGCACACTGAGGATGAGGTCAGTGGATGTGCGACAACTTGAATCGGCCTGGACTCGTCTGAGGGCATGGAGGATATAGCTTTGCTCGGGCGCCTGCATGGCTGGAAAGGATCATGCAAGCCAAAGCATATCGGTCAACAGATCGGTTGGACGCCACCGCCTCTGACCGAGTCACGTTCTTCCGTCAGAGCGGATGGTTGATGATTGTGAACTTGGTGACCGGGGTGGTCATGTTGGGCGTTCACTTTCTCTCCAAGCTGATTCCGGAAGCAGAGTATGGAACAGCGGTAACGCTTCTGACTTTGACGATGCTTATTCCAGCCATTCCCCTTCAAATGGTGGTGGCCCAGCAGACTGCGGCTGATCTAGCGCTGGACCGACGCCGGGTGCTGGCGGGGAAGATTCGAGGGTTGTGGGGTTGGTTGACCTTGGCTTGGTCTGCGGGTGCCACAGCGGTTGTAGTGTGCGAGCCGTTTTTGAGCCGGAAACTGACCATCGGGAATCCTGCCGCGGTTTGGATCACGTTATTGTTAATGCTGGGTTGTTTCTGGATGCCGGTGGTTTGGGGGATGTTGCAAGGCGCCCAGAACTTTTTGTGGTTGGGGCTATCCATGTTGACCAACGCGGTTGTGCGGGTGGGAACGGCCACGGCCTTGGTCTGGCTGTGGCGTCCGGAGGCTACTAGCATCGTAAGCGGCGCCTTACTTGGAGTGGTAGCTTCTATTGTATTGGGGGTGTGGCAGAGCCGTGCAGTGTGGGCGGGGCCAGCTGAGCCCTTGGCGGCACGTGCGTTGTTACGGGAGACCATGCCCTTGTTTCTGGGATTCGGGGTCACGCTGTTCTTGTTCAGCGCAGATACGGTTTTTGTCAAATGGTGGTTTCCGGAACAGACTGCGTGGTATGCCAGTGCCGGTACCTTGGCCCGCGGCTTGATCTGGTTAGTCGGCCCGTTGGCCGCAGTGATGTTTCCCAAGGTGGTGCGCAGCACGGTGCGATCAGAGAATGGGCGGTTGCTTGGCGTGACCTTGGTGAGCACGGGTGTCCTGGCGGGACTGGCTGGTGTGGGCCTTTGTTTGGTTGGTCCCTGGCTCATTCAATTGGTGTATACGCCCGCCTACGTGGAACCGACGATGGCGATTCTGCCTTGGTATGCTGCTGCGATGATTCCCCTGGCGCTTGCGAATGTGTTAGTAAACCATCTTTTGGCCAGCAACGATTACCGCGTTGTGCCGTGGTTGGTGGCTGTGGCAGGAGTGTATGTGCTGGGCTTACTGCGCTTTCATGAAGGGCCGATTCAGATCCTACAAGTGTTGGGAGTGGCATGTCTCCTGATGTTTGGGATCTGCTGGTGGTTTGTGCAGCGGCCACGTGTTTCAATGAAGGGCAGGTCCGGGGTCTTGGGGAAGCCCGCCGATGGAAGAAATGGGTTGGATCGGAGGCCAGCCGGTTGAGTGTTGGAATCACGCGAGCTTCGAATGCCTGTGGTTGTGAGCGGGGCATGGCGTGGTCGGCGGGATAGCTTGGCCGGGAATGCGGGCTGCAGGACAGTTCGGGCAGCCGGTCTGCAATGGACATTCATGAGCGATGGCCACACATTGATCGCTGTGAGTCAGGAATCCTCGCGCACGGAATGTTTCCGTTCTGGAGCTGAGAGAGTGGGAGATCCCGGTCGTGTCCTGGCCGGGGTCCGGTTGATGGAGCCCGAGCTTTGCATTGCGGTGAATTATGAGGGAATGAGTCAGGCGGCGGCTGAGCGGGTCCTGGATTGGATTCGTTGCAAGCCTGATGCACTGGTTTGTCCGGCGACGGGGGCTTCTCCGGCACTGGTGTATGAGTTGCTGGTAGAGGCTGGCCGTCGGGATGCGGCACTGTTTAGCCAGGTCCGCTGGCTTAAACCGGATGAGTGGGCTGGTTTGGAACCGGACGAACCAGGTTCGAGCGAGCATTATTTGCAGGAACGGCTGCTTCGTCCACTGGGCGCGAGTGCTGACCGGTATATGGGTTGGAACACCATGGCTCAGGATGCAGAGGGTGAGTGTCGGCGGACGGGTGAAGGGTTGCGCCGGTTTGGACCGATTGACATCTGCATTTTGGGTGTGGGGCTGGACGAGCATTTGGCCATGAACGAGCCAGGTGCGGCCTTGTATCCGGGGCCCCACGCTGTAGCGTTGTCCGCTTCGATGCGTCGGCATGCGATGTTGGGTGGGACCGGGGCACGAGTCCGACACGGGTGAACTTTGTGGGTGGGCGCTTTGTTGCAAGCACGTCGACTTTTGCTCTTGGTGAGCGGGACGTCTAGGGCTGGGGTTTTGGAGCGATTTTACCGGGAAGGTTAAGTTACCACGGGGTTCCCGGTGTCTTTCCTTTGGCTGCATCCGGCTATGACAATTTGCGCCGACCAGGCGGCTGCATTGGGTCTTCGAGTTCGCCGATAATGCAAACTTTTTCTGAACGACTCCGACTATGTTAATCGCGAGCCGGTCTGCTGCTTCTTTATTGGGTTCAATTGGCACAAGCGACCTTGGCTCAGCGCCACGAGAGGGTTTTCTGCCCTGAGCGGGTCTCCGGGCTTGCTTGACACCGTGGAGAGTGCAAGTAGCCTGAAGCATTCCGAGTCTAGCGGTTTCGGAGCGTTGCCCAGCCGGAACGCGTAGATTGCCGGAATTTGTTTTGAGTCGAAGTAGCGCATATGAAGCGGACCTATCAGCCATCAAGAATTTGTCGGAAGCGGCAATACGGCTTCCGAGCCCGTATGGCCACGAAAGGCGGTCGCGACATCCTGCGTCGTCGTCGTCGGAAAGGTCGCAAACGCCTGACGCCGGTTTAATGAGACAAGCGGCCGAGGCAGGTGGGTTTCGTTTGAGGAAACACCAGCGTCTGAAGCTGGGTCGGGACTTCCTGCGTTTGCGCAATGAGGGGGGGCGGGTGGCACAAGGTTGCTTGATTGTAAACTGGCTGCCGCGGCCGGAGGGCCAACGCTCTCGCATCGCTGTGGTGGCCGGACGCAAACTGGGGCGCGCGACGGTTCGGAATCGGGCCCGTCGGCTGTTGCGTGAGGTTTTTCGCTTGCACCAATGGGATTTGGCACCGCCCGTGGATTTGGTCCTGGTAGCCCGCCCTTCGATTGTGGATAAAGGTTACGGGGATGTGGAGGCTGATTTTTTGCTTGCCATGCGGCGGGCAGGATTGCTCAAAGAACAACGCCAGCAGCTTGAATCCCCTCTGGCCAAAGCGCAGGACATCTCTCAATCCCCACCGGTTTCATGAATCTTGCGCAACGAGTTGTGTTGGCCATCCTCCAGTTGTATCGCCGGGTGGGTTCGCCTGTCCTGCAGACGTTGTGCGGACCGGGCTGGGGCTGTCGATTTGAGCCCTCCTGCTCGGTTTATGCGAAAGAGGCCGTGAGGCGACACGGGGTGTGGAAGGGGACCTTTTTGGCGTTGCGTCGCCTGCTGCGTTGTCATCCATGGGGCGGGGCTGGATGGGATCCAGTGCCGGGTTCACAGGAAGTTGGGCCAAACTTTGGGGAACAGGATTCATGTCGCGACCTGGGGCACTCAACTTGCCGGTCGGCCGGCTCATGTACTTTGTCACCGGATCGTCCAATTTTGCTTCCCTGCAGAGGGCACGGCTGAGCGCGGAACTCGCATGGATCGGAAATCTATAGTCATCTTGGGCATCTGCCTGTTGTTATTGTTGAGTTGGCCGGCGATCATTTCGAGGCTTTATCCCCCGCCGCAGAGCGACTTGAGTCAGCAAAAAGGTACCCATGCACCTTTGTCGATAGTGACCAACGGGGGGACTGCGGTCGCGGCGAGCGCGTTGCGACAGTCTGGAGTTGCGACAGAGCCGGCTTCGATCGTGCGGTCGTTAGGTTTTGCCCATTGGCCGACCACGGATTCGGCTGAGGAAATACTGGTGCTCGAAGTTCCAGAGGCCCGGTACACGTTCACTTCACGCGGGGGGGGACTGAAGCGGGTAGAACTTCTGAAGTATCCGGAGACCCCGGGGCGCCGTAGTCGGGTGAATGGGCATACCAATGAAGTGGCGGAACTGAACGGCAGTGCCCCCTTACCAGCTTTGACCTTGCTGGGCGATTTGTCGTGGGTTGAAGACGGCTTTTTCCGGATGGAGCGGGTTGGCTCTGGGGTCCGGGCTGAAAAGGTCTTAAGCAACGGTCTTCGCCTGGTCAAAGAGTTCGAACCCTGGAGTAATTACCTCATACGGGTCCGCTTGCGCGTGGAAAATACCCTTTCGGAATCCCTCCTTTTGCCGCCGCGGGAGTGGGTGGTTGGCACGGCGGCACCGATGGGAGTGGATGACGACGGATCCCATGTCGGTTTGATGTGGTTTGATGGCTCGGACAAGCACACCACGCTGTCTTCTTGGTTTGAGAATCGGGGATTCCTGTCCTGCCTGGGGCTGACCCGTCCGCAGCCGCGGTCCGAGTATCGGGATGGTGCCAGCAACGTTGTTTGGGTTGCGGCTCAGAATCAGTTTTTCGCAATGATCGCGATGCCCCAACGGCCAGCGCCCCAGATTGTGGGACGACGTGTCGCGTTGCCTGCTTATGAAGCGGCGGATGCTCCGGCTCGGCCCCGTGCGCATCCATTCGGTTGCCTCACGTCGGTGGCGTATCCGGCTCAAGTCCTGGCCCCGGGAGAGGTTCTCCAAGAGGAATGGCACGTATATGCCGGACCGAAGGAATACCGTACCCTGGCCCGGATCGCCAATCGGTTTGAGAATGAAGTGGACCTTGTGATGGGGTATGGTGGCTTCTTTGGTTTTTTCTCTAAGGCGCTGCTTTTGTCGATGAACTGGCTGCACGATGTCCTGGGCCTATCGTATGGCTGGGCTATTATCGCTATCACGGTCATTATCAAGATTCTCTTTTGGCCATTGACGCAAGCCAGCATGCGATCGATGAAACGGATGGCGGCCTTGCAGCCGCAAATGAAAGCTCTTCAGGAGAAGTATAAGGACGACCCCGCCAAGCTCAACCGTAAGATGATGGAGTTTTGGAAGGAACACCGCATCAATCCCATGGGGGGATGTTTGCCGATGCTGTTGCAGATGCCGGTGTTTATCGGATTCTTTTACATGATCCAGAGTGCAATTGAGCTGCGTGGCGCGCGATTTCTCTGGGTGGCGGATTTGTCCAGGCCGGACACGCTGTTTTATGTGCTAGGGTTTCCTGTGAACCTTTTGCCCTTGCTGATGGGAGCCACCATGTTATGGCAATCACATCTGACACCGCCCTCGCCCGGCATGGATCCGGTTCAGCAGAAGTTGCTCCGCTGGATGCCGCTGTTCTTCTTGGTCTTCCTGTATCATTTTTCCGCCGGTTTGACGCTTTACTGGACCGTCCAAAACCTGCTAAGCATCGTGCAAATGAAGTTGACCCGGGCAATGGAGCCGTCGGTGCAATCGGCATCGCCCACGCCGCAGGCTTTGCCGCCGAAAAAGAAGCGATGATCCTGGCCATGTCGGATCGTTACCTGCGATGCTGCGCCGTTGTGGGACTAGTAGAGGCATCGAAGCTCATGAACCGCCCCTGGCTTGCGTGTTGTTGATTATGGCTGCCGATCCGAAAGCAACATTGGAGCGTTTGTTGACCTTGCTAGGCTTTGAGGCCACTGTGGTGCAGCATCCGTTGCCCGGAGGCCTTTTGCTGGAGGTCCAAAGTCCAGATGCAGGTCGGTTGATTGGTAAGCATGGTCAGGTGCTCTCTGACTTGCAGTATCTGACGAACCGTCTTCTTTACTCACAAGACCCTCATGCGCCCAAAGTGACCGTGGACGTGGCCGGGTATCGGTCACAGGTTCGCGAAGCGCTTGTTCGCAAGGCGCAAGACGCGGCTGAGAAGGTGCGACGGTGGGGGGACGCGGTTGAGCTGAGCCCCATGAATGCGTACGAGCGTTGGGTAGTCCATCAAGCACTGAAGGATGACCCTTCTGTCGAGACATGTAGTGTAGAGGTAGAGGGATCCGAATTGAAAGCCATTGTTGTTAGACCGCGTCGCAACTTGGACGCGCGGCCGTCTGTGTGATGGTCGCAGGTGCGGTTTCGGATTTACTCACAGCTGGGATTGCAATCCAAGAGCGGGAGACTTCGGACGTCCACTTATTGCAACAAGGTTGTGGCCGTGCTCCTGCGGCTGGAATTTCTCAAGTGTGCCCAAGCGCAGTCCATGAGAGGTTGAGCAGGGGGAAATGTTCTTGAAGTGCAGGGAGACCTCCCCGAGGGCACGTCTTGGCACGGTCCGCCTTATGGAGGATACACCGGTCGCCTGTGCCCGCACCGATGTGGGAGCCGTGCCAGGCCCCGGGCAAGGGTTTAGGAACCTTTCGCCGACTTTTTGCTTTGCTTGGAGGGTTTCGCCTCGGTCTCGTTGGCTGGTGCTGCGACCGATCCTTCGGCCTTGGCTTCTGTTTGAGTCGTGGCAGTTTGCGCCAGAACCATGGGATTACTACTTTCCACGCGGACCTTGAGGACACCCTTAACCTCGGGATGCAGCCGCAGTTCCACTTCGTATTCACCGAGGCTTTTAATCGGTTGTTCGAGATGAATCTGTTTCTTGTCTAAAGCCACGTCAAACTGGGTCTTGAGCGCGTCTGCGATCGTGCCGTTGGTTACGCTCCCGAACATTTTGCCGTCGTCGCCAGTTTTGACGGTGATCACGCAGACCAATTTGGCCAGGCTTCGGGCCAATTCGCACATGGTGTTGTACTCTTGCGCCTCGCGTTCGGCGCGTCGCTGTTTCAGGACCTCGAGACGGCGTTTGTTGGCCGCCGTGAGAGGGATAGCCAACCCGCGTGGGAAGAGGTAATTACGCGCGTAGCCGGCGGCCACGGTGACCTGGTCGGACTCAGCGCCGAGCCCGACGATGTTACTGGTGAGAATGACTTGCATTTTGGCCATACAAAACTCCTTTCGCAATATACCACTGCCGGAATTAAAAAGGGACGTCGTCGTCCGGCGGCAGCGGCTCAGCCTCAGCCGCGTCGGTCGCTCTCGCGGTTTCAGCCGGGGCCGGCGCACCTTCGGCGCGGCCCGAATCCAGGAATGAAAAGTTTTCCAGCACCACGCTGAGCTTGCTGCGTTTTTGGCCGGTTTGTTTGTCCTCCCAGGTGTCGTATCTCAGGCGACCTTCGATGAGAATCGCTCGCCCCTTTTTCAGGTATTGAGCGATTGTTTCCGCCGTCTTGCCGTAGGCATCCACGTCTACGAAGGTGGTTTCGTCCTTGAGCTCCCCGGTGTCGGTGCGCCAGCGGCGGTTGACGGCCAGTCCCAGGCGTGCAATGGCGGTCCCCTTGGGCGTGTAACGCAGCTCCGGGTCCCTTGTGAGATTCCCGGCCAGGATCACTTTGTTGAAGCTGGCCATGGCGCACCTCTTGGTGTGTGGGAATCAAGCGGCTGCTTGGGCGGGCGGCGCTACAGTGAACATGACCCGAAATATTTCTTCCGTCAGCGCAAACCGGTTGCGCAACTGGGCGATGGCGTGCGGCGGGGCTTCAAAAATGAAATTGACGTAGAATCCCGAACTCACCTTGCGGTTGGCCACACGCGCAAAGCTGTGACGTCCCATCTTTTGAATGGTTTCAACTCGGCCGCCGGCTTGCTTGATCTCTGCGCTAATGCGCTCGATCAGCTCCTGAATTCCTTCCTCTTGACCGGCGGTATTTAAAATAAACAGTCCTTCGTAACGTTTCACGTTGCCTCACTCTTGGGCGGTGGGTCGTTGACCCAGCCGTTGTACAAGTTCATAGCTCGTTGCAAGCCGTGGTCCAGCCAACACTCTACCTGGTTGGCGGCCCGGTCCAGCACTCTTTGCATGAGCTCCCATTCGGTGTCGGTGAAGGTACCTAACACATATTGGGTAATCTCGCGCGCACCGGGTTGGCGACCGATGCCAATCCGAAGTCGCGGAAAATTGCCGGTTCCCATGTACTGGATGACCGACTCCAATCCGTGATGTCCGCCGGAGCTGCCAGCGGGTCGCATCCGGATCTGGCCCAAGGGCAGGTCCGCATCGTCCACGATCACTAACATCCGATCGATGGGAATGCGATGATACCGGGCCACGGCGGCCACGGCTTGCCCGCTGGCATTCATATAAGTTTGCGGTTGGCACAGCAACACTGGGATGGAGCCTCGACGCGCCTGGGCCAGCTGCGCATGGAAGGCATGTTGGAGCGTCCAACCAACTTGCCAGCGCTGGGCCAGATGCTCCACCAAGAGGAATCCGACATTGTGCCGGGTCCGTTCGTACGCTTTTCCCGGATTGCCCAGCCCGGCCACAAGAAACCAAGATTCCATGCTTGCAGCGGCTGAAGGAGGCTGTGGCCAAGTTCTTCTTCATTGGGTCCGTTACTTCTTCTTTTCCTTCTCGGTCTTTTCGCCGCCCGCCGGCTTTTCGGCCTTCTTTTCGGCTTTTTCCGCAGCCGCCTTTTCTGTGCTTTCAGCAGCCGGGGCCTCCTTCTTTTCCTTGATCATTTCGACTGCACCGGCTTCGGCGGGTGCAGCAGCTGCCGCTGCTTCTTCCGCTTCGGCTCGTGGCACGCTGATGGTGATGACCGGAGCAGTCTTTTCACCCAGCACTTCGACGCCGGGCGGCACTGGTAGCTCGCCCAGGTGAATCGTCTGCCCGGCTTGCAGATGCGTGACATCCACGACTATCTGCTCAGGGAGATCTTTGGGTAATGCTCGCACTTTGACGCGGAACAGAACGTGTTCGAGGATGCCGCCGCCGGTTTTGACACCTGCAGCCTCACCCACAGTTTCAACCGGGACGTACATGGTGACCTTTTCGTTTTCGGCCACTTCATGAAAGTCCACGTGAAGGATGGCACCGCTCAATGGATGGCGCTGGATTTCCTGCAAAAGTGCCAGACGCCGGGGCTGCCGGTCACCCTCAATGGTCAAGTCGAGAAGAATGTTTTCGGAAACGGTGTGGTGCAGGAGATTCTCCAACTCTTTGCGTGCCACCTGAAGGTTTTGGGTTCGGATGTGCCGACCATAGATGACGGCGGGCACGTAGCCGGAGGCCCGCACCTTACGGGTTCCGCTTCGGCGCGTTGCGGTGCGTGGTACAGCTTTTAGCGGTACGGCTTTCATGATCAATGTCCTGTTCCCTTGCGGCGCTTAACTGGTGCGTCCGCCCTTGAATTCAAACAGCGAGTTGACCGACTCGTTATTGTGGATCCGTTTGATCGCCTCGCCCAAAAGCCCGGCCACTGAGAGTGTCGTAATGTTCACCCCGTTGATGACCGGACGGTACACGGTATCGGTTGTGATCAATTCGTCAATCTCTGAATTTCGCAATCGTTCGATAGCCTGGTCACCTATGATGGCGTGGGAAACGCAGGCAAGGATTTTTCGGGCGCCCTTGCGTTTGAGCAATGCGGCGGCTTGGACCAAGGTGCCGGCTGTTTCCGTGAGATCATCGACGAGGAGGCAGTTTTTGCCGCGCACTTCACCGATCACGGCCAGCGACTCCACTTCAGTGGCGCTGCGGCGGCGTTTGGCCACAATGGCCAGGCCGGCCTCCAATGTTTGGGCATATGCGTAGGCCATCTTTAATCCGCCTACGTCCGGGCTGACCACAACAAGATTCGGGAGGTTTTTTTGCTTGAGGTACGCGTACATGACGGGCGCTGCGTAGAGATGGTCCACGGGGATGTCGAAGAAACCCTGAATCTGCTGGGCATGCAAATCCATGGTCAGGAGCCTGTTGGCTCCCGCGGCGACCATGAGGTTGGCTACCAGTTTGGCTGTGATGGGCACACGCGGTTGGTCTTTGCGGTCCTGACGGGCATAGCCGTAAAATGGCACCACGGCGGTGATGCGCTGGGCACTAGCACGCCGGAGGGCATCCATCATGATGAAAAGTTCCATCAGGTTGTGATTCGTGGGCGGCGAGGTGGGCTGAACCACGAAGACATCCTGGCCGCGGACGTTTTCCTCAATTTTGACAAAAGTTTCGCCGTCGGGAAACGGGCGGATGGTGGCCCGTCCCAGCTCGATGCCGATGTAGGCACAGATTGCTCGAGCCAGCGGCTCGTTAGCCGTTCCGCTAAAAACCTTCACAACGTGGTCTCCTGGAGCTCGGTGTTCAGGTCACGTTTAAATGTGCCTGAAAATCTTGAAATAAAAAGCCACCGGTTCCCGGTGGATCGTTATATTTCAGCATATCACGTCGGGCGGGAAGGGCAAGGGACTTGTCCCGGCATGACTAGGAGGCAGTTACGGAATTGAAACTTGCTGTGGAGGCTTTCTAGGCTCATGTTGCAAAACCGAGTATCAGAGAAAAGGAGCAGCCCATGTATCGAATCATTGGCGGGGATGGCAGGGAATATGGGCCGGTTTCAGCGGAGCAAATCCGGCAATGGGTGAAAGAGAGTCGGGCGAATGCGGAAAGCCGCGTTTGCGTCGAGGGTTCAAATGAATGGAAAGCGTTGCGAGAGTTTCCTGAATTTGCCGACTTGTGGCTTGGTTCGGCGGCCATGGGTTCGGCAGGGGGCCTTGAGTCGGTCTCCACGTCTGTCCGGCTTGCAAAAGATCGCGTTTATGGTCCTGCCGTGGGCTTGTTGGTTACGGCTGGCTTTGGGGCACTGGCGAATGTTTTGGCGGTGTTTTGGTACGTGATGGGCATGCCATTCGTGGATTGGCATGGTGAAGCTAACGCTCGGCTGGCTGAGGCGGTGTCGCGGCTCAGCTCATCTTTGGGGATCATGAGTGCGGTGCTCGGGCTGGGGGTTGCGGCCCTGGTTGCGTACGGGGCCGTTGAGATGATGAAGTTGAGGAGTTTTGGTTGGGCCATGGCCGCCAGCATTTTGGCGATTGTCCCTTGCACGTCACCTTGTTGTTTGTTGGGAGTACCCATCGGGATCTGGGCCCTGATGGTTTTATATCGTCCTGAGGTGCAAGTGGCGTTCGGCCGGCCTGTTACGGGGACTTGATCTTGTCCGTGCGTCACACGGTCGGCTCTGGAGGGATCGGCATGCGGGATAGGCCTCGGATCCAGGCCGCGATACTTTTGAATCAGTTGGCCATGCCGGGATTGGGCTCGTGGTGGGCTGGATACCGCTGGACGGGCCTGGCTCAAATGTTATTGGCAGGCTTGGGGTTTACTCTGGTTGTGATTTGGTTTGGCGACCTTTTGGAGATGTTCGTGAAGCAATTCGGAACCGCAGAGACTATAGACCGGGAGACAATCGGGTGGTCGTGGTTGAGGTGGGGGTGTGGCTTGTTCCTGGTCGCGTGGTTTTGGGCTGGGTATACGAGTTATGCCATCTGGCGTCAAGCGGGTGGGCCGGTGGCCAACGGACGATCCGATCGGCCGCCAGCATAGCTCGGACCACCCGAACTGCCAGCGTTGTTGAGCCCGTCTGGAAATGTGCGTGACTCCCTTGCCATGGGCCGAATCCGGTGCAACTTAGGGCCATGCATCGTTTGACACCCGAGGAAGTTCGTGCAGCGCTGAAATCGTTGTCCGGTTGGAAACGAAGAGGCTCTGCGATCGAGCGAGTGTTTTTGTGGTCTGATTTCGCCGAGGCGATGCGCTTTGTGAACCGGGTGGCCCGGTTGGCCGAGCGGATGCAGCATCATCCCGACATTTTAATCCAGTGGAATCAGGTCCGGTTGACGCTCACGACCCACGATGCCCAAGGTTTAACGGCGAAAGACTTTGAGCTGGCCCGACGCATTGAGGCGCTTGTCTCAGGGCGCGGGAGAACCGGTTAAAACATTCTCGCAGAAGCGCTGCGCCGAAGGTGCGGACGGAGCTGCCTCGACAGCTTTCCCCGCAGTGGGCACAAGGTGAAGTGGCTCATCGTGCTCCAGAAAACGTCGGCAAACGTCGAAGAATTCGAGTCGGGTTTGGACGCGCCGAATAAAATAAAGGAACTGCTCCGCCTGCGGCCCCAATCCTTCGCCGAGAAAGTTCATGAAAAGCTTTACACGCTGCGTTTGCAGTCGTTCGGGGTGTCCTGGCGTGGCATAGGCGGTCCACAGTTGTTCGATGTATCGCAGAACTTCACGACCGGTGGGGTAGTATACCGGTAGGCCGGCTTGAACTCGGCGGATTTGTTGAAAGATCCATGGGTTCCGAATGGCGGCCCGGCCGATCATGCACCCGCGAGCGCCGGTTTGAGCGAGGATGGACAAGGCTTGCGCAGGCTCTTGGATGTGGCCATTGGCCAACACCGGGCAGGGAAGCCTTTCAACGGCGCGTCGGATCAGGTCATATCGAACCGGCAGGCGGTAGCCTTGGAGGACGGTTCGCGCGTGGACCACGACCAGGTCAGGCCGGTGTCTGGCGTAGATCGCCAGCAGCGTATCGAAATGGGTTTCTGAATCGAAACCAAGCCGCGTTTTTAGACTAAGGGGTAGAGAGACTGTATCGCGCAGTCGTCCGAGGATTTTGTCCAGTCGTTCCGGATCGCGTAACAGACCTCCACCGGCACACTTTCGATAAACGACCGGCGCGGGGCATCCCAAATTCAGCTCGATTGCAGCGACGGGCAAAGCTTCCAACGAACGTGCCGTTCGGACCAGGGCTTCCGGGTCGTTGCCCATCATTTGCACCACCACGGGTCGGCCTGTTTGGTTGTTTAGGATGGATTCCACGATTTCCCGTGCGGGGCGCGAACAAGCATGTACTCGGGTGTATTCAGTCCAATAAACATCCGCTCCGCCGCGTTCCTGCACCAAGGCCCAGAATGACGCGTCGGTCACATCTTGCATGGGGGCCAGTGCCAAAAAGGGGGCTGGCCCTTGTAGAAGCTCCCGAAACGCTCTTCGGAGGCCGTAATCGGGGCTCGATGGCTCAACGATCGGTCGAGCCACAGGGGGCGGGTTCGACTGCAGGGTCGGTTCTTTTGTTGGCTTGAGCCAGGGGGACATGGTTGGGGGCTGATGTTGTGGGGCCACAAAGCGCGGCGTCCCAGTCTTTCCACACTGGTTCATAGCCTAAAGCCATGATGCGGCGGACCACCTCGGCAACTGGCCGCGGGTCGGCAATCGCGAACTGTTCAGTGGCTCCAGAGCTGTCTTCAGGCACCGGCTCAGCCCATTCGCTGGAGCCGGCATCCATGATTCGGCCGCGTACTGTTTTATGGACATGCCCGCGTCCAGCTCCTGTGTAACCGCCTGGCTCCGTGTGACTGCCCGCGCTTATTAGCGTGATGCCCAAGGGAATTAACCCATCGCGCAGGCGCGGAGACTCGCGCGTGGACAACACCAGTCCGACATCCGGAAACATCAAGCGAAAGGCGCAAACCAGCTGCACCAATTCACGGTCAGTCATAGTCGTGCGAGGTTGAAATTCGCCTGCGCAGGGTCGCAACCGGGGTAGGGAGATCGTCAGGAACGCCTTCCAACAATGGCGCAATAAATAACTCGCATGAGCAGCTACTGCCAGCGCCTCATATCGCCAATCAGCCAAACCATACAAGGCGCCAATCCCCAGTCGTCGGAAGCCAGCCGCGTAAGCGCGTTCCGGGGTGGTCAACCGCCATTGAAAATCCCGTTTCGGCCCGGCCAGGTGCATCTCGGCGTATACCCTTCGATCGTACGTTTCCTGATACACGACCAACCCTTCGGCTCCCGCCTGCACCAGCGGACGGTACTCGTCCACGCTTAGCGGGCCGACTTCCAAAGACACCGACGGCACTTCTTGGTGCACCAGTTGGACGCATTCCCGCAGGTAACTTGTCGAAACAAACTTCGGATGTTCACCGGCCACCAGCAGAAGATTGCGAAACCCTTGGCCTTTGAGAGCCAGGGTCTCTTGTCGAACCTCATCGAGAGTCAAAGTGACGCGCAGGATGGGGTTGTTGCGTGAGAACCCACAATATTGGCAGACATTAATGCATTCATTGGAAAGGTAAAGCGGGGCAAATAGGCGGATAACCCGGCCGAAGCGTTGCACGGTCAGGGCATGCGAACGGCGCGCTATTTCTTCCAAAAACTCGCCTGCTGCAGGAGAAATCAGATGCGCAAAATCGTTCAGATCACGACTGGCCCGTTCCAAACTTTCCCGGACCCGGGCTCGCGTTGCGGTCCGAGATCGCTGCACCAGTTGGGGCAGCGGAAGAGCATCAAACTCCGTGGCAAAGCTCACACGTTTAACGTACCAAATGGACTTGCATTGTCGAGGCAAGGCGCAGGGGCGCATTTGGGAACCTGCTGAAGACCGAACTCGGGTCCTCCCTGGGCCGTGCCGCGGGTGTAATTCTGCCCTCTTGTGCGTGTGCCGCTCTTTTCGGACGGGGGTGCCCGAGGGAGAGGCCTTGGGCGATCCGCTTGTCCAATGGTTCCCAAGGCAGCGCGGCCGAGCAATTGGCGTAGGCTGATTGGGGTTTCCATGGGCCGGGCGGGTTGACAAGGGCCACGGCAGGGTTACTGTTGGCTGACGAAACCAGAGAATCGAGGACGCGGAGGCAAAAATTATGAAACGATTATTGACGGCACTCTCGATCGGTCTTTGCACAACCGTGGCGTGGGGCGCTGCCGAAGTCGGCAAACCTGCGCCAGATTTCACAGCAACGGATATTACCGGTAAAGAGCATCGCCTTTCAGACTATAAGGGCAAGATCGTAGTTTTGGAATCGTACAATTACGACTGCCCTTTCGTGGCCAACCATTACAAGACCAAGGCCATGCAGGATCTCCAGGCAGAATTGACGGCCAAAGGTGTCATTTGGCTGATTGTCAATTCGGTGCATCCCGGTCATGCCAACTACCGCACTCGAGAGGCCGCGCAAAAGGAATGGAACGACTTGGGTATCAAAGCCACTGCATGGTTGGACGACAGTTCTGGCGCCATTGGCAAGGCTTATGGCATGCGTACCACGCCCCACATGTTCGTGATCGATAAAGAGGGCATCCTGGTTTATGCGGGGGCCATTGACGACCGCTCTTCCAGCAGCCACGACCCTCGCAAGGCCCGAAACTATGTCCGTGAAGCTGTAGAGAAGTTGTTGGCCGGGCAAAAACCCGAAGTCAGCCAAACCCGGCCCTATGGTTGCAGCGTCAAGTACGCGGAATAGCCGCATTGATCGAGCTCGAAGTGACGCAAACCGGTTGCACTCGTTGGCGGCCGGTTTTTTTATTTCCGCAAGCGTTGTCCGCGAAAGGGTTGGGATCATTCAGCCCCTACGGGTTGTGTTTATTTTGCATCCAACCGCAGCCCGACCCGGACTCTGGCCGGACCGAATCACCGCATCAAAGCATCTGAATGCGTGATTGTGGGCTGGTTTTCGCCCATCCGCTCCGCATGCATAGCGGCGGGAGAGCAAGCCGAAGGGGCACAACGAACATTCGTCTGCTGGTCAATCCAAATACGGGGCTTGCTTCCCGGGGTCTTGCTTCGTGACATAGACATGTTTGCCCTCTCGGGAGGACACTCGCATGCCGACTTTGGGCCCTCATGGGGCATTCGCTTTGCAATTGGTAAGCCAGCAAGTGCTTCGAATTCGCAAGGGCCCGGCAGATAAGAGGTCCCAAGGAGCACCGTTTGCCCGCGGCTGAGCTTTCTCAGTGCAGATCCTCGTCGGCCCTTGAGGCTTCGGCTTTACGCCAATTGGATTTGTTCAGGCAAATTGGTCTCGAAGATGGTGCTATGTGTCTTCGGGGTTGGTGCTCGACGACATCAAGGTTTTTCCTTATTGGCGATCCGGGGACATGCCTGTTGGGGGACCGCTCTTGACAGGAAGCAGAACTGACTTACCGTTCGGTCAGTTTTTATGCGTCGGGCCAGAACAGAAGGTGAGCGCACGCGGCAGCGGATTCTCCGCGCAGCGTTACGATGTTTCGCGGAACGCGGGTATGCCGCCACAGCGATCTCGGACATTGCCCGTGCGGCCGGTGTCTCCAAGCCCGCGCTTTATTATCATTTTCGGGATAAGGCAGACCTGTTCCGGGCGTTGGTGACGGAGGCGTATGAGGCGCGGCAACGTCGGCTGGAGGCAGCGCTGGCGTCTTCATCTGACATTGGAGCGCGGTTGCGTGCTGTGATGCAAGCGTGGTTTCAATCGTTTCATGAAAACCGGCGGTTGCTGCAGTTGGCGTTGTCCACGATGTTTGCAGCTCCCGGCGATGCACCGCCCGGGTTTGACTGCCGTCCTTTATGTCGGCGCAATTTTGATCGAATGTGTGAGGCAATTCGGGAGGCGCAGGCGCGTGGCGAATTAACCAGTCGGCTCACGGCACGGGAGTTAACCCACGCGTTTTTTGGTTTGGCGCACACGTTTTTAGCGAGTTCGTTGGTGTTTGAAGAGGACCAGCCTGGTCCAGACTTGGCGGATCGGCTGGTGGGATTCTTTTTGCAAGGAGCCGGCCCGCCAGCAATGACGGCGGCCTGCGCAGCGGACTGAGCGAGCGCGGGTTGCGGCGCGACTGATCGATCCATTGGGCGCCTTATGTTGCGACAAATTGTTTGGGCATTCAGCATTCTAGTCTTGGTTGCATTGAGTTTGGCCGGGATCAAAGCTTGGCAGATTCGGACCATGATCGCCCAAGCTCGGAGTCAGCCGCAGCCGGTCGAGTATGTGTCCGTGTACACTGTGCGGTCGGACCATTGGCCACGTGCTTGGTCGGCAGTCGGGACTGTGCAACCTGTACGTGGCATTCGGGTCACCACTGAGATGCCGGGTTTGATTCGGGAGGTTGCTTTCGAGGGAGGCACAGAAGTGCAGGAAGGTGCCGTGCTCGTCCGTTTGGACATTTCTGCTGAGGAAGCGGAACTGCGTGAAGCGGAGGCACGTGTAGAGCTCGCCCGGTTGAATCTTGAACGTTTGCGGGCCCTGCGTGAGGCACAAACCGTGGCTCAAGCCGAGCTGGATGAGGCGGAGGCGGCATGGAAACAGGCTCAGGCACGCGTGGAAGCCCTGCGAGCGGTGGTGGCTAAGAAGACTTTGCGGGCACCCTTTACCGGGTTGCTGGGCGTCCGCGAAGTGCATCCGGGTCAGTATTTGCAGGCGGGCCAACCGATTGTGTCGTTGCACGCGTTGGATCCGGTTTATGTGATGTTTTCTCTTCCGCAGCAGGCGGTGTCGGAGGTTCACAAAGGGTTGACGGTTGAGGCGACAGTAGACGCCTACCCGGGCCGGCGGTTTCAAGGTGTACTGACCGCGATGGATCCCGATTTGGACCCCGGAACACGGAGCCTGCGCTTGCAGGCCACATTTGCCAATCCGGATCGGGCGTTGCGGCCTGGAATGTACGTTCAGGTCACGGTTTGGCTGCCAGAGTCCGACCCGGTCTTATTGATTCCATCCACGGCGGTCCTGAGTGCGCCTTACGGCGATTCGGTGTTTGTGGTGGAACCTGCTCAGGATAGCTCGCCCGGCGGGCTTGTGGTGCGCCAGCAATTCGTGAAATTGGGTCGGCGGCGGGGGGACTTTGTTAGTGTCACGGCTGGAGTCGAGGCGGGGCAGCAAGTAGTCAGTGCGGGAGTGTTCCGCTTGCGTAATGGAATGCGGGTGGCCTTGAGTGACGCACCGATGCCGCAACCGGCGTTGGATCCAAAACCTCCGGAGGGCTAGGGCTGGCATGAAAGCCATCACAGATATCTTCATTCGCCGGCCGGTGCTGGCCGTGGTGATCAACCTCGTGATCGTGATTGCCGGGTTGCAGGCGATTTTCACGCTGACGGTTCGGCAATACCCGCGAAGTGACAATGCTGCGATTACGGTCACAACGGTTTATGTAGGGGCTAGTCCGGATCTCGTCCGGGGCTTTGTGACCACTCCTCTGGAACGGGCCATCGCTGCTGCCGACGGTATTGATTATATCGAGTCGGTGAGTCGGCAGGGGCTCTCGACCATTACCGTTCGGTTAAAGCTCAATTATGATCCCAACAAAGCGTTGGCCGAGATCGGGGCGCGGGTTAATCAGGTGCGGGGTGATCTTCCGGCAGGTGCGGAGATTCCGGTCATTAACATTGAGAACGCAGAAAGCGCTATTGCGGCGGCGTATCTGAGTTTTACATCGGACCTCCTTGAGGCCAATCAGATTACCGACTACTTGGTGCGGGTGGTCCAGCCGCGGCTTTCGGCCATTGAAGGAGTTCAACGTGCGGACATCTTGGGGGGCCGCACCTTTGCGATGCGAATCTGGTTGAAGCCGGAACGCTTAGCGGCCTATGGCCTGTCACCGGACGATGTGCGGCGGGCGTTGCAGGCCAACAACTTTCTGGCTGCTGTGGGTCGAAGCAAAGGTTCGTTGGTACAAATGGATCTGACGGCCAACACTGACCTGCGGTCCGCTGAAGAATTTCGTGATTTGGTGATTCGGCGTGAAGGAGACCGGTTGGTGCGATTGCGGGATGTGGCCGATGTGGTGTTGGGAGCCGAGGAGTATGATAGTGAAGTCCGAATGTCGGGCCGGCGCGCGGTGTTTATGGGCGTTTGGGTGTTGCCCACAGCCAATACCTTGGACGTGATTCGCCGTGTTCGTGCTGAGGTTTACGCGATTCAGAAGGACCTGCCCACGGGACTGGAAGCAGCAATTGCATATGACGCCACGGAATACATCGAGAACGCGATTCGGGAGGTTTTGCAAACGTTGACCGAAACCCTGCTCATTGTGGCGGTGGTGATTTATCTCTTTCTAGGTTCGTTGCGATCCGTGTTGGTGCCGTTGGTGGCGATTCCCGTGTCGTTGATTGGTGCGGTGTTTTTGATGCAGATGTTTGGTTTTACGCTGAATTTGCTCACGTTGCTGGCGATTGTGTTGTCGGTGGGGCTGGTGGTGGATGATGCGATTGTGGTGGTGGAAAATGTGGAGCGGCATGTCCGCCAAGGCCTGGCGCCGTTGCGGGCCGCCGTACTGGGTGCGCGGGAGTTGGTGGGGCCAGTGATCGCGATGACGATTACGTTGGCAGCGGTTTATGCGCCCATTGGTTTCCAAGGAGGATTGACTGGCGCGTTATTTCGCGAATTCGCTTTCACCCTGGCGGGCGCGGTGTTCATCTCGGGGATTGTGGCCCTGACCCTCTCGCCGGTGATGTCGGCGCGTCTGTTGGATCCGGAGCGGCAGACGCGCGGTTTGGCGGGCTGGGTGAATCATGTGTTTGAGCGACTGCGCGCCGGGTATGGGCGTGTGTTGGATGTTACCCTGTCTTCTCGACCAGCGGTTTATGCGCTCTGGCTGGGGCTCAGTTTATTAGTGCTGCCGATGTATCAAATGGCACCGAAGGAACTGGCCCCGGCCGAGGATCAAAATGTGATCTTTGGCATTGTGGAGGCGCCGGCAGATGCCACGGTGGAGCAGACATCGTTTTACACGGATCTGTTGAACCGGCAATTGATGCAGGTGCCGGAAGCGCTTCAGACCTTTCAGATCACATTCGGGGACAATGGATTCAGCGGCCTGGTGCTCAAGCCTTGGGGTCAACGTCAGCGCAGTGTGTTCGAGCTGGTGCCGGAGGTCCAGCAGGCGGTGAACCGGATCGCGGGCATTCGCACGATGGTGGTTACGCCCCCGGCCTTGCCCGGCGGCGGCTCCTTTCCCGTGGAGTTTGTGATAGGCTCGACAGCCGAACCGGAAGAGATCTTGCGTTTTGCGGAAGAATTGCAGCGCCGCGCTGCGGCGAGTGGTGTCTTTGCCTTCGCTCCGATTTTGGACACGAAATTGGATCAGCCGGAGGTGGAGTTGGTGTTGGACCGAGACAAAGTGGCCGCGATGGGACTGGATCTGGCCACTATTGGGGCTGATTTGGCAACGTTGCTCAGCGGTAATTACGTGAATCGCTTCAGTCTCCAAGGTCGTAGTTACAAGGTGATTCCTCAGGCCAGTCGGGTGGAGCGCCTCACTCCGGAGCAAATTGAACAGACCTACGTGCGGGGTCCCAATGGTCAACCTGTCCCGCTGAGTACCTTTGCCCGGTTGGAACAACGGACCCGGCCGCGTGCTCTACATCGGTTCCAACAATTCAACGCTGTGAAGTTGAGCGGCGTGGCTATTCGCCCGCTGGATGAGGCGCTTCGGTTTCTGGAGACTGAGGCAGCCAAGATTTTTCCTGCTGGCTACCAGATCGATTATACAGGGGAATCCCGCCAATTGCGCGTCGAAGGCAGTCGGTTCTTGCCTTCATTTGCCTTGGCGTTGACGCTGATCTTTTTGGTGTTGGCGGCTCAGTTCAACAGCTTCCGGGATCCGTTGATTATCCTGCTGGGATCGGTGCCCTTGGCGATGTTTGGTGCGTTGATTTTCACCTTCTTGCGCATGCCGGACCCCAATACGCCTTTCTTTACATCGGGCTGGACGACCACGTTGAACATCTATTCCCAGGTCGGTTTGGTCACACTGGTGGGCCTGGTCTCCAAAAACGGTATCCTGATCGTTGAATTTGCAAATGAGCTCCAGCGGGCGGGGCTGGACAAATTGCGAGCGATCCGGCAGGCCGCCCTTATCCGGCTGCGGCCTGTTTTGATGACCAGCGTGGCCACAGTTGCGGGACACTTCCCACTTGTGCTGGTGAGCGGACCCGGTGCGGCCGCGCGCAATTCCATTGGCTTAATCGTGGTGGCCGGGATGGCTTTCGGCACCTTGTTTACCCTGGTGGTGATTCCCTCTCTATATATGCTCTTGGCCCGGGAGCACAGAGGGGAGGATCCGGGCACTTTGGGTCGAGACTTCGCGCAGGCTGAGGTTGAGACACTGGAAACGGCGCGCTCGGCGCACACTGCTACAAGTTAAAATCGAGCATCCAACCCGTCTGCCGAGCAATCTCACCCGATTCGGTTGATGAACACGAGCTGTGGACTGCTTTTGGTTCGAGTCGGCTCGAGGATTTGGGGCTGCTGGCTCCCAAGCTTGTGTTTGCCGCGATGACTTCACACCAGTCGTTGTTGTCGCGGATGCTGGGCTAAGCGTTGCACCAGGTCGCGGACTTTTTGGGCTTGAGACTTGTGAACGAGCAGAACGGCATCGTCCGTTTGGACCAAAATGAGGTCTTGGACACCCAGCAAAGCCATAAGCGTGCGACGCGGCGTGGAGCGTGCATCGTAAACGACATTGCCGCTGGCCTCGATTGTCAGGCAATCACCATGGAGGACGTTGCCTGCAGGATCCTGAGGCAGATGACGAGCCAGGGAGGTCCACGAACCCAGGTCATCCCAGTCAAACGAAGCATCTCCGACGACGATATTTCGAGCTCGTTCCATGAGGGCGTAATCAATGGAAACCCGAGGGAGTGTAGGGTACTCCCGAGCCAGCATGCGACGGAGTCGGGCGGGTTGATGCGAAAACTGGATCCAACGAAGCAGGGCTGCATGGAAATCCGGCCGGTGTTCGGCCAGACCGTCTCGGAAAGTTGCCCAATGCCACACGAACATCCCGGCGTTCCAGCGATACTGACCCGACTGAACAAACTCCAGCGCGCGTTCTCGACATGGCTTTTCGATGAATGCATCGGCATGATGGAACAGGGTGCCTCGATGCCCCGGCAGGCGAGGGTAGGACCACGGATTCCCCAACCGAATGTACCCGTAGCCGGTGGCGGGTTCGGTTGGGCAAATGCCCAGGGTCACTATTACGGGATGTTGCGCAGCGAGATCCAAAGCATCGGCCAGAGTGTTGCGAAATCGCTCCGTATCACCGATCCAGTGATCGGCGGGCAGCATGGCCATGACGGCATTGGAGCTGCGAGCACCCACGATGGCTGCACTCAGAGTGACGGCGGGTGCGGTATCCCGTCCAGCCGGTTCGACAATTAGATTCTCTCGCGGCAGGAAGGGAAGTTGGCGTCGGACGATGCGAGCTTGCTCCGCCGTGGTGACCACAAGGATCTGCGAAATCGGAACTAGGGGTTCAACTCGCTCCACGGTCCTTTGAAGGAGGGAGTGTCCCTCCCATAACGGGAGCAAATGCTTGGGCATGCGGCGGCGACTCAACGGCCAAAACCGCTCGCCTCGACCGCCGGCCATTAGCACCACATAACGAACCGCATCTTCCCGGGAGCCCATGGGATTTAGATTGGTTTATGTGACGTGCGGGCAGACGCATTCGCGCTGAACACGCGCAAGGTCGCGAAGCATGGCAACCTCTCGAAATACGCGGTTTTATCTGGGAAAAGCGTAATAGTTATTCAAGAGATAAAGCAACAACACCACTAAGGCCGATACGACCAATCCGACTCCCAAAGCAATCATGCGAATGCGGCGTTGCTTCCGGTAAAACGCGCGTCCTCCCATACCGGGCAGGAGGTAAAACCTTCGCCGCTCCTTTTCTTCGGGCGAAAGTCGCCGAAACCGCCGCAGGACAGAGCGCATGTTTAATCACGGAGGGTTCGCGTTTGGGAGCATCCCTGTGCAACCGAGTCAAGCCCTCTCCCGTTCCAAGGCCAACTGATACCGCCGCAACCGTGCTGCTTCCACTGTTTCACCCGAACTTGAATGCGCCGCATACAGTTGGGCGCACATGGCAGCCAACAACTGACGGGACGTAGCCGGCTTTAGATCCGCTTCGGTGGCATCCGGCATGCGCGACCGAGCTCGGCGCAGGGCTGTGGCTCGGCTCAGTAGGGCACCCGCACCGGAAGCTTCAATAAAGATCTCGGCAGTTGAGGTTTGATACCGGCACAGAAACAGGCCCGGCAAATAAACACCGCTCAGCGGCAGATCTAAACGACGGCCCAAAATCAAGTACAAGATACCGGCAGCAATCGGGCTGGCCACACCTTTGTGGAGAACAGTGTTCAAGTAGGTGCTGTCCGGTCTTAAGGCGAATTCATCCGTGCTGAGAATTCCCAGGTCGTTGTAAAAGAAAGAATTGACCAGGTGAATCCGAGTACGCGCATGGCTTCGTGGCTTGATTCGCTCGCGTAAGGAGGCTGCGTAACTTTCCAGCAACGCATGGTAGCCTTCGAGGTTGACTTCCGGATCTCGCGTTCGTGCCAGGAGTAAAGCGCCTCGCTCGAGATCCAAATGATCGGGACTGCGCAAACAAAACTGCAAAAACTGATCATCGGCCAGGTGGCGCTCAATATCAGTGACAATCGCGCGCACCCGCTTGCGCACCATGGGATCCGTGCATGCCAAATGCGACCGCAACCAACCGAGCGCTGCGGCGCCGTGCGTCACCAAATGCTCGCGAACGGCTGAAAACACCGCGGGATCCTCATCTCCCAAAAGAGTGAGCAGCGCAGCTTGGCGGCGCTCCGACCATGCATGCGGCGCAAGGGTGGGTGTCGATACCTTCATGACGCTCCACATTGAAGCAAACCATCTGATACCGTTCAATGCCGCAGATTGTGCCACAGAGTTGGGCATTCCTGATACAGCTTCTCGACTATCCCGTTAAGAGCTGGTGAAGGTTGGACCCACTTTGGGTGCAGGGCTGTGTTCGCTGGGGTTGATGAAGCAGTTTTGGTTTTCTGGGAGGAGAACTCCGAGAGATGAGCCAGCGATGGGTTGAACAATTGAGCTTGCGTGGAGAGGTGGGCGTCGGGCTGTCCCGATGCCTTGTGGGATTGCAATATTCAGGGGACGAGCTAGCAGCGGCAATGAGACTTGCAACCGGTGATTCGGAAAGTGCCACCGTGCTGACCAGGCGAGGCATGGGCCTGAGCGCCCATGGACGCTCCTTGTCCGGAGCGTAGGGTCGTTGGATAGCCCTTCGGAAACAGTTTGGTCACAGGCAGAAAAAGCGTTGACAGACTTTCACTTGCAGGATAGGCTCCGAAATGAAAGGTCTTGAGAGGTCGCGGAATTAACTCTGAGCTAAGAACAGCAACCATGAAGATGCTTAGCGCGCTTCTTGCCGGCTTTGTTGTGGCCGTGGGGATCTCAGCCGCGATGGGTCAAACGCTGGTTTACGACAATTCCACGAACGACCAGCTCATTCGTTTCAACACTGGCTCCCTTGAGGTGGGTGACGAGATCCTTTTGGCTCCCGGTCCGGAGAGAATGATTTCCCTGTTCCGGTTTCAGTATTGGGGCGAGAACTTTTCGGGCGACGAGCAGATTAGGGTTCGATTCTACGCCAATGACGCTTTTTACGCCAGTCACAACGCGTTCATTGCCCCAGGCACCTTACTGTATGATAGCGGTTGGTTTAATGTCATGGCATCAGCTCGTCAAACCATTCTTCTCGATTACGCCACGTTGTTGACGGGAAATGCTGGGAATCCGGTGATTGTACCCAACACATTTACCTGGAGCGTCCAATTTCGCAACGTGAACGCGGGAGCGGGGGAGAGTGCTGGGGTGGACATTTATGATCCGCCGACAACAGGCTGGAATTATACCAGTTATTGGGAGAATGACCCACTCAACGGGGGTTGGTTGTTAAAGACCAACCGGTGGGGCATTCCGATGAATTTCGCCGCGCAAATTGAAGCGGTCGTGCCGGAACCGAACGTACTCGCCTTGGGAGTGGCCGGCGGATTGCTGTTCTTGCTGATGCGGGGATGCATGCGGCGAAGCTGAGGGAAGATTCATACTGGTATATACGAAGGCGCAGGATTTCCTGCGCCTTCCATTTTTGAGCGATTCCGGTGGATTAGGCGAACCTGTGATTTGCGAATAGGTTCGTTGTGGTCCTAACCAAGCTTTGCGCGGGATGTGATATTTATCGAATTTGGTGGCTCTGAGAAAGTTCAGGAGGGTGTTAGCCTTTTGAAGCTTTTCCCGTATTAGGGGTCTGGTTGTTTCATGTCTTGGGATTAGGCGAAGGTGGGTTTTGACAGTCCCTTTAGTTGGGTGCAACTCACGCAGGGGATCCGAGGGTGCGCATGCAAATGCACAGAATTACCTGTCTCTTCCGGGCGCGTTGCTGCAATGTACGGGATCGCGCTTTCGTGGGTGGGAAAAAGGTCACGGCGGTTTTTGTCGAACCTGATGCAAGCACCCGTGCGCAGCTTTTTGGTGATAAGCTTGGATACTCTCTACCGATCGCTTTTTGCGGCACGGCGGTGGTGGAGAGCGCTGGATCAATCCTCGGGACGTTCGCCGTGTGGTGCCATTTTCACTAAGCGCGGGTCAAATTGTGCGACAATCTCCACCAAGTCCGACTGAGCTGCCATCACTTCGTGGATGTCCTTGTACACCATGGGCACTTCATCGAGCCCGGCTGAGATCAAGGTGATTCCGCGCTCTTGGAGGTACCGTTGGACTTCTTTCCAGTTAAAGCGCTTCATTGCGGCCGTCCGACTCATGACCCGACCTGCGCCGTGCGCGGCCGAGAAGAGCGACGAAGGGTTTCCCTTGCCCCGGACAACAAATGCGGGCGAGGCCATGGATCCCGGGATGATACCCAGTACGCCCGATCCGGCTGGTGTGGCTCCCTTGCGGTGAACAATGACCTCGCGCTCGACACCGCCGATTCGGTGGCGTTCTTTCCAAGCGAAGTTGTGATGGTTTTCAAGGTCAAGCAAGATTGACACGCCGAGATTTCGGGCGATGTGCCGATGAATGCAAGCATGGTTGGCCGCCGCGTAGCGGCCCATTAATTCCATGGCGGCCCAATACTCCTGACCCTCTTCGGAATCGAGACTTAGCCAAGCCAAATGTCGCAGCTCCTTGGGCAACCGCGGGTGCTTTGCTTGGGCCACGCGACTGTAGTGTTCGCAAACGGCGGCGCCGGTACCCCGACTGCCGCTGTGGCTAAGGAGAGCTACATATTGGCCAGGGGGCAGGCCGCGGATCGACTCGTGGAGCGTCAACACCCCAAACTCCACGAAGTGATTGCCGCTGCCGCTGGTGCCGAGTTGTGCCCAAGCACGATCCTTGTATTGTTTGGTCACGGGACTGACTGACCAATCTTCGTCCATGACCGGATGTTCACGCCGGCTTTGGAAAGTGGCGCCCACGCCGAAGCGGGTTTCGGCCTCGATTGCGCGGATCAGCCGATCTTTCTTCTTTTCCAAGGATTCCAAAGGCAGATCCAAGACGCTTAATTTCATGCGGCAGGCGATGTCCACTCCGACACCAAAAGGAATGACTGCATTGTCGGTCGCAAGTACACCGCCGATGGGCAATCCGTAACCAACATGGGCATCTGGCATGAGGGCTCCGGCCAGGGCAATGGGTAATTGGCAGGCCCGTTCCATTTGTTGGACCGCCTCGGCGTCCAACTTTTGACCCCATTGACGCCAGGGCGCCCCCTTGGCGTTTCGCAAGGTCGAGATCGGAGCAGCGGTGAGACTCCGAGCTAGAGCCCCACGTTCGGGGTCGCCCCGGAACGGTTCTGGATCTGCCAAAAGCGCTTGCAGGTCAGAACGAATTTGTTCCGGGTCGCGTCCCTTGGCTTGCCAAAGTTGCACCAATGCCTGAGCCTGTTGTAATGGCTCGCCGCTGGGGATGCCCAACTGGTGCAGCTCGGCCTCGCTCATGACCCTGCCTCTGGTTGATTGCCCTTGTCCTGCGGTTACATTGTCGGACATGTCACATGATCACTTCCAAGGTAGCCACGTTTCTCAGCCTACCGCTTGTTGACGGATTTTGCAAAGGGTCAGGTACGGGTGGCGAGCAGGACTAGAGAGTTCCCGTTGAATAATGCACGCTGTGGAGCCTGGCAGTTTGTTTTGCCTTGGACCGGCGTGTCTGGGTGGGGCTTGCGTGGGCTGGGCCGGGTTGCCTTGTGTGGATGGCCCAGGCTATGAGACTGGGCGGAGACAAAGACTTTTGTGAAGGCTTGAGGGGGATCCGGAGGTACAGGAGACCTCCGGCCCAAGTTGTGCAGCACGCCAACTGACGCGGCTAGCAGAGGCATGCGGCGAAATGCGATTGTTTTTATGAATCACCGAACGAGGTTATTTATTTTTCAGAGGCGAAACGTATTGGCACGGTGTATGAAGGCCGGACGGACTTGGGAAAGCTACATAGGGGTCACTAACTGTTGCTCCGTGACCGGAATCCCTTGAGGCGCATGCCATCTCGATCAGAGCCGCACAACCAAACAATTGAGACCGATGAAGATGCAGTTGGGAAAGGACTTGCAGGGAACTGGGGACGGGCCATACTATCAATAAACCGTGGAGTTCATCGTTACTCGGTGGACTTCGCCGGGCAAGGTCGGCCGCTGGTGAAGCTGGCAAATGCAGGTGGGGTCGTAGCTCAGTTGGTAGAGCGTCTCGTTCGCAATGAGAAGGTCAGGGGTTCGAATCCCCTCGGCTCCACCAAATTCCTTTTCATGAGGATATTTCCAAGGCAGGGTCTCGCCGTGCGTCATGAGCTTTGAGCAGAATGGGTTTTTTGAGCTGGTGCAGGTATCGGCGGGGGTATGGGCACTTCGAGACTGCCGGCTTGGCGAAGTGATGCATCCCGGCGCAGGGCCCGAAAACGAGGCTTGGCAACTCCACGTGGAGCAATTGCAGTTGCCGCGCTTGTTTAAACGTATCCGGCACAGGCCAGTCGTGATATGGGACGTGGGATTGGGTGGGGCTGCCAATGCGTTGGCCATTTTACGAGCGGCTTCGAGCCAGGCTGTCCGGCTTTGTCTATGGAGCTTTGATGTCAGTCTGACAGCGTTGCGGTTCGCGCGAGTGCACGCTGAGGCACTCGGTTACCTGGCGGGCTTCGAATCTTTGCTGGACGAATTTCTGGGCTCGGGCAGGTATCGAGGTCGGATCGGGAACGCCCAGGTGGATTGGGTGTTTGTGGAGGGAGACTTCCGAACGTTCTTGGGCAATCGAGATTGTAGGGGCCCGGGGCCGGATGGAGTCGCGTACGACCCTTTTTCGCCACGGCGCGATCCTGCTCTTTGGACCTTGGATGTTTTTCAACAATTGCGAGAGCGACTGGAGCCCGAGCATCCCTGTGTCTTGACGACTTACTCTCGCAGCAACCGGGTTCGCACAGCCATGTTGTTGGCCGGGTGGTTTGTAGGGCATGGCCGACCGGTCGAAGGCAAGGAGGAAACGACAGTGGCCGCGAGTGAGTTGACATGGTTGGATCGCCCTCTGGATGGACGCTGGCTCGAACGGATGCAACAGGTCTTGTCCAAGTGGCCACCGCATTGGGGGGATCCCTTGCTCCCATGGTCTGCGGATAGGATATGGGAAGCGTTGCGTGGGCATCCGCAGTTTTGTTCAGGGGTTTGAACGGGCGGCCTGGTTACAACTGGCCCCAAAGTGCTGGCCTCTTTTAACCAGTCCAACCTTCCGGCAGCGGCAGCTCTGCGCGTTTTTCGTTGCGGCAAACTTGGATTTCCTGGAGCAGCGCGATGCGCTCTTCCTCTGTCAGTTGGGCGTGGCCAATCCGTGTGGCGCAGGCCTGGATCCTTCGGTCCAGGTGCGCATTGCGCAGACGCTGGACCACGTCCCGAATCTGTTGGTGTGGATGAGGGATGGGCCTGTCTTCGACCGCGTAGGCGCTGATCAGCGATTGAAGGTTTGGCTCGGGCAACGCTTGCATCAGGTCGGTTGGACCAAGGGGGCGTCCCTCGCGATGTAAGTGCATGCACATTTGGACAATGCGGCGCGTACCTTCGTGTTGGAGCCAATCCAGCGACAGGTTCTTTTCAAGCCATGGGATGAAGGTCGCATGTTGCAGCACCAAACGGAGAAGCCATTCCTCCAAAGGTGCGGGTGCAGAGAATGGGGCCGGGGAGGCAGGAGCATCGGAAATGCCGCGTTGTGCATGGGCCTCGGCTGAAGCAGCCATTTTCCGAAATTCGGTCAGGACAGCTTGGGGACTGACTCCGAGCACCATTGCCGTAAGACGAGCGTGTGTTTCGATCAGCATGTCGTTCTGGGTCTTTAGGACCAATTGACCCATCTCGCGCAAGATGCTGAGCCGTCCGCGATCCGTGTTGACATCATGTACGCGGCACTGGCGTTTCAGAAAATATTGAAAGAAATCCTCAGCCCCTTGGATGAGACGGCGAAACGGCTCAGGACCGTGAGCGCGGATGTAGCTGTCGGGATCGTCCGGGGGCGGAACCACGGCTGCACGAACCACCAGACCAGCTTCCAGCAGTATTTCCACGGCGCGCGCCATGGCATTCTGACCGGCCTCGTCTGAATCAAAACACAGGATCACTTCTGGCACATACCGCCGCAGAATCAGCGCGTGGTCCAAAGTGAAGGCGGTGCCCAGCGGAGCCACCACGTTGCGCACGCCTGCCTCGTAACATGCAATTAGATCAAGCTGGCCCTCGCAGATGACCGCATGACCCGCATCCAAGATGGCCCGTTTCGTTTTGTCCAAGCCATAAAAAATCCGGCCTTTGCGAAACAGGGGTGTTTCGGGGGAATTTACATATTTGGCAGTCTGCGTTTCGGAGACCAGCACGCGGCCGCTGAAGGCGATCACCCGGCCCTGCTCGTCGCAGATGGGAAAGATCAGACGACCTCGAAACCGGTCGTAGTAGCCGCTGCCATCGTCCCGTCGGATGATCAAACCAGCCTGCTCGACCAACTCCAAGTCGTAGCCTTTGTTCCGAGCCCAGTTGACGGTATCCTCCCAGGCGTCGGGTGCTGCACCAAGTCGGAATAGCCGGATGGCTTCCGCGGAAACGCCCCGGCGGGCCAGATACTCGCGAGCGGCTTGTCCGGCAGGTTCTCGTACTAGCACATTTTGCCAGCGGCGGGTGATTTGCTCCATTAGATCGAAGAGCCGTTCCTTCAGCTCGCGTTTGGCCCGGTTCCGGGGATCGGTGTCCCAAGCCAGGGGGATTCCAGCGCGCTCCGCCAGCCGACGCACAGCTTCGGGAAAGCTGACGCTTTCGTACTCTTGTACAAAGGTGAAGACGTCTCCTCCCTTGTGACACCCGAAGCAGTGAAAGATCTGCCGTTGAGGATGCACATGAAAACTAGGGGTCTTTTCCTTGTGAAAAGGGCACAGAGCCAAAAAGTTCGCACCGCGCCGTTTCAGCGGCAGGTATGAGCCAATGACCTCCACAATGTCATTGGCGGCACGGATCTGCTCGAGGGTGCTTTGGGCAAATACATCAGCCATGGCACCCGTTGCTATGCAGGAGGTGGCTTGCCGGTTGCCGTACTCCCTGCAATGCGCTGTGATTAATCGCGAGCATATGTTCCCGCAAACAATCTGGCTGATCCCACGACTCTGTCCAGTTCATGCAAGAGGGATGCCAAGTGCAGGGCGCAAATAGATTCGCGTGGCTTGAACAGCCTCCCGGCTGAAGAGCTCGGTGCCGAGCGGACCGGACCCTTAGTCCCCGGATTCGAGTTTGAGGCCGTAATCTAGCTTCCAAGCGGGGGGTGAACCGCCGGGACCCATTAGGTAGTGTTCAAACCATTCCACCATGCGCATGTGATAATCGTACCGGGCTGCAGCGCGGCGATTGCCGTGACCTTCCCCGGGATACAAAATCAGCCTCACGGGCGCCTGACTGCGAAGTTTCAAGTGACGGTACATTTCAAGCGACTGGCTCACATGTACTCGAGGGTCGTCTTTGCCATGGAGGATGAGCAAGGGGGTGCGGCAGTGACCGGCATGATAAATTGGGCTGCGCTCCAACAGGAACTGCCATTGCTCCCACGGTCGTTGCAAGGCGTGTACGTAGTACTCTTCGTCCGGAATGTCCGTGGTGCCCACCTTGGAGATTTTATCGCTGATGCCTACAAACATCACCCCGGCAGCAAACCGGTGCGAATAGCGGGTGGCGCACCAAGCCGTGGCATATCCGCCGTAAGACCCACCTGTCACTCCCACACGATTGGAGTCGGCTACACCGATGGCGATCAAGTGATCCACAGCGTCAACCAAGTCGTCAAACTCCCGGCCTGCTGCATCGCCCTGACCTAGTTTGGAAAAGGCCACGCCCCGGCCGGTGCTGCCACGATAGTTCGGGTAAAAGACAGCCATGCCTCGGGCCGCAGCGACCTGGCCCGGAAGGCTGTAGGTGGTGAGCCAACCATGGCGGACGTGGGCTTCAGGTCCACCATGGACCGACAGGATTACAGGACCGGGCCGACCGTCATCCCCGAGGCGTCGAATCAGAATGCCCTCCAGTTCTAGACCGTCTCGAGCCTTGTGGCGGATCAACTCCTGCCGGGCCAACCGACGTTGGACGAGCCAAGGGTTGCTTTCGGTGACCCGACGGGGTTCGCGTTGTCCGGGGCGGAGCAGAAAGAGCTCACTTGGATGGAGGGGACTTTGGCCAAGGAATGCCACGACGTTACCCTCGTCGTCGCTGGAGGGTGAATCCAACACCGGCCCGTCCGGGCCGAACAGCCTCTGGCATTGTATCGGCGCGGTGTCGAAACGGAGTTGGTACACCACGGAAAAGACGCCTTCACTGCTGGTTGCGATGAGACGGTGTGGAGCGGCCCACGCGCAATCCTCGATCTGGCCTGGGTGGTTCGGCATGAGATCGGTTAGGGATCCATCTAGGAGGTCAACCTGCATGAGCCGCCCCGGCGAAGGATCATGGACGTCTGCGGCACAAATCATCACCAGCCGCTGACCATCCGGACTCCAACGGAAGAGCTTTAGTTTCCCGGGATTCTCGACCTTGAGAAGGATTTCCCCGGTATTGGCATGCACAATTCGAAGGCGTTGCCGGACGTAAGCATCATCGACGGAGGGTGACGGTGACAAACTCACTGCCAGATGGTCGTATCCGGGACGCCACTCCACGCGGTGCACATGGCCCTGCAAGGGTAGCGGTTGAGGCTCTCGGCTCTTTTCAAACAAGGTCAGCACCCAGAGCTTTTGATCCGACCAGTCTTCTTCGAACACCTCTTGGTTGAATCCCTTGTCTTTCTGTTTTTTGCGGTCAGGCCGCTCCGGTTCCGGCGCCACCACAACCACACGACGACCGTCCGGAGCAATCGCATAGCTTTGTATGTCTGCACCGAGCTCCAGCGCTTTCCGGGCTTCTCCGCCGTCGATGGCGATCATGTAAAGAGACCGATGCTTGTCCTGACCTCGCTTGGCTAAAAAAGCGATTTGCTGACTGTCCGGCGTCCAGTTGATCTGGGTGATTTCAACCTGTCCGGTGATAAAGGGTCGCTCCCGCCCGGAATCGGTGTCTAAAACCCAGAGCTCGCTCCATGCTGGGCCGTCAGGTTCATTTTCCAAATCGCGTGGGACCTGCCGCAAGAAGGCCACGTGCCGACCGTTCGGCGAGACGGCTGCAGCCGTGACGGAACGGAGTGAGGCCACATCACGAATGCTCAGACCGGGCAGAGCGGCCAAGGATGACTCGCCGCAAACAGCCAGTGGCCGCCAAACACCGAGAGCGAGCAAGCTAACAAGGATCCGCGTAAACATAGACCTATCGTTCATGCGCCACCATGCTTGTGCAAGGCCGACCGAGCTTGGGCACACTGTTGGCCTGCGCTGGTTCTGACCGGTTCCCATGGATCAGTGTTGGCGTCCTTGCAACCCGAGGTGGCGGAATCCGGGCCATCGTTTTGGATGATGGCCGTTTCATTGCCGGAGCCATCCGGAGACTTCCCGATGGAGAAAGGAGCCGGCTCAAACCTTGGTTGCGATCCTGAATCTCGGTTTGTGGTTGCGCTTCACAGCGCGTGAATCATCGTAACCGGTTGAGTTGTCCATCCAGTTCCAAAATCTCGCCTGGGTGCGTCGGCCATTCTGCCATCTGGTCCTGCCATGCCACACGGCATGTGCGCCCTAGCAAAGATTGAATCCGCACGTATTCCGGTCGTCCGTGTTGCCAACGGACGTCCACCACGAATCCGCCGCGAGCTCGAAGCCCGCGGACTTCACCATGAGGCCAGGCCGGGGGTAAGGCCGGTAGCAGGCGCAGCGTCCCTTGCCGATCATGGCTTTGGAGCAACATTTCGGCAATGCCGGCGCAGCCGCCAAAGTTGCCATCGATCTGGAAGGGTGGGTGTGTATCGAACAGGTTGGGCAGGGTGGACTGTCGCAACAGGGCACAAAGATTTTCCCAAGCTTTTTGGCCATCTTGCAAGCGCGCATAGAAATTGATGATCCAGGCACGGCTCCAACCTGTGTGACCCCCTCCGTGCCGCAGTCGCTCTTCAAGCACCTTGCGCGCTGCAGGAACAAGCTCCGGTGTATCCCACGGATTGATGAGGTTTCCGGGATGCAGTCCATAAAGATGGGAAATGTGGCGATGTCCGGGTTCGGCCTCTTCGTAAGGTTGACCCCATTCGAGGAGCCGGCCATCGGGGCCGACCTTGGGCGATGCCAGGCGCGGCAGAGCGAGCCGGACTTCTTCCAAAATTGAATCTTGCTTTTGAAGCACAGCGGCGGCTTCAAGGAGATTCTCAAAGTTCTCCCGGATGATCATCTGGTCCATGGCGTTGCCCATGGCCAGAGTCAGACGTCGGCCTCGGTAGAGATAGGTGTTCTCGGGAGAGGTAGTCGGTCCGGAAACCAGTTGCCCCGTTTGGGGGTCCTCTACCAACCAGTCCAACAGGAAGGCTGCAGACTCACGGAGTAACGGATAACCGACTTTTTCGAGAAACTGGCGATCGCCCGTGAATCGGTAATGCTCCATCGCGTGCGCCGTGCACCAGGCGGCGCCGAGCGGCCACATGCCGTACCCCGGGGAGCCGATCAATGCCGCCCACATCCAGGCGTCCGTGGTGTGTGAAGCAGCAAAGCCGCGGCAGCCCAGTTTCCGCGCCAGTTGGCCACCGCTTCGGCGCAGACCTTGAAGCAACCGGAAGAATGGCTCGGTCAACTCTGACAAGCCGGTTACTTCTGCCGGCCAATAGTTCATTTGCAAGTTGATGTTGATATGGTAATCTGCGTTCCAAGGCGCCGTCAGATGTTCGTTCCACAATCCCTGCAAGTTGGCTGGTAGCGAGCCGGGGCGCGAACTGGCAATCAGCAGGTAGCGACCGAACTGGAAATACGTCTCAATCAGGTCGGGATCTTCCGGATCCTTCCGAAATTTTTCCAAACGGGCCGGAGTTGGCATACGGAGCCGGTCGACCGGAGTGGTTCCAAGCTCCAGGCTGCAGCGGTCGAACCATGACCGATGCTCCTCAACGGCGCGGGCTTTCAGTTCAGTCCAGGGTCGGGCTGCGGCACGCTCGACTCGGGCCCGACACACTGCATACAAATCTTGTGTCAAAGGCCGCTGGGGATCATCAAAGTGATAGTCCGTGGCAGCAGCTAAGAGCAGCCGCGCTGCGTCAGCGCGCCGCACCACTAGCGAGGAACCTTCAGGCCGTACGGAACCGCCCTCAGGTTGAACTCGTAACAGAGCGACCCAGCGCACGCCCATATGCCGGCCGTTGTGCTGGGCCCGGCCTTCCATGGCCAACATCCGGGCACCCCGTACTTTTGTGGTGTAATCGGCAGGCCGGTCCAGTCGGATTCTTACATTTAACTGGCGCGGCTGGCGCGAAGAGATTCGGATGGCGAGCACCTGATCAGGCGCCGACGCAAATGCTTCACGGACAAACGCGTTGCTTTTCCACGTGTAGTGCGTGGTGACCACAGCAGTTTGCAGGTCCAACCACCGGTCGTAGCCAGGTTCAATGGCCTCCGCGGCCTCCAGGCGCACCTGCCGCGCGAAATGGCCGGGCCCACCCGTGTTGGTGACTTGAACCACCAATACGTGGGTGCCAGCAGAGAGAGACGGAAGATGGATCTGATACGGCCGGTTCCAGCGGGTGGTCCGACCGATTTCCGAGCCGTTCAAATACACCACGCTCTGATCATCAATCGGGTCCAGGGCCAAAACGAGGGGGCTCCGAATCGCACGCAATTGTTCGGCTGTAAGATGGAACTCCGTTCGAAAAAGAATCGTTCGATGGGCCGGCACGTGCCGCTGCTCGAACCGTTCCGCCGGGTGCCACTTGGCGGAAGAGAATCCCGGCTGATGTATCGCAGCCTCCAAGGGCGCGTTTTCCGGCGAGCGACGCCAGGCAGTCAAATGCATCGGGAAAAAGGTTTCGCCGGCTTCCAAATGTTCAATCCAAAGATCGCCCAACGTCTGGTAAGAGCGGGGATTGATCTCCGGTACGAGGATTTCACGAGCAACGCGCTCCTCGCCCTCGGCATTGCGGCCTTCGAAAAACAGCTTGCGAATGTCTGCCAGCTTGGGGCCGAGATCATCAGCGTTCTCCGGCACTGGAGGACCCGCCCAGATGGAATCCTCGTTCAATTGTATGCGCTCTCGTCTGATGCCGCCGAAGATCATCGCGCCGAGTTTACCGTTGCCGACAGGCAACGCTTCCACCCACTGCTCGGCAGGGCGATCAAAGCGGATCATGTGATGCGGCTCAGCCAACCCTATGTCCGAGAGGCCGATCAACACGCAGCTCAGGGATTGAAGGCACGAAAGCCACAATGGAGACCGACGGTGCATGCAGGGAAGCTACTGAGAAGCTGACCAGATCGCAACGCCTGCGAACATTTGCTTCGGGCTGACCCAACGACTACACATTTAATGGTGCGCGGGCACCCCATCATTGATTTTGGTCACGCGGCGGACATTTCCGATGCCCGTCCACACCTGAATAAACCGGCTGTCCCAACTCTTCCATGTGGAGCCAGTGCAGGTCCTTTGCCTGAAGGGCCTTTTCAAGGATGCACACTGGCCGCCCAAGGCGGATCATCCTGCGCTGGCCGATCGGCCCTTGCCATCTTTTGTCAAAACGCTGGAATGATTTGCGAGGCGAATTCTCCGTTTGAGGGGACCTTGGGGAGATATAGCTGGTTGACTTAGGGGATCGTTTCCAGGAAGGACCCAAGGTTTTGGCGCCTCGGATGTTTCAGCGAGGCAATCTGCAGGATGGTGGCCGGACACTGCGCGAGAGTGGGCAGCGGAGTGATTGTTCGGCCGCAAGTTCGATTCCTCGGGTCAGCTGCGGGGCATTGGCTCGCTGTCTGCCTTCGAGCATCGGTACCGGCAGTGCCGAGTAGGGCGCAGGGAGCAGGCCTCCTGAGGTTCGGCGACAGACAAAGCGTTGTCAAAACGACCGCGGCAATTGGGATGGGTCCCAACAGTTTGGCCCATCATGGTGTTTCAACAGCAGCCCGCTGCTACGGCGTTGAACCTTCGTCGCCCTCGTCAACAGCCCACCGGTCCACTTCACACGAAATGGTCGTGCTTGGGAAGATAGGCGGGTACATGGCGATCTGGCCCCTGAGTGAGAGGGCGCCATTGGGGACTTCTTAGCCGAGGTGCGCGTTTGCTACTTTTTGATCCTGATCAGCAACCCTCCAAGCGATGGGCGCGCCGCAATGGTCAGGAAGGTTGTCCCTGGGCCCACAAGCAGATCCGGCAGTTGGTTCCCGTGTTGGATGAGGCCGGGGCCGACGCCGGGTGCGAACGCAACTCCCCATGGCTGAGGCTGCTACTTATGAGCAGCTACGGGATCCTATCCCTGGAGTACCCTCGAGTTCGGATCACCTGCGGGAATTATAGGGAGATCAGCCGAATTCCATACTTCAGCGACCCCGGATGGCCTCTTTGGTTTAGTGCCCATGGATACCACATCAGGGGCGATCGCCAAGGCTTGGTGGAAATCCGCCGTTGACTGGACCAGCGACTCTAGAGGAAGCACACCGGATTGCGCCTGAGGATGAGCAAGTACTGTATCTCGGGGCGGAATGAGCAAGGCTAATGGCAGGGGCCGGGGCGGGACCCGGACATGACATCGGCCTTGCGTCTAGTCGGGGTCGTCCCCGCGGACCTGACCGTGGCGAAAGCGACTTCCTGGCAGTGGTGATTGGGCACCGACCCGCACTGACACTCTAAGGACGGCGGGTTGTGCGTGGATCACGACCTCTCTGGAGGCGAGGTTTGCCAATCCAAACGCCTTTTAGATTCTCAAACATTTCGCCCGGTTTGCCGGCCCCGGTTCTGGCGATTAGCAACTCAACTGGCTCACAAGGGCGGAAAAGCTCCTCCGGCTTCCCACCGATTGATCTCTGTTTGGGCGCGTTCTGGAACGGGTGGCCCGGTGATTGTGGCACTGAATCCACCAGGCGACCCATAAACGTGACATTGAAGATGGCCCGAGCTGGCAGGAGGCCGTTCAAGAGCTGGCTCACCGGTGCTTCATAGCTCGACCTTACGCCCGGTACTCCGTTGCATCCAGTTATCCCTTGGATGGTTCCTTCGCAAGCAGGGGGCAAAATTGGGTCAAGACGACTCTCTAACCCGTGTGCATCATCCTCTTTAAAGATGCCAGCCGCCGGCCGGCATCTGTTTGTCACTTCTGGCAATCGTTTTATCAGGAATGACATTTGATTTAATGACAAACGCTGTTAGAGGAATTGTAGACGTTTGGAACTGACGTGAACAAACGCACCGTGCGCAAACCCTGAATCCTCCGATTGCAGCCATGATGCAGCAACGTCTTGGAATCTCACTGATCTGCTCGGCTCTCCTGACGGCAGCGTCGACAGCCCGTGCCGTGTTGCTGGCCTATGAAGGATTTGATTATACGCCAGGTCAAAGTTTGGTAGGCCAGTCGGGCGGTTTTGGTTTTTCGACCGCATGGCTTGGGGACGCAAATGCTGTGGCAAACTCCGCAATCGTTGCAGGGAGTTTCAGCTACACGGATGCCTTCGGAAACGTACTTGTGACCTCGGGTCATCGGGTTTGGGTGACAGGCGATGGAAGGCCGGAGGGAGATAACTTTCCCGGTGGAGTTAACGGGAATGCGGCGCCTCGACGGAATCTGGACTTTTACCGAGGATTGGACTCTTCACCCACGACGACGTGGGCCAGTGTCTTAGCCTTACGTGTGGGGCCACCATATACATACAATGCTCCAGATGGAAAGACATCCTACTATGGTCGCGGGGTCGGCGCCCTTCAGTTTTTTTACAATGCCACTCCGGGGAGCACAGCACAAGGCAATGAGCACCTTTCCTTTGGTCGTGGCTCTGAGAACACCACGGGAATCGATCCCAACCGGAACGTGGATACTTGGGCCGTCTTGAACCGCGGGGCCGCGGCGCAACAGGTCACGTCCACAGTGTTAATGACCAATCAGCCCCCAACGTTCATGGTGATTCGAATTGATCACAGCCCGGGAATTGGTCCCCATACCAACGCCGCGCAAGCGGATAAGGTCTATGTTTGGCTCAATCCGGCCAACCTCACCGTGGAACCGGACATCAATTCTGCCAATATGACGCTCACACCGATTCAGTTCCAAGCGTCGAACGATAGGGATTACGTGTTCAACATCATCCGTTTGTTTGGCGGCAATTTCAACGCGACTGTGGGATATAGTTCCATCCAAGTGGACGAAATTCGCATTGGAACTGAGTACTGGGACGTGGCGCCGATTCCAGAACCGGGGTTGCCAGCGCTTCTGGGACTGGGCGGCCTGGCAGCGATCTGGCTTTGTTGGCGTCGGCGCGTGTAAGAAAAGAGTCTCGGGATGTAAACCTATGATTCTGGTGCGGGCCGGCCATCACAAGGCTGGCCCGCGCTGTTTATGGGCGATGGGTTGCAGTGCAGGCGAATATAGCGAAGTGCCTTCGCAGTCTCTGTGAGCTACATTTGATTTGTACATCAAGGTCATCTGTTTCTGTTTGCGGACTTTCATTGAGGCACTTTGCGCTTGCACACGAGCTGGATTGGTCCGTTTTCCGCTGGGTTCACAATTCCTTCTCAGGCATCGGTCTCAAGAGAGCATCGGCACTATGCATCGGACGCTGTGGGACATCTGTGACGAGCGTTTGGAACACGAGCGCCAGCGGGCGATGCGAAGTTCTGTTCAGAGGCCTGCGTTCGAGCCCGTGGCCCTTTTTTTAGGGATCTTGGGAGCTCATTCGACTGCTGCATGGCCGATAAAAAGTTCGGTCCCCGTGTTCGGACCATGATCCGGACACATCTGGACGGCGGGTTTGGGTTCTTGTCGCGCAGCGGCTGTAGACTCAGTGAGCTGCAACCTGGAGATGCAGGACGTATCGTGTTCGACCGGTTTTGGAACCGCGATGCGTAGAAGCAGTTGCGCGTGGCCCATGCCTGGTTTATTGAGCCGAATTGCAATCGTGTGGAGGGGGCCACAAATCTGCGGGCTCTCCTTGGTGCTCAAACGACAATCGGCGCTCGCTACGGGGACGACCATAGGTTGGGTTGCTCTTTTTTCAGGGTAACATGCACAAAAAAGAAGGCACTCGAAATGTGCACCTGCTGCATACTTGGTTCAGATGAGGCGCGCTCTGTGCGTGGAACCACACGAGACAATCCTCAATCCATCGGCCGAAGTGTCGGACGCGCCGTGAGGCGGGTAGCTTGTCCCTTTTCTTTCTAGCCATGAAAACTCGGTCCTCATTGGTAGGGGCTCTGTTGGCAGTAGCTCTGTTTTTCAAGGTCGCGATTGCCTCAGCGGATTCGATTCTATGGACTGGCGCGGCGTCGGATGGTCGGTGGGAAACAGGGGCTAATTGGACCAATATCACCGCAGGTGGGGCAGGGCAAATACCGGGTGCGACGGATGCGGTGTTCTTTTTTGACACCCCGGCCACGTTAGTGAGTTTGTCGAGTTTACAAACGGTTCAAGGATTATTCTTCGGCGGTACCAATGCTAATTACGCCCTACAAATAGCTGCGCCCGGCTGGTTGGATGTACGAGGGACCCTTCGTGCCGGAACACTGCAAGATCCGGGCAGTGCCGTTCAACGCACTGTTACAGTTTCGGGTTATGCGATGACGGTCTCCAATGCGGCTGCGAATCTGGTGTTGAATCAGGGCCAATGGAGTGCCAACGGCTCGCATGTGACGTTGGATTTGCAGGGGTTGGATCTGTTTGCGGTGGATGTGAACGGAATGGGCATCGGCTCCGTGCATTATGAAAACGCTGTCGCCCAGCGAAATGCGGGCTCACTTTATCTCGCGAAAACCAATCTTGTGGTGCTGCGGCATGCATTATCTCGTGAGCTTTGTTTGACCAATCCGGCCGTGACCAATGCTTTGGAGCTCGTATACGTGGGCGCTGGCAATCATGCCAATGTTCGCAGTTTCTTGTATCTGGGGATTTCAAATGCCTTTTACGTGGACAATATGGGATTTGGAAAGTCTAAGGCCTCTTCGGCTGCCGCGGCCACAATGCGGTTCAACCCGAATTTCCTTGGCTACCAACCGGTGGCGCGGTTTCGTGGACTGGGTGGGGAAATAGCCCGGGTAACTTGGTGGGCTTTGGGTGACATGGCGGACTTTGGGTCCTCGGCTCAGTTCGCGGTGGGAACCAACGATTTTACCGGTGGATATGTCGATGCCCTGGTGGATGTGATGAGTCTGGGGCGCGATACTTCGGGTAGTCAGACGGGCACAGGCGCGAGATGGAACTTGGGCGTGCTGGCTTATGACCAAGGGGTCTTTGATGTCAATCTGCTGATTGCGGGCAATCAATCTTTGGGCGGTTCGGGCAACGCCACGCCCAACGTGGGCTATGTTTTGCTGAGTGGGCCTCAGGCCCTCCTGCGTATAAACGAAGAATTGCGACTGGCACATACTGCAGTGGACAGCACCAGTGCGCAAGGGACCTTTGGCTTTGTGCAGGTCGATGGCGGCGCATTGTATGCAAATCGGGTCACAGTGGGACGGCACACGCGGTCCAACGCAGTGATCCGTGTGGTGAATGGCGGCCGATTGTATGTGACCAACACGGTGGCTTCGGCTTCGAAGCCGCTGATGCGCTTGGAGATGTCGGATGCCGCGCTGGGTTTGACGGTGTTGGGTGTGGCACCGGTGGTTTGGGTGACCAATTTGGTTACCGGTGGCAGTCAAAACACTGTTGACATTTTGGGCTCTATCACGTTCGACACATATCCCGCCCGGGTGCCGCTCATTCGATATGAGCAACTTGGCGGCACTGGCTTTAATTTCGTGTTGGGGCAAACCCCTGGAAACCTGCCCGGCGCTTACTTGACCAATCAGCCGGCCACTTCGTCGATCGAGTTGGTGATACCGACGGATCCGAGACCGTTTATTACGGATCCTCCAGATGGGTTTGCGGGGCCGGAAGGCAGTACGGTGAGGTTGACTGTCTCCGCCTCGGGTGTCTCACCACTGATATACCTGTGGTTGAAGGATGGTCAAATGCTGGCGGAGGACGGACGCAACACGGGCACGCAGACCGCCACGCTGACCATTCTGAACGCCCGCCTGCAGGACAGCGGGTTTTATCAGGTGGTGATTAGCAACGTGTACGGCGTGGTCACCAGCAGCCCGGCGCCAGTCACAATCAGCGCCGGGCATGTAGCACCAGTGATTACGGGACTTGCAGATTTGCCTGTTTTGCAAGGCCGCACCGCTACGTTTGCGCCTTCTGTGGCAGGCGTGCCGACACCCTGGGTGCAATGGTACAAAGATGGTATGCCCATCCCAGGGGCAAACGCCACCAGCCTGAGCATTGATGATTGTTCGTATCCTCGGGATGAAGGTTTGTATGCCATTGTGGCGACCAATGTGGCCGGTGTGGCCAGCAATGTAGCAGTTCTTACAGTCATTGTGCCCCCTACGATTTTAACCGGCCCCCAATCTGTGACTGCGCCGGTGGGAACGTCTATCTCATTGACGGTGGTGGCTTCCGGACGTCCGAATCTGAGTTACCAGTGGTATAAAGGCACCAGTCCAGTAGCGGGTGGAACTCGAGCAACCTTGGATCTGGCCAACCTTCAGCCTTCCGAGGCAGGTCTGTACCGGGTGGAGGTTTCCAATATCGGTGGCAGCGTTTGGAGCGATCCGATTAGTGTCACTGTGACCTCGACACAGGTGCAATGGACGCAAGTGAGTCCGGATGATCAGCCACATGTTTGCACGGACACCTTACTGCGCGTGTGGTTTAACTCAACCAATATAGTCCTGGGGACAGGTCGTTTGTGGATATGCGACACTTGGACCAACGTGGTTGAGACCATCGATTTGAGTCTGAATCATCCGAACCAGGCCCAGGTGCGGACTATTGGGGGTGCCAATTATTATGCCTATCCGGTACTTGTACGTGGGAACATGGCCACGATTTATCCGCGCGCGGGAGTGTTCAAGACGAACACGACGTATTTCGTCCTGATGGAGACGGGCTTTTTCCGGGACAGTTTGGGTGCCAGTGTCGTTGGGATTAGTGATCCGCAGGTATGGAGATTTACCACCAAGGCCGTGCTGCCGGATCCGTGGAGCACCTCGGAAGTGGTAGTGGCTGCTGATGGCAGCGGCGATTTCGCTACGGTTCAGGGAGCGATTGACTGGATTCCCATTCAAGCAGGGATTCCCTACACGGTTCGGATTCGCAAAGGGGTCTATGAGGAGATAAACCGGGTGCCCTCGGGCAAGAATCAAATTACGTTTATCGGTGAAGGTTGGCGCGAGAGCGTGTTGACCTACGCAAATAACAACACCTTCCAAATGGGTCTGGCGAGTACCGCCACGCGTTGCATGTTCTTTGCCGGCGGCAATGATTTGGTATTCAAGAACCTGACCTTTAGCAACAGCACCCCACAAGGCGGGTCCCAAGCGGAGGCTATCCGCGTACAGGGGGCTCGGATTCTTTTCGATCACTGCAGTTTCTACAGTTATCAGGATACCATCCTGATTAACTCGGCACTGTCGAGCGCCGGTTTCTTTAACAAATGCTTGGTGGCCGGCGACGTGGATTTCATTTGGGGTTCAGGCATCGGTTATTTCACAAACTGCGAAATTCGAGCGTTGCGCCGGGCCAACAATGCAGCGGGCGTGTACACGCAGCCCCGCACCGATGCGGGTTCGTTCGGGTTTGTGTTTGTAGACTGTCGGGTAACAGCCTCCTCGGCTGACTTGGTGAATTGGAGTTTGGGTCGCGATGGGGGCAATAGTTATCCCTATGGCAACGTGGCGTGGATCAACTGCTGGTTGGACCGACACATCAGCCCTGCGGGCTGGACGGATGGCGGGCTCACGGACAAGAGCACGTTGCGCTTCTGGGAGTATCAGAGCATGGATTTGTCGGGATCCAATCCGGTGCCCGTAGATCAACGAGTTCCGTGGTCCCGTCAGTTGACGCCCGCGGAAGCGGCCGTGTTGCGGGACGCGTCCGTGGTATTTGCTCCGGTGAATTGGACGCCTGGATTAGCGGCCTACGTGGCTGCATCCCCGACCAATCGAGTCCTTCAAACCGGGGAAACGTTGGTGCTGGCAGCTGCAGTTGGAGGCGTGCCTGAGCCCATCTGCCAGTGGTACAAGGATGGGCGTCCCTTACCGGGTGCGAGCGGGGCTATCCTTGTTATTCCTAACGTGGGTGTGGAACACGCAGGCATGTACACGCTGCGAGTCGTTAATGTCTATGGGGACGACGCGAGCTCCCCTGCGGTGGTGACGGTTCAGCCCAACACGCCTTTGGCCCTGGCGGCTCCGGTACGCATGCCAGACGGCACGGTTGTGCTGCAGTTTTCTGGGCCGACAGGCTCGGCCTATCGGTTGTGGGCCAGCAGTGATCTGGCGATCGGCCCGGTCACACAGTCTTGGATATTGATCAGCTCGGGAACTTTTGGGGCCGAAGCGGTGTTGTTTCATGACACGACTGCTTCTGCTCACCGACAGCGTTTTTACGTCCTCACTTCGCCCTGAGTTAGGTTCAGGAGTGCGTTGCCTTTGACGAAGCTGCGATCGGGTTGCTGGGGACAGCCCGACCGTGCGGGTCGTTGGCTAGTCCCCACGGTGCTTGGATGGCCCGGCCTATTCACTGAATCGGGCGGCAGTTTAGCGAGTAATGGGAGACCTTGGGCCGAAGCGCGGTCAGCGGAATTCGGAAAGTGTTCCGTGAAGTCCGGTTGAGTCGGACTGGTATGGCGCGTCAACCTTTATGGGCGCACGAACCTGTTGAACCGGAGCTTGCACGGCAGCGGAGGGCCTCTACACTGCGCCGCTCACAATGGTGGATCTGAGCGTGCTGAATCCGGAGCAGCGGGAGGCGGTCGAGACGCTTCTAGGGCCGGTATTGGTATTGGCGGGGGCCGGCACGGGGAAAACCCGGGTGATCACCTATCGCATGGCCCACTTGATCGCAACAGGAGTGTCTCCGGATCAAATTTTAGCTGTTACATTTACCAATAAGGCCGCGCGCGAAATGCTGGAGCGGGTAAGCTCCCTGTTGGAAAGGAACCGCAGAGCCCAGGGACGAAGTGGTCGGGTTGCGCGCCCTGTGGTCTGTACTTTTCACAGTTTCGGCGCGCGATTGCTGCGGGAGCATATCGAGCGCTTGGGTTACAAGCGAAACTTCGTTGTATATGCGGAATCGGATCAATTGGCCTTGCTGCGCCGGATCTTGAGTCGGTTGGGCGGTGATCGGACGGGGATGGACCCGGCTGCTGTGCTGAGCTGGTTGAGCCGTTGGCGCAACGGGGATGCTTCAACCTGGCTGCGCATGCCAGAGGAAGACCGGCGGTTGGCCGAGCGCGTGCGGAAGGCGTATGAAGACGGATTGCGGGCATGCAACGCGGTCGATTTCGATGACCTTTTGTTGTTGCCCTTGCGATTGTTTCGGGAGCATCCGGAAGTTTTGGCCAGCTGCCAGGAGCGATACCAGTTCGTGATGGTGGACGAATACCAGGACACCAACACTGTGCAACTGGAGCTGTTGCGCCTCCTGGTGGCACGGCATCGAAATCTGTGTGTGGTAGGGGATGACGACCAAAGCATTTACGGGTGGCGCGGGGCGGAATTGGCCAACCTGCTTCATTTGGAAGAACATTTTCCGGGTCTAAAGGTCATACGCCTGGAGCAAAATTACCGATCCACCAACATCATTCTGCGCGCAGCCAACACATTAATTCGGCAAAACACACGACGCAGACCTAAGCAGCTATGGTCTCGGAAAGGTTCAGGACAGCGCATTGCCGTTCGGGTCTTTGCTGATGAAGAGGACGAAGCGGCTGGGATCGTGCAAGAGATTGAGCGGAGGCGACTCTTGCACCGAATCCCGTGGTCGGCGCAGGCCGTCTTGTTTCGCACCAATGGACAGGTGCGTGCCTTGGAAGTGGCCCTGAGACGGGCGGGCGTGCGATATCGGGTCGTGGGTGGCCAGAGTTTCTTTGACCGGAGGGAGATTCGAGATGTGGTGGCCTGGTTAAAGACGCTCGTGAATCCGGACGATGACATCAGTCTCCTTCGGATTGCAAATGTGCCCGCGCGCGGGTTGGGCGAGAGCACGCTCCAGCGATTGTTGGCCCTGAGTGTGGAGCGGGGTTGTTCGGTTTATGCCGTGATGCGAGAGCCTGGATCGGATCAGGAGTTCTCCGATCGCGCCCGTGCGTGCATGCGGGAGTTTTTGAATTGTCTGGAGGCGGCGCGGCTTGAATTGTCGCGGGTCAGCGTGGCGCATGGTTCTTCGACTTGGAGCGATTGGTCTGAGCGGTTTTTCGAAAGCCTGGGTTATTTCGCCATGTTGCGACGGGAAGAAAAAGACCCGGAGACAGCCCAAAACCGGATCCGCAATGTGCGGGACTTTTTGTCGGGTCTGTTTTTGGGGCAGGAGGCGTCTGGTGAAGAGGGCCGCACGGGTCTGGAGCGGTTGCAGGCGGCTTTGGAAACAGTGACTTTGGATGCAGACCGTTTTGAGAATGAAGACGCAGCTCCCGGCGACGGCGTGACGCTCATAACGCTGCACAGTTGCAAGGGGTTGGAATTCCCACACGTGTATATCACGGGGCTGGAGGAGGGGTTGCTGCCGCATGGGCGTTCGTTGGACGATGGTACGGTTGAGGAAGAACGGCGCTTGCTCTACGTGGGGATGACTCGCGCGATGGAGACCCTGCACCTCAGTTATTGCCGGGCACGGCGGAAGTATGGGGAACTGGTCCCGTGTCATCCTTCGCGGTTCTTGAAAGAATTGCCGGCGGAATTGTTGGAGACAGCGGCGGATCAATCGGTCGGCCCGGCGGATCCGCCTTCGGCCTGGGACTGGTTCGAACGGATGCGGCAGGCAGTGGGTTAACCGGATTGGAAACAGTCCTTGCGCGAGGAAGGCACGGTCCGCAGCGCAGGGCTGGGGAAATAGGCAACCTCCCGGCGCTTGAAGGTGCAGAATTCCCTCCTGATCCTCGAAATATGTTCAGCCCTAGGACGCATGGGGATCTAAACCGCGGAGGTGGGCCAAGGCCTCCAGAATAGCCGGTAGCAAGATTTCCAAACATTCTCGGACGGCCGATGGTTTGCCCGGGAGATTTAGGATAAGACATCGGGCACGCGTCCCCGCCGTGGCACGGGATAGAATCGAGGTAGGGACGCGGGCAAAACTGCAAAGGCGCATGGCTTCGCCGAAACCTGGGAGCTCGCGATCGAGCACGGCGCGGGTTGCTTCTGGCGTCACGTCCCGCGGTGTGATCCCGGTGCCGCCAGTGGTTACGATCAAATCACAGCCGACTTCGTCGGCCCACTGTCGCAACAGCGCACTGATGCGGTGGATTTCATCCGGGAGCACTGCAGTGATGAACTCGCACGGCAAACGGAGCGTTTCGCGGAGAATACGTTCAATCTCGGGTCCGCTGCGGTCCTCGTACTGACCGGAACTGGCACGGTCGCTTGCGGTAAGGCGGCCAATGCGCAGGGGCCGGGATTGCAAAGCGTGCCAGGCTGGCCAATGTTCGAAGGTTTCAGGATTCATGCCTTGGTTTTTTCCAGCAGTCGAATCTCATCAATACGCAGGGTTTGGTCCACAGCTTTGCACATGTCGTACAAGGTCAGGGCTGCCACGCTCACACCGGTGAGTGCTTCCATCTCAACGCCAGTGGGTGCAGTGGTTTCAACCGCGCAAATGATCGCGATGCGATCTGAGGAGACTTGGAATTCCACGGCAATGTGTGTCAGCGGCAGAGGATGACACAATGGGATCAGTTCTGCGGTGCGCTTGGCCGCTTGGATACCTGCAACTTGGGCGACTGTGAGCACGTCCCCTTTGGGAAGCGCCTGTCGACGCAGGGCCCGAATCGTAGCAGGTTGGCATCGTAACGTGCCGGTGGCCACAGCGCGCCGGCGTTGTGGAGGTTTGTGCCCCACGTTCACCATATGGGCGTGTCCGGCAGCGTCCACATGAGTCAGGGTGCGTCCCGATACGCGTTTGGGAGATTTGGAAGAATCGCGTGGTTTCATGAAACACTATCCGTGGGCAAGAAACGGACCAACGTGCCGACTTCCCAGTTGATCGTGTGTGGCGGCACGCGAATAAGCGCGTTGGCAGAAGCGAGGACGGTGAGGTCCCCGGAGCTTTGCCACGGTAGCGGTTCTAGCTCGACCATGCCGGTTGGCGTCACCTGCCATCGAGCAGGCCAGAGCGTCTCCACAGGGGCGCTTTTGGTTGCTGGAGGGGCAGCCAACCGACCTGTTCGCCAGCAGGGTTCGGGATTTGGCACGCCTTCCCACGCGCGCAGTGCTGTTCGCACGTAAATCTGGAGACAAACGAAATGTGCCAGTGGATTGCCTGGTAAGCCAAAAGCAAGGGCCGACTTTCGCCGACCAACGATCAGCGGCCGGCCGGGTCGAGCCTGGACTTTATGAATCACAATGTCGAAGCCACAAGTCGTCAGCAAACTCCGCGTGAAGTCGTGGGGCCCCACGCTGGCCCCTCCAGAGCAGAGAAGTAAATCCACGGGCTGCTCGTTACGTCGCACTGGTTCCAACGCTCTTAGACAGGTCATTTCATCCTCCGGCAGCCTGATTTGATGAGGTACGATGCCGTGTTCAGCCAGGAGGGCTCGCACGAGAGTGGCATTGGAATCGCGGATTTGGCCGGGGCCGGGAACCTGGTCCGGCTCGACCAGTTCGTCGCCGGTTAGGATATGCCAGACGATGGGTTTGCGGGCGACACGGGGTTGCGTGTATCCCAAACTCGCCAAGAGTGCCAAAATGCCAGCATTTAAACGGGTCCCTGCTCTGGCAAGGACCGTTCCGGCATGAGCATCCTCTCCTTGCCGGCGGATGTAGCGTTCGTTCGGACGTTGACGCAGCTCAATCGCTCCCTCTTGCTCGATGACAAGTTCGCGCGGAATGACTTGGAGACCAGCAGAAGGAAGGGCCGCACCTGTAGCGATGGCCACTGCCTCGCCGATGCGGAGTGCACGCGGCCGCCAATCCCCGGCCCTGAGACGATCCACCACGACGAAGCGAATCGAAGGATCATCGTGTCGGAAAGCGTACCCATCCATGGCCGACCGGTCGAAGGGCGGTAGGTCCTCCGGAGCGACGACGCTATCCCTCAAGCAACGGCCCGAGGCCTGCGTCAGGGGCACTGGCTCTGCTTCGAGCGGTGAGCACAACCCTGCAATGCATCGGCAGGCTTCATCGATCGAAGCTTCCGCAATTGTAGGGACATTCGATTCCATTTCGGATGGTTATGGCGGATGACATCAGATCCACGTCGGACAATTTTGTCCCATTTCGCCGCCGGTCACGTTAGGTTGCATCGCGGACTCCGGCAAGGTGGAACCTTGCGGAACAGGGGAAGGTGGTACGGCGTTGGCTTCGCGCGCTGCACTGGAGCATGTCGTCCTTGGAACACGAAAACCCATGCATCGAATTTCTATAAAATCCACTGCCTGGCGTTTCAGCCTTGGCCCTAAGAGGAACGGCGCGCAAGCCATTGGAACGGAGGACCGAGAACTGCTCCAAAATCCGCTCAGCGGACCTCGTGGACGATAAGGACATGGACCCTTTTCGGAAATTGGACTTTGCCAAACGGCCGCAGTGTTAGACTCCAAGATCCATCAGAGTGAGGCCAACTGAGTATCACATCGGGCCCGTTTGGGGAATCAACCAGCGCGGATTTTTTCAGAAATGGGTCCTGGAGTGTCGATCAACTTAAACGTCATATTTCTTAAAAAACCGGCGGCGCGACGCCTCTTCATTCTCGGCGGAGTCAGGAGGAGTTGCTTTCGCGGCGTTGGTTGCCGATGGTGAGGGGGACCCCTCAGGCCTCTCACTGAAAGCTCGTGGGGACTCAGGCTGGTTCGCGGCCGAGGTGCCGGGTGCTCCCGAGCTGCTTAAGGACTTCTCGACCGCCTCTACGAAAGCCAGGCGGAGATTCATGAGGGTATCGCGCAACAGCCGGCTTTCTTCTGGCAACAAGTTCCCCTGCGTCTTGCATTCCAACATGGCGAGTTGGTCGACGAACATCCGCGCTGCTTCCAAATCGTGGACGGTTTCACCCGTGGAAGGGTTGGGCACTCGGCCCATCATGACGTTCGCCAGATCCGCCAGTTGCAGAACCAAACGGGCGAACAAAAGCGATTGCTGCTGGGGTGAAAGGCTTCCAGCGCCAGACTCTCCACTGGATTCCGGCCTGCTCATGCGACACCTCCCGGTTTGTCTCCATGTCGGGTGAGTTCTTGTTCCAGGTACTCGATCAGCAGGCGCAGCCGATCTCCGACGTTCAGGCGTTCTAACAACACCTGCCGTTGCTCAGGTTGGCGGACCAGCGCCGCGCTCAAGAGATCTGCCACAAACTCTGGGTTTTTCAAGCGCATGATGGACTCGAGCACTGAGATCATCACCTTGGAACACGGATTCGAAAGTGTCCACTCGTCCGAATCTGCACCAAGCGCTGAGGGAGGTAGAGGCAGACCCATCCTGAGGCGACGCTGAACGAGCTCCCGCAATTGGTGTAGCAGGGACTGAATCACAGGCTCGGGAGCTGGGTGGCTGGATAAGGGAGTGATGCGTTGAAGCCGGTAAGGCTTGTATCGGAGCGTTTCACCAAGCGCCACGCGAGTCAGACCTTGCAGCATCACATGCGACGTGCCATCTGGATGCTGAATGGACATGCGGACCAGTCCGAGTCCGGCTACGTTCATCGGCACTTCCCGAATGCAACCCGGCTTCTGCATGGCCACAACAAACATGCGATGCGACTCGAGCGCATCAGCCAACATTTGTCGGTATCGGGGCTCGAAGATGTACAGGGGCAGCAACGCTTGCGGGAACAGCGTTGCCGCTGGCAAGGTCATCACAGGTGCCGCGGTGGGCAACTCCACCCAAACAATGTAGGGCGATAACGCGCGGGCGCAAGCGGTCGGGATGACATTACGTGCAGCTACAGCCAGCACCGGTTCGTGTGGCTCGGCCCGGTCCGGGTTTCCAAAGCATCGCCGTGTCTGAAGCCTTCATGGCTTTGACCGGTGTTGCGGGGCGGCATTTCCATGAGCACAGTTCCGGTCGCCAACCCAGCAACGAAGCTCCTGGCGGAGGCACCCTTGTCATTGTGCCTGGCTTTTATCCCGCCAACGTTGGCGGGCCAGGTGCGACGAGTTTCGGGTCTTTTGGGGAGCCCAAGGGGCGAGCCACGGGTCGTTCGATATGCAGCCAGCCGTTTCTACAACCCACGAGAGGAAAAATTTCTGTTCTCCTGGCATGAACCCGCGTTGCCGCGACCCATGGGCCTGCGTCCGACGCGAGCAGCCAGCTTCACGGCACGCACAAATTCCCCTCTGCTGCAGCCCCCATGGCTGAGACAGCTGGGATGGACATGGGCTGCAGGCGTATGCGATTTTGGTGATAGTTACACCTCGCTGATCATAAGGAGCAATCGCGGGATGGCTCGAGACGAACCCAACTTGCACGAGAGGGAGCTCAGCCCTGACTTGATGCTGAATTTCCCTGACGAGTATGTTCCAAGCAGCGAGTGACATCTACATGAGGGAGGGTCCAAGGCAATACCGATGGTCAGCAGAGCTTCAGACCGGCACAATGTGTTTTCTCCGTCGCTTGTTTCAAAGCAAGGTGCTTTCCCGGCGCTCGGTATGCGCGCAGGGCACGGCCAGCCGCCATTGCGATTTGATCAGTGGAGTTCGAATCTCGATTCAGGTGGATAAGTGTCTCCCGGTACCTTCGCAGCTCCGGTTTCGGCAGCTTTTGGACGAGGGTGCGCACGTGGCAGTCGATCGCTACCCGGTCTTCCAAGAGGCGTCGGCTTGATGAAGAGCGCGCATGAGTCGTTGCAGGTGGTTGGCGCGAAAACTTTTTCTCTTACTGTGAGATAGGTGGTGGGAAACTGGGAGGACCTGGTTGCATCCAGCAGAAGTCCCTCCCTTACCTCCGCTGCGTTTGCGAATTGCGACTAGGGGCGAGGACGTTTGTATGGGCGCTCGGCTGGGACAGCTATCGGATTTCCAATGTGATTCCCTGTCGCTCCAGGGTGGAACCTTCGGCTTGGGCCAAGAGGGCCAAGGAACGGCGGTATTGGACCAGGGCGCTGATTTCATCCGCTCGGGCTGCGGTCAGGTCCCGTTGTAGGCGTAAGACGACAAAGCTAGTGCTTTTACCGCTTTCGAGCTTCTTCTGTTCTGCTGCCAGGGCTGCTTCGGCGAACTCTCGTGCTTCACGCGTGGCGGCCACGCGTTCGTAATTCGCTTGGACCAATTTGACCGCATTATCGATTTCGATCATGATTGCCTGCTCGAGCTGTTTGAGAGCGAGCAAACGAGCTTCGTATTGGGCTTTGCTGGCGCGGTAGGCGTTGAGAGCCGACCTGTTGCCGAGGGGATAGCTGATCTGGCCCCCTACAAACCAGTTGGGTTGATCACGATCCCGAATGTCTCCGAAAACGCCGCTAAATTCAGGAGTGGATCCGGCGTAGCCGCCGCCGACACGCAGGTCCACCTGAGGATACAGTTCATTTCGATTGATTTTAACCTGAAACCCTTGCTGTTCAAGGTCAAGCTGGGCTTGAAGGAAGTCGGGACGTTGGGTCAGCCCCTTGGACCAGCTGTCTTGGACGTCCAAGATGGGCGGAGGTGCATCCAGCTCGGCAGAGGGCTCCAGTCGAACGTGGCTCCACGCGGCGAAATTGTCTGTGAGAAGTTGTTTGAGATTGTTCTCGAGGACGGCCAGATTGCGGTGCGCCGCAATTAAATCGGCCCGCCGGGCGGCGAGATCGGCCTCAGCCTGTTTTTCATCCAACGGCGCAAGCGCGCCGACTTCGACCCGCTTGCGGTTTTCGGCCAACAGTTGTTCGGACAGTTGTACCGCCATTTGCTGGACTTTTACATTTTCGTAGGCTGCCTTAAGGTCGTAGTAGGCCAGTTCCACCCGGGTTACAAGGTCAATCATCCGTGCTCGGAGGTTCTGCTCGCTCCATTTGAGCCGGTTTTTGAGAATTTGAATGCGTAGACGGGTGGGATTGTACCAAAAATCGCGAAGCAACGGTTGCGTGACGCTGATCCCCACTGAACCGCTGGAGTCCGAATAAGGAAACTCGAGGATGTTGGTGCTGGGCCCGAGCCCGTATCGGATGCCGTCTGTGTCCCGGGCAGCCAGGGTGAAGTTGTAAACCGTGCCCCACGGTAATTGGCCGCTCAAAGTGCTCCGGAAGCTGTTTACATCTAGCTCGCGGCCGGGCAGCGTAAACGTCCCTTCCAACAGCGTTTCACCAGCTTTATTGTAATCATGTTGCCCCGAAAACCCTAGCACCGGATCATAGGCGCCGTATCCAGCCCGCAGATTGAAAAGGGCCAACTCCGGGTTATAACGCTCGATTCGCAGTTCGAGATTGTGTTCCAACGCGTGCTGAATGCAGTCGATTAACGACCATCGCATGACCTCCTTTTGTATTTCCTGCGCTGCGAGCAGGCTGCAGCCTGCGAACACCCAGATCGCGGTCCACCGTGTTCTCATCGAGACTCAAGCTTGCGTGGAGCGGCCGCGAAGGTCAAAGGCAAATACGGGTGCCCTGCAGACGCGAGGGAGCGGCGCTATGGCGGAGAAAGGGGCGACGTGGACTCCGCAGGAGCCACGCTGAGCTTCTTTTTTAGTTCGGTAAGGCTGGTCCATGAGAGATTGCCTGCCTTTGTGTGAATCACGGGTTGGAACTTGCTCCAGCGTTGCTCCGATGCCGCGGCTGGATAAATTGCTGTGGCAGCGGATAAATGTGGCGTGCCGAATGAACGCGCCGGACCGATCCTGAACCAGTTAACAGTCCCAACCAATGAAAACTTCGAATCAGCTCAGTCGTCGTCGTTTCCTCGGCCGGGGCCTTGGAGTTGCCGGCTTAATGATCCTGTCGGCAAGGGTCTTGGGAAGAGACGGTGGACCATCGGCCAACAACCGATTGAATCTTGCGGGGATTGGGGTAGGAGGTCAAGGTGCGGCCAATCTGCAGCAAATGGAAACGGAGAACATCGTCGCCTTATGTGACGTAGACGAGCGCCATGCTGCCCATGTTTTTCAGCGATATCCGAAGGCCCGCCGGTTCAAAGACTACCGGAAAATGCTGGACGAAATGAAAGAAATCGACGCGGTTGTGATTGCCACGCCTGATCATCATCATGCATTTGCAGCCATGGAGGCGATTCGGCGGGGCAAGCATGTGTATTGCGAAAAGCCTCTGACCCATTCGCCCTGGGAGGCTCGTCGCCTGACTGAGGCAGCTCGCGAGGCAAAGGTCGTCACCCAAATGGGCAACCAAGGACAGGCTTCAGAAGAGACGCGTGCTTTATGCGAGGCTGTATGGTTTGGAGCGATCGGTCCGGTGCGGGAGGTTCATATTTGGACGGACCGGCCGTCCCGGGGATTGTTCGACGAGTATTGGCCGCAGGGGGTGAACCGTCCCACGGAGACTCCGCCCGTGCCGAGCACGTTGGATTGGGATCTTTGGCTGGGGCCTGCTCCGGAGCGGCCGTATCATCCTATGTATGTGCCGTTCCGCTGGCGGGGTTGGTGGGACTTTGGCACTGGCGCGCTCGGGGATATTGGATGCCATGCTTGCGATCCGGTGTTTCGGGCGTTGAAGCTGGGTGCTCCCTTATCTGTGCAAGGGTCCTCCACGCGGGTCAACACCGAGACATTTCCGTTGGGATCCATGGTGACTTATTACTTCCCTGCTCGTGATGCCTCGGTGCAATCGCACAATCCGCACGTTCGGGGTCTTTCAGGCCGGGAGGCCGGCGGCGTGGCCATGCCTCCTTGCAAATTAGTTTGGTATGATGGCGGGTTGCGGCCGCCGCGACCTCCTGGTCTGCCGGATGGCCACTTGCTAGGCGATAACGGACGACTGTTGATTGGCGACCATGGGTTCATCTTAGGGAACCGGATCTATCCACAGGAACGTGAGCAAGAGGTCGGCGCCGTCCCAAAGAGCATTCCCCGATCGCCTGGCCACTATGTCGAATTTATTCAAGCTTGCAAAGGTGGCCCGCCCCCGGGCTCCAATTTCGACTGGGCCGGCCCGCTGACGGAAGTGGTTTTATTAGGTAACGTGACGTTGCGCGTTCAGTTGCGTGAGGATCTAACCCGATTTGCCCTCCGATGGGATCCCACAGCATTTCGATTCACGAATTTGGAGGAAGCCAATGCATTCTTACGGCGTGAGTACCGATCGGGCTGGAGCCTGTGAGAAAAACTCGGGCTTGTCGCATTAGCTCAGTGGCCTGTGCGTTGCCTTTTACGGAGCGTCTTCTGCAGCCGATGCCGTTGATCCGCCTTGCCACTAAAAGCGAACGCTCGTAACTATCATGCACCGGCAATGGCGCGGCTCGCAGGCCCGGCTGTTGCCTCTGGCGTCACCGCGGTCGCCACATGAAATGTTCGATCGACAGGTACAGGAAGACGCCGTAATCGGGAGCTGCTCCGTTGAGGCCGAGAGGCACAGCCACGCCTCCGACAATTTGGACGTCCTGAGGAAGATTCACAGCGTAGCGAACGCCTGGAGAAATCAAGGTTTTCCATTCATGGCGACGGTGTCCACGGGTACTGAGCCCATCTTCCCAAATGCCAGCCCACTCCACCAGCAGATGAAGTTCGCGACTGATCGCATAGATCAGACTGCCAGCCAGATGATAATGGACCAGGTCACGGTCATTTGCGGAAGCGGCATCGGGCAAAGCTGTTAAGCCGGCATTGAGATGGCAAAACGCCACGTCTCCCAGCAAAGTGCTGAAAGGCAGGTTGAACTGTGCACCCAAGGTTTCTTCTCCCAGCCCGCGATCGGCGTCTCCGGTGGGTAAGATGACAGTGGCTCTTGGCGCCAACGCCGTCAATCGGTCCTGGTTCAGCCATAATTGATGGCGATAATTCAGCATCACATCGCCCCAGCCATCTGTCCAACGGCCCTGCTCGCGAACAAAACTGTATGGAAGAGTGAAACTAAGCTGGTGAACCTGATCAGGGACCGGCCATTCTTGGGTGAAGTTCAAATGCCAAGCTTGGGCGTCTGAGCCCGATTGCCGGTTAACCTCGCGCTGCAGCGTTAGGATGTGTTGAACCACGCCCGTCTCTTGGTTGTAAGCTTCCTCGACGAGAAAAGAGTTGTCCATGATGCCCGCTGCGCGAGATTCCGCACGGACGACTGGGACTAACGCCCATACGGAAATCATCGCCGCAACTGCAGCAAGCCATTGACCCGTGGCTTTCCTCAGTTGCCATCGCGGAATAGGCGCGCTTCGCGAAAGGAAAGGCGCGACCCAACTGCTTTCCGGCGTCAAGCCGATCCTCGGGCCTTGTTTCCTGCTTTGGGGATAGCTCGCGAAGGCATCGACGTTCATGGCCATGTCTGTCGGCATACACATTCTAGCCGCGGTCGGTTAGGTTTTGTTGTGAATTGTACTCCCGTTTGGACCTGGTCCGAAGTAGAGAAGGGTTTGCATGCCTTTCCGCCTCAAAACATGGTTAGCAAGCTGCGAAAGCTCCATAAGAAGTCAAGCGGATTCTGATATCAAATCAGCAGTGGATCAAATATCGCAATTTGCAGTGCGTGAGCGCGAAATCGCAGAATGTTCGCACCATCAGCCCCCGCTCGGCTTTTATCGTCTGCAGAAAACCATTATGCGCGGACAAGGAGAATGAATGTCCCGTGTAGTGCTGACATGGAATTCAAAATGGCTTCACAAGTGGCAACAAGTTTCTCTCGGACCGCTGGCGAGAGACGCTCAGCGTCGGTCCTCCTGAGGGCTTTCTGTCCTTAGGTTGGGCTTGGGGAGTGTTTCGCTAGTCTGAGCAACGAGCAACGTGAGCTCCCCATGACGCACGTTGGTGGCGTCCGTTTTAGCGGTAATTTCGGAAAGGCAACGGCCTTGAGAATTGCCGAACAGACCGCTTTGTCCAAGGCTCACGGAGCCCAACGAGTGGGGTCGTGGCCACCGTTAGGCCCTAGGATGCCCTGGGTTGCGCATGGCGAATTGGGGAGGCATTGGATCTTCGTCGGGATGGATGGATCCCGGCGGGTGCGATTTGACAGGTGGGATCAGCCGGACGGAGTAACATCGTGTCCGGATCACGAAACCGAAAGTAGCAGGTTGGGTCTCGTTGCGCGCTTGGTTGTGGGGAGCAAGCCCGAGCGGCGCAGCGGTTTGCCGTTCTCAGGCAGCAGATGCAGGATGTGGCAGCCCATAACCGCCGCAAAGCAGAGGGGAAATCTGCGCGACCTGACACCTACCGCGAAAGGGTGATCAGCGTACCGTGGCTGCACGACGCAGTCGCTCAGCCGCGGCTTTCGCTCGTGGATCGCCTGCCGCAATAGCAGCCGCTAGGTCGGACTGGAGCTTTTGCATTTGCTGGTAATAGAGCTGGGCCTGTTGTTCCGTAAGAATGCGTTGTTGCTCGCGAATTGCGAGCATCGCTTCAACGGCCCGTTCATATTCGCGCTGACGCGCGGCCTGTTCGGCTTGGCGAAGCCGCTCCAAGGCTGCCTGTTGGGCAGCCATGTCCGCGGCAGAGGCCCGCACTGCGGGTGTTTCGATCGGCGCAGGTTGAGCTTGGGCGGGGTCGGATGCCGTAGATGTGCCTGAGGGCGGCGCCGATGTTTCCACTTCACGCTTGCTACAACCGACAGCGCTCGTCAGCAGAGCGGCCAAACCTACGCCGAGACCCTTGGCAACATGGTTTTTCATGGGGTTTCTCGCTATCATTTAAAAGCGGCCCTGCGGATGACCGGGGTTATTCCACGCGCGGTTAGGTAACATTGTGGCCGGAATGGTGGAGCCGCGGGCTTCGCGCGTTCCGGCAAACTCCCAACTGTACCATCGGACGACGCGAATGGTTTCTGTGCTCCCACCAAACAAAGCCACTGTGGCAGCGCGGCCGTGGCGGCCGGAGATCCCTTCATCCGGGTAACTGGAAGTGTCATTGAAGTAGAAAGGGGTGGTTTCATCTGTCTCCCACATGAGTACGGCATCGGGTTTGAAGGCGGAGATTCGGTAAGTGACGGGTCGACCAGGCCCCTGGTTTTGCAATGCACCGTAACCGCAAACAGATCCGTTCCACACGTAACTGGTAAAGAGAATGTTTCGTTGCACGTAAAGATTATCAATTTTGCTGTCCGCAGGGCACTTCATGACCTTCGGATCCCGAATGAACTCGTACAGTTGCCCGCGCGCGAAGTACACGAGCTGATTCGATAACGCCACAGGAAAGTTGGCCACGGTGGTGTTGCCAGCCGGCAGGCCGGCTCCATAAGCCCAACAGGACAGTGAGGTGCCCCAACCCGGCGAGGGCATGAAATTGTTGTTGTCGTTCACGTACATGTGGGCTGCCGTCAGGATCTGTTTGTTGTTGTTTAGATCCACGATCTTTTGGGCCCGGTTTTTGGCACTGGACAATGCGGGCAGAAGCATGGCCGCCAAGATGGCGATGATGGCGATGACCACGAGCAATTCGATGAGCGTAAATGCGCTGCGCATCCGCAGCGTGCACCGGGTCGAGGGTTGACTCAGCTCAGACTTCATGGGAATTCCCAATACAACGCGACCATTGAACCGGGTCGAGCCGTTTGCCGGTCGAACGGAAGTCGGTTCCAGCACTAGCCGTTCATCTCGGGATGGTGACCGAGACCTGCAGCTCGGCGCTGTCTCCGGGACGACCCATTGTTTCCAAAAATACGGATACCACGCCGAACGCGACCTGTCACGAGCTCTTTTTCTGGCAACCCACGGTTTCGGAATTGCCCGGCCCCCCTTGAGGGGGCCACAGGGCCACTTGCGTACTCAGGTAACGCATGGAGTTGGACCAGCTCCTTCCGGTCAAGTCCTTTCAGGCCGATGGATAGGGTGGCCCCCCGGGCCTGGGGCTAGACGGCTTGTCTCGTGGGCGAACCCAATCCGGTCAGGGCGGCAAACTCGTGGCATATGCGAGCTGATCTCCCAGCGAGCTCTGGCTGACGTCTGAGGCTTGGCTGCGGGAACAGTGCGTCCAAGCGAGGCGTTCTAATGCTGTACCGGAACCCGAGGCAACCCAGGTTGAGATAGATCGTGGTTGGAACTCATGGCTTTCATGTCAAACGAAATGCGCTATAGTTTGGGTCAGATGGCTGAACAGATGCATTTGAACATCCGGCTGAGGCAGTGTTGGTGGCCGACCCTTGTGGTCGTATGCCTGTGGGGGCTGGCTTGGATCGGCAGAGCGACCTCGCCCGAAGTGCTTGGGAGCGGACTCGGTGCACGAACAGAGGGGAGGATCTCTGAAAAGCCCGTCGAGAAGCCGGTCACTGCACCTGAGCTGAAGCCGGATCCCGCTGATGCTCGAATTGCTTACGTTGCAGCTCGTCTTTTAGAAGGCCAACACTACACGCGTCAACGGTTGGATGACGAGGTATCCTCGCGGTTCTTAGACCGATACGTCGAGTCTTACGATCCACAGCGCCTCCATTTCTTGCAGTCCGATCTCCGTGAGTTTGAGTTTTACCGCCACCGCTTGGACGATTACATCCTGCGCCGCTTTGACACGACTCCGGCTTTCGAAATCTTTCAGCGGTTTTTTGAGCGGCTTCAGCAACGAGTCAAATACGTCGAGGAGCTTTTGCAAACGGAAGACTTCCGGTTCGACACAGACGAACGCATTCAGATAGATCGTCGTAAGGCGCCTTATCCGAAGGATTTGGCGGAGGCAAAGAAGCTTTGGCGAGACCGACTGCGGTACGAATACCTTCAGGAAAAGTTGAATGGAGAAAAGCCCCAGCAAATCACCAACACGTTGTTGCGGCGTTATCAACGGAATCTGCGGATGTTTTCCGAATGGGACAACGCTGACGTGATGCAGGTGTTTCTAAACGCCTTGGCACACGTCTACGATCCTCATTCCGATTACCTTGGCAGGCAACAGATGGAAAACTTTGCTATGGGCATGAATCTGGCCTTGGAGGGTATTGGTGCTGAGTTAACCTCGCCGGATGGGTATTGTACGATTCGGAGGTTGATTCCCGGCGGCCCGGCTGACCGCAGTAAGAAGCTTCGGCCCAAAGATCGGATTATTGGGGTGGCTCAAGGTGATGGCCCGTTTGTGGACGTGGTGGACATGAATCTTAACAAGGTGGTTCAATTGATCCGCGGGCCGAAAGGGACGACCGTTCGTTTGCTAGTCATCCCTGCGGATGCGGCGGATCCTTCCGAGCGTCGAGAGGTCACCTTGGTGCGCGACCGCATTCGGTTGGAGGATCAAGCAGCCAAGGCCAAGGTTGTGGACTGGCCAGACGAGCGCGGTACCGTGCGCCGGATTGGGATCATCGATTTGCCGTCATTTTATTCGACGATGGACTTTACCGGCAGCGAGGATCGCTCTGATTTCCGAAGTTGCGCGGCCGATGTAGCCCGATTGGTCACGAAACTGAAGGCCGAGGGGATGGAGGGCTTGATCTTGGATCTGCGTCGTAATGGGGGCGGGTCACTGGACGAAGCGATTCGAATCACGGGATTCTTTATTCCGCGCGGCCCCGTGGTGCAGGTGCGAGACGGAGAGGGGCGGGTGGTGGTTAAGGAAGATCGCGATCCACGGATGTTGTGGGAGGGACCGATGGTCGTCCTTGTCAGTCGGTTCAGCGCGTCGGCTTCGGAAATTGTGGCGGCCGCGTTGCAAGATTACGGACGTGCGGTGCTCGTGGGCGATGTCTCTACCCATGGCAAGGGAACCGTGCAGGCGCCGAGTTTGTTGCGCAATTTCATGCGGCCCAGCGCTACGCTAACTCAGGACCCAGGGTTGCTCAAATACACCGTCAGCAAGTTCTATCGTGCCAACGGAGAATCGACGCAGTTGAAAGGAGTCGTGCCAGACATCGTTTTACCGTCGGTGCTGAACGTTTCCAAAGACATTGGAGAAAGCGCCCTGGATAATCCCTTGCCTTGGGACACCATCGAGAGTGCGAAGTATGAGAAACTGGATTGGGTGGCGCCTTATTTGGACGAGTTGCGCAAACGGTCGGCTGGGCGGGTCGCAGCCTCTCCAGATTTCGCTCATGTGCAGGAGGACATTGCGCGTTTCTTGAAAACTCAGGAGGATCGGTCGATCTCTCTGAATGAGCAACTCCGGTTGAAGGAAAAAGAGGAGCTGGAAACACGGCGGAAAGCGCGTGAAAAGGAGCGCTTGAGCCGGAGACTTCCGGAGGTGCCCGTTCGTGAATTGACGTTGGCGGACGTTGATAAACCTGGCCTCCCAGCTCCGATCACGCGTCTGCAGCAAGCGGGGGGAACAGCGACGACAGAGGGTGCGCCTTCCGGCCCTGCGGCGGAAACGGCTTCTGCCACTGACCGGGATCCCGGTGTACGCGCGCCAAATGAAGCAGCGGTCACGGAACCCACGGAAGAGAACCTTTTGGAAAATGACGAGGGATCGCTTGCCTCGAATGACTTCGTGTTACGCGAGGCAGAGATGATCCTCTTGGATTATTTACATTTGTGGAACCGGGAAAAGGCCTTGACTGCTCGAAAAGACGCAAATGCCGGGACGGAGGCCAACCCTTGAGGTAGGTAGCCGGGATGAGACGATTCAAACCTGCGGCAGGAGTGTTTGATATTGGCTCTTGGCTCAGTTCTTATCGCACGAGCTCAAATGTCAGTAGGGACCGCCGGCAAGCACCGAGCCAAGGAGTTGCAGCAGCATGTGCGACAAGGGGTCCCGACGCCGGCCGCGCCGGCGGATTCCTCCGAGGTAAAAGCCGGGAGAACCCAAGCGCACACTCAGGCTGCCGAGATGTCCGTCCAAAAGGTCCCATCCGCGCTGAGTGGTTTGCTCGGCTCAGGCTCCGGAGAGGTTGGGAAGAGGGCGGTGTTGGTGACCGCACTTTTGGACGTAGCGAAAGGGACCAGAAAACCATCCGTCGCAGAGCTCCAAGAAGTCGTGCACAGCCTGGCGGCTTGCCTGGGCAATGCCGTGTTGCAATCGGAGGAATTGCGACGGCTGGCAACCGACCTGTGTGCGCTCATGAATGCTTCAGGTTTACCGGCGGAAGGCTCCGAAGCGATTTTGTCGGATGTGCAGGCAGTGCTGCAGGTTGCAGGTGTCCAACGCGCCCGGGCTGTGGCACCACGGACTGACTCCGCAAGTTGGTACAAGTTTTGCGGCAGCCGGATGCGCCGTAGTAGAAGCCTGTCGCGAACGTCCCGACCGGATCTTCCAGCGGCTTCTCTTTATCCCTTCGGCAGGACCGGACATACGGCCGAGGTATTATCTGGCGGCCTGATTAGGGTTGCGCCGCAATGGAAACAGAAACGCGATTGTGGCGGACAAGATGCGCCGCAATTGCGGCACTCCACGTGCGCGCTGAGATGCCGGTAGTGAATGATCAAGTTGCGTGTGTAGGGGATCCATGTGAAGAGGTAAGCCAGAATAAACACGGAATCGCGTTGTCGTAATGCATAGAGCAGCAGCAACAGTGAGCCCGCCAGACTCAACCACCAAAACGAAGCAGGAACCACTACACGGCGCAGCTTTTCCGTGTAGTACCACTGAACCAGAAAGCGGGAAAAGAAGAGTAGGTTCCCACTGTATCCGATGACTTTCCACACGCTCCAGCGAACGCCGAGAAATTGACCGCCGGGGAAAAGCCACGATTCAAGACCGTTCATGGTCCAACTCTAAGGGATCAACCTGTGCAGGTCCACCGTGGTTGCGGCGGCAAGTGCTCCCGACTCAGAACCTAGCACTGGCTGGGACAGGTCGTCGGTCGCGTCCTCCTTCTTGGGGGCAAAGGTCTACCACGGATGCGATGCAACCAAGGGGGACTCCCTGAGTCGCATGTGTTGCCTGAGGGTCGGATTTACGATGGTGATTGCGGTGGGTTGGGGTCGTTGACGGATTCAGCCGTGTCCGATGTGCAAGAACGGGCTCTTTGAGCTTTTCCCGCGTTGGGCGGTGGGCAGACCAAGCACCCTTGGTCCCGACCTGCGGCAGGGCATCGACAAGGGAACTAAGGTTGCAATGAACGACCAGTGGCAGCCGGGGACGAGGTTGCCGGGCCTCCAGCCGGGAAAGCTACTGTCGCCGGGGCTGCGCCTGTGGTTGGAGCCACTTGGACGCGGTAACGGTCCAGGACCGCCTGGAAATCAGGATGCTGGCGAGCAAATTCGGTGAGTTGCCCCAGGAAAGCGCGAGCCAAAGGTATGGTTGCCTTGTCATACAGGGCCATCATTTGGCCCACTTGTGGCTCCAGCAAGGCGACGTCCTTCCTTAGCGCCACATACTGACGCAGTAGATAAAGATTGAGGGCGCCCGTGACCATAATCATGAGGATTAGAGTTGCCTGCAATTGGACCTGCAACCGGCGGAGCGCCTTGAGCAGATCATCCTGGGGCGACGGCTGTGGTTGGACTTCGCGGCTTTCGTTCATGGCGTTGCTCAGAAATGCAAATCTGTTTGTCAGGAGCAATGGTTTCTCGATCAGCGGTTGGACGGTCGATTTCCAGAGCCGCTAGTGATCGGACCCGGTTTTAGACCTACGGAAACCAAAATGGGGTCTATCGCAGGATTCGTCTGGCTGTAGGCAATGGATTCACGTGCTAGCGCGTCCAAGGTTGCGCGTACCGTATTAATCCGGTTGGCGACATCCTGCAACGAGCGCGCTTTCCGGATCATCTGGACATTGAGATAAGTTAACCCCAGAGTGCCCAAGGCAAACGCCAGCATGATCCCGATTAAAGCGGGCGTGAGTGAACTGTTCTTCATACCTTTCCCTGCACTGTAACGGTTTGGATCGCTGGGTCCAAGGATTTTTCGGGGGACTCCACCCGCGCTCTGCACAAGCTCAACGTGTGGGACAAGAATCAGGGAAGCAGAATGTCGAATAAGTTTCATGAGTGGGAGCGGGACCTGAGGATTGAGACCCAGGGCCGACGTCAAACAAGCGGATGAGCAATCGTTGGGGCTTTTTGCCCGGGCCTCTGCTCCCGGGAAAAGGTGATAAAACGCAGCTCCTGCCGCTATCCCTCTCGCCTGGCCAACCCCGGATTGGAGATTGCCAAAAACTCCGTGCTGGTCCAGAATGGAAATGTTAGCGGCGCTGGAGCGGTGACATGACACAGCGGCATCAGCCCCGACCGGAAGGGAGGAAAGCGCGGATCCTTCTCGTGGATGATCACGCTGTGGTCCGGTTTGGGATCGCGCAGTTGATCAACCGGCAACCCGATTTGGAAGTTTGTGGCGAAGAGGCGGATGCCAGTACGGCTTTTTCTGCGGCGGAACGGCTCAAGCCCGACCTGGTGATCGCGGATCTCTCGCTAAAAGAATCCAGTGGGTTGGAACTGGTGCGGAACCTGAAGGCACGTTTCCCTTCGATGCCGATCCTGGTGCTGAGCGTTCATGATGAATCCGTCTATGCAGAGATGGCCTTTCGCGCGGGCGCCATGGGTTACTTAATGAAAGACCAGGCCTTGGAGAAGGTGCTGGAGGCGATCCGAAGGTTGCTGAACGGATCTGTTTATGTCAGCGATGCCATGGCGGTGAAGCTGTTGCAAAAACAGCTCCAAGGAACTCCGGCGGTCACCGGATCCCCGGCTGACATTTTGAGTGATCGGGAATTGGAGGTCTTTGAGCTGGTGGGTCGCTGGAAGACGACCCGGCAGATTGCCCAGGAACTCCACATCAGCATCAAGACAGTTGAGTATTACCGGGAACAGATTAAACGAAAGCTCGGTTTGAAAAACGCGGTGGAACTTGTCCAACACGCCACTGCGTGGGTGGAGCGTGCCAGCTCCTCGCCATCTTCCAGTTCGGACAAGACTGCATGAAACATCGCTACAGGGGTTCCAAGAATCAAGCTGGCTGACTCGACTGGGCTTGCTCGAAAGCTTCTGCGCGCAAGTTGACGTCCTTTCGGAGCAAGACGGAAATGCTCGCACTGCCAGAGTGCAACCTCCGTTCGCCCTGCGTGTGGCTCGCTCTGCGAGCGGGTATTTCCCAAACTTGCGATCCTATCGTATGCTGCGGATGAACGCTGTTCCGGGCAGACGGCGCAAATTGGGGGAGAGATTCCTGCACCTCGTTTGACGAGACGCTCCTCGGCAATAACACTATGGGCGTGACGAAATCCATTGTGGTCTGGTTTCGACTCGACCTCCGCTTGACGGACCATCCGGCGTTACATGCCGCGTGTCAGCAGGGGGGCCCAGTGGTCCCGGTGTTTGTCTGGGCACCCGAGGAAGAAGGACCTTGGCAGCCGGGTGGTGCCTCACGGTGGTGGCTCCATCACTCGCTTGTAGCCTTGGATGCTGCCCTGCAAGCGCGTGGCTCGCGTCTTATCGTGCGCGTGGGACCGACTGCGCCGGCATTGCTTGCGATCAGCCGGGAAGTGAACGCCGGAGCTGTGTTTGTCAACCGGCGATGGGAGCCTGCCATGCGGTCCATCGAAGAACACGCTCACGCCGCGTTGACGGCTGTGGGGATACCTTTGCGCCGCTTTAATGATGCAACTCTTTTCGATCCTGGTTCGGTGCGAACTCGGTCTGGTCATCCTTATCAGGTCTTTACGGCATTTTGGAAGGCGTGTTTGCAGCGACCAGAGCCTCCCGCGCCTTTGCCCGAGCCGGGTCGGATTAAAGGTCCGGCCACTTGGCCATCCTCGGTCGCTATCCACGCGCTTGGCTTGTTGCCCAAGCCTGACTGGGCGGCGGGATTGCGCGCTGCCTGGCAGCCGGGCGAAGCACACGCGCAACGGAGACTGCGGCAATTCGTTGTAGAATCGTTAAAGGCATACCCAGAGCGCCGCGATTTTCCGGGCGTATCCGGGACCTCCCGGCTGTCGCCTCATTTGCATTTTGGAGAGATTTCGCCTCGCCAGGTCTGGCATGCCGTGACTGCGCACTTGGGCAAGGTGCGGAATGCAAAGGAATCCCGAGCGGCTTGGACCTTTCTGCGAGAGCTCGGTTGGCGTGAATTTGCACACCACCTGCTCTTTCATTTTCCGCACACTGTGGAACAGCCGCTCCGTCCCGAGTGGAAGCATTTCGCATGGCGTCAGGATCGGACAAGCCTGGGAGCCTGGCAAAAAGGTCTGACGGGTTACCCCATTGTGGATGCGGGCATGCGCGAGCTTTGGGCTACGGGCTGGATGCACAATCGTGTCCGGATGATTGTGGCCTCATTTTTGGTCAAAGACCTTCGATTGCATTGGCTTGAGGGGGCGCGCTGGTTTTGGGACACCTTGGTCGACGCGGATTTGGCCAACAATACGTTGGGGTGGCAATGGAGCGCGGGCTGTGGAGCCGACGCGGCGCCTTATTTTAGAATTTTTCACCCAGTGCGGCAGGGGGAGGCCTTTGATCCACGTGGTGAATACGTGCGTCGGTGGTGTCCCGAATTAGCTCGGTTACCCGACCAATGGATTCATCGACCCTTTGAAGCGCCTCCTCTGGTTCTTCAAGCAGCGGGCGTGCGACTGGGTTTGGATTATCCGGAACCTGTGGTGAGTCACGCCTCAGCTCGCCAAGCTGCCTTGGTGGCATGGGATTCGATGGGGCGGATCTCGAAATCCGCTTAAGAGCTTGGTGTAAATGATTTGCGACTGAAATCTGAGCCCAGCTCGGAAGCCTTCGGGCTTAGTTCCCTCCCAAGTTCCTTGCAATTCAGGGAGCACCAAGAAAGGCTGAGAATTGCGCATCGCCTTGTCGGCGAACTTAGCTTGGGAAGCGTCAAGGGATCATCGCGCCCCGAGAAAGCGCACCTTGCAGCTTTGGGCGCGCAAGGCAAAAGGAAGAAGTCTTTCGTTTTCAGGGCTGTCCCTCATCGGATAGCGAGCGTGAAATTGTACTTCGAAAGCATCCGGCGAGAAAGAGACTGGAAGCTGGCGGTCCTACCGTCTGTTGAGGCTGAAACACACAGTTGTGTAAAGCCCAAGCCGGCGTCCGCATGAAGCCGATCAAACAACCTCTGGTTGAGATGGCACTTGTAACGCGGGCGAGTTGGGATTGTGATGATACCTCGGCATTTCATGAATTGAGTTTGTTCAAGAGGACTTCGGGTTCAGCAAATCGAGCATGCGAATGGCGACGGCCCGAAGTCTGGCGGCTGACTCAACCTGCCGGTTCGGACGACCGCAGGCCCAGAGCAGTTTCCAGGTCAGGATTCGCTGGGAAGCCGTTAGATCGAGCTTTTTGGTAATGCCATCGCGCGAGTTCGAGTAAAGGGGGGCTGCGACGCAAGTAAAAAACGGCGAGGTTATGATGCGCCGCAGCATATCCAGGCTGGAGGAGAATGGCGCGGCGCAGGGCGGTTTCAGCTGCAGCCCGGAATCCTTTGTAGCTTAGCGCCAGACCAAGATACGTTTGAATCTCAGGATTTCGTGAATCCATCTCGGCCGCCCGGCTAAAGGCGTCTACGGCTTCATCATAGCGACCTTGGCGGAGATAGAGTTGGCCCAGGACAAGACGCGGCTGAACGCGGTCGGGAGCGACTTGAAGGGCTTTGTGCGCGTGGGCCTCGGCTTCCATGAGCCGACCGAGCTGGAGACAGGCCCTGGCCATGTTGTCCAGTGCCTCCGGATGCAGAGGTGCTTGTTGCAGGACTTCTTCGCCCAGCTGCGCCGCAGCTTCGTACTGGCCTTGTGCCAGGGCCTGCTGCACACGTTGAAGCGTTTTCTCAAGTTGCGGATCCAGCAGAGTGGAGGCTGACGCGTGAGCCGCGCGAGCATCTTGCGGCGACACGGCTGCCGCGGACAGTGCGGCTGTAGAGCGGCCTGCGGCGGAGGCAGGCCTGAAAGCATCGGGCGGTCGCAAAAGCGCCAGCTCTTCGGCTGTGAAGGGGACGCCTTGGGCCTCGAGCGCAGCAATTCGCGCGCGAAGATTCGCGATGGTCTCCGTGTAGGTACGGGATAGACCGGCAGTTTGATTCCGCGCCGTTTGCAAGCGCTGCTCCAGCGCGGCCTTCTCGAGTCGAAGCAGGTCCAAATCAGACTGGAGGGTGGCCAACTGCAGCTCGGTCTGACGAAGCGCCAGCAGTGAGTTGGTGTCCTGCGCGGCGGCCTGGGTTTTGGAAGCAAGCTGCTGTTTAAGCAGGCGGTTTTCATCTCGGAGAATCTCGAGTGTTTCCAGCTGGAGGCGGGCACGCGCCAAGCGGGCTTCCAGATCCGCTTTATCGGAGGCCAAACGGCGATTGAGTTCTTGCTGTTCGGTCAATAGTCGTTGGGATTCAGTCAGTGCCTGTCGGAGTTGCTCAAGTTCGTGCGACGGAGCCGGATTCGGCCCCAGGGCCGCGAGCCGGGCCTGAAGCTGCTGGTTCTCCTCAGCGAGCACGGCGGCCCGCTCGGTTTGTTCTGACAGCGCCTGACGGAGTTGGTGGAGTTGCTGCTCCAAAGCTGCCGTTTCCGCCGGCGTCGGATCCGGCCCGACGGCATGATTGTTTCTGCGAAGTCGGGTGATCTCCTGTTCAAGCTCGGCAATCTGTTCTCGGGCTCGTCGCAGTTCATTTGCAGCGGCAAGGCTTTGCGCAATAAGTTGCTCTTCTGTGGCGGCTTTGTCCCGTGCCAGCCGCCGGGCCAACTCGGTTTGCGTGGCTAGTTCGCGGCGCATTTCCTCCAACTGCGTGCGCAGCTCTTGGAGCTGCGAGGTGAGTTCCGGTTTGGCTTTGCGGCTTCTCTCCTCTTCCAGGGCCACGCGGAGCAGCTCGACCTCTTTTTCCAGCTCGCGCATGCGAGCTTGAGCGCGGCCAAGCTCACGTGGATCTGTCGCCACAGGTTGGACGGAAAGGGCCTCTCGAAGCCGGGCCTCCAAAAGCGCCTTGTCTGACTGAAGTTGCGCTACCTGTTGTTTGAGCCCTTCGATTTCTTGGAGCAAGGGTGAATCGGACAAGGTCGGAGGTAACAAATTGTTTGAGGCTGACCTCGGTGGAAGCGCGGACGTCCACAGCGGAGCGGATGGAGTGGTTTGTGCTGAAGCTTGTGCAATTCGATCGGCCAAGTAGTTAAGCCGAAAGCGAACGATGCGCGGATTCCAATCGGGCCACGCGGCCTGTAATCGGCGCAGCCCCTCTTGGGCCTCGAGGTATTTGGCGATCGCAGCCCTGGATTGACCCAGGTTTAATAACCGGTCACCCTCTTGAATGGCAGCGTAGACCGTTACGAACTGCTGATCCGGCCCTTGGGCATGCAAGCGCGCAAAGGCCCCCAAAGCCCAGAAGAGTACGCAGACCCACGGTTGCACCCGAAGCTTATGCATCACGGGCATCGTAGCCAACAAGCCGGGAGAACAGCAATCTTCGTCGAGTAGGTCAGGGTCTCCAAGGGTGTTTGCGGCACACCCCACAGACGCTTCTTTCCCGTAGATTGGACTCCAGGTTGTCAGCATCTACCTGGCCCGCAAATAGTTGCGGGAAGACTCGCCAGGCTGGAAATCCCCGGGTTGGTTCCTTCGAGCGGTTGCGCATTCGCTGAGCAGTGATGCAGCTATTGGACGCCGGATGGGAACCGGTTGGAATGCTGATGCATCGGCATTGGAGAAATCTTCAAGTCGAAACTCCCAAGCCGTGCAAATCTTCCTCGAGCATACGACGCAATTTATTGAGCGCCAAATTTTGGAGCTGACGCACCCTTTCCCGGGTCACACCAAACTTACGGCCCACTTCCTCCAGGGTCTTTTCTGGTCCGCCGTGAAGACCAAACCGGAACCGCAAGATACTGGCCTCGCGTTCCGGCAGGCGATTGATGAGCTCCATAACTTTGGCAGCCGTGGTGCGCCGCTCCAGCACCTCAGCAGGATTGGGCGACGAATCGTCGGGCACTACCTCCCCCAACCGGCTGCTGTCCTCATCTCCGAGGGGAGCGTCTAGGGAAGCGGGTCGCACCGCGGCTGAACGCAAAGCAGCCACCTTTTTGGGCGTCGTCTTAAGTTCCTGCGCCAATTCCTCCTCGGTGGGCTCGCGTCCCAAGGTTTCCTGAAGACGCAGCTCCGCTAATCGCAGGTGATAGATTTTGTCGGCAACGTGGACGGGAAGTCGAATGGTCTTGCCTTGGTTGGCCAAGGCGCGGCGGATGGATTGTTTAATCCACCAAGAACTATACGTGGAAAGTTTGCCTCCTTTGGCAGGGTCAAAACGCTCCACCGCTTTCATCAGGCCGATATTGCCCTCATTAATCAAATCCAACAGCGGAAGGCCCAAACCTTCATATTCGCGGGCAATTTTGACCACCAGCCGCAAATTAGCGCGTATCATCTGCTCGCGCGCGGCTTCGTCGCCTTTCTTGATTCGGGCCGCCAGCTCGATTTCCTCCTCGGGCGTCAGCAGCGGCACCTGACCGGCTTCACGCATGTACAGGCTGATAGCACTGGCTGTTTCGTGCGGGAGATCGTGAAGCCCCTCCAAGACGTCCGAATCCCGATTTGCAGAGCAAACGTCGTTACCGGGCGTGGTTTGAAGAGTCACCTCAAGGGCTGGTTGAGTTTCAGCTTCGATTTTTGGGGTCCATTTATCTCGCGACGGATCTGTCGAGTTGGTCCCATGTTTCGCTCCCGTCTTTCGAGACGTGTGGCCCGGATGGGGACGTGGGCGGGTGCCCAACCGAGACCGGGTGACGGCGATCTGCCGCTTTCCCGGACGCGTCCCTCTGACTGTTTTTACGACACGCATGGCTGTTGTTTGGAGGTGCATGGACGGCCGAGATGTCTCGGGTTCCAAGAACCGTAATTGATGTCTACAGTATTTGATGGTTGCAGTCAATTTTTTGTTCAAATATTTTGCTCAGCCGAAAGCCAAAAAATGTTTTAAGTGGGTAAAAGATTGATGAAAAGTAGGTTAAGGGTCCTCGACGTGGATTCTGTGCTCCGGGGAGGGCCATTCTCCCGGATGGTCTTCTGCGTTTTGTCTAAGTTTCGGCAGTGGTGGGTCTTGATGCGTAGGTTGTCCCGGATTGGAAGGGCATCGGTCGCGTGCGCGCGGTTGGTGGAGGAGCGAGGGTTTCAATCTGAGAGGTGGATCTTTGCGCATTGATGGATACGCCTTGCTATTCCATTCGGCTCGTGGCCGAGCGGACGGGTTTAAGTCCGCATGTCATTCGGATTTGGGAGAAACGTTATGGCGCGGTTCAGCCGCGTCGGACCAGTTCCAATCGGCGCCAATACACAGAGCGTGAGTTGGAGCGGTTGTTGTTGTTGGCGCGGGCTGTGGCGGCGGGTCACGCCATTGGGTGCATCGCCCGATTGCCGGAGGATCGTCTTCGAGATTTGGTGCGGTGTGCGGGTCAGGCGGAGGGGAACCGATTCGTGTCTACAGGGGGGCTTTCCTGTGGTTTTGTAGAGGAGGCCATCGGACGTGTCACCGAATTTGATGAGCCGGGGTTGCGACGGGTTTTGAATCGTGCCTTGGTCGCGGTCGGGCATCGGGGATTTTTGTGTCGGATCGCGTCCGCATTGATAGAAGAGGTTGGGCAGAAGTGGCGAAATGGCGAATTGATGGCGGCGCATGAGCATTTTTTGAGTGGGGTGTTGAGGGTGTTTCTGGGTCGGATGGAAGGCCACGCTACGGGAATGGCCCCGCGGTTGGTGGTGGCGACTCCAGCCGGGCAGATTCATGAACTGGGCGCCTTGCTGGCGGGGGCGGCGGCTGGTCAGATGGGTTGGCGTCCGATTCAATTAGGGAGCAATCTTCCGGCGGCAGAGATTGCCGGGGCGGTACTGCGCACTGGTGCACGAGCGGCAGCTTTGAGCATTGTTTATCCGGAAGACGATCCTCAATTACCGGAGGAATTGCGGCGGTTACGCGAGTTTCTGCCCGGGCAGACTGCGATTTTGGTGGGCGGCCGGGGTGCCCCCAGTTATCGAAGAGTGTTGGAAGAGATTGGGGCGATCCTTTTCCGGGATCTAGCGGGCTATTGTGATGTGTTGGACCGGCTTCGACGGGAGGGCTTGAGTTGAGCAGGGTCGAGGAGGTGCATCCATCGGGGTAGGTGGTTGTCGGTGCCAACGTTGTTCCCATTTGGCGCGTGGAGCCTTACCGTTCTGAGTGTGTGGCGAGTGCTATCGGACAGTGTCGAGAAGACCGAGGCTGTGGGTTGGGAGTGGGCACAAGAGGTGGGGCCTGGCTGGGTGATCACCTTGCACGGCGAAGTGGGGTCGGGGAAAACCACCCTAGTTCGCGGACTGGCCCGCGGATTGGCCTCACCGGCCCGGGTTCATTCCCCGAGCTTCAGTCTTTTGCACGTTTATCGGGGGGGGCGGTTGCCCTTGTATCATTTGGATTTGTACCGATTGGAGGGTCCGGAGAGTATTCTGGCGACCGGGCTGGACCAGTATTTCGTGACCGAGGGAGTGACGATTATCGAATGGCCGGAGCGGCTGGGTGCAGGGGAGCATTGGCCCGACTGGGCCGCGCGGCCTGTGCGTCTGCGCCGTGTGAAGTTGGAGATGACCGGCTCTAGGACGCGGTGGATCACGTATGAAGATGTTGGCGGTTGAGTTTTCGGCTGTTCCGCGGGAGGTGGCCTTGTTGGAGCAGATTCAGGATGGATCCGTCCAGGCTCGGAGCGTGGTGGCTTCGGCCGAGGAACGGCCGTTGGCGGGGCTTCGTCTGGTCGAGACAGCTTTGAGGGAAGCTGGATGGGATCGGTCGGATATTGAAGCGGTGGCGGTTGGTTTGGGCCCGGGCTCGTACACGGGCATTCGGGCAGCTTTGGCGTTGGCTCAAGGTTGGCACTTGGCGCGTCAGGTATTAGTGTTGGGAAACAGCAGCATGGAGAGCATCGCAGCGCGGGCGTGGGAGGTGGGCGTGCGCGGCTGGGTGTGCGTTGTGGTGGACGCGCAACGGGGAGAATTGTACGTGGCTGAGTACGAGTTGGCGGATGCGGGGTGGCGGGAGTTGAAGCCACTGCGGCTGGCGGATGCATGCGGTTTGCGACAGGGGATTGATCGGAGGAAGTGGCAATGGGTAGGACCTGAAGTCACTCGATGGTTTTCTGAGGGAATCAAGTTGGGGCCTTCGGCCGTCCATGTGGGCCGGCTAGCTTTGCGTAGGGGCCCGTGTGCTCCGGAAAGTTTTGAGCCCATCTATTTGCGGCCTGTCCAGTTTGTCAAAACGCCGGTCCCGAACTTGAAACTGACATGAAGCCGCTGAGTGAGTGTCGATTGTACGCCTTCGTGGACACGGCTTACTTGGATGGCCGAGATCCAGTTGCAGTGGCGGAAGCCCTTTGCGAGGGAGGCGCGGATCTGGTCCAACTGCGCGCCAAGGACCGTACGGCCGAGGAAATCCGGCAGTTGGCTTCCCGGCTCTTGCCAGTGACGCGGGCTGCGGGCGTGGGATTGGTGATCAACGATCATCCGGAAGTGGCTTTATCCGTCGGTGCGGAATTGTGTCATTTGGGACAAGAGGATTTTTTTGATCGCGGGTATCGACACGTGAGCGAGTTATGTTCAGGCCAACGTGGCTTGCGAGTCGGGTTAAGCTCGCATGCGCCGGAGCAAGCGGAGCGAGCTGTGCGTGCAGGAGCAGATTACGTGGCCGTGGGACCGGTGTATGCCACGGGCACCAAGCCGGGCGTAAAGCCGGTGACCCTGGCATACGTCCGTTGGGCAGCACGGCACCTGAACGTCCCCTGGTTTGCGATTGGGGGGATCAACCTGACCAATCTGGAGGAGGTTTTGGCGGCTGGAGCCCGACGAATTTGTGTGGTCTCGGCGATCTTACGCGCACCGGATGTGCGGTTGGCTTGTCGCGCGTTTCGGGAACGGCTGGACCGACTTGTGGGGGCACCTTGACAGGAAGGGTGCGGCTTTTATAGTTCGCGCAACATGGACGCTTCGGCTTCATCGTCGGAAGGCGGCGAAAGCAACAGTGCCGCCGCATGGAAGCAGTTTGTCAGTACAGGTCGGGGCCCTTGGCAGGAGGTGCCGGCTGAGCAATGGGAGGATTGGCGCTGGCAGCTTAAGCATCGGGTCACTTCGTTGGAACAACTCGAACGGCTGCTGCCCACGTTGACCCCTGAGGAGCGGGCCGGGACGATCCTGGCCAATCGGAAGCTGGCATTGGGCATCACCCCTTATTTTTTCAACCTGATCGACCCTGCCGATGAGAATTGTCCGATCCGTCGCCAGGTGGTGCCGAGGATCGAGGAAACCGTGACGGCTCCCTGGGAACGAACCGACCCGTGCGGAGAAGAGGCGCACTCGCCCGTGCCGGGATTGGTCCATCGGTATCCGGACCGGGTTTTGTTCCTCGTCACGGATCGATGTGCCGCCTATTGCCGCTATTGCACGCGTTCGCGGATGGTTAGCAATGCCAGCGGCTATGACTTTCATCCTCAATTTGAGCAACAGATTGAATACATCCGGAAGCATCCCGAGGTGCGAGATGTGCTCTTGAGCGGAGGCGATCCGCTCTTGTTGAGCGATGAGAAATTAAACGAGTTACTCGGGGCCCTTCGGGCGATTCCTCATGTCGAGTTTTTGCGCATTGGCACGCGCATCCCGATTTTTCTGCCTCAACGGATTACTTCGTCATTGTGTAGCGTGCTGCGACGGTACCATCCCCTATTTATCAGCATCCACACGAACCATCCGCGAGAACTGACTCTGGAATCCCGGGGAGCCTTGGAACGACTGGCTGATGCAGGCATTCCATTGGGCAACCAGTCGGTGTTGTTGCGGCACGTGAATGATGATCCGGAGGTCATGCGCGTCTTGGTGCAGAAGCTGTTGATGTGTCGGGTGCGACCCTACTATTTGTACCAATGCGATTTGATTGCGGGTTCAGCTCATTTGCGGACCAGCGTGCGGCGGGGCTTGGAGATCATGCGTCAGTTGCGCGGCTACACCACTGGTTACGCGGTGCCAACGTACGTCATTGATGCGCCCGGAGGGGGCGGCAAAGTGCCGATCAGCCCGGATTATGTGATTCAACACACTCCCGAGCGTGTGCTGTTGCGCAACTATAAGGGGGAATGCTACGAGTATCCAGAGATGCCAGAGGAATTCTCGTCGGTGGTGGCCCCGGAGTCGCGCTGCGCCACCGAGTGGGCTGGATGACCCCGTTGCGGCGGCCAGGGGGTTGGGAGTTGGGACGCGGGCGCGGTGCCGCAGTCCTTTTGTGATTTTCCCGTTTGGAAAGTTGGTTCATGCTCGTTGTGTTATGGGCAAGGGCAAACGTCGTGAGGCGCGAGAGCGCGCCGTTCAGTTTTTGTTTCAATACGATCTAAATCCGACAGAAAATCTGGATGAAGCGTTGCAGGAGTTTTGGGAAACGCAACGGTTGGCCACACGAGCTGAACCGGACGGTCCCACTTGGGGGCAGCGGGCGGAGTTGCCGCCGCCGACCGCAGAAGAAATTGAGATCCGTGAATTTGCTGAGCCTCTCATACGGGGCACATTGGCTCATCGCGATGAAATCGACCAGCGAATCCGCCAATATGCGAAAAACTGGGATCTGCACCGGATGGCGGTAGTGGATCGAAATGTGATGCGGTTGGCCATCTACGAAATGTTGTATCGGGAGGATATTCCGCCAGTAGTCAGCATTAATGAAGCCGTGGATATTGCCAAGAAGTATTCGACCCCTGAGAGTGGCAAGTTCGTGAACGGCATTCTGGACCGGATCAAAAGTGATTTGATGCGACCGGCCCGAACTCCAGCCGGTGGTTGAGCCTATGCACAGGCCGTAGCCTGCTGGGCCTCGAGGTTATACTGTGTTTGCGGATCTTCATCTGCATACCCGTTTTTCGGACGGCACCTACGAACCGGCAGAGTTGGCGGCAAAGGCGCATCAGCTGGGCTTTACTTGTGTGGCGGTTACGGATCATGACACTGTGGAGGGTTGTGCGCCCATGGCCCGCGCCTGCGAGGCGTTGGGCATCTCTTTTATTTCAGGGGTGGAGCTAACGGCAGAGTTTAAAGGACAGGAGATTCATGTCTTAGGCTACGGTTTTGACCCGGCGGACCCAAACTTGCTGAATCAGATCGCGCAGTTTCAGGCAATTCGGCAACAACGAATTCGCGACATGGTGGCCCGGCTGAATGAGCTGAACATTCCACTGGCGGTGGAGCGTGTCTTTGCCCTGGCCAATTGCCGTGCACCGGGGCGTCCGCACGTGGCTCGGGCTTTGGTCGAAGCGGGTGTCTGTCGCGATGTGGACGAAGCCTTTGAACGGTTTTTGAAAAAGCATCGGCCAGCTTGGGTGCCCAAAAGGCGAATCACGGCTGAAGAAGCCGTGGCCCTGATTCACCGGGCCGGCGGAGCAGCTGTGCTGGCGCATCCCGGCCTTTACTCGGTGGATCCCTGGCTGTCCGACCTGGTCCGAGCGGGGCTGGATGGTTTGGAATGTTTCCACACAAAGCACAGTCACATGACAACTGAATATTACCTTTCCTTGGCCTCCCGGTTGGGCTTGGTGGTGACCGGTGGGTCCGATTGCCACGGAGAAAACAAGGGTCAGCCGTTGCTGGGATCGGTTCGGGTGGGACCGGAGCTGGTGGGCCGGCTGCGTGATCGGATTGCTTATCGACAGGCCAACCGCCTGCGCCTGACTGATTGATCGCTACATGAAAGGACTGTGGGCCAAGTTTAAGGCCGGCTTGCAAAAAACGCAGAGCAAGCTGGTGCATGAGATTAAACGGGTCCTGTCCCGTTCCCCGCGTTTGGACGCCACCACGCTCGAGGAGCTGGAGCAGGTACTGTTAGCGGCGGACTTTGGCGTTAGGACGACCCAGGACATTTTGGAGGCAGTCCGACGCGCTTACGAAACCCAAGGCCCCACGGGGCTGGATGTTACTGAGGTAGCAGCTCGGGAACTTTCCCGGATCCTCACCACTCCAAGGTCGGGGTTGCGCAAGGCTGCTCACGCAACCACGGTGGTCTCCATCGTGGGTGTCAACGGAACTGGTAAGACGACCACCGCGGCCAAACTTGCGCATGCCGTCCGGCAACAAGGTCAGAGCGCTCTGCTGGCGGCTTGTGACACCTTTCGCGCAGCGGCAATCGAACAGCTGAAACTGTGGGGGCAAAGGCTAGGAGTCGAAGTCATTGCGGGCGGCTATGGTGCCGATCCGGCCGCCGTGGCCCACGACGCTGTGGCAGCAGCCAAGGCGCGCTCCATCGACTATGTGTTTTTGGACACAGCGGGCCGCCTGCATACCAAACACAATCTCATGCAGGAACTGCAGAAAGTCCACCGTGTGGTGGCCCGCCAAATTCCGGGAGCGCCGCACGAGGTCTTGCTGGTCGTGGACGCTCCGACGGGGATGAATGCGCTTCAACAGGCCCGGGAATTCCATCGATCTGTCCCCTTGACGGGACTGGTGATTACGAAGCTGGACGGCACCAGTAAAGGTGGCATGGTCGTGGCGATCCAGCGGGAATTAGGGATACCAGTTAAATTTGTGGGCCTCGGCGAACAGCCGGACGATTTACAGCCGTTTGATCCAGACTCATTTGCACGGGCGCTGTTTGGGGGTTGAGTGTGCTCTTTGATGCTGTGGCATCCCTGATTGAAAGCGCTTGGTATTTCCCGACTCACGGGTTCCTCTCCGGGTCTAAGGCTATGGCCTTTAGGCGCCTGTTTGTGCAGGGTAAGATCTGCTGCCCGGTCGGTGTGGCTGGTTGACAGATCAAGCGAGATCCCCGAGTGTGTTGTTTATGAACACTGCTCTTTCAAGGCCCCGGCGGCTGGGTGTTCCCTTTTCTTTCGTGGTGGGGTGTTGGCTAAGCGTCATGGCATTTAAGGCCGGTGGCATAGAGCCTGTACGGCCTGTTCAGCGAACAGAATTGTTTAACGGTCGGGATTTCACTGGATGGTTTCTGTTTGTCCCAGACGGGAATCCCACGAACACATGGTCTGTCCGCGACGGGGTGATTCACTGCACCGGCAGTCCGGCAGGATACATCCGAACCGTGGAGCCTTATCAGGACTATAAACTCACCGTCGAGTGGCGATTTCTAAAGCCAGGTAATACTGGCGTGCTTGTCCACATGAGCGGCCCCGACCGGATTTGGCCACGAAGTATTGAAGCGCAGGGTCTGCATCAAAATCAGGGCGACTTTTGGGTGATAGGCGGCACCGATTTCAAGGAGCACCAGGGCTTGAGTGGGCGTCGCGTGCCCCGTAAGGGCCCTTCAAGGGAAAATCCGGTGGGTGAATGGAACACATACGAAATTATATGTAAGGGTGACACCATTCGATTGTACGTGAACGGTCATTTGGTGAACAGAGCTACGGAATGTAGCGATACGGCCGGTCATATCTGCATCCAAAGCGAGGGCAGTGAATTTGAAATCCGGCGTATTTCCTTGGCTCCTGCTGACTGAGCTCTGGAAGCCTGTGACCCGAGCCCTGATTAACTCATGTCTTGAGGTTTTTAGAGCGTCCTCGGAAAGGATTTCTCCCCCGTTGGAAGGACTCTTTAGCTTGGTAAAAGAGGCAATCGGTCCCTTCCGCCATGAAGCGCCCGATAGCGGGTCGGGGTGATGCCAGTGTATTTCTTGAAGCTGCGATTGAAATGAGGGATGGAACCGAATCCGACCGCGGTTGCCACCTCGCCCACGGTAAGGGCCGGGTTCAATAGCAAGTCTTTAGCCCTTTCCAATCGCACCCGGGTCAGATACTGGGTGAAAGTCATGCCCATGGTGCGGTGAAATAGCTTGCAGAAATAGTGGGGGCTAAGATGGACCTGACCGGAGATCTTCCGCAGAGGAAGTGGCTGCGCATAATGTTCTCTGATGTAAGCCAGCGCTTGGGCCAATGCGCATGGTTTGCCGAGTCGATCCGCGAGAATTCGCCGGCTCGCTAGATCGCCCAAGTGCTCTGCATAGATGTGAAGCAGCCGGCCAACCGCCTCAAGCTGGACGCGATTCAGAATGGCCAACTCGTTCACCGCTTTCGCCACCTGCTCGACCGTGACGCGAACGCCCCATTCGTTGAGCCGCCGCGTGGTTTGTTCAAGCTCGGACGCTCCCGGCGGCTGGATTCGCAGCCGGTTGGTGTGAAGCATTGCGATGGGTTCGCCACAGAGTCGCACTGGGACAGCTAGGATCATCATTCCCATCGAGCAACAAAACGGCTCTACACTGCGACCAGAGAGAAGCTCTTGGCGGATGCGTGCTTGCATTTCCTGGCAAAGAGCACGACCTATAGGCGTTTCCACTGCCAACCGGCAAATGGGGTTTTCCAGTGGCAAAATCCCCAGGCTCCCGTCAGGCGAGGGTAAAGGCCGCAGACAAACCCTCAATCCGGTGGCTTGGTGGAATGCCGAATCAAACCCATTTGCATCATGCACCTGCAGCAGGATTTGGAAGGCCCATTCCGGGGTTGTCATGCTCATACATAAGAAAAGTTGTTCTTTCAGAATCGTCTTCGTAAATGAACTAAAGGTCAAGGTTTGCTTCATGAGTGGGGAAAGGACCGCAAGGTGGTTAAGAAGCGGGCAAGCGATATCCCGAAACGCCCATGAAGGGGGAGGAGACACATTGAGCACGTTACGGGCGGTGTGGTTTCTGAACCAAGTGTTTTAGTCAGCAAGCCGTCCGCTGTGGTCAGAGAGTATGAGCTGCAATCGGCTGAGCCTCGGGCAACCCAATGACGCTTCGCGTTGATCATTGTCCCGCCCCAGGCCATTGCCTCCCGCCCGGATCCTTTTTTGGAGCGGTTTCTAACATGGAGTCCAAAAAATGGCAAAAGGCCGGTTTTCTTGACCTCCGTTCAACGCCGGGCGGCATTGGCCAGGGATGGTTCAAGCCTGTGCCGGAACCACTGGAGTTCCATGAGACTCGTTTCGATGAACCTAGCTGGAGGTTAAGAGCAAGGAACGCCGCCTTTCGCGGAGGACGAGATTCATTCAATCAGCGGACGTATCGGCAGTTGGGTTGGGCGGTCGCAGACCCCGCAAGATGGCTGGGCCGCTCGACGTGCCGATTCGGTCCGCTCCGGCCTCAATCATGGCCAGGGCCGTGTGTGTATCGCGGATGCCGCCAGATGCCTTAACGCCGAAGTGTGGTCCTACAATTTCCCGTAACAAACGGACGTCTTCAACCGTGGCGCCAGAGGGGCCAAAACCTGTCGAGGTTTTGACAAATTTGGCGCCGGAATCGAGCACGAGTTGACAGGCGCGGATTTTCTCCTCTCGTGTCAACAAGCACGTCTCCAAAATCACCTTCACCGGTCTTTCGTCTGCGGCCTCCACGATGTCCCGCAACTCGCGCAGCAGGGCCCTATGCTCACCGTCTTTGAGCTTTCCAATGTTTAAAACGACGTCCACTTCGTGTACGCCGTCGTCCACTGCGGCTTCGGTTTCATAGCGTTTTACATCTGCACTCATCGCTCCGAGCGGAAATCCGACTACTGAAACCACCCTTACGTCTGTTTCCTCTAGACAATGTCGAGCAAGCTGAACCCAGCATCCATTAACACAAACGGCAAGAAACTTGTGTGTACGCGCCTCTTCACAAAGTTCTTCGATCCGGGCCCGCGTCGCATCGGGCCGCAGCATCGTGTACTCGATGAAACGAGCTAGATCAGCCGCCGTGAGCTTAAATTCACCATCCTGCATGCCCCAGCAATGTGGCCTGTCTTGAGTGGATGGCCAAGTGGATTGTCGTGCGTCGGTCCGACGGTTGCGGTCCTCGCGTTGGCGTGGGAGCTACGACCGAAGATGACCAGTCCAAGCTATCAGTCCGGGAATGATCCACCACGGTTTTCCCTTTAAACCGGAACGTCTTTGTAAAGTTCGGCGACAATTTCGTCGCCGGCATCTGCTTTCATCCATCTTGGGGTCCGTACTTTGGATTTATCGCCCATGGGGGAGTTCGATCTTACTGCGGTACCTCGGGCTATGTTTCATCGCGGGACCTCATCGGTCAGTAGAGCTTGGTAAGATCGCCATGTCTGGCGGAAGGCTCGACACTGGAGTGTGACATTTCGATCATTCCGGTTCCTTGATCTGCGTCAGTCTGACACAGTCGGCGCGGGCTTAGAAGGATGTTGACCAGACTATTCTTCTTTAAGTTTCTGGTGGATAGTGACTTATGATTCTTGCGCTTCGATGGCATGGATGTAGCTTTTATGGATGGCGTTGTGGCCGTAGAGGGCAACGACGGCAGGAGGAATTTGTATGCCGAAAGTACTTGGGATTGATCTGGGCACGACCAACTCGTGCATGGCGGTGATGGAGGGTGGCGAGCCGGTGGTTTTAGAGAACTCGGAGGGTCGGCGGGTGACACCTTCTGTGGTCGCCTTTACCAAGGATGGGGAGCGCTTAGTGGGAGATGCGGCCAAGCGGCAGGCGATCACCAATCCGCGCAACACGATTTATTCGATCAAGCGCTTCATGGGGCGCAAGTACAGCGAAGTCCAGGAAGAGATCAAGCGTGTGCCCTACAAGGTGGTGGAAGGCCCGAATGGCGACGCTTGGGTGGAGGTGGAGGTGCGCGGAGAGCGCAAGCAGTACAGTCCGCAAGAAATCTCCGCCATGATCTTACAGAAGCTCAAGGCAGATGCTGAGATGCGGCTGGGGGAAAAGATCACTCAGGCCGTGATTACGGTGCCTGCCTATTTCAATGACGCCCAACGTCAGGCCACAAAAGATGCCGGTCGCATCGCCGGTCTGGAAGTGCTGCGCATCATCAATGAACCCACTGCTGCATCACTCGCATACGGCTTGGACAAAAAGAAGGATGAGATCATTGCTGTATACGACCTGGGCGGGGGCACCTTTGACATCTCCGTGCTCGAGATCGGAGATGGGGTTTTTGAGGTGAAGGCGACCAATGGGGACACCCACTTGGGAGGCGACGATTGGGATGCTCGGATCATGGATTGGATTTTGGAGGAATTCAGGAAAGAGCACGGGATTGACCTGCGCAAGCAGCCGGACGCTTTACAACGCATCAAAGAAGAGGCTGAGAAGGCCAAGATTGCCCTGAGTTCTGCCCAAGTGTACGAGATCAACCTGCCGTTTATTACGGCAGATGCGTCGGGGCCCAAGCACATTAGTATGAAGCTGACCCGGGCCAAGCTGGAGCAGCTTTGCGAAGACCTGTTCGAGCGAACGGTGGGGCCTGTTCAAGCCTGTTTGCGCGATGCTGGATTGAAGCCGGACGATGTGGATGAGCTTGTGCTCGTGGGTGGGATGACGCGAATGCCCAAAGTGGTGGAAACAGCCCGGCGCCTCATTGGGAAGCAACCGCATCAAGGGGTCAATCCGGACGAAGTCGTGGCTGTAGGGGCTGCGATTCAGGGAGGCGTACTGAAGGGTGAGGTCAAGGATGTTCTGCTGTTGGACGTAACGCCGCTGTCATTGGGGATTGAAACGCTTGGGGGTGTGTTTACCAAGCTCATCGAGCGGAACACAACCATTCCGACTCGGAAATCGGAGATTTTCTCCACAGCCAGTGACAACCAGACCAGCGTGGAGATTCATGTCTTGCAGGGTGAACGTCCCATGGCACGGGACAACAAGACCATTGGTCGGTTTACCTTGACAGACATCCCGCCTGCTCCCCGGGGGGTACCGCAAATCGAAGTCACGTTTGACATTGACGCCAATGGCATTCTGCATGTGAGCGCCAAGGATTTGGGCACTGGGAAAGAGCAGAAGATTACGATCACGGCCAGCAGCGGTTTGACCAAGGAAGAGGTCGAACGTATGCGCAAAGAGGCCGAGCTTCATGCCGAGGAGGATCGTCGGCGTCGCGAAGCAGCAGAGGCTCGCAATGAAGCCGACAATGCCGTGTATCGGTCGGAAAAATTCCTGCGCGAAAACGGCGATAAGATCAGCGCTTCTGATAAGGAACGAATCGAGCGGGCGGTCAAGGCGGTGAGAGAGGCTTTGGGCAAAGATGACGCGTCGGTGATCCGATCGGCGACTGAGAAACTCATGGAGGTTTGGCAGTCGGTGAGCGAGGCCTTGTACCGATCTGCCGCTGAACGCGCGCGGTCTGGACGCGGTGGAAGCGGAGCGGGTTCAGATTCGGCTCGCACAAGTGCAGGTGAGGGGAAAAAAGGTGGTTCCGACGAGGGCCCGATCATCGACGCCGAAGTGGTGGACGACAAAAAGTGAAGTTTTCCCGGACGCTCCGGTCAGACGAGCCGGGGCGATGGTGGATCGGCTCCGCCCGGTTTGGCGGTGCCGGCGCGATTGCCCGCCGTGGGGTTTGCGGCGGGAGAAGGACTGAAGCAAACCCTGAACCGTTGGATACGTGGACATAAGTCAACTATGGCACTGAACATTAAACCGCTCGGCGACCGGGTGTTGATCGAACCGGTCGAAGAGAAGGAAGTGAAGAAGGGTGGTATCATCATTCCTGATACCGCCAAGGAGAAACCTCAGGAAGGCATTGTTCGTGCCCTCGGCACGGGCAAGCTGGACGAAAATGGCAAACGGATTCCCTTTGAAGTCAAGGTCGGTGACCGTGTCCTCGTCAGCAAGTACGGAGGCACCGAGATCAAGGTGGACGACAAGGAGTACAAGCTGATGAGCTCGGACGACCTGTTGGCCATCTTGGAATGACCGAATCAATTTAAACACTGAAGAACCGATCAATCGAAATCCTTAGCAAGCGAAGCGTCTATGGCAGCCAAACAACTTCTCTTCGATGAGGCCGCGCGCATGGCCATTCTGCGCGGCGTGAGTAAACTCTCGAAGGCCGTCACGGCCACGTTGGGGCCCAAGGGTCGAAACGTGGTCATCGACAAGAAATTCGGTTCCCCCACGGTCACGAAGGACGGGGTCACCGTGGCGAAGGAAATTGAGCTGGAAGACCCCTATGAAAACATGGGGGCCCAGATGGTCCGCGAGGTTGCCAGCAAGACCAGTGATGCCGCCGGTGACGGTACCACCACGGCCACGGTGCTGGCAGAAGCCATTTACCGGGAGGGCTTGAAGTTCGTGACCTCGGGTGCCAATCCCATCGGGATTCAGCGGGGGATCCAGAAGGCCGTGGATGCTGCAGTGGCTCACTTGGAGAAATTGGCCAAGAAAGTGAAAGATAAGGAAGAGATCAAACAAGTGGCCACGGTGTCGGCTAACTGGGATACCGCCATCGGCGAGATCATTGCCGATGCGATGGACAAGGTGGGCAAGGATGGCACGATCACGGTCGAGGAGGCCAAGTCCATTGAGACCACGCTCGAGGTCGTCGAAGGCATGCAGTTCGATAAGGGCTATTTGTCGCCCTACTTCGTGACCAATGCCGAGACAATGGAGTGCAAGCTTGAGGATGCCTACATCCTCATTTATGAGAAGAAGATCAGCAGTCTGAAGGATATTCTGCCGCTGCTGGAAAAAGTGGCCAAGGCGGGTAAACCGCTGCTGATCATCGCCGAGGAGGTTGAGGGCGAGGCATTGGCCACGCTGGTGGTGAACAAACTGCGCGGCACATTGCAATGTTGTGCGGTCAAGGCTCCCGGCTTTGGCGATCGTCGCAAGGCGATGTGCGAGGACATTGCCATCCTGACCGGGGGCAAGTTCATCAGCGAGGATCTGGGCATTAAGTTGGAGAATGTCGAACTGAGCGACCTGGGTCGGGCCAAGACGGTCATCGTGGACAAGGAGAACACCACGATTGTGGAAGGTCATGGCAAACCTTCTGAAATCCAGGGCCGGGTGAACCAGATCCGTCGTCAGATCGAGGAGACCACTTCCGACTATGATCGGGAGAAGCTGCAGGAGCGTCTGGCCAAGCTGGCTGGCGGCGTGGCGGTGATCCATGTGGGGGCCGCCACCGAGACCGAGATGAAAGAAAAGAAGGCCCGCGTAGAGGACGCCCTGCATGCCACCCGGGCTGCGGTGGAGGAAGGCATCGTGGCGGGCGGCGGCGTTGCTCTGCTCCGATGCTTGTCGGCGATTGAAGCGGTCAAGCCTGCCAACGAGGACGAGAAAATCGGCGTGGACATTGTCAAGCGCGCCATTGAAGCCCCGTTGCGCGAGCTGGCCAACAACGCCGGCGTGGAAGGCTCGGTGATTGTCGAAGAGGTCAAGCGTCGGAAGGGCAACGAAGGTTACAACGTGGTCACCGGCGAATACGAAGACCTCGTCAAAGCGGGGGTGGTGGACCCGAAGAAGGTCACCCGCACGGCTCTGCAGAATGCGGCCTCTATAGCTGGCTTGTTGCTGACCACTGAGTGCCTCATCACCGAGATCCCGGAAAAGGAGAAGAAGACCTCCAAGGGGCACGGTGACATGAGCGACGTGGATTATTGATGCCTTCGGCCGCTTCGGGCGGTACGGCAGTCAAGGGATCGGCGTGGGCCGGTCCCTTTTTTGTTCTCCCGACCGCTCCAAATTTGATCGGCTGGGGGAGCAGCGGGGGGTTGGTCTTTTTTGTAACCTTGGCAACTCTCGGTGCGTAATGCTCGGTGATATGAAAACGAATTGTAATCTGATGATGGGGCACGCACGGGTGGGGCATTTTGAGGCGGCAAGCCGTCTGTTCGCTCTGAGCTGGCTTTGCATATGGGGCGGGGTTTGCCTGTGGGGCGCGCCTTTGCAATCGAGCGACGTGCCGCGTGAGCCCCTTTGGATACTGCATTTAGATTTGGATTTCTTCCGGCAGACTACCTTGGGCCAACACGTGTTGGCGGAATTGGACAAGGAAGAAAACCGCAAGAAATTGGCGGCTTTCCAAGCGATTTTTCGCCTAGATCCGCGAACGGCGCTGCATGGGTTGACTCTGTACAGTACCAGTAAGGCCCAGGAGGACGGCGTCTTGTTGGTATATGCGGATGTGGATGTTGCGCAATTGACTGCCTTGGCTCAGGGGGCGAAGGATCACCAGACCATGGTTCATAGGAATCATACCATTCATCATTGGGTGGATGACAAGCGACCGCCCAAGTCAGGGGTGCCCGCGCGCACCTACGCTGCCATTTATCAGAGCCGGATTGTGTTATTCAGCCAGCGGCCTGATCGGATGAAGGAAGCGCTGGATGTGTTGGATCGTCAGCAGGCCAGTTTGAGCATGAACCCTCAGCTTGCCGCTGCCGTGCCGCAGCAGGCGGTCCTCGCGGGTGTGGCCCTCGGCGGCGGAGCAGCTCCTGATGATCCTCAGGCAGCCTTGTTACGGAAATCCCGAATGGTGACGCTGGCCCTGACGGAAATGGATGGCAAAATACAAGGCCGGTTTACGCTCGAAACCGATGGGGACGAGGTGGCTGCCCAGGTGGAAAACATCTTGCGTGGTCTGATCGGATTAATGGCGCTGCAACAGAACAACCCGGATGCGCAACGACTGGCCGGTGCCTTGCGCGTCCAACGGCAACAAGCCGTCGTGACGGTTGAATTGTCGATTCCTGTGACGGAGTTGCTGGATCGGATGAGGTCTGCCTCAGGGTTGGCTCAATCCCGGTCCTGAAAACCGGTGAAGCTGGTGCCATGGACGCAGAGACCGATTTCAGCGATGAAGCGTTGGCGGCCTCCGCGCAACGGGGGGATTTGGCAGCTTTTGACGAGCTGGTGCGGAGGCATCACGGGCGCATTTGGCGCTACTTGCAGTTACTTTGCAGAGACCCACACACGGCGGCAGATCTCACCCAAGAGACCTTTGTAACCGCTTTTCTTCAACTACACCGGTTCTACCCAACTCGCGCTTGGTTGCCTTGGCTCTTCACGATTGCTCGAAACAAATGGGTGGATCATCAGCGCCGGCGCGGAGTCGAGTTGGTTTCGTTACAGGAGTCGTGGCCAGCGCCCGGCAGGAATCCGGGAGAGCGGGCCGGTGCGCAAGACACCTGGGATCATTTGTGGGCTTGGGCGCGGCAGCACCTGCCGTCCCTGCAATGCCAGGCCCTCTGGCTGCGGTACCATGAGGAGCTCCGTGTGGATCAGATTGCAGAGGCGTTGGGAATCAGCCTAACTTACGTCAAGGTCCTCTTGTTTCGAGCCCGGCGACGCTTGGCACGCGAATGGTGGCCGGTCCAACAAGCGGGAAGCTCTCAACTCGGAATTCAATCATGTTCGGCCGCGCGTGGAGTCCCACCCGAAAGATTATCCTTGGCTGCAACCTCTTGCAAACCTCGTTTGGGAACATGAGACGCTGGTGGATTTTATACCGCCTGTCAGCCGCTCTGGACGCAGAGAGGTCGGTTCCAAGCCTTAAGGGGAGCCCCGAAACTGTCCGAGCGGAACAAGATCCTGAATCTCGTGCCCTGTTGGCGGTTCACCGGCAGTTGATGCAAATGCCTCGGCCGCGGCAGGATGCACCGGAAGATCTGGTTGACCGAATCGCCCAAGCCATTCGAGAACAGACCGCCTGCGGAGCTCACTTGGCAGATGGATGCCGGAAGCCGAGGTGGGAGTTGGTCTGGTGGCCGGTTGTGGGAGCTGCGGTTCTAACGGCCGCTGCGGCGTGGTGGTTCGGCTCCTTCCATGGGTCACTGCCCGATGCGGTGGAAGCCCGGGCTTTTCTTCAGGCGGCCCAAGACGGAATGCATCAGTGGGCACGGGAGGTTTTCCATCTGGAGCTGGATCCATTGCAGCGGGAATGGGAAACCACGCGACGCGAGCTGCAAGCCTGCGCGGTGCATTTTTGGAGCAGCATTCCATGAGGGTTGCCGACACGCGGTGCTTGGAGGCCGCAGACCGCTGTTTTGTTCGGAAGGCCCGAATCGGCTGGTTGCGAAGCGATGGATTAGGATCTTGCATCAGCTTGAACCGGTTCGTCCCTCCACAGGCCGGCCTCTTTTAGGTGTAGGGTCTTCTGTGTCATTCCACGTGTGTGTGCTGGGGAGCTTGTCTGGCCAGATTTGCCGTCTTGGGATTGGCGATGGGCGCGCCGATGCTTGGTTCCGATGCTGGACCGGTCTTAATGGAGCAGATGGGTGGAGCACAGCAACTGGTCAGGCTTTTGTCCGTGTTCGGCTGCGCGCTGCTCTTTGAGAATTCCTAGAGGTCGGGTGGATCACCCTGAGGAAGCAGTTTCGCTCAACGCGTAGCGTTTAATCGGGAGATAGAGAATTAACCCGGATTCCTTTCGAAAGGACTTCGCTGCCAAACCTCAAGACTCGCTTGATGGCGGACCACATGCTGGCTTTGGGCGTGGCCTCTGGACCGAATCTCAACCGATTGGGATGGGAAGAATCCTTACGGAAACTGTAGGAGACATCCCATGAATCGTGTTGATTTTTGCTTTCAGTTTCCTGAGGTGCTTGAGGCCGGCCCCAGGGAATGGCGCAAGGTGGTTTCTAAGCGAGGATCCAGGCTTTCCAAGGTAACCAGTCGGTCGGCCATATCCGACAGAGCTGAGCGCACCTGGTCAAAACGCTCTGCAAGGGTATCAAAGATTTCGGTTAGGCCGAGGTCTCGGGCCAATCGATGGTCCCGGGCTGCCCGATAACTGGCCCGCCCGACTGCTTCGTAGTATTGCAGCCCTGGCGCGCCGCGCCGCTGCCTACGGTGCTCCAGGTGGGAGGCGAACAAGCCTGACAGGAACAATGTGTGATTGGCCAAATGAGTCCGCAGAATAAAGGCTGTGACATCATCCACCTCACGCAGTGCCGCCAGAATCTCATAAAGGTAGTCCACGCTGATGGCTCTCTGGGGCACTGGCTTGCGCCAGCGATCGGTCTCAGCAAACTCCGCAAGGACTTCGGCCACGTAATCGGCCAAGGTACGGTCGTCCAAGCCCAGCCGGCGCAACACCCACCGAACCAAGACGTAGAAGTACAGACGCGTGGAGACATGTAAGCAACCGGGGGACTCCAGAAGAACCCGTTGCAGAGCCGGATGATCCAGAAGTTCATCTCGAATGTCTGGATCTGCCAGCAATTTGTCCAAAACCAGCTCTTGTTCATGGTGGCTGGCTAGAACGGAACGCACGAGCGCCAGATCTTCAGCCGTTAAACGGGCGCGGCAGCATGGTTGAACCACCCTGATCATACGGCGATTCAGTGTGGCAAGTTTCCGAACCTACCGGCGCGCCGTTTACCGAGCTGCGCGACCGCGTTCGGCACCTTGTCTTCACCCTATCCATTCTTCGCATCTTTGCAAATAGCAGTTATGGTGCCAGCCATCGTCCGAGGGCCAGAGTTGGAAGTTTCGGGCAGCTGTGAGGAAGTCGCAGTCCCATCAGCTAATTAGGGTAACCTTGAGATCCGATAAAGCAGACGCACCGTTAGGGGCATTTAGAAGTCGCTGTGCCAGCGGTGGTCGTTAACGCGCAAAGAAACGTTGAATCTCCCGGATGACCTCTACAAATCGGTCCACCTCCTCGAAGGTGTTATAAAAGTAAAAACTGGCGCGCGCCGTGGACTCCACGCCAAGTTTGCGCATGAGAGGTTGGGTGCAATGGTGCCCTCCGCGCAGGGCAATTCCTTCCCGGTCGGCCAAAGTGACCACGTCGTGGGCGTGCACATCTTCCAGCAGGAAGCTGACGAGGCCGGCCCGGCCTCGTTTGGGGCCGAACAGTCGGATGCCGGGAATTTGTGCCAACTGCTCATATGCATATTGGGCCAACGCTTGGTCATGTTGCCAGATTCGATCCCTGCCAATCGCATCCAAGTAATCCAATGCTGCCTGCAACCCGATGGGCCCGGAAATGTCAGGAGTACCGGCTTCAAATCGGTGCGGCGGCGCCTTGAAAGTGGTTTGGTGGTAATCCACTGACAAGATCATTTCGCCGCCGCCCTGCCAAGGCGGCATCGACTGAAGCAGCTCGTGACGCCCATACAACACGCCGATGCCAGTCGGCCCGCAAGTCTTGTGACCCGAGAAGACAAAAAAGTCGCAGCCCAGGGCCTGCACATCTACCGGCATGTGGCCGGCGCTTTGGGCTCCATCCACCAAAGTCACAATACCCTGAGCGCGCGCGCGTGCACACCACTGGGCCACCGGGTTGACAACCCCGAGCGAATTGGAGACATGAACCATGGCGAATAGCTTCACAGGTGGGGCCAGCAACTCTTCTAAGCGCCGTTCGTCTATAAAGCCTTCATCGCCGGTGACCGGCACAAAAGCCAAGCGCGCTCCCGTTCGTTGAGCGACCAGTTGCCACGGGACCATGTTGCTGTGATGCTCCATCTCCGTCAGCAGGATGACATCGCCAGGCCGCAAACGCTGTTGAGCCCAGGTGGCGGCTACGAGGTTGATGCCTTCGGTGGTTCCCCTGGTGAAAACGATTTCCTCAGCGCTTCGGGCGTTTAAGAAGCGAGCCACGCGGGCGCGCGCCCCTTCATAGGCCTGGGTGGCACGGTTGCTCAACTCATGAATGCCCCGATGCACATTGGCATTGTCCCGCTCGTAGAAGCGGCATAGGGCCTCGATGACGACTCGCGGCTTTTGGCTCGTGGCAGCGTTGTCAAAATAGATGAGAGGTTTGCCATGCACCGTCTGGTGCAAGATGGGAAAATCATCCCGCAGCCGCGACCACTCCAGATCAGAGCGCTGGGCTGCGGCATCCTCCCGGCCTTCATTAAGGACGCGGGGGGTTGAAGCCGGGCAAAGTTCAGCCCCTTGAGAATGAGGGGGCGACGGTCTCACAGTAATCCCAATTGAAGTTTGGCTGCCTCGGAGAGCATCGACTGATTCCACGGCGGATCCCAAACCACCTCTACGTTGGCTTCCTCCACAGCCTCGATGGCTAAAATCTTGTTTTGGGCATCCTGGGCGATCATGGGGCCCATGCCACACCCTGGTGCAGTCAAGGTCATCTTGACCTCCACCCGATAAGCGTTCTCCTTTCCTTCGACGGGTGTCACCACGCAATCGTAGATCAGCCCCAAGTCTACGATATTAACCGGGATTTCCGGATCATAGCAGGTTTTCAATGCCTCCCACACCTGCTTTTCCACCTCTTCCCGGGTCATTGGACGGCCAGTGGTCACGATTTGCATTTCGACCGGCCGTCCCAGCGCGTCGGCATCCTTGCCCTCGATCCGAAACATGTTGCCATTGACGATAACGGTGTAACTACCGCCCAGCGACTGGGTGATATACGCCTGCTCGCCCTTCATCAGTGTAACCTTCGTGCCCACCGGCACCAAGGTGGCTTCCACATCACGCGTCAACTGAACCGGATTGTTGCCGTTCATACGGCCCCACTATAGCCCAAATCCCGTAAAAGTCTTCTCGGAAGATACCCCTCTTTGATCTTCCCTGTGCCCATCACCTCTTGCCCCCGTTCGTAGCCGAGCTGGTGCCGCGCTGGCGATCAACACGCGCAGGACCCCACGAGCCACACCCTGCAAGAGCATGCAGCAGCCGTCCGAGGTTGACGAATCAATGGCGCTCCAACAATCTTGGTCCAGCGAAAGCCAAAAAAAGTAATGTTGTTTAAGGGTCTCCCCGGCAGCATTGCTCGCGAAAAGGGTTGAGGCCCAATAGGCGGGCCGAACCCGGTTGGTTGAGGCGACCATGATTGTAACGTTGGCCAAGCCCAAGCAGAAACGCGTCCAGGAGGTGTTGAGCCGCGCAGCGGGTGACAAGCGTTACAAAATCCTGGATGCGCACATGAAGAAGCACCAGCATCGGCAGGATGCCCTGATTGAGATTCTTCACAAGGGGCAGGAACTGTTTGGGTATCTGGACGACGACTTACTGCTATTTGTGGCCCAACGGCTTCGGCTTCCGCCCAGCCGGGTTTATGGAGTGGCCACTTTTTACCACTTCTTTCAGCTCAAGCCGAAGGGCAAACACACCTGCGTCGTCTGCATGGGGACGGCTTGCTATGTTAAGGGAGCGGACAAGATCTTGGTTGCTCTTGAGGGGGCTCTTGGGGTTAAAGCTGGTCAGACGACCCCAGACGGGCAGGTCTCGGTTTTAACGGCTCGATGCATTGGCGCATGTGGAATTGCTCCGGCGGTGGTTTACGACGGGACCGTGGCCCCGCGGCAGACTCCTGAGGATGTGTTAGCTACTCTTCAACCCTGGTTAAGCCATGGATCTGAATCAACTGTTGGCGATTAAGGAAAAGGAACTGGCCTCTCGCAGACCGTACACCTTGCGCTGTTGCACGGCCGCAGGCTGTTTGTCCGCAGGAGGTGACCAGGTGAAAAAGCGCTTGGAGCAGGCCGTGGCAGAGCTTGGCTTGAGTGATCAGGTGGAGGTGCGGGGCGTGGGGTGCCTGCGCTTGTGTTGCCAAGGACCTTTGGTGCACGTGGACCCGGTCAATGAGCTTTATCAGAAAGTTGCACCTGAGACGGCACGGCAACTTTTGGAACGCATCCGGGGCGGGACGGTTTCGTTGGAAACCGCTGATCTGCACCATCCGTTTTTTACCAAGCAGTTGTCGATTGTGTTGGCTAACAGTGGAGTGGTGGACCCGGAGCGGATCGAGTCTTACATTGCGGCAGATGGCTATCGGGCTTTGCATGATGCGCTGCTGGAAATGGAGCCCCGCGACGTTATCCAAGCCATCGCCACGAGTGGCCTGCGTGGACGTGGCGGCGCAGGGTTTCCCACGGGATTGAAATGGAGCACAGTCGCCAAGTCGCCCGGAACTCGCAAGTATGTTGTCTGCAATGCTGATGAGGGGGATCCCGGGGCTTTCATGGATCGAAGTGTGTTGGAGAGCGATCCGCACAGTGTGCTGGAAGGAATGGCCATAGCGGCCTACGCAGTTGGAGCTGACCAAGGATATATCTATGTGCGAGCCGAGTATCCGCTGGCAATTCGGCGCTTGCGCTTGGCGATCGAGCAGGCTCGTCGTTTGGGCATCTTGGGCAGCGGTATCTTCGGATCACCGCTCAACTTTAACGTGGAGTTGCGGATTGGGGCCGGCGCCTTCGTCTGTGGCGAGGAGACGGCCTTGATGGCGTCGATTGAAGGGCGTCGAGGCACACCCCGGCCGCGGCCACCATTCCCGGCAGAAAGCGGCTTGTGGGGCTGTCCCACCTTGATCAACAACGTGGAGACCTTTGCGAATGTGCCGGCCATCATCCGCAACGGAGCCGAATGGTTTGCCAGTATCGGCACGGAAAAGAGCAAGGGCACCAAGGTGTTTGCCCTGGCGGGCAAAGTGAAGAATACGGGATTGATCGAGGTGCCCATGGGCACCACGCTGCGCACGATTGTGGAGGAAATGGGCGGGGGAGCCCCGGGCGGCGCCCGGATCAAGGCTGTACAAACCGGTGGACCTTCTGGCGGCTGTGTGCCAGCCGAGCTGATGGATGTGGAGGTGGATTATGAATCCCTCACACGACTCGGTTCCATCATGGGGTCGGGCGGCATGATCGTCATGGACGAAACAACGGACATGGTGGATGTGGCCCGATTCTTCATGGAGTTCTGCAAGGACGAGTCGTGTGGCAAGTGCATCCCGTGCCGGGCCGGCACGGTTCAGATGCATGGTTTGTTAACCCGGATTTTGGAGGGCAAGGGTACAACGCGCGATCTGGCATTGCTGGAGGAATTGTGCGACATGGTCAAACACACCAGTTTGTGCGGGCTTGGCCAAACGGCTCCCAATCCGGTCTTGAGTACGCTGCGGTTTTTCCGGCAGGAGTATGAACGGCGGCTGAAGCCCGATCGACCGGTTCATCCGGTGGCCTTGGCAGCCGGGCGTTGAACAAGGAGGTGCATTTCCCATGGCGGCAGTGACGCTGACAATTAATGGCAAACCTGTGAGCGCCCCGGCAGGGGCCACCGTGTTGGAAGCAGCCCAGGATGCGGGAATTCGAATTCCCACCTTGTGCCATTTAGAGGGCGTTTACGACGTAGGAGCATGCCGGTTGTGTCTGCTGGAGGTGGCTGGTTCCAACAAACTCTTGCCCGCGTGTACCACCAAAGTTGCCGAGGGAATGGAAGTATGGACCGATACCGAGCGGCTGCGCAAATACCGGCGGATGACCCTGGAACTCCTGTTTGCCGAACGAAACCATGTGTGTTCGGTCTGCGTTTCCAACGGGAATTGTGAATTGCAGACGCTGGCTTATGAAGCCGGCATGGATCATGTCCGATATCCCTACCAGCACCCACAGTTGGAAATAGATCAGACCCATCCGTTATTTGGCATGGACCACAACCGGTGCATTCTATGCACCAGGTGCGTTCGGGTCTGCTGGCATATTGAGGGAGCTGGAACCAAGAATGTGGCGGGTCGGGGAGCAGAATGTCGGATCATTACCGATCTGAATCAGCCATGGGGAGAATCCGAGACATGCACCAACTGCGGTAAGTGCGTCATGGCCTGTCCCACCGGAGCCTTGTATTACAAGGGCGTTTCAAACGGGGAAATGCGTCATGACCGTCATAAACTAGAATTTATTGTCACGGCGCGGGAGGAGAAGCAATGGATCGCTTGAAACTGGCCACGGTGTGGTTGGGCGGTTGTTCGGGCTGCCACATGTCCTTCTTGGACCTGGACGAGTTCCTTGTTGAGTTGGCGCAACGCGTGGAGGTTGTTTACAGCCCCTTGGTGGATCGCAAGGAGTATCCCGAGGGTGTGGATGTGTGTTTGATTGAAGGTGCCGTAGCCAACACCGATCATGTAGAGTTGTTGGAAAGAATCCGGCGCTGCACCCGTGTGATGGTCAGCTTCGGAGATTGTGCGGTAACCGGCAATGTGACTGCCATGCGCAATCAGTTGGGCCCGCGCAACGCTGAGTTGGCATTGAAACGTGCGTATGTGGAATGCGCGCAGGAGCATCCCGGGATTCCGCATGCGGAGGGGATTGTACCGCCGCTGTTAAGTCGAGTTATGCCAGTTCATGAGGTCGTGCCGGTGGAACATTATTTGCCAGGTTGCCCGCCGCCGGCCGATCGCATTCGAGCGGTATTGACAGCTTTGTTGGAAGGACGGGCGCCGGCTCTGGAAGGCGCTCAGCTCAAGTTTGGCTGACAGGTTGCTCGGTGCTGTGTCAGAGGGATTTTTGAACAAGAGTGGACCGCGACGAGCCCGGCTGCGACCGGCGCCATGCTGGTCCCGTGGTTTGAACAGCCATGCCACAACGCATTGTCATTGATCCGGTCACCCGCATCGAAGGCCACGCCAAAATCAGCCTCTATCTGGACGAGGCCGGTAACGTGGCCGATGCTGAGTTCCACGTGGTGGAATTCCGGGGCTTTGAGAAGTTTTGCGAAGGTCGTCCGTTTAGCGAAATGCCCGGCCTGACAGCCCGCGTGTGCGGGATTTGCCCGGTCAGTCATTTGCTGGCTTCGGCCAAGGCTGGAGACGCCATCATGGCCGTGGACATCCCGCTCGCAGCGGAAAAACTGCGGCGACTGTTGAATTTAGGTCAGATTGTGCAAAGTCACGCGCTGAGCTTCTTCCACCTGAGCGCGCCGGATTTTCTCTTAGGTTGGGACACTCCTCCAGAACGTCGCAATCTGTTCGGCTTGATTACGGCCCAGCCAGAGTTGGCTCGCGCCGGCATTCGTTTGCGCCAGTTCGGTCAGGAAGTCATCGAACAGCTCGGAGGTCGGAAGATCCACCCTTCGTGGGCTGTACCGGGCGGAGTTCGGAATGCCCTCTGCCGGGAGGGACTGGACCGCTTGCGTGGTTGGATTCCCGAGGCGCGCAGGACGACCCTACAAGCCATTGATTTGTTCAAGAAGTGCCTCAAGACGCATGGCCGGGAGGTGCAGATTTATGGAAACTTCCCGTCGTTATTTATGAGTTTGGTGGCGCAAGACGGCACGTGGGAGCATTACGGCGGCCGCCTCTGTTTTGTGGATGGCAGTGGCAACGTGCTGGCGGATCAGATAGATCCCCAGCGTTATTACGAAGTGATCGGCGAAGCGGTGCAGACGAGTTCGTATTTGAAATCGCCCTTTTACCGGCCACTGGGTTTTCCGGAAGGCATGTATCGAGTGGGACCGCTCGCTCGTTTGAACGTAGCGCGACGAATGGGAACGCCCCTGGCCGACGCTGAGTTGCAATATTTCAAGAAGCTGGGCCGCGGTGCTGTGAATTCCTCATTCCTGTACCATTATGCCCGCTTGATTGAAATTCTTGGATGTATAGAGCGCATTGAACAGATGTTGGAGGATCCTGACTTGTTGAGCGATGATTTGCGGGCCGATGCAGGGATCAACAGTCTGCGCGGTGTGGGAGTTAGCGAAGCGCCGCGAGGCACGCTGTTCCATGATTACACGGTGGACCGGCACGGGCTCTTACAGAAGGTCAACCTGATTATTGCCACCGGCCAGAATAACCTTGCTATGAACCGGACGGTGGCTCAGATTGCGCGGCATTACGTTCGGGGTGTGCCAGTGCCCGAAAGCGTGCTCAACCGGATCGAGCATGGCATCCGGTGTTATGATCCTTGCCTGAGTTGCTCGACCCATGCGGCAGGCCGGATGCCCATGTGGGTGCGTGTCGTTGGACCAGACGGGCGGGTTCTTCAGGAGCTGCGTCGGGAATGACGCTGGCTCGAGCAACTGGGAGCCAGTCGGGGTGTCCATCCTGATCATCGGATACGGCAATTGCCTCCGTCGAGACGATGGGCTGGGATTTCGGCTGGCAGAGGCGCTGGCTGAACCATCTCTGCCGGGGGTCGAAGTTGTGGCTTGTCATCAGCTTGTGCCCGAATTGGCCGAGAGGCTAACCCATGTCTCGGCCGTGCTGTTCATGGACGCGATCCAAGAGCAGCGGGCGCGGGTACGGGTGCGTCGCCTGATTCTCCAGCCCGTGCAGGCAGGCTGGGCACATGAATTTGGTCCACTGGCTGTGCTGGCCTTGGCGCGGGATGTTTATGCAGCCACGCCTCCGGCATGGTTGATGACGCTGCCGGGGGCGGATTTCAGCTTGGGGGAGGGCTTTTCCAAACTTGGGGTTGAATCATTCAACCGCGGTTTGGATCGGGCCAAACGGTGGTTGCGTCAGCAACAGAAACTCTGGACACAGCGGCCCTGACCGCGGGCGTCCGATTGGCCTCGTGTAAAAGGTCCTTAATGCACTTTGAGGCCTGACGTGTTCTTTGTAAGACTGCAACGCCTTGCGCCAAGAGGGATGTCCAAACTTGTCCGCGCGAGATGCTAGTGGCATCGTTTGTGCTAGTCATGAATCCGTCCCGACCGGTGCCACAGGTGGGCAGGGCGATTACCGTTTTCAAAATCGCGTCCATGCTTCGACAATACGCTCCAGGGCAAGCTCGATATGGAGAAACCGGTTGGCGCAACCGGTGCGGGATGCTTTCAGACGAACTCGCCATTGTTAAGCGCACATGAACCCGACTTTGCCTGATCCCTCGGTGTCCGCGCGTGGACCTTGGGACGCTCAGCCTTCGGACAACCCGTTGGCCGACGTCAAGCAACTGGGGATGTGGGCGGCCATTGCCAGTCTTGGCTACGTGTTCTGGATTGTGGCGGTCATGGAAATGGTCGAGCGCCTGGCGTTTTACGGCGTACGAGCCACGGCTACGTTGTATGCGACTCGTCCGGCCTCCGAGCATGGATTGGGGGTGACAATGGCCGCATTCGGCACGCTTCTGATGACGTGGAATTTGCTACAATCCTTGGTGCCTATCTTCACTGGTGGTTTGTCGGACCGCTACGGTTATAAACAGACGATTTTTGCTTCTACAGTTTTGAAGTGCTTGGGTTACCTCATTATGGCCTGGTGGCAGACCTACACCGGCTTCTTTGTGGGGGCGATGTTCCTGGCCATAGGAACGGCAATTTTCAAGCCGGGCATCCAAGGGACCTTAATCAAAGCCACCCATCGGCGGAACAGTTCAATGGCGTGGGGGATTTTTTACCAGACTGTGAACATTGGGGGTTGGATCGGGCCACTCATTGCACTGTACATGCGTTCCCACTTGGGTTGGCAAGCGGTCTTTTACACGAATGCCGCTTTCATTTGCCTCAATTTCTTGTTGTTGCTCACCTATCGGGAGCCAGGTTTGGAAGAGCGTCTAGCACGTCGTGAGCGGATTCGGGCCGGTTTGGAGCATCCACCGCCGCTGTGGCGTGAAGCGCTCGCAGAATTGCGGAAGCCGCATTTAACGCTGTACTTGCTGATCTTCTCCGTCTGGTGGCTGATGTTTCCCATGTTGTGGGACGTGTTGCCCCGATATGTGGAAGATTGGGTAGACACGCGGCCCATGGTCACCTTTCTTTTTGGCGCGGACGGTGCACAGAATCCGATTGTCAAGTTCTTCTTGGGAATGGACCCGGCGGGTCATCGCATTCAGCCGGAAGGTATCGTCAACATTAACGCTGCCATGATCATGCTGACCTGCTTCCTGTTTGCGGGGCTGAGCGCCCGGATGCGGGCCACGGACAGCCTCCTCGTGGGCACGTTGTTGGTGGTGGCGGCGCTGGCGCTTCTGGGGGCAACCCGTCAAGTCGGTTGGGTGGTAGCAGCTCTCCTTGTCTTCAGCGTCGGCGAGATGCTGGCCAGTCCGAAGTATAGTGAATTCCTCGGCAACGTGGCGCCTGCGGACAAGAAAGCCATGTGGATTGGTTTTTCGCAGGCGCCCATTCTGATCGGATGGACCTTGGAGGGGAAATTGGGTCCGTTGTTGTATCATTATCTGTCAGACAAAGATCAGTTGGCGCGAGACACTTTGGTCCGACAACTGGGCTGGTCGGCCGAATCGGTCTCTACCGCTGCGCTACCGGTTGGCGAGGCTTTTCGAAAGCTGGTTGAAGTAACCGGCCAAAGTCCGGAAGCCCTGACACGGGAGCTGGCGGCGGCATATTCGGTGGGCTTGACTTGGTACGCTTTTGCCGGGGTGGGCTTGTTGGCTGCGGGTATGATTTACCTCTACGGCCGATGGATCCGACGACTGGCGCAGCCGCCGAGCCAGTTTGGAGTTGACCGCGCCCCTCAATAGATCCCGTCCTTTAGAAGGAACCGCCAGAAGCGTTTGCCGCCGCTGCTTTCCGTTCACCGGACTGCGTGGAATAACCGCGCGGCTGACGGATTACTTCCAGTAAAAACTGAGGATCTGAACGTCCCGAGGACTGTTTCGGCCAAGAATGGCCACAAAGGTGCGGTGCACGCCATTGACCTGGGCTTCTACGGTCACTTCAAAAGTTCGGCTGCGCTGATCCAAGTACCGAGCAGCAGCAGTGGCTTCCGCCGGTGTCAAACCGGCACTGACCAGCATATCGAGGAGGGATAAGCCCGGTGTGCCGGCGGGGGTGTCGTCCTCGGTGCCTTCGATGCCGTCGTAACCGGCGCGGAGTGCGACGATTCGGGCCGCACGGCCCTCATCGAGAAAGGGAACCAATTGTAGAGCACTAATGGATGCAGTATTGATGTTGAGCTTTCCTGAAGAAACGGTGGTGAAAAGATCCACTAATCCAACCGGAGGCGTAAGGATCGAGTGTGCCGAGCCCAAAGACATGGCTCGGTTCAGGTAACCACCCGATACGGCATTGGTGGCGGTGGGTCCCCAATAGAGCTCTGGCGTAATGCCTCGGACCAGGAGAAGTTCCGAAAGATCCTCCATGGGCCCGTTTTTGGCGCGGTAAGGTGGATGGAGCGTCTGGTAGTAATCGCTTTCGGCCCCGCTCAGGTGGATGTCATCGTCGGCATCTATCCAATCGAGGATGGCACTGACCAACGCCGGGAACTCCCCGGGATCCACCCCCATGATGATGAAAGCCTGTTGCAAGATCAGTTCGTCAGCGACGTTGAGATTGAATTTTCGCTCTAGGTCCACGATGCGGATGCTGAACCGCCCGTTGCCCAGCGCGACATCAGTCAGTTGGACACCGGCTAAGGGGCTGTTGGAGGTACACAGCCCACCTGGACCACCGGCCCAGATCTGATTCAAGGCATCGTAGGGTTCGCAGCCGAGCGCCAACTGTTCGCCCAAGACGTATCGGGCCAGCTCTACACCCGAGCGGCCAAGCCAGAGCAGTTGGGACTCGGAGGCAGCATTGCGAGCCAGTTTGGTTTCCACGCGCATGGAGTATGCGAAGCCGCCGGCCAGAACGGACAGCACCAGCACCGTGATCATGACGATGATCAATGCAATGCCGGACGTGGATGCATGAACGGGGTGTTTCAGGTTCATGGGCACATTAAGGCGTACCTGGAGAAGGCACGGGCACAACGGGCGTGGGCGCCGGAATGACCGGAGGTTGGCCAGGCCCAAGTGACGGGGTGGGCGCGTTGGCCGGGCCGGGCGCACCGACCTGAGGCCGTTGCAATGGTGGCGGCAATCCGCGGCTGGGGATCGCAACAACACGGGTGATCGTGCGTTCCTGATGCGAGGTTGCGCCGCCGGGCGCATTCATCCGAAGGGTCAGTCGCACCAGGGTGGGAAGCTGGTTGGTGAGCAACCATTCTTCGGTCCAATCGCCCGTGCGCATGTCCCAAAAAGCCATCTGAAGGGCCCGTACACCCCGGGCCAGTATCAACGGATGGTTCTGTTCATCCTCGTCAAGTTCCCGAACCAAAGGGTGTTGACGGAGGGTCAGCATGCGATCGTTCTCCGGCCCGGACTCGACCCGGAAAACAAGCCTTCGCACCGCCAGGTCCCCGAATCGGCCGCTGCGCGGGAAGGCCGGTGGAAGATGGGCCACGAAACTGAGCAGAGCGTCTTCTCCGCTCTGAGCGATAAATCCATAGTACTCCGCGTTGAGGACTGACATCTGGGCTGAGGTGATGGCGGTCTCGAGCGTTTGCAGTGCCATGCGGGAACGTTGCGCCTGAGCGGCGGCTTCCAAGCCGACTTTGGAAGCTCGCAGGATGGCCGTCCAGGTTGCATAAATGGCCGTGACGACCAGGCTTAAAATGGCGACGGCCAGCATGGCCTCCACGAGTGTGAAAGCTTCAAACCTGGCACGCAGACGCTTTGCGTTCATCGTCGCACGGGCAGAGTGGGTGATGACATTGGAGACTGGACTCCAGACTGGCCGTGATAAAGCAACAGGCTGAGGGTGGAAACCCCGGAACCGCGCGGTTGCCGCGCGCGCACGAGCATGTCCACGCGTGTCAGGCCATTCGTGATGGGGATGACCTCGTAGTCAAACTGGTAATCGGGAAACAGGTCGCCGAAATCGCCCGAAAACAGACCTTCTTCCAGGCGATTCGAGACAGTCAGAAAGGCCGCCAAAGCGGAGGCATCCACGCGATCACTTTGTAAGGCCCGCGCGTTGCGTAAAGAAGTGGACACTAGAGCCAGCACGGCAAAAACGGCCGCAAAAAACATTGCCATGGCCAGCATCACCTCAATTAAGGTGAAGGCAACAGAATCCACTGCGACTCGGGTGGTGAGCCTGGATGAAGTAGCGTCGTGGCAAGGGGTTTTCATCGGGGTCCCAATGTTTCCACTTGGGCCAAGGCCGTGGTGACTTCGAGGGAAATCTTGCGGTATTCGTTCCGATCAGATCGCAAGACCAACGTCAACTCATCACAGGTGCCGTTAGGGAAAAACCGCACCCGAGCCAGGTCGGCGTCTTTGAACTCTATGAAATTAACATCCACCATTTCCAATGTTATGGATTCGGGCAGGCGGGCCCATAAACCGGAGCGAGCTTCTTCCTGGGCAGTGCCGGCCCATCGGGCAGTCGGCTGGGGCGGAGGGCCCGACGTCTCGCCTGCATCCATGGATCCTGCGGATGATGCCGTGGCATCGGCGACCATCAAGTGCCTCTCCCGGGGTCGAATCCGCAGCTCCACCGGCTTGCCTCCTAGAATGGCCCGTGCCCGAGCTGTGCTGCATACTTCCACCACGTCTGCCACCGCCTGACGCAGGTCAGCCTTGCGCCGGAGCTGCGAGAAAGCGGGGATGCTCATCGTCATCACGATGCCGAAGATGCCCACCACGATCATGATCTCGATCAGAGTCCACGCTGCCTCACGCCGCTGCGGTATTAACCCGACGGTCGCATCCGGTCCTCGGGATTGGCAGCAGAATTGGCTCTCGGGCAATTTCACCGTGCGATGTTTGAGGTAATGGCGAACATGGCCGAAAGAATGCTCAGTAGCAGAAAGCCCACTCCGACGGCCATCACAATGATCATGACTGGCTCGATCATGTTGGTCATGACACGGAGCGCGATTGACAATTCGTTCTCGTACGTATCTGCCAAATTGCGCAGGGCCCCCGGCACGTCTCCGGTTTCCTCGCCGATCTTGACCAAATCCACCATCAGTTGCGGGAAAATTTGGCTCCGAGCCAAGGGTTGTGCCAGCGATTTGCCATCGGTCACATCTTCGCGTGCCCTTGCGATGGCCTCCTTGAGCAGTCGATTGGGAATAACCTGCTCTGTGATCTTCAACGCTGTCAGGACGGGGACTCCGTTTTCCAAGAGCGTGGAGAGCGTTCGGGCAAACGTAGCAAACAGGTGCAAGCGCACCACACGGCCGAAAATCGGCGCTTGCAACTTCCACTGGTCGATACGACGGCGGCCTTCCTCTGTGGCTTGAAAGCGCTTGAAAACAATCCAGACAGCCAAGGCCACCAAGGCCATGAGCCACCAGTAGCCCGAAAAGAAGTGGCTGATACCTACCAATAGCTGCGTCATCCAGGGCAATTCCACTTGCATACCCTCAAACATGGTGAGGAATTTCGGCAGCATGTACACCATGAAGAAGGCAATAATTGCGACTCCCACGAGGGCCACAAACGCGGGATAAACGAGCGCGGAGCTGAAGCGCGCTTGCACTTGTGCAAAACGCTCAAAATGATCAGCCATTCGGCGCAAAACCTCCACAAGAGCACCGCTTTGCTCTCCTGCCCGCACCATGTTGACGTACAGGTCGGAAAAGACGACGGGCTGTTTGGCCATGGCGTCGGATAGGCTCCTGCCCTCCATGACCTCTTGGCGAAGCTGGCGGGCCACGTCGGCCGGAATGCCGCGACTCTCCAGGTGCGTCATGCTGTGAAGCGCCACCGTGAGCGGCATGCCGGCCTGGAGCAAATTGGCCAACTGGTGAGTGAACGTCGCCAGCTCCTGGAGTCGAGGCTTCCGGGGTCGCTTGCGCCAGCGTTGCCAACTGCTGGGCCAGATCCGACGCAGAGCCGATGTGCCTTTCGTCACCCCGGGCGTGGACACCGGCGCCTTCGTGGCATCCACCGCCACGGGAAATAAGCCCAAGCGCTCTAGCTGGGCCAGGACCGCCGTCCGATCCGGCCCCTCCAACACTCCCTCGACCAGCTCGCCCGTGCGACGCCGGGCTCTGTAAGCGAACTGCGGCATTTGTTGTTCTTGTTGTCCAATCACCGATCGGGGCAGAAAGTTGCGGCTCGAGGTGAGCCTGCGGCCGAGCTCGACCACTGCTGCCTCGATCTTTGAAGACCCTGCGGGCAGCGCGCGAAGGGTCGCTTCATGAAGACCCTCTTCAGGTTACTTAATCAATAACGAACTCAGGTTGCGTCCCCGTCGGTTTCGATGGTGGGACGATGCACCTCGTTCAAGCTGCCCCGGCGGTAGCCTTCAAGGTCCAAGGTCACGTGGAGGTAACCGATGGCCTTCATGGCTTCGGCTACTTTCTTCGTCAAACCATTTGCCAACAGCCGGGGCAACTCTTCTGCGGCCAATTCGATCCGCGCCAAAGCGGGTCGGGGATGCGTGGCCGCCAAGGTTATTTTGGAAACAGATTGCGCCTCGCTATTTGAAACGGGCTTGGACAGTTCATGATGGCGCACGCGCACCTGGCGGAAGCCGAAGGATCGCAACGCCGCTTCGGCCGCTTCGATCATCCGCAGCTTTTCCAATGTGACAGGTTCACCGTAGGGGATTCGTGAGCTCAGACAGGCCATTTGGGGTTTGTCCGCCGTAGGCAGCCCCATGTGCGCCGACAAAAAACGAATCTCCTGCTTCGTCAAACCCACTTCCTTCAAAGGGGCACGCACCTGATGCTCGGCAGCGGCACGCGCGCCGGGACGCCAATCGCCGATATCACTGGCATTTTCTCCGTAGGCAATGACTGCGTAACCCTCATTTCGCGCCACAGGCCCAAGCACGTCAAAAAGTTCGGTTTTGCAGAAATAGCAACGATCGAGGGGGTTTGCCAAGTACCGAGGATTCTCGAATTCGCGGGTATGAACCACGCGCACGGGAAACCCGAAGCGCCGGCCCAATTCCAGTGCTTCGGCCAGCTCCTGGCGGGGTAGGCTGGGCGAATCTGCGATGACCGCCAGCGCCCGATTGCCCAGTGTTTGATGCGCCACTACGGCAAGAAAGACGGAGTCCACCCCGCCCGAGTAAGCAATCAGGCACGAACCATATTCGCGCAACCGTGCGCGTAATGCTTCCAATTTTTCAAATGGCACCTTCTCAACAATGGCACCAAGACTACGCCCTGTCGAGTCGTCCGGTGGCGTTGCTGACCCTGCCCCAGCATCGGGCAAGGGAAGGGGGCACATGGGCTGCGGACTCTGATGGACTGGGGACTTGTGAAATGCCGGATCCCGTCTCATGTTGAAACCTATGCAGCGTGCTGCGGAATCCCATGAGCCGCGTCTACTTCGATTGGCTCGCCGCATTCAGGCCTTGGCGCAGACCGGGTTGACCTATGCAGAGGGGCCGTATGACCGGGAGCGTTATGCGGAATTGCAGGATCTAGCGGCCGAGCTGATGGCCATGCAATGTGACACCCCTTTGACGGTGATCCACGGCTTATTCTCCAGCCAGACCGGTTATGCAACACCCAAGGTGGATGTGCGCGCCGGAGTCTTTCGAGAGGGTCAGGTTCTGTTGGTCCAAGAGGACGAAGACGCCTGTTGGACTTTGCCGGGCGGATGGGCCGACGTCAACGAATCGCCCAGTCAGGCCGCCTGTCGAGAGGTCCGGGAAGAGGCAGGCCTTGAGGTCCAAGCTGTGAAACTGGCCATGCTACTGGATCGATCCATGCACCCTCATCAGCCGCCCTTCCCTTTCCATGTGTACAAGTTGTTTTTTGTTTGCCGGGCCGTGGCGGGCGAGCCAAGGCCCGGCCCGGGTCTGCGGGCGGCGGCCTTCTTCGCGCTGGACCGGTTACCGCCCCTTTCTCTAACGCGTGTCTTGCCTGGTCAAATCCATCGACTCTATGAGCACGTATGCCAGCCGGCCTTGCCCACGGACTACGATTGATCGCCCCGTGCGTACTCCGCATTCGCTTGTCAGATGAGTCCATCGTTGAGCCGTTCCAACGCGTCGATAACACCATGGCTGCACGAAGCCCGGCTCACATAACCACCCGAGCGGCGCACCGCTTCTTGAACCGCCGGCACGGCGTTGGCCGGTGCCGCCAGGTGCGCGGCGACATCGGGTCGTAGCATGGGCAGGTCATTGAAGTGGTCACCTGCCGCGAAGATTTGGTCCGGGCCCCACCCCAGTCGGCGGGCCACCGCCGTCAGAGCGGTGCCCTTGTTAAATTGCACGTGCGCAAACCGTGCATACACATCGTTGCGCACGTAATCCAAGCCCGGGATCCGCCGGCACAACTCCCGTGCGCGATCCTCGATCGCATCGGCGTCATTTGTACTGGCTGCCACCACGCAAAATGGGGACCATGCATCTGCATAGACGGTCGCGGCGAAATGTGCTTCGACCCAGGCGACCAGCTCGGGAATGAATGGATACACGCGTTTAAACAGCTCAGCATGGGCTTGCCGACAAGCGGCGTTCCACTCTTCCCAACTGGTATAGACGCCGTGTTCCTTGATATAAATCTCTCGTTCTACGAGCACTAGGTAGTCCGGCCACGTTTGCACCTCTGCCCGGGCCAGAGTTTCCAGCAGCGAGGGCAGATCGCGCCCCGTGTTGATCATCCAGCGGCCTCCGCGCTTTTGGAAAGCATGCAGCCATTCCATCAGCCGCGGCGACAAAGCCGGCTTCTCGAACTCGGCAAAAATCGTGCCGTCAAAATCTGTCGCAACCAGTGCAATGGGCATCTGCCTCACCTGACCGCCTTTTTCCAGGGACTCGCGGATGGGTCCCGGCTGACTCGTTTCGATGCTTCAGAACGGCCGTTTCCAGACGGTGCTGAAAAAGATCCCGGTTCACACTGCCGGGGGACCCGAACAGCCGCAGCCCGGTCACCACCTTGTGCCGGCAAAGCTGCCTCGTCAACACGTCTGTCGTTGAAGATACGGACTTTTGACACGCTTCACCCTTGACACATATGGACGGGTTTCCCTACAAGGCCCGGTCGTGTGGAGAACGGGGCCCTGAGCGGAGGGCCGCTGTAAGGTTTGCGGGTGAGGCTGGTTTTGAACGTTCTGCCCGCAATGGAAGACCAAACCTTGGACCTATGATGCGCGTCATTCGAAGTCTTTGGTTGGCAGGGTGGGTGTGGGCTTTTGGGCCCGGCATGCAAACGTGGCTTGGTGCCGCAGCCGCCACCAATGACCTTCCTGAGCGTCACTTTACGGCTGCATTTCAACATCCGGGCGTGCGCCTTACACCGGACGATTCTTTGAACGTGGACCTACGACTCAAAAACCGGGGGCGTAGTGATGAGACCGTATTGGTGGAAGTGACGGAGCAACCGCCCGACTGGAACGTTGAAATTCGGCGGTACGGGACCGTGGTTACCGGAGTTTTCTTGGCATCGGGTGAGGATCAGACGTTGACCTTCTCCGCGCGGCCGAAAGACCGGACGGTTAAGAAGCTGCCGGAGGGCACGTACCGGTTCGCCATTCGAGCGCGCACACCGGACAACGCGCTAGTTCGGGAATCAACCTTAACGGTGACCGTCAGCACTGGAGAGCATGGGCCCGAGCGCGTCAGCTTGGACACCTCGTATCCCACGTTGCGGGGGTCTTCAGGAGATCGGTTTCAGTTCTCTTTGGACGTGCGCAATGACACCGGTCAGGACGCAGTTTTCAACTTCCGGGCTGTGGCGCCAGAAGGTTGGCAGACGTCGTTCCGGCCAGCTTACGAGTCGAAGCAAATTACATCGCTTCAAATCAATGCCGGCTCCAGCCGGTCGATCGAATTTGAGGTGACGCCCCCCTACCGCGCCCAAGCAGGCGAATACGCATTCAAGGTGGAGGTGGAGGCAGGCCGGGCCCGGGCGGACAAAGAGTTGAAAGTGGTGCTGACTGGAACGCACGATCTCAAGGTAGGCACGCCGAGCGGGCTTTTGTCGCTGGTTACGGAACGTGGCAAAAAGACCACGACCACCTTGTTGGTTCAAAACACTGGTTCGGCCCCGCAACGGGAAATCAGTTTTCAGGCGTTCAAACCTGAGAACTGGAAAGTCGAGTTCTCGCCGGAAAAGTTGGAGAACCTACAGCCGGGCGATCTCAAACAAGTTGAGGTTAGCATTACGCCTGCTGACCAAGCGTTAGTAGGCGATTACTCTGTCAGCATTGCGGTGGATGGGGAGCGGGTGAATCGTGACCTGGAATTTCGGGTCACGATCCGGGCGGGCGCCACGTGGGGATGGGTCGGCTTGGCGATCATTGTGCTCGTCGTAGCGGGTTTGGGTGTGACATTCCATTTCCTGGGCCGTCGGTGACATGGCATCGATTATTCAAACCCGGGGATTGACCCGGCGTTATGGCCGGCAAGTCGCGGTGGATCGGTTGGATTTGGACGTCCAAGAAGGGGAAATCTTTGGCTTCTTGGGGCCAAATGGCGCTGGTAAAACCACGACCATCCTTATGTTGCTCGGATTAACCGAGCCGACCGAGGGCACGGCTCGCGTCTTGGGCCACGACCCAACGCATGATCCGATGCCGATCAAACGGCAAGTGGGTTATCTGCCTGAGAACGTGGGGTTTTATGACGATCTAACCGGGCGGGAAAACCTACAGTATATCGCAGCTTTGAATGAGATTCCGGAATCGCAAGCCCGGGCAAAAATTGACGCGGCCTTGGCCACCGTGGGTTTGGCGGAGGAGGGTGACAAAATCGTGGGCGCTTACTCACGGGGCATGCGGCAGAGACTGGGGATTGCGGAGTTGTTAGTAAAAGACCCGCGCCTTCTGATCTTGGATGAACCTACCTTGGGTCTGGATCCGGATGGGACGCTTCGCATGCTCGAATTGATTCGGGATTTAAACCGATCACGCGGCATTACGGTGATGCTTTCATCCCATTTGCTGGATCAAGTGCAGCGCATTTGCCATCGGGTGGGGATCATGATCCAGGGGCGGTTGGTCGCCGTGGGTACCATTGAGGAGCTGGCCCGCCGCAAGCTGGGTGATGCTGCCGGGCCAAGCTTGGAGGAAATTTACATGCGGTATTTTAAGGAAACCTGAGCCATGTGGAAGGTTTGTCGTAAGGAATTGGCGGATCATTTCAATTCGACCCGGTTTTTGCTGTTGTTTTGCCTGGTATTCATGGTCGCCTTGGTTTCCACCTATATGGCGGCAGAAAATGTCCATAAAGCACTCCAGGGCAATACCAAGCCTTCCCAGGTTTTTTTGATGCTGTTCACCACACCGGGCAAATTCTTCTCGCTGGTTCAGTTTGTGGCTTTTTTTGGACCGTTGCTGGGGATCATTATGGGTTTTGACGCTATCAACCGTGAGCGTCAACTGCGTACCTTGGGCAAATTGCTTTCCCAACCAATTTATCGTGACGCAGTTGTGAACGGGAAATTCATCGCCGGGGTCATCACCATCACCATCGTGCTGGCCAGTTTGTTGCTGTTGTTAAGCGGCATGGGTTTGGTCATTCTCGGGGTGGTGCCGGGTCCAGAGGAAATTGCGCGCCTGGCGGTTTATCTGTTGATCAGCATTGCTTACGTGGCCTTTTGGCTTGGCTTGGCGGTGCTGTTCTCCATCTTCTTTCGTTCTTTGGCCACATCGGCTCTGGCTTCGGTGGCTATTTGGATCTTTTTCTCCTTCTTCATGGGGTTCTTAGCAGACCTGGCTGCCGATGCGATTCGGCCTGTTTATTCCACGCGGGACCTGCGGGCGGTGGTCGCCAATGAGCGGCTGGCGCACAGCATTTCTTTGATCTCTCCGGCCGTTCTTTATGCGGAGGCCACTGGAGCGATTTTGGATCCGTTCCAACGCAGTACGAGTCGTCTGTTGTTGGTTACCCCGCTGGAGGGCCTTTCCTTGGAGCGTTTCCAGGGCCCGTTGCCACTGGATCAATCGGTGTTTTTGGTTTGGCCGCACGTAGTGTTGTTGATCGCACTGACTCTGATCTGCTTCGGCATCGCTTACGTGACTTTCCTGAGGCAGGAGATTCGGACCCTTTAAACCCATACGGACGCCATTCCCCTTGCAGCTGCCGGCGGAAACGGACTTCCAGCCTCAGGCGGAAGGGCCGCTCTTGCACACGGCTGTACCGCGCGGTGCGGAAATTGCATCCATTGGGTCAGGTTTGCGTCAGGAGCAATCGATATGGGTCAGTTCGTTCCGGTCCGTGGCCTGTCCCGACGATCTTTCCTGGCTGGATGCACAACCGGCGCGATCTTGATGCCCTTGCAACTTCGATCATCAACCAGACCGGGAGTGCCGCCCCAACGGTTGGAACGATTAATCACAGGGGCCAACGTATGCCGCTGGTTTCGGTTTCCGCCTCAATCCAGACCCGAACACTTCACCAGCTATATTTCCGAAGGAGAGGCTGCATGTATGCGTCGCATCGGATTGCGGCATGTGCGTTTGTGCGTGGCTCCGAGCGTCGTTCTGGATCCGCGAGAAGGGCAGCTTCGTCAAGAAATCGTTGGGCTTTTAGAGGCCGCTATCGAACGATTTCACCGGGCTGACCTTGCCGTGGTGGTGGATATTCATCATGAGGACCGTCAGGCTGAGAGGGATCCGTCTTGGCGCAGGGCTTTGGAACGGCTTTGGGCGGCCCTGGCGGAGAGAATGCGCGCGTTGGATCCCAACCGCACCCTGTTGGAAATCCTTAATGAACCGGTTTTTGAAGGGCATGAAGAGGAGTGGATTCAGTGGAACCTGCGGCTGGCGGAGATTATCCGGGCAAATGCTCCGGAACACACCATGATCACTTCTGGACCCAATTGGGGCGGGATTGGCGGTTTGCGGCGCATGCGGCCTATCGGAGATCCCAACGTGATTTATTCCTTCCATTTTTATGAGCCGTTTCCGTTTACGCACCAAGGCGCCACCTGGTCCAGTGAGGAGGTAAAGCCACTGCGTCAAGTTCCTTATCCATCCAGCCCCGAGGCTGTGGCGCCACTTTTGGCTGAGTTATCAAATCATCCGCGCAGTCAGGCGATGTTGGAATGGTATGGCCGGCAGCGATGGAACCGAGATCGACTGCGGGCGCATTTCCAAGAAGCCATCGATTGGGGACGGGAGCACGGAGTGCCACTGTATTGCGGCGAGTTCGGCGTATACCCGCGATATGCTCGGCCCGAACACCGGTTGCAATGGTTCCGCGATTTCGGCCAAATCTTGCGTGCGCATCCTGTGGGTTGGGCGGTGTGGGGTTGGGATGAGGGCTTCGGTTTGGCGCGTCGTTTTGTCGAAGGTCGGCCGGTCGTGGACGGTTCCGTCGCCGAGGCTTTGGGACTGCAGCCCGGATGCGAGTGACAGACATGGGGCATCCGACTCAGGCAATGGGACAGGGGGTGAGTGCGTGCCGAAGTCCTGTCAAGGTTCCATCAGTGGTTGGCTGTACACTGACATCCGGGGGGCTCCACCGCCAATTCCTTCAATACCTCACCAAACAATCGCGTATACGAGCACTCGCTCCGAACCACTTCGCTCAGGCGCATGCGAAGAGTCTCGCGCTCGTGAACGTTCTCCAGATAATAAAGGATCAACCGGGCGCATTCTTCTACGTTCCGGTAGGTCGGCGTTTCCCAGAGCGGCGATGTGGCGATTTCAGTTTGGAAGCTGCAAATTTGGAAACCGCCGGCGGCCGGGATTTCGTAAAAACGCATGTTCATGCCACCATCCACTTCGGCTTTCATGTGGTTGAGCGAGATTTGCGATGCAGCATGGATTTGCAAACTAGCAGGAAGCGTCACCCGGGGGCCCGCTTTTAAACCAAAGCGATGCCAATTCGGGCCGAACAAAGTCACCGGAAAAGGTAATCGGCCATTGAGTTCTCGGATGAATCGTGCACGCGCCGGGTCCGCAGCTGCCACGAACGTGATCAGCCATCGGTACGGACTACGGGGTGGGCTGGCTGCAGATACAGAATGGACCTTAGGCGAATAACCAAATGGGAAGTAGCGAGTTTGCCGAATGCCGAGTTCTTGAGCGAGCTTCTCGTTACCCCGCGTGCTGACGAGCAACAAATCCAAGGATCCTTCGCGTGCGGATGGCTGCAGTTGTTTTAAGCGTCGAACCAGATGGGGCGTCGTAGCCAGTACATCGCCGATCCAATAAAGAACACGCACGCCAGCGCTTGCCTTCTTGATGGCTTTTGCACTGACGGAGTCGAGGGATCCTTGAATCGAGAGGAAAATAACGGGCTTCCATTGGACCACTTGCTTTACAATGTGCCGTGACCAGATTGGCTCCCAATTCATCCAGCGCCGACTGAATGGCAGAATTCGGTTGAGACGCCTGGCCCAATGGGTTGGCCCGTGGCTATGCCGGTCTAAAACGAAAGCATGATAACCTAACGTACGAAAGGCGTCCGCCGCCGCTTCGGCCCATCCACCTAGTTGTGGACCCTCAATGATCGCAGTTCGCACCAACGACTTGGAACAGTTTCGTCATGCGGGATGGCACATCAAGCAGAAAGTAGTATGCAGAACGAGAAGAAGGAGGTTTTTGGCGGATGTGCCGGCCGATGCGCTTGGGCTTGCTTTATGGATCGTGTTTGCCATAGATCGAGCTTGTTTTACGTCTTCACGGCGCATCGGGAGAACTGGGCGCAATCCAATAAGGCTGGGGGTTGGAATCTCAGCCGGGGATGGGCGACGTGCAATCTCTCCCTGTTCCAGATGGCGGCGTCTTGGCGCATGGCAGTCGTTGCGGCATGAGGAACGACAAACGAATTTCGTGTGAAAGGCCGCTCTAGAAAGGAGGGATCGTCCGACTCAATCTATCTCGGCATCCAGTTGCATTTGTGAACGAAAAAGTCATGCGACATAACGAAGTGGGTGAGAACAAGCATGACGCCGTCCAGCGACCAGGGCTTCTAGTTCGGTCTGCCCTCTTTCGGCCAATAGCAGTTCAACCGTAAGGTTGTTGAGGGTGCATGCCGGGCATCTCGTTGTGGTGGTGGGCGCGATGGATCCGTCCTGCAGGAGGGTCTGGGTTGCGAAGACAGACAAAGACTCCAATGGGCGTAGTGTTTACCTTGGTTCAGAATCAACGAAGGCTTATTACCTGCTGGCGAATACGGCGCAGCGTTCGTCTGGGGTCAGCTCGCGCCATTGACCTGGCAGCAACTGGCCGAGCCAAAACCCGCCAATCCGGACCCGGAGCAGTCGGAGCGTGGGGTGTCCCACCGCAGCGGTCATGCGGCGTACTTGACGGTTTTTGCCCTCACGCAGTTCGATGGCGATCCAGCAGTCTGGAACCGTTTTTCGATACCGTATCGGAGGTGTCCGAGCCGGCACGATGAAAGGGGGCTCAGGTCCAATTGCCAGCGTCAGTCGGGAAAGATCGGCGTCAAGTGGGCAGACTTTGGGAGGCGGCTCCAGCTGGCGCACGAGGCAGGGTTGTGTGAGATAGGAGCCAATCCTCACTCCGTGCGCAAGCTGGCGCAGAGCTTCGGCGGAGGGGATGCGTTCCACCTGGACCCAGTACTCGCGGGGATGGGCATGGCGGGGATCCAGGAGCCGTGCATTCAGCCCGGGTTCATCCGAGAGCAGCATTAGACCTTCCGAGTCAGCGTCGAGTCGGCCGATGGGATACACCCTGGGAGGGAAACCGAACCGGGCGAGGGTTTCCTGGCCGGGGTGTTCCGGCGTGAACTGGGAGAGCACACCATAAGGTTTGTAAAAAGCAATCAACATGCGCCTCCGGGTAAGGACCTCGATCACGGCTTCATCAATGGCACAGACGCGTGAAGACGAGCCACTGCCTCGAGCGCAGATTCGAACCAGTGTGTATCGGGCAAAGCGTATGGACGGAAAATCTCCATCCAGCCTTCCTGCCCATGATAAAGGAGCGCTCGATGAAGGCCGAGCCGGTGGGCCTGAGGTGAATCGATGAGACTGGCTGAATCGTTGGCATTCATTTGGAACAGCACGCGTCGTTCGAACTCTCCCAGAGCCTTGCGGCTAAGCTGCCGCGTCAAGTTGCCATAGGTATCGCAGGTTAACAGGACATGAAACCCGACACTGGCTCCCTGAGTGAGAATCCGGTCGAAAATTAATCCAGGGTGTTGTTGGCTGGCATCTGAATCATGGGCAAATGCGGCTTCCTCGTCATAGCGGAGTTTCCTATGGTGTTGAGCACGGTGGATGAACAGGAACAGCTCGGGGGCATGGGAGTCAGCGAGGTCAGTGCGCTTTTGTACTTCTGCAGCAAGACCTTGAAGAGTTTGCTCGGTCTGCATGGGGCGAACCAGTTTGGACGGATGCGGCAGACGGGGCAAAAGCCGTTCCCAAAAACGAATCTCGGGTGCATCGGGTGGACTAGCGTCGAACACATAAAACTCAGCTTTGGAGCGTGGCAGTTGGGCTGCCAGAGCGATGAGTGCCAGTGCCAGCATAGCCAGAGCAGCTTCGTCACGTTGACCCACAATGAGAAGATGGTTGCCACTTTGACGGTGGAAGGTGACTTCCGTGGGGCCTTTGATCGCGTTTGGTTCACCCAGCCAAATGCGAGGTGTCGCGACCGCTTGGAGGAAGGGGGCGTCCAACAAAGATCGAAGCAGGCGATTGGACTCCACATGGGCCGGGGCATTGCCCTCGAAAACAACGGGTTCTCGCGCCGCAAACCGGTGCGCTCGCTCGGGTGAGCTTTCGGCCAACTGACGGATCTTTTGAAGCCACGAATCCCGTTCGTTCTCGGACAGCCACACGACCTGAAACGGGCTGTTACCCTGAATGGCACCGCCTTCATCGTTGTAAATAGCTTCCCCCGGACGAGACAGATGACGAGGCGCCGGGTTGTCTTCGTTCAGGATGAGGAGTGCATCCGCCTCGTTGCATTGGAGCGCAATGCGGATATTCATTTGGCCCATGGTGGAACGGGCCAGCGTGTAAGCGCCGCCCAGGGTTTGGGATCCAAGGAGCACGTGGATTCCAAAGGCCCGTCCCTGCCGGACGATTCGGTCTAACAGCAGGGCTGCCGTTTGCGCAATTCGGTCATCTTCGACAAAGAACTCTTGGAATTCGTCAATTAGCAGCAGCACACGGGGCAAGGGCTCCTGGCAACCGAGTCGTCGGTAACCCGGAAGGTCCAGCACACCCAGTCTGCGGAAAAGATCGCCCCGACGACGCAGCTCCTCATCCACCCGTTGCAGAACGCTCAGCCCGAATTCGCGGTCGCTCTCAATTGCGATTACGCGCGCGTGGGGCAGCCGATGTGCGGCGTAGCATTTAAATTCCACACCCTTTTTGAAATCCACTAGGTAGAACTCGACCTCATCAGGGCTGTACCAGAGGGCAAGGTTGGTGATGATGACATGGAAGAGGGTGGATTTGCCGGAGCCCGTCCTGCCCGCGATCAGGCCGTGTTGGCGGGTCCCTTGGCCGAGCGATAGATATTGCAACTTGATGGCGCCGGTGCGACCAATGGGGACGCGGACTTCGTCCGTGGCGTCCGAGGACCAGATACGCTCCGGGCGCGGCGCAGCCTCGCTAAAGGGGGTCTCGACGTGAAAAGCATTCCGACTGCTTTGACCAATGCGGTGAAGCAGATCGTTTGCCAGGTCGGCCGGGGGCGGTGCCTCCAATTCCAATCGAATCCCTTCCTGATCTGCACCCACGAGGAAGGCGCCTTCCGACCGAATAAGCACGCGACGGGCGTATTTTCGAAGTTCGTCCGGCACCAGCTCCGGCGGCGCGGCGCGGCGAAGGTCCCAGTGGATAAGCAGGTACACGCCGCATCGGGGACCGCTGGCCGCCAGGCTGAGTAGGCGTTTGGCCGCCAGATCGGTAAAGTTGACCGGAAAATGAGCCACCACCAGAAAATGGTATCGTTCTGATAATCGGCCTGCTTGTAGGTTGTATTCGGTAAGATTGGCGTAATCGTTGCGTAGATACATTTGGGTTACTTTTTCAATATGCTCGTTCAGTTCTCCAAGGCGATCTTCAAATTGGGCCGATTGTGTCCAGATGCGCCCGTGGATCAGGCGGTCCTCGTAGTCGGCCAAGTGCATAAGACCAGCGAAGTTTTGTCCCAGCCCCACAGGGTCGAGGATCGTAAAGGCCACTTGGCCCGGAGGCGCCACGGTCAGCAGACGTAGAATGAGGTTGTTTAAGGTCGCAATGGCGGGCCCCACTTCGCTTCCTTCCGTCTCGAGAATGATGGACGCTTCGTGCGGGAGTGCCAGGAGCAGCGGCAGGCAGAGTGCATCTGGAGGGGGAAGGGAAAGCCCCTGGTCGGCCAGATTCTTCAACTCGCAGAATTGTGACAAAGTGACAACCAGGTGACCGAACCAGGCGGCATGGGGAAAGGATTCCGGTGGATGCCAATCGGCCCAACTGGAGTCGGACCAGGGCGGGAAGCACGCCCGGGCGGATTGGGCATCCTCAACGAACCGGGCGTGCTCAGGGATGATGTGGCGATTCCATTCCGTACGGATTGCCTCCCAACCAGCGGCGTGAACTTCGTGCAATCGTTCCAACTGATGACGGATGCTGGCCTCAAGCGCTTCTTGCTGGCGGTTGAATTCTGCGTCCAGTCGAGCCCGTTGATGGATCACGTCCTGCTCGAGCTGTTGCCGCCGGGTTTCATGCAGGTGAAGCAGTCTTTGCTGTGCGCGGGTGACGCGCTCTTCGATCGAGTCGATGAGCTCCTTTTGACGCCGACATGTCTGATCTCGAAGTTGCCGCCATTTTTGATTAAGACCTTCGATCGTCCGGGCGTGAGCGGTCTGAACAGCGGTTATGCGAGCGTGGTACGCCTGCTCTGCTTGTTCCGCGGCGGTGTCCAGCCAGGCCGCCAGTTCAGCAAGCTGCTCGGCCAACTGCCGGGCCCGCGGCCGAACCCATCGATAGCCTGCGAGGTGTAGTAGCGGCCAGAGACACGCTGCGACCATCCAAAGGACCGTTGACGGGGACCCCGCCGAGGGGACGGGCGTACGAAAAACGCCGAAGAGGAGCAGCGCTGGCAACACGAGGGTAAGCAACAGCCCCAGCCACCAAGGACAGTAGCGGAGCAACACCGGCACGAGCAGTCGTCGGATGCGGAGCAAGCTGGCTTCGATCTCTTGAAAACGGAGCTGCGCGGTTTCGGCCACAGTGTGGATGGTTCCATCTGGAGCCGGTGGGGCAGAGATCGGTTGCGGTGCTGCCAAGAGTCGGCTCAGAGTGGGCCACGGAGTGCAAAGCAGACATGCTCGAACTTGCAGTTCTTGGTGCCGTGAACGGGCTTCGCTGATTTGACGTAGAAGGAGCTCATGGGCTTCCTTGAGGGCTTGGAGTTCTGCATCGCGCTGTCGGTCTGCCTCCAGTTGAGCGCGCTGGATCTCAAAGGTGCGTCGGGCGGCCTCGGCTTCGAGCTGTGCCAAGGCACGTTGGCGTTGGCGCTCGCCCGCTTGCTGGATGCGCAGTTGGCGTTGCTGAAAGGCTCGATCCAAAAAGCCGCGTCGTTCCCGTGCGTGGGCTTCAAGACGGACGCAGGCGGCGTCGTGTTGTTCTCTGGCCACGCGCAGAGCCTCGTCGCGTTGATAGCGCACCCGATGCGTGCGAGTGGTCAGCTCGTGGTCCAGGTGTTGGCCGCGGTCAATCAAATCCCGAACGGTTGCTCGGAACTGCTGTAAGCGGCCGAGGATGTCGGAGATAGAGGGAAGCGGACTACTCACAGTCACGGCGCATTTGCTGTAAGATCTGCTCCAGGGTTTCGAGAGCGGCGATAGCCTGATGGACCTGTCGCGTCAGCTCGTTAAGATACTGTTGCTCAAATTCGACAGCCTTAGCATCGGTCCAGAATGAACGGGTCTGATCCCATTCCGAGCGCAGCTCTTGCAGTAATGCGTACAGCCGGTTTCGGGCGCCAGTCATGACGGGGAGGAAGTGGACGGTGTGGAAGGGGTCTGCAACCCTGCTGGATCTGACGCGGACGAGCTGGCATTCGTAGGGGCATGCGTCGGCTGCAGCTCAGCGTACGCACTAAGCGACCCCAGGACTTGATTCAGCCAGGCCAGGGCCCGTGTCATGTCCCGGGCCAGATCCTGACGCAGTGTTTCAACATGACGGGCCATGGGTTGAACCTTGGTCTCATATTGTTGTTGCCAGCCGCGGATACGGCGAAGCCGGGCTTCCATCTCCTCTACGGCTTGCCGCAGTCGGCGGACTTCGGCTTCCTGAAGCCGGGTGGCTTCTTGGAACGGGGACAGTCGGGCCGAGAACAGTTCCTGCTCGGTTTGCTCCAGCCTGCGACGCAGGCGGCGTAATTCTTGCAGGTGCAAGGCTGGACAATCGTAGACCAACCAGTTCCGCGTTCGCACCAGATGATCAGAGACCTCATCCAGCACTCGAGTCGCGCGGTCCCGAAACAAAACCAAACGATTGCGAAAGTTTTCGATGGCCTCAATGGAGTTGACGCGCGCTTGCTCGCCCATGGGCTTAATGTTGCCTTAGATAGTCTTCAATGCGCTGAGCTTTGCGAAGGAGGTACGGCGCCTGACGATTGGACGCCTCGATGAACTTGCGCAACACCTTCATGGTCTCGCGAAAATCCTCTGCAAATTTGGCATGTTCCTGGTCTTGCCAGGTGTCGCCCAGGGCAGCGAACCGGGCTTGCAGGGCGGCCATCCGGTTTTGCAGCTCTACGTTAAACCGCTTGAGCTCCTCAGCGAAGCGACGGACCTCATCGGGATCAATAATGGCCTGTGCCATACCCCTCTCCTGCCGATCTGGCGGCAGCGTTAGGTTAGCTGCCTGCATCAAGCTAACAAGCTGGCCTGCCGGCTGCCATTCCGAAAGCGTTCTGGCATAGCCGGAGCCGGGCGGATTCATCCCCCAAGCGGCTTCTGCCTGTCGACAACGGCCAAACCAGCCAACTGGAACCGGGCACGCGGCACAATATCCCCGCTTATCATGCCGCATGCGCACGCCTCAGGGATGACAATTGTCAAACGCGCACCAGCATTTGCTTCCGACCTTTCATGGGTCTTCCGATGCATGAGACCGATTGTGGGTCGCTATGAAGGAACTGCTTATTGCCAGGGACGTCGTCAGGCTGCTTGCTTAAGAGCCACAGGCACTTTGCGAACCCGGTCGGCAAAATCGTCTACCTCCTGAATACTTTCGCAGCCGACTGTCACAACGTCCACACATCCAAGTTGCAATACGAAACGGATGGACTCGTCCAGCTTTTCCGGATCGTTGCGAAGACGACCCTCGCCCACGATCTTCATTCCCACGATACCCTTGCCGGCAGATTTGATTTGCCGCAGCACCGGCACCACCTCGGAAGGCGGTCCGTCCATGCTCATTTGAAATGGGTTGATGCGCGCGTGAACAGAGTCCACCCACGGTTCTTCAGCCGCGGCTTTGAGTGCTTCGAGAGAGTGACAGGACACACCGTGTGCTCGAATGACACCTTTTTGCTTGAGTCGCGCAAGGATTTCCATTTGGCGTTCCAATTCTTTGGGCCATTGGGCGGAAGTGACACAGTGCAGTAGGACCAGATCAATGTAATCCGTCTTCAGTTCACGAAGGAACCGCTCCACCACCACGTCTGCATCGGGGCGTTCCGGTTCCGGGATCCCCCCAGGGCGAAACCAAATCTTCGTCACGATTTGGTAGCGATCACGGGGCACACCTTCCAGGGCGGGAATCAGATAGGGATGCGTGCCATAAAGATCAGCCAGGTCAAAAAGCCGGATGCCACGTTCATAGGATTCTCGTAAAAGGGACATGAGTTTATCCCGCCCCATGCGAGTATGGTTGGATTGGCGATTTCCTCCGCGCATGCCGGTGCCTAATGAAAAGCGTGAGGTGCGGATGCCAGATTTGCCCAACGTTACGGTTTCCATCGGGTCAAATCGGCGTGGGAGCGACTCCTCAGCTCGCAGCCAGGGGCCAGTGACCGCCATGGCGCCGGCCGCAAAGACGGCCCTGCGCAAAAACTCGCGTCGAGCCATCGGAGCATGCGTCAGGCGCGAAGGGATCGAACGCATGTGGGACCGGTTCTGGTTCGAAGTCGGGGGCTTCGGCATTTGCATGCTTCAGGATAGTCACAAGAAGCCCGTGTTTGCAATCCGGCATTGTTTACGGAAGGGCCGGGGAAAGGAACTCTCGTTTGCCGCAGGGGCTTGCGCAGATCCACCCAGGGCAGGATTTCCTTATCGGAGAGTGATGGATTGCACCAGCCCTTCCTTGTTTGGATTTGCTGCCAAGGGCGGAGTTCGATTAGCGTCGCCGTCGTTCGGTCTGCCCTGGACCATCCGATGGTGGGTCCGTGCAGGCCGCAGCGAAAAGGGCACGTGTCGAGTTGGGATTTTGGTAAGACGGCTGCGAGGATGAGAGACGGGGTTTCCCCATCACGTTTGCGCTCGCTGGATTATTCTGTGATCCAGCAATGCATGCACTGCGGGCTGTGTTTGCCGACTTGCCCCACTTATGCAGCGACTAAAGTGGAACGGCACAGTCCCAGGGGGCGAATCGCCCTGATGCGTGCCATTGCGGATGATGAGCTAGAGCCCGGTCGACTCTTTGCGGAAGAGATGTATTTTTGCCTGGGTTGCCTGGCTTGCATGTCTGCTTGTCCAGCTGGGGTCGATTACGCGGAGTTGTTTGAGCAGGCGCGTGCCGAAATTGAAGAGAGGCGCCTGTTGGACGGCATTTGGCGCCGACTGGTTCGAACCCTGACCATCCGATGGTTATTCTCGGCTCCCGGGCGGCTCCAATGGCTGGCGCGTTTGCTGCGTTTATATCAAGAGACCGGGCTGCAGCATTGGGTCCGCCGAAGCGGAGTGCTGCGATTATTACCCGTTCGTTGGCGGGAACTGGAAGCCATGACTCCGACGGTGGCACCGGCGTTTTCCGACGATTTAATCCCACCAGTGGTGCTGGCTCGTGGTCGGCGGCGGTATCGGGTGGCCCTGCTAACCGGTTGCGCACAGGACGTTCTGTTCAGCGAAGTGAATCGGGACACTGCCGAGGTCTTGGCGTGGAACGGTTGCGAAGTTCATGTGCCCCGTCACCAATCCTGTTGCGGTTCCCTGCATGCTCACAATGGCGAGCTCCGGTTGGCGGCAGACTTGGCCCGACGCAGTATCGATCAGATTCCCCCCGACCGGTTTGATGCGATCATCAGCAATGCCGGCGGATGCGGGTCGCATTTGAAGCACTACAGTCGGCTCCTGCAGGACGACGCTCGGTATCGGGATCGGGCCCGGCTTTGGGATCGAAAGGTGAAGGACGTGCATGAATGGCTAGTGGCCATCGGTTGGGAAGCGCCGGGAGGGAATGCCCATCCACCTCTGGTGGTGACCTATCACGAGTCGTGCCATTTGTCGCACGGCCAGCGGGTCGTGGAGGCGCCCCGGCAAATCTTGCGAAGTCTCCCCAAAGTGACCTTGGTAGAATTGCCGGAGGCCAACTGGTGTTGTGGCAGCGCTGGGATTTACAACCTGATACAACCGGTAATGGCCCAACAGTTGTTAGAACGGAAACTCGCCCGTCTCCGGAGCACTGGAGCCACGGTCGTGGCAAATGCCAATCCCGGCTGCCTTCTTCAGTTGGAACACGGAATTCGGAAGGCAGGATTGCCTTGGCGGGTTGTGCATCCAATGACGCTCCTGGCCGAGGCGTACCGTCGCGTGGCTGCGTCGTAGCCGATAGACCAAGCGGCCGTTGCTGTGCAGGCAGTTCAAGATCGTCATGCTCCGCAGTAGGGAGCCGTAGAATCTTGGTGCGCGCGGGAGGACTCGAACCTCCACTCCTTGCGGAACCAGATCCTAAGTCTGGCGCGTCTACCGATTCCGCCACGCGCGCAGTTCCGCCGTGTCAACATGCGTCAACGGGCCGACCGACTCAAGTTTCCATCCATCTTTGCGGTGGCGGGCACCGGTTAACAATCCTGCGCGGTCTCTCTGGATGAACCGAACCTGAACTTGACGGGCCTCTGTAGCCACTTCAGCCCGCCCCGTCTTTTTCCGATGCTGAAGGGGCAACGACGGCTTTATGGGCAGCCTTAATCTCGGGAAGGTTTTGACCGGGCAGCTTGGACCATGTCGGGCTCGAACCGGGACCCCACCTGTTGGCCTGGGCGGTGCTTTGCCTGGTAGAATGCGAGTTGTCTTTGCGACAGGGAAGGTGCCAGAATGTAGGAGGTTCGTTGCGTCAGGCTTTTCTTCCACACGCGAGGCGTCCAATTTGGTAGGGCCAACGAGATGTGAGAGGCTGGCACGGATGGCAGTCGGCAGATGGTAACGGGCATCCAAGTGTATCGATCAAAACCGCAGGCATGGGGCACATGAAAGCGCAAGAGATCGTGGGCAGAGTCAGAAACCTGCCGCCGGTGTCACAAGCGGCACTGCGTTTGGTGACTTTGTTAGAGCAGCCGGCCATTAGCAATGAAGAGATCGTGGAGGTGCTCAAATGTGACAACGTTTTGACAGCCAAGCTCCTCCGGGCTTGCAACTCGCCGTTTTTTGGTCTTGAAGAGCCGGTGGCGTCGGTCGATCAGGCGGTGTTTTTGCTGGGACATCAGCAGATTCTGCATATTGTGTTGAGTTTGGCCTTTGGGGGAGCAATGTCGGTGGTGCTACCCCAGCATGCAGTGGAAGCCGAAGATTTGTGGCGGCATTCGGTGACAGCGGCACAGGCAGCCGAGTGTGTCACGGGCGCAGGCCTTAGCGTCGATGTGGAGCCTTCAGTGGCCTTCACCGTTGGTTTGTTGCATGACCTGGGTAAGTTGGTGCTAAGTCTGGCCCTGAGCTCCGAGCAGATGGCGGAGATTCGCGCACGCGTCGCCCTAGCGGGCATGACCCGTTCCGAAGCTGAAATGGACGTGGTAGGAACGGACCATGCAGAGGTGGGGGGAGAGTTGTTGCGACTGTGGCGTTTGCCGGATAATCTGGTGCAAGGAGTGCGATATCATCATCAGCCCCGGTTGGACTCCCCGTGTGCTCTTTCAGTGGTTGCGCACGTGGCCAACGCGGTTGCGCACGAAGCACGATCGGACCAGTGCGGTATCTTCGGAAGTGCTCGCTTGGACCCGGCAGTCCGGGATCGATTTGGACTGGATGACTCCCGATTGTCAGACTGGATTGAACGCCTGCGGAGCCAGTTTGAGCAGATTGAGCATTTGATGCATTTGGGCTGAAATCGGGCCTGGGCAGCGGAATCGGGTCCGATACAGGGCCCGGAAGCACTTCCAATGGATCGATGGGATTGGCACTCGGTCGCCCCCCTTGCTTAGGGCGACAAGTTTGCCTGGTTGATTGTTGACCCAGCTGGTGGCCGGGCTGTGCGATCAGCTATAGAAAGACTTCCCGAGTGCTCGTCAGAGAAGTGAGTCTCAGGCGGATTGCCAGTCAGGTTGGATCGGCCGATCGTCGGTTGAGTCGGCATGCCGCTTGCGTCCCGGTTGGCCGGCTGTCTAAGCTGCGCACGCTGATATGCAACGTGCCATTCGCCTCCGGCTGTTTGGGATGATGGTGTTGGAGTTTGCCATTTGGGGTGCATGGTTACCGTTGATTTACTCTTACCTGCCTAGCCTGGGGTTCACGCCGCTCCAGCAATCTTGGATTCTGAATGCGTTTCCCTTGGCGGCAATTTTCGGGATGTTTTTCAGCAACCAGTTTGCTGACCGGCATTTTGCAGCGGAGCGGTTTCTGGCCTTTAGCCATTTGGTTGGGGGACTGGCGATGTTGGGGCTTGCTTGGACACGGTCCTTTTGGCCGTTTTTCGGCCTAATGCTTCTGCATTGCCTGCTATACGTTCCGACCATCTCGATCTGCAATTCGATTGCGTTTGCGCATATCCGAGATCCGCAGCGCGACTTTGGGCGCGTCAGGGTAGGGGGTACGGTTGGATGGATTCTGGCGGCTTGGCCTTTCACGTTCATTTTGGTGGACTGGCAAGCGGTGCGAGTCAGTCAGCCAGAAGACTGGATCGCATGGTTGCGCACGGTATTGAATCACGGGCTCCAGGGAGAGGCGTTGTATGCGTCCATCCGATGGACCTTCATTGTGGCAGGTTTGACCTCGATGCTGATGGCGCTTTACAGCCTGACCCTGCCTCACACACCTCCACGCAAAACCACGGGAGGGATGGATCGTTTGGCCTGGCTCAAAGCCATGCGCTTATTACGCCGACCTTACGTGTTCGTGTTGTGGCTGATGACGCTGGTGGATGCCTTCTTAATTTACGCGTATTTCAACTGGACGGGGTTGTTTCTGGCGGTGCCAGCCGAGGAGGGGGGCCCTGGCATTTCCGGCAATTGGATCATGCCGGTAATGAGCATCGGCCAGGTTATGGAAATTCTCACGATGTTGATCCTGGGAGCCGTCCTAAAACGGTTAGGTTGGCGCACAACGTTGGTGCTGGGGGTCTTGGGCCACACTGTGCGGTTTGCAGTGTACGCGCTTTTTCCGCAGAGCCAGCTGCTGATCATCCTGGTGCAAATGCTGCATGGAATTTGCTACGCATTTTTCTTTGCCACGGTTTCCATTTTTGTGGATGCCTATTTTCCGAAAGATAGTCGGGCCAGCGCCCAAGGGCTCTTCAATATGATGCTCTTCGGGTTTGGCAATATTGCCGCCAATTTTGTGTGTCCCTGGCTTCGCGAGTCTGTGTTCACGCGCAATGGTATCACGGATTGGCAAGGCATGTTTCTTGTCCCCACCGTGGTTTCGGTCCTTGCCGCGCTGGCGCTGGCGACGCTTTTTCATCCGCCTTCTCCATCAGAGACGCCATCCGATTTGCAGGTTACCGTCAGTGGGGCGGCGGGCTCCAAGGGTTGACGAGCACGATCCTGGAGGTGGGAAGCTTCGAGAACCGTCGGACGCGCACGAGCCCAAGGGGGCTGATTTCGAGAAGCTGCTCGAGTGAAATCTTGGGCAGTGGGCAGATAGGCATTCGAAAGGCTTCGGACTGACATGCCTCACTCCCAAGGGACGGGGTGCACTCAAGAGGCGGGTGCTGCAGGGTGCGTTGCATCCGGATGAGATTCCGCCGAATGACCGGGCGTGGACCGCTCCGCGGCGGGAGTCGCAATGGCGATCTGGACGTTGGCGATTGACACGGCTGGTGGAGCCGCGGGCACGGTCGTCAGAGAAGAACTGACGGGTGCCTCACCTGGCGCGGAGACACCATCTGTGCCGACGTTCTTGGATTGGGTAGAAGTTTCACCCTTCCATAGACGCAGTTCGTCTGAGGCGGGTAGGTCTTCCAAGCTGCGTAGGCCGAAATACTCCAGGAATAGATCAGTGGTCCCATAAGTGACAGGTCGCCCCAGAGTGTTCGACCGGCCCACTTCCCGGATCAAACCTCTTTGAAGCAGGGTTTGAATAACACCATCCACGTTTACTCCGCGGACTTCCTCAATGGCAGCTCGTGTGATCGGCTGTCGGTATGCGATCACTGCCAGTGTTTCAAGAGCAGCTTGAGACAACCGCGGTGGACGGGGCCGTGCACCCACCAATACCCGGATCCAAGGGGCGAACTCGGGCCGCGACACAAATTGCCAGGCTCCTGCAACACATACCAGTCGGTAGCTTCGCGCGGCCGCTTCATACTCCGCTGCCAGCGTAGCCAATTCAGATTCAATCTCATCGGTCGCCACGTTGCTCCACGCCCTGGCGATTTGCGGTGCATCTTCGGCTTCAGCAGTACGGTGAAGGACGTCTCGAAGTTCCCGCGCGGGCAACGGTTTGGCCGAGGCAAATAATAGGGCCTCCAACACGGAACGAAGTTGTGTGCTCATGGCTTACGACAGGAACGCGCCCGAAGTCGCTCCACCGGCCGATACCGGAATGGCAGACGCGGTTTCTGTATTTGGTCGGCGTCGAGTCAAGAGGATCTCGCCAAAGGTTTCCTCTTGATGAGCCACGACCTGCTGTAAACGGATCAGTTCCAACAGGGCAAGGAAAGTGGTCACCACTTCGGCCCTATGGGCCATGGTGTCAAAAAGGGCGCGGAAGGTGATACGGGGCTGCTCGAGCAGCACGCGGAGGATATGTTCCATCTGGCCGGCCACGGTCCAACGGTCGTCCACGATTTCTTCCGGTGGCTGACGTTCGGAGAGGCGCTTGAGCACCTGCTGAATCGCACTAAGCAGATCGAACAGAGAAACCTGAGGGCTTGGGAAGGAGGTGGGCGGCAACGGATGCTCGGCCGGGGGTTGATGGGGGTAAATGGATTCTTGCAACTGCTCTAATTCTTGAAACCGCGCGGCGGCGTCTTTGAATTTTTTGTACTCTACCAGTTGTCGAATAAGGTCCCACCGGGGATCGGGACCTTCCTCCTCGCCTTCGACCGCTACCTGTTGATCCACGGGCAACAGTTCGCGGCTTTTGATGTAGAGCAACGTGGCGGCCATGACGATGAATTCGCCTGCCACGTCCAGGTCCAACTGCCGCATCAAATCAAGATATTCAAGAAACTGCGTCGCCAGTGTGCTCAGGTTCACCTCGTAAATGTCTACCTCCTCCTTTTTGACGAGGTAAAGGAGCAGGTCGAGGGGGCCTTCAAAAACCTCAAATCTGACCTTGTAATCCGCCATCGAATCGGCTGCGTTTCTTCATGCGCCGCATGTCCATCATCGTACGGACCCATTGGGCCCGTGGCAACCACGAGGTCCATCCCAGCACAGCATCCCGCTATGTTTTGCAGTGAAGGGTCGAGCCGTGGCTCCGGGCTAGGTTCGGCTTAGGAACGCTATCCGGCAATGCAGAGACGCCGGCGGGAAGCGGTCGAGATCGACTCAGGAGTGCCCAAGTTGACCGGACAGTCGTTGCGTGGGGCCCGCGAGCCTCCTGCTGCGACGACTGCTGAGAGAGCTACCTAATCTGCATGTGCACAACCAAGCATGCTTCTATGATTCCAAATGTGAAGTGGGTTGGCGTGTTTCGTCAAAAGCTCTTTGCGCTGGACTGGGTGCGATTGGGGGCAAACGCTTGTTAACTGCGTAGCATTGGATTGGAAGGCAGCGCCCTTGCGGTGAGTTGCATGTGGTTGGGGGCTGGGACTGGTAGGGCTCATCGAGATTGAATGGAGTCAAGCCGGTATTAATTCGGGCTGGTCAATGCCAGGATTGATTGGTAATCTGGAGTTCCACCATGTGCAATGCGGATGGTCAGCGGGGTGCCAGCACGCCGGGTCATCAAGCGGTGGCTGCCACCGAGGTCGAGAGGCCCAAGGTTTCGAACACTGCTCATGCTGGAGACGAGTTTGAGAGGGAAACCGTTCCCGAGCACGCGCAGAAGGGGCCGACGGCATTCTGGGGCATGTATGCGGGGGAGCACACAGCCGGGACCGAGTTCATGATCGGGCCGTTGTTTGTGGCCTGGGGTGTGAGTGCGGTGGATTTGCTGGGAGGCCTGTTGTTGGGAAATCTTTTGGCGGTCCTAAGCTGGCGGTACCTCACAGCTCCTGTTGCGACGCGTTATCGGTTAACTTTGTATTATCAATTGGAGCGGATTTGCGGTCGGAAGCTGGTTGTCTTGTACAATCTTGCCAATGGGATTTTGTTTTGTTTCCTGGCCGGCGCCATGGTGACGGTCTCGGCCACGGCGGTGGGTGTTCCCTTCCCGGGAATTCAGATGCCTACGTTCCAGGATACCCTGCCGACCAATTTAGCTTGGTGTGGAACGGTGCTGGCGTTGGGCGCGGTCATGACGTTTGTGGCGATTCGTGGTTATGGCTTTGTGGCGCGCGTGGGCCATTTGGCCGCGCCGTGGATGTTTCTGGTCTTTGTGGCTTGCGGTCTGGTGATGTTGGGGAAGCTGGGGAGCCTGAATTTGATGGAGTTACTGACGCCTCCGGAGGGCCATCCAAGCCGGATCGGCTTTTGGGGCGTGGTCTTCTTTGCATGGTTTTGCAATGCCGCGATGCACATCGGCATGTCGGATCTTTCGGTGTTGCGGTTTGCGCGTAAACCGTCATACGGGTGGGCTTCCGCGGCGGGCATGTTCCTCGGTCATTACATCGCGTGGATTTGTGCCGCATTGTTGTTGGTTTATTGGGTGCGAGCCAAAGGGGTGGACCCGGCACGGGGGATGGCGCCGGGGCCAATGGTCTGGGACGCGGTGGGCTGGGCAGGGCTGATTTGCGTGATTATCGCCGGTTGGACGACCGCCAATCCAACCATTTATCGTGCAGGGCTAGCCTTTCAGTCGTTGTATCCGCGAATGTCCCGAGCCACGGCGACACTGATTGCCGGCGTGCTTTGTACCGTGGCGGGTATGTTTCCTGCCGTGGCGATGAAGCTGTTAGATTTTGTTGGGCTTTATGGCACAACGTTGGCGCCCGTGGGTGCGGTGATCTTGGCCGATGTTTACTTGGCAAAACGATTCGGTGTTATCCAGGAATGGGCTGCGGCAACAGGTCGTAGTTTCAACTTTGCGGTTTTGATGGCGTGGGCGATCCCCTTGGCTTTGTTTTATTGGGCGTATCTGCAATGGAATGTGTTTCCGTCTTACATGACGTTGCCTGTCTACCTGTTGACGGGCGTTTTGTATCTTTTGTTGGGGCGTTGGCTTCAGCGATCGGCGGTGTCCGGAGGAGGTTGAAGTATGGATCCATTGATGCGAGTGCTGGCCTGTTCGGCGTTGGGTTTGACCGTTTTACCGCCATTACTGTTCCTGGCACAGCAAATGGAGGAGCCGATCATGAAACATTGCATGCTCGCAGGGACGATTCTGTGGTTTTTGGCTGCGCCTTGGGCGCTGAAGGGCGGGGCCCGGTAAGGGGCTGGGCCTCGGGCTCGATCCCGGGTGGTGGAAAACTCACCTTGAGGGGATGACCGGCATGAACGCGCAAGTTTACGTGGCTGTTGACTTGGGGGCGGAAAGCGGTCGCGTCATGGTGGGCCGCTGGACCGGTAAGCGGATGTTGTTGGAAGAAGTGCACCGGTTTCCCAACGGACCGGTTTGGCTGGCTGAAAGTCTGCGGTGGGACGTGCCCCGGCTTTGGGAAGAGATTCAACAAGGTCTTACCGCTGTGGCTCGTCAGTATGGACGACGGGTGGTGTCTGTGGGTGTCGATACGTGGGGTGTGGATTATGTGTTGCTCTCGCGCAAGGGCGAGTTGTTGGGGTTGCCATACGCCTACCGCGATGCCCGGACACAGGGCGTGATGGAACGGGTGTTTCGCAAAGTCCCGCGGGCGCGCCTGTTTACACGAACCGGTCTTCAGTTTTTGCCCTTCAACACCCTTTTTCAATTGATATCGCATCAGGAGACACATCCGGATGTGCTCGCAGCGGCGCATCGGCTCTTGTTCATGCCGGACTTTTTCCATTGGGCATTGAGTGGTTCGGAAGTGGCCGAGTACACGATTGCGAGTACGTCGCAGTGCCTGGATCCCGCTCGCCGGACCTGGGCCACGAATCTGTTAAGGGAACTGGGTCTGCCGGTGAAGCTGTTGCCCGAAATTGTGCAACCTGGCACGAAACTGGGAAAACTCCGGCCCAGCTTGTCCGTGCGCACGGGTTTGAATGGAGTGGAGGTGGTGGCGCCGCCAGCTCACGACACCGCGGCAGCGGTGGCGGCTGTGCCGGCTCGGGAGGGGCGCCGGGTGAATTGGGCCTACATTAGCTCTGGTACCTGGTCGCTCATGGGCGTTGAAGTGAAGGAGCCTGTGCTGACCGAACGGGCTTTGGAGATCAACATTACCAACGAAGGAGGCGTGGACGGTCGCATCCGGCTGTTGAAGAACATCATGGGGTTGTGGCTGGTGCAACAATGCCGTCGGGCTTTTGAGGCCCGAGGCCGTGCATTTACGTACCCGGAATTGGTGCAACGGGCCAGCGAGGCTCCGCCCCTGCGATCGTTCGTTCATCCGGATGACCCTCGCTTTCTGAATCCGCCCGACATGCCGCGAGCCATTCAAGAGTTTTGTCAGGAAACGGGTCAGCCGGTGCCGCGCAGCGAGGGTGAATTAGTCCGATGCGCTTTGGAAAGCTTGGCGCTGCGGTACCGGCAGGTGCTGGGTTGGTTGGAAGAGCTGGTCGGCAACCGGCTGGAAGTGGTCCATATTGTTGGAGGTGGTTCGCAAAACCGTTTGCTAAATCAATTGACGGCCGACGCATGCCAGCGACTGGTGGTCACCGGACCGGCCGAAGCCACGGCCATGGGCAATGCCTTGACCCAGATGCGTGCGCAGGGGGAGATCCGTTCTTTGCCAGAACTCCGGGAAGTCGTGCGCAAGTCAGTGGATCTCGGTCAATATGAACCCCGAAATGCTCCGGCTTGGGAGGACGCTTTCAAGCGTTTTGAGAATCTCACCATGCATTCTGGAGGGTTTTGAGACTGGCCTCGTTTATGCCCGTGCGCCAAGGCGGTAACGTGATTGTCCCTGTGCCATCCTGTGCGCGCGGGTTAAGGCCGTGTCAGCAGGTTTGCGGAGCCAGGAGGTGAAAAGACCCGGAGAGTGGTCATGATCGTACGACTCGCTTACGGAGAAGGAACCCTTCCGGTCGAATTACCGGACGACCGGACGACAGTGATTGAACCCCGACATCAGCCGGGCCTGCCCGACGAGCGTCGTGCTGTGTGGGAGGCTTTGGAGAGGCCCATTGCAGCACCGCCCCTACGGGAATGGATCAAACCTGGCATGCGAATCTGTATCCTTTTCACAGACATTACGCGAGCTACTCCCAATCACCGACTCATTCCCTGGTTGCTAGAGTATCTTTCTTTTGTACCCAAAGAACAGATCATCTTGTTGAACCAGACAGGCACGCACCGGCCCAACACCCGGTCGGAACTGGAACGCATGCTGACTCCGGATGTAGTTTCGCGCTACCGGGTGGTCAATCATGAATGCGAGAACGAATCCGATCTTGTTTATCTTGGACGACTTTCAAGTGGCACGCCGCTCTGGATCAATCGCCACGCGGTTGAGGCCGACCTGCGCATCGTGACGGGCTTCATTGAGCCGCATTTTTTTGCGGGATTCAGTGGCGGACCGAAGGGCATCATGCCCGGCGTGGCCGGTTTGCGAACCATCATGGGGAATCACGGGGCACGGAACATTGGTGATCCGAGGGCGACGTTTGGCGTATTGGAGGGTAACCCGATTTGGGAAGAAATTCGCGAGGCCGCTTTGCGCGTGGGGCCGAGCTTCCTGTTAAATGTAACCCTGAACGAACAACGTCAAATCACAGGTGTCTTCGCCGGCGATTTGATCCGGGCACATCGCGAGGGTTGTGCTTTTGTGAAGGCATCAGCCATGTACCGGTGCAGCGCGCCTTTTGATGTCGTGGTGACCACGAACAGCGGTTATCCCTTGGATTTGAACCTTTACCAGGGCGTCAAGGGCATGAGTGCGGGTGCACGCATTCTCAAACCTGGCGGCACGCTCATTCTGGCTGCGGAGTGTCGGGAGGGTGTACCCGCAGGAAGCCCATTGGACCGACTGCTTCGACGGGTCCGAGAGCCGGCCGAGATCCTCCAATTACTGGCCACACCCGGATTCGAACATCCCGAGCAATGGCAGGCGCATATCCAGGCTTTGGTGCAACAACGCGCTCGCGTGCTTTTGTACAGCTCCCTGCCCGACAATGTGGTGCGAGCCGCCCATTTAGAGCCTTGTTATGACATCAGTGGAGCCGTGCGTCAGGCTCTGGCGCAGGCGACCAGCGACGCCCGCGTGGCGGCTTTACCGCAAGGGCCCCTGAGCATTCCCTACCTGGAGGGCTCCAACTGAAACTGATTGGCACTATTGCAAAGATTCGAGTGGCTGGACCGGGGCACTTCCTTTGCGATGCGCAACATCTAATTGAAGTTGCCGTTTGATTTTAACAACCGCTCGCCAGCATGATGTAAGAAGCCTTCGGAGGCTTCAAGAGATAGCTCTGTGATGAGAAGTCAAACGCGCCGAGGGACTACGAAAGGCTCCCGATACTCACGGGTCAACATCATGTTGGCTTGACGATCCCCAATGAAGGTTTTCCGACCGGGATGGATACGCAACAGCCGACCCACCACCAGCGGGGTGAGTTGAAAGTCCGCCTGATTGGCACGCAGATGTTCGTACATCCGGGCAAACATTTCTGCCATCTCTGCCTGATGATGAAGAGCGTCGCGGATGGCTTCTGGTGTTCCAGTGGTACCCAACCGATACGAAATGTTTGCTACGTGACAGAGAGCTGCGGACAAATGTCCCTCTTGAGCATCGGCATGCAGTCGGTCAGGGCGGCGGGCGCGCACAGCTTCAATGAAGTTGGCATAATGGTTGCCACCTCCGTCGAAGACGCGAATCTCACGGCCGTTCCGATCGTATACGATTGCACGCGTATAACTGGGAATCACCATGCGGCCACCTTCGCAATCCACCACCACGCCGATGCTCGCCCCGGAGTAATCGTCCATGCGGTTGGACCCCGCTTTCTCGGGAAGTCCTCGCACTTCAAAGAGCAGCGGCGCCGGCTTGTAGTCGTGGAACACGATAAGCGTGTTTGGGGTTTCGCCATCGTCGAGATAACCGAGGCGACCACCGACCGCCCACACAGTCGGAGCCAGCTCCTGCCGACCCAAAATCCATCGGGCGATATCCATCTGATGGACCCCCTGGTTGCCCAAGTCTCCGTTGCCGGTGTCCCAAATCCAGTGCCAATCGTAGTGTAACCGGGCGCGTCGCAATGGCTTGAGCGGGGCTGGTCCCAGCCAGAGGTCGTAGTCGACGGAGGCAGGAATGGGTTGGGGCCCATAAGTACGCCCAATACTTTCACGGCGTTTGTAGCAAAGACCTCGGACGCGTATGATCGGACCCAGTTGACCTGATTGAATCCATTCAATGGCTTCGCGAAGTCCTTGGGAAGAGCGACACTGCGTGCCGACTTGGACAATGGCCCCGTACTTCCGCGCTGCTTGGACTAGTTGATGGCCCTCAAACACGTTGTGGGAACCCGGTTTTTCCACGTACACGTCCTTACCGGCTTGCACCGCCCAAATGGCAGCTAGAGCATGCCAGTGGTTGGGAGTGGCAATGCTCACTACATCCACCCTTGCCTTTTCCAAGAGTGTGCGGAGATCTGTGTAAGCCTCCACGACTTCACCGCGATCCTGGAAACGCCGAACTTCCCGATCCAAAATGGCCCGATCCGCATCGCAGAGGGCGGTCACACGGACGTTTGGGAGACTGCGGAAGGCCTTAATGTGATCTTGTCCCCGTCCTCCGAAACCCACCACCCCTACGCAGATGGTTTCGTTGGCGCCTAACACCCGACTGCGGGGTCGATGGGGTACGGTTTGGCAACCCGACCATGTGGCCAGGGATGCCGTAGCCAACAATGATTGTTTCAAAAAGGTGCGTCGCGTCTGCATAGGTTTTTCGCTTATCTATTTCCGAGGATCCGTGTTGTGCGGGATCACCTTCCGCCCTGGCTGCGGATCCAGGCGGCGTACTGTTCGGCAACTGCAGCTTCGGTAGCGTCGCCCTCGTGCAGGTAAAGCCGGTAACGAAACGTGACACGCTCCTGGGCGGGGATGACCAAGTTCCCCGCGGATGAGTCCGCGATCTGCTCGAAATCGTGGCGCCCGAATGGGTTGGCCGCAAATAACCCGTAATCCCGTACGTGCCACCAAGTGGGATGGCGCGGGTTCTCCGGATGATCAAAAATGGCAATTCCAACAGCTCGTCCGCTGACGCGACCGGAGTAATCACACCACGCGGCCCGTTGGCCCCATGCGGTCCCATCCCGATGTCCCTGGCTGGTGACAATGGTCCCACGGGGCGACCCTGCGTGCGCCGCATTGGGTCGAACCCGCATGGACTCAGCCACCCGCACGGCCAGAGTCCCTTCCTTCGTGTCCCCAAACACCACCGGGCCATGGGAAGCAATCAACGTAATATCGAAATCCACGAAACGTGCATCTTCTACAGTGGTCGTGAAACGGAGGGTTCGCTCATCCGTGCAGAGAATCCGGCCGTCAGGCGCAATCCAATGATTTCGGGCGCGCCACTGTACAATGTCGCCCTGGTCGCGCATCTCCAGGAACTCTTGATGCACAATCCGGCCGCGGTTCGGACCCTCGGTCCAGAAATCCACCCCGTTGACATTTCCGTGGGCATACCAAAAACCGCGGTGATGGGGGTGATCACGGTCCTCTCCGTGGAACTCTTGCATGGGCCAAAGCCGGGTCAAAATGCTTTGGCGCGGCCCTACCAACGGATGGCAGTAAGGTTTGGGTACGTTCTTAAACCAATATTCTGTGAACAGTTGGCCATTCGTCTCCACGCGCACGCGGTCTTCCAGCAACGTGAAGGTCAAGCGCGGACGAGTAGGCAGTAAAGAGTTCGGTTGTGCACAGCTCAAAAAAACCGCAATCGGCGCCAGGGCCGGAATGAGGACGACCGCGAACCGTAACCGCATGCCGACACGTGCGGAACACATACCTCTAGATAACTTCACAGGACCCGTTGGTCGCAAGCGCGGATTCCTCATTCGCGGACCAGCCACTCGATGTCTTTGAAATGGACCTCGCAGTCCTGGCCGCCATGAAGCTGCAACGCCAAGTGACCGTCTCGCCGACCCGGATCACCCCGGAGCTCGGCGGTCAGATAACCATTGACGTGCACTACGATCCGGTCGTCATGGGCACTCACGGTCAATGTGTTCCAGTGGCCGGGCCGGAACCACTTGCGCACGTCATCCGGCCGGGGCCGAACCAGCCAACCGCGTCCGTTGGTTTCGTAAAGCCCGCCGACGTCGTGCTCCGCATCGATTTCGGCCTGCATCCCTGTGACGCCGCTGAATCCTGTCGGCTCGATACGAAAGTAAAAACCGCTATTGCCGCGAAGGGCCCGGAACTTCAACCGAGCTGTGAAGTTGCTAAACCGCCGCTCGCTGATGAGATGGCCGTATTCAGACTGTTCAGAGCCATGGACACCACGCAGCACCCCGTTTTCAATGCTCCACGTGCCCTGGCCCACCGGACGCCATCCGTTCAGCGTTTGGCCATCCCACAGCGGTTTCCAAATATGCCGCCCCAGTTCGCGAATGCGTAGGTTGCGCCAGCGCACCTCCAAACCCGCATGATCGGAGCCGTGCACTTGCAAGCCGATCAAACCGGCCAAGGTGAGGGAATCCACCAGGTCGGCCGCTGCGACACCGTTGACCCACGTCTGAATGCGGTCTCCGATGCATTGAATGCGGTACTGGTTCCAGTCGCCAAAGCGAAATGCCGCCCGCGCATCAGGCCGGTTTGTAAGAGGGTAAATCCATGCACGACGAGCTTCATCGTAGATGCCGCCGCTCCAACGGCGATTGGGATTGTGATCAACCTCAACCTGGTAACCGTGTACGCGGCCGGCCGGAATGCGAATTGTTTGGACACCGAACTGCACTTGCACGGGCCGGTCGTGGCACTCGCTGCGAATCTGAATGCCTGAATTCAATCGGGGGTCCGCCTTGACTTCCAATTCCAGGATGAAATCAGCGAAAGATTGGGTCGTGCAGAGAAAGCTGTTGGCCGTTTCGCGCGCGGAACGGCCCACGATGCAGCCATCTTCAACAGCGTAGCTGGCTCGTCCGCCACGCACCGCCCAACCGGCCAGAGACTGTCCATCGAAAAGGAGACGGTCCTCGCCGGCAGGACAGCTCAATGAATACGCCGCCAAGAAGGCTGCGCACCACGCACGGTACCAGGTTGGCGTGGAACACCCTTTCACGGCCGCTACGATTCTCATCTTCCCAGCAGCAAACTTCTCCCAAAGGGTGCTGACAAGCCTCAATCGCATGCTGAAATGTTAATGAGCCAACGGTTTTGCAGAACCTCAGCCCACTTTGGGGACAGGTCTCTATGGAAGCGCAGGCTATATTGGGCCCCTCCGGCGATTGAGGGCGCGACCCCTTGCCAATCCCCTGGGCTGTTCCGTTGGGTTGGTAAGCACCTGAGGAAGGAGTCAAAAGAGACGCCACGCTTGTGAGGAAATCCAGACAAGGTCAAACGGAGACGCTCCCCAAACGGGATGAGAGGACCTTCAACCGTCATATCAGTAAACTTGTGTAGCAATTCGGCGATGACTTTAGATATTCTGATGGTCATTGATCCCGCGTTGCAAGTCTGGTAGGTACAACTCGATGGTCGGGAGGATGGGAGCGCCAAACGAGCGTACGAGTTCGCGCCTGACGTGTGCCTTGTGCCTGCTTGTTGCAGGCACGGCATGTGCGGATCCTCTGGCTGGCACGCCCGTAAGTAGTCCCACATGGGAGATTCATATCACGGATTACGGTTACGCGGATTTTGCCTTGGATCGTCGGCCCGGCTTCGTAGGACGTGAGTACTTGTCGGGAGAATGGGCCACCGCCGTGGGTTATGGGACGGCCAGGGGTGCAGTGGGCCCGATTTGGCTGCAACCGCACTGGATGTATCCAGATTGGGTGTCGAACTCGGACTTCGGAGTTGAGGAGCCGATAGGCCCGGTCGGGCGGGGGGCCCCAACAAATGCGTGGGGATTCCCCATTTTTCGCTCGGTCGTGACCAACCGTCATCTGCAGATCGTTTTGACCTATGAAATGGTGGATTCAGGGACGGGCATTGCAGCGGGCATTGTGCCGCGGAGCCAGCCCTGGCCGGGGCGGTTTCTCTGGACGGACCGGTATGTATTCCGGCAGACGGTGAAAGTGGTTAATCGGACGGAGGCTTCAATACAAGGGGTGCGCCTGTTCCAATTCGTTCACGGGTTGGAGAGTGCTTGTGCGACGTACGACGACCGCGATTACGGCGGACCGCTGGGCGAGTTTCGCTATGATCTGACGCTTCAGGGCCGGTCCGTAGCGCGGGACACGCGAACGGGTTTGAATGTGGTTTTACATGATGTCCTGACTCTTCATCTGGACCGGGCTCCTGCCGCATGGGAAGGGGGGTACTTTGGGCGCCTCAATGTGGACAGTCACGTTCAGGGCAAACCCACTGTTGGAGTGCACTGGAGCGTGGAGACCAACGCATTAAACGGAGTGGATTGGTTTGATCCGCCGGAAGGTCGGTATGTGAGTGGAGCAGTTGCGGTGGATCTGGGAGATTTAGGTGCGGGTCAATCAGCTGCCCAGACCTTTTTGCTCACCGTGGCCAGTTGGAGAATTAGCATGCGACCCGTCCGCATTCAGGCGGCGTTATCTTGGGATGGATCATGTCTCATGATTGCCGTGGAGCCGATCGTACCGGGCTGGAGTCGTTTCGGTTTGGCTTGGGCAGCTTCCTTGGACCGGGCTACGGAGGTGCCATGGCGACCGCTCTGGTGGGCTGGCTGCGAGCCTGTGCCTGCAAGAGCGAATTGTTTTCAATTTGAAGTACCGCTAAACGGCCGTGGAATGCCTCGCTTTTACTGCGTGGAGACTTGGGAAAGCCCTTGAAGAACGCGGGAGATTTTTGGGGCGCACTCGATTTTCCGGTTGACTCGCCGCTCGGCGTTTGAGGACAAATGCCGCCCGATGATTCCGCAGGGGTTTTAGCCCCGGTAAATCACCAGCACAGCGTAATCCGTTAGCAACTTTTGAGTCCCAATATCCAGATGAGTATAGGTCAGCGGCGTGATGCTGATGATGTTGTCTTCGCCCACCTTTTGCAGGAAGTTAGTGACGGTTTCGTCGAACCGGTCGTGCCCAACCTCGATGCAGTCGGTGTGTCGGATGGTCTTGACACGGATTCTCTTCTCGCCTTTGGCCGCTGCTTCCAAAGGTGGACGAGGTTTCTGGATGAGGACTTCGCTCGGGCCCTCGCGAACGGGCACTTTTAGATGCAGTTCCTGTTTAGCGGCCGCGGAGGCGGCAATGGGGTTGATGATGCTGGGTTCCAGTTTGGCTGGGCTTTCCGGGCTGGGTACAGGAGTTTCCGGTTCAGGGATGGTGATCAAAGCTTGACAGGCCGGGCAGTTGAGCTGGCTTCCTGCCGCCGAGCTGTCCACTTCGAGTTCCTGATCGCAATGGGGGCAGTTAAAAATGATGTCCATACGTCAGCTCCGCGTCCCTGCTACCGAATTTAGGCTAGCGAGCTGGGGTTAAAATTGCCAGCAAAAACTCTTTTTCCAGTCAACAAATCCTGGAAGAAATCTCATGCAGCGGTCGTGCATTGCCGGTGCTTGGGCAGAAACGCAGGAGGCAGTTCCCGGCGAGTGCGAGCGATTCCGTCTTTGGTCTCACAGGTAGGACGAGCGAGAGCGTTGACAGTCAGCCGCCTGGGCGGTGGTCCGCGTTTGGACCATGGCCAATTGGCGAAGCGACTTCTCGTTGAAAGGCCATTTGGCTTTTTTTGTTCCCACTAACGGGGCAATCGAAGTATGATGAAGTCGTAGAGGTTCCGAAGCGCCATTCGTGCGGCGACGGAACCGGATGGGACGAAAGGATTAGGGTATGCCACTGACGACAACTCGTGAATTGTTTGCCAAGGCTTTAAAGGGTAAGTACGCCATTGGCGCTTTCAACGTGAACAACATGGAACTGGTGCAGGCGATTGTGGAGGCCTGTGAGGAAGAGAAAGCGCCGTTGATTCTGCAAATCTCCAAGGGGGCAAGGCAGTATGCGAACCCGGTGTACCTGAAGAAACTCATCGAAGCAGCGGTGAGTTTGACCAACATCCCAATCGCCGTACACCTGGACCACGGAGACTCGTTTGAGTTGTGCAAACAGTGTATTGATGAGGGCTTCACTTCGGTAATGATTGATGCTTCGTACGAGCCGTTTGATAAAAATGTGGAGATCACCCGCCGCGTTGTGGAATACGCCCACAAGCACAATTGCGTCGTGGAGGCCGAGCTGGGTCACTTGGTGGGGGTCCAGTTTGACGAAGGTGAAGAAGGAGGCGGCTTTTCCAAAAGCGGCCATTACACCGACCCTGATGATGCGGTTAAATTTGTCAAGTTGACTGGTTGCGACTCATTGGCCGTGGCCATTGGGAACAGTCACGGCGCCTATAAATTCAAGGGAGATCAACGGTTGGATTTGGAGCGCTTGAAGGCCATCAAGAAGGCCTTAATGGACGCCGGGCTTGGAGATTACCCGTTGGTCCTTCATGGGGCTTCCAGCGTGCCCCAATACTTGGTGGACGAGATCAACAAATACGGGGGCAAAATGCAGGATGCCCGGGGAGTGCCCGAGGCCGATATTGAAGTGGCGCGGCGCCTGGGTTGCACCAAGGTTAACATCGACACAGACCTTCGCTTGGCTCTTACCGCTGGCATTCGCAAGGTTCTTTGGGAGAAACCGTCCGAAATTGATCCGCGCAAGTATCTCGGCCCGGCCCGTGCCATGGTCAAAGAGCTGGTCCGGCATAAAGTGCGGAATGTGTTGTGCTGTGCCGGCCATGCCTTTGATTGAGCCGCTGCGTTACCGGCCTCGTGGAGCTTGTTGCTCGACTGGAACGCATCTTGAATGTGTCGGGCCTTTTCTTTCGGCTCAACTTGTTGTCAAGATGGCGGCTGTTCAGAACGGTGATCTGTGATCCGGACGGCCTTCAAGTGGTGCAATCTCCGCATGGTTGCTTTGTGGGCGGCAGGAGCTCAGGATTGGGGCTGCAGCGGTTCTTGATCCAAGCCGCATGCCCTGCGGGTGGTTGGGAAACAGCCCCTCTGCCTAGCTCGAGGCAACCGAGGCGCCGGAGCTCAATCCTCGAAGCAGGCCCGGCCAGGTTGACAGGAGATCTTGTGCACGGGCTGTTGATCGGGTCCCACCACGGTCTGAGTTAAATTGCACCAAAAGTGGCAGGGCCCAGCCTGCTCGAGTTGCGGGTCGGCAAATGCTTCCTCGAGAGAGGCATCCAGATAGAGCCGTTTGGTGCGCAAATGTTGGCAAAAGCGGTTCATGGCATCAGGTTCCCAACTGGAGCAGGGTGCGCCGAATCAAAGCGCGGGCCATAGGGATTTTGTAGGCGTTATGCTCGTGGGGTTCGGCGCCGGTCAATAATAGGTCGGCTGCCTTTTCTGCAACGTCGCGTTCAAGTGGCTTCCCCTCGAGGAACTGGTTGGCGGCGGCCACTTGATGGGGCACGGGCGAGATACAGCCCAGCGCAACCCGCGCATCGTAGATCCGACCATTTTCCAATCTGGCGGCAGCCGCACAACTAACCAACGCCCAGTCAAAGGAATGCTTTTCACTGACTTGTAGGTAGGCGCTGCGGGGACGCTTTGTGGGAATTTCCACCCTGAGCAGAAGGTCGCCCGGCCGTAAGGAGTGATGCGCGGTTGGATTGTCCCATGCCAATTCGTAAAGCTCGGCCATTGTGAGGCGCCGTTCCTGGCCGTCCCGCCAGATGACGGCAGTGGCATCTAGCGCGGTCAACGCAATTGCCAAGTTGGAAACTACCGGGCTGATGCAAACGTTGCCCGTGAATAGGGCGTGGTAGCGGTTATCGCCCTCCAGTGCGTAACAGATTCGACCCCGCTTTTTGAGGCACTGGATGTCGCGATGGCGGTAGTACCAGCATCGGGAATGTTGAGCAAGGTTCCCACCCAAGGTTGCCACGTTGCGAATTTGCTGGGAACCGACTTCTGCCGCGGCTTGTTGAAGGCCCGGAAAGATTTTGCGCAGTTCGGCGTGGTCTTCAATTTCCGCAATGGTGACCAATGCTCCAATTTGCCAGCGATCAGGCCCGGGCTCAATGTGCCGCAGCGCGCCGATGCCTTTGATGTTGACCAAGCGGACTGCTTCCGTGATGTCGTCCTTAAGCCTGCCGAGCAAGTCGTTGCCGCCGGCCAGATAGTGGCCGTTGGCTCCCAACAGTTGCCGGGCAGTCTCAATCGAAGTGGCAGTGACGTATTCGAACGGTCTCATGTGGCAGAAGATCTTCGCACGGGTACCTGACCGAGGGCGGTCAAAACTTTGCGCGGGGTGATGGGCAGACTCGGCACGCGTACGCCAATGGCATTGGCAACCGCGTTGGCAATGGCGGCGGCCGTCGGGATATGCACCGGTTCGCCAAGCCCGATCACGCCTCGCTCGGGCATATTGAGCAGGATGATGTCGATCTCTGGAACATCAGCGATGCTTGGCAGTTTGTAAGTTTCGTAGTTGGGGTTCAATACCAGACCCGTTTGCCAATCCATGACACGCTCTTCGTACAAAGCCATTCCAATGCCCATGATCACCCCGCCGTTGACCTGGCTCTCGGCGGTCAAAGGATCCACCACCAAGCCGCAGTCTTGCACTACCAAGATCTTTTTGACCGTCACCAGACCGGTCTCAGTATCCACGGCGACCTCAGCAAATTGGACGCCCCCTACGCCACTTGAAGAAAGTCCTTCTCGCCAACGTCCTTGAACCGTTAGCGGATTGACACCAAGTTTCTTGCAGGCAGTCTTCCAGTTGTCTCCCCGCGCATCTGACACACCGGTTTGTTTTTGAAGTTCCTCAAGGGCGCGCGTGCAAACGTCGAAGACGGTGGGGGCGACCGACGGGGCCGTGACGCTGCCGCCGCTGCCCGGCCCGAGCGGATACAAAGTATCCCCAATTTTAACGTGAATTTGCTCCGGTTTGAGCCCCAGAACCTCAGCCGCAACGACGGCTGCGACAGTGCGTGTACCGGTGCCGATGTCTTGAACTCCCAGCCGCACTTCCACGGTACCGTCCGGGTTGATCTGGACTTCCCCCCGGGTGTTGCGGCTGCCGCCACCGCCCCAAGTAGCGCTGGCCACGCCTACTCCGACCTTAACGGGCCCCGGCGAGGTGCCGGGCTTTCGGTATTTCTCTTTCCAGCCGAATCGCTCTGCGCCGATTTTGTATTCGCGCCGCCGGATTTCAAAAGGATCATTCTTGATTCGCAACTCTAGCGGGTCCATGCCCAGTTTCACAGCCAGTTCATCCATCGCGGATTCCATGCCGAACGACGCCACCGGGTGACCCGGCGCCCGGAAGGGACGTGCCGACCCCGCATTGACGGCCACGGCTGTCTGTTTGATGCGCCGATTGGGCACTTGGTAGATATAGGGCATGGGTAAATCCGCTCCGCCACCGCCACCTTCGGTTGCCTGGCCGGCGCCGATACCGGCTGTGCCATAATTTTCATAGTCGAAGACATGAAGCGTTCCGTCGGCCTTTGCTCCCAGCTTGATCCGCTGAAAGCTCGAAGGCCGGTTCCCAACTGCCAACGATTCCTCAAAGCGCGACAACATAAGTCGCACCGGCGCGCCCGCTTCGCGTGAAAGTCTGGCTGCGAGGATACCTTCAACGCCGGGCCCGAACTTGGAACCAAATCCACCGCCCATGTATTCGGTGATTACCCGGACTTTGCTTTGCTCGAGTCGCAACGCTCCGGCCAACCCGTCTCGCACGCTCGCAATGCCCTGGGTGGAAATCCACGCAGTCAAGCCTTCCTCGGTCCAATGAGCTGTGCCTCCGTGGGGCTCCATGGGATGATGGAGTTGCACTGAGGTGGTATAGAAACCTTCAACAATGGCTGCACATTCGGCCCATGCGGCGTCCACGTTGCCGGTTTCCTGAACGCGGGGCGGCGGCATGTTGGGCGCTTGCTCCCAAACGCGGGGCGCATCGGGTTTTTTGGCATCTTCTTCCCGTACGACAAAAGGAAGAGGCTCGGCTTCCACCTCGATCACGCGCAAGGCGTCTTCACAAGCCTCCCGGCTAACACCGGCGACTGCAGCCAATTCCTCACCGTAAAAGCGGACAATGCGAGGCCCTTCCTGGACGGCGACGGCGGCCTTGATGCCAGGCATTTTTCGCGCCTTATCCAAGTTGATCCGGAGGATACGCGCAGCGGGCCATCGAGAACGCAGGATCATGCCGATGAGCAGGCCGGGCAATTGAATGTCAGAGGAATATCGGGCTTGGCCACTGACCTTGGCCGGTCCATCGACACGCGGCACGCGAGTGCCAAGGACCTTGGGTTGCGTGGGCCACTCAGCCATAGGAAATCACCTCCGTACGTGGGGTAGAAGCTGCAGGCCGCCCTGCCGCAATCAGAGCGGCCTCAACTATTCGGGGATGAGTCCCACATCGGCAGATATTGCCGGCGCAAGCGTGAATGACTTCTTCCGGTGTGGGTTGAGGCTTTTTGCGCAACAAGGCCGATACGCTCATCACAAAGCCCGGGGTGCAATAACCACATTGGAGTGCGTCGCGATCCACAAAGGCGCGTTGTACCGGGGTTAATTGCCCGTTTGGCGCCAATCCTTCAATGGTGGTGATCTCGTGACCCTGCGAGTCGATGGCCAGTTTTTGGCATGCGTAAATGGCCCTACCATCCAGCCAAACCGTACACGCGCCACAAGAGGCACGGTCGCACCCTTCTTTCGAGCCCGTCAAACCCAGATGATTGCGCAGCGCGTCCAAAAGAGTTACCCGTGGTTCAACTTCAAGCCTGTGAATCTTGCCGTTGACGTGCAGCGTAACGGGAACTGCTCCGGGCCCAAAAACCTTTTCGGCCTGGAGTTTCCTCAGTTCCTGAGCAACCGATTGGGCCTGAGAAGTGGCCGCAGCGAGTGCCGTGGTGCCCAAACCTTTGAAAAATTCACGGCGTGACAACTGACTTACGGAGGGATTGTCCGATTCTTTCATGGTGCGATTGGTTGCGAACCAATCCATGTCTAGCTTGGCCCATTCGTTATGTCAAGGAATCCGGACCCCCAGGGTCTTTGGGAGATCATAGAAGGACTTTGAGCGGCGGGGAAATTTGTTTTTGCGCCACGGCATGCGCCGGAAGCTTTTAGGTTCGCAAAAGTTCTTCACATGCTTTGCGGAGCCGGGTTAGGTTGCGACGAGACCGGGCCTCAAGGTAGCAGCGGATCATCGGCTCGGTCCCGCTCGCGCGAAAGGCCACCCACTCTTGGTCCGGCAAGAGAAACTTGAACCCATCGGTGGTGATGAACTGTTGCACCTGGAACGGTCCGATGGTTTCCACACCCCGGGCGAGCCGCTGCAAGAGCGGCTCTTTCTGCTCGGGCTGAATTCGAATGTTTAACCGCTCCGTGTAAAACGGTCCGGTCTGTTTTTCCAAGTCAGCCAAGATTTGCCCAAGAGGCCGATTTTCCAGAGCCATGAGCTCTGCCATGAGAAGGCAGGCCAGAATCCCGTCCTTCTCGGGGACGTGCCCGCGAATGCTAAGCCCGCCGGATTCCTCGCCGCCGACGATGACCGATTCCTTCTCCATAAGGGCTCCGATGTACTTGAAGCCCACCGGAGTTTCGTGGACCTTGATACCGAATAGGGCTGCCACGGCATCTACTTGATGACTCGTAGGGACCGTTCGGACCACGCTCCCTTTCCATCCTTGGTGCTTGACCAAGTAGTACAGCGTCAAGACCAACACCTGGTTGGGCGTCAGCCAGCGGCCATCCGAATCAACGACACCAAAGCGATCGGCATCGCCATCCGTGCCCAATCCCAGTTTGGCCTCTCCGTGACGAATCCGATGGCTGACCTCGGCCATCCCTGCTGCGTCAGGTTCGGGATGATGCCCGCCGAAAAGAGGGTCCGGTCGATCATTCAGGACCAGCACCCGGGCACCGGCCTTTTGCAGCAAGGCATCTATGTAACCCCGACCCGTACCATGGCAGATGTTGACGAGGACCTTCAGGCGACGTTTGCCAATCCATTCGAGCCGCAGCAAACGTTCCAAGTGTCGAAAATACGCTGGTTGAGGATCAAAGGTGCGGCAGGAGTAGGTACCAATGACCGATCCGCGGAAAGACCACCCTTCAGCCTGACGGCGTGCAATCGCCTGCTCGATTTGAGCAGTGATGTCGGGCGGGGCTGGAGCACCGTTGTAAGGCGAGAACTTGAGTCCTTGATACTCTGCCGGGTTGTGACTGGCGGTAAAATTGATCCCTCCCAACGCCCGACGGGTCCGAATGCTGTGGGCGAGTACGGGTGTGGGGGTATCGCGATTGGTCAGAAGCGGGTCCAGGCCATTCGCTGCCAGCACCTCGGCGGCTGCAAGCGCAAATTCCCGTCCTAGAAAACGGGTGTCATAGGCCAAAAGCACCGTCGGCGCACGATCCCGGAGGGGAGATTCCCTTTTCTGGCGCTCGCTGAGCAAGTAGTCTGCGATGCCCTGCGTGGCAACGCGCACATTGTCAAACGTGAATTCCTGCGCGATGATACCGCGCCAGCCGCTGGTGCCGAATTTGATGACCGTAGCCATGGAGCCCAATGGGTCCTGATTTCATCTTGCTGCGTTGCTCCCGCGCGCATGCGCGTAAGTTTGACGCTGCCTGGCCTTCGGCATCAGGTCTGCCAATCAAATCCTCGCTTTTTGATCTCGTAAAGCAGACCGACCCCTAACAAGGCGAGAAAAGGCAGCATCCCACCAAATACAAGGGCACGCGTTGCCGGCTCAGCAAGCATTTCCCGATAAACCACGGCCCATGGATACAGAAAGACGACTTCAATGTCGAACAACAAGAACAGCACCGCGACCAGGTAAAATCGTAAACTCACTCGTCCCGGACTCCATTCCGCAGGCATCATGCCACATTCGTACGCTGTGTCCTTCATGCGCGTGCGCCGAGCGCGTTTGCCTAAAAGGAAGGACAATACAATCATGCCGCCCACGGCCACCACGCCCAGCATCAGTAGGACCAGCACCCCCCAATATTGTTGAAGCTGTGTTCCAGTTTGCACGAGGATCCAAGCTACCGGGCAAGGCATCCCCAAGCAAGCTCTGCGCCGAGTCAAGGCGGCGTTGGGGATTGGGTTCCCGCCGGTCCCGAGCGGCGATCCCGCATGGGGGATCCAGGTCCCGGAAAGTCTCATTTGATAGGATGTTCCTCGGGGCCTATGAGATCTCCGGTTAAAGGGAGGGTCACAAGGATGCCGACCTCGGACCTCAGCCCCATGGGGATCGGCGCTTCAGGAGGAACATGACCTCGGCAGATTGTGCTCAGGCACTCCCGGCGGTTTATTCCTTGACGAAACGCTGCGGAGGCTTCTTGCATTGAGACATGCTGACTTTCATCATTCGACGCACTCATACACGTTTGGCATGCTGCAGCCGTTTCGGCGCGCGGGTAGGGTGGAGGTGGATTGCCGCTTCAGTGTGGATTTTTTGGGATGCGGAGGCCCGGGATTTCAGGGTCAACCAAATGCCCAATGGCCAGGTGTTTGGTTGTCTGAATTGTCATGTAAGCGGTTCCGGTGGAGGCGCGCGGAATGCATTTGGGAATCGGGTTTTTCAGTTGGTGGGCGGATCGGGTGCGCCGGTGGCATTTTGGACGCCCACTTTGGCAATGGAGGATTCGGACGGTGACGGTTACTGCAATGGTGAGGAATTGGGTGATCTGGATGGGGACGGTCGCCCCGTGGCCGGGTGGTTGGTGAGCAATCCCGGCTCTTTGACCAGTCGGCAGACAAACGCGGCGCCGGTCTTTCAGCCGGGGTTCCCGGACGTGGTCGTCAAGGGCCTGAGCTTCAATGTTCGGGCTTCCGCAGTCGATCCGAATCTTTGTCAGCGGCTAACTTTTGCCAAGTTAAGTGGGCCGGCATGGTTGGCGGTGAACTCAGACGGGTTGGTTACCGGAACGCCTCCTGAAGACGAGACGGGCGTGGTCACGCTGGGCATGCAGGTTATGGACAATGGCTCGCCGAGTCAAATGACCCAGACGAATTACGTGCTGCGCGTGGTGGCTCGATATGACGGTTGGCAAAGGTTTTATTTTCAACTGCCGGCTGAATCCGGTCTGGCTGTGCCGGCTGGGGACCCGGACGGAGACGGCTTGAGCAATGCAGCCGAATACGCGATGCGGACGCATCCGAGGAGGCCGAACTCTCCGTCTTGGGGAGTTCCTACATTTGACGTAAGTGGTCATTTTGTTTGGTCTATTGAGGTCCGGGACGACGACCCCGGCCTGACGGTGCGTCTGGAGCTGGCTCCGGATTTGGCATTCAGCTCGACTGTGGTCGCAGAGACCCAGGAGAGTGATCCTGTACCCAATGACGGCCGCAAAAGCGTTATCTTCCGTGATCCCGTGGCTCGCGGCGCCGTATTGGCCCGGTTTGCAAGGCTTCGTGTCCAGTGGCCCTGAGCAGGCAGTGGCAATCCGACCGGAAAAATCAAGACGGGCGCAGTTTGCTCCAAGCTCCACCTTTTCTTCTCAGGAATTTGCTTTAGATATCACGCGGTTTGGTTGTCCCGACAACGCGGTGGGGCTTTTGTGAGCTCTGGAACTTTTTCATGGTCGGCGTGCCAGTTTTTGCTAGGTTGGCCGGGCGAGATCATGGCAACTGCGATGAACTTTTTTGATCAACTGAAATTCGACGGCAATGGATTGATTCCAGCCATTATTCAGGATGCGACGACGGGACGCGTTTTGATGATGGCCTGGATGAATCGAGCGTCCCTGGAGAAAACGATTGAGACGGGCCTGACTCATTTCTGGAGTCGGTCCCGCCAAAAATTTTGGATGAAAGGCGAAACCAGCGGTCATGTGCAGCGAGTCAAAGACATTGCATTGGATTGTGATGGAGACACCTTGCTCATTCAGGTGGAGCAAGTCGGGGCTGCCTGTCATGAGGGATATCGTTCCTGTTTTTATCGATCCATGACCGGTCGCGGGGAGGGATTCCGTGTTACGGAGCCGCGACTGCTGACGCCGGAGCAGATTTACGGGCAGCCCCGGACGTGAGGGGGCTTTGTTTGGCTCGGGTAATGGGGCCTTTGCAGCCTGTGCGCAGCCATGCAGGATCACGTTCCATTTAGCAGTCAGGAATATTGGATTCTGCTGGCGGTGCTTGCCGTGTCGCGGGGTGCTGACTTTTTGAGCACTTGGGTGGCTACGCCCAACTTGGTGTTGGAGGGCAATCCTATCGCCAAGCGGCTGGGCTGGCGATGGGGCCTGTTGGTCAACGGACTGGTTTGCGCGGTGCTGGCGTGTTGGCCCGTGGCGGCCATTGTGGTAGCTACGGCCAGCATCTTGGTAGCAGCGCGAAATTTTCAGTCCGCCTGGTTGATGCGCTCGTTGGGGGAGCATAATTACCGCGACTGGCACGTGGAGCGGGTTCAGGAAACGCGGATTTCCGTGTATTTGTTTTGCTTAGCCGCTAACACGTTGTTGACGGCAGCCGTGGGTGGAGCCGTGATGTTTTTCAGCGAGGGCCGGTTGGTTCTATTTGCCATTGGTATGGGCATTGTGGCCTATGCCGTGGCGGTGGCCTTTTACACCCTGTTGGGCATTTACCGGCTGCGTCGCACCGGTCGTCTTACGGATACAACGCATCATGCAAGTTTTTCCTGATCGGGAGACCTTTGGTCGGTTGGCTTCGGAGGGGAATCTGATTCCCGTTACCTGCCGATTGTTAGCTGATCTTGAGACCCCGTTGTCCGCTTACCGTAAATTGCGGGGAGGCCGAGAATCGTTTCTGTTGGAGTCCGTCGAGGGCGGCGAGCATTTGGGACGATATTCTTTTGTGGGGACAGATCCTCGTGTTGTCATCCGACAGACGGGCCAAGAAGTGGCAGTTTGGGAAGGGGGGCACCGGACCGGTACATGGGAAGTGGTTGGAGCACGGGGCAGGGCTGGTCCGGGCCAGGTGCGAGATGGTCTTGCGGTAGTGGAACAGGTTATGAGTCGTTACCGCCCGGTGCGCGTACCGGGTCTGCCGCGATTCATTGGTGGAGCCGTTGGATATGTGGGGTATGAGTTTATCCATGACATTGAGCCGGTCGTGCCACGACCGGGGAGGGATGAACTGGGCACACCTACGTTGTACCTGTTTGTAGCCGATCGGCTGGTGATTTTCGACCGGGTGACCCAGACGTTGACCTTGCTGGTCAATGCGTGGGTGGAGAATCCTCGTGCGGCCAGTGCTGCTTATGATCGGGCATTGGACGAATTGCGTGGCTTGCTGACCCTTCTGGATCGGGACATGCCCCCTTTACCGGCGATGTTGCCGGAAGCCGTGCCCTCAGTTCCCTTTGTATCCAACATGTCGCGTGAGACCTTTTTGGAATTGGTGCGGCGGGCGCGACAGTACATCACGGCCGGGGACGTGATCCAAGTGGTGGGCTCGCAGCGTTTTGCCGCTTCGGTGCATGCTTCAGCCCTGGAAGTTTATCGCGCTTTGCGGTCCATTAATCCCTCGCCCTATCTGTTTTTATTGGAGCTGGACGGCTTTGCACTGGTGGGTGCGTCCCCGGAGATCCATGTTCGGTGCGAAGACCGGCGGGTGGAGATTCGTCCCATAGCCGGGACGCGGCGGCGTGGACGCACGCCGGAAGAGGACGCCGCGCTGGAGGCGGAGTTGTTGGCGGACCCAAAGGAGCGGGCCGAGCACGTGATGTTGGTCGATCTGGCTCGCAACGATCTGGGTCGAGTGTGCGAGTATGGTTCCGTCAAGGTACGGGACCTCATGGTGATCGAACGGTACAGTCATGTGATGCATATTGTTTCCTCTGTCGAAGGCCGCCTGGCCGAGGGGCGGACATCGTTTGATTTGATGCGGGCCACGTTTCCAGCCGGGACGGTAAGCGGGGCGCCCAAGGTGCGCGCGATGCAGATTATCTCTGAATTGGAGGGGACGGCTCGAGGTCCTTATGCCGGATGCGTAGGTTACTTTGGTTTTGATGGGAATTTGGACACCTGCATCACGATTCGAACGGCCGTGCTAAAAGGCGGGGTGGCTTACGTGCAAGCGGGAGGAGGTTGGGTCCATGATTCGGATCCAGGTGCCGAGTATCAGGAGACGGTCAACAAGGCTTCAGCTATGTTCCAGGCTGTGGCCCTGGCTGAGCATTTTGCTCAAGGCACGCCTCGGGAGGACCGAGCAATCGAGTAGCAGCACAGAGACGGTTGACCGTGCCGATCTTTTACACGCGCCAGCGTTGCACGGCATGTAGCTGTCGGCCAGAGCAGGTTCGGATGAACGAGTCAGAAATTCGGGCCCTGGCGTTTTTTGGGCCTAAAGGAAGAGGCTTTCATTCTTGTCGCTTGGCTACCAATCGTTATGGGCTGGCTTGGCGAAGGCTGAGGACGGCGCTTGTGTTTTCTTGCGGGGCCGGGATTGTTTGGCGGAGCCGGTCAAGCCCCAGCAACGCCGGGACTTTCCGAATCTTTGGAGGTTCGAGGGCTTTGAGGCCGTTTGCCCGCCCGGCCGTATCGGAGTCGCGCGGGGGATAGATCGGGATGGTTGGAGAAGCCTTACGCAATCGGGAACGGGTTTTCTCGTGGACTTTTGGCTGGACGCTAGTCAATGGGAGTCGGGTTAAAGTTCCTCCCATCGGGTTACGATGAAACCGCGGCTGGGACCGATGCGCCGCAGATTCTCGTCGTAGTGGAAATTGAAATGTCCGTTCATTTTCACTGTTTTAGTGACCGATGCACCGACGAAATCATAGGTATTGTTGCCCCCTCCGCCCAAAGTGAAATCTGCATCCGGGGCATAGATGGCTCCGGTAAAGGATGCATTTCCGCCAAAGCTGAGGGTGGTGTTCCGCGGAGTTCCAAAGTAGAGGAAGTTTTCTGCACGTCCGCTCGCGTTGACAACGCCCTGGCCTTTGATTGAAAAGACCGGGGCATCGGCGTACAAGATCAACCGTGCACTGGGGGCCAGATAAATGCGATCGTTGTTACCAGTGAGCTTTGTGTCTCCCTGAAGAATCAAAGTGGCATTTACATTCGAGGCGACGTACAGACTGCCCTCCAGCCCTCTGAAATGGTAATAACGTCCGCTGGTCCAGATCGCATGCCGGTAGGAGGTGCCGAGAATACTGGTCGTGACCGTCAGTAATGGTAGGGCATTGCCTAGTGGCACTGCTACCGGCGGGAAGACCACATTGAAATCGTCATTGGTACCGCCTGAGACATAGCCTCTGGGTCCAATTCGCACAGTTCCATTTGGCCCGGTCATGGCACGACCGTTGATGTTGGCATTGCCGACGTTGATGAAGTTGACCAGACCCGCGTTGGTGGCTACGTCACCGTTGCGTTTGCGCTTCTGCGGGTTGGAGGGGTACATCCCGTTGTCACTGTAATTGGGGTCGCCCGAATCGAAGCTGTCGGTGGTCACGTTGTTGCCTGCAAGGTCGATCTGACCTTCTGCTGCCATGGCTACGGCAAAAAGGGGATCAATCCGCGTTTGGACCCGAACCGTCCGTGGAATTGGTGCGTAGGGATCGCTTGCAGCCGCGCCGATGACGCCCAGAATCATCGGCTGGGTGGGAATCAAATCTGCCCTGCTGACTACTCCCGTGGCTAGGATGTGTGGCTGTAGCCCATTCATCACAATCGCCACATCATAGTAGCTGGCTGTGCCGAGGAAACGCCGTGGCGCACGATAAACGTTTCCTTGGCGGATCCATCCGTTGGCGTCCAAGCCGTTAGTGGCGGTTTGCGGGTCAAAGAACGGAGCATTGCGATTGAGGTGCGTCAGGGCCTCCTCGATTCCGGCCTCAGTCATGGCCAAGCTGGCATTCCAGCAGAGAGATCGAGCTACGGAAAGCGCCTGGCCTTGGACCAAACTCAGTGTACTGGCCAAGGTCAGACCCAGCAGGGCGCAGGTGAATAAGAATCTGGCCTCTACAGAGACGGCATGGAGGGACGATCATCATGAGGTTAATTCCGGATCACAATGCGCGGGGTTTGGACGCTTTCGGTTTGCAGGAGTTGTCCCATCAGCGCTCGTTGGCATCGCCAGTTCAAATCCACGAGTTTCGCCTGTCGGATGTCACTGGTTGGGTAAAAGCCGAAGACGCCGTTGCTCGGATTACGCTGCGAAATGTTGAACCGGAAGAAGTCGCAGCCGCTCAGTAACACTTCCGCCTGGCCATTCCGTTCTAATGTCACGACCTGTCGACTGGGATCCCAACGGATGTGCATCAATGTACCGTCGAGATTCGACAGCGTGATGGAGTTTGGGGGTGACTGCTCTGACGCCAGCAGATTGCCGGATTTCCCGACTGAGGAGATCCAGCGCATGACGACTGCGTTGATCGAGATCGATATAGTTTGCGATGCTGGCGAGGCTACGAGCGCTGAAACTCCAAAAGGTCAGAATGGCTGCGAGGATTAATCCGCCCACGCCCAAAGTGCTCAGCGTCTCTGGCAGGCTAAAGGCCTCTCGATAGCGCCTGCGATGATGGTTGCGGGGGGCGCCGTCCTGCCATGGCTCCTGCCTAGTTGCTAAACACATAGTTTTGCAGGCCATACCGACTCACTAACGACCGCATTTCTCGTTCTCGAAGTGTACTGGAACCGCCGCCGCTGACCCAGCTTACCCGGACTACGACTTCCCTGAGGTCAGCCGCGTAGGGTACACCCAGGCTAGCCGCGACGGGGCGAATGCTCAGGCTTCCCGTGTAAACGACCCCCGATCCGGTAGAAGGGTTCGTAGGGTTCGGCTGATAAAAAGCGATGAGTGAAGAAGGAATGAAGCCGTTGCTGTTGATCTGATCCCAGTTATATAAGCGGATGGATTCCAACTTCTCCAACATGACCTAGGTCGCTCGGAGTTCCTCCCGCACCATGGCAGTATAGGCGAACCCCGTACTTATGCCGGCATACAGGGATACCACGAGGGTCGCTAGAAGCAGCACGGCCACCATAAGCTCCGCTAAGGTGTATCCGTGCGCAGTCTTCCGTCGGTAGAACTCACGGAGTAGGCTATTGAGTTTTTTTTGCCCCATGGATTGCTTGGGTTGTTTCACGGGCCTTTAAACAGCCGGAAGTATCGCCAGTTCCTCTTTCAACCTATGTTTGAGCATCAGCTGTGCCGGAACCTTAGTGGTCCGTTCTGAGGGGTCAACCAAGGCGATAGTTCTTTATTGGATTTCTGCATGCGCGATATTTGAAACATTGGCTCTAAAAGCGGACGTCTCATGAGCGGGAGTGTCCTAAATCTAGACTGGTTGCTCAGTTTTGGGACATTGTGAAACTTTGGACGATTTGGCTCCGAGCTAAGTCTGGGATCGGGGCCCAGGCGTTTGGGGCGGCTTCGGGCTGGCTGGGTGGAAATCAGTTGCCGAAGGTTGGATCTGGTGAGAGCCAGGGTCGGGATCGCTTAAGAGACGATGCAGATTGGCGGGAAACGCCTTGCGCCGAAACGGGTTCTTTCCCACAAACTGCAGCGATGCTGGCAAAAGTCTATTCGGCAGTGGTGAATGGTATTGAAGCCTGCCCGGTGGAGGTTGAGGTCAATGCCGGTTGGGGCGATACCACGATCGTGATCGTGGGGCTTCCAGATGCAGCGGTGAAGGAGTCGCGAGACCGCGTGAGTACTGCATTGGGTAATTCCGGCTATAAGTTTCCCTTAGGGCGAACCACGATCAACCTGGCTCCGGCAGATCTTAAGAAGGAAGGGCCCAGCTTTGACTTGCCAATTGCGCTGGGATTGTTGGCTGCGACGGATCAACTTCGGACGGAACGATTGCACGAGTTCTTGGTGGTGGGTGAGCTGGCGTTGACCGGGGCAGTACGGCCGGTCAAGGGTGTTTTGCCTATCGCATTGTGCGCACGGCATGAGCGCAAACGAGGGGTCTTGGTCCCGGCCGCCAACGCGAACGAGGCGGCCGTGGTGGAGGGACTGGAAGTCATTCCGGTCCAGAATTTGCGGGAAGCTGCTGCCTTTCTGAGCGGCGAAATCTCCATAGGCCCGGTGCAGGTAGACGTGCAGCGATTGTTTGAGCAGCCTATGGAGGACGAGGTGGATTTCGCCGAGGTTAAGGGCCAGGAGTCCGTTAAACGGGCCTTGGAGGTCGCGGCGGCTGGTGGGCATAACGTTCTGTTAATCGGCCCGCCGGGCACCGGCAAGTCCATGCTGGCCAAGCGGTTGCCTACGATCCTCCCGCCGTTGACCTTAGAGGAGGCCCTAGAAACCACCAAGGTCCACAGCATTGCGGGACTTCTGCAACCGGGTCAGGCCCTTGTGACGCGAAGGCCTTTTCGGGCACCTCATCATACAGCCAGCGACGCCGGTTTACTGGGTGGCAATGTCCATCCTACTCCTGGAGAAGTTTCCCTGGCGCATAACGGGGTTCTGTTTTTAGATGAATTGCCGGAGTTCAAACGGAGTGTGTTGGAAACACTGCGGCAGCCGTTGGAGGAAGGTCGGGTGACGATCTCGCGAGCTGCCGGCACGGTAACGTTTCCCGCCCGTTTCATGTTGGTGGCGGCCATGAATCCCACGCCTGATGGGAAAATGCCTGGCGAATCCCGATGTTCGCCCCGTGAAATTCAGAGTTATTTAAACCGGATCAGTGGCCCGCTGCTGGACCGGATTGATTTACATGTCGAAGTCCCGGTGGTGAAGTTTCGCGACATTGCAGCGACGCATCCGACGGAACCTTCGGCCAAGTTGCGAGAACGGGTGGTGGCGGCGCGCCGACGGCAACAGGACCGTTTTCGTGGCCGGTCTCGGATCCTGTGCAATGCACACATGGGATCAAAAGAGTTGCGTCAGTTTTGTGTATTGGATGAGGTCTCGATGGATCTGTTGCGGTATGCGATGAATGAGTTGCGTTTGAGTGCACGGGCTTATGATCGGATCTTGAAAGTGGCGCGTACCATCGCCGATTTGGCGGGCTCAGACCGGATTTTGCCGGAGCATGTTGGGGAGGCCATTCAATATCGCTCGCTGGACCGGCAAATTTGGGGCTGACGGGTTGAAGCCAGGTCTATGCAAAGACATTTGAAGACCGGCGGTGGAGCATGCCTCATGGCCAGTCAGTTCAGCTCCCGACATTGACAACCGGGGCTTGGCTTCGGCAGGCTCGACGCATGGCAAGGCCCGCTTTAGGGCGTGGGTTGGATGCATTACTGGGCGGTCATCCGGTGACGACGTCGCGTGGGGAGCAAGCCTCCACGAGTAGCGTTAGCTCCGGGAGCGCGTCTGTTTGGGCTGGATCAGGGGAGGCCCCTGTAAGAGTACCCTTGTCTGCTATTCGGCCCAACCCGCGGCAGCCGCGCCAGTTGTTTCAGGAGGAAAGCCTACTGGAGCTGGCAGAGTCCATCCGGGCACAAGGAATCCTTCAACCTCTGGTAGTGCGCCGTCGGGCCGATGGCTATGAATTGATCGCCGGGGAGCGGCGTTGGCGTGCGGCTCAGATGGTTGGTTTAACGGAGGTACCGGTCCTGGTTCGGGACGTGGATGACCGGTCGGCCTTGGAGCTGGCGCTGGTGGAGAACCTGCAGCGCGAGGACCTCAATCCCATCGAAGAAGCCCAGGGTTATGCACAACTGCTGGATCAGTTTGGTTTCACTCAGGAAGAGGCTGCCCGACGGGTGGGCAAAAGTCGAGCAGCTGTGGCCAATGCCCTGCGGTTGTTAAAGCTCCCGGAGGAGATCCAGGCTCATCTGCGCAATGGCAAGCTCAGTGTCGGGCATGCCAAAGTTATCTTAGCCCTGGAGGATCCAGATCTTCAAAAGCGGGCGGCTGAATGTGTGGTCAAGGACGGCCTCAATGTACGGCAAACCGAGGGCTTGGTCGCTCGCTTGCAAGCGTCGTTGAATTCGGAGCGCCGGTCCCGGCAGGTCTCGACCCGTCGACGGGGCGACCCGCAGGTGCTTCGGTTGGAGGACCGTTTGCGAGAACGCCTGGGAACACGGGTCCGGCTTCACTACAACCAGGGCCGGGGCAAATTGGAGATAGTTTTCTTCAGCGATGCAGAGTTGGAGCGCATCTTGGAAACGCTTGGAGTAGCGCCCGATTGAACATTCATTCCTCCTTCGGATTTTTAGGAATTGACCATGAACCAGAACACAGCGGAACTTCGCACTCATACAGCGGAAGCCTTGCAGGCGGCACGAGATCGAGTGTCTCAACTGCGTGCGTTCCTCGGAATGGACGGATTTGTCGATGAGATCTTGCACGTAGTGGACAAGCGGCACAGTGCTGATCGGTATGATCGAATGCCGACCATTGCTCGCTTGGCGGATCGGCTGGCGGCCGCGGCTGGCAAGAGCACCAACGTGGAGCTCGTGTCCCAACTTACCAAACTGGGCGGCAATGGTCCAATCATGGGCAATGCTCTGGCGCAATTGGGCTTGCAAGTTGTTTACGTGGGCAACCTTGGGTATCCGAACCTGCATCCGGTCTTTGAAGAGTTCGCGCGTCGAGCTGAGGTGCACTCCATTGCCCCGCCGGGTTATACAGACGCTCTGGAGTTCGAAGATGGTAAGATCATGCTCGGCAAGCACTCCTCGCTTCGGGAAGTTACGTGGGAAAACATCCTCTTGCGGTATGGCCGGGACCAGTTTGCTCGGCAGATGACAGAAGCCGACCTGGTGGCATTCGTTAACTGGACCATGCTGCCGTTTATGAGCGACATTTGGTCGGCTGTCCTCAAGGAGATTTGTCCTTTTCTACCTGCAAGCGGACGACCGCGAACCATTTTCTTTGACTTGTGTGATCCGGAGAAGCGGACCTCGGAAGACATTCGACGGGCTTTGGAGTTGATTTTGGAATTCAGGCGGTATTTCCAAGTGATCCTGGGGCTCAATGAAAAGGAGGCTTACGAAATCGCGCGAGTTTATGGGTTGGATCGCGGAGATGGTTCACGAGCTGCCGTGGCACAACTGGCTCGTGAAATCTACCAGCGCGTGCCGGTCCATACACTGGTGGTGCATCCGGTCTCTTACGCCCTTTGTGTGACCGACGACCGCCTCAGCATGGTGGACGGGCTTTACACTACCAAACCTCGTTTGACTACTGGAGCTGGGGACCACTTTAATTCTGGGTTCTGCCTGGGCAGGTTGCTGGGATTCAGTGACGCGCAGGCTTTGTTGACAGGTGTGACCACCAGCGGTTTTTACGTCATCAAAGCCCAGAGCCCCACGGTGGAAGATCTGGTGCGGGCCCTGCGACACTGGCCGCAGACCACCACGGGGCCGTACCTTTTCTGAGGGTCGAACATGGTGTTGGAGGTGGTGCGATACGGCGACCCGATCTTGCGCCAAAAAGGTGCGCGGATTGGACGCGTCACTCCAGAATTGCAGCGCCTGATCGCGGACATGTTCGAGACCATGTATGCTGCGCATGGAATCGGCCTGGCCGCTCAGCAGGTCGGTCATGCCCTCCAATTGGCTGTGTTGGATATCCGGGGAGTGGAAGACCGACCTTCCAGTTTGGAACTGAATGGTCAACCGACTGACCCGGCTGCTTTGATGCCCTTGGTGTTGATCAACCCTGAAATCCGTGTGTTGGGACCGGGCGTGACTGGTCCAGAAGGTTGCCTGAGTTTTCCGGACATCTATGCCGACATTGTCCGTCCAGAAAGCATCGAGGTGCGGGCTTGGAACGCTACCGGGGAGCCGATTTCCTTTCGCTGTGGAGGCTTGTTGGCCCGGGCTATCCAGCATGAATATGACCATTTGCAAGGGATCCTGTTTATTGACCGAATGGACCGGAGGGAACGACAACGGTTACAGCCTCAATTGGATGCATTGCATGCGGAAACCCGCATGCGATTGAGCTCGCGCCAATCTCTGAAGCAATGATTTGTTTACGCGTCATTGTCCTCGCGCGTGTGTGGAGGAGAGGTTTCTCGCCAAGGAGCAGTTACCGCCGGTGGTCTAGAGAGCTCTTGTTCCTCCGCCCGGGGCTTGAGCATGATCAGCCGCGCGGCTGAGGGCGCCGCAGCGTACTTACGCGGGTGCGTTGGCCCATGGACCCTGGACTTCTGCATCGGCCCCGGAACCTGGACTGGCGTCGGGCGGCTGCGCTGCTGTACGGGGATTGGGGCACCAGCAAGGCTTATGTCATAGGATTGGCCTTTGTCGCTGCCGGTTACGCCGCGTTGCCCTTGATCGTGGCTGTATGCGGCCTGGCCGTGCTGGTAGGTTATTGTTACACGGTCATTTGCCGCGAGTTTCCCGATGGGGGTGGAGTTTACTCAGCCGCTCGCCTCCAGAGTCGCTTTCTGGCCGTGATGGGCGCCCTTCTGCTGGTGGCCAATATGACGGTCACGGCGGCTTTGAGCGGTTGGGCGGCAGTTACCTACTTTGGTTTAGGAAACGATTGGGTGCGCTATGGCACGCTGGGGGTCATCCTGCTCATTGGGGCGATCAATTATTTTGGTCCCAAGCATACCGGCAGCCTGGCGACGGTGTTGGCAGTGCCGATGGTCTTGGTGGTCGGTGCGATTGTCGTAATGAGCGTGCCCTATTTGACCACCAAATATTTAGAGCCTTCTCACGATACCTTTCTTCATAATTGGGTGGCGTTTGTAAGCATCATTTTGGCGCTCAGTGGAGTGGAGGCCATTGCCAACCTTACGGGCGTTATGAGACCCGATCCTGACTCGTCTCCGGATCAACCCCGGGTCACTACCACTGCGCGACGAGCCATTTGGGTCGTCGCTGTTGAGGTGGTCTCTGCCACCATTTTGCTCGGCTGGGCCATGCTTTCCCTCCCACCGGAGATGGCTCCGATCATTAGGGAGCGTTGGGAGGATATGATCCGGTTTTTGGGTGAATACTATGCCACCCAATGGTTGGGCCCGTGGGGCGGTCGCATCACCGGCGTGGTCGTAGGCTCGGTGGTAGGATTGTTGCTGCTCAGCGCGGTCAATACGGCTATCGGGGCGTTGATCGGTCTCTTTTACATGATGGCGCGGGACGGAGAAATGCCGCGGGGCTTTACACGGTTGAATCGACATGGGGTGCCGGGTTGGCCCCTGGTGTTGGCAGTGGCATTGCCCTTGGCGACCGCGGCTGCAGCCACAGATTTGCAAATGCTTGCCGGGCTTTACGCCATTGGCGTGGTTGGGGCGATCGCAGTCAATCTCGGCTCCTGTACTTTTCATCGTCGGTTATCGTTGCGCTGGCACGAACGTGTCATGATGGCGGGTGCATTTTTGGTCCTTCTTGCAGCGGAGGTAACCATTGCCAAGACAAAACCCGACGCGCTGTTCTTCGCATGTTGCGTGGTGGGTTTGGGCCTAAGCCTGCGTTTTTACGCGCAGCGACGAGCTGGGCTCAGGACGGTGGTCGTGAGTGAGCCCGTAGCCGCAGCAGTGGCCCCAGAGGAAGTGCCGGGATTCCAATTCAGGCTAAATCCAGGGCAGAATCTCATGGTGGCAGCGCGCGGCGTTACTCCGGTGCTCCGTTTTGCCCTGGAGGAAGCACGTTTGAGGCAGGCGAACTTGTATGTACTCTACGTCAAGGAGATTGCGGTGGCTCCCCCCGGTCGGGTGGTGCTCCCAGAAAAACCTCGTTGGCAGGAAGATCCGGTGGCGGCACGAATCATGACGACGGCGCTCACGCAGGCCCAACCCCTGGGGGTCCATGTCGTGCCATTGTATGCCGTTAGTGATAATCCTGCAGCTACGATCCTCGACCTGGCAGCCACTATTGGTGTGGATATGCTGATTTTAGGAGCGCGCCATCGGCGCACTCTGGTGCAGTTATTTAAGGGTGACGTGGTCAACGAGGTAGCCCGGCACCTGCCTGAAAACATTGAGCTGATTATTCACGGATGATGCGCGATTGGTCTTCTGTGAGAGCCGACGGCAAGTTGCCATTGGCGTTTGGGCTGGCATGGGTGGGTACCCTGTTGTGGTTTGTGGCTTGGCACAGTCTCATTGCGGCGGACAGCCCGGCGGAGTCTGATGCAGAGCGGCCTGAACCTTCGCTCGCCGAGGCGGCCCGGCGCTGGTTCGTCCTTGGCGTGGGCGTCCATGATGCCTTGCCACGACGGTCGGAAGATCATCCCTTATTGCTTCGGCATTTTCGATCAGTGACACCTGAAAATGGGCTTAAGCCGGCGGCGGTTCAGCCATTGGAGGGACAGTGGCATTTTGCTGTGCCGGATGCATTCGTGGCGTTTGCGCAGCGCCACGGACTGCAGGTCGTCGGTCACTGCTTGGTTTGGGCTAAAGATGATCGAACGCCGGCGTGGTTTTATCCGCCCGGGCAGAGCCCGGCCGATCGCCAACAACTCTTCCAACGCTTGAGCAATCACATCCGAACTGTGGTAAGCCGGTATCGCGGCCAGATGGCGGAATGGGACGTTGTGAACGAGGCGCTCGACGACGGCACCAACGCATTGCGGCCTTCGGGATGGAGCCGTCTTTGCGGCACGGACTTCATCGCTTGGGCATTCCGCTGGGCGCACGAGTTCGATCCGAATGCAATGCTTGTTTACAACGACTACCGCAATGAGCTACCGGGCAAGCGCGAGGCTTGTTTCCGGTTGCTGCGCGACCTGCGCGAGCAGGGTGTACCGGTGCATGCGGTCGGCTTGCAGGGTCATTATGAGGTGGACGAAGTGCCTTACGATGAATTAGAGCGCACCTTTGAAGGCTTGCGGGCCATGGGTTTGAGAGCGGTTGTTTCTGAGTTGGACTTGGACATGGTCCCCCGCAGCCGGTGGTGGGCCGATGGCGGCCGTCATCGTGAAGAATTGGCTCGATGGAATCCATATCCGGAGGGCTTGCCTGCGGCAATGCTCGATCGCCAAGCGCGTCAATACGCCCGATTGTTTCGACTGTTTCGGCGCTATGCCGATGTGATCGAGCGCGTTTCGTTTTGGAATCTCCATGATGGGCAGAGCTGGCTCAACGAATTCCCATGGCGCAGGGTCAATCACCCCTTATTATTCGATCGCGCCGGGAAACCTAAGCCCGCGTTCTACGCTGTCTTGGAAGTGTTGAACGAGCCCTGAGCAGTTTGGCCCTCTGTTTCTACACAGTTGGGCGTGGAGTTTTCGAAATCCATGGTTTAGGCCAGCCTGACAATCGTCCCACCGTTGATGCCACGGGGTTAGACCCGCAACCAACGCTCGATCCATTCGCGTCCGCCCAGAATCCAAAGCACTGCTGCAAGCGCCAGGTAGGGGCCATACGGCATGCGGCTGGACCATTCCCTCCGTCGTAGGGCAATCGCCATTAAGCCCACCAACGACCCGATTATTGAACTGACCATCAACGTGAACAAAACTCCGGACCACCCCACAAAAGCGCCAATTGCCGCCATGAATTTCACGTCGCCCAATCCCATGGCTTCACGCGGCAATACTAATTGGTCCGTCCACGCCTCCATAAAGCAAATCGACGCCGGGTCAACCACTTCGGCACCTATACACAGACGGGTCGGGCTGAGCCGCACTTCCACATCCCGATAGCAGCGGTCAGCCAATTCCAATCGGTGAGCCTGAAACCGAATCGTATCGGAATCCCGGTAGAAAAGTTCCTCATAGGGGATTTGCCGGTCGGGCAAATGCAAGGCCGTTTCGGAGAACACAATTCGGGTGAGCCCCTGCAGTCCAACTCGTTGGCGGCCGAACAGCCACTTTCCCATGCGCAGCACGCTATACATGATGCCTGCGCCGACCGCGGCTCCTAGGAGAGCCTGGCCGAGACCCTCTGCCACGGACGCCCGACCGTGCAAAGCGGGCAGGAAGAACGAAACTGCCACCCCGCCTGCAATCCCTCCCAACGTGATCTCGTCCGGAATGATGTAGTGTTCCCAGTCGATAAATGTGGCAGCGATCAAAGATGCGCTGAACGCTGCATACACCGCTGCCATGACAGGGGAGGCTGGCCCGTGTCGTAGCCAGATGGCCAAAAAGAGCAATCCCGTGAGCAACTCGACCCAAAAATACCGGGCTGCAATGGACGCACCACAGTTTTGACAGCGCCCTTTAAGCATCAACCACGTGACCAAAGGAATATTCAGGTACCATGGAATTCGGTACTGGCAGTGCGGGCAGTGGGACGGCGGGGAGATCAAACTGAGTCCACGCGGCAGACGATGAATGCACACATTGAGGAAACTGCCGACGGCCGTGCCCACGACAAATGCAACGACTGCCCACAGGGCTGAGGCAGGTTTAGGCCAGTACTCCGGCTGCAACACGGCTTCAAGCGGCATACACGTGCTCCCACAGGGCACGACGCATCACCTCCACCGGGGCTGGTCGTCCCGTCCAGATCTCCAACGCGCGTGTGCCTTGATGAAGCAACATACCCAGGCCGTTGGCCGCAGGCCTTCCGGCACGCCGCGCAGCCTCCAACAAAGCCGTCTCCATGGGTCGGTAAATCATATCATAGACTGCGCCCGACCGATGCAGTGGAAATCGTTCAAGATCCAGCGGCAAGGGATCCGTGCTTTTCAAGCCCAGCGAGGTTGCATTCAAAATTAGATCCACTGGTTCCATGGGATAATCCACCGAGACTTTGCAGCCGGGGTATCTCTGTTGGATTTCAACTGCGACTGCGTGCGCCTTGTCCCGCGTGCGGTTGATTAAATAGAGCTGGCGCACGCCACTAGCCGCCAGTCGCAAGGCAGCCACGCGGCCCGCGCCACCGGCTCCCAGCAGAAGTACGCTCCGTCCCTCCGGTTGCCATCGGAGGTCTTCGTCCAATGCTCGGATTAAGGCGTCGGCATCGGTATTGAAACCATGAGCACGCACTTGCTCGGGTTCTTCAGCCTCGCTCCATTGTCCTAATGGCTGCCAGGGACGGTCCCCCGTTCGTCCTTCAAATCGAACCGTGTTGACGGCTCCCCATGCTTTTGCAGAGCTGTCCAGCACGTCCATCATGGGAAGGGCCAGAAGCTTGTGGGGTACTGTGAGGTTGATGCCCACAAATCGCATTACGGCGGCGCCCTGCAAGGCCATTTTCAATTGTTGAGGCGGCACAGAAAACGCCAGATAACGCCAGTTCAAACCAAGCGCTGCCAGACCTGCATTGTGCATGGCAGGAGAGGCCGAGTGCCGCACCGGGAAACCAAACACGGCGCAGTAACGCGTTGAAGCATCGATGGGATGGGCAAATACATCCGGCACGGCGCCGGAATGTAGAGCTTTTTGCCGGCCGAAACCAAGGCAAAAGAATAGCATGCCCTGGGGCTCGGTCCCATGTGGACCTTTCAGAAGTCATGCATTGTTGGTCAAGCCAAGCCCGGAAGCCGTCAGGAGGCTGCGCCCCACGCGATGGAAGGCGATCATGCCTGATGGCTTTTGCCGTTGCAGAGGGACGACCGAGCCAGTAGAGTCGAAGTGTTGAACCAGCGGGAGATTGCCTATGTATTTCGGCGTGGATTACTATCCCGAACACTGGATCCCTCCGTACGGCGGCACTGCGGATCATCCCGAAGGTTGTTGGCTGGAAGACATCGCTCTGATGAAGGAGGCAGGCTTCAACGTTGTACGGATGGGGGAATTCACCTGGGGCCTGGTGGAGCCGATTGAGGGTCAGTACAACTTCGGATGGCTTCGGCGTGTCATGGATCTTATGCATGAGGCAGGCATTCGGGTTATTCTGGCCACGCCCACCGCAGCGCCTCCGCTTTGGTTGACCCGCAAACATCCAGAAATTCTACCCACGGATCAGGCAGGACAGGTCCTGCACGCGGGCACACGTCGGGCGGTTTGCCTTTGCAGTGATGCCTTTTGGGAATATTCGCGGCGGATTGTCACAGAGATGGCCCGCGCCCTGGGCGATCATCCCTCCTTGTTGGCTTGGCAGATTGATAATGCGATCGGCGCGCATGACACCGAAGAATCCTTTAACGAGGCCTCGCGTGAAGAATGGCACCTGTGGCTGAAGGCCAAGTACGAAACCCTGGAGCGACTTAATGAGGCGCTGGGTTTGCGGCACTGGGGGCAGGTGGTCTCGGATTGGGAAGAAGTGCCTATGCCACAACGCGCACCTGCGCCGCATAACCCCGGACTGGTCTTGGATTGGCGGCGGTTCTGCAGCGACACGATTGTTCAATATGTACGCATGCAGGCCCAAATCCTGCGTGAGATCACCCCACAAGCACCGGTGACCACCAACCTGAAGCCGGCTGTGTTTCGGTTCGACCACTTTGATTTGGCTGAGGTGCTCGATTTTGTGGGGATTCAGAGCGCCGCCGTACTGCGGCCCCGCTCGGCCGAGACCGCCCTGGAGATCGATTTGCTTCGGTCATTGAAAAAGGCCGAGATTCGGACGCCGGACGGGGGCGTCGGTTTCTGGGTCTTGGAACACAAAGCCGGGCATGTGACCTGGCAGGACCTGAATTCGTTGGTGCGGCCCGGGGTGCTGCGACTATTCACATACCAGCTGATCAGCCGGGGCGCTGACGCCATCCTGTTTTTTCGTTGGCGTCAACCGCGGTTTGGCCCGGAACAGTTTCATGGGGCAGTTATGTCCCATCATCGGCGCAAGGATTACCGGGTTTACCGCGAAATTTGTCAGTTGGGTGAAGAAATAAAGCTTCTGGCTCCGGTCATCCACGGCACGCGTGTGGTAGCCGATGTCGCCATTGTGTTTAGCCATGATAACGACTGGGCTCTTCAGGAGCCGACGCATCCGAATCGTTACTTTCACCTTCGGGAACATATCGGGTTGATTTATAGTGCCCTCCACGATCGTAATATTCCGGTGGAATTCGCCCGGCCTGGTGAGGACCTGACACGTTACAAGCTCGTTTTTGCACCTTCGTTGTTCTTGCTGTCCTCCGCAGAAGCGCAGGTGCTTAAGTACTATGTGGAAAATGGCGGCACCTTGGTGGGCACTTGTTGCACGGGCCTGGTGGATGAGCACCATGTGGCACCGGATGATGGATATCCGCATGAGCTCATCGACTTATTCGGGCTGGAAGTGGTGGAGTTCGACGCGCTGCCGCCGGAAGCCGAAAACCATTTAAGTTTCAAAGGAGGTTTCCAAACCAGCCACCTGCATACGGCCCGCATCTGGTGTGATATCATCGAACCAAAGGGTTGCCAGATTCTGGCCACTTACACCAAGGATTTTTATGCGGGCAAACCGGCGATTACCATGCATTCATACGGGGCGGGCCGGGCTATTTACATTGGCACTCTCTCCGGTCTCGCGTTCTACGGCGACTTGGTCAATTGGTTGCGTGGCCTGGTGGGAATTCATCCGCTGTTAAAAGTCCCTGAGGCTGTTGAGGTCAGCCTCCGGCAAAAGGACGACGTGAAAGTTTACTTCCTTTTGAATCATCATAACCAGCAAGTCCGGGTGCAGTTCCTGAAGCCGATGCACGATTACCTGACCGGCGCCACCCTGGTGGGAAGCTATGATCTGCCGCCGCATGGTGTACTCGTCCTGGACGAACGACCCGTGGCCAAGCCAGCCTAACGTCACACTGTGCATGCGTTATGTGGCTTTTTCGATCCCAGCCGCCTCTAGGGCCTCCCCCCCGATCTGCGCGCGAGCGTACTTTAGCGCAGTGGCGGGGACACGACTTCAGCGAGCAGGAAAAGGCGCTGCAAGCCAGGGTTCGCACTCCGGCCGAGCTTTTGCCGCAGGTGCTGAAAACATTACGGTTAGAGAGCCGGCGGGAGGAAGCCGAGATCTTACGCGTGTGGCAGGAGCTAATGGACCCGGAAGTAGTCGCTCACGCGCGTCCCACCGGGCTCAAGCAAGGTACCTTGTTCGTCTCGGTGGATAGCAACGTGTGGTTGGCCGAATTGGTGGGATTTCGGCGCACGGATATCCTCCGCCGGTTGCAGCAGGTTTTTGGGGCAACCCGAATTCAGAAGATTTCCTTTCGAGTAGGTTGAACATGGGAACGTTTGCGATGGGGTTTCGCGTGGGTATGCACATGGGATGGGCCCGAGAGAATCACTTTTCGCCCAATCGAGTCCGATGAAGTATGGTGAGGCTGAGGGCCATCTGCGGAGGCCAGCGCGGAAGCGGAGGTCGAATCGCCTCCAAGATTAAAGCCAGGCATGAAGTCGCGCGCGTAAGATTCGGCGCGCTCGATACAGTAACGACTCCACTGCCTTGGGACTAATGCGCAAAATGGTTGCGACCTCGGCCTGCGATCGCTCTTCCCATTCGCACAACACGATGACTTCCCGCAGTCGGGGAGGTAGGTCTGCAACCGCCTGCCGAACAGCACGAATCCGTTCCTCCCGTTGCAACTGCTCCAGCGGCGATGGTTCCGAGCTTGCAGCAAGTTCCAGGGAAGAAGCGGGCTCTTGGGAAGCGCCGTCCACAGTTCCCCACGACACGGTGGGATGCCGGCGTCGCCAGCGCAGCCGGTTTCGGGCCAGGTTGAGGGCAATCGTGTGAAGCCACGGCAGCAGTCGATCCTCGGATCGAAAACGCCCGCGCGCCTGGTAGAGCCGGACAAACGTTTCCTGGGCCAGATCGCATGCTTCCTCCGGATCTTGCAGAAGTCCTAGCAACAGACGGTACACGGCCGGGCCATGACGCTGCATAAGGCTTTCCAAGGCACCGTCGTCTCCGGTTGCCAGCCGCGTCATGTCCAACCGGTCTGCCGTGTCCGCGTCAAGGCTGTCTGTGGCCATGGCCATCATGCGGATTCATGGCGCGTTCCGTTTGTCCGTGAGCCGTCAGCGTCAAGCGTAGCATCTCGGCAAAGTACCGACGTCCTTGTTCTGGTGGCATGGCACGGCTGACTTCGTCGAAATGCTGCAGCATGGCCGTTTGGCATTCGGCTCGAAGGCGGGCCAGCTCTCGAACCAGCTCCGCTGCGCGCACTGTGAAGCGGCCCTGTTCAGCCAGTTCGGCCTCAAGCGCATCCCGTGCGGCGCCGATTTGGGTGCACCAGGCCCGGCAAACCGGAAGGTACCCCTCGTGCAACCGACGGATCTGCTCCAGTTGCGATGGGCTGAGTTGGAATTCGCGTCGCAACCATTCCAGTTCATCTTGAGGATGGCCCAGGTAGTCGGCAGACCAGCGCGCCACCAATTGGGAGGTCCCCAGGAACAGTCCCAGAGTGACCAGGAAGGCGCAGGTCAAAATCCAAGCAGCCACGCGCGGGTTCATGGTAAGAGAAGGGCAGGACTGACGGTGGCTACATAATGCTCGCGAATCATCTGCTCGGCTGTCATGCGACCTTGCACCCAACCGGTACAGGCACCAAGCACAGCTGCCAATCCAAGAATCAAAGCAGCCCGCTGCGGTTCCAACCAGGCAAACGCCAAGCGCATCCACCATGTGAGCGACAGGGACGCGAGATCTTGGGCCTGCAGTTCAATGCGCCGCCACACGCCCGCGGCAAAATCTTTGGGTAGCCCGGCCTGCGGTCGTGCCTCGCGTAGCAATCGTTTCAGTGCTACATCCTTCATTTCGTCATTCATCGTTGATTCCGCTTTCTGAAGACCCTTCTCCAAGTTTCGGCGAGTGTCCACGCTGACGCGTCCATTCAGAATCGTTGCGTCTTCTATTGTTGGATACACCGCCGGATACGCAATCCCGCACGGTTATGCGCCGCGCCATCGAATCCGCATGCCAGATACAAGTGATGAAAAGAGCCTGGATTCCAGGAAATCCCGCTATGGACCCGCAGCCGGTCGCTCTTGGCACTCCGGTGTGGTCCGATGGGAGTTGCCGCTGCGGATTCAGAGAGAGGTGAGGGATTGGCTCCATCGCGGTGTAGATAGGTAGGGAAGAGGCGGCTGAACACTCATAAACCCGCCTCCCGGTCAAACCAATGGTAGATACCATATGAAAGTGATGAACAAACTGAGAAACGAATCGCTGCAGCAGGGGGTCGAACATGGTTGGGTTTCTCAACTGCTCCTGATTGGTTGGACAGGCTTGATTGCGTGGGCGGGCACGGGCTGTGATTCCGGAGCCGGCGAAGGTACAGCGAAGGCGTACCCTCTCAGCACGTGCTTGGTATCGGGCGAAGCGTTCGGCGTGCACGGTCCTGCCTACTCATTTGTCCATCAGGGGCGCGAGATCAAGTTGTGCTGCCGGGATTGCTTGAAGGAGTTCCAGAAAGCGCCTGCAAAATACTTGGCTCGATTGGAAGGCGGTATGTCTAACATTTCGTCCGAACGGACAAATGGGTCCCGTTAGTACCGTTTGGCGCCGGCATTAGGCCTGCGGTACGTGCTCACCCCATCAGTTGGCGGTGATGGCTCCTTGGGCAGGAGTTCTCCGTGTTTCTGGAACGGAGTTCGGTAAGCGAAGGGACGAACTATGGACGTCGGCGCCTCATTTTGGAAACGAGGAAGCGAAGTCCAATGTCGTCAAAGTGATGACCCGATCAACGGTGCCCTAAGGCTTCCGACGGCCGGGGTCGAAGGGAGGGGAGTTGGACCGGCACGCAGCCATGCTCGAGGGCACCGATTCGTCCAAGGAGGCCTTTCTGTTATGGTCTTCCTGTTGGGGGCGTTTGTTGGTGCGATAGGCCTTGGTTGCCGAGGTGTGCCCACGCAGGAGGAGAGGCAAGCGCGTTGGGAACTGGAGCGAGCTGGGTTCCGAGGGGCCAGCCAATTCGCAACCAACGTCTCATGGTCCCTAAGTTCGGATAACAGTCTGGACGATTTCGTCCGCGAGGCCGTCCTGCAGCATCCGGCGGTTCGAGCTGCGTATTGGCAATGGGCGGCTGCAGTGGAAGAGATCACCCTGGCTCGCTCGCTGCCGGACCCGCAGCTCAATTTCGAAGCCGATGTCGCGAACATCCTCATGACTTTCATGCCCGGGCTGATGCAAGAGTGGCCGGGTCCTGGCAAGCGCCGCGCTGCAGCGGCCATGGCTTCTGCGGAGAGCAAGATTCAGTTCCTCCTTTTTCAAGAAGCAGTACTTCGGACAGCGTGGGAGATCCATGCAGTCTGCCACCGAATTCACGCCATCGAACAGGAGCTGTCGGCTCGCCGACACGAGTTCGAGCTGCTCCAGGAGGCCGGAGCCGTTGCCCGGCTCCAAGCAACAGCAAATCAACTTGCTTGGGAAGAGGTCTATGCGTGGCAGCGCGAATGCACACAGGTTGCATTTGAGATTCGGAACTTGGAGGACCGGCGGATAGCGCTTCGCACACAATGGAAAACTGCCCTCGGACTGGCCCCAGATCAACCTGATCCTCCGGTGCCGGCCCGAATTCAAGTTACGCCTTTGGATTTCAACGCGGAACTCCTCTGGCAACGAGCACTTGCGCAAAACCCGGGCTTGCGGCGCCGGGCCGCCGAGGTGCGCAAAGCCGCCGCGGAACAGGCGCTGAGTGCGCGAGCAGGCTTGCCCGATTTTTCCTTGGGCCTCATGGCTGACGTACGATCGGCACCGTGGATGTGGCGGCCGTTGGCTGGGATGCGCCTTCCGGTGTGGCAGGATAAGCTCGCTGCGGTCCGGGCGCGTTCTCAAGCTCGGAAGGAGGCTGCCTCTGCAGCCTGGCAGGAGGAGCAACTGCGTCTGGTTGCGCAAGTGGCTGAAAAGATCTCGCTCTACCGGGAACTCACACGAAACTTGCAACTTTTGCGCGATCATTTGGTACCTGAGGCAGAGCGGGTTTGGGAATTGGCCCAAGCGCGGTATCGGTCTGGTCAGCTTGACTATCGTGAAATGGTAAATGCAGTTCGACGCCGACTGAATCTGATTGCGCAAGCGGCCCAAGTGCAAACTCAGCGTGAAATCATGGTGTCAGAACTGGTTTTGGTAATCGCAGGCTTTCTGCCGGCGCCGTGGGCAGATGGCGAGCTTAATGCCTTGGAAACAATAGGCTTTGAATCCGGTTGGCCTCCGACTCAAAAAGGGAGCCCTCCCTCGGAGCGAGTCTCTTTCCGGCCATCAATTTCGGAGGAATGGGCTGTCCCATGATACCCTTACGATCACGGTCCCGCTGGCTGTTGCCGTTTGGTAATCTCTTCGGGTGGGCACTGTTTCTGATTGGTTCGATTGGGATGCTTGGCGGATGCCGCCCGGGTCCTGATGCAACGGGCCAGAAGTACCAATGTCCCATGCATCCGGCTTATCTTTCCGATCGACTTGGCGATTGTCCCATTTGTGGCATGCGATTGGTCCGTGTGCGCGAGAACCCTGCTCCGCAGGGCCACGCCTCCGGCACGACAACGGCTCCATCGAAAAGTGCCCCCTCGGGACGGTTTCGTTGCCCTATGCATCCGAAGGTGGTGGATGAGAAATCCAGCCGGTGCCCCAAGTGCGGCATGTTCCTGACGGAAGAGGCGACTTCTTCCACGCCAGGGCCCGCTCAGGTCCCGACGCCACAGCGGGTCCCGATCCATCTTTCGGCTGAAAAGCGCCAGCTAATCGGCCTGACCTTGGTCCGAGTGGAACGACGTCGGCTATCCAACACTTTGCACACTGTGGCGCTGGTCGAGCACGATGAAACCCGGCTTTATCGAATTGCCCCGCGCTTCGGCGGTTGGATTCGCAAACTTTATGTTAATTACACCGGCGCTCCTGTCGAACGAGGTGCCCCATTGTTCCGTGTTTATAGTCCGGAATTGTATGCGCTTCAGGAGGAATATTTGGTCGCCTGGCGCGCCAATCAACGGTTGGGTCCCACGGCCGACGCAGAGCGAAAGGAGACTGCAGGTGCAATGCTTGAGGCGGTCCGGCGCCGATGGCAGTTCCTAGAAATCCCCGAAGAGGAGGTTCGTGCTCTGGAGGCGAGGAACCAGCCAGAAACAGACCTGATTTGGCGAGCGCCAGTATCAGGCCATGTGGTGCGCAAACACGTTGTCGAAGGGCAGGCTTTTGCCGCCGGGGAAACCCTCCTGGAAATCGCTAGTTTGGATCCTTTGTGGATTCGAGCGTTCGTGTCTGAATCGGACCTGCCTCGAATCCGGTTGGGCCAACCGGCACGGATCCGATTTGCGCATTTACCGAATCGCGAGTTCTTCTCGCGAGTCAGCTTTCTATCTCCTCATGTGGATCCTCAGACGCGTCGGGCAACCGTGCGGCTGGAGTTGGAGAATCCTGATCATGTGATTCGGCCGGAGATGTGGTGCGACGTCGAGGTGATGACCGAGGAACGCGAAACTTTGGTGGTACCCGCTGCTGCCGTCCTCGACACCGGATTGGGGCAGTGGGTGTTTGTGGATCGGCAAGAGGGTCGATTGGAACCGCGGCCGATTCGGGTCGGTTTGCGCACCGCTGATGGTTGGGAAGTTCTTGCAGGCCTCCACGAGGGCGAGCAGGTGGTCGCGCGGGCGCTGTTCTTGGTCGATGCGGAAAGTCAGCTTAGAGCAGCCCTGGAGGCTTATAGCCAGGCCACCAGCCACCCGTAAGTCCCATGGAGTCGGCGACTTTCTCCAGCAGACCTGCGCCTGCGTCGGGAGGTGCGAGTTGGGTTGAACGGTGCATCGAGTGGAGTGCCCGAAACCGGTTTTTGGTCTTGTTGGGCACGGCGGCGCTTGTGTTTTGGGGGCTCCATGCCATGCGACACACACCGTTGGATGCGATTCCCGATCTTTCGGACGTACAGGTGATCGTGTTCGCCGAGTGGGCGGGACGCAGCCCCAATCTTATTGAGGATCAGGTCACGTATCCTCTCGTGAGTCGGCTCTTGGCGGCGCCGCGTGTAAAGGTGGTTCGAGGTTATTCGTTTTTCGGGTATTCTTTCGTCTACGTCATCTTTGAAGACGGCACGGACACTTACTGGGCCCGCTCGCGAGTGATGGAATACTTGCAGGGGCTGGGTCCGAATCTCCCTCCAGGCGTCACCCCGCGCTTGGGCCCGGACGCAACCGGGGTAGGGTGGGGATTTCAGTACGCGCTTGTGGACCGAACCGGCCGGCATGATCTGGCCGACTTGCGGAGTTTCCAAGACTGGTATCTACGATACTGGCTGGAGGGGGTCGAAGGTGTGGCTGAGGTGGCCACCTTCGGCGGTTACCAAAAGCAGTATCAGGTGGAATTGGATCCCAACCGGCTCCTCGCTTACAACATTTCTCTGAACCGCGTGGTTGAGGCCATCCGCGCCGCGAACAATGAGGTCGGTGCACGGGAACTGGAACACCACGGCACCAGTTACATAGTGCGTGGGCGGGGATATCTCCGCTCGCTCGATGAACTGGCGAAAGTCGTTGTAGGCACCGACGGACGCGGTACGCCGATCCTGCTTCAGGAGGTTGCGCGCAACATCACCTTGGGTCCCGCCATGCGACGCGGGGCAGGGGATCTCAACGGAGCGGGGGAGGTGGTCGGCGGCATCGTCGTAGTGCGATTCGGTCAGAACGTATTGCAAGTGCTGGATCGTGTAAAGGCACGGTTGGAAGAGTTGAAGCCCTCGCTGCCGCCCGGGGTGGAGGTGGTGGTGACGTATGATCGGTCCGATCTGATTCATCGCGCGATTCAAACTTTGACTCGCACGTTAGTGGAAGAGTCCGTCCTGGTTTCGTTGATCGTCGTTGCTTTCTTGCTTGATGTGGGCGGGGCTTTTCGCGCCGTGCTCACCTTACCGGTAGCGGTCTGCCTGGCGTTTATTCCCATGTCTCTTATGGGCCTAACCGCCAACATCATGTCGCTTGCAGGGATCGCCATTTCGATCGGGGCGCTTTGCGACGAGGCGGTCGTGATGGTGGAAAATGTGCACAAGCATCTGGAGCATGCACCTGCCGGGTTGTCACGCGCAGAGCGGCAGGAAATAGTTATCCGGGCATGCCGGCAATTGGGTAAGCCCCTGTTCTTTGCTCTGTTGGTGACCACCGTTAGCTTTTTGCCGGTCTTTACCTTGGAAGCGCAAGAGGGCCGACTCTTCAAGCCTTTGGCCTACACCAAGACGTTCACCATGGCGGCGGCGGCACTCTTATCTGTGACCTTGGGGCCGGCTCTGATTGTCTGGCTGACCGGGGCTCGGGTCATTCCGGAGCACCGGCATCCGGTGAGTCGTCTTCTCCATCGACTGTATTACCCCTGGGTGAGTCTGCTCATGCCTCGTCGATGGTTGTCGATTGCTCTAGCCGTGTTAGCGGTCGGGTCATGCGGACCGATCTATCAACATTTGGGCACGGAATTCATGCCTCCTTTGAATGAAGGGACCCTGCTTTACATGCCCACCACGTTGCCCTCGATTTCCATAACAGAGGCCACGCGGCTGATGCAAATTCAGAATCGGATCCTGGCTCAATTCCCGGAGGTGTTGAGCGCCCATGGCAAGGTTGGACGAGCCGAAACTGCTACCGATCCGGCACCCCTGGAGATGTTTGAAACGGTGGTAAACTTAAGACCGGTCGAGCAGTGGCGCAAAGTGCCACAGGCTCGTTGGTATTCCGCCTGGGCTCCGGAATGGCTCCGAGCCATTTTGCGTCGGTTCTGGCCGGAAGATCGACCCTTGACCTGGGAAGAACTGGTTGCTGAGATGGACCAGGCGCTGCAGATCCCGGGTCAAGTCAACGCTTGGACCATGCCCATTAAAGCGCGAATTGACATGTTGACCACCGGTTTCCGCACGCCCGTGGGCCTGAAAATCTTCGGGCCGGATCTGGAAACCATCCAGCAGTTAGGCGCCCGGATTGAATCCATTCTTCGTGCAGTGCCCGGTACACGGTCGGTGTATGCGGAACGGACCACGGGAGGCTATTTCATTGACATTGTGCCCCGCCGGGATGTCGTTGCGCGTTATGGATTGAATGTCGAGGACGTCCTCATGGCCGTCGAGATCGCGGTCGGGGGTATGCCGATTGAGGTCACTGTGGAAGGACGGGAACGATACTCGATCAGCGTGCGTTACAGCCGCGAATTGCGCGATAATGTGGATGCGTTGCGTCATGTGCTGGTACCTGTGTCTTCTGGTACCGCTGATGGGTCTTCTGTTGGGGTGCCTTCTGCCCAGATCCCGCTCGGTCAATTGGCCGACATTCACGTGACAATGGGACCGACGCTGCTGCGGAGTGAGGACGGCGTCCTGACGGGTTGGGTCTACGTGGACGTGGCTGGACGCGATCTGGGCCGTTACGTGGAGGAGGCCAAACGGGCGGTGGAACAAGGCATCATCCTGGCCGGCCTTTTGCCTGCGGGATATCGGCTGGAATGGTCCGGCCAGTATGAACACATTGTACGGGTTCGCGATCGCCTGAAAGCCGTGATACCCCTGACTTTGGCGCTCATTTTTGTGATCCTTTATCTGAACTTCCGCAACGTGGTTCAGGCTCTGATTATCATGTTATCCGTGCCATTTGCGATTACGGGTAGCATTTGGACCTTATGGATTTTGGAATACCCCATGAGCGTGGCGGTATGGGTGGGGATCGTTGCGCTGGCGGGCTTGGCTGCTCAAACAGGGACCGTCATGGTCATTTATTTGGATGAAGCCTTCCACGCCTGGCAACGAGCCGGCCGGATGCAAACCCAACACGATCTTTTTGAAGCCATCACTTACGGAGCCGTGCAACGGGTGCGACCCAAGGTAATGACCGTCGCGATGATCACCTTGGGTCTGTTACCGGCCATGTGGGCTGAAGGTGCAGGGTCTGAAGTCATCCGTCGAATTGCCGCTCCGATGGTGGGGGGAATGATCACCAGCACGATTTTAACGCTAGAAATCGTGCCGGCCATTTACAGTCTGTGGCGAGGTGGGCAGGTTCGGTGGGTCTCTGGACCTGTGCCGCGTCGGAAAAGCTGGGAGGAACTGAACCGTCAGTTCGTGGAGTGGGAAAAGGCGTGGCGTCTTAGATCCCGTTCCTAAAGGATGGCCTGGCCATTGGCTCAGGCGGATCACGGCCGGTTGCTCAGTTTTGTGGAACCGGCTGCATTTGCCGGGGGCTAAGGGGGCCAGAAGGATGGTTTTTGCCCTTGCGCCTGCAGGGTGGGCGCGTATGCTTCCCGGTCGCCTGGACTCCGCGGGTGCGGATGCTCCACAGAGGCTGAGAAAGGAGAAGTCAACGCGGAACCTAACCTGCGACCCCGTCCGAACGGGGTCGGCCCCGGGCTTGCCCGGGGAGCAACCTCCGTTGCCGCTGCAACGACTGGTGCGTTAGGCAATGGAGCATTCGGCAGCGCCCCAATGGGTGCGTTCCCAACGCTCCACTGACTCAGGAACAGGGTAAAAATTCTATGCTTACAATGGAAGACGCCATGAAGCAAAGCCCCATGCGCTTTGCGGTTGGCGAGATTGTCCCCGGCACGATTATTGAGATTCGTCCCAAGGAAGTTTTGGTGGACATCGGTTATAAAAGCGAAGGGGTCATCCCGATCAGCGAGTTTGAAGATCCTCAGGCTCTTCAGCCGGGCATGCAGGTGGACGTTCTGATCGAGAAGCTTGAAGATAAAGATGGCATGGTCGTTCTCTCCCATGAGAAGGCCATGTTTAAGAAAAACTGGGAGCGCGTCCTGACCATCTGCAACGAGGGCGGTCGTATTCAGGGCAAGGTGAAAGCCGTCGTCAAGGGTGGGCTCCTTGTTAACGTCGGTGTGGAGGCTTTCCTGCCGGCATCCCAGGTGGATCTCACCACCCCCAAGAATTTGCAGCAATACGTGGGCAATACCTACGAATTCAAGGTGGTTCGCATCAACCCGGAACGACAAAACATCGTGCTGTCACGCCGGGAGGTCATCGAAGAAGAACGAGCACAGCGTCGCGCACGTTTGCTGCAGGAGATGATGCCGGGCGACATCCGCAAAGGCCGGGTTAAGAACATCACGGACTTCGGCGCTTTCATCGATCTGGATGGCATCGACGGTTTGCTCCACATCACAGACATGAGTTGGGGCCGCATTGGCCACCCGTCCGAACTGCTCAAGGTCGGCCAGGAAATTGATGTTGTGGTCCTGGACGTAAATCGTGAGAAAGAGCGTGTCAGTCTGGGTTTGAAACAGAAAACACCGAATCCGTGGGATCAAATTGAGACCAAGTATCCGGTGGGCAGCCGCGTCAAGGGCAAGGTGGTCAGTCTGGTCCCCTATGGAGCATTCGTGGAATTGGAGCCTGGTGTCGAGGGTTTGATCCACGTAACGGAGCTTTCCTGGACGAAGCGTATCGCCAAACCCTCTGATGTTCTCCAACAGGGCCAGGAGGTTGAGGCCGTGGTCCTGAGCATCAATCGCGAGGAGCAAAAGATTTCGCTCGGCGTGCGTCAGCTCGAGCCCAACCCTTGGGACACGATCGACCAAAAGTATCCTCCGGGGACGCGTGTCAAGGGCAAGGTACGCAACCTTACCAGCTACGGCGCGTTCATCGAGTTGGAGGAAGGCATCGATGGCATGGTGCATGTGTCGGATCTGTCCTGGACCCGGAAAATCAATCATCCTTCCGAGGTGCTCAAGAAGGGCGACGAGGTCGAGGCTGTTGTGCTTGAGGTGGACAAGCCGAATCAAAGGATTGCTTTGGGCATCAAACAACTTACGCCCGACCCTTGGGAACGCATCGACGAATTATACAAGGTGGGGGACCTGGTCACAGGCAAGGTCACGAAATTGGCCAGCTTCGGTGCCTTCGTGGGACTGCAGCATGATATTGATGGATTGGTCCACATCTCGCAAATCAGCGAGGAGCGAGTGGACAAGATCAAAAATGTGCTCAAGGTGGGTCAGGAGGTCACCGCTCGAGTCATTAAGATCGACCGTGCCGAGCGACGGATCGGCCTTTCGATCAAGGCTGCCCATTACACAGAGGAACAGCTCCGCGAGGAGCAGAAACTCCTGGACCAGCTCAAACCTGGTGAGGACCTCGTGGCATTGCAACACGCCTTTGAAATGGCCGAAGAAGAACGGGCTGAAGAAGAATCCCAGCAATAGCCTTCGTCTGAAAATTCACGTTGATGAGCGGGCCCCATTGAGGGCCCGCTTGCTTTTGTATCTCTCCCCACCGGAGGCCACCCGTAAATCCACCCCAGAGTCGGGTGCGTAATTTCGGTGAACCAACCGTGTTGGGCCAAAGTTGGTCGTGAAGCAGCTCCAACGGCGGTGTTGATTCAGGATGGCCCGTCACTCTGGGCGTGTCCGGAACGTCGGGTTTGACGAGATCGACTGCCTTAGGGAAGCTGGCGGCGCACCTCGCACTGGAAGATCCTCTTGTGTGTTAAGGCTGCAGATTCACCAACCGGGGTTGGCGCTCACGCCACTCCGCTTCAGAGACCTCACGCGCGCGATGAATAAACACGAACAGTCCCTTTTTGTTACCAACAACAACATCTGGCCAGCCGTCCAGATTCAAATCCCGCACGGTGACTTGTGTGCCCACACCAGAGTCCGCGTCGACCAGCCACGGCTCAAACCTTGGAATGTTCCCCGCCCCACGTGTTAATCGGAACCAATACAAAACCGCCGGGGCATTGGGTTCGGGATCTCCTCTAGGGCCGTGTGCCCAAAATCGTTTGCCTGTCACAAAATCCGTGAGCCCGTCTCTATCCAAGTCCACCTCCGCAAGGGCGTGTGCCTGCGAGAATCGCACACCGTACGGATTGTCTTCAGGCTGCTGTCCGGTGATGCGATGTTCCCGAAATGCAATACGATCGGCCGTCCGAACCTGCTCATACCATGCGAGGCCGTATTCGTGCGCATGAACGGCGGTGATTACGTCGTTCCAACCGTCACCGTTGACATCAAACACCACCATTTGCGCGCCCCCTTGGCCAAAGGAGGCTGGATGATGTTTCCAAAGCCCTTGCGCGGGGTCGGAGGCTGGTTGTTCCCACCAACCGTCTTTTTCTACCAAGTCCGGGCGAGCATCTCCGTTGACGTCGCCAATTCCCAACCCATGGGTGTAGCGTCCCCAACCTTTGGGTGGACTAACGGGCGTGAAGCTCCAAGGTTTTGTGGGCTCAGCTCGATTGAACTTTGCGTAGCCAAGCCGGCCGCCCGAAAAGCAAATCAACTCCGGTACGCCATCGCCTGTTAAATCGGCAAATCCGGGAGATTCACCCTCTGCGCTGGCCAACGCCAAATGACGCGGCCAGTAGCGGCCGGGCTGCCGCGGGTTTTCGTACCACCAAACCTCTTTGCCGGGATGGGGCAGATGGAGCACGTCCGGCCAACCATCTCCGTTGAAGTCCCAGGTAAAGGTCAGGAATATGTCTGCATAGGTGTTGTTCGTCCCCAGAGCGCCCTCAAAGCCGGGCACAAGTTCCAAAGAACCATCCGTCATTACGCGCGTAAACCGATGGGTGGCCGGACCGATCGCGTACCGTTGCTCAAACGAAGGGCCCAAGTAGATGTACGGACCGCATACGACGTCCGCGTGGCCATCCCGGTTAAAATCTGCTGCATGCGCACCCTCCGCCCAAAATTCCCGCGTCAACACGCGCTTCTCGAATTCGTGCAAAGGAAAGTTGGCTGCTGAAAGTCCCGTGATGCCAAGCCACCACCATCCCAGCCATCCGCGGCCGTTCATGGATTCATGCTGGAAGTGACGCCTGCATGCGGTCAAGCACGAGCCGATCACCCTTCCTCGGAAGCGAATTGTCTTGCAACCTGGCTTGAGGGATCTCCGGAATCGAAGAAACCTAAGGACCGTTCGGTTCCGAGGCTGCGCCGTTGTTTACCGGCCCTGAACAGACCGTTCGGCGATGGCGCGATCCCGCAAAGCTGCTACCAATCCGGCGATGGTATGCTCAGCCGCCTCCACAGTCGGCGCGAGCCCTAAATCGGCCAATGCGCGGCTGGTCTCCGGACCAATACTGGCCAGACGCATGCCGGGGAACCGTTGCAACAATCGGGGTAGGTCAAACCTTTCGTGGAAATGCGTCACGGTGGATCCACTCGTGAATGTGATCCAATCTGCGCCTTCTTCTAGCAATCGTCGAGCTGTTTCAGTGGTGGTTTCTGCCTCCGCCACTGTGCGATACACGGCGATGTCATCCACAATGGCTCCGTGTTCCTCCAAGGCCCGGGGTAAATCCGGATTGGCGACCTCAGCGCGCAGTAAGCAAATCCGCAGGTTTTCCAAGCTCATGTAACGAGCCATGGCTTCAGCCACTTTAACGGCCAGGGCTTCATCCGGCATGACATCCACTTGCAAATGCAATTGGCGCAGCCGCTCTGCCGTGCCGGGTCCGACGGCCGCGATCCGTGCGCCGCCCAAATCTCGCAAATCTTGGAAGCGTTGGAAAAAAAACTCGAAAAAGGCGCTCACCCCATTCGGACTCGTGAACACCAACCAGTCGTAACCGTTTAGTCCTAGCAGCGCGTCCATGACATCGCGCTTGCGCCGAGGGGGCGCGGTCTTGATCACCGGTATCTCCCAGACCTCCGCCCCCAGTTCGGCGAGCGGTCGGGCGAGCGTGGCGGCCTGGTCGCGTGCGCGCGTTACCACGATGCGCTGACCGAACAGGGGCCGTCGTTCATACCAATTGAGCTTTTCACGCAACCGTACGACCTCACCAATCACGGCCACACTCGGTGGGCCCAGACCTGCTCGCTCCAACTCTGATGCAATCGTAGCTAGCGTGCCTGACACGGACCGCTGTCTTGCTGTTGTGCCCCACTGGGTGACCAGCACCGGTGTTTCCGGGGACATCCCGTGTCGTATCAGCACCTGGGCAATTCGGCCCAATTGGGCCGTGCCCATCATAACGACTTTGGTCCCGGGCGTGCGCGCTTCGGCCGCCCAGTCAATAGGGGATTCGGGTGAATCCGGATCGGCATGTCCAGTCAAGATCGTCAGGCGCGAACTCCATCCCCGATGCGTGACGGGCACACCGGCATATGCTGGCACGGCTACGAAAGATGACACTCCGGGAACGATCTCAAAAGGAATCCCGGCCTCAGCCAAGTAAAGCGCTTCCTCGCCTCCTCGACCAAAGACATAGGGATCGCCACCCTTGAGCCGAACGACTGTCTTACCCTCTCTTGCGCGTGCCACCAACAGGTTCAGCACGTGCGCCCGATCCCCTTCGGGTCCGCCTGCACGCCGACCCCCAAAGACGCGCTCGGCCGCCGACGGTGCAAGGTCCAAGATCGCCGGATTCACCAGCGCATCGTATACCACCACATCCGCCCGGCGTAACAACTCGGCCGCGCGGACGGTCAACAAGCCCGGATCCCCCGGACCAGCACCTACCAGATAGACGATTCCTGTCGATGGCATCTGAACGAAGCTACGACTCCGACCGAATCAAGCAAGACTACCTTCACAGAGCAGCCCAGATGGTCTAAGGTTGATTGGATCCGGAGCTAAAACAGGCAAGAGGGCCTCTTGCTCGACAGGCTCAAAAGATCGTACAGATCCCGTGCGCCTGACGACGACGTGTTCAAGTGAAAAGCAGGGGCCGGCATGAAAACCCTGGGGGCCTGATCCGTCGCCACAGTCTGCCGCGTCAAGCGACGGCTAACCACCTTCCCTGGATGAGAAGCACGGCAGTGACGAGGCCGAGAGCAGGTTTCCTAAGGTTGCCCCCAAGTTCAAGGCCGCGTAAAACCAATCTCCGGTATCACCCTCGCACTGGTTCCCATCCTTGCGCGGACCCGAAGTTGGCGACCTGCCTCGGGACCTCTTTTTACCTGCTCGGTTGCTTGACTTTCAACCGATTCAAGGCGCTGCCGAGAACGATCTTTCCCCGCGCGTTACAAGACGTAGAGTGCAAAATTGGCGCCAGTTCTGCGCGCCGGGCCTCCTGTTGACTGGTTTGAGAAGAAGCCTCGGGACCTTGCCCTGACGGTTGGTCCAACGCTGCCCGGCTTGCTCAGACATTTGGTGGGCCATCAAGAAGCTCAACCTCTTGGGCGTAGGGTGCGTCGCGCCGCAGGCCAGGCAACAAGGCTGAGCACGATCAGAGCGGCGGCTGAGGGCTCGGGGATCAAAGTGCCGGAAATGGTCACATTGTCAAATCGCCAAGTACCGCCGGAACCGTAGTTGCCGGTACCACTCCCGGTGCCCGGCAGATAAACAGCTTCGGCATTAGCTCGCATATAGGCTTGGTTGGCGCTATAGGTCAGGCTGGCGTTTTGGGCAAACGGCCGCGGCGAAAAAATGGAAACAATGCGAAAGCCAAAATTGGGATTGTCGTTGACACCGGGCACCGAGGAGAAGTCCACGGTGAACGTGTAAAAGGTGTCATGCGGAGAGAGACCTCCGTTATTGGTCCAGAAATTCAGGGTCCAAGTGCTGCCCCCGTCCAAGGTGTAGTCCAACTGGGCCCACCGGGAAGCCGTCCCCGAAGCGCGGTGATCAAATTGCAGGGTAATGTTTTCGTAACCCAGGGTGCTTACCAAAAACTGAACACCGGCCGTGCCGGAATTGGTGCCCTGAGGGGGGTAAGTGGAGGTGTTCCAACCGCTGCTGCTGCTATTGCCCGAGGCGAAAGTGGCAGTTGTGCCGCCAATCAAGGTGGCTGTGCCGATGCCGATAGCCGGCGGCGGCGAGTTCGAGTTGGTGGTTCCTTCAAATGTCCACCGAGCAATAATGTCGGCGCGCAAGGTGAGTGGTAGGATCAAGCTGGCTAGAGCAATCGAAACGGCGGCTTTCATGTGACCTCGGCTAGGGATTTTTCTAGAATGATTTAGCAACCCTTTCACAATGCATGACTTCGCAAGTTCAACACTGCGCCCTAAAACACAGGGAACAAGCTGGCTTGTTGCCCTGACGACTTCCTGACGGCTGTGTCACGGTTTGGTTACATCCTCACCCGTGAAGTGTACTTAACATCCGGCGGTTTGCAATAAAAGACGTTTCCGCAAGGAGAGGGAGGGTGTCGAGGAATCGGCCTGCCGAGCCTTTGCCTCTGTGCGCCCTAAAATATGGCAGTGTATTTTATTTTGTTTTGGAGCCGAGGCGCGACAGAGCGACCGCGACTGACCGATTGCGAGAGATGGGGCCAAGTCAGGCATGGTTTTGGTTAGTGCGGCTGCTGGAGTTGAGCAGCGGTGAAGGTTTCATTTGACATCAGGGCAGAACGCTTCGGGAGTGGGCAGTCGCCGGATGCGGTACCTTGCTGCCCCAGCAGACCAATTGGTGCCGTGGGCTCTTCTTTCTGCCCTGGCGGGAAAATCCAAATCGGGGTTCCGCAAATGACTCAAATCGTTTGGCTGTACTTGCAAAGAGTTGGTTGTCATGTTATCAATCTATGTCGTGAATCGCGGGGTGGAGCAGCCTGGTAGCTCGCAAGGCTCATAACCTTGAGGTCGGTGGTTCAAATCCACCCCCCGCAACCAAGTTTCGGTGCTTGCCCTGGCTCCCCGGAGCCGGGGCTTTGCTTTGAGGCCCAGCCCGACGTCAGCGGGCTGGTTACCCTTTGCATTTCTGCGGGTAAGAAAAACACGCAAGGCCGTGCTATAGGCACGGCCGTTAACTCAGGCGGAATGCGACGTGTTGCAGAAGATTCGGCCATACTCAAGGGGCCATGAATGGCGCCGGATCAGGCACTGCAGGCATTTGAAGCCTCTGCCGGCTGCCAGAGGGAAGCGAGTTCACGCTTGCGAGGTTGCGCCCGGCGGTTTATGGGGACGAAAAGGGTAAGCTTATGAACTATCGTATTTCTGAAAGGGCGGCTTCTTTGACCCCCTCGCTGACCCTCGAGATCGACGCCAAGGCCAAGCGCATGAAGGCCGAGGGGCAGGATGTGGTGGGATTTGGTGCAGGAGAACCGGACTTTGACACCCCGCAGCACATCAAAGATGCGGCCGCGGCTGCGTTGGCAGCCGGGTTTACAAAATACACACCTGCGGCTGGCATCCCCGAGTTGCGCCAAGCGATTGCGGACAAACATCGCCGCGAAAACGGCATCGAGTATCGCCCCGAGCAGATCGTGGTTTCGTGCGGTGGGAAACATGCGTGTTACAACGTAATTCTTGCCACGTGCCAACCAGGCGATGAAGTGCTGATTCCCAGCCCGTATTGGCTCAGTTATCCGGAGATGGTGAAGCTGGCAGGAGCCATCCCGGTCATTTTGCCCACGACGGACCGCACGGAGTTTAAAGTGACACCGGCGCAGTTGCGGTCGGCCATCACTTCGCGCACGCGTCTCTTTATTTTGAATTCCCCGAGCAATCCTACAGGGACCGTGTACACACCGGAAGAAATCCGGGCTTTGGGCGACGTTTGTGTGGAGCGGGGCGTCTTGATCATGAGCGACGAGATTTACGAGCATTTGTTATATGATGGAGCGGTCCACCGGAGTGTGGCCAGTTTCTCCCGTGCGCATTACGAGCATACCATTTTGGTGCATGGATTTGCCAAAGCATGGAGCATGACAGGTTGGCGCTTGGGGTGGTCAGCCGCGCCAGAGCCCATTGCGCGGGCCATTGATGCGATCCAAAGTCACAGTACGAGCAATCCGACAAGCTTTGCGCAGAAAGGTGGCGTGGCGGCGCTGACGGGGCCGCAGGATCATCTGAAGATTTGGTTGGCGGAATTTGATCGTCGGCGGAAATACGCGTGGGAACGCTTGAATCGCATCCCCGGGATCTCGTGCGTGAATGCGCGGGGCGCATTTTATTTGTTTCCCAACATCTCGGGCACCGGGTTGAAATCCATGGAATTTTGTCAGCGGTTGCTGGAGTCGGAAAAGGTGGCGGCTGTCCCGGGAGTGGCATTTGGAGCGGATGATTATATCCGAATCAGTTACGCCACAAGCATGGCCAATTTGGAAAAGGGATTGGATCGCATTGAACAGTTTTGTCGCGGTCTGGTGGGCTGACACGGGATATGGGTACGTTGAGTCTTGACCTGATGGATGCGGTCCGGACTATCGCGACTTGGAGGCAGGATTCGAGAGCAAAGGCCCAAGGTTACGCATGAGCGGTTCCGGCGGTAGCCGTTGCAACAGTTCGCGAACGGATAGACGTTGACCGGGTAGGACCAAGTCTGGCGCCAGCTCGCTCAGGGGTTGCAGGACGAATCGCCGAAGATGAGCTCGGGGGTGCGGGAGAATCAGGTTGGCTGAGAATCGTTGCTCCTGACCAAAGGCGATGAGGTCCAGATCCAGGGCGCGAGGTGCGTTGCGAACCAGACCATGTATGCGACCGAAGCGACGTTCGAGATCCTGCAATTTGGCGAGCAGCGACTCAGGCGTCTCGTTTTCCAAGGGTGTGAGCATGGTCACAGCGTTGTAGAAGTCAGGCGATCCCGGCGGGCAGTCCACGGGAGAAGTGCGCCAGATACTTGAGACGGCCAATGGCTGCGCAGACCATGTGGCAAGGATTCGGAGTGCTGCGGGAAAGGTGGCCCATGGGTCACCGAGGTTGGCGCCCAAGGCGATCCAAGCGCGGACGGGTTCAGAGGAAGGTCGGGTTGACATGTGTGGTCGAAATGGTGGAGCAGGCTTGGGAGAAGGGTCCGATCCCTGTCTTATGAGGAATTCAGCCACGGCAGGTAGTTAAGTAATTCGATCTCCACCCGCCCTGGGTCTACTCTCACGCGGGTCACGCTTGCGTAATCAATCGCCAGCGCGGCGGTGGCGGCCAAGGGCCATTGGCACAGGTCCGCCAATGCCATACGGATGACCCCCCCGTGACCAAGGATCACGACGCTGCGGCCGACCTGCTCCGCCAGGATCCGGTGAAGGCAGGAGCCCACGCGTTGGCGGAATGCCTCAAAAGGCTCGGCCCTCGGGATGGCATTTTGTTCCAGCAGGCGAAGCCAATGCCAGGGATTTTGTCCGAAACGGGGCTCCACTTCGTCCCAAGACACACCTGTCCAATCGCCGAAATCCACTTCTCTCAGTTCCGAGCAAAGCACCGGCTTGGGTGCGCCCCTTTGGAGCCAGGGCTGAAGCGTTTGCTGGACACGGAGCATGGGACTGGCATAAACCGCGTGGGGTGAGAGGCGTGTCAACCAAGACGTCATACTCCGAGCTTGTTGATGGCCATGATCGGAGAGCGGAATATCCAACCGTCCCGCAAAGACCCGTTGGAACGGAGTCGCCACCTCTGCGTGTCGGATGAAGTAAAGTCGCGTGGGTTGATCGCTCATGGTTTCGACGGATTTGGGACTGCGGCGGGGTAGCCGCCCGTTTGGAGTGCGGCTTGTTGAATTTGGAGTAGTTCTCCAATGGCGGCCTTGCCGACTTGCAACATCTCCGACAGTTGCTCCTCGCTGAATGTGGCCTCTTCGCCTGAACCTTGGACTTCGATGAATTCGCCGGCTTGGTTCATGACCAGATTGAGATCCACAGAGGCGGCCACGTCCTCGAGATAACATAAGTCCAAAAGAAGCTGGCCTTGTACAATGCCAAGGCTCACGGCTGCGACAGGGGATCGCAACGGCGATTCGGTTAGATGGCCCTCCTGTTGCAAGCGGTGGACAGCGAGCGCCAATGCCACATAACCACCGGTAATGGCAGCGGTGCGCGTGCCGCCGTCAGCTTGCAGGACGTCGCAGTCAACCCAAAAGGTGCGTTCTCCGAGTTTGTCGAGATCAACGGCTGCGCGGAGGGCACGGCCAATGAGACGCTGGATTTCCTGAGTGCGGCCTTCTGGACGGCCCTTCGTAATTTCACGGGGTTTTCGCTGCAGGGTGGAGTAGGGCAACATGGAATACTCGGCGGTGAGCCAACCGCCGGACAAGCCTTGCTCTTTCTTCCAGCGCGGCACAGTTGGCTCCACTGTTACGGCGCAGATCACGCGCGTCTGGCCCCATTCGATGAGCGTGGATCCCATTGCATGGGGCGCGATGTGATTATGGAAACGGACAGTCCGGAGCTGCCGGGCTTGGCGCCCGTCGACTCGTAACGTCTGAACGGTGCTGATTTGTGCGGCCTCCGCCATGACGCGCCAGTGTAATGGCCAGGCAAAAAGCCGGCAACGGCGCGACGCCGTCGTCCCGTTCGGGTGAGAGTGCGGCCAAACATGTTCCCTGACAGGATCAAGGGCACGCCACATGTCAGGGGCAACTTGGGCTGGCCTTCGCTGGCTCCCAAGGGCGAAGTCCGAAAGAATCATTGTCAGGTCAGCGCTGTAGAGGCGGTAAACGCAACCGGGGCCGCGCGGCAGGAGTTGAGATGATGGTGGTTTCGGGGCAGACTGACTGACTTATGAAGCTGTTTGACCTGAGGCGGGAGTATGAGAGCCGACCCCTGCATCGCAGGGATTTAGACCCGGACCCGTTGCAACAGTTCGAGCGGTGGTTTTTGGAGGCCCGCCAGCACGTGGAGTTAGATCCCAATGCGATGTGTTTGAGCACCGTGGGGTCCGATGGCCGGCCATCGGCTCGGATGGTCCTGTTGAAAAGCTACGATGTGGAGGGATTTGTGTTTTTCACAAATCTGCAGAGCCGCAAAGCGCGAGAAATTGACGGCAATCCGCACGTTGCACTGCTTTTCTTCTGGGCGCCGTTAAGCCGGCAGGTGGTGATTGAGGGGACCGCCGAGCGCATTAGCACTGCGGAAGCGGTGGCTTATTTTGTCAGTCGGCCTCGAGGGAGCCAGATCGGCGCCTGGGTATCGGAGCAGAGCCGGCCCATTTTATCCCGGGCACTTCTGGAAGCGAAGTGGGAGGAAATGAAGCAGAAGTTTGCAGAGGGGGAGATCCCATTGCCGTCTTTTTGGGGCGGGTATCGGGTCAGGCCGCATCGTTATGAGTTCTGGCAAGGTCGCGAGAATCGGTTGCATGATCGGTTTGAGTATCTGCCTCAGGCGGGTGGAGGCTGGCAGATTCAGCGTTTGCAGCCCTGACCTTCGGAAGTGTCTGCCGGTGACGTTTCCGTGGATTCTGACTTTACGTTGTTGGAAATCAGCGATATAAGAACGGCCCCGGCCTAAACATTGAGACAGAAGGAGGGCATAGACCGCATTCAGGAGGAGTTACCTCGGATGAGTTTGGATCGGGTGGGACAATGGTGTGATCGGGGAATCTTGGCGCTGGCTCTGGCATTGCTGGTTTTTGGACCGCTGGCCATGGGTTGTGTCCAGCCCTGGAGTTTTGTGGTTTTGCAGAGTTTGACAGTCGGTTTGTTAGGGTTGTGGGGGCTGCGGTTATGGTTGGAACGGCGGCCCGAGTTGTTGTGGCCGCCGATCTGCTGGCCGGTTCTCCTGTTCTTGTTATACGCGCTCGTTCGTTATTGCACGGCAGACATTGAATCGGTAGCCCGCCAAGAATGGTTACGCGTGGTGGTGTACGGCTCGGTTTTCTTTACGGTTTTGAACAACCTGCATGGTCAGGGAGAGACGCGCTGGATCGCTTTTACGATGATCGGGTTGGGGATGGGGCTCTCCTTTTACGCAATTTACCAGTTTGTCACCGATTCGAATCGTGTTTGGGGATTCATATCGCCTTACCGCCATCGGGGCATGGGCACCTACATTAATCCGAATCACTTGGCCGGGTTCTTGGAAATGGTGGCTCCGCTGGCTTTTACGTATGCGGTGGCCAGCCGGGCGCACCCCGTCGTCAAGGTGGTGTTGGCTTACGCCGGCTTGGTGATGTGCGCAGGCCTGGTCGTGACGATGTCGCGGGCGGGCTGGGTTGCCGGAGGGACGATGTTGCTGTTGGCGTTTGTGGTCCTGGCATTGCGGAGCGCGCATCGTTGGTTGGCATTGGTCATGTTGGCAGTGCTCGTAGGCGCAGGGATATACTTCCTGCCCAAAAGTTTTGTCCTCAAAAAGCGTTGGGAGTTGGTGCAGCGAGATTTGGCGGAAGGGGAAATCTCCGATGTCCGGCCGGCCCTCTGGCGTGCAGCAATTGAGCTGTGGCGGGAAAATCCCTGGTGGGGAATTGGTCCCGGTCATTTCGATTACCGCTTCCGACAAATACGGCCGGCTTCCATCCAGCAGCGTCCGGACCGTGTGCACAACGACTACTTGAACGCTTTGGTGGATTGGGGAGTAGTTGGCGGCTTTCTCCTTGGGGGGATTCTGGTTTGCTTGGTGGTCGGAGTGGTGCAGACCTGGCCATACGTGCGAGGTTCACTCGTAGACCTGGGGGGCCGATCCAGTAACAAGTTTGCCTTTGTTTTTGGTGCTTCGCTCGGTCTGGGGGCACTGGCAATTCATTCACTAGCGGATTTCAATCTACACATCCCGGCCAATGCAGTGCTGGCGGTTACATGGGTCGCTTTGCTGAGCTCGCATCTACGGTTTTCCACTGACCGCTATTGGTTTCGAGCCCGGTTGCCGGCGAAGATTGGTCTCTCGATGGTCCTGGCTGCTGTGGCTGGTTACCTGGCCAAAGAAGCGTGGCGCGCAGCTTGGGAACAAGTCGCGCTGGCCCGTGCGGATGTGTTGCCAGATTGTTCCCCTGCGCAGGTGGCAGAGTTGCAGAAGGCCTGGTCGATTGAGCCGAGAAATCCGAGGACGGCCTACCGCTTGGGCGAGGCATTGCGCATTCAGAGTTTTGAAGGAGCGGATCACTATCGCGAATTGGCGGAGCAAGCGATGCGCTGGTACGAAATGGCCATGCGCTTGAACCCCTATGATCCTTATCCGTGGTTGCGTTACGGGATGTGTCTGGATTGGTTGGAACAGCACAAGGAGGCGCAACGATACTACGACCGGGCCCTGGAGTTGGACCCCAACAATCATTATCTGGTGGCTCACATGGGGTGGCATTACGTCCAAATGCAGCAGTGGGCGGCTGCGCGAGCTTGGTTTGAGCGGTCCCGCAAGTTGCATTGGAAGGACAATCTCATGGCCGATCGGTATCTCGGCATCATTCGAGACAAGCTTCTAGCGGCCGCTGCGAGCCCGGATAAAGCAGATCAGCACGGAGGTCAACAAAGACAAGATCAGCCGGTCGGGGTCACCAGATCGGGGACGGCTTGGTAGTGCATCGGCGGTTTTGCAGGCGATAGATCGCGTGTCCGATATGTTACGAACCCTTTACGATTGGGTGTTTAGTTTGGGATTCTGGTGCACGGCGCCCTACCACTTTTGGCGGATGCATCGTCGGGGCAACTGGCGCGCAGGATTCCGCCAGCGTTTCGGTCGTTACGACACAAAGTTCAAACAGTCGATTACGAACCGACACGTGCTGTGGATCCACGCGGTGAGTGTCGGAGAGGTCAATCTGGCGACGCAGTTGATCCGGGCCCTAGAACCGCGCATGCCGAATGTGAAAATCGTGGTTTCAACCACTACGACCACAGGCATGGGGGAACTGCAACGCAAGACCCCGTCTCACATTGGCAAGATTTATTACCCAATTGATCGAAAACGGTACGTTGCAAGAGCACTGGGAGCGGTGAAACCAATCGCTATTCTGCTGATCGAGGCCGAGGTTTGGCCCAACTTTCTTTGGCGGGCCCAAAGCTTGGACATTCCGGTGTTTCTCGTTAATGCGCGCTTGTCGGACCGTTCTTACCACTGGTACTTGCGTTTGGGATGGTTGTTCCGGCCGCTTTTTGCCTCGTTTGCCGGAGTCAGTGCCCAGAGCGAGGCTGACGCAGCGCGGCTGCAAAAACTGGGTTGTCGCGCGGAAGTGATTCGTGTGGTGGGCAGTTTGAAATTTGATGCCGCTCCATTGGAAGAACGCACGGCCCTAAATGTGCCGGCTCTTTTGCAGCAGTTGGGCGTGGACTGCTCGCGGCCGATCTTGTTGGGAGGCAGCACGCATGCCGGGGAGGAGGCATTGCTGGCCCGAGTCTTTTTAAGGCTGCGGGCGAAATATCCCGACCTGTTTATGGTACTGGTGCCGCGGCATTTTGAGCGGGGTCGGGAAGTAGGCGAAGTTCTGGCCAGGCAAAAGTTGCGTTTCGTTTACCGAAGTGAGATCACTTCGCACACGGCCTATGCTCCGGGAGAGGTGGACTGCTTATTGGTCAACACCACTGGCGAGTTGCGTCATTTTTACCCGGTCGCTACCGTGGTTTTCGTCGGTAAGAGCTTGACGGCCGAAGGGGGGCAGAATCCGCTCGAACCAGCGGCTGTTGGCAAGCCGGTGCTTTTCGGGCCGCACATGGAGAACTTCGCGGAAATAGCCCGCAAACTCATCGAAGGAGGGGGCGCTCGGCAGGTCCGAGACGGTGAAGAGTTGGAGCAGGCTTTGGACCTGCTCTTGAGTCAAGAAGACCTCCGAGAGAAAATGGGGCGAGCCGCAGCCGAAGTTGTACGGCAAAACTTGGGGGCTGTGGAGCGAACAGTAGAAATGGTTTTGAATGTTGTGGCCCAGCGCCGACCGGATGTGTTCATCGTGCGTGAATGCTGATGCGTTTGTAAAACTGCGTGTGGTGGTTTCATAAAGTGCAAGCTGGATAGCATTCAAAGAAAGACTCTGCTTGGCTATGCTTTGAATCAAAAGCCAGTTCAAATGTCTCCCGGAAAGGGGAGAGGTGCTTGGTAGTTTGCAAGGAATCCCTGGAACGGTTCTGTCGTGCGCTGCCGCTAGAGATCCTCCTCAAATCGCCCTTTTTGGCATGGTGCAACACGTTCATGGGAGGGGATTACCCAATTGGGTTCCGCGCTGAAGCGGGCCTCGCTACGGCTGGTGCCGCCCACATGCTCAACTACCGTTGGCGCTAGTTGCGGGGGAGACGGGTGCGCGTCTCACCCGGTGTTCCGAGGCAGACTTCATGGATGCTCCCCCTTGGTACGTCTTGCCTCGTAGAGTAGGACTCTACCGACCTTAAGCACCGAACGGGTGCGCTGGACTCATCCGTCCGCCAAAAGACACCCGAACCAGAAAACTCAGCGGTTCTAGGGTTTTTCGTGGAAGTGCCTTGGCAGAATCAAGTTATCCAGCCAAGCTCTCGAGTCTCACTGGGCAAAAGTCTTCCGTCTGGCCAGCTGTGATTTAGGCTATCTCCTTGGCCATAGCCACTCTGATTCCACAGAGCCGGAGAGGCTTACATTATGCGGCTGCCGAACAGTCTTACGAATGAGCTGGCACGTGGGCTGTTTACAGCTGTGAATAACTTCTGAACAACTTGCGGCAAATTTCATTGACGGCTGGTGGGGGAAAGTGTTTAAGAAAGGGGCGAAGTGGGTGAAAGTGTGGCCGAGAGGAGCCTGTGAATAGTTTGTGAGCGAGAAGGTCCAGAGCGGGCGGATCTATTACACGTCTCTATATCGTCACGGAGTGGATGAGAAGCGACGTGTGCAGATCCCTGCGAAATGGCGGCCGGCCGACGGCACGTGTGAATTTACTTTGATTGTTTGGCAAAAAGGTCCGTACGGGCCGTGTTTGCGCGCTCTGCCAGCGGAACAAATGGATCGGCTGTTGAAGACGATTGACGCCATGCCGAACGAGGATCCTCGCAAGACAGTCTTAAAGCGCGTCATTGGGAGCCATTCAGAGCAGGTGGTGGTGGATCGCGCAGGCCGGATCTGTTTGCCAGAGTCCATGGCGCGGGAGGCGGGGATTGATCAGGAGGTTCTTCTGGTGGGGCTGCTGGATCGGTTTGAGATTTGGAGTCCAGCGCGGTACGCGGCTGTGGAAGCGGCCGACAAAGTCTTGTTGGCCGATGCAATGAAACTGCTGGAATAATCATGCGTATGGTCCTGGGTCGTCTGTTATTGGCAACGGGCGCGGTTCGGCGAGTGTCCGGACGGGAGAGTGCCTATCGGTTAAGAAACCAGCTGCCTTGGCCGGCCTTCAGTGCGGAGGCGGGTCCGCGCATTCGGTCCAGACCCGGTTCCGAAGGGGCGTTCGGTGCGGGGCCGGTCAACCGGCTTGCCACAGACTCGGTGGATCAAGCCGGAAATGAGCGTCGCGGTCCTTTGGGAAGGAGCCATCAAGTTTCGGTGAAGTCGCCCCGACTCGATCGAGCGGCCGAGAACCGAGATTCGAACAATCCGGGATCCTTGGGATTCATTCGGTCTGCGATGGGCGCTGGCGGGAGACTGGTTCGCTGTGCCGAGACATGGGTAGGGGCTCGGCGGTGGTGGTGCTGGGAGGCAAGGGAGCAGATGGAATTGCCTTTGCGTCGGGAGGCGGCTTTGGCCCGAGTGCAGGTCTTGCGTAACGACCTGCGGGACACTGAGGAGGAGATTCGGACTGTTGGAGGGAACATACAAGGTTTGCAGCGTCGAGGTCTGACCGTGGCAGGAGGTGCCTTACGTAGACTACGGCAACTGCTCGATGCTCTGGCGTTGCGTTTGGCCGGTCAGATTAGAGTGTGAGGACACGTTCGATGGGGTGTTGCTGTGGAAGATTGGCATCGGCCGGTTTTGCTTGCCGAAGTTTTGGCGTTGTTAGCGCCTCGGCCGGGTGGACGGTTTGTCGATGCAACCGTGGGCACGGGTGGGCATGCGCGGGCCTTGTTAGAAGCCAGCGGGCCGGATGGGTGGTTGTTGGGAATCGATCGCGATCCAGAGGCGCTGGTTTTGGCCGCCGAGCGGTTGCGGCCGTTTGCGGGGCGTTACGAGCTGCGTCGGGGCAATTATGCCGACGTCATGGAGGCGTTAGAATTCAGTCAATGGGACGCAGTCTTACTGGATTTGGGGGTGAGCTCCTTACAGTTGAATCGGCCAGAGCGGGGTTTCAGTTTTCAAGCGGATGGGCCGTTGGACATGCGAATGGATCCGAACCAAAGGCTGACGGCTGCGGATTTGGTCAACACTGCAGGCGAAGAGGACTTGGTGAGGTGGTTTCGGGACTATGGGCAGGAGCCTCGAGCTCGCTCGATTGCGCGTGCGGTGGTACGAGCGCGTCCCCTGGCAAGTACCTGGCAACTGGCTCACCTGGTATGCCGCGTTTACGGACGCACGGGGGGACGGCGTCATCCCGCGACGCGTGTATTTCAGGCGCTACGGATCGTGGTGAACGACGAGTTGGGCGCACTCGAGCGCGGTTTGCATGCGGCCTGGCGATTGTTGCGTCCGGGTGGCCGACTGGCTGTGATTACATTCCATTCCTTGGAGGCGAGGTTGGTGAAGGATTTCGGGCGGGATCGAGTGCGCTCGTACGAGTGTCCAGGCGGCGTGGATGTGCCGGAGCTGCGGCGGCCGCGTTCGACCGAGGGACGGTGGGTGACAAGCAAAGCGATCCGACCGAGCGCGACCGAGCTGCGAAACAACCCGCGCAGCCGCAGTGCGCAGTTGCGAGTGTTGGAGAAACTGTGAAATGAAAACGCGGACGCGCCCTGGCACTAGAGATTCATGGTTGTGGCCCGGTCTCTGGGTGGTGTTAGCGTGTCTATGCCTGGGCTCGCTGGGCCTGGGTTATGTGTGGCTGAAGAACCAGGTGGATCAGTTGGGGCGGCAGATCAAACAGCGTGAACAACGTTTGACCGAGTTGCGCTCGGGAAACGAACGCTTGCGGCGTCAACTGGCCACCCTGCATTCACCCCGATTTTTGGAGCAGCGGGTTCGTGAACTGCAATTGGGGCTGGAGCCGGCGCATCCATCCCAGGTCTGGAGACTAACCGACCCTCAAGGATGGACGGCCCGAAAAGATGTGGCTGGAAGCGCTGCAAGTCACGAGCCCGACTCTGGATGAGATTTTACGGCCGCCACCCGTGACGCGGTCGGAAGAGGAACCGATCGCCGCGGGTGCGTGGCCGGAGATTTAAGATTCGAGCAGGCAGATTCCCCAAAGCGGAGCGGCGGGAACGGCCGGGGCCGGCTCCAACGGACTCGGAGTCGGCCCGTGGCCGGATTTGCGGTAGATCGGCGAATGGGCGAAGGGGTTATAGGCTCGCTGCAATTGCGTCGAGCGGTGCTGCTGGCGCTAGGACTTCTGGTGGTGTACGGCGCGGTGGTCTACCGCCTTGTGGATCTGCAGGTGCTCCGGCATTCCGAACTGGATCAGGAAGCCCGGCGCAATCGGGAGCGGGAGATGCTGCGGCAGCCTCGCCGGGGGGACATCTTGGATGTGCGGGGCACCTTGTTGGCCACGAGCGTGCCTGTACGGACGGTATGCGCAGATCCGGTTTTGATTGGAGATTATCAGGTCCCGGTGGCCCGGGCCTTGGCGCCGTTGCTGGGCGTGTCCGCCCTTGACTTACAAATGCGTCTACTGCCCCGGGTGCGGCAAGATCCGGAGTCGGGAAAGTGGTGGACGAATCGCTATGTGGTGCTGGCGCGGCAGGTGCCGGTGGAAACCTGGGAACGCATCCAGGAAACGATGAGCAGTTTGGATGTGGGACGGGATCCCGGTCAGATGAGCGCCCGTGAACGAAGGGCTCTTCAGCAAATGCGGCGGTTTGGCGTCTTTGCCGATCCCATGGAGGATCAACTGCGCTGGTATCCTAACCGGAATCTTGCGGCGCACGTGTTGGGTCACATGGCACTGCGCGAAGTCACTGTGGATGGTCAAGTTCTATTGGAACGACGAGGCGGAGACGGAATTGAACGGACGTTGGATCCCCAATTGGCGGGTGTGCATGGCTGGCGCGTGATTGAGACTGACAGTCGGCGGCGCGAGGTCGTTCGGTTGCGCGACCAGGACGTTGAGCCCCGAGATGGATGGAACGTTGTGCTGACGCTGGACGCAGCCATTCAAAACATGCTGGAACAAGCTTTGGCCGAAGCGATGGAGCAACATCGTCCCAAGAACATCTCGGGGTTGGTGATCCGGCCTCAAACAGGGGCGATTCTGGCCTTGGCGAATTTACCCGGTTTTGACCCCAACGCTCCGGGAGAAGCACCGGCGGAGGCGCGCCGAAACGTGACCATCACGGACCACATGGAGCCGGGTTCCACCTTCAAGGTGGTCGTCGTGGGGGGGGCTCTGAACGACGGCGTGGTCAGCTTAGAGGACGTGTTTGATTGCGAACGGGGTCGATTCCTTTTTGGAGGCCGCATTTTGCATGACCACCATCCGTTCGAGCGGCTTACAGTCGAGGGCATTGTCACCAAGTCCTCAAACATTGGCGCTGCCAAGATTGGGCTGCGTTTGGGCGAACAACGCCTGTACGAATACATTCGAGCCTTTGGTTTTGGCGCGCGCACCGGGATTCCCTTGCCTGGCGAGATGCCTGGTTATGTCCCGCCGGTAAATCGGTGGTACAAGGTTTCGATCGCCCAGATTCCGATGGGTCACGGTCTGGCGGTGACGCGTCTTCAGATGGCCATGGCCATGGCTGCGATTGCCAACGGCGGCGTCTTGATGCAGCCGAAGCTGGTGGAACGATTGGAAGATCGGCAGGGTCGAATCGTGGCCGCTTACCAGCCCGTGGTCGTCCGCCGGGTTTTGCGCGAGGAGTCAGCCCGGGCCCTGGTGCAGGCGCTTAAGACCGTACCCACGCCGGAAGGTACCGCGCCGCGGGCGGCTGTGCCTGGTTATACGGTGGCTGGCAAAACGGGCACAGCCCAAAAGGCTGAAGGTGACCGAGGATACATTCCGGGGAAATATGTATCTTCTTTCATCGGCTTTTTGCCTGCAGATCGCCCGGAAGTCGTCATCGCAGTGACCTTGGATGAGCCGCAACGCGGGTATTACGGCGGGCAGGTAGCTGGACCCGTGTTTCGGAAGGTGGCCGAGCGGGTGATGCAATATCTTGGGGTGCCGCCCGACCAGCCGGAGTCCATACAGACCGAATTGGCAGGAGTTCCGGGGCCCTCATCTTCGGAGCGACCTGTCGTCAACAGAAGTGGGAACCGCTTGAATTAAGTCATGAACGACACAATACGTCCATCCTATCGGTTGTATGCCTCCGCCGTCAGCGGGGGCCGCGCGGCCCGAAGGCAGCAAACTCGTGATCATGTGATCAATCGCCATGCGACCTCTGCACAAACCGGTCTGGCGTATGGTTTGGCGGAAAGGACGCCAGTGACTATCCCTGCCACCACCAGAGCCGATGGGCAGAGTTGGTTCGAGCGCGAGCAAGGAGGACAACGGTGACGCTGAGCCTGAGGATGGAGCGCGACCCATCGACAGCGAGGCCTGTTGGAGAGGTGAAACAGCCGCGCTTTCAAGTGGCATCTGTGGTGGCAGCCACGGGAGCCAGGTTGATGGCTGGCACGCCAGATTTGGTCCTCGAGGGCGTCAGTACGGATTCTCGACACGTCTGGCCCGGGGCCTTGTTTGTGGCGTTGCGCGGTCCGCGGTATGATGGTCATGACTTCGTGACTTCGGCTGTTGCCGCGGGAGCTCGCGCGGTTTTGGTGGAGCCGGGCACACTGTCCGATTATCCCCCCGGATGTGCGGTGCTAGAAGTGGACAATACCCGCACGGCGCTGGCACGATGGGCGGTGGCGCATCGGCGGCAATTTGGTTTGCCGGTGGTTGCGGTCGCAGGCTCCAACGGCAAAACCAGCACCAAGAATCTGCTGGCCGCCATTCTGGCACAAAGGGGTGCAGTCCTAGCCAGTCCTCAGAGTTTTAACAATGATCTGGGTGTGCCGCTGACCCTGCTGCAGCTGGAGCCGCACCATTGGGCGGCCGTCTTGGAGGTGGGGACGAATCATCCGGGGGAACTGCGGCCTTTGCTCGAATGGATTCAGCCCGCCTATGGGATTTTTACAGGCGTGGGCCGGGAGCATTTGGAGTTTTTCGGTGATCTGGCCGGGGTAGCGGCTGAGGAAGGAACCTTGGCGGAGCTGTTACCGCCGGAGGGTGTGCTGGTGCTGAATGGGGACGACTCGTGGGCGCCGGCCATCGCAGGTCGGACTTCAGCCCGCGTTGTTTTCGCAGGCATGGACGGGGCGGCTGATTGGCGCGTGGTCCAAGTGGTCGTCGACTGGGCAGGTACGCGTTTCCGGGTGGAGGGACCGGATCCGGCCCTAGTGGGAGGATATCAGATGCGTCTCTTGGGTCGGCATCAGGCGCGCAATGCTCTTCTGGCCATGCTCATGGCACGGGCGCTGGGCGCCACCCGGAGCGACATTTACGCCGGATTGTCCGCGTGCAAGGCTGCGCCGCATCGCATGGAAGTCCACGATTTCGACGGCGTGCGGATCTTGGATGATTCCTACAACGCCAACCCGGATTCCCTCCGGGCGGCGTTGGAGACGTTTTGTGCCCTTCCGTGTCGCGGACGCCGCATCGCTGTTTTGGGCGAAATGGCCGAGTTGGGGTCTTATTCGGAACAGGCGCATCGCGAGGCCGGTCGTTGGGCTGCAGAGCTGGGCGTGGCCCAGTTATTCGTGGTTGGGCCATCGGCCGGATGGATAGCAGCTGGGGCCCGAGCAGCAGGATTGATGCGGGTGATGGAATTTGCCCAATTGGAGCCGCTGCTGGAGGCGCTGCGCCAATGGGCGCGACCCGGCGACACGTTGCTCCTCAAGGGATCCCGTCGAGCAGGGCTGGACCGGCTACTCGCTTGGTGGCGGAAGGAAACAAGCAGACGCGGATGATGTACTACGCAAGCCAGTGGATTGCGGACTGGGTCGAGGGCACCGTCTGGGCGGAAAGGCTGTCGTTTCTTCGCTTGTTTCGTTACATCACGGTGCGCAGTGGCGGTGCGGCCTTGACAGCATTGGTGCTCAGTTGGTGGCTGGGCCCGCGTGTCATTGCCTGGTTGAAGCGGATTCGGTTTGGCCAGGACTATCAGGATCGGGCAGAAGCCGCTGGCGATCTGCGGGCGCGTGTGTTGAGCAAGCGCGGCACGCCGACAATGGGCGGGCTGCTTCTGGTGCCGGTCCTGACGCTCAGCACGCTACTGTGGGCAGCCTGGATCCCGCCGGTATGCCTCACACTTTTGTGTGTGTTGGTGTTATGCGGACTGGGGTTTTACGACGATTTTGCCAAGATCAACCAGCAGAGCAGTCGGGGGGCTTCCGAGCGCTTGAAGTTGGCAGTGCAAACCCTGGTGGGTTTGTTTGTCGGTTTGTACTTGTGGTGGACACCGGCGACCAGCCGTTTGGTGACGGAAATCATGGTGCCCTTTTACAAGTATCCGGTGCTGACTGGGGCTGGAATGGTGGGACTGCTGTTGATCGTGCTGGTGCTGGTAGGCAGTTCCAATGCGGTCAATCTCACGGACGGTTTGGACGGATTAGCCATCGGATGCACCGTGATCGCCGCCTTTGTGTTTTTGGTGTTTACCTACTTGGCCGGCAATGCGCGCGCGGCCGCCTATTTGCAGATTCCTTATGTGCCCGGGGCGGGCGAACTGACGGTTTTTTGTGCAGCAATGATTGGGGCAGGATTAGGGTTTCTCTGGTACAACTGTCATCCTGCGCAGGTATTTATGGGCGATACCGGCTCGCTGGCCTTGGGAGGTGGCCTGGGCGTCGTGGCGGTCCTGATTCATCAGCCGTTTGTGTTGGTTATTGCTGGCGGGGTGTTTGTGTTGGAAGCGGTATCTGTGCTGGTGCAACGGGCATGGTTTCGCTACACACGCTTGCGAACGGGCACCGGCCAAAGGGTTTTTCTCATGGCACCGTTGCACCATCACTTCGAAAAAAAGGGTTGGTACGAAAGCCAGGTCGTTACGCGGTTTTACATTCTCGGAGTTTTGTTTGCCGTTTTGGCGCTGGCGACTTTGAAGATCCGATGAAGCCCGATGCGTTCTTAGGATCCGACACGCTTGAGCAGGCTACCAACGGGGTGGCCTCGGGGGACTCGTGCCTTCGACCCGGTTGCGGCTTGCACTCGAGCAGACCCGGTGTTAGAAGCAGTCGCTTAGGGCGGGTCGCGAGCGCGGTCAATTTGACGTGTGCCCCCCGGCCGGTTGGTTGCGCCCCGATAGATTCAATCAGATGGCTCAGCTTAACGGCAGGTTCTTTGAGCACCGATGTACGGCAGCGGGAACGTCGCCTGAAGCAGGCGAATCTGACTTGCCGACACCGGAAGCAACACAAGGTTTTTGCGCGATGGCGAACTGAGGGAACGCTTTCGCGCATAGTGGAGCAAATCACCCCTCGGTCATCATTGGAAGGGCGGGCTTAAAGATTATGAGTGCGGACAATCCACTTCTGCCACAGGGTTCGTTGTTGGAGCAAAAGCAGCAGAGTCGTTCCCGCGTGCGAACGGCCATTTTCTGTGTACTGGCGGCGCACGTGCTGGCGATCGGCACGGTGTTGATTGTGCAGGGCTGCAAGCGCGAAGAGGCACCGCCGAGTTATCCGGAGCTTTCGCCCACGTTACCGGTCTTTGACACCAATCTGGCGCCTTTGGTGACGACAGACGTGCCACCAGCCATGGTTGAGACCTCGACCTTGCCGGTGTTGACGTCGACAGGAGCGCCTCCTGCCGTTCCGGTTTTGTCGCAACCACCCGCAGCGCTTGTACCAACAACTCCGGGGCCGACGATGACTGCGCCACCGGGTGTGGGAACTGCAGTTCCTGCGTCAGCCTCGGATTACACAGTGGCTGCAGGAGACACGATGTACGGAATCGCGCGTAAAGTGGGAGTGCCCTTGCGGGCACTGTTGGACGCCAATCCAGGGGTGGATCCAAAGCGGCTTCGGGTTGGCCAAAAGTTGGTGGTCCCTGCGACCCAGGGAGGAGCTTCGGCAGCGACGCCCTCCGGTACGATGATCGCGCCTACCGGGTCTGTACCCGCGGTCGAACAGGTGTACGTGGTCCAGTCCGGCGACAACCTGACGAAGATTGCGCGGCGGTTTGGCGTGACCGTCCAAGCCTTGCGCGAGGCCAATCAACTGCGTACCGATCGGATCCGGGTGGGTGACAAGCTCCGAATTCCAGCCGCTGCGGCGCGCACGGAGGCTCCGGCGCGCGTGGAAGCGCCGGCATTTGTGCCTCCCACGGTCCCAACGAGTCCGCCACCGCAGGCGCGTCCGCAGGGCACGGGCGGTTTTTAGCAAGGGTGCCGTCCGGAATCGGCTGAGGAACCCTGTTGACATTCCCAGGCGTGGCAGCAATGCGCGGGGTAGCTCTGACGTTGATGTTTTGCGTGGCGGCCCTGCTGGCGCTCGGATTGGTGATGTTGTACAGCTCCAGCATGAGCCAGGCAGGGCCGCATTTTCTGCTCCGCCAGTGTTGTTGGTGTGCCGCGGGCCTGGTTCTTTGCGGGACATTAGCTGCGGTGGATTATCTGCATTGGCGCCAATGGGTATGGTGGTTGTATGGCCTAACGTTGGTTTTGCTTGTGCTGGTGCTGGTCCCCGGTTTGGGCATCAGGGTCAACGGCGCGCGGCGCTGGCTGGGCGTGGGGGATGTGCGGATCCAGCCCTCGGAGCTAGCCAAGCTGGGGGTCATCCTGCTGGTGGCTTGGTTTGCGGATCGACACGGACGGTCCTTGACCACGTTGCGGGGGTTAGTAAGACCGACCAGCTGCGCAGCATTACTGGTAGGGCTGGTGTTCCTGGAGCCAGATGTGGGCACAGCCCTGTTACTCGGCGGCTTAGCTGTTGCCTTGATGGTGGTTGCTGGTGCCCCATTGCGTTGGATTGTGCCAGGTGCCTTCTGCGCCGCGGCGGCCATTGGGTGGTTCGTTTGGCAAGACCCGGTGCGTGCGCGTCGCGTCTTGGCTTGGTGGGACCTTGAAGAAACCAAGCTGGAAAGCGGTTTTCAAACATACCAAGCGATGTTGGCACTGGGTTCTGGGGGCTGGACAGGTTTGGGGCTGGGCAACGGCCGGCAAAAACTGGGATTTGTACCTGAGCACCACACCGATTTCATTTTTGCCATTATCGGGGAGGAACTGGGTTTGGTGGGATCACTGGCAGTGGTGGCCGGTTTTGTGACAGTGGTTTTTTGTGGTTTGCGGATCGCGCTACGCGCCCGGGAAACGTTTGGGATGATTTTGGCCATGGGCGTCACTCTGTGGCTGGGAATGCAGGCGGCAGTGAACATGGCCGTGGTGACCAGTTTGTTACCCAACAAGGGGTTGCCTTTGCCTTTCATCAGTTACGGCGGATCGAGTTTGCTTGCTGCGTTGGCAGGGGTCGGGCTCCTGCTGAGTGTGGCCCGACGGGCTCCTGCTGTTGCGGCCTCTCGACGAAAGGCAGTCAGGCGGAATCCGTTTTTGTTGGAGGAGGAGTCAGCGCCGAGTCCGTGAAAACCTGTTGCACAATGGATGGCACCGCTGTGCCTGACGCTGCGTTGGCAAGCACCGTGGGGAGAGCATCCAGAGCGCAGGGGCGGAATGTGCTGCAGGTGGCCATTGCGTGCGGGGGCACGGGAGGACATCTGTTTCCCGGACTGGCAGTTGCCCAGGTGTTGCAAGAACGCGGAGTGGGAGTGACTCTGTTAATTTCACCCAAAGAAGTGGATCAACGGGCGGCGCGAAGTTGCCACGGGGTGGACACCATGGTTTTGCCCGTGGCCGGTTGGCAATCAGGGACCCGTTTTGCGTGCTTAGTCGGATCGCTTCGATCGATTGGCTGCGTGCGTAAATTGCTCCGGCGCACCGGGCGTTGGGCAGTTTTGGGAATGGGTGGTTTCACCACGTTGCCGGCTGCGCTCGCTGCATTGGGATGCCGTTGTCCGGTGTTCCTCCATGAATCCAATGCTGTGCCTGGTCGGGCGAACCGCTGGCTGGCTCGATGGGCGCGAGGCGTCATGGTGGGGTACGAAGCGGCTTGTCCCCGGGTGCATGGTAGGTGGGTGAGAGTGACCGGCACACCGGTGCGACGGGAGATCATTCTCGCCAGTCGGCTGATCGGCGCAGCACGACTTGAGCGGCGGGCGCGTGTGCTTAGCAGCTTTGGCTTGGATGCTGAGAGACCGGTTGTGCTCGTGGTGGGCGGCAGTCAGGGCGCTCACCCGCTGAATGTGAGCGTGCTTGCGTGTTTGGACCGGTGGTCTCAAACGGGAGTCTCCATGCCACAGTGGATTCACTTAACCGGGTTCCGGGATGAGGCCACAGTACGGGCCGGGTATGCGTCCAGGGGAATCCCTGCGACAGTCATGGCCTTTTCGGATCAGGTGGCGGATCTTCTTTTGGCGGCTACCGTGGTGTTATCACGCGCGGGGGCTTCCTTCCTGGCCGAGCTGGTGGCGGTGGGCGTGCCCGCTGTGGTGGTGCCATTTCCCGCAGCGGCCGATGACCACCAGGTGCATAATGCGCGTTGCTTGGCGCAGACAGGGGCAATTCGAATGATCTTACAATCTGAAGCGTCCCCGGAACGGTTGGCCTTTGAATTGGGCAGTTTGTTGAAAGATCCATTGGCCCGAGAGAGGATGCGGCAGGTGCAGCAAACTTGGCATCGACCGGATGCTGCAGAACGCGTGGCGGAAATCCTGCTGGCGGCGATGGAGGCCCATCGAGCCGGTGGTTCGGTTGCAGGGACTCCACGGGCAGCGCCGGCGTTTGGACAGGATTCTAGCGCGAGCAACACTGGCCTGACTTGAGCGGAGCAGCAGCGAAATGGATTCCATAACCTCAAAAGCGGCTGCGGTCGGCAAGCTGTTGGAACAGTTGCAGCGAAACCTTTCCCCACAGGCGCGCATTTTGCGGGATGAACCACTGGCGCGGCGGACGACCTGGCGGGTGGGGGGACCAGCGGATCTCTGGGTTGAGCCTGCCGATGAGGCAGATTTGGGATGGGTGGTGCGGCTGTGTCGGGAGATGCAGGTCCCTTTGCTGGTAATCGGACGAGGATCCAATTTGTTGGTTCATGATGCAGGTTTTCGAGGTGTGGTAGTGGCCCTCAGCCAGGATAAATGGCAACATGTGAAGGTGTGGGGGAACCGGCTTGATTGTGGCGCGGGCGCACGATTGAAAGCGGTGGCCTTGGCGGCGCGCGACGCTGGTCTGAGCGGATTGGAGTTTTTGGAGGGCATTCCGGGCAGTGTGGGAGGCGCGCTCCGCATGAACGCGGGCGCCATGGGTTCGAGCATGTTTGATGTGGTCGAAACGGTGCGTTTCATGGATGCGGACGGTAGGGTGGAGGACTGGCCTGCGGAACGAATGGATGCCCGGTATCGCGCGTGCGAGGGGTTGAAAGGCCGGATCGCATTGGCGGCTGTGTTGCGCGGTCAACCGGCGCCGCGCGAGCAGATTCAAGAACGAATGCGGCTTTACAGTGAACGGCGATGGGCGACCCAACCGGCTGCCCCCAGTGCTGGTTGTGTTTTCAAGAATCCGCCAGGGATGCCTGCGGGGATGTTGCTGGATCGATTGGGATGCAAGGGATGGCGCGAGGGAGGGGCTCGCGTCAGTAGTGAGCATGCGAATTTCATCGTGACCGAGCCGGGAGCTACGGCAGCGGACGTGATGCGATTGATTCGAAGGCTTCAAGAACATGTTCGCCTTCAATGCGGCGTGGAGCTGGAGCCGGAGGTGTTGATGGTGGGTGAGGAAGGCCCATGGGAAGCATGTTGGAGCGCAAGCTAACGATTACGGTGATGATGGGCGGCCCTTCAGCAGAGCGAGAAGTGTCGTTGCGCTCGGGCCTCGGTGTGGCGGCCGCTTTACGATCGCGCGGGCATCGAGTCCATGAGCTGGACCCGGCGGAACCCGGCTGGGTGTTGCCGGAAGGAACCGATGTCGTGTTTCTGGCTCTGCACGGCGCTTACGGTGAGGATGGCACTGTGCAAGCGGAATTGGAAAAGCTGGGTGTGCCATACACGGGATGTGGGCCGGAAGCCAGCCGCGTCGGGTTTAATAAGATATTGAGTAAGCAGCGATTCGTAGCCGCAGGTGTGCCTACGCCCCGATATATGGTGATCGAGCGTCCGGAGGCTGCCTGGCCCGTCGGGTGGGAACCTCCGTTGATAGTCAAACCAGCACGCCAGGGCTCCAGTTTGGGTTTGCAGTTGGTGGAGGATCGCGCGGATTGGCCCCGCGCACTAGCTGAAGCGTGGCGTTACGATACTTGCTTGTTGGTGGAGGAAAAAGTGACGGGCCGGGAATGCACCGTTGGGCTGCTAGGGGACCAAATCCTGCCGATCAGCGAAGTGCGCTTGAAGCAAGGTTTGTACGATTACCACACCAAGTACACACCGGGCGCCGCAGAGTATTTATGTCCCGCGCCGTGGGATGAAATAACGGCTGAGCGCATTCGTACGGCGGCCCGGGCTGCTTTCGACGCTATCGGAGGGCGGGATTATGGTCGGGTGGACATCATCGTACGGCCGGATGGGTTACCGGTCGTGTTGGAGGTGAACACGCTGCCAGGCATGACGCCTACAAGTGCTCTGCCCCGGGCGGCACGCGCTGCCGGCATCACGTATGAGGATCTGTGCGAACGCATGATAGCGTTGGCTTGGCAGCGATCTGGCAAATCGGCCGGAACAGGCAGAACATCGCGGGAGCCATTGCGATGCTAGGCTGGCGTCGGAACTTGCGAAATCGACGGTTGGGACGCGACCGTTTGCTGAGCGTGCGCATGCGGGCTGAGGCAGCTCGCTCAGCGCGGATGCGGCTGGCGGCACGGTTGTCGGCACTGATGGCTGCATGCGGAGTGGGGGCTTTGTTGTTTTGGTATGGCGGAGCCTGGTTGCAGAACCGATTGTTTTACGAGAATCCACGCTTTCAATTGCGGCGAGTCGAAGTGTACACGGATGGAGTCTTGTCGGTGGATCAATTGCGTCGTTGGGCGGGAGTGCAACCCGGCATGAACTTGTTGGCGCTGGACCTCTCGCAAGTTAAGCGCGGATTGGAGTTGGTGCCTTATGTGGCCGGGGTATGGGTCGAACGGGTTTTTCCGGATACCTTGCGCATTCATGTCCGGGAACGGCGGCCTTTGGCCATAGTGCAGGTGCCCCTGCCCCTGCCGGGCGGCGGAGTCGATTTCGTTCAATACGGGATTGATGGCGAAGGAGTGGTGGTGCCACCGATGGATCCGCGTTTGGTAGGGATGGGGCCGCCACCGGAGCCGACCCTGCCCCTGTTGCGGGGTGTAGGGCTCCACGAGGTCCAACCCGGTCGAAAACTTGAGCACGGATCCATCACAGCAGCACTAGGGTGGTTAAAGGCCTTGCAGCGCTCCCCCATGGCCGGTCTGGTGGAAATTCGGGAACTAACCGTAGGCGACGGGGTGCTAGAAGTGGTGACTGCTGACGACGCCCGAATCACGTTCGGATTGCGAGATTTCGAGAGGCAGTTGTTGCGTTGGCGTGAGATCTACGAGGCCGGGCTGCGTCATCAACGCTGCATCGAGACGCTGGATCTGGCAGTCGGCAACAACATACCGGTGCGATGGCGCGGGGGGGAAACCAATGGTATTCCGCCGGCGCCGGGCCGAGCTCAACGAGGCTGAGGAAAGGTCATGTTCGACGCGACCCGAATTGTGGTGGGGCTGGAAATTGGGACCTCCAAAGTCTGCGCGATCGTCGGCGAATTGGATGAGGAGGGGCAATTGAGCATTATTGGTTTGGGTCAAAGCCGTTCCAGCGGGGTCCGCAAAGGGGAAATCGTAGACATGGAACGGGCAGAGGCCGACATCCGCCAGGCCGTGGGTGAGGCCGAGCAAATGGCCAACGTGGAGGTTCAAACGGTTTACCTGGCCGTGTCTGGCGGGCACATTCGCGGGTTTGACAATTGCGGCGTGCACACGGTGCGCGACCCGGACGGAGGCATTACAGAGGAAGATGTGGCAGAGGTACTTCGCAACGCGCGGACCTTAAGCTTGCCGGCCCATGAAGAGGTCATTCACACAGTGCGGCAGCATTTTCAAGTGGATGGCCGTGACGATGTCCGGGAACCGGTCGGAATGCTCGGTCGGCGCTTGGAAGCTCGTGTCCACGTGATCACGGGAGAACTGCATCGGCTGCAGAATTCGATCCGGGCCGTGCGTTCCGTGCACTTGGAGGTCGAGGAGATTGTCTTCAGCGGTTTGGCTTCGGCTCTGGCCGTCTTGAATCCCGAGGAGAAACGAGACGGCGTTTTGGTCATCGACATGGGCGGGGGCACTACAGATTACGTGGTATTTGCTGGAGGGATTCTCCGCCACGCAGGTGTGCTGGCTGTGGGTGGGGATCATGTGACCAACGACCTGGCCTCGGGGTTGAAGCTCTCATTGTATCGGGCCGAACAATTGAAGGTGGACTACGGGGCAGCGTTTGTGGAGGACCGCATTCGGGGCCAGACCTTGGACCTGACCAGCGACGTAGGTTTACCGTTGCGGTCCGTGAATCTCGAACATTTGCGTCGGATCATGCATTTGCGGCTGGAAGAGACGTTTGAGTTAGTGCGGCGTGAAATTGAAGAAGCTGGCTTGTACGACTGTTTGCGAGCAGGGGTGCAGTTGTGCGGCGGTTGCGCGCGCATTCCGCATGTCGCCGCACTGGCCGAGCAGGTATTCGAACTGCCGGTTAGCTTGGGCCGAACCGTGGGAGTCAACGGACTGAAGTCGGCATTGGATCAGCCAGAATTCGCCACCGGAATCGGCTTATTAAAATTTGCTCAGCAACAGCAACGGATTCGACCTGCACGGCGCGGTTTGATGCGCGGGTTGGCCGAGCGGTTACGGTCACTGATTCATCGTCCATAGCAACCATGGTCACGGAAAAATCTTTGGTTCGGGAAGAGGCTTCTACAGAACTTCCGGGCCCTCACGCAACACTCCGCCTGATCGGTGTGGGAACGGCGGGTGGTCGGTTGGTCCGCTGTCTGGGCTCGGGTTCATTCTCTGAAAGGTCTTTGGCCGTGGTGTTATCCCCTTGGGATGAACCAAGTGAGTTCGCCTCGGGCGTGATCTGTGTGCAAATGCGGGGTGGTGGTAGAATTAACAGCACCAGTGTCGATGAGCTGGAACGGGCGCGGGCATTGGCTCAAGAAGATTACGGCCGGCTGGTGGAACTGTGTCAGGGAATTGAATGGGTCTTGCTGGTGGCGGGTCTTGGCGGGGCCACGGGCAGCGGTATGACTCCCGTCTTGGCCCGAGCCGCCCGGGAGGCCGGTGCCAGGGTCTTGGCAGTTGTCTTTATGCCCTTTCAGTGGGAGGGAGATTTGCGGCAACGACGAGCCCAATCGGCCTTGGAAGAGCTGCGACTTGCCTCGGACGGACTGGTATGCGTACCGAATCAGAAGTTTCTGCCTCTGCTCCCTCCACGGACGCCCTTGCTGGAGGTTTATGAGCGTGTGAACCAAGTGTTGGCATTAGGATTAGAGGCGTTTGGAGATGCTTTGACTCAACGAGGTTTGATTCCCTTGCCCTTGGACAACCTATGCGAACTCCTGCGGGGTAGACACGCCGAGAGTGTTTTTGTAACTGCTCAAGCAGAGGGCTCGGACCGATTGGAACAATTAGAGGCAGCTTTAATGCAACACCCCCTGCTGGACGGGGGAGGAGGCCTCCAGGCAGCTACTTCTGTCCTCGTTTACCTCACAGGCGGAAACGACCTGACCGCAGTCGAAGTCGAGCAGCTCGTGGGAAGCATGCGCCAACGGGCTCCTCGGGCTGAAATCTTGGTGGGTGCCGGACTGCAACCGCATTGGCAAAACCGGCTTCGTGTATTGTGGTTAGTCACTCGGCGAGGCCAAGTCCGAGGCAACGGAGCGACCTCATTAGAGCCATCAAGGGAACATGGATCCACCCCAATGGCCGAAGGGTCCGGACCGGCTCAAGTCATGTATGGTAGTGTCGCAAGATCCACCGATACGGTCGAGCCGAGGGCTGCAGGGGCATCCGACGCGAGAAATGCCGGGAACGGGAGCAAGTGCGAGCGGTCGCTCCCTTCGTCGTCGGCGTCTCGTCAGGGCCGGGGCCGCTGGCAACAAGGCACGCTCCCCCTCGACGTTGCCACACGCGGACGTTTCGAGAAGACTCGACCCAACATCCATCGGGGCGAAGACCTGGACGTGCCCACCTTCATTCGAAGAGGCATTGTGCTGGATTGAGATGGCGTCGTCCGGTCACCCGGGAACTGTGCGCCGTCTTTTCCGCCGGTAAACGTAGAGTCAGGCCCAAGAGCCGCATGGCTTCCAAAAGAGTGGAATACCGGCCTTGCTGTTGAGAGCCTTGGTGGAAACGTCGACTGGGCCGTGTTGCGAGTTGATGTGTCATCCACCCAACAGGGTCTGAATGGTTCGAACCAGGAGACGTTCCAGCTCCACAAATCGCCCCTGCTGTAACCAAACCAGTAAGAAACGCCCGAGTCCTACGGCCAAAACCATTACCAGGCTCCCAATGAGGTACAGTCCGAAGGCCTGTGGTGGATCTGGCATCATGACGCGCGGCACTCCGTGGTAAAGCACCCCCAACATGAACCCCATTCCCAAGGCATAGGTGACCCACGGGCTGACTCCTGGCCACGCATCGAGGACACGCAGCGTCCAAAACGGTCCCAACCCGTAGGCAACCACCGTGAAAGCCTGCTGGAAGGTGTGATTGCCGTGAAAAGTTTCACCGAGACTTTTAAACATCTTGGCGCCGAAAAAGAGCACCGCCACGTACACTCCGATGTGCACGATTTCAATCGCAATCACTTCTGGGACGGTCATCAATTTCAATCGGAGCGGTTCTCCCCGCCATTCACCCCAGAAGTGCATTCCCAGCCCTTCCACAACCGAACCGAGGATGAGCAGCGGCATCACATAGGTCCAAAAAATGCGTGCCACGCTACGGTTCTTCATGGCGATCGCATCCCACGTCCGCTGCGGTTCCAAGACCAGCAAAAAAGCACGAATCATGACCGCGTAGAAATATCGGTGGCGGACCCCTCTGACAATGCGCTTCTTTGCCTGGACACAGGGGTCGCCAACAGCCGCGCGGAGTAAGGCCGTTGAAAAGAGCGATCCCATTCCCCTGCGCCTTGTCAAAGTCGGGGGGCCGGTCCGCGTCTGCACGCACGGGCTGCGGCAAGGCGAAAAGATCCCGTTAGCCAAGGGGGGAATGTCTGAGGAGGGATGAGATCGGGGCCGCCTCGGTTGCCGGTATTGCTTGGGATAGCCAGGCCTCGTCGGACTTGCCATCAGCCTTCTGAGTCTTGCTGGCCCTGGATCATTCTGGGGCCTTGAGCACAGCCACCAAGTCGAGCCTCTGAATCCTCCGCAATACGGCCGTCGCGGAGAGTAGGGCAGCCCCCAGCACCACCGCCGCAGCAAAGCAGTAGTTACGCGAAGTCAATACGGCCGGCAGACGTACCGTTTCAGTATTGATGGCCTCCACGATCGCCGTGGCCAAAACGCTCCCCAACGCCAGTCCTATTGGGATAGCCAGCCAAGCAAGCACCGCCAGCTCGATCAACAGCACAGCCGCTACTTCCCGTTCGGTCAACCCCAACACGCGCAAGGTCGCCAGCTCGCGTGCACGTTCAGCGAGGCTGATCCGAGCATTGTTGTAAACGACTCCAAAAGCCACCACGATCGCAAAAGCGAGATAAATCCGTTGGATCACGTTGATGCTGGTAGCGGTGGTTTGCCGGAAGTTGGCGCGCAACGAGTCCTTGATACTGACCCAGCTGACGTGGGGAATTCCCTTCAAAGCTCGGAGAAAACTCGGGCGATGAAGAGAATCCAAAGCGAGGCTGGCGCCGGTTACGAGGGCTCCTTCACCGAGCAAACGATTGAGCCCGTCCAAGTCCATATGCGCTCCCAAACCGGTTAGGTCTTCCGAGATCGCGAGCAACGGTACCTGACAAACGCGCCGCTGGCCCTCCAAGAATTCGACCTCCAGCAAATCGCCCGGTCGAGCCGCCAGCACCTCCGCCAGTTTAGCCGACACCACCATGCCGGCTGGCGACAACGGGATCTGACGCCAGCGCCGGTCGATTACCCGATTGTGCAAAGACCTTGCCGGCGTTCCTACCACGGCAAGTTGCCGGGAGCGAGGCCCGAAGCGAATGCGGGCCGGCGCAGCCCGAAAAGGCTCTATGGACAAAACGCCCGGTAACCGGCGTAGCGAGTGCAAGCTATCCAGCGTCCGCGGCTCAATGAACCCCACATTGAGATCCTGACGCTGGACAATGTCCCATTGAAATCCCAACAGCAGATCCACGCTGTCGCGAAAGCAATTGGGCACAATCAGTAATGCTGTGGCGAGTGAGAGTCCGGCGACCGTAAGGAGAGCTTGGGCTGGATGTCGTTCCAGATTTCGCAGTGCCATGCGGGCTGCCGGACGCAGCCAGGGTGCCAATCCAATTCGTTCCGGCCAAGCCCGATGATATTGCGCCGGCGATTCCGGCCGCATTGCCTCAGCAGGTGGTAGCCGAGCGGCCCGATGCACAGCCGTGCCAACGCCTGCAGCAGCTGCCAGCGTGCCTATTGCTAGGGCCACCAGCACTGCGCCCGGATCCAGACGGAAATGCAAATCGGGGAACCGAAAAAACATATGATAGAGCCCCACAATCCGATGACCCAGCAAAATCCCCAGCGGTGTGCCCAGTCCCGCAGCCAAACCGGCTATTATGAGGCCATATTTCAGGTAGTGCACCGCGACCTGGGCGTTTGAAAAGCCGAAGGCCTTGAGGATGGCAACCTGTTCACGCTGCAAGCTCAGCAGCCGCATCAACACCGCATGGGTCATAAAGGCGGCCACACTGAGGAAAAAGGCGGGGAAACCTACTGACAGGATCCGCAGAATAAAAATCTCATCCGATACACGCGTATGGGACGGATGGTCTTTTCGGGCGTAAGCCCCGCGGCCACCGTAGGGTTCCAACAACCGGTCCAGCGCGATTTGTACAGCCTGGGCTGATGCCCCTGGACCCAAGGCCACGGCCAGATAGTTGAATGCACCCTCCATGTTACTCGCAGCTGCCAGCTCTCGTTCCCACATCCAAAAGGTCCCGTACGTCCGGTTGTCTGGTAAGGAGGCACCCGGACGCGCCTCGAAAATGATCTCTGGAGAAAGCACTAAGCCGGCGATGCGAAAAGTTTCGCGATGACCATGTAGCAACAGAGCAATCGTGTCACCCGGTTGCAGTTTGTTAGCCTCGGCAAAAGCCTCGCTGACCAGGAGATAATGCGATTCTCCCGTTTGCAACCATCGTCCCCTGCGTAGATAGAGCCGATTAAGATTTAGTGGCTCTGCCTCAGGTAACGATCGGACAGTACCGCTAGCCGGTTCATCCAGATGGGGCAGGTCCACAGTAACCTGAATCGCAATACTGGCTTGAACCGCGGCCACACCCGGAATCGCTCGCAGTCGATCCAGTAAGTTGTAGGGAGCTCTCTTTAACGTTACAAAGACGTCGGCAAATCGGTGTGTGAGGTAGTAATGTTGTCGAGTATACTCCAGCGACCGGATCAAACTGCGGGTCATGATGAGCATCGCCAAACCGCAGCTCATGACAAGGGCCACCGCCAAGGTTTGGCCCTTCATCCGCCGCAAATCACGCCACAGTTTCCGATTCAGCAATTGCATGCATTCAGCGTATTCATCACAAACCCAGGTGCGTTCCGAGGCGGTCACTCAAAAAGGTTGGCTACCGACCCCGGCCACTTACCAGTTCAAGTTGCGGGGTGAAACACGCCGAGGATTCCGACGCTCGTGATGGATTCGGCCGTCCATGAGATGAATCACTCGATCTGCCATGTCTGCGATCACGGCATTGTGCGTGATGACCACGGTCAGTGTGCCCAATTCACGGTTGACGCGTTCGATGGCTTCGAGCACGGCCACGCCGGTTCGCACGTCGAGTGCGCCGGTGGGTTCGTCACAAAGGAGAACCCGGGGACGCTTGACAATCGCCCGCGCGATGGCCACCCGCTGTTGTTCTCCGCCGGAAAGTTGGGATGGGAAATGATCCAAGCGCCCGCCTAATTCCACCAGGCGAAGAGCTTCTTCCGGGTCCATGGGGTCCGGAGCAATTTCCGTGATCAAGGCCACATTTTCCCATGCCGTCAAGCTCGGCATAAGGTTGTAGAACTGAAAAACGAAACCTACGGCTTCACGTCGGTACCATGTTCGTTCCGCCTCCGTGGCACGGGCCAAATCCCAGCCTTGGAACCAGATTTCGCCATGCGTGGGCACATCGAGTCCCCCCAGTTGATTCAGGAGGGTGGTTTTCCCGCTGCCGGACGGTCCCAGCAGGACGATGAACTCCCCCGAATACAAATCCAAATCCACGGCATCCAAAGCACGCACAGATGCCGGGCCGAATCCGTAGATCTTGGTGAGACCTCGAACCCGGAATAAGGGGGCATCTCCGCACAACCGTGAACAGGATGGAGGCAATCCTTCCACGCCGGTTGAGTGTGGCTTTTCTTTTTCCCAGGGGCAAATGGGAACAAGACACGACCAGCGTCTGTCCAACAGCTTCGTGGTTGCACACCAGCTAGCTGGCCGGGTTGGTCCTCCGAGCCGGCTGACCGCGCAAAGCGGCGTGCAGGCTCCGAGGCCAGCTTTTCCTGGACTCCGCTTGAGGACGGCAACGCTCCTTGGGCGCTGCGCCAGCGGGCGGGCCAAGACGCTGTTCTTACGAAGCCGGAAAGGCAGAATCCCGGTGGCCATGGACCTGCGAGGTTGTCGTTCAACAGCTCATGCCCTGCGCTTGACCGGATCTCGCCCGATCTCTCCAATGGAGTCAATGCAACCAGGAGCTGCAATCGGCGAAAGCTTGCCTCGACTGGAACTGGTCTCGCCGCCGCGAGTTTTGTTCGGAGCAGGGGTGCGAGCCGAGCTGGCCGACATGGTGCGGGCTTATGGACGCCGACCGTTGCTGGTTACAGGCCGCAGTCTTCAGCGCGTCCGGGACATTCAGAGCGCATTATGTGCAGCTGGATTAGAGCCAGTTCGGTTTGGCGTGTGCGGCGAACCTGAAGTGGCGACCGTTCGGCAAGCCCTAGGTTTGGCGCGGCAGGAACAATGTGACTGCGTCGTCGGCGTAGGCGGAGGTAGCGTCTTGGACACGGCGAAAGCCGTCGCTGGCCTGTTGCGCGGGGGTGGAGAAATCGAAGATTATCTCGAAGTGGTAGGGGCGGGCCGCAGCTTGCCCGGGCCTGGTGTGCCGTTCTTGGCCCTGCCCACCACCGGAGGTACAGGCGCAGAAATGACGCGCAATGCTGTGCTGGCTGTACCGGAGCGTCGCGTGAAAGTCAGTCTCCGCAGCCCGTTTCTCGTGGCTCAAGTTGCTCTGGTGGATCCGGAGTTAAGCCGGTCCTGTCCTCCTGCAGTTACCGCTGCTGCCGGATTGGACGCTTTAACGCAACTGTTGGAAGCCTGGGTCTCCACCCGGGCCAACTTTTGGACTGATACCTGGTGCTTGGAGGGTCTTCGTCGGGTGGCTCGCAGCCTGCGTACGGCGTGGGCCGACGGCCAAGATCTCTCCGCCCGTACGGACATGGCTCTGGCAGGTTTACTGAGCGGGCTCGCTTTGAGCAACGCAGGCCTGGGTGCGGTGCACGGATTGGCCGGCCCCATCGGCGGCGTGATTGCGGTTCCTCACGGAATTGTATGTGGCGCCTTGCTCGTCCCTGTCATCGCCAAGAATCTCCAGGTTTTGCAAAGCCGGTCGGCTCGGTCCGGCATCGTAGAGCGTTACGCCCAAGCAGCTCGCGTACTGACGGGCCATGCACAGGCCAGTGCTGCTGATCTGGTCCCATGGCTAAGTCGCTTGGTGGAGGAATTGCGCGTACCGAAACTGTCGGCTTACGGTCTGCAACCAGCGATGATTCCGGATCTGACTGAGCGTGCTCTTCAATCCAACAGCATGCGCACGAATCCGGTCGCACTCAACGCAGCGCAACTTTCCGAGATCCTCGAGGCCGTCCTTTAGGGCCCGTGGCACGAATCGTTCCCCACCATGGGAAGGGGCATGACTCCTTGGCTCAGCGCCGGAGCGGCATCAAACCAATATGCAGAATGATCCATACCGGCGCCGCAAATACGGCAACCGCAGCTACCCGTTCCCATGTCCAAGGCAAGTGACCGGATTGAATCGGGAAAATTGCAATCATGAAATAATTAGCGAATCGACTATGTCCCAGAAAGCGTGTGCCTCGGAAGAACCGCCGGCGCAACCCTCCAGCCAGTGCCAAGACACCCAAGCAGGCGACCGCCAAGGTGACACACACATTAATTGTTGGCAGTCGATCCCATGGCGCCATGGGCCAGGGGGAATCTCCCAAGTCTTTCAAAGAGGGATAGGTCCAATGCGCCGCTGACCAGAGAAAGCTGAAGCCCGTTTGCACAGCGGTCCGAAAGTCCGCTTTGGCAGGGGTCGTCTCATTCAACACCAGTGCAAAGTACAAGGGCACAATCCCCCAAATGAGTTCGCCGTGACGAAAAGGCGTGACCAGCAATTCGGTGAACGTTACCCAGAGACTGTGCATGGATCAGAGGATGCACCGGCCGAGCCGCCTTCGGCTGGCGGGGCCGCTGGCAAGGTCACTCGGATTCGAGTACCCCCGGATTTTGGGGCTTCTGCTCGCACGCGCCCCTGATGGGCCTCGACAATCCTGCCTACGATGGCCAAACCCAGACCAGTCCCACCCGGTCGCGTTGAAGGCAACCAAGACCGAAATGCCAGACGCCGTTGTTCAGGTGACAACCCGGGTCCGGTGTCCTGAACCACGACATCCACGTCCTTCCCGCGAGCATGGGTCCTCAAGCGTAGCACTCCGCCCTGTCTCATGGCCTGCGTCGCATTCAGGACGAGGTTGAGAAAAACCTGTTCCAATTGACCCGCATCGCCCCAAACGCGGGGCTGTCGTGGATCCGGTTCCCACACCAGCTCGATGCGGTGTTGCCGCAATTTGTGCCGCACCAACCGCGCCAGCTCCTCCAACAAAGGGTTGATGGGGACCGATGCGAACTGCGGTTGGCCCGTCCGAGTCAAATCCAGGATCCGATCCACAATGCGATTGAGTTGCTCAATCTTTCGGCCCAACACAGCCGCATCCTCCGCCCGTGGATCGTGAGGTGGAAACTGCAGATTGAGGGAATGATACAACATTTGAATCACCGTCAGGGGATTGCGGACCTCGTGCGCTACTTCCGCGGCCAGCAAGCCCAGCGCAGCCAAACGCTCGTTACGGCGCAATTCTTCCTCCACCTCCAGCAAACGTTCATGCCAACGCGCCCGATCCAAGGCCTGCGCCGATAGATCGGCAAACGCGCGCAAGACGGACACCTCAAGATCCGAAAACACGTGGACGTGGTCCTTGTAAACGTTGAGCACTCCCGCACAATGACCGCCCCAGATCAAGGGCACACTCAAAAGTGCCACCAAACCTTCCTGACGTGCTACCGCTGTGTGCTGGTACCGACTCGAAGTCTGCACGTTGGCAATCTGCATCGGCCGACCCCGCCGCACCACCACACCCACGAAGCTTTCCTCAACACTTAAACGCGGTTTGTTGCGGTAAGCAGGACCGGCTCCCCACGCAGCGCGTAAGTCCAGCCACTGACCCGTGGAATCCAGCAACAGTAAAGAACACAGCCGGGCCTGCATCAACCGGCCGGCCTCCCGGGTCACGGTACCGAGCGCATCTTCCAAGCTTTCAGCAGCATGTACCCGCGGACTTAATTCCGCCAATGTTTGAAACATCCGGGCCCGCTGCTGTTCCCGCTCCAAGGCCCATGCCTGGCGGATTAATCGGGCCATTGCGTCCGCGCAAAGTTCCAGCCATGACTGCTCTTCCGGACCAAAGGCACATTCCCGGTCGGCCAGCACCGCTAGCACGCCACGAGCAGGGTCGGCTACCTCCAAAGGCACCGCCAAGAGAGATTGCGCACGGGGCCGCAGACGTTCCGCGCGCGGATGTGTCCCAAGGCGATCGACGCGAGTCGCGCGGCCTGTGCGCGTGACCCAACCCAGGATCCCCTCACTGACCCGCAGAGGCTGTTGCAGACAACGTGCGGACACCCCCGAGGCCGCTTGCCATTCCAGAAACCCGGTTGTGGGATTGAGCAGAACCACTAGGGCAGCTTCCGCGGCCAGAGCCTCTTGCACGACCTCCAGCGCCGCCTCCAGCCCCTGTCCGGCCGGAGCCCGCGCAGCCGCCTGCTGGACAGCTTCCAACCATTCCAACTGAACGCGTCGCCGCAGCGCCCACTCCGCCTGCGCCAGAACCGGTGCTCCGGCAGGGAGCCGCTCCCACAGGGACCCTCGCGTGCTCATCGAAACCGCAGGATCAAAATTGTGCCGACCGCCGCAAAAAGCAGATTGGGACACCAAGCCGCCAACCACGGCAACAAGTGCCCACCTGTGCCTAATGCTAATCCCACCTGTTGCAGGACAAAATACGCAAACGCCACAAACACGCTTCCCGCAACCCCGTAAAAGACATTGCGCCGACCCGATGAAAGGCCAAACGGCAGTGCGATTAAAACCACCACCACACACGTGAAAGGTTGAGATAGTCGGCCGTGAATCTGCGTTTCAAGCCATGCTCGTTCCTCCTTGGATAAGGTCGGGTTCAACCTCGCGTACTGCCGCAGTGCATAAACCGGTAGGTCCAGTTTGCGACTGAAGCGCCGTTGCAAGCGGCTCTGCACCAGATGAGCGCTTCGTAGCAGTTCCGGGGTTTCGATAAATTCTGGCATCATCAAAAAAGGCAGAGTCCGAACGGGTACCAAAAACCGCTCTCCCTGCGGCACTCGTTCAAACTCACGCACGTCGTAAAACATCCAATGCCCATTCGTATGAATCGCCCGGGATGCAAACAACCAGCGACGGCGCCCCTCAGGCGTTGCATATTCAACCTGCGGCCCTTCCATCAGGCCAGTTAGTAAGTCGTATCGATCTGCATGCCACGACCGCTGATCCCGGTGATTCATGAACCCGAAATTGCGCACGAACGTGGGGTGTTCGTCAGTCGCTTCTCGCGTCCGAAGGGCAGCTTCCGCCTTTGGAGCAGCCACGGGCGCTACTTTCTCATTCAGAAACCCAAGCAGAGCGGCCAGCAAAATGCCCACGGCTCCATACGGAAACGCAATGCGCCATAAACTCCAGCCAGCCGCGCGCATGGCCGTAATTTCGTTCCAACGATTGTGGCGGTGCAAGGCATACAACAGCGCCAGCAAAAGGGCCATGGGCAGCACCAAGCCCAGGAACTCCGGTAGTCGCCAGAGGTAATACTTTGCTAGATGCATCCATGCCAGAGGGCGGCTCTGGAAATCTTCCATCCGGCCCAACAAGTCCGCCACGATCCAAATCAGCAAAAAACCACACACACAGGCCCCGAAGGGGCCTATCAGTCGCCGCAGCAAATAGCGATCCAGCAAACGCACAGGCGCCCAGCCTATGCGGCCGTTTGGAACCTGCGCAAGCTTGCGGCCGGTCCCGCTGGGATCGCTTGAACAGCCCGGGCTGGTCAAAGTGGCGAGTCCGGCTGCAGGACCAGTCCCTCAGATGGGAAGAGAGTCCTCGATTTGCCACGCGGGGCCTCGTGGCTTGGAACCAGATTCAGATCAGTCCGTGCATGGCATCAGCCTCTGCGATCGGCCCGTCGGAACAGTTGTTGCGCAATCGGCGCGAATACGGAATCAATTTACCATCCGTTGTCGCGTTGGAACAAGTCTGAGCCTCTTGAAGCGCGGTTACCCTGCGGCGGCGGAATGCCTCGTTGCCTGTCATTTTGAACGGAGCCAGGCATGACCCATCCTGGCGATTAGAGGTCCGAACATCTGTCAAGTCAATCGGTGAGCGTTGAACTGCTCTGGTGCGATCAGCCCTCCAGGCGTTCGCCGCTGGACTTTCGAGCCTTGTCACTTCATCTCACGAGCCGGCTCAAACCGGTCACCTCTTTTTACCAAACCGTTACGGACCACTTGGCCGCGTGCGGCCTGCCCCGGCGGGTAAGGGATGGTTCAATATGCGTTTCCGGCTGGTAAAGTTGAGACTGGCGGCCATAGCTTCTTGGTTGTGGCAGAGCTTGCGGGGTGGAGCATCTTGGTCCTGGCCGCCGGGTTTGCAGGTTGGGTGGACGCCATCGCCGGTGGTGGCGGTCTTTTGACCGTGCCAGCCTTGTTGGCCTGGGGATTGCCACCGCATGTGGCGCTGGGTACGAACAAATTACAAGCGGCCTGCGGTTCGGGCTCCGCAACGTGGCGGTTTCGTCATGCGGGCTGGGTACGCCTACAGGACTGTCTGCCAGGCTCCCTGGTGGCCTGTACCACCGGCGCATTGGGCAGCCTAGCCGTGCAGTCCGTCGCGGACAGGTCCCTACGCCATTGGATCCCTTTATTCTTATTGGCGGCCACCTTCATAGTGGCCTTGCGACGAAACTTCGCTGCTTTGAGACGCCATGCCCGCTTTCCGGTAGGAAAGATGGAACCGCTGGCGGCGATCCTTCTCGGGTTTTACGACGGATTCTTCGGACCAGGCACCGGCACCTTGTGGACCATGGTTCTGGTCAGTTGGGGCGGGCTGGAACTAACGGTTGCCACGGCGCGAACCAAGATCATGAATTTTGCGAGCAACTTGGGATCACTGGTCGTCTTTGCGGGGTGCGGCATGGTCAGCTGGAAGCTGGGATTGGCCATGGGCGTGGCCCAAGCCGTAGGGGCCAGACTGGGCGCACGGATGGCTGTGACTCGCGGACGGCCTTTGATTCGAACTGTGTACCTGAGCGTTGTGGCCGCTCTAATTCTCCGCTTGCTTTGGGACGCTTGGGATAAAATGCCTGCGCATAATGAGGCTTCTTCGCCGAGTACAGATCCTGAGTCACTCGGGATCGAACCTTGACTCCCACCTGAGTTCAACCTTGTCTTGGGTCATGCGCGGATTCTATGCATTCCTCCTGCTGTATCCGCCGGCTTGGACCACCTCGGCCCAATTGCCTCCGCTGGTCCTGCCCGAGGGTGTGGGCGTTAACATCCATTTCGTCACCGGTCACGAAGCGGACCTGGACATGATTGCACGCGCGGGTTTTCGCTTCATCCGCATGGACTTCAGTTGGGAATCAATTGAATCGCGACGCGGTCATTATGATTGGACGGCCTATGAGGAACTGACGCGGAATCTAGAACGCCGCCAACTGCGTCCGTTGTACATCTTGGATTACTCCCACCCTCTGTATGAAGACCGAGTGCAGACTACCAACCCCATCACGGGTCGGCCCGAAATCCAGGTGGCTTCGCCCCGCAAACCTGAGAGCATCCAAGCCTTTGCCCGTTGGGCCGCGGCTGCAGCCGGACGTTACGCTGGCCGTGGCGTCGTTTGGGAGATTTGGAACGAGCCCAATATCTTTTTTTGGCGACCCCGGCCGAATGTGGAAGAGTATCTCCAACTGGCTGAGGCCACTTGCCAGGCTATACGCGAAACAGACCCGCAAGCCACCCTCATTGCACCAAGCCTTTCCGGATTTGATCCTCCGTTTATGGATCGGTTTCTCTCGTCCGGCATTCTGCGCCATTTAGACGGAGTGAGCGTGCACCCATACCGATTCCGGCAGCCTCCGGAAACGGCGGAGCCGGATTATCGTCGTTTGCGCCAGGCCATCGATCAATCAACACCACCAGGTCGCCGCAAACCCATCCCCATCGTCAGCAGCGAATGGGGTTGGTCAACGGATGGAAAGGACGTCACGGAGGAACAGCAGGCTGCGTACTTGGTGCGGCAACAACTCTTCCATCTGTGGATGGGCATTCCGTTGTCCATTTGGTACGATTGGAAAAACGATGGACCGGACCCTCACGAGCGCGAGCATAACTTCGGTACTGTGCATCCGGATTTGACCCCTAAGCCCGCCTATCGCGCCGTTCAAACGATGACCCGCGAGCTCAGCGGTTACGCCCTCTGGTTTCGTCACAATCTGGAGCGGCCGGAGGACTGGTGGTTGGTGCTGACCAATGCCTCTGGCCGACAAAAATGGGTCGCTTGGTCCATCGCTCCCCCCAGACCGGTTCTCCTGCCGGTTGCCCAGCCGCAAGAAAAGAGTCCGGTTCGACTGGTCACGGGCTTGGGAGAAATCCAAAACCTATGGCTCACTAATGGCCTGTTGGCCTTGACCTTGGAAAGCCTGCCCGTTTACTTGGATCCTGCCTCTTTCCGCTTGGAAAAGGCAAAATAAATGCCAACGGATTCTGACCGGCTCGGAACCGCTCCCCGTACGGAACGCGCCCCTTTTTGGATCCTTGAAACCCGTGGGACAGCCCGGCAGACTGCCTCACATGGAAGCTTCACAGCCTTTGCGGCTGAATCGGTGGCCATTTTGGCTGGCTGACGTCTTGCTCGTGGCGACAGCCGCCTACTGGATCCTGCAAGCCAACAAGCCCCTGAGCGCCATCGTGATCGCAAGCAGCACGCTTTGCATGCTCACGGGCGCCATCCTGGCTGTGTTGCCTTATTGGCTAGAGTACCGCGCCTTCTGCCGACGATGGGAGGCTGCCACGCTGGCAGAAGGGCTCCGCCATGCTCGAGATGCCGAAGCGGTCGCGCGTCGCATCGCTGAAGCTACGGACAATTGGCAGGCTATCCAAGACCAAGCCGCTCGAACCGCCGCCCAGGCACGCGAGGTTGCCGAACGCATGGCCGCCGAACTGCGCGATTTCACAGCGTTCCTACAGAAAGCCAACGACAGCGAAAAGGCCACTCTCCGCCTGGAAGTTGAAAAGTTGCGCCGAGCCGAGGGTGAATGGCTGCAAGTGTTGGTATGGATCCTGGATCACGTCTTCGCTTTGTACACCGCCGGCCTGCGCTCGGGTCAACCCCGCCTCATTGAACAACTGACGCAGTTTCAAAATCATTGTCGGGATGCCGCCCGCCGCTTGGGCGTGGTCCCGTTTGTAGTCCCACCTGGGGAGCCATTCGACCCGCAACGACACCAGACGCCCGACGGACAAACGCCGCCGCCTGGCGCCGTGGTATCCGAAACTTTGGCTACGGGCATTCATTTCCAAGGTCGGCTCGTTCGCCCTGCCATTGTGAATGTGAGCGTGGGGGCCGGAGCTTCCACGGATGCAGAGGGCCCATCGTGCTCAAGGGACTCCGCATCATCGGAATCCGGACCATCCCGGGAATCGGCGGACGGCGCCTTTTTAAGGGCACAAGAAAGGGACCGAACCTTCCCTGAAACATCTGCCGATGCATAGTCTGTCCGCCATGGATGTGGGTACCACGGTTGCTCGCCACGTTCACGTCTTAGGGGTTCCCCTCTTGGTGACCGATTACGCGGACCTCAGCGCCCGCTGTATCGAATGGGCGCGCCAACGTTGTGTGACTTCCGTGGCTTTCTCCAACACGCAAATCGTGACCTTGGTACGACACGATCCAGAATTCCGACGCGTCATGAGCAGCTTCGACTGCTTAGTCTCGGACAGCACTCCACTTACGTGGTGCATGAACTTCGCAGGAGCCGGTTTGCGGGATCGTGTGTATGGTCCGGCTTTCATGCGCTACTTCCTGGAGCACGCCCCGGACGGCAGTTCGCATTACCTGATTGGCGGCAGCCCACTGTGCACTGAACGGTTGCGCGCACGATTCACACGAGTGAACCCAGGGCTCCAATTCGTCGGTGCCTACCATGGTCGGTGCAACATCCATGGTTGCCTTGATCCAGCCGACGAGGAGTCATTGGTGGACGAAATCAATCGGCTGAGCCCGGATTACCTGTGGGTTTGTTTCGGTGCACCCAAACAGCAGCGTTGGGCAGCTCGGTACAAGACGCGTTTCCAACGCGGCGTCATCCTGGTTGTGGGCTTTGCCTTCGAGGCGAACGCCGGCCTGAAACCAGATGCCCCGTCCTGGATGCAAAAAGCGGGATTGACCTGGCTTTACCGCATGGCAACCGAACCGCGTCGGCTCGGCCCGCGTTATCTGAAATTCAACACGCTGTTTCTCTGGTACCTTTTTTGGGATGGCCTCCGGGGACGTGCCTGGGGCCATTGGCCCGCGCCGCGCCCGTGTCTTCCCGAGTAGACTTTGAAGACCTTGAGCGAATCCGCTTACGGCTTCAAACAGACCTCGCTTCGGATCCTGCCCCTCTCGAAATCTCTGAGAAGGCACTTCCTTGTCGAACTCTTTTTACGATCCGCAGTGCGTGCCGGAGGCAGGCGACAGCCGAAAATCATCGGCATGATATGAGCTTCGCACCATGGGGGCACTTGCGACGTGACGGAAGCCCATGGCCCGAGCCTGTTCCCCATACCATGCAAACCGTTCCGGACTCAAATACTCGACCACCGGCAGATGGGCCAGAGTGGGGCGCAGATATTGCCCAAGCGTAACGATCTCGCAGTCCACGCGTCGCAAATCTTCCAGCGCCTCTAAGACCTCGTTGGGGGTTTCGCCCAAGCCTAGCATGAGCCCGGACTTGGTGATGACCCGCCCGCCGCTGAGCCGCCGCGCCATGGCCAACACTGTCAAGGACCGATCGTATGTAGCTCGATGTCGTACTTGCGGTGTCAGCCGGCGCACCGTTTCGAGGTTGTGATTAAAAATATCAGGCTGACCAGACAGAACCGTTGCCACCGAAGCCTCTTGTCCGTTGAAATCCGGCGTCAAGACCTCCACCACAATGCCCGGATTGAGCGCTCGGACTGCCTCAATGGTGCGTCGAAAATGATGTGCTCCGCCATCCGAAAGATCATCCCGGGCCACGGCCGTGATCACTACATGCCGCAGTTGAAGACGTCGCGTGGCTTCTGCGACTCGCCGAGGTTCGTCCGGATCCAGCGGATAAGGCCGCGCGGTCGTGACCGCGCAGAACGCGCAGGCCCTTGTGCATCGGTCTCCTCCGATCATGAAGGTCGCAGTGCCGCGACTCCAACACTCCCAATGATTCGGGCACCGCGCGCTTTCACAAACCGTATGCAAGTTTAGCTCGCGCAATAGTGCTTGGGTCCGACCATAGGTCGGGCTGGTGGGCAGTGATCGACGCAGCCAAGCCGGCAACCGCGGTCCTGAGACGACTTGGCCGCAGCCTGAACCACCAGGCGGAGGATGAATCGTAATTGCCATTTTATTGGTCGCTTCCCCAATGAGTCTGCCAAAAGGAATTTAGTTCCTCCGGGCCGAAATCAGCCAAGATCAATCCATCGGCTTCCAACACCGGAGCCAGCGTCTGTCCTGAGACACGCACCATTTCTTCCCAGGCATGATGATCCCGGGTCACATCCACGCGTTCATATCGGATGCCGCGGCTATGCAGCCAGTCCTCGGCTTGTTGGCACCACGGACACCACGGTTTGATGAACAATCGAACTCGTGCCGGTTGCACAACCTCAAAACTAACGAGGATCACCCGAGCGGGCAAATGCCGGGCCGCGCCAGGCCCGGTTCAAATCAACTTTGACCCAATTGCGCCAAATACTCCCCTGGTCGCAGCAGCCGGTCCAATTCCTCCGGTCGGCTCGGGATCAGCCTGAAAAGCCAGCCCTGGCCATAAGGGTCCGTGTTGATCCATCCCGGATTGCTCAATAGAGGCTGATTGATCTCTACGACACGACCCGTCAGGGGGCTGTAAAGGTCGCTGGCAGTCTTGACCGACTCCACCACTCCGCATGCCTCGCCAGCTTGGAGTTCTCGTCCCACCGCCGGCAACTCCACAAATACAATATCCGTCAACTCTCGCTGCGCATGGTCCGTAATTCCGACCGTCGCCAGGCCGTCGCCGAGTAGGACCCACTCGTGTGTCTTGGTAAAGCGCAAGTTCTCAGGAACGTTCGACATGCATTCATTCAGGCACTGGGCATGGCGGTGGTCAATGATCTTTGCTGCCGGGAACTTGAACGAGGCTCAGTTTTCGATGGAGTCGCCTTGCACCAAAATCGCGAAGCGGCCCAAAGGTTCCTGTGCAAACCCGGGCGGCAACGCTTGACCACAAATCCGGTCACGCTAAATTTGGAATTCGAAGGGCTTTCATGGGATTCATGAGAACTAAATATTGGGCGACGCAATGGGCAGTGGCCGTGGCTCTGGTTTGGGGGCCACATCTTCCAGCCCTGGCTGGGGAAATCCGGGGCAAGATCATCCTCAAGGGAAATGTTCCTGCCAATCCGGTCGTAAAAGACCTTTCCGCAGACCCAAACTGCAGCAAGCTCGTCAAGGGAGCCGTGCAAGTGCCCATGTTTCGGGTTGGTCCTAATGGCGAGCTGGCCGACGTTTTTGTCTCTCTGGCTGGCATCACCGGTAAAAGCACCGGTGCAACTGCGCCTCCTGCGGTGCTGGATCAGAGAGGATGTATGTATGTGCCCTACGTTTTGGCGATCCAAACCAAACAGACACTTTTGGTAAAAAACTCCGATCCTTTGCTGCACAATGTCCATGCAACACCGACAGCTCCAGGTAACAAGACCCGAAATGAAGCTCAGTTGGCGGGCGGGCCGGACCTCAAATTCAGCTTCGACGCTCCCGAGAAATTTTTGCGTTTCAAGTGTGACGTTCACCCGTGGATGTTTGCGTATGTTTGTGTGTCGGATCATCCATGGTTTGCTCTCTCCGGAGAAGATGGATCCTTCGTGATCAAAGATGTGCCGCCGGGCAAGTACACCTTGGAAGCTTCACACCGCAAGCTGGGCGATTTGAAGCGCGAGATTGAGGTTGCGGACGGGGTGGTGAACGTGGATTTCGTTTTCGAAGCCAAGTAAGGCCGTCGTGGAATCGGCGGACTGCCGCGGGAAACACGGTCGGGACAGCGGCGGTCCACAAAGACTGTGTGGGCGTGGGAATGCGAGGGGAAGTTTCTTCAGGGCTGCACCGGTTTGCCGTGCTGACGGCTTGCGCTGTGCTCGGCCTGATCGGGGCGGGTGGATTGGTCACCAGTCACGGGGCAGGCTTGGCAGTGCCGGATTGGCCCAACACGTACGGTTACAACCTCTTCTTCTTTCCAATCTCGCATTGGATTGGCGGGATTTTTTATGAACATACCCACCGATTGTGGGGAGCGGTGGTCGGGTTTTTGACTCTTGTCCTTGCGGTGTGGATGCAAGGTGCGCCAGCTCGCCCCTGGTTGCGCTCAGGTGGCGCCATCCTCCTTGGGATAGCCCTCATCGTCGCCGCTTTGGCTCCCAGCCGATGGCAAGATGCAGTCGTGTTGAGCGTGGTGGGCGCTGCCGCGTTGGTGGGTGGGCGATTTTGGCCTCGTTGCCGGCCGCAGCCGGCTCGCTTGCGGTGGTTGAGCCTCAGTGCGTTGGGTTTGGTCATTTTGCAGGGTGTGTTGGGGGGCCTGCGCGTAGTCAAACTCAAGGATGAGCTGGGCATCGTTCATGCCACGTTGGCTCAGTTGTTTTTCGTCTTAATGGCGGCTCTGGCCCTGCTGACCTCTCGGGCTTGGGGGCGCTTCGAGGCTTTGGAAGGCTGGCGTGCATTGCGTCCATTGCGATCCTGGTACTTGGCGACGGCCCTGTTGATTCTTGGCCAGCTCATTCTGGGTGCTACCATGCGACATGAACACGCTGGGCTGGCGATTCCTGATTTTCCATTGGCTTACGGCCGGCTCTGGCCAGCTACCGATCCGGAATCCATCGCTGCGTATAATCGTCAAAGATTGGAAGCCCGAGCGTATAACGACATCACAGCCGCCCACATCCGGGTGCATATGGCGCATCGTCTGATGGCCGTGGTTGTCTTGGGCGCGGTACTCTTAACATGGCAGCGCGCGTGTGTCGTCTTGCCCCGAGGCCATGCGGCCAGGTTTGGTACGGGTGTCTTGGTGACTTTGACCCTGCTCCAGATCGGGTTGGGTGCGTGGACCGTTTGGTCCAACAAGGCGGCAGACATAGCCACGGTACATGTGATCACAGGCGCGGCGCTTCTCATGGGCTTTTCTCTTTTGGCTCTGGCCGCCCATGGGCCGCGCATGCAGGAACCGCGGGTGGTGAGCGAGCAGATGCCGGCGCCGGCCCCGGCTGGTTCATGAACAAGTTAGGGTCCATCATGCAACCTGCCACCCCAATCAAAGCCGCTGTCACAACCGCTTCTCAAGAGGTGCTTCGCCTCCGAGATTACTGGTTGCTCTGCTCCGAGTTGGTTAAGGCTCGGTTAACCTCCATGGTCCTGCTGACCACATTGGTTGGTTACTTCGTAGCGGAGCGCACGTTGAGTTGGTCGGGCTTGCTCGGGGTGGCAGTCGGGATGGGCTTGCTGGCTGCAGGAGGCGCCGTTCTCAACCAATGGATGGAACGGGAAGCGGATGCATTAATGCCCCGAACGCAGCATCGGCCACTCCCCCGTGGCCGGGTTCAACCCGGGACGGCCCTGGTTTGCGGACTTTTGATGAGCATCTTGGGGCTCTGTGTTTTGGCTCTTAGCACCAGCGCCTTGGCGTGCGTGCTGGGTGCACTGGCCCTGATCGCTTACCTGGGGGTATACACCCCGCTCAAACGAGTGACTTGGCTGAACACGTGGATTGGCGCCGTGCCCGGCGCATTGCCCCCGGTGGTGGGTTGGGCCGCAGCGACCGGCGAGGTCTCCATTCAAGCATGGTCCTTGTTTGGAATCGTGGCCTGCTGGCAGATGCCGCATTTTTTTGGCATTGCATGGTTGTATCGGGATGAATACACACGGGCTGGTTTCCGCATGTTGCCGCAAGTGGATCCTGACGGCCGACGTACGGGGCAACAAGCGGTCTTGTGGACATTGCTTCTTTTGCCGCTCTCCCTGGTCCCTTGGGCAGCCGGCTTGGCAGGTCCATGGTATGGCGTCAGCTCCGTTTTGGCAGGAGTTGCCTACCTTGCAGCCGCTGTGCATTTCGCGAGGCGACGGACGAACCTCGCCGCACGAAGACTTTTCTTGGCCTCGATTTTGTATCTGCCGCTTTTACTTGTTTCTCTTGCTTTGGACAAAATGCGCTAAAACTTAGGCCCGGTTTTTGAGGAGACAAGATTATGGTGCAGGCGACAACGCGAAGCATTGAATTCCCGGCGCGGGAATTTCACGGTCCAGCGCATGCCACGGGTTTTTGGCGGACCTACGTTTTTTCGACGGACCATAAAGTCATCGGGATTCAGTATGGTCTGACCGCACTTTGCTTCTTGCTGCTGGGGTTTTTCCTCATTCTGGCGATGCGCTGGCAAATCGCGCATCCAGGGGAACCGATTCCTCTCGTGGGATGGTTTCTCGAGAAGGTACTGGGGAGCCCGGCCAGTCGGGGGATTATGTCGCCGGATTTATACAACATGTTTGGTGCCATGCATGGTACTATTATGGTCTTTTTAGCAATTGTGCCGCTGGCTGTGGGGGCATTCGGCAATTACCTGGTGCCGCTGATGATCGGGGCCAATGACATGGCCTTCCCCCGTTTGAATATGATAAGCTACCAGCTTTACTTCCTCGGAGGCGTGGTCATGCTCGCCAGCTTTTTGATTCCGGGTGGGGCTGCTCAAGCAGGTTGGACCTCTTACTCCCCGCTGGCGACGGTGATTCCCACTGATGGACAGACCTTTTGGCTGATCGGCATGGTGCTGCTCATAACGTCCTCCCTCTTGGGATCCATCAATATTATTACCACGATTGTCCAGCTTCGGGCGCCCGGTCTGACGTGGATGCGGCTGCCCTTTTTCGTATGGGCACAATTGGCAGCATCGTTTCTGCTCCTCCTAGCATTTCCGCCTTTGGAAGCGGCAGGCATCATGCAGCTCATGGACAAGGTAGCTGGCACGAGTTTCTTTCTGCCCACCGGCCTGGCGGTGGGAGGAGCCACCGCCCAAATCAGCGGTGGAGGTAGCCCTTTGTTGTGGCAGCATCTGTTTTGGTTCCTCGCGCATCCAGAAGTCTACGTCTTGATTCTACCCGCGATGGGAATTGTGGCGGAAGTGCTCGCCAATAATATTCGCAAGCCTCTGTGGGGATATCGCACGATGGTTTACGCGGTGCTGACGCTGAGTTTTCTGTCCTTCATTGTTTGGGCGCATCATATGTACCTGACCGGCATGGGAACCCGCATCTCGACTTTCTTCCAAACCACAACAATCATTATTTCCATTCCATCAGTCATCCTGCTGACATGCTTGTTGATGTCTCTGTGGGGCGGCAGTATCCGAATCCACACCCCCATGTTGTTCGCTCTGGCTTTTCTCCCCATGTTTGGGATTGGCGGGCTAACTGGATTGCCATTGGGATTTGCCGCGAGTGACATTCAGTTGCATGACACGTATTACGTGATTGGGCACTTCCATTACGTGGTGGCTCCCGGGACCATCTTTGCCCTCTTTGCCGGGATCTATCACTGGTTTCCGAAATTGACAGGGAGGCGCATGAATGAGTTTTGGGGCCGGGTTCATTTCTGGTGCTCATTCCTGTTTATGAATGCCGTATTTTTGCCCATGTTTGCCCAAGGTTTCGCGGGCATGCTTCGGCGCATGGCCGACGGCGGTCTCAGTTATTCGGCCCGCATAAGCCCCGGCGTGGAAGGGACCTTGAGTGATTTTATCTTGGGATTAAACAACTACATTCTCTGGGCGGCCGTAGGCCTGGGTTTGGCTCAACTGCCCTTCATTATCAACCTATTCTGGAGTATCTGGCGTGGAGAGCGGGTTCAAGGTGACAATCCTTGGCAAGCCACGACCTTGGAATGGCAAACACCCACACCTCCGCCTCATGGCAATTTTCTGCGTCTCCCCCAGGTTTACCGCGGGCCCTACGAGTATGGCCGTTTGGATGAAGACGGGGATTATCTCCCTCAGGACCGGCCCCCGGTTGCCCATACTCGCTGAGGGTGGGGACACGCACTCGCTGAGACTCGACCATGGAAATCGCTTACACCGTTCATGCTCGCCCGGATACGGGCGTTTACAATGCCAAGTTGGGGATGTGGTTGTTCTTGGCATCTGAGGTCATGCTATTCGGAGGGCTTTTTTCGGCCTATGTCTTTTTGCGCGTCGGAGCTCCGCCGGATACATGGCCACAAGGATGGCTGAACGTGCCGCTGGGTACTTTGAACACTTTGTTATTGGCCGCTTCGGCTGTGACGACTTTCCTGGCGTGGGCCGCGTGCAAAGCGCGAAGGTTGGACCAGTTTAAACTGCACACCGGACTCACTCTGCTGCTGGGCTGCATTTTTCTCGGCATCAAGGGCTATGAATATCACGACAAATGGACGCACTACGAACTCCGTCTCAAGGACGGTCGCATTGCCGAAGGGCACTTGGTTGGGCCCAAGAGCACCGCGGAGGCGGTGGTGTTGAAAGGTCGTTGGGTTGAGGACCGGCGGCAGTTGTTGGATGGCCGCCGTTCGCGTGGGACATGGCAGGAACTGACCATACCCCGCGCGGATATCGATCGGATGCAGAACTATGCGCCTCGTCACAATACGTTCTTGGCCATTTATTACACCATGACCGGTCTGCACGGCCTGCATGTGCTGGGGGGGGTGGTAGTGTTCGCGTACTTGTGGGGACCAGGGAGTCGGTTATGGCACGTGGATCCGGAGCATTTCACCAACCGGGTCGAGGTCGCTGGACTGTTTTGGCATTTCGTGGACCTAGTTTGGATCTTCCTTTTTCCGGTGCTCTATTTGAGCTAGAAACCATCGTTTGGAGGAGGGAACAGGCATGAATGACACGAGCTCCTCTGTAAATTCCTATCGTGCGGCGGTTTGTCAGGGGCGATCGGTCCTTTTGATCATTGCCGCGGTCACCTTGTGCATGGTGGGAGTAGCACATGCGCCGCTGCCCGATGCCGGCTTGCGTACCGCATTGGTGTTGGTCGCAGCCGGCGTCAATGCCATTTTGGTGGCGGGACGTTTGATGCACGTGTTGCAGGAACGACATGTTATCTTTGTGCTGCTGGCTTTTACGGTGTTGTTCTTCGTGGCGCTGATGGGTTTGTGCCTTTGGGCACACGGAGACACGCCAAAACCATAATCAAGAGACAGAGAACGTATGTCGCTGAAAGTCGTGCATGTGGTGTTTGTGACGGCGCTGAGTTTGCTCTGGTTCGGTACCGCGGCGCTACTGTTGTCCCGAGCGAGCAGCGACACGGGCTTCAGTGGTGACCTTGGGCTCGGCCTCGCCTGCCTCGTGGCTGGCGGAATCGTACTGTTGTATGGGTGGTATTTGTTTCGGAAACTGAGTTCGAAACTATACTCATGAGCAGCCAGAAGGGATGGATCGGACAGGTGGGGAGGGTCGGGATGGGGCTTTTATGTCTGCCCGGCTCGGCGCTTGCCTGCGCGGTTTGTTACGGGGATCCAGGAGCTCCGGCTTCCAAGGGCCTAGCATGGGCGGTTGTATCTATGGTATGCATCGTGGGGTTGGTTTTGAGCGGGGTCGTGGCGTTCTTCGTGCATGCAGTGCGGCATGAGAAGAAAACTTCCGCTCTAGAACCTCGCCAGCAGGAGCATTGATCATGGTCAGATTTCTAGGTTTACCTGAAGTGGCGTCGGCACACGGGGTCAGTATCGACCGGTTCATCAGCTACGTGCACTGGCTGATGATCTTGTTGTTCGTAGGCTGGCTCATGTACTTTGTGTATGTGTTGTGGCGGTTTCAGCAGCGCCGTCAGCCGCGGCCAGACCCTGCGGGTGCGCGCAGCCATGTTTCGACTTATGCGGAAATCGGTGTGGCCACGGTAGAAGGACTGCTTTTGATTTTTCTAGCGGTTCCAATTTGGGCGCATGTGAGCGAGCAATTCCCTGCTGAGGAGGAGGCAACAGTTGTGCACGTCATGGCGCAACAGTTCAACTGGAATTTCCGATATGCAGGTCCAGACGGTCGGTTGGGGCGTCAAGATCCACGCTTCGTGAGTGAGACGAATCTGTTTGGCATAGATCCGGCGGATCCGGCGGGCCGGGACGACGTTACTTCGCTGAATGAAATGCATGTGCCCGTGGGCAAGCCTGTGATTGTGCACGTGAGCTCCAAGGATGTGATTCATTCATTCAAGATTCCTTCTATGCGGCTCACGCAGGATGCCATCCCGGGTATGCGCGTCCCCACGCATTTCACGCCCACCCGTGAGGGACGGTACAGGATTTACTGCGCGCAATTGTGTGGCAATGGACATGCCGCCATGGCGCAAGGGGTGTTAGTGGTGGAAAGCCCGGCATCCTTCGAGCAGTGGTTGCAATCTCGCAGCGGTGGCAGCGTCAGTTACGAGTAAGGGAATTCGGCCCGGTGTGGAGTCGTCTTGTGTTTGTCAAGGTATCGTGAATTCCGAGACGGCGTTGGGCTCCTCGAATCAGTTTAGTGCCGTGGCTGTCGCCTTGTGCCCGCTTTGTGAGATGGGTACTGGCCAGATAGACCATCGCTAGAGGCGCCGCGATTCGCAAGGCGCGGGTCTGGAGTTGGTGTACGGTCAGGCGAGAGTGGATTCGATCCGTTGCCCCGTGACTTTACCAGATATGACCGCCTGATTCTCTGAAATTCATCCAAGGCGGCTGCATCAGGCGTGCGAAGAGGTCCGGCCATGGTAATGGTTTAAACGACGATGTCCCCCGCTGGAGGTCGAGAGGGGAGGTATCTTGGGCCCGTTCGGGCGTGGCGTGCTTCTTGGAGCAGGCGCACGCTTTAGGCTTTTCGAGACCGAATTCCGGGGGATAAGCTCAACCTCGTTCCGCCGTTGGACGACACCGGGCAGGGCATCTCTCGCGCAGACTTCGGCCCAGTGAAAATTGCGCCCAAGATTGGAGGCAGCAAACCCGTGTTTCTCAGAAGGAGTGGTCATAAAATCAAGTAGCACGGGCAGAGCATGGTGACCTAGGGGCGATTGCGTGCGTTGTGGACGGCGGTTTACGCAGAGTGGGATTCATGGTGTTGGACGCCATCGGTCTTTTTATGACGAGGTTGTGCGTGCGCGACGGGCTTTGCCTGAAGCATGGCGGTGAATTACGTGATGATTTGTTCGGCGCACACTCGCTGGACGCCAGATCCGACCACATTGTGGGGGCGCGGGCCCCAGGCTGGTGGGGTGCCCCCTGTTTAAGCGGCGTAAGTGCGTGAGGCCTGTGTTGCGGCCTTGATACACGCGGTTTGATCTGTTGTGCTGGCGCGCCTGGCGGGCTTTAAGTTGGCATGTCCCCAGCAATGATTGCTTACCGAGACGCATCCTCCCGAGATATATGACACGAACTTGCGGGTTTTCTTCATCGTGGAGGCCGATTCGGATCGTGTGTTGGCCAGCTTGATCAATCGGGCGAACTAACCGGAAACATCGTGGTCGCAACCCATGGAGATCACAGCAAATTCCTGCGGATTCTTGCGCCGGGCATTGGAGGCGGGCTCTACCAGGGTGGCCCAGGAGATACTGGCCCCGGTTGGGAGAGCGCATCTGTTTGGAATGGTGCCCTGGAGAGCTACTGGACGCCTTCGCTTAAGTAGAGGTGTGCGATCCATCGTTGGGGTGGCGATTATGCGACGAGCCCCAGACGCAGAGCCGCTTGCGCTTGGGCATCAACTGGCGGTGCGGTTGGCTCCCGCAATGCACTATCGGATCGGTGATGCCGACCGAATGGTTAAGGTCGGCATGGGGCCGCGGACCGTGGTTATGCCGGGGAAGATTTGGCGCGATCGGCTGGCCGGCTGGGTGAGCGTGTTAGATCGCGGTCATATGGATGGATCTCGTGTACGCAGCATGATGACCTTAGTGCAAGTGAGGACGTGGCGCTTGCATGGGGCCGGGCGTATATGTGCGGAGATGGCCATCGTTGGAGTAAGATCAGCCTGCAGGAGCGGGCTTTGGGATCGAGCCGTTCGAGATCCCGCAGTTGCGGAGGGGGGATGCCTGGCGGGGTCAAACCAGGTCGTGGGCTGGCCAACGATGAGTTGGGTTATCTCGTGCCCAAAAGTCAGCAAGATGCGAAACGGCCTTTCACCTGTGGTTCCGACCGTCCCTTCCATGGCGGACTGAATTCGAGCGGCCCGGACGCCGTCCTGGTCCTTTGCCGGACCGTGTTCGAATTGTCTCAGGCCGCTGCGGGTGGCGGCCCGCCCGATGCCAACGCTGCATCGGAGTTGTGAGTTGAGATTCTGTGCTTGTCAGGCGGTCGACTTTCAAAAGAGGAAGACCCAAGAATTTCATCGAAGCCGAAGTATGTCCGGGCGTTGCCGTAGCATAAGTTTCGAATCAGCGGCCCCAATAGCGAAGGGTCGTTGGGGATTTCTCCTAACTCGACGTCGCGGCCAATGAGGTTGCATAGGACGCGTCGGTAATACTCATGCCGCGGGTAGCTCATGAAGGAGCGGGAGTCGGTGACCATGCCCACGAACCGCGAAAGTAACCCCAGATTGGACAGTGCGTTAAGTTGCCACTCCATGCCTTCTTTCTGGTCGAGAAACCACCAAGCAGGCCCAAGCTGGATTTTACCGGCAACGCGACCATCCATGAAATTCCCGAGCATGGTGCCAAACACGTAATTGTCTGCGGGGTTGAGATTGTAAAGGATCGTACGGGGCAGGGCGTCGTCTTGGTCGAGGCGATCCAGAAATGCCGCCAGCGAGCGTGCTTGCGGAAAATCGCCGATGGAATCAAAGCCTGTGTCTGGACCCAGTTCCCGGAATCGGCGTGTGTTGTTGTTCCGCAGGGCGCCCAGGTGGAGTTGCATGACCCAACCCTTAGCGGCGTTGAGACGGGCGACATGGAGCATGACATGGGTGGCGAAGGCGTCCCGTTCTTCTGGGGTGACCATCTTCCCTCGACGCGCTTTGCGGAAAATGGCCCGTAGGCGCGCTTCGGAAGAAAATGTTGCAAAAGCTGTCTCCAGTCCGTGGTCAGATGCGCGAGCGCCGAGACGACCAAAGGCCTCGTGGCGACGCTCCAGGGCTAGAAGCAAGTCGTCCCATGTACCAATGTCAACGTTTGCGGCCGCAGCCAGTCGATCCAACCAGGAATTCCAGACGTCGGGCTGCTGAATCTGCAGGGCCTTGTCTGGTCGAAACGTCGGGATGACCTTGAATGGCAACCGGCTTTGAGCGAGTGCCGCGTGATAACGAAGATCATCGGCAGGATCATCTGTGGTGCCCACGAGTTGCACGCGGAATTTTTGTAAGATGCCGTGGGCGGACAGTTGCGTGCCTGCCAAGCGTTCATTTGCACGCTGCCAAATCTTGGGTGCTGTCTGTTCGTTGAGCAACAGGTTGATCCCGAAATACCGCTTGAGCTCCAGATGTGTCCAATGGTAGAGCGGGTTGCGCAAGGTGTATGGCACGGTTCGGGCCCAGGCGAGGAATTTCTCATACGGCGGCGCATCTCCGGTGCAATACCGCTCCTCCACGCCGTTGGAGCGCATGGCCCGCCACTTGTAATGATCTCCTTCCAGCCAAATCTCGAAAAGGTTTTGAAATCTGCGATTCTCGGCCAGATCACGGGGCGGCAAATGGCAATGGAAATCCAGAATGGGCTCTTGCTCGGCATATTCGTGGTACAGCCGGCGGGCTGTGCGTGTAGTAAGCAAAAAGTCGTCGTGAATGAATCCTTTCATCCAATCTAGGAAAGCGCAGGAGCTTGTTGATGGGCAAGTGACGAAATGTGCACGCGGCTGTGGGTTTTGTGCACGTTGTCGGGTGGGGTGAGCCGGTATGGCGGATGGGTCGACAAGTGGCGGTTGCCAAACGGGTGATTCTGCAGGTAGCTTGAACAGTCGCAACAGACAGTCGGCTGTGGCGGATCGGCTTGGCATCGGTCCATGCGAGCAGGACAGTGGATCTGGAACAGTGGGATGACCTTAGTGGCTTCGGGGGTGTTCTGCCTGCATGCCGCCACGGCACACCAGCCCGTGGAAATGACAGTCCGAGCATGGCGGCCTGAGGACGGTTTGCCGGATCGGACGGTCACAGCAGTCTTACAAACACGGGACGGGTATCTGTGGGTGGGTACTCCCAAGGGTTTGGTTCGATTCGACGGCGTTCAGTTTCAGCCTGTGCATGCATCGGGCCTGGGGGATGGCCAGACCCTGGCCGTGACGGTCCTTTGTGAGGATCGTCGAGGTCGATTGTGGGTGGGCACTCAAGGCTCAGGTCTATGGCATCGGAACGGTCGTGACTTCGTCGAAACCCCACTTCCGGTGCCGTTGGGCACTTCAATTCACACGGTTACGAGCACTGAAGACGGCACGCTTTGGGTGGGTACCAGCGCAGGTCTTGTGGAATGGCGCGAGGGGAAGGCACGCCGATTGACTGTGGCTGATGGACTGCCTCATGACACCATTAGCCAGGTCTCGTTGGCCAGAAATGGCGATTTGTGGATCACCACGGCCGGGGGCATCTGCCAATGGCGCGGCGGGCAAATTCGGCCGGTGCGTTTTGAAGCCGAAAGCACAGGACGCAGTCCCGAGTTTCTGGGCGTTTACGAGGATCGGCAGGGGAACCTCTGGGCATTTGGAGATACTTATCTTGTCAATCTGACGGAGGGAAAGCGCGTGAATTACTTCCGCAGCGGCGACGTCACTTCGGTGCGGATTTGGACCTTGTGGGAGGGTCGGGACGGTCGCTTGTGGATCGGCACCAGTGGACAGGGACTATTCTATTTTGCCGGAGAGCGCTTCTTACCTTTGACGCTGCGGTCTGGCACTCTGCCCAATGACGTTCGGGCGTTGTGCGAAGATGCCCGGGGGAACCTCTGGTTGGGGACCGGCAACAGCGGCTTGGTTTGTTTACGCCCGACCCGCATTTGGTTGCATGGAGCTGAGACGGGGCTGCCGGCCGGCCCTGTTACTCTGGTGGCTACCAATGCGAGTGGTCAGGTGTGGGTCGGCGTCCAAGACCACGGTTTATGGCAGCGGACGGCAGACGGATTCCAGTCCCCTGCAGGATGGTGGCGTGCGTCAGTGCGTCGGTTGGTCCGTGCCATCGCCTTTGGAGGGCCCGACCGTTTGTGGATCAGCACGGCTGGGGCGGGTCTTTTTGAGGTCCGACCGACAGGCGCGGTGCGGTACACGACTGCGGACGGACTTGTCTCGGACGATATCGCCCTGATCGCGGTGGCAGACAACGGTGCTCTGTGGGTAGCTCCACGGTCCGGAGGGTTGCAGTTGTGGCGTCCGGGCTCCAGGGATCAGGCGCTGACCGGCGGTCCGGATGTGGAGGAGCGTGTGACCGCCTTGTTCGTTGACGGACAGGAAGTTTGGGTGGGCACCGAGAAGGGCCGAATTTGGCATGGCACAAAATCTGGCTGGGTCCAAGTGGACGTAGGGTCCCCAAAAACCCACGGCGCCATTTGGTCGTTCCATCGGGACGTCGCCGGTCGATTGTGGGTCGGTACGCACCGCGGCTTGGGTTGCTGGACGGCTGGACGTTGGCAGGCGCAGATCTGGACGGAAGAAAGTTTTGCTCCTGTGCGCGGCTTGTTACTGGATGTTCAGGGCAGATTGTGGTGGACAACGGGTTCATCTGTGTACAGCCTGTCTGCCGGACAATTGCGGCTTTTGAGGCAGGAGGGGCGTGCGGTCCGACCGCGTCGCTGGTATGCAAGTGCCCGGCGTTCGGAGACAGACATTCCCTGGGGATGGCCCCATTCTGCAGTTACTCCCGACGGACAGATTTGGTTTGCTACGGAGTCCGGGTTGGTCAGCGTGCGTCCTGAGGAAGGAACTGAGGACCGGAGCGCGCCGCCTGTGTGGATCGAGAGTCTTCTTGTCAACGGCGAGCGGTGGCATCCTTCCGATAAAGGTGAACCTCTGAGTGAAACTTGGGCGCAAAGAACCATTCGTCTGCCTGCTGGGTTGCGATCCTTGGTTATCGAATTTTCGGCTCCCTTGCCGTCTGAAGGCGAAAAGATCCGGTTCCAGCATCGTCTAGAGGGCTTTGATCCCGACTGGATGGATGATGGAACGGAACGACGGATTCGATACGGCCGCTTGCCGGGCGGCCTTTACCGGTTACAACTGCGAGCTCGGAGTGTAGATGATGATTGGGAAAGCGCTGTGACGGAGCTGTCCATTGTTGTGGCCACACCTTTCTGGAGGAGTTTCTGGGGGTGGCTCTTATGGGCCTGTTTGTTGACGGGCAGCGTGGCGGGGCTGGTCCGTTGGACCTCCCACCGACGCTGGCGCCGGCAATTGGAGCATCTGGCCCAGCAGGAGGCGATGCACAAGGAGCGCATGCGCATCGCACGAGACATGCATGATGAACTGGGGTCCAAGCTGACACGGATTTCATTTCTGAGCGAACGAGCCATGTTGGAGATGGAAGGGTGCGAACCAGTCGCCGGCAAATTGCAGGCAATCGCCCATACGTCACGCACCCTTCTGCAAGCTTTGGATGAAATTGTCTGGGCTGTGAATCCCAGTAATGACAGTTTGGAACACTTGGTCTCTTACCTGGCTCAGTACACCAGCGAGTATTTTCAAGCCACCTCCGTGGAGTGTCAGTTGCGATTGCCCCGCCAAGTGCCAAATGTCCCTTTATCCGCGGAGGTTCGTCATGAGGTTTTCCTGGCGTGTGAGGAGGCCTTAAACAACGTGCTCAAGCATGCGCAAGCCACGAAAGTGCTGTTGGAAATGCATGCTGCAGACGGCGTGTTCTTCATTCGCATCCAAGACGACGGCCGCGGATTTGCACACGCGGCGGCGGCCGGATTGGGCCAAGACGGCCTGGGGAACATGCGCCGCCGCATGGCAGAGATCGGGGGAGACTGCCGAATCAAGAGTCAGCCCGGGTGTGGCACGGTAGTGGAATTGAGCTTTCCATTACCGACACAGCATTCATGAAAACTCGAGCGGAACCAATCCGTGTGGCTATCGTGGATGATGAGGCCGAGCTGAGAGAACAAATTGCGGCTTACATCGACCAAGCGAAGGGGTTTTGTTGCGTGCGGGCTTGTGCCAGCGGCGAGGAGGCCTTGGCTTTATTGCCCGCTGATCGGCCGGATGTGGTCTTGATGGACATCAACCTGGGCAACCTGGATGGCATCGAGTGCGTGCAGCGTCTGAAGCCCTTACTGCCGGATACCCAGATTGTCATGTTAACCGTCTTTGAGGATACAGACCGCATTTTCCGAGCGTTGGCAGCTGGAGCCACGGGCTATTTGCTCAAGCGGTTGGCGCCACCCCGATTGTTGGATGCAATCCGCGAGGTGCACGGAGGAGGATCCCCTATGTCAGCCCCCATCGCACGGAAAATCGTGACCTCCTTTCAACAACCTCCTCCCCGCCCGGACCCGGCGGCCGAGCTGTCGCCCCGCGAACGGGAAGTTTTGGAGGGCTTGGCCGAAGGACGAGCGTACAAGGAAATTGCGGACAAATTGGGCGTCAGCATTCACACGGTGCGCAATTACATTCGGCGAATTTATGAAAAACTCCACGTGCGCTCCCGCACCGAGGCAGTGGCTAAATACCTCCGGGGTTGAGCAGAGCCTTCTATCACATTCGGCTCCCGTTCGGGAAGTGCGGAGGGCTTGCCTTTCTCAGCCCCGCCGGGGGGTGTGGGATGCCTCGTTAGTATGGCTTTTAACGGCAGCCGCTTGGTGCGGTGGCCTGAGTTTGGACGTCTTGGCTGGGAGCACGGAAGACTGGCGCATCGTCCCGGGTACCATGACGACCCGATGGGCTGCTGAGGTTCGACCGGATCGGGTCTGGCCCGAATATCCGCGCCCGCAATTGGTGCGCGAGAACTGGCTGAATTTAAATGGCTTATGGGAGTATGCGATCACTACAAGTGGTCGAAGCACCCCGCCGGATGAATGGGAAGGTTGGATCTTGGTGCCCTTTCCGCTGGAATCGGGCCTCAGCGGCGTCGGGCGGCGGTTGCGGCCCGACGAACAGTTGTGGTACCGCCGTTCGTTCCGCATCCCGGAAGCTTGGTCGGGGCTCCGGATCCGTCTGCATTTTGGCGCAGTTGATTGGGCCTGTCGCGTGTGGGTCAATGGCCAGTGGGCAGGTGAGCACCGGGGAGGGTACGATGCTTTCAGCTTCGATATCACGGAAATGCTGGTCAACCGCCAGGTGCACGAATTGTTGGTGGCAGTTGAGGATCCCACTGAGGGCGGTCAACCACGGGGCAAACAGGCGCATCGGAATGAGGGTATTTTTTACACACCCTCTAGCGGCATTTGGCAAACGGTCTGGCTAGAACCGGTGCCGGATCCGTGCATCAATCGGTTGGTGTTGCGATCTGAGCTCAATGGACTTCGGTTGCGGGTAGAACCTTCTCGGATGGGCGAGGAACTGTCGATCCGAGCGGTCGCCACGGCGGCAGGCGCGGAGGTGGGGCGGGTCACCGGTCCAGTTGCTCAGGATCTTTGGTTGCGCATAGCCGAGCCCCGATTGTGGTCACCGGACGATCCGTTCCTTTATGACCTGCATGTGGAACTGTTGCAAAATGGTCAGGAGGTGGACCGGGTGCGGAGTTATTTCGGCCTTCGGACCATTACCTTGCGGACTGGCGAGGATGGGCGCGCTCGCATCGCGCTGAATGGGCGAATCGTGTTTCAACTGGGGACGCTGGATCAGGGCTACTGGCCGGATGGGATTTACACACCGCCCTCGGACGACGCCATGCGTGCGGACCTGGAATTCCTGAAAGCAGCCGGATTCAACCTCGCGCGCAAACATGTCAAGGTCGAGCCCGAACGATGGTACTGGTGGTGTGACCGACTGGGACTATTGGTCTGGCAGGATATGCCGAGCGGAGAGAACCACACACCCGAAACGCGCATGCAGTTCGAGGCGGAGTTACAACGATTGGTAGAGGCCCGTAGAAATCACCCCTGCATTGTTGTATGGGTGCTCTTCAACGAAGGTTGGGGGCAATACGACACGGAGCGGCTAACGGTGTGGATCAAGGAAATGGATCCGGACCGATTGGTCAGCAACGCCAGCGGTTGGACGGACCGACACGTGGGCGACCTTGTGGACGTGCATAGTTACCCCGGGCCGGTGTCGCCGGCGCCGGAGGCCACTCGGGCAGCCGTATTGGGTGAATTCGGAGGCCTGGGACTGGCAGTGCCAGGGCACACCTGGTCCACCCAATTCTGGGGTTATGTGATGTTGTTAGATGCTCCGGCCTTGGCTGCGCGATATCAGCGATTGCTTCAACAGGTTTGGCAGCTCCACCGCATCAGCGGTCTCAGTGCAGCAGTGTATACTCAAACCACAGACGTGGAAACCGAATGCAATGGCTTGCTCACCTATGATCGCGCGATCAGCAAACTCGATGTTGCATGGCTCCGCAAAATCAACCGAGCTTCCCTAGCCCCTTGGCCCGGTTCGTTCTTGAGTCCCCCGGCCTTCATTCAGCCGGTTTCTTGGCGATACCGCTTCCAGGATCCGGCTGAGGGCTGGCAACGGCCTGATTATAACGACGCCGATTGGCCCGAGGGGTTGGCCGGATTCGGCACGCATGGGACGCCAGGGGCTTATGTCCAAACCCCGTGGTCAGGATCTGAAATCTGGCTCCGTCGCACCTTTGAATGTCAGGATGCATTGCCGCGGGAGGTACGCTTGCTCCTGCATCACGATGAGGATGTGGCCATTTGGATCAATGGCGTGCTCGCATTTGAGGCGAAGGGTTACACAACGGACTACGTCGTTCTGCCCGCGCGAGCCGAAGCCTTGGCCACCCTCAGACCGGGACGAAATCTACTTGCTGTGCATTGTCGCCAGACACGCGGCGGACAGTATATTGATGTGGCGCTATGGATTCCCGCATCTTCCAATCCACAAGAGGCGGAGAGCCAGAGTTCAATGGAGATCAGCCCTTGACCCAAGGCACGTCGCCTCAGCCGACGCGCTCGAACCCGAAGCTGGACTCGGCTCCGTCAGGCTCCGCTCCGGACCACTGGCGAACTCCTAGCCTGCAACGGGAAAGTGTTGCCCCGTCATGGCCTGCTTATGTCCGACTCGCGCGTTCGGGCGAGTTGCACGAAAGAGCGCAAAAAGCTCGAGCTGCCCTGGCTTCGTGCCGGCAATGTCCCCGCCGGTGTGGCGTCAATCGACTCGCTAATGCTACTGGGATATGTCGCATTGGACGCTTGGCTCGAGTAGCCTCTGCGTTCCCACACTTCGGAGAGGAAGACTGCCTTCGTGGTTGGCGGGGATCTGGGACGATCTTCTTAGCAGGCTGTAATCTGCGTTGCGTTTTCTGCCAGAATTATGAGATCAGTCATCAACCAGCAGGTCAACCCATGACTGCCTCTGAACTGGCCAAAGTCATGTTGTCTCTCCAAGCCGCCGGGTGCCACAACATCAACTGGGTCACTCCGTCTCACGTAGTGGCGCAATTATTGGAGGCATTGGCCATTGCAGCTGACGCTGGCTTGCGCCTACCCATAGTTTACAACTCTAGCGGATATGATTCGGTGGATACTCTGCGATGGCTGGAGGGGGTCGTAGACATTTACATGCCGGACTTTAAATTTTGGTCGCCCGACGTCTCTAACCGCTTGGCGCAGGCGTTGGATTATCCCGAGGTGGCCCGTGCTGCCATTCGCGAAATGCATCGCCAAGTGGGCGACCTGGTATTGGATCCAAATGGACTCGCGCGGCGCGGGTTGCTCGTCCGGCACTTGGTAATGCCGGGGAACTTGGCTGGCACCGCGGCAGTTGCTGCGTGGTTGGCTCGCGAAATCTCGCCGCACACTTGGATCAATCTCATGGACCAGTATCACCCTGCCGGGTTGATGACCGTCCGGGATAACCGACACAAATACCCTGACTTGCAACGGCGCATCACAGCTGAGGAATGGCAACGCGCCCGGGGGGAGACCGAACAAGCAGGATTGTATCGTTTCGATTCCCGCATTTGACTGCCCTGCTTTTCCCTTAGCCTCTTAGCCCGTCTGCCGAGAATGAATTGGAAAACCGCCTTCCTTTTCCTCTCAAGTCAGCGTGGTTCTGCCGTTTGGACAAGCGCCCGGAACGCCCGGAATTGGGATAGCAAATGGCCGGATTCAGCCCAGAGACGAATGCAGCAGCACCCAACTCGCCTCATGGAAGCCTTGAGCAGCGCTTGGGGAGTTGCAGAAATTGGATCCGCTCGATTCGAACCTCGGCAAGAAACCATCCTTGGCAGCCTGCTTGGGTGATCCTGCGTTCCTGAGATTATTTTGTGGCAGGGCCTCGGCTTGCATTTGCCGCGGGTAATGCATCGCTAGCAGCGGTTGATTCAGCGGTGGGCCTGCATGGATCGCATCGGCTCTGCAAGCGCTCGTGTTGAGGAACCCCACCCGGCAGGAGAGATCTCAATCCCCCTGAGACGCCGCAAATCGGAGGACCGATCATTAAGCGCTGATTCTGATTGAAAAGGCAGCAGATTGTCAGGCCTTCACCGGATCGAGCGCGGCTTCGGCACGACCGATTCTCCGGAAGTCTCTTGGGATTCAAGGCAACTTGTGGGCGAGATTTCGCTCGGCGGTTTTAGCGTACTTCAATCCGGAGTGGCTCAAAAGTGTGAAGTGTGTACTGAGGCCTCCAGGAAAACATGTTCACTGTTAAAGCATGGCCCGCCTTGTTTACACGCGTGGCCGGAACCGCCTTTACCTGCTCTGTGGCGATGGTAGACAACGGGGCGGCCGCCCGTCAGCGCCTACTTGATCCGCTGCGCAGGAGGATACATGAAAAAGCAGAGGTCGGGTCTTATGTGAGATCCTTGCACCAACTCGGCAAACGTTGAGCGCCAATACGCACCTGAGGCCAAGTCAAAGCCCCCGCCTTCCCAAAAGTGGTTGAGGCCTGAGCGTGGCCCTCAATAGGGAACGCCTTTTGGCGCCCGTCTGCGACTCGAAAGGCTATGCACGCGGCGGCGCGGCAGCACGCCGATCAAGGTAGCCATAAGGGGCGCACGAAAATGTTGCGAAAAGCAACAGGACCGTGATCTCCCTGAAGCATGAGCGGGCCGCGCGATTGTTCGTCTTCGAAGAGCGCGGAACGAGTTGGGCCGTGAACTTCCACGTTTTCGTGAACGACAATCCCATTGTGGATGACGCGGACAAAACGGGCATTTTCGACTTTACGGCCTGCAGGATCAAATCGAGGTGCCCGAAACAGAATTTCAAAACTTTGCCATTCTCCGGGAGGTCGACTGGCATTCACACGTGGCGAATGCCCTTCTACCTCTCGATTGTTGACCCATCGGGGATATATGCCGCCGCATTCGATCCCAGGATACTTGTCCCGAGTCACACCGAAACTGTCATAGATCTGGATCTCATAACGGCCCATGACGTAAACGCCTGAGTTGGATCGGCGCGGTAGGCAAAACTCCAATCGAATTACTGCATCGCCGAACTCGGCTCTCGACACCAAATGAACTGTCCTTCCTTGTGGCCCGTTCCACAACACGCCTTCGCCAGGTCGAGCGCGAAACCGACGAGGATCCGCATAGTCAAGTTCGACCTCACCTACGACCTGCCAGTCGCCAGTGGGAGGATGCCAATCATCCAAACTGCAGCTTCGAAAAAAGCTGCCCGGCTCATCAGATGCGCTCTGCGGAGCAGGTCGGCCTACACAGCCCTCGTTAAGACTGCCCAACACGACCAAGCCTGGCGACGCAGCCAGCAACATGATGGAGCGCCATCTCCATGCCTTTTCGAGCTTTGCGTGGTCTGTACCACCACGTCGGAATTTCGCCAACATCGATTGACCTGACAAGACCATCGCCCGGAATCGCCGGCAAGGGACTCTCATCAATTCCATCATTAGACCGATGCCAATGACAGTTTATTTATTTATGAACGCAGACGGTTTTCAGATCACGTTTGCAGCGCAGCCCAGATCGCTTCGGCCATTTTTCTCGGGTTTGAGGCCCCCGTGATCGGCCGGCCGATCACCATCCAGTCTGCGCCGGCCGCTAGGGCTTCTTGCGGTGTCAGCGTTCGACGTTGGTCGGATGGGTCCTGACCCTCGGGCCGAATCCCTGGCGTCACTAGCTTGATCCGCGAGGGGAGAATCTGTCGCAGCCCCGCTACTTCAAGCGGGGAACACACCAGACCGCGGAGCCCGGCGCGGACAGCAAGCGTAGCTAGACGCTCCACCTGTCGCCCCACATGGTCGTCACAACCGACTTCTGCCAGGGCTGGGCCGTCCAAACTGGTCAGGACCGTTACCCCGAGCACCAAAGGCGCATTCCGACCTGTCAGGGAAGCCGTGCGTTGGGCCGAGTCCTCGGCAGCTTGCATCATGCTGAACCCGCCGCTGGCATGCACTGTCAGCATTTGCACGTCTAAACGCACTGCAGCAGCGACCGCTCGGGCCACCGTATTGGGGATATCATGAAATTTGAGGTCCAAGAACACGGTCGAGCCCGTGGCGCGTACCATGCGCACGATTTCGGGACCGGCTGCGGTAAAAAGCTCACTTCCGATTTTAAACCCGCCCACCACTGGAGCCAACTCATGGACCAGTGCGAGCGCCTGATCCATCGTGGGAACGTCCAATGCCACAAGAATCGGATTGCGCATCCACCACATTATCAGAGGTCCGGGGCCCTCTGACAATCAACAACGCAACCAAGCCTTGGACAATGCGTGGCTGAAACAGAAACGCGCCAGGGCCTTCCGCATTCAGACCGGCTGACGCGGCGAACACAGCCATAGCCAAAGAAACAGCGCCCGCGACATTTTCGGACCGTGGTGGACCATTGTTGCAAGACATGGTTGCCTGAAGAGAGTCTTGTTCCCGCGAGCCGAAGCCTCCACCACGCCTGAGTCAGGCGAATACGATTGTCGGCCACGCGCAGGGGAAGCTGGGATGGCCCCTTGGAGGGGGTATCGGACCCAGGCTTCTTCAATGCAAGGTTTTCCCAATTGGAAAGGCATTATCGGTAGCGCCATTGAAGTTGAAAACTCCCTGATGAAGCGCGACGATAATCTTGAACGCCTTGGGAAATCTTTCATCTCGAACCGCACCGGCCCGCAGCCAATTGGTCAAAACCTCCGGAATTAGGGCGATCTTTAACCGGGCCTGCTCCAGTTCAAATGTTAGTTGCTCCGAATGCCGTCGAAGCTCATATGCCCGCTCTTCACTGGCGTTGTAACATCCCATGAGCCATCACAGATCCGCGCGAAGATTCTCAAGCTGATGTTCCGCCCAAACCCGAGCTTGCGGTAGGGATTCCAACCAGTACCCCCGACTCTGCAGGGCTAACCAGAAATGCCCATCTTTCAGCCATTGCATCCGACAAAGGATTGCCAAAAGGGAAATGGCTACGGCGTTGAGTCGCGCGACGAGAGAGTCCGTCCTCGGGTTCCACCGTCTGGCCGGGTTTGTAGCTTGACCCGCGTTAACCCTAAACCTCGTGAAAGGTCCAGCACCTGGACTACATCTGCATGAGGAGCTTCTCTGTCACCGCTGACCAAGGCCCTGTTATCCGGTTGTTGGCGCAGCGACTCCTGCAAGGCCGCTGCTACTTCCCTCGGGCCGTAGGGTTGTCCGCGCCACCAGATGATCCCTTGGCAATCCACGGTTAGCTGAATGAGTTCCGTGTCCGGATGGGAATCAGCATGCGTCGCCTAAGGGAAGCGAACAGGAACCGTTTCCCAAGGGGCCATGGTAAGGCGCACCACCATCAATGCGTCCAACAACAAAAGCCTTATGTCAAAGTGGGGAGTAATTGTGATCCGTGCATTTTCCGGTGCTGAACATCGTGGTCTGAGTGTGACAAGCCTGGTGATAGCTTAAAAATTATGAAATGTGCGCACGGACGACGTTACTGGAGGCGAGCGGACGTCCACTGTTGACTTCCATGCCACATGCGCGCAGGGCTGTTACCACCGATGCCACATGGTTGATCCGCCGCTCCAGCGTCGCCCGCATACGGGCTTGGCCACGACTGAACTAATTGTACCTCAGAAGGCAAGCAATCGCGGGCAATAAGCCGGAGGCCGTGGTAATCCAAGCCTCGGCTGTCTCTCGACTGATTGGTTGCGCCACTAACAGCCGGTTGCCAAGAAAATGAAATGGCTGCATGACACCTAGCACAATTCCGAGCAAGCCCGAGAGAGGTTCCGGCGTAATCAGCATGCTCAGAATCCACGACCGTTTCTCTGCCTGATTTGTGGACTCCCGTGCCTGGATGTGAATGGCGCCTTTTGCCCAATCTATAGGAGCGGACATTGCGGCCTTTTAGAGTCTGTAAGAAATGGATCCCGAGTGTTTCGGACCGCGCTTAGCACGCTCTTTCAGTCGCGCGAAGGACTCGCGATAAGGAGCTGATGCGGGCGATTGTCGTCTAACCGGCGATTCAGGTTCCGCCACCGCACCAAGCGCTCGATGAGGCCCGTCCCTGCTATCCCCGGATAGTCTGAAAGCAGCCACATGATGGCCCCCCGCTCAGCAACCACTATACCACAATATGTCCAAGCATAGTTAGTGACTCAGGAACGGTGAGCGGGCCTCAGCCGCCTTGGTGCGAACTGAATGTCAACATGATACCAGCGCACCGATCCGGCATGGAATCGCCATCGGTGCCGCACAGTGCTCAAAGCCGCTTCATTCACCAAAGCCCACCTGCAGGGAACATTGAGGTCAGCTTAGACCACCCGCCCGTTTGTCCCCACGCAAGGACGAATGACAACTCTTCCCCCTGCCCTTAACTGCGGGCTTGCCACGGGTACCGCGGAGCAGCCTGACGACCTTTCCCAATCCCGTAACTCACGCCCTCGGATTCAGGACGTCCGGTGTTAACGGGGTTATCCCGATCATAGTCGGGTCCCAGGCCAGCCGGCTTTAGGTTGTTTTCGGTTTCGAGTACTTGGCCGCGAGGCATGAGCTCCGTTGACACCGCCGTGTGTAACCGATGATCCAAGTCAAACTCATGTTCCATCGCCCTGAGTGCCGGAACGTGCCCCAGACGGGGTGGTACAGGTAAGGACTCGGCCATAGGCGCCTGAACAGCGTTGTCTGCCCGGTCCGCTAGGGTGGGCGCCAGAGGGAGGCAACCTTAATGCAACAAGCTGCACCATGAGGGCGCCCCGGCGACCTTGGGGGACCACACTCATTCGGGACGGATACGGCTCTGCCAAGCCGGTCGAACCTCCTGTGAGGCACCCGATCCAGATCACTGTCATAGCCGGTGGATCACAATCCTCTCGATCATAAGGATGGCTTATCAGCAAGCCTGTATGGCTGGCCGGACGTGGCTGGCAAAAGGCCAACACAACATCGGCCGATCAATGCAGGCACATTCACGTCGCAGCCTGGCATGGAGCACCGGCTTTCAAAGGTGGTTTCTCCAAGTTAATGATCCTGGCATTTCTTTATCTGGTCTTTCAACGCATTCAATGTAGAATCGCATCATATACGACAACTCGGCGCCTGCGGTCTGTCGTCATTGTTTATCGCCGGCTTGTAATGTAGGTGTGGACTGTCGATGGGTGGGGTGTTGCAATGAAGATAGCCTCGTGCTGCCCCGTGAGCTCAAAAAGCGCCGGCAGCTGAGCGTCAATCCAGTCCAAACCAAAACTACCGCACCGAGCGAGGCAATCATGGCCAAAAGTTGCCCGGGCCATCCCAAGGCCTCGCCCGTGTGGAGGTACCGCAGCCACATGCGGATGCGCCGGCCGAGTGGCAGGTCCGAAAAGGACTGTCTGGAAATGATTAGACCGCTGCGAGGATCCAAGCGTATTTGGGTTGTAGCAAAAAGCGGCCACGTTCCTCGCTCCCGTACCGCAATGGTCACATTCTCTCCAACGACAGAATCCGCACTTTTGCCAAATACTTGCGAGGCTACACCGGGTCGGTGCTCATCCGGACTCCCGGGCGACGGCAGGGTAGAAAAACGCTGGTGTTTTGGTAAATGGTTGGACTTCAGTCTCTCACTGCGCGGCAGCAAGTCCGGTCCCGGATCGGGACGCTTGCCGCCCACGCGAATGGTGAGACTTTGCCACGTGGGTACGAGCCTTTGGACTATATCCAGGGACTCCTGTAAAGAGAGCGGCGTCGTCGAAGTCATGGTAGGGGAACCTATCTCAGGCAGGCTTGCGCCACTTGTTAGTTCGGATCGCGCTGCAACCGCGCGGCCGCCGATCCGCTCGACCCATTGTGAGGCCCAGGCATAGGAAATCACGATTGCACTGCCGCTTAACACTAATAAAACAGGTCCGCACCAAAATCCGATGACGTGGTGCCAGTGCCAATCGCGCGCGTGCGCCTTCATGCCTCGACGAAACCACAGGCGCAACCGCCACACATTCGGGCCCAGGCGTGCGGGCCACCAGAGGATTAGCCCCGTGATAATTAGTCCCAAGAAAGCCACATTACAGGCGCCCGTAATGGCCTTGCCCCAATTACGCCTTTGTCCATCGAGCCCCAACCAACGATGCCAGGCAGTCAATTGGCTCATGAGGTGACGCAGCCACGTTGTGCGTGAAGGTCGAATCTGGTCGGACGAAGGGTCCCAAAACAAGACCTCCTCTCGTCCCATCACGACCTCGACGGCTAAATGTGGGTCGGCGAAAATCGTTACGGCCAACGGGTTTCGACCGTACTCGAAGCGGAGCCGATCGAAGAGGTGATCCACTGTCTTTCCCTCGCTCAGGCCAACAGCCCTCTCTGTCTTACGCACACTACCCTCCAACCATGCAATCAATGGTTTTTCGAAGGTAATCAGTGCGCCCGTCAATGCCATTACAAGGATGATTGCTCCCGTAAGCACACCCGTTAGCATGTGAAACCAGAAAAATAGCGGGCGTAATTTCATAATAGCACAACTTGTAAGAGGGCCCTGCGGAGGATTATGCTCCGCCGGGCATGATGTTTGCCGAGTTGTCCCTGATCGGGGCAAAAGGCACTCTGTTAAAACTTGTAGCTCGCTCGGAGTGTCAGCGTTCGAGGAGCCGCCATTTGTAAATTGGCGCCTGTTGTGCCGTCTACAAAGATGGTTTCGTCAAATAGGTTCTGCACATGCAGGGCCAGATCCAGATGCTCGTTAATACGATAGAACAGAGCTGCATCGACACGCCAGAAGGCGGGCAACATCAAAGGATCGGGACTTGTCATCGTCCGTGCTGCGTTTCCTGCCATGCGTTCCCCCTGCCAGATGCAACCTCCAGCGATGCCGATCCCTTTCAGTGGACCGCTTAGGAAGTCATATCTGGTCTGCAAGCTCCAGGAAAATTCTGGTGTTTTGGCAACCGGCTTTGGAAAAGGTCCTCTCTCATAACTGGCGTCTATCCATGCAAACGTGGCACTTAAACGCCATCCTTCTAGCGGCCAGATCTCGGCGGCAAGTTCGATTCCGGTAGCCCGCTGTCCGGACTGCTGAATGTAATACGGTCGCCCGTTAACATTGACCTGACCGCGGGAAGTGTCCTGAATGATCTCATTGTCCCGTTCCGTCCAAAACCATGCAGCAGCCATACTGGCGCGGCCGTTCGCCACATCGTATTTGGCGCCAGCCTCGTAATTCACGCCGGTTTGCGGATCGAACACTCCGCTCCGGCCTGAATAATCCTCCAATGTTGGATCAGCTGGCTGATAACTGGTTGCGTAGCTTGTGTAGAGGGCAAATGTCGGTGTCAGCTTGTAGAGCAACCCGGCCGCAGGCACGGCGTCGCTTTTGCGAGTGGCGGCTCCTTTATAGTGCTGCTGCCCGTATCCCAGTCCTAATGTCAGAATCCACCGCTCCTCCCACAAGGCGGCCTGATTCTGCGCGTAGATATTCCAGTGAAACTCGTCGCTGGTGGTCCATGCACCCCATCCTGTAGATAGGTCTCGGACGGGTGTAAGAACACTGCCCGTGTAAATGTGAATGGGTGACTGGGGCGTGCTCAAGGGCCCGACTGCCGATCGGGACTTGGCGTCGTATTTCCGCCCATTGATGCCAACTTGAAACCGGTCCTTCCACCAGTCTGTGAGTTCAAACGCAAAAACGGTATGAACGTCAAACAGATGAGAAAGACGATCGGCCTGGCTCTTGCTCTGGGTCCGGTACACCAGATTGCTTTGTCGTAACAAGTTCCGTTGGGCAGCGGTATTGACTTGTGGGTTCCACTGCTGGATGTCCGAGTCATAGTCATTGGCCCGATAGGCTGCATGGAACGACACTCGATCCGTTGGACGCGAGTCAAAATCGAAACCCGTCACCAAAATCTTATCCATGCGGCCGCCTTCCCACAAATTCACGGATAATGGTGACATATCATCCGTGTGCAACGGGCCGGTCAGGCCGTCTGCGAGGCTAAGGGAGGTGGAAGGCGATATCACCATCCCCAATCCGGCAGGCCGCTTATTGTCCGAGTATTGAACCATCGGTGTGAACGAATGCCGACCTGTCTCGTCTAATCTGAAGGTCAGGGCCGCACTCAAATAGCGGGTTTGATATAACACGTCGTCGGTGTACATGTCACTGTTGTCCGCTGCGGTCACGACACGATACAGCACGCGGCCCGATGCGGTCGCTGGCCCGGTCGAGTCCAGTTCCAACCCGTATCCGAGGCGTTCGCTCGCGTCCAACCCATGCCCCGCATAGGCGAAAGTCATGAAGTCCAGGCGGGTCAAGGGCTGATCCTGAGGGCGTTTGGTGATGAGATTAACGACGCCGCCGGGCATGGTAGCCGCCCCGTATTGGAGGCCGGCCGGCCCTCTCAAGATGATCATTCGCTCGATCCCGTACATAGACAAGGGACCTTGGCCGCCTCCGACATAAAAGCCTTGGAAACCGTCGATCAATGTGTCGCTTGGCAACATTCTAAAACCACGCGCGATGAAATGATAGGCGCCGTTTCCTACTGCGTTTGGAAACACCCCAGGGGTATAATAAAAGGCATCCACGGGGCTGCGAACATTGAGCTCCCGTAGCTGGTTCTCGTCATACACCGTGAGACTTCGCGGCGTGTCATGCAAAGTGGCCGGAAGTTTCAACGTATTATCGACCCGCCAACCGCTTGGAGGCATGCGTTCTCCGCGCACAACCACTGGGGGCAGGAGCGTAGCAGCCGGGATATCAGTGGACTCTGCTGCGGTATTGTTTGTCGGCTGCGCGCTCGCACTGGATGGGTGAACCGAGCTACAACAACAGACCACCACCCAAGCTGGCCCCATCATGCGCAATGTCGAACTCGCTCCGAGAGCGCGGGAGCTGGGTGACATGCAGGAAGAAGCAGAATTGGCCTGCGTTTCGGATGATGATCGTCGATCTGCTGAGCCACAACGAGTAAATACTTTCCACAGAAACATAGATGGCGCGCAGTGTATCAGCCCGGAGCGTGAGTCTGCTAACGGTCCGTTGCGAAATATTGTCGGGAGATTGCGTCGCCCGACCGCCAGCTGTCACGCGGAGAGCAATAGAAGAGGGGCTTTACTGATTCACAGCCTGCATAACATTGGGGCAATGGGAGAATCCAGGAGGGCTGCCCCGGAGGCGGTGCGGCATGTGAGCAGTGTTACATTGTGCGTCGCTATGTGCGAGTTAAGAATAATGGATCCTAATCTAGTAGATCTGGCATCGATGGCCCGAAAGGGTCACCAAAAACTGCTGCGGCGCGAGGTTGAAGCGAAGCCTTTTGTGAAGCGGAGGAACCCGTGGGAACGGCTTGGCAGGCCGGATTGTCCTGCGAAAAGGGAGAGTTGTCATGGGCCATGTCGAGGCCACGCAGGTGCGAATGTGGTGCGGGGTGAGATGTAACTGCGGCCAAGAGCGCCATTCCGTTTGCTTGAGATTCGAAGAAGAGACCGTTTTGGGGCCTCATCTGCGACTCGTTGCCATGTACCAACATGCCTCGGGCGGATCGTGGGAAGGTAAGCCCGGTCCGAATGCTGGGGCGACTTCAGCATCGGCGGATGGACGGAGGATTGGGAGGGTGTCGTGAAGCGTTCTGGTGTGGAAACCGGGAGTGTTGCCATGTTTGGGCGAGTCCGTCACCCGGTTGCCCAGGATTGTCAAATGGATGGTAATGCCTTAAGGTCATTGCACCAGGTGGGCGCTTGGCGCAGCGGCTAGCGCATCTCCCTTACACGGAGGGGGTCGCAGGTTCGAATCCTGCAGCGCCCACCAGCGATTGCCTATTTCTTCTTCCTGATTCCTTGTTGTGACTCCTGGCTCTCAACACCTGCGGAAGCGGGGAAGTTCGCAATCAGCCTGGCTTGAAGCATTTGGTGTTGGGGGTTTGGATTGATTAGCCGACCGGTTTTCGATTCTTGCCATGCTGTAACCAAACTGACCCCGCTTCGTCAAGAGGTCCTTTCATTGTAGTTTTTGAATGAAGCTGGAAGTTCACTCGCCCCAGTGGTCCAGAGATCGATTGGCCCGGGTCCAGATCCGGCAGACCCTGGGAGGCAGCTTGGAGCCGTCCAGTTGTGCGGCATGCGCATGGGGACCTCGGAGGTATCATCTCCGCCTTGCTGAAACGAGCGAAGAAGTGCGGGCGGCGTTACGGTTGCGGTTCGAAGTCTTCAACCTCGAGCTCTGCGAAGGCGTGGTTTCGTCCTATCAAACCGGTCTGGATGAAGATTCATTTGATGCAGTTTGCGATCACTTGATCGTGGTTGAAGAGGCGCAGGGTTGCGTGGTGGGCACGTACCGTCTGCAAACTGCCCGAATGGCAGCGCGACATCGCGGCTTTTACAGCGCCCAAGAATTCGACCTGTCGGGATGGGAACGCACAGGGGACGATATGATTGAACTCGGTCGGGCCTGCGTGGCGAAGGAGCACCGGAACCTCACAGTGTTGGGCATGCTCTGGCGCGGGATCGTGCAATACGCAGTGGCGCGGGGCGGTCGATACTTGTTCGGATGCAGCTCTCTCCATACGCGGGATGAGAAAGCCGGCGCATTTGTGTATGCCGAATTGTGCCGTCGTTATTTGGCGCCCTTTCCATGGAGGGCCAGACCTCATCCGTGGTGCGAATGCGGCCTAGGAGCGTTGAGTGAGGCACCTTTTCCAATTCCCAGGTTGCTGAGGGCTTACCTGGATTTAGGTGCGAAGATTTGCGGTCCGCCCGCGATTGACCGTGAATTTGGAACCATTGATTTTCTAACGTGGTTGGATTTGTACGCCCTGCCCGAATCGTTGCTCAGTCGATGGCTGTCCGGTCCAGAAGCTGGCTCAGTGCTACAAGGCGCCGCTTGATCCGCGGTATCCGGTTGCTCGCGGAAATGATCTGGGCCATGGTTGAGTGGGGTTGGACGCGGGCGAGCGGACCTCTTTCGGCCCAACAACGGGCACTCTGGCTGATGCGGTTGTGCCGACGATCATTGAAGCTCCTGGGTGTATCGGTTGATCTCCGTGGACCCAGGCCATCACCTGGGTATGTGGTCTCCAATCACCTGAGTTACCTGGACATCGTGGTACTGGGCGCCATGACTCCGTGCGTGTTCGTCGCCAAGCGGGAGGTTCGTTCCTGGCCTGTGCTGGGCTGGCTAGCCCGCATGGCAGGGACCATCTTTGTGGATCGAGCGTGCCGTCTGGATGTCGCTCGGGTGGTCCGAGCCATGGAAGCGTGCCGTGCGGCCGGTCTTTGTGTGGTGCTGTTTCCAGAAGGAACCAGTTCAGACGGCCGTACAATCCTGCGCCTTCGTTCCTCTTTGTTGGAGCCGCTGACGAATGAACCGCGCTGCACAGTGGCCCACCTACGTTATCAGGCGGATGATTGTGACGTGGCTCGTACCGTATGTTACTGGGGCGATGCGACTTTGATGCCGCATTTGTTGCGATTGTTGGGTCTGTCTCATATTCGGGCGCTTGTTCATACCTGTGAGGTATGCATCGAACACGCAAACCGAAAAAGACTTGCCATGCGATTGCACGGGTTTCTGGAGGCCTTGGCGGGTCGCGCCTAAGCTGCTAGAGCGATGGCCTGAACGGTTGGCAAGCCGGCCCTCCACACAATCTGTGCTTGTTGGAGGCATGAATTGCGATTACACCTCGGATCGGGTCCCGACCGATTTGGGGCACAAGCCGCTTTTCCGGAGGAAATTCGCCACATCCGGGAAGTCCCTCATGGTGGCTTGCTGAAGGTTCCCTTTAACCACGATGAGGTTGAAGTGACGCACCCTGGCTTGCAGCATTCCGCCCATCCCACAAATCGAACGACGTTTCTATTCATCCTGATGAATGTTTCGAGCATGTCTTCCTCCCAATGTCGTAGGATGAAACGCCACCTATAGAACGGATCGCGTATGGCGGCCGATGTAACTCTGCTCCTGAGACTGCCGTGCTTGAAGAGCGGCTTCGTAACTGCAGAGGCATAAAGGATGCAGTTATGATCAAAGATCGTTGCGAATAACATGCGGATTCAGCTGCAGCAGCACTTAGGATACTTCCGGTCCGTGCCCGTGCACGCCCATGTGGGAACCGCAGAATCTCCCAAACTCCGGTCCGTTCCATTGGAGGGTTTCTCAAGATTCTCGATTGGGGCCACATGGGTTTTCGGATGGGTTGTTCCGCGGGCCGGAGTTGCCCGGAGTTGCTCGTCGGCGTCTCGCGGCGGTTCCCATCCTGTGACGAGCCGGTAGCTGTGGGTGGGAAATGTTGGAAAGACCCATGCGTGAAAAGGTGCCGGGAAAACCCATTGCGACGCCTGAACCTTCTAAAAAACATCGGCCCTCAGGGAATCAACAGAAAACAGCCAGACGATTCGCTGAGGATGAGTGCATGGAGCACGCTTTGTTTCGCGGGCGTGGCTCAGTGCTGGACAAGAAGTTCATTTAAGTTGGAGTGCAGCGCCACGACCTAAGGCGCACGATCAAGTTTTGGCGCGCCCGGCAGGATTCGAACCTGCGACCACCTGCTTAGAAGGCAGATGCTCTGTCCAACTGAGCTACGGGCGCGTCAACTGCCGCCGGCACCGTTGTTTCAGGCGGGCGAATGGATGCCCACCTTGAGCCGGCGCTCGCCCCTGGCTGCGAGCCGAACGTCCTATGCGGCCGCCTTTGCTATGGTAAGGACGCCCCGCTGCTTGGAGCTTCTGCCCATTCACTATGACGCGAATGCTGGAATCGGCAAGATTTGGTTTTTGTGACACCGCTCTGCAGACGACGGTCGAGAGACCGTTGCGGGGCCCATGGGTTGGTTCGTTCTGATTGTTCTAAGTCAGCGTAACCTGACGCGAAACCCGGTTGCATGCTCCTTCCTGACCGTGGATACACTAGTGGCGCTACCAGACAGCGCCTTTATGACGGCGAGTTGGACCTGGGTCACTTCAGGAGCATCTTCGGTTCGCAGGCAGTTGATTCCTCCTAGAATCGGTTCGGGTGGATGAATGACGTGAATGGCAAGATGCAAATCCCCGGGAAGGCCAGCGACGGCCAAGCTGGTGTTTCATGGGTCGGCGGAGGCCGTGTAGGAGGGTGGTATATAGACAAATTTCGACTCCGCTCATCTCCCCGATGGGTCCGATGGACCTCTTACGGTTTCTTGCAGAGGCGGTTGCATGGGTGGCGCAGATTGGGTAGCGGGCGGCTGATGTCGTGCCTGCCTGCGCGGAATACATGCAGCGTGCCGCTTGAGACCCGCTCCCCGCATGGGGTCCGAAACAAAGCGGCGAATAGAGGGAGGTAGGTCCGGGTGTCCGGACCGGATAAAATCGCGCGCGAGACTGTCCGCGACGTCTTGAGGATTCAGTCCGCTCACGGTCGTCAAGTATTCGAAAAGGTGTTGGGCCAAGCGGGGCAGGGCAATGGCATCTGTACGTCCGATTCTGCCATAGAGCCAGTCGCTCCAATTTAGGAAAGCGTAAAAGGGCGAGCCGTTGCGCCTCCAAATGCGGGGCGTGGTTTCAAGGAAGTGGCCACTGTTGGCCACCAAATCCCAATAACGGGCGAATCGGCGGAGCCGCTGCATGGTGGCAAAGTCGATGAGCTTGTTTTCTAGGATTTCATAAGGTGGGTGGGGATTGTAGATCATGCCCCATTCGGCGTCGTGCCGTACGATTGGCGTGCCGCGCAATCTCTTAAGAATGCCAAACTGGATCTCGTGGGGTTGCAACGCAATCAGCCGATCGAAGCCTGCGGCAAAGCTTTCCACCGATTCGCCGGGCAGGCCGGCAATGAGGTCGGCGTGAATATGCACACCGGTGTGTTCACGGAGCCAGCGCAGGTTTTCTTCCAGCCGAGCATAGTTTTGGCGACGCGAAATGCGCGCAGCCACGTCCGGGTTGAACGTTTGAATCCCGACCTCGAATTGAAGAGAGCCGGGCGGAAACTGGCGGATGACCTCGCGCAGTTCCGGCGGCAGTCGGTCCGGGATCATCTCGAAGTGGTAAAATTGCCCCTCCCGATGTCGTTGCAGCAAAAACTCGAGAATGGACCGGGCCACTTGCAGGTTTAGGTTGAACGTCCGATCTACGAATTTGAAATGGCGCGCCCCTCGGTCCAACAACCGCTGAAGCGCGTTTAAGAACGCATTCAGGGGAAAAGTTCGCACCGGGATGTCGAGTGAAGATAAACAGAATTCACATGAGAACGGGCAACCGCGCGATGCCTCCACGTAGAGGATCCGATGTGCGAGGTCTTCATCGGTATACCAATCATAGGGCAACACAACCTGATGCAGGTCAGGGAGAGGCGCCTGTAAGATCCGATGGGGTGGGGCACAGCCCTGCAGGATTTGTCGGACCAGACGGGGAAAAGCCAGGTCGGCTTCGCCACAAATGACGTAATCGGCCAGTTGCGCAATGACTTGTTGGTTGGTCTCATAGCTGACTTCGGGCCCGCCCAGGACGACCTTCAGATTCGGTCGCAGGCATTTGAGCAGTCGAACCACCTCTGTGGTGGCGCTCACATTCCAGATATAAACCCCGAGGCCAACCACGCGCGGTTCTGCTTCGAGAATGGTCTCGGCGATATCAACCGGCCGCCGGTTGATATCAAACTCGAGAAGACGCGTTGCATGCTGCAAGTCCCCCAGGTTGGCCATCAGGTACCGCAGCCCGAAAGCAGCATGGATGTATTTCGCATTCAACGTGGCAAGCACAATGTCTGCCATGCAGACAGAACTTAGCGCAGCCTGACCGAATGTGCGATTTCCGATTTGTCCGAGAGGGTTGGCTTCTTTAGATTGAATGTACATGATCGGCTCCTTGCTGCGATCACGCTTCGCCCTTTCGGGCATCGTGGGGGCTTGCATGGCCTCAGGCGCACAGGATTCGGAGATGGAAGCGCGCTCGTTTTTGGACTTTTACAACGCGACCTACCAGCGTTTGTACCGCGTTGCTCAGGAGGCGCAATGGTTGGCGGCTACAGATGTTCGACCCGAGCATACCGGGCGGCGCATCGGCGCAGAGGCAGCTCTGGCGGAATACTTGGGCAGCCCGTGGGTGATCGAAAAATGCCGCAGCCTGTTGCAAAGTCCGGCTGCAAACGATGCACTGGTACGACGTCAATTGGAGATCATGTTGCTTTTGGCAGCCGAATGTCCGGGCACCAGGCCCGAACTGGTTCGAGAACGGGTGGCAGCCGAAGCACGCCAAAGTGCTATTTTGGACGGATTTGAGTTTCGGTGGACGCCGCCAGGCGCGGCAGAACCTCGTCGTTTGACGCCCAACCAAATCGATGACCTGTTGTTGACCAGCACCAACGTTGCCGAGCGGCTGGCCGTGTGGGAGGCTTCCAAGCAATCTGGCGTGGCCTTGAAGGAGGGATTGGTGCGCTTGCGGGATTTGCGAAATCGTCTGGCACGTGAAATGGGGTTTAGCTCCTATTACGCCCTGCGGGCAGCGCACTTTGGCATGTCGGTTTCCGAATTGCGGTCATTCAATGAGCGCCTCGTGCATGAAATACGGCCCTTGTACGAGCAGTTGCACACGTGGGCACGGCGTCGTTTGGCGGAACGTTACGGCCAGCCGGTGCCCCGGCTTATCCCAGCGCACTGGCTGCCCAATCGGTGGGGACAGGAATGGCCGGGGCTGGTGGAAGGCTTTGATCTCGACCCGCTGTTTCGAAAATTACCTTCGGAATGGCTCGTCCGTCAGGCGGTGGCCTACGGCGAATCGCTGGGTTTGCCCAAAGTGCCGGAGAGCTTCTGGGAACAGTCGGATCTCTATGAACTTCCGAGTGACAGCCCTCGGAAGAAGAACACGCACGCGTCCGCTTGGCATATAGACCTAGAGACGGATGTACGGTCGCTGATGAATGTTCGACCTACCTTTCAGTGGTTTGCGACCGCACATCACGAATTGGGGCATGTTTTCTATTTCCTTGCGTATGCAAACCGCGAGGTGCCATTTCTGCTCCGGCGTGGCGCCAGCCCGGCGATGCATGAGGCGATGGCAGAGACCCTTGCCACTCCGACGGTCCAAGCGCCATACCTAAAGCGATTGAGGCTTTGGCCTGAAAGATTGGACCCGAACGATCCGCGCTGGCTTCTGCAAGCGGCCTTGGATCAGGTCGTGTTCATTCCCTGGGCAGCCGGCGTGATGGCATCATGGGAACATGATTTTTATGAACTTGATCTGCCGGCTGATCAGTTAAATCAGCGATGGTGGCATTATGTCCAACGCTACCAGGGCATTGCACCCCCTGCCCCGCGTGGTGAGGAGTTTTGCGACGCCGCCACCAAGACGCATATCAACGATGATCCGGGGGAGTACTACAAATACGCCCATGCGTTTTTGATCAAGTACCAATTGCACGCTCATTTGGCACGGCGCTTGGGCCAGGATCCACGGCAGGCAGACTTCTATGGACGCCGCGAAGCCGGCGAATTCTTATTAGAACTGATGCGGCCTGGAGCAACGCGGCCCTGGCGAGACCTCATCCGGCAGGCCACAGGGCAGGACCTTTCGGCTCGCTTCATGGTCGAGTACTATGCCCCCTTGCTGGATTTTTTACGGCGCCAGAACCAAGGTCAGCAGGTGGGCTGGTGATCGAAGATGTGCGCCATGGACACGGTGTTGAGTAACAGTGTGGAAGCAAGGGAAAGCTTGTGAACGAGATGCGCTAATCCTTTTCCCATTCCAGCTAGTCGGGTTCAAAGGCGTTTAAGGAGTTCCGACCGACTGCGCTCGTAAATCTCATCGTGGAGCGACCGACCATGCGCATCCATCGTCACCACTGCCGGAAAATCTGAAACCTCCAGGACCCAGATAGCCTCGGGTGCTCCAAATTCCTCCAAAAAATACACGCCTCGAACCCGACGCACGCACTCGGCCAGCACCTGGGCAGCGCCGCCAACGGCATGCAGATACACGGCGCCGTACTCTTTGCACGCTCCCAACGTGCGGGCACCCATGCCACCCTTGCCGATGATGGCTCGAACGCCGAATTTCCGGATGATCTCAGCTTGATAGGGCTCTTCACGCGCGGAAGTCGTGGGACCGGCAGCAGCACATCGCCAAGACCCGTCCGGTTCGCGTAGCATCACGGGACCGCAATGGTACAGGACGCCGTCACGCAAGTCGACACCGGACGGAAGTTGTCCGCCTTCATAAAGATATTTGTGAACCATGTCGCGCCCAGTGTACACAACGCCTGTCAACGAAACCTCGTCCCCCACGCGCAAGGCACGAATTTGGCTCTCACTGAGTGGCGTTTGTAAGCTGATCATGACTGGTTCCTCAATGCATGAGTCGATTCCGGCCGGCTGGTCCGAACCAAGTCATCCGGTCGTCCCGCCAATCGCGGATGCCTTCAATATGCCTACTCAGCCAGTCTGCCAAAGGCAACAACCGATTGAATCGTAAGGTTTCCACAAGAAAGTGAGACTCCTAGTACGCGATCGTCTGTCCATGGTTAAAGAAGTCCGTTTCGCATTCGTTCGAGACCGATTCGGACTGCATCCATGCAACTCTGTCAGCCGTGAGGCGACCCGCGACTCGGTGTGGGCGGAGCTTTACGCAATCTGATGAGGGGGAAGGTAAAAGCTGGTCTTCCACGGGGAGGGAGCATCCGGGTGGGTCTACTTTGATTCATGCAGCGCTGCAATGCCTGAAATATCCACTGAAATACCGACCTTCAGTAGAGAGCCGCGTCAGACCGGCCTTGGCGTATCCGGTGATGTAGCTGGCTAGACTGTTGGCGCGTGTGGGAGTCTCGGCCGGCAGCGCACCAGCGCACTCCAACCTTGGCCATGCGCAGGCGCGACCTGCCAAACAGGTAGGCGTGCGGGTGTGGTGCGGCCTACATAAAACGTTTGCGCGGTTTGAGCAGGGTTTCTACCGTCGTGGTGTGGCTGTGCAGTTCACGATTTTGGGCAGTGGTTCGGCCGGCAATTGCGCTTACCTGGAAACGAATGAAACCCGGTTGTTGATTGATGCCGGGTTTTCACCCCGGCAGATCCGCATGCGTCTGGCGCGCATCGGTCGGGCGCCGGAAACCTTGCATGGGATCCTGATCACCCACGAGCATACGGATCATATTGCCGGTTTGGCCGGATTGGCGGGCAAGTTGGGCCTGCCTGTGTATTGTAATCGCGCCACGGCCGAGGAGATCCTGCGAGTGTGTGAGAGTTCTCTGGATTTCCGATTATTTGTGACTGGGTCGGCATTTGAGATTGGCGATGTGGTTGTCGAAAGCTTTGCCGTTCCGCACGACGCGCAGGACCCGGTCGGATTCGTGCTGCGCACCGCCTCGGGTTCAGTCGCCTTTGCCACAGATCTGGGCCATTTTACGAGGCTGGTGGGGGAGCGGGTCCGAAAAGCCCGGGTGTTGGTCCTGGAGACCAATCACGACGTTCGCATGCTTCAAGAGTGCCCACATCGGCCATGGAGTTTGAAACAGCGGATTTTGAGTCGGCATGGACACTTGTCGAATGATGCAGCTGCGGACGGATTGGAACAGGTGCTCACAGAAGAGTTGCAGCACTTGTATTTGGCGCATCTGAGCCGGGACTGTAACCGACCTGAACTGGCCTTGTCCGTGATTCGCGGGAGAATCGACCAGTTGGGGGCCCGTCACATTGAGGTGACGGTCACTAGACAGGATGAACCGTCGCCCACGCTGGTGTTGTAGGAATAATGCGGAGACAGGACAGGACCGCATGCCACGTTTTGAATTTGATCTGGATCTGAGTCCGGAAGAATTCTTGGCTTGGTACCGCGGGGAGGCACGGTCGGTCCGGGTGCGTTCGCATCAGGGACTGGTTGTGGAATTTCCAGCGCGGTTGCTGCAACCCTACCTAAGGCCCGAGGGTATTCGGGGACGATTTGTCCTAACCTGTGACGCGCAGTTTCGGAATGCCCGGTTGGATCGGTTGCATCCCCCGCTGGGGACGGCGCCCGGACTGTGACAACAGACCTGCGTGTCATGTACCAAGTGGAGTTATTGAGGGATCTCGATCGGCCGGAGTTGCGGCCTTATCGCACCCTGCGGTGGGACGCAACGCATCGGGCCTTGAATTTGTTCGTGGCGGAGGGGGAAAAGGTGGTTCGCCGATTGTTGAATTCAAATTTGGAAATTGTCTCCATGCTACTGCCGCCGAGATGGCTTGACATCTTGGCACCAGCGTTGGAGCGGCGCCCGGAGCGGATCCGCGTGTTCGTCGCGGAAAAATCCCTTCTGGAAACCTTGACAGGGTTTAGTATGTACCAAGGGCTGCTGGCTGTGGCGCGCATTCCCCCGCCTCGGTCTTTGGAAGAGTGGCTGCAGCACACTGCGAGACCTCGTTTATGGGTGGCAATGGAGGGTTTATCCAACGCCGAAAATGTCGGTGTATTGGTCCGCAACAGTGCCGCGTTTGGGGTGCAGGGGATCGTGGTAGGTGAAACGTGCAGCAGTCCGTGGTTGCGGCGGGCGGTGCGAACCTCCATGGGCACGGTCTTTCAGATGCCGGTGGTGGAAGCGGTGCGATTGACCTACTCGCTACAGTTGTTGCAAGCAAACGGGGTGCGCTGCATCGCGGCGCATCCGCGACCGGAGGCAATCCCTCTGTCCCGAGCCGACTTGCGTGGCGATTGTTGTCTTGTGTTTGGCAGTGAAGGCGAGGGTTTGTCAGAGGCCGTGGTTCGGATTTGCGACCAAATAGTGGCTATCCCCATGTCTCCGGAGGTCGATTCTCTGAATGTGGGCAGCGCCACGGCTGTGTTTCTATACGAGGCATGTCGGCAGAGAGGCCGGATCTAATAAAAGAAGCCAAGCTTAACCGACCGAGATCAGCCAACAGACCTCGGGCCACGGACCGGCGGTGGGGTTAAGAACTGGCGCTTGTGTAGTGTCGCAGTGACACCCGCCAGCCTGCTTCAGACAGGACCAGGCAGAGCGCGGCCATCAGGACCATTGTGAGCGCCCAGGCCGGTTGATCCAGTTTCTCAATGAGAACTCGCACTGGGACATTGGTAACTAGGAGCACGGGAAATATAAACGTGAAGACGAAGCGAAACATGCCGCGGAAGGCCTCGTCCGGCATTCGAGCCAGTTGGAATAGATTGTAATAACCCCAGACAATGCCTTGCGCCTTAATGGTCCAGAAGCTGATAGCCGCCAGTAGGAACATCAGGGAATAGTGGATCAAAATGCCACATAAACAGAGTGCAGTGAAGGTCAGGACCCGAAACGGCGTGATCTGGAGGTCGAGGTGGTCCATGGCATAGACCATTACCACCAGGGCAATGCCAGCATTCACGAAGCTGCCCAGATCCACTTGCCGCAACGAAACCAAAAACCGCGCATTGACCGGTTGAAGCAGGAGAAAGTCCAGCTTGCCGGTCCGGACCAGATCGCTGAGATTGGCGCAGTTGATGAGAAAAAATGCTTGAAAGATCTCTTGGATGCAGTGGCTCGTGCCCACCAGCAGAATCACTTCCCATCGTGTCCATGTGCCGATGGCGTCTGTGTGGAGATAGATAACCTCGATAAAACAGAGCTGGAGAGCAAACCAGAGCAATTCTACCACGATCCAGAGCAAAAAATTGGTTTTAAACGTCATTTCACGTGTCACTGAATTGCGCCACAATGCGACATAAATCTGGAGGTAACGCCGGATCTGATCACGGAGTGAAGGCCAGCGGCTTTGCGGGAACCCGGATGGTGGCGGAATCACGTTCATCACTCAGCCTCCAACGGCCCCATAGCGCCGAAGGCCACGGCGCCAGGCCCACCAGGCCATCCACCAACTTATCCCGACCCAGGCACATTGTAGGACCAACCCGCGAACGAGGGCTGAGCCGGTGGTTTTGCCCAGATAGATGCTGACAGGGAAATACAGCTCGTATGGAAAAGGTGTAAATGGAAGTAGCCAGCGCAACGACTCGGGCAACAGGTCGAGAGGAAAGAGATGACCGCTGGCAATGTATTCAAAAGCATACACGATAAAGATGAAAGTGGAAACCTCCAGCACCCAGAAAGCGAGCATGGCCAGCGCAAAAGAGATGAAAAACTGCAATAGGGCTGTCAACGCCAGCGAAAGAGCAAACCACATCCACACCGCAAGATCCGTTGGGACGTAAACCGTAAGGCCGGATATCCAGACAAAACCGGCCAGCGGCAGCGCTGCAACACCTGCATATACAACTCGTCCGGAGGCAAACAAGCAGAGCCGGTAGGCCAGATAGTTGACCGGTTTCGCCAGAAGATGATTGATGTTGCCGTCACGGATATCCGCCGCGATCTGCCAATCATCCTCGGTTACTGCCGTAAGGGCGTGAACCCATGCGGCCACGAGGTAATAAGCAAGCATTTCCGAACGGGTATACCCCCCCACCAGCATTTCTGCAGTTTGTCCGGCGTAGATCGTCTCCCAGAGCATCAGCAGTGCAGTAAGCGGGATGAGGCTAAAGAGGACACGGGCCAAAAAATTGAAGCGATATGCCAGATGGCTCTGAAAGCCGAGGCCTAGCACTTGCAGGTATTTTCGGACCTCGGCTCCACACCGAGGGCGGCGGAGAGTTTGCGGTGGTTTCAATCGCATGGCGCAGGTCATTAGAGGCGGAGGATTCATGGGCGGATTTCCACCTGGTCTCCCGGCAACAACGCAAAATCTTCGCCCTGCAGTAACCGAGCCGGATCAATGGGGATTACGATGGAGCCGCGGCGGATCAAGATTGTGCGTGGATCAGGTTCAAATAAGTACTCGGCCTCAAGAATCGCTTCTGCCAAAGTCAGGTCCTGGCGCCAATGCAACACTGGCCGGCGGACCGGCCCGATCATCCAGACAACTGGGCGGCTTAACTGAGGCAAGGCCGGCTGCAGCTCAAGTGTAGGACCTGCTTGTGGACCTGGGCGGGATCGAGCTGGGCGCAGGCAACCACCGGCCGCCAAGCAGATGATGCAGAGGGCGAACACGTACCGCAGCTTCGTTTGGAGCGGACTCAATCGGATCAAGAGACGTTGGCACTTGTGGAGCGGGCTTGAATCTGCTGCTGCCATTGTCGAGCGGTTTCGATGATCTGCCGACCCAACTGTGCCAGCGGCTGTGCATGGCGCAGGTGGAGCCACGGCAACAGCCCCATCAAATCGTGGGTTACCAAGATCTGGCCGTCGCAGTGCGGGCCGGATCCAATGCCGATGGTGGGAATCGAAAGGCGACGCGTGATTTCGGCCGCGACCGGGGAGCTTACCAGCTCGAGCACGATTGCAAAAGCGCCTGCATGAGCCAAGGCTTCAGCATCGGCCAACAGACAGTGGCGTTCGTCCTCGGTTCGCCCCTTGATGTGGTATCCTCCCTCTTGATGAACAGATTGGGGCAACATGCCGATATGACCAATATACGGAATGCCCGCACCGATCAAAGCACGGACTTGCGGCAAAATGGCTCGCCCCCCCTCGGCTTTAATGGCTTCAGCGCCGGCACGCATCAAACGGCGGGCACTTTGGACGGCTTGATCCGGCGTTTCATACGTGTTTGCTGGCAAATCAGCCGCCAGCAACGCCCGTGGGCACGCCCGCGCGGCTGCGCGCACGTGGTGTTCCATCATCTCTAGCGTCACTCCAGTGGTATCGGGCATGCCGAGCACCACCATGCCAAGCGAATCGCCAACCAGAAGCAGAGGCAGACCCGCTTCATCCAAAAGTCGAGTGGTTGGATAGTCATACGTAGTCAGTGCGGCGATCTTTTCTCCGCGCTGTTTCATGGCCCGTATCTGGTCGGGAGTCACTTTTGCCGCATGCATGACGCCACTCTGTTGATGAGACTCAACGGATATCTAAGTCAGCCAGGATTTCCTCAGGCGAAGCAGTCGCGGTCCCAAACTTGCCCACGACGATCCCAGCGGCATGGTTGGCCAACACAGCCGCTTCCACGGGACTAGCGCCGGCAGTAACAGCGAGAGTGAAAGCTGCAATAACGGTGTCGCCGGCGCCGGATACGTCAAAAACCTCGCGAGCTACTGTGGGAATGTGCAGAGGTGCTCCACGGCGTTGATACAGCAACATACCCTGCTCCCCCAAGGTGATCAACAAAAGCGTAGGTCGGTATTGCTCCATGAGGCGCGCAGCGGCCTGTAATAGCGGTTCGTCCGCCAGTGGATGGGTCGCTCGCGCTTCATCCCGGAGCCCGGCTAGTTCGAAAGCCTCGCGCCGGTTGGGCGTCAGCAATGAGAGTCCCGTCAGGTCCAACGTATGGACGGGCTTAGGGTCCAAGCTTAACCAGGTGCCGTACCGACGGCATAGGGATTTTAGAACTTTTAACAATTCATCCGTTACCACGCCCTTGGCATAATCGGCAACGATTACGGCGTCCGCGGTGGGCAAAGCTTTTTCGAGACGGTGTTGCAACAACCGGGCCGAGCGAGGTTGTAGCGTGCCGTTGGTTTCGCGGTCGAGCCTGACGACCTGCTGTCGTTGTGCGACAATTCGGGTTTTGACACTGGTGCACCGCTCCGCAACAGCGATCAGGCCCTGGCACTCAATCCCTTGTTGGCGCAGCAGGGTGCGCAGGCATCGGGCCTCAGCGTCGCGACCTATAACGCCGAATAAACCGGTCTGACAACCCAACGCCGAAAGGTTGCGAGCTACGTTGGCCGCGCCACCCGGCATGAAACTCTCCCGTTCGAACTCCACCACAGGTACGGGGGCTTCCGGTGAAATACGCGAGACATGTCCCCAAATGAAACGGTCCAACATGAGATCGCCCACGACCAGGATGCGCCGGCGTTTTGCCGTCCGAAAGATGGCCCGGGCGCGGGCCGTGCTGAGCTGGAGGCCCGCCATGGTCAGGACAAGAACGCGGTCAACGGGCTTGTCGGACTGGCTTCCCATTGGGGCGGCGCCAATCCGACCTCGTATGCAAGACGGCCTGCTTCAACCGCCATCTTGAACGCGCGAGCCATTGTGCAAGGGTCTGGTGCCACGGCGATGGCCGTGTTGACGAGAACGGCGTCGGCACCCAGTTCCATGGCTTCCGCTGCATGGCTGGGGGCACCTAGGCCAGCGTCCACCACCACCGGCACGGTAGCCTGTTCAATGATGATCCGAATCTGGTCGCGAGTTTGGAGACCCCGATTGCTCCCGATGGGAGAGCCCAAAGGCATAACCGTGGCGGTGCCGATTTCTTGCAAACGCTTGGCCAGCACGGGATCGGCGTTGATGTAGGGCAGAACCACGAATCCTTCTTGGACCAGCATTTCAGCGGCTTTCAGCGTCTCAATCGGGTCGGGCAGCAGATAGCGCGGGTCCGGGTGAATTTCGAGCTTGACCCACTTAGGCAATCCTGCGGCAACAGCCAGACGCGCTAACCGCACTGCCTCTTCAGCGTTCAGAGCACCGCTGGTGTTGGGTAGCACTAGGTAACGGTCCGGATCAATAAATTCCAAGATATTGGCAAAGGGATCGCGTCGGCCGGACAAGTCGGCCCGGCGCAGCGCTACGGTGACCATTTCGGCTCCGCTGGCTTCCAGCGTTTCGCGCATGAGCTCCGGCGAGGCAAATTTGCCCGTGCCCAAGATCAACCGTGATCGAAAGGTCCGGCCGGCGATCACTAGATTCGACGTTTGGCTCGGCATCATGGGGAATCTAGGCATCAATCGCCCTCGGTGTCGAGCCGTCACCGGGTTTCCCATATTCACCAACATGGAGTTTGGACATAAAAGGTGGAAAGCTGCGGCATGGGCTCGGGGGGACAGCTGCCCCAGGCCGGCAGGCATGAATCTGAAGGTGTACAGTTTGGCTTTGGGCTTGCGGCTTGCTTCTGTGGGACCGTGGCGTAAGTTGCCTGCGTGAGCGGTGGATACAGCGTGAGTGGTTGGTGGGGCGGACGATGGGAGGAATCGGTCCTCGCGAATTGGGCGGATGCATTGCGGCGTCGACTGAGAGGGCCGGTGTCCCTAGGCCTGCTCTTTGTGACCCCCGCTTGGTCGGAGCGCACTCGAGGATTGTTGGAGATCCTCCAGCTTCATGCACGGATCCCTGTTCTAGTGGGGTGCACCACCAGCGCAGGCATCAGTGAGGATCAGGAGTATGAGGGCCGTGGCGGGTTTGTATTGGGGCTTTATTGCTTGCCGGGAGCGCGATTACAGGCGGTGTCCGTCACGCAGGCCGATGTGGAAGCCGTGCAGGATCCAGCCGAATGGCCGGGTCGCTTGAGGTTGGAGGATCCGAACCCCCAAGGGTGGTTGGCCTTTGTGGACCCCCTGACGATGGACGTGGATAGCTGGTTGAAAAGCTGGAATCGAGCCTTCTCGGGATTGCCGGTCATCGGCGCTTTGGCAGGGGCGGATTTTCGCCACCATGCCACGCAATTGTTTTTGAACCAGTCGGTGTTGACAGAGGGAGGAGTTTTGGTGTCCGTGGGTGGCCAAGTGGAGTTGGCGGGGTTGGTAGCGCAGGGCTGCACCCCCATTGGAGAGACTTGGACATTGACGCGCGTGGAGCAGAACTTAATCCATCAGATTGGAAATCAGCCGGCTTACGAGGTGCTTCTGGCTACAGTGCAAAACCTCCCCTTGAGCGAACAGCAGCGTTTGAGCGGTAACCTGTTCATCGGCTTGGCGGCGGACGAGTATCGTGAAGAGTTCCGGCGCGGCGACTTTCTCGTGCGCAACTTGCTTGGTGTAGATCCTCATACCGGCATTTTGGCAGTGGGTGCCTTGCCACGCGCCGGTCAAACGGTTCAATTCCAGTGCCGGGATGCTGAGGCTGCAGATGCCGAGTTGCGCCATCAACTTCGCCAGCTGAAGCAGCGTTTGGACCGCCGCATGCTTTACGGCAGTCTGTTGTGTGTTTGCAATGGTCGCGGACGAAACCTTTTTGGTGTTTCGGACCACGACGCGCGGTTGGTGCAGAGTGAGCTCGGCCCGGTCGGTTTGTGCGGCTTATTTTGCAACGGCGAAATCGGCCCTGTGGGCCGAAGCAATCACATTCACGGTTACACGGCTACGTTGGGCGTGTTCACGGGTTCTGCTGAGATGGATTCGTTCGCAGCGAGGTGATGAACCCGCAAAAATGAACGAAGCCGCATAAACGTAAGGGAGGCGAATCGGAGAGTCTCGTTAGTTTCCGGTCTGGTTCGAGGAAGAGCTTGAAAATGAACCTTATTTGAGCAGCAGCGAACGACGCACCGAAACGATCGAAACAGCTGAGGATCCAGCTTTAGGAGGTCTAGGCCAGGGTTATGATGGATGAGACATTGGGAAAACTTGAACAACGGCTGCAGCACGCCCCTGGTATGGACCCGAACCAGAGGGAGGAATTATTGGAACTGGTTCGGGAACTTCGGCGCGAGGTTCAGGGGCTCTCGCAAACTCATCAGGATGAGGCCAATAGCATTGCTGGCTTTGCTCAGCTGTCAGCCTTTGAGGCAACCAAAGAGCGACCAAATCCGAGGCTGGTCAAAATTTCGCTGGAAGGCTTGAAGGCTGCCGTAGAACAATTCGAAAGTTCGCATCCACGCCTTGTGCGGGTGGTCAATCACATCAGCCAGATGCTTGCCAACTTGGGCATTTAGGATTCAACCAGCCTGCATCGGCACGCTGCAAACTTTCGGCGCTTCATTACGAAGCAACATCCCCTAAGTTTGTCCCGCGGTCTCCGAAGTGAAGAGGGCGAACCTCGATTCAGCGGAGAATCCAATCTTCTTGACAGGTCCGCTTGTTGAGCCCGACTTGGATCAAAAGTCGTCGCGCAGTTGCAATGCTCTGGATAATGGCCTGGCTTCACCGCCAGGCAGAACTGCGAAGTCTTAATCGCTCTGCCACGACACTGAGGGCAAGGATTGGTTCGGGGCGATTGGCCGAATCCTTCCCATGGCCCAAGCACGGAGTGCTCACATCAGCGGCACGCTACGCACCCGGACATTCCATTTATTAGTAAGGCTGCATTTGGGTCTGTCTCTGACGAGCTTTGCCGTGGCAAACCTGCCGAGCAAACCATGGTTGCCTGGGGGAGTTGGGTGGATTCGGGATTGACAGCATGTGCAGGTGCGATTCAACTGTGGGCCAGATTCATGTGGAAAGCTTAGAAAAGGCATTCCGAGTTGTGGCGATGAGGGGTTGCGCCTCGGCCATCCCTGGTTGGAGGGGGAGGATGGATCGGGCTGGGACGCCCCGGCTTGCGGCCGCGGTGGGGTGGTGGTACCGCGGCCGGGCGATCGGAAATCCACCTGCGAACGCTCCTGCCGACTGATGATTCTGCCATGCACTGGATCGATTGGATCGTCATTGTATTGTACTTCGTGTTGATCGGTTGGGTGGCGTGGTGGTACGGACGTCATCAACGCGACACGACCGATTACTTCCTCGCGGGACGCAACGCGGGCTGGGTAGTGATTGGGGCCTCCATTTTCACATCGAACATCGGATCGGAGCACATTGTGGGCCTGGCTGGGCAGGGGGCCTCTACAGGCATGGCCATGGCGCACTGGGAATTGCATGCGTGGTGTTTGATCGTGTTGGCCGGACTTTTTGTGCCCTTTTATTACAAATCTCGAGTCGCTACGATCCCGGAGTTTTTGGAGAAACGATTCAGTGCGCGGACACGTTGGGTGCTATCGTGCGTTTCCTTGGTGGCCTATGTGTTTACGAAAGTGAGTGTCACCGTGTATGCTGGAGCAGTTGTATTTCAAGCGCTTTTGCCCGACACGTTTGGCAGTCCTCAAAATGCATTCTGGGTGGGAGCCTTCAGTACGGTGATCATCACGGGAATTTACACCGTATTTGGCGGCATGCGTGCCATCATGAACACAGCCACTCCGCAAGCTGTGATCATTCTTTTTGGTTCCTTTGTGATCACGGCCATTGGACTGAACAAGCTGGGGGGTTGGGATGAGTTGGTAGCCACATGCAAGACCAACGCGGACCAATTTGCGCTATGGCGGCCTCTCAGCGATCCGGACTTTCCATGGTTGGGGGTGGTAATTGCCTCGCCGATCATTGGCCTGTGGTATTGGTGCACGGATCAATACATCGTGCAGCGGGTGTTGTCGGCCCGGGATTTACCCACAGCGCGTCGGGGAGCCCTGTTTGGAGGCATGTTGAAACTTTGGCCCGTATTGATCTTCTTGATACCGGGCATGATCGGGTGGGCGTTGCATCAGAAGGGAGTTATCCAACTGCCGCCCAAGATCGTGGGAGGAGAAGTGGTGGCCCCGATTGACGGTGATCAGGTGTTCCCGTCCCTGGTGAAGATGCTTTTGCCGCCGGGAATTCGGGGGTTGATTGTGGCGTGTTTGCTGGCTGCCTTGATGAGCTCATTAGCTTCTCTGTTCAACTCCAGCGCGTCTCTGTTCACGGTGGACATTTACGAAAAGATTCGGCCGGGACAATCCGAGCAGCATTTGTTGAGGGTGGGCCGAATTGCCACCGCCACAGTGGTTGTGTTGGGGATCGTTTGGATCCCGGTTATGGCCAAGGTGTCCGGCGGCGGTCTTTATCAGTATTTGCAAAGTGTGCAAGGATATCTGGCGCCGCCTATTACCGCGGTGTTTTTCCTGGGCTTGTTTTGGAAGCGTCTGAACAGCGCGGGCGCCACTTGGGCATTGGCAACCGGTTTTGTGCTTGGGATGCTTAAATTGACCATTCAAGTGTTTTTCGGCCAGGGCAAGAAATACCAGGAACCTGCTTGGCTGGCAGCGATTGGAGATTTCAACTTTCTCTACGCCACTGGCGTATTGTTTGCCATCAGTGCGGCCGTGATGATCATCGCTTCGCTGCTTACGCCGCCCCCGTCGGAAGAGAAGATTCGCGGGCTGACGTACGGATCGATCCACAAGGAAGCTGCTGAGGAGATCCGTAAGAGTTGGGATGCTGGCAATATCTTCATGGCGCTGTTTATCCTGGTAGGCGTGCTTGGGATGTATCTATACTTCAGCTTCTGGCTAAGTTGAGGAGGGTTTGATGCCGTCAGATAGGGCAAGCGGTTGCCCCGACCAACAGGTCAAGGAAGCGCTTGTGCCGTAGGAGTGGACCGCATTAGCGGAGCACGCGGCGCAACGCAGCGAGGCAACGGTCATTTTCCTCCGGTCGCCCCACGGAAATCCGAATCCATTCGGGGAGTTCATATGAACCCATGGGCCGAACAATCACGCCCTGTTGCATCAGGGCTTCGAAAACGGCTTGGGCATGTCCGACTCGGACCAGGAGGAAATTGGCTGCGGAGGGGAGGACCTCCAACCCGAGCGCGGTGCACCCGTCCGCCAGTTGTTTCAGTCCCAACTGGTTTATGCGGCGCGTTTGCTCCAAATGTTCGGAATCTCCCAGGGCCGCTACGGCGGCAGTTTGGGCCAGCCGATTCACGTTGAAGGGCTGCCGGGCTTTTTCCAACGCAGCGATCAAAGGCGTTACGCCGATGCCGTAACCGATACGCAAACCGGCGAGCCCGTAGATTTTGGAAAAAGTCCGCACTAACAGCAGATTGGGTCGTCGCCCGGTTCGAATGTCAGGGAGAAAATCAGCGGGGTCGTCCATATATTCGATGTAAGCCTCGTCCAAAACGACAAGGACTTCGATGGGGACACTCTCGATGAACGTGCGGAGCTCCGCGGCTTCTGCCCATGTACCGGTCGGATTGTTCGGGTTGGCCAGAAACACAACCCGGGTCTGGGGTGTAAATGCGGTGCGCATGGCGTTCAGGTCGTGAGCAAATCGTCGCGCGGGCACCGTGATCAACCGCGCCCCGAAAAGCTGGGTCACCAGTGGGTAGACCGCGAAACAGTATTGCGACACGACCACATCCACTCCCGGGCGCAGAAAAGCGTGACCCACTAGCTCCAAGACTTCGTTGGAGCCATTGCCCAAGATCAGGTTCTCGGGTGCCACGCCGCAGTGTTGCGCCAGGCGTTCTTTAAGCATGAAACCGTGGCCATCAGGATAGAGATGCACCGTGTGAAGCGCCTCTTGGAGCGCGGCGATAGCTTTGGGAGATGGCCCCAATGGGTTTTCATTGGAGGCCAGTTTGACAATGGACTCCGGCGCCAGGCCATAGTGCCGGGCGACCTCCTCAATGGGCCGGCCTGGCTGATACACTGGTAGGTTTGCCAGTTGCGGATTGGGAGGGATGGTTAGTGAATTCATGATCGAGCCTCTCCAGGCAAGCATTGACCCGCTCCGGGGTAGAGAAGAGGTAGGTGAATAGATTGGACGCCGACAATGGCCGCTGCGCCGAGAATGTCCCAAGCTTCTGATCCACGGGGGACGTTCGCGGCCGGTCGATCCAAGCCCAGCAGCACAGGGCCGTAAGCTTCGGCACGGGCTACATAATGAAGAAGACGGGCGGCAATCTGACCCGAATTCAGTTCCGGAAAAATGAGTACATTGGCTGACGCAGGCAAGGCCAGCTCGGGACACTTGCGCCGCCCCAGTTCGGGCATCAACGCCGCGTCGATCTGTAGCTCACCTTCAATATAGGCCTCCAGATTTTGCTCGCGCGTCTTTTGACGTGCCAGCGCGGTCGCCGCTTGAACGCGGCCCACAGATTCGTGTTGGGCGCTTCCCTTGGTGGAAAATGAAAGCAAGGCTACGCGCGGCTTGACGCCCAGCAAGTGCCGAGCCATGCGCGCTGTTGAGACTACAATCTCTGCCAATTCTTCGACTGTGGGCGTGGGAACCACCGCACAGTCGGCTAAGAACAGGACACCCTGTTCGCCGAAGCGTGAATCCTCCAACTCAACGACCACACATCCGGCCACGGTGCGCGTGCCCGGGGCCGGACCCACAATTTGGAACAGCGGCCGGGTCACGCTCGCGATGGTATAGGTGGCACCACTGACCATGCCGTCCGCTTGATGCATGGCCAGCATCATCGCGGCAAAGTAGTTGGGCTGCATCAGTGCCTCGCGAGCCTCTACCTCCTCCAAACCTTGGGCCCGACGTAGACGGTTGTAACGAATCGCAAAACCCTCCAACTCCTCGCTCCGCGCCGGGTCCAGAATCCGGATTCCTTCCAGACTGATTGCATGTTCTAGCGCCAATTCCTCCACACAGTTCCTGGGGCCCAACACGATTGGAGCTCCCAACCGCAAGGCATAAAACTGCCGGGCCGCCTGGAGCACCGCTGGTTCCGTGCCTTCAGGAAACACGATACGCTTAGGATGGCGCTGTAGCTTTTCGATCAGACCGGCAATAAACCGCATGGCGGCTCAAGTAACCGAGTGCGGGGCAAAAGGCAACCGACAAACGATCGCTTGGCACGATCCCAATAACTTATCGGGAATAGATGGACAGAGATTGCTTGGAACGATTCGCGGTCGGCAGCGTCAAAAAATGTCGTTGAAGAACCGAGGTGAGCCGGATTGTGGCCCGAACCAACCGCTGCCGCGTCGCGAGGCTGGACCGTGCCGCTAAATCCACGGGCTGGGCCAGGGCACAAGCGATCCGACGATTTAGGGGTAGGCGTGGACTTCGATCGCCTGAAGCGGCAAGGGCTGCCTCGAGATCCTGCAGGACCGACCGGGCTTCTTGGACGATGCGCAGTGCCTGATCAAGAGAAACACGACCGCTTATCAGCTTTTGCACAAGGGCGCAGAGAAAGGTGCGGCAGCGTTGCGGCCGGTGGTCATAAATAGCGCAGCAAGCACCCGTGAAACAAGGACAAGGCTGCAGCAGGCGACCATGTCTGCCACCAGGTTGCACGGGCACGCCGAGCTGGCGCAGCTGATGGGATTCACGCGCGCTTTGCAACCGCACGTCCGCAAAAAGCACGCCAGTGCAGCAAAAGCCGCAGGCGCGGCAAAGCTGATGAGCTTCCTTTGGTAGGGAAGGCCGATGCTGGACAGAGTTTGTTATCGCCATTCGTGTTTCGGATATCGACGCTGGAGCTCTTGCTTAAGGCGCGGGTAGTGCTCACGCCAGAAGCCGGCGAGGTCTTGCGTGGTTTGAATGGGTTTCATTCCGGGACTCAGAATTTGCACCACCACGGTTACGCGGCCCATTGCGATACGCGGCGGCTCGGTCAAGCCGTAGAGGTCTTGGATGCGCAAGGAGATCGTCGGAGGGCCCTCAGCGCTGTACCGCACCTTTGGGTTGCGTCCGTTCGCCAGAGCGATCCGCTCGGGCGCATGTCGGTCGAGTAACGCCTGTTGCTTTTCCGACAGCCAGGAGTGCACTAAAGGCGCAACCTCGCGCTCTTTGATTTCTTTATAGCTGCTGGCGCCGTGACAAATGGCCTCTACCACGCTCCGACGCGCTTCCTCATCAAAAGCCGGTAGCCCGAGCTCGGGGCAGGTCCGAGCCAGAAAATTGACTCGGGCAATCCATTGCTCGACCGCATCGTCCCATGATTTCAGTACGAGCCGACCCGCGATCACTTCGGTTGCCAAGAGTTGGGCCGCTTGCTCAGGAGGGGGTGGGTCAAGTCGTCGCTGCTCTATCACAAGACCTCGGTAGGTCGTGCGAACCTCAGCCACGACCCGCCGGCTGACGGGGTCGAAATCACAGTGGACCGAATTGGAGACATCCGAGGGAAACATCTCGCGGACCCAATCGGGCTCTACAGGACAAACCATCGCCAGGACGATTTCGGTGGTGTCTCTCGACGAGCTTTCGATTTCCCTTATTTCAGCACTCACCAACAGCGGGGCTGATTGAACCACGCTCTCGAAGTCGAGCGTTGCCCGGCGGCCGCCGATCAGCTCACACCGGGCTGTGCCCGTGTCCAGGCGTCGGGCCAGGTGATCTGGAAACGCAGCGAGAATGGCTCGTGCCAATCCTGTCTCGGGTGCGGGCGGCCCGGAGAGCTTGAGTCCGTTGAGCCGAGCAATTTCCACAAACTGTTTGAAAAGTTGGGCTACTCGCAACGCAACATTTCGGTGAATCCCAAGTCGCTCGCAGAGTTCCGGATCAAACTCCCGGGAGCAGATGTATTCCCAAGCCCGCATGCGCTGATGGAAATCGGAGATATGGCGGTTGCCCAAGAGGCGATCGCGCAAGCGGACGACCTCCGGCGGCGGATTGCGCCGCAGAAGATCGCGTTCTTGAGTGAGTGCAGCAGCCAAGCAAGCCTCGCGCACGCACTGCCATCGCTCCGCTTCCAACAACATGCGGCCGTAGCGTGGATGGAGCGGGAATGCAAGCATCCGGCGGCCCATTGGCGTGATTCGTGTGCGGAGCTGGCCCAACGAAACAGGTTCGCATGGGGGGAGGGAGGAATCGGCTGCCGGCTCCAAAGCCCCCAGCTCCAGCAGCAGGGCTTCCGCCCGCTTTAAAGCTTTAGGATCCGGAGCTTCCAACCATCGAAATGCCTGAAGATCTTCCACTCCGGCGGCCTTGAGCATAAGCACCCCTTCAGCCAGCTCCACCCGTTGAATTTCGGGTAACTCCCGCTCGGGACGAGCCTGATGCTCTCGTTGGCTCCATAAGCGGATGCAGAGCCCCGGCCCTGTGCGACCAGCGCGGCCGGCTCGTTGATCGGCAGAGGCACGGCTGATCGGTTCAATCCAAAGCGTGTTCAGGCCCCGAACCGGATCGTATCGCGGGATTCGAGCCAAACCGCTGTCGATCACCAGATGAATTCCCTGAATGGTTAGAGAGGTCTCGGCCACGTTGGTGGCCACCACCACCTTGGGCCGATTGGATGGGCGCACGGCTGCCTCCTGTTGGTGCGGAGGCAGATCTCCATGCAATGGCAGTAGTGTGTATCCTGCGGATTCTGGACGACTCTCTAAGGCTCGCAATGTTTGCTGGATTTCATAAACGCCTGGCATGAAGATCAGGACGTTGCCGCAACCACCACCGCGAATGTAGCGGGCAAATGCTTCAGCCGCCTTTTCCCAAACAGGTTTGTTTTCCTTTTCTGGACATTCGTCCCAATAATGAATCTTCACGGGATGCAAGCCCCCGGCGGATTCGACGACAGCACAGCCAGCTTGCCAGGGCGGAGGTGGTGGCCGACTCCAGCGGTTCAGATACTCGGAAATCCCATGCACATCCAATGTGGCCGACATAACCAATATGATCAGGTCCGGTCTTTGCCGCTCCTGCAACTCCAGGGCCTGTGCCAACGTCAGGTCGCCATAGAGATGACGCTCATGAAACTCGTCAAACACCAGGACCGTCACCCCGGGTAAGGAGGGTTCTTGCAGCATTTGGCGCAGCAATACACCCTCGGTCACGAATCGGATACGCGTGCGCGGGTTGCTGACATTCTCAAAACGAACTGTGTAGCCAACGTCCTCGCCGAGACGGCAGTTTAATTCTTCGGCAACGCGTGCCGCCAGCATTCGAGCTGCCAACCTTCGTGGTTGTAAAACCATCGCCTGTCCATGGCTCAGGTACCCGTGCCGGAGCAACATTTGCGGAATTTGCGTAGATTTGCCCGAGCCGGTAGGAGCAGAGACGATCATGCGCCGCTGTTGACGCAAGCGGCTGACCAGCTCAAACTCGATTTGGTAAATAGGCAAACGCTCAGACATGGGCTTCTTCCAACGACCAGTCGGGTAGGATGTCTGCATCCAGCGGCGTGGGGGACCGGCCGTGCCGTGCCAGCAGCTCGGCAAGGGCGCCGACCATGGCTGCGTTGTCCGTGCAATACGTCGGATCCGCCAGCCTTAACTGCAAACCATGTCGGTTACAGGCATCCTGCAACTGCCTGCGTAAAGCCCGGTTGCAAGTCACGCCACCAGAGGCTGTGACCAAACTTACACCGAGGCGCGTCGCCGCACGAAGGGTCTTTGTCACCAGCACGTCCACGATGGCAGCCTGAATGCTGGCACAGAGATCGCTCAAACTCCCCTTGTGCTGAACTACCTCAGGATGATCGCGGAGAAAATAGCGCACGGCCGTTTTTAACCCGCTGAAGCTGAAGTTGTCAGTGGAATCGTCACGCAGGGGCCGCGGAAAAGAATGAGCTGCCGGATTGCCCTCTTCGGCCAGACGGTCTATCCAGGGCCCGGCCGGATACGGCAGCCCCAACAGCTTCCCTGTTTTGTCAAAACATTCACCTGCGGCATCGTCAATGGTGGCACCTAAGAGATGATGCTGCAGAGGCGCAGTCACATACACCAACAAGGTATGGCCTCCACTGACGATCAGTGAGACATGAGGTTCGAAACCACTCAGGTCCAGACAGGCAGGCTGACCCTGGAGCCAAGGTGAGTATAGATGAGCCGCATGATGATGCACGCCGAGGAACGGCCGGCCTAATGCAAACGCCATGGCTTGTGCAGCCCTGAGTCCAATCCATAAAGCCGTGGGCAAACCTGGGCCCCGCGTGGCGGCCACCAGATCGACCTCACTTGGCGAAATTTGCGCAGTTTCAAACGCCATGCGCGCCACTGGAATGAGATTGCGCAGATGTTCCCGAGCGGCCAGTTCCGGAACGACGCCCCCGTACTCGGCATGCAAACGAATTTGAGATGCCACGATGTTGGCCCGCACGCAGCCATTAACAAGGACAGCAGCACTGGTTTCATCGCAAGAGGTTTCTAAAGCAAACACAGTCATCGCAGTGTAAACTCATGAACGACCCCACTGTAGCCCGGAACGGTTCCCAGCCCCGGCAATTTTGACCTGGACGGCACTGGTCAGGTTCATGGAAGTGCGGCCCGCACGGTTTCTCTCAGGCATTGGCCGGCAGATAGCAGCGTCCGATTGACCGGCAATGGATTGTAGCCCATGAACTCCGCTGCCTGCTGAGCTTGGTGAGCTAGCATGGCCCTTAATTTTTCCATAGCGCGATCTAATTGTGGATCTCGGGCACGTTTGACCCGTTCCTGTGCCTCTGGTGTTAGACTTTGTAGCCCTCCTGGGGCGCGCATCAAAAGGAGTTCCCTCGTCTCCTCCTCACTCAAGCTGACTGTTTCGTCCGGCTCAATTCCTGCCTCGTGAATCGATCGGCCAGACGGGGTGTAATACTTGGCCGTAGTGAGGCGTAAAGCCGATCCGTCTGGAAGCGGAATCACACTTTGAACACTGCCCTTGCCGAATGTCTTTTCGCCCACCAACAGCGCGCGCTTGTGATCTTGCAGACATCCAGCAACGATTTCTGCCGCACTCGCGGTGCCCATGTTGACTAAGACGGCCACCGGAACGCCGTGCAGCTGGTCTCCACGTCGCCTTGCATAGTATTCGCGGTTTTGTTGCGGATTCCGACCTTGTGTGCGGACGATTAATCGGCCCGGTTCAAGAAACTCCTCGCTGACCGCCACAGCTTGCTCGAGCAATCCCCCTGGATTCCACCGCAGATCAACCACTAAAGCCCTCAGATTCCGGCTTTTCATTTTTTCCAACGCCTGTCGCAGCTCCCGGTCTGTTTTCTCCCCGAATTGTGTGATCCGGACATATCCGATTCCATCCTCGTTGAGCGGGAACTCCTTTCGGTTGTGAAGGTCTTTCACCATGTCGACCTGAATCACCGCTCGCTGCAGGGTCACCGTCCAGGTCCGGTCTGTGGAGGGCCGGTACAAGGTCAGGCTCACCTGAGTGCCAGGTGGACCGCGAAGTCGGCGCACGGCGTCTTCCAGTGACATCTGCTCGGCAGACTCGTCGCCGATGCGAATGATCCGATCCCCACTGAGAATCCCTGCCTTGAATCCTGGCGAATCTTCCATGGACGAGACCACAGTGAGCTGGCCCTCTCGGATGGCCACCACCAACCCCAACCCTCCAAATTCGCCTTCAGCATCATCTTGCAGATCTTGAAACCGGTCGGGCTCGAGAAACTCGCTGTAGGGATCTTGCAGGGAGTCCAACAAGCCATTGAGGGCACCCCGCACCAGACTCCGGTAGGTCAAATTGGTTCCGTTGGCGTATTCACGGTGAACGATTTCCAAAACACGCGAAAACAGAGCCAAATGCGGATAAGGCGTGTCGTCGCGCGGCTGCCGCACCGCTTGATGATACATTCTGGCTCCCATGCCCAGGTTCAGCATCAGGACCACGATTAACAAAAGATGAAGCACTTGGCTGCTTCGCTTGGTCATATTTCGCCACAGCATCTAATGGGGAAGCTAGAAAGCCCGAGCGCCGGATACAAGCCGCAGCCTGCGACCGTGCCTCCTTGCTTGCTTCTCGCTGGATGGTAAGGCCCCAAGAGTTGCTCCCGCGCTCCGCCTCTTCGAGCCTTGCAAGACCCATGGGTATTCCTGCCGGGGCGTGCACGCCGAACGATCATGCATCCAATGGGTTGGGCTAAAGAGGGCGTCGGCAGATGCGGAAAACACAAAGCAAGTGCCGGTGCAGTGAGGTTCCTGCGGGCGCCTGGTCGGAAACGCGTCCTTGAGCAAGTGCTGAGCTATATTCTGGAAGATGACCGGCTTGCCTTGCACGCGGCTCCAGCCTCGACTAGTTTGGGGGACGTGAGTGACGCAGAGAAGCCATTTGAATTTCTGGATGGTGCTTGTGCCGAACCGGGGCTGTGTCCATTGAGTCGGATGGCCGAGGGCACGGAAGTATGCATCCGCCAGCTGATGGCGTCCCCTGAGGTTCGCACTCGTCTGCGTGAATTGGGTTTAGGAGAGCAGCAGCGGATCAAGATCGTCAGTCGACAGGCCAACTTCATTTGTCAGGTTTGCAACGCTCGCCTTGGCATCAGCGAGGAAGTGGCACAGGCCATCTGGGTTGAGCCGATCTTGGAAAACCCCTCTCCCCTTTCGGATCATGCTTGAGACCTTACCCTCACTGGTTTCCTTGCCACCTGGGTCCCGTGCAGTCGTCGCCGATATCCAACTGCCCGGTCCGGAAGCGCGACGCCTCATGGAATTGGGGCTGGTCCCGGGTACACCCGTGGAAGTTGTGCGCTATGCGTTGCTGCGTGATCCAGTGGAGATTCGCGTGCGCGGTTCTTGCTTGAGCTTGCCGCGTCAAGAGGCTGAAGCCATCCGTGTGCGGTTGCCGGAGGCAACCTAAATCGTGCTAGGTGCGGACCAAGCCATGGCGCGGGTTCATTCGGGTACACAGGCCGCAGCGCAGGTTCGTTACGTTTTCATTACAGGCAACCCGAACTGCGGCAAGACAACCCTGTTTAATGCTCTGACGGGATTGCGGGCCAAAGTGGGCAACTATGCCGGAGTAACCGTCGAGCGTAAGGAGGGCCCGCTCTTGGGGGCCCCGCGTCCATTGCCGGTGCGGGTCTTGGACCTGCCAGGCACTTACAGTCTCACGCCACACTCTCTGGATGAGCAGATTGCCCGCGACGTCCTATTGGGGCGCCTGCCGGAACTGCCGCCGCCGTCCGTGATTGTGGTGGTGGTGGATGCTTCCAATCTGCAACGCAATCTTTATTACGCCACTCAGGTCATTGAATTGGGCTACCCGACCGTATTGGCCCTGAACATGATCGACGTGGCAGAATCCTTGGGGCTCAAGATCGACGCCGAAAAGCTGGCCGCTCATTTGGGTGTTCCGGTCGTGCCCGTGGTGGCAAGCACAGGCGCGGGCATGCCCCGTCTGCGACAAGAAATTTTCTCCCTTCTTGAAACGCCCCAACCTCCTGCCAAGGCGCGGTTCCCCCTTTTGCCCGAACCCTTGGTTCAAGAAGCCCAGAGGTTGGCCGCACTCATCACTTGGAACTTTCAAGAACGACGTGTCCAAGCGGATGCAGAAGCGCTTCTGTTATTGAGCAACGAGCCGGCGTCGGCATCCAACCAGACTCACTATCCACCCGGCATTTGGCAGGCCGTTTATACGGCACGGCAACGGCTCGAAGGTGCGGGGGTAGATTGGCGCAGCGCAGTGATCGAGGCCCGTTATCAAGCGGTGGCACGCATTGAAGCCGATGTGATCACGCGATTGTGGCCACCGCGAGAGACTTGGAGCGATCGAGCCGATCGGGTCGTAACTCACCGACTCTGGGGTACACTCCTCTTCTTGGGCCTCATGGCGTTGATGTTTCAGTGCATTTTTGTGTTTGCTCGAATTCCCATGGAGGCACTTCAGGGCGCCGTGGACGCCCTGGGCGGATGGGTGAGCCGCACGTTACCCGCAGGTGACCTGACCAGCTTGCTTGTGGACGGCGTGATTGCAGGCGTTGGTGCCGTGGTCGTGTTTTTACCGCAAATCTTGCTGTTGTTCCTCTTCATCGGCTTCTTGGAGGATACAGGTTACATGGCACGGGCTGCCTTCCTGATGGACCGACTCATGAGCAAGGTGGGCTTGCACGGCAAAAGCTTCATCCCGTTGTTGAGTTCCTTTGCCTGCGCGATCCCGGGGATCATGGCCACTCGCACCATCGAGAATCATCGAGATCGGTTGGTTACCATCCTGATTGCGCCGTTGATGAGTTGTTCCGCTCGGCTGCCGGTTTACACAGTTCTGATCGCGGCGTGTATTCCCCGCCAGAAAGTTTTGGGCATCCTGGAGCTTCAGGGCCTTACATTACTCGGCCTTTACCTACTGGGGATTGTGGCCGCTCTTGCCCTGGCTTGGGTGTTTAAGAGAACTCTGCTGAAAGGTGAGCCGCCGCTGTTGATCTTGGAGCTGCCACCGTACCGCCGCCCGGTTATGAAGGTGGTGTTGCATCATATGTGGGAGCGGTCCAAGGTTTTTTTGCAGCGGGCCGGCACAGTGATCTTGGGCATCAACATTCTGCTATGGTTCTTGGCTTCCTACCCTCGCAATTCTGAGGCAGAACGATCGGTGCTTGAGGCAATTGAGTCCCTCAAGGCGTTGGAAGCTTCTTCCACTGCAATCATGGAATTCAGGCAGGAACAAGCCCCTGCCTCCAAGCCGGATATCGGCGTTGAATCCATTGAGGCCCGGTTAGTGGAGCTCGAAAGTCAACAGCAAGCAGCCCGGCTCCGATATAGCTTTGCCGGACGGTTAGGCCATCTGATCGAGCCGCTGATCGCCCCCTTGGGCTTCGACTGGCGAATCGGAATCGGATTGATCACCTCGTTTGCGGCTCGCGAAGTATTTGTCAGCACCATGTCAGTCGTGTATAACGTGGGGGGGCAAACGAGCGAGGAGGACGAAGTGGGTAACCTTGCGCGCGTGATGCAACGCCAAACCCGACCAGACGGCTCTCCACTGTACACGCCTTTGCTGGGAATGTCCCTCATGGTCTTCTATGTGTTTGCCCTGCAGTGTGCCAGCACGGTGGCCATTGTGAGACGCGAAACCAACTCATGGCGATGGGCACTTTTTCAATGGTGTTATTTGGCACTCCTTGCATGGTGCAGCTCGTTTGTCGTGTGGCAAGGGGGGCGGCTCTTGGGATGGAATTGAGAATCCGGCCTCCATACGGTTATGGCGCAACCGCAAGGTATCCCGATCAAAGAAAGGCACTTGACGTTTCGAGCAAACCCTCCTACAAGTAGCTATGTGACGCATAAAGAGGGCCAAATCTTATGAGGCATATCTCTCATTCCCCATTGGTAGTTCTCGCAGCCGTCGTGACGGGCTCGACTCTCGCTGCTGCGCCCATTGAAACTTCTGCGGCGCGCGCTTCGTTGCGGCAGGTCCCCGTCGCTGAAATGCCCGCCCAAGCAGCTCGCCTTTTAAGTACGGTATCCCAGGAGGATCAAATTCCCAGCGCTGTGAATATTGTAGCTGCGGCGCATATGGTGCGCCCCGCCGCCACTCTGGCCGTAGTCGGTGCTGTGGCGCGTCAGGCCCCGTCCGCTGCGCCGGCGGTGGCGGTCAAGGCGCTTGCGTTGCAGCGAAACCCCAAGTCTGAATGGGTGGACCAAGTGGCCGCGGCTGTAGCCGCAGCCGCACCTGCCCAAGCCGCTGCAATCGTCGAGGCCATGGTTAAAGCGGCGCCCCAATATTACGCGACGGTGGCAACTGCTGTGGCAGCCGCGGTGCCGCAGGCCAAAGAACAAGTGCTGATGGCGCTCACGCGAGCTTTGCCCGGGCTGCGGCCTTTCGTAGATCAGGCTCGCAGCCGTTTGGGACCCGAAGCGTCAGTGGCAGCATTGCTCCAGCATGTTAACACGATGGTCATCGCGGCAGCCCAGGCTTCCAAAACCAAGCCCGAATTGGTTGTGGCCGGTGGATCGGTGCCCCCTCCTACTTATGGACCTCCTTTCACCCCGCTTCCACCGGGTGAAGTGACCGAGATCACGCGCACCACTACACGGGTCGCTCGCCCTGGGCAGGGACGTGATTATTCGACACCATAGCCGAGTCTAAGATTTGGCGACTTCATGGGCCGCCGGCGGAGCACCTCCGTCGGCGGTTTCTTTTACGCACGCACACAGCGGGAGCCGACCGAAAAATTCTCGGCACAGCCACGGTTTGTTTTGCGGCGAGTCCATAGCAGCCCTGACGACAGCGCTCTCCGACCCCGTAAGACCTTTTAAAGCGAAGCTCGCATCCATCCGTGAGATCGCTTCTCCGCTTCTGAAGACAGGCTCAGGCCCGGCGCAATCCGGGCGAAGCCCGCGGCACGAAGTTCAAAGTCTGTTCTTGCATGGACCCTTCTGCGCTCTGCGGCGAGCCTGCTGCGGCTATGAAATGGGTCGTTGAGGGATCTTCTCCGGATCTTTTTGCCACAGTTCAACGCGGACCGGCCAGTGCACCATTTGCGACCTGCTTAAGAAATGGTGGAAAACCGGTCGGCTTACGTCGCCTGAAACGGCTTGGTAATGCAGACCTCGAAACCTCCCCTTTTTGAAAGTCGTGGATTCAGAGGTTCAAAGGTATGCGTAGCGGCTCAAATGGATTTGCTGCTCCTTAAGCTAGGACGTAAATGGGCTGTTTGACTGGATTGATTTGGGCAAAGTTTCGGAGCCTCTGCAGCACCACCGGCGTTAGTTCGGTGCCGCTTTTGATCACCAGGATACCGTCCTCCGTTTCGACGTCGCTGGCCAGAATCTGGCCTACTGTTAGCTCATCCAACGTCCGGGATCGGATGGAAGGTTGGTCACTTACCGCTTTTTGCAGATAGACGTCAAAGCAGGCGGCAGCACTTTGAAGCACCCGTGGATCATACCACCCGGTTCGCTCCTGCATGCGGGCCAACGCCTGCGTGCGATCCCCGGTCTGAAGCTCCAACTCAACCATGTCTCGCAGCACCTGAAACACACGAACCTGCATAGGCAGGTCGTCGCCGGCGATTCGCTCCGGCGGAGACCCAGAGCCGTCGTATCGCTTGTTTTGATACCGCAGAATTGTGGCTACGCTTTCCATCCGAGGAATGTGCAACAACAGGTTTGCGCCTAGTTCCGGCGCCCGATCTGCCAGCTCTTGTTCCTTCGGTAGCAGCGGCTCGTTTCGGGTCAGCTTGGTGAGAACCGTGGCTGGCAGTGTCATGTAGCCCAATGGAAACAACAGGGCGGCAGCTTCCAGATCCCACGATTGCTTCAAATGGAAGAACTCAGCGTACTCCCGCACCGCCGCCCGCAGTTTCTGGCTCAGTTGAAAAGCTTTTGGATGCAAGGACGCCAGAATCTCTGTCAGAAGACGGATGGTGCCGTTCAGGGTCCGCTCCAGCAGTTCGCGCTCAGCGGTGACGAACTGGTAATGGTGGAGAGCCGCCTGTAAGGTTTGGGCTAATAGTTCGCTTGGACAAGGCTTGTTTAAAAACCGGAACACATGCCCCCGATTAACCGCGTCAACAGCGGTTTTTTGCTCCGCATTGCCCGTCAACATGATGCGAACGGTATCGGGATGCCGAGACTCCACTTGCACCAACAAATCCAAGCCGGTCATCTCCGGCATCTGCATATCCGCCACGACCACCGCGTAGGGCCCATGCTGCTCAATCTTGGCCAGGGCCTCTGGACCGCTGGTAGCGGTCTCCAAATGAAAACGGCCGCGCAGATTGCGTTGGAGTGCCGCCAGTACGTTGGATTCATCATCCACCAAAAGGATCTTCAGTGACGGATTCATCGCGGTTCAATCCGGTTCAGTCGATGCCACCATGCTTCACGACGGTCCAGAAGCCCGAGCCGTTGAAGATAGGATTCGTCAGGCCCTGCCAAAGGACCATCAGGTTGCTCTGCGCCGGGCACCTGCAAGGTCTCGGCCACATGAACGGCCGTCAACGGGGTGAAAGTGGTCGAACCCGACAGCCCCGGATGGTGATGCAGCGCGATTGCCTCCACCATGGGTTCCGGTAATCCCCACAGACCAAGCAGGTAGCCGCCTGTTTCTGCATGGGTGGTTCCCAGAAGGACCTTTTCTATCTGGTCCAACGCCACACCAGCTTGCGCTGCTTGTTCTCTTATGTTCTTGTATTCCTCTTGCAAGTTCGCTGCTAGGATCAGTTGACCAATGTCGTGAAGGAGCCCGGCGATCGCGGCCTGTTCCTGCACGGTTTCCCCCACGTTTTCCATCTCCGCAACCCATCGGGCGTGTGAAGCAGCTTGGAGACTATGCCGCCATAATCCTTCGTAAGGGAACCATGGGAGCTGAACTTCTTCGTACTGGGCGAACGCATGAACGGCCAAAACAAGCGTTTTGAGTGTGTTGATGCCTAGATAATTCACCGCTTCTTCAATGTCGGTCACGACATGGGCCAGCCCGAAAAAGGCCGAATTTACAAGTTGGAGAATCTTGGCGGTCATGGCCAGATCTTGTCGCACAAGATCGGCCACATCGCTCAGATTGACCTCGGGATTCTCCAGCGTCCGATTGAGTTCCATATAAACGCGCGGGAAGCTTGGCAAACGATCCAACCGGCCCAGCAGCTCGCGCAAGCGGGGATTGTTCAAACACGTGCCAGCCATCACGACACGGTGAATCGCCGATCGAAGTGACTCGGGATCACATGGCTTGGCCAAATACTGATGTGCCAGCCCCACGCACTGCAGAACCTGTTTTTCGTCTGCTTGTCCGGAGAGCACCAGCCGGGCAACTTCCGGATGGCGTTGCCGAACGATCCGCAGCAACTCCACCCCGCTCATGCCGGGCATCCGCATGTCGGTTACGATCACGTCGAACGGCTCCATCTCCATCCGCGTCAGAGCCTCCGGACCGCTGGTGGCAAATGCCAGCGTCCATTCTGACCTTAGAAAACGCAGGGAACGTCGTAAGCCGTCAAGAATCATCGGCTCGTCATCCACAAACAAAATGCGTAGCGTCCGGTTCATGACCGGCGTGCTTCCTGCCTTGGCACGGGCAGTCGCAAAATGAAGGTGGTTCCTTGGCCGACAACAGATTCGAAGTCCACGCTCCCTCCGTGTTTGTCCACAACAACATTCCGCACGATGGGCAGTCCCTGACCTGAACCTCGGCCTACGGGCTTTGTGGTGAAAAAAGGCTCAAAAATTCGATGGCGGATATTCTCTGAAATGCCACAGCCCGTGTCGGTGATTCGAATCTCCACCCAACCGTTCTCGCGGCGGGTTCGAATGGTGATCTTTCCCTTGGTGGTCGGCTGAGGACCCAGGCGTTCCGCGATCGCATGTGCGGCATTCACGATAAGATTCAGCAGAGCCTGGTTCAGCTCGCCGGGCAGACACTGCACCATCGGGAGCTGTGGGTCCAGATCCAGCTCCATCTCCGCCACGTATTTCCATTCATTACGCGATACTGTTACGGTGGTCTCGATTGCATGATTAAGATCTGTGAGGGTCTTTTCGGTTGTACCTGGATGGGAAAATTCCTTCATGGCGCGCACAATGCGCGTCACACGTTCCACACCCTGCAAGGTTTGCTCCATCGCCTTGGGCACTTCCTCGAGCAGATATTCCAGGTCCGTTTGCTGCGCCTGGTTGCGAAGCTGATCGAGGCGCGGATCGACCGCCGGGGCCGGCCCTGATTCCATTGCCCAAGCCAGAACCTGTTGGAGCAGTGGCGCCAGTTGACGGAATGCGTCCTGTACAAAACGGGTATTGTCCCCTACGTATTGCATCGGCGTGTTGATTTCGTGAGCAATACCTGCGGCGAGTTGTCCAATCGCCTCAAGCTTCTGAGCTTGGCGAAGCTGGATTTCCATGCGGTCGCGTTCCTCCCTTGCGCGACGCAACTCTGTGATGTCCTCTTTCATCGCCAGATAGTGGGTGATGCGCCCGGTTTCGTCTTTGATCGGCGCTACAATGGCTTGTTCCCAGTACAGTTCGCCGTTCTTTTTCCGGTTGTAGAATTCGCCGCGCCAGGTTTGCCCCCGTAATAATGTTTCCCACAGGTCGCGGTACACTGCGGGGTCCATCTTGCCCGATTTCAAAATTCGCGGGTTTTGACCTCGAACCTCTTCAAGGGTGTAGCCGGTCAACTCTGTAAACCGGGGATTGACATATTCAATGCGGGCTTGCGCGTCTGTGATCACCACACTGGCAGGGGATTGTTCAATGGCTTGGGACAGCATGCGCAAGCGCTGTTCAGCTTCCAAGTGAGCCGTGATGTCGCGCCCGATCCCGACCAGGCCCACAATGGTTCCTTGGTCATCCCGCAAGGGCAGCTTGGTGGTTTCCAGCCATTGGTGACCCCCCAGGTGATTGATGATCAATTCGCGGCGATTTAGAACCGGCTCCCCTTGCAGAATGACCCGCATGTCATCCGCAAAACAGGCGGCGGCTACATGGCGCGGCAGCAGGTCATAGTCGGACTTTCCCAAAACCTCCGCCTCTGACGCAGCGCCCAGGGCTTTCAGATCGGCCTTGTTGGCCAAAGTTTTGCGCCCCATGCGGTCTTTGACGTAAATGTTGTAGGGCAAGGCATCGATGAGGGTTCGCAGCAGGATCCGCTCCTGCTGCAATTGACGAGTCAGCGCATGTTCTTGCGTGATATCACGGACAATGGCCACCCATCGATGTTGCCCGCCCAATTCCACTCGGCTCAAGCGTAGCTCGACATGGATCCGTTGGCCGTCCGGCCGCTCAATCGGAAGCTGACGTGTGCCGGGCGACGGATCCCTGTCCAAAAAAGCCAACAAGGATTCGTTTGTATCCACACGTCGCACACCGTCCGGATGCCGGCCTAAGACCTCCGTAGCCTTACACCCCAGAATCCGCTCGGCTGCAGGATTCATGAAAAGGATTTGGCCGCTAGCCTCCAGCAACATGATTCCGTCTGATGCAGCCGTGGCGAGGGCCTGGAATCTTGCCTCTGTATCTTGCAACGCACTTTCAATTTGCAGCCGATCACGCAGGTCATGTCCAATGAAAGCATAAAATGTGGTACCCGCTGTCTCCGAATGATGGTGCAAAAGAGTCAACGCCATCGGAACGGGATGTCCCTGGCTGTCCCTGACCACGACACGACCCTCCCAGTGCCCATTCCGGCATACCGTGCTTAAGATTTCAGCAAATTCTTGAGGTGCTGCTTGTGCCAGGAACAGGTCCGAGAGTCGGGTTCGACCCGGCTCTTGACCATCCCATCCGAACAGCCTCCGTGCGGCGGGGTTCATGTATGAAATGCGCAGGGACGGCGCTTCCGCAAGTGCGATTGCGTCATTGGACGCATCCAGGATGGCGCGCCACCGCATTTCATGCGCGGCAAAACAGCTTTTCTGCTGCTGCAACCGATGTAGACGGGCCTCAATTGTATGGATCAGTAGTTCCGCGCTGAAAGGCTTGGTGAGAAAATCGTCCGCCCCCAAGTTCATGGCCCGGCGCTGCCCTTCCAGATGCAAAAGCGACTCGTCCCCCGTCATGAGGATGACCGGGATAGCTTGGAGCCGGGGATGTTGCCGCAATTCCGTCACAAAGGCGAAACCGTCCATACCGGGCATCTGGACGTCGCACAGAACTAGATCTGGTAACTCCAGTTTTGCCACGGTCAGGCCGGATTGAGCATCGGCCGCTTCTAGGACCTTCCAACCGCGGGGCAGGAGTGCATGCGCCACCACCTTCCGAAGGCTGGCGTCGTCATCCACTATTAGGACTGAAACACCTTCGTTGGTCCTCATACGCCCTTGCTGCTCAGGCACTCGATAGCCAAACACGAAACTAATGCTCGTCCTTTGGGCTCCACGCCGCACGCCTTGGTGCGACTGCACTGCAAGTCATAATCACGGCCACATTTCTGTTGCCTCTCTTAAGGCTTCATCGGCACAGATTCGTTCGAACTTGAATTACGAGCGGGGGAGTAGCTGGCCGCGCAGTGGCGGTTTATGCAACAAAAGGCAACGAAGCTGGTTGGCACATCCTCATGGCTGAGCACTAAAACTGGATACGATCTGGTCGGCTACGGCTCTGTCTCCCCGAGCCCAAGCCTCTAACCATAGGGACACTTTCGGTAACACCTCGGACCATTGAAACCGCTTGGATCGTTCCCAAGCCCGCCTGCGGCAGTTTGCATATTCGTCCGGGTGTTGACAAACCCGCCATACGACCTCTGCCAACGCGTCGGGGGTTTCCTGGCCCACGACCCAGCCTGTTTCCCCATGCACCGTCGAATCGACCAATCCATCGACCGGATAAACCACCGCAGGTGTCCCCATCGCGTTAGCTTCGATCACATTGAGCCCCCAGCCTTCGCGAACCGAGGTGTGGACCAAAAAATGGGCTCTCTGAAGCTCCTGATTCTTTCCGCACTCATCCACCGGGCCGGTGAATCGAACATGGGCGTGCAACTGCAATTGGTGAGTGAGGTGCTTTAAAAAAGTCGCCATGGCGCCTCCTCCCACTACCGTTAACTGGGCAGGCACACCTCGTGCCCTAAGACGCGCCAGGGCAAGAATGGCATGATCCACCCGCTTATTGGGCGCCAGCCGGGACACCGTTACCAGCCGCACCGGAGGGGTCAACGGCTTCGGCTCCAGTTCCGCCAGCGGTACTGTATCACAGCCATTGGGCAGCCAGCTTACATGTTTGACTCCGTGCGCCCGAAGTGCCCGAAGCGTGGAGGCACTCGGTACCCAAAACGGCACGTTTCGATAAAGCCAGTGTGTCCACCGTTCCTGCCAGCGCCCGATCCAGCCCAATAACCCGGGATAAAACACATGCCAAATTGGGCCCAAGACCTCATGAATATATCCAAGGCACCGCGTTCCACACCACCACGGTGCATACCAGGGAATGCCGTGATGCTGATCGATCACGAGGTCAAACAACGGCTGCTGCCGATACCACTTCCATGCAGCAAGAATCGAAGTTCCTATGGTTCCGGCTCGGATAAAATGAATGCCATTGCGCACGTACGCCGGGCTGGCTCCGGGAAACCGGTTGGAAAACCAGAAAACCTCGTGACCACGCGCTGCCAGCGCTCGCATAAACGCCAATGAGACCCGTTCTGCCCCACCGGCCTCCGGGTTTTCGGGATCGCGCCAATTTAGCATCAAGAAACGCATGACCCGAGTTCGCTACAGTCTTTCCCAAGTTGGGCCTGCCGGCCATAGAGGGGCGCCAGTATGCAACGATTGTGAGCTTCCCCCAAGTTCTTTCCCCCATCCTTGTGTGAACACCGAACGTTTGCTAGACAGTCATGCCTATCGCCGGATTCAAAGGAGCAGCAGACTTGCTCCACCCGACCTCGGCCGAAATTTGTATTGTTCTGGTATTGAGCCGGTTAGGGACCAATGAGGGTTGTCAGAATCAATCGTCTTGTTAGGGCAAAGCATCCATCACCTAAGTCTAGGCGACCGCCCCTGACTTTAGCAGCCTACCCGCATGAGTGATGATCATGGCAAGCCCATCCCCGAGGCTCGGAGCCTAAGTTTAGCCCCTCTAGCGTACACCAATGCTGATCAGAGCGGATGTGGCTTGAATCCCCTTGAGCTTTTGATCGTCGACGCCTCAACTCTTTTTTGGTGAGCTGCATTTGCTTTCTTAGGCCCTTCTTGGCTGGTTTGGGCGCAGTGGTCCGGAACTAAGGTCACGGATCATTTGGCAGTGGCTTTGATCGGGCAGGAAAGTCTGCTTGGCGGCCCTTCAGGTTTTGGGGCACTTCGCATTGGATGGGCGCTTTGAACAACGGCCATGCTCCTGAAGCGGATTCCCTCACAGCATGGACCAAGCTGCGAAAAGACCTAGGCCTCTTGGTCGGGGGGAATGGCCGCGGCCTAGTCTGCGTGCCTATAAACTATTATTATGGAGGCCGCTAAACACACGAGTCCAAATACTTAAGTCACTTGCTATCCATGGCCATGCATCAGGCCAAGACTTCTTTCACGCCCTTCATGTCTATTGACAGAGGCCCACCAACCATGCAATTAACCGCCACAAGCGACCGCTCTCAGTCAATGCTCCGTACCCTAGATAAAGTCTTGTTTGGAATCGTTTGCTTCTGCGTCCCCGGACGACCCGGCGTGGGCTCTGCACATGGACAAACACATCCGTACCTTCGTGCCTTTTTGACCAAGCTTGCAGCGCTGCGGCCAAAGGTCTGCAGTTTAAGCAGACCCACTGAAGTCAAAATGCCGCTTACAAATCGGTTGGCGTCACGTCGAAAGCAGAGTTCCACGCGTGACTCACCAGATTGGCCGCGCGAACGTACACGGGCCGAATAGCCGGCATGTTGGGAGGACAGTTGAGAGGCCAAGGGTGCGCTCCCGCCGTCCAGTACTTCGAAAAGGTCTCTTTCCTCAATCGGGATCGTTTTAGCCGATGGGAGTTGCCCGTTTAAAGGTCAAGATGGCACCCCAACATGGAAGGGAATACCGTTGCGACACGCCAGCTCGGCCAGGTTGTCAGGGCCGATCTCGTTGGCAAGCCCACCGATCTGACCTAAGACACGGTCCCTGCCTGGCAGCACTAGATCCACGCGCCCTTGACGCATTCGGAAACGGATGGCGGCCTCGGCACTATTCTGTGGGGAATCCACGCCAGCTGAAGTTCCCAAGCTTTTAAGGTTGCGCCTTGGCAGCGAGGTCGGGTCTCGGTGCAATACACATGGCGCCGGACTCTCCTCTCCAGAGCGACTTACAACGACGCGGTCGCAATGCGAATAGACCACGCACGTCAGGCAACCCGCATTGCAGGATCAAAACGCGGTCTGCTCGCGTGCCAGGGATTGGCCATCCTCGCCGGGCGCAGGGCCTTCGATGGCGCCACTCTGAGCGAATCTACCGCCGTTGCCAACACCAGCGACTGTCTTTTTCGACCTGTGCGCCTTTGCTGCATCGCCTGGAGAAACGTCTTCAACGCACAGAATAGATCAACTCGCGGTGAGGCGTGCTTGCGTGAGTGCGCTGTGGACTTTCCGCACATGGACCTCGAAGTCACGAAGAGCGCGTCCCTGAAAGGCAGTTGCTCCCCGAACCAGTCCATAAGCAGCTCTCACAGCCATAACGGGTACACCGTGAGCTGCCATGCGCTGGATGACTTCTACGGCGAGGTGATACGAGGTGGTGCAAACCGATCTGACCTGATGCGCCAAGGGCCGCTGGCCCAACCATCAGACGCTGTTAACCCTCGCCTCGTAGAAAACATTGCACTTTGAACGACCTGTTCCAGCAATTTGCGGGCTGGCGCTTTTGAGTGCCCCGGTCCGCTTGATGGTAAAACTCATCCTTCATCCAGTTGGCACAGCTCCACACCACCGACACCCAACACTTCGGAGGAGCCGAGGGTTCTAGAGAAAAAACAGGGCTGAAACGTGCTAGCCGGAGTCGCAAAGGCATTTGCTTACGGTCGGACTCGCAGCCACGGGCTGATAGAAGGTGTTGCGCTGAACTGGCGTTCGACCAGCCTCGCGAATTACCCGAACCAGTTCCGCCTCCGGCAAATGCTGAGGGGATCGCGCCCCGGCCATGTGGAAAATGTGCTCCTCCATGATGGTTCCGTGGAGGTCATCTGCACCGTAGTGTAAAGCGAGTTGAGCCAACTTCGTGCCCATTCCCACCCAATAGGCCGTAATGTGATCAAAATTGTCCAAGTATAACCGGCTGACAGCAATGGTGCGTAGGGTGTCGTGTCCCGTCGGCGGATGCTGCACGGGCAAACCGTTGTTCTCCGGCTGATAGGGCAGCGGAATAAACGCAAGGAAACCACCTGTTTCATCTTGTAAGGCCCGCAAACGGCGCAAATGATCCACGCGCTCGGCAGGCCCTTCGACGTGACCATACAGCATCGTGCAGGTGCTACGACCCCCAAGGCGATGCCAGGTCCGATGTACCTCCAGCCACTCTTCAGCAGATTCTTTCCCCCGGGCGATCGTTTGGCGAACCTTTGGGTCAAAAATCTCCGCGCCGCCTCCGGTTAGGCAATCCAAACCTGCTTCTCGAAGCTCTATCAGCGTAGCTTCCACAGGTTTTCGAGCCAACCAGGACAAGTGCAACACTTCAATGGCTGTAAAACACTTGAGGCGCAAACTTGGATGCAAAGCCTTCAGTGCGCGTAGCATTTCTGTGTAATAATGGAAGGGCAAGGAAGGATGAAGTCCGCCTACAATGTGTAGCTCGGTCACCCCTAGCCGCAAAGCTTGCCGCGCTTTGTCCACGATTTGCTCAATGGTCAGTTCGAAGCCGTCACCGTTGCGCTTTTTCCGTGCAAAGGAGCAAAACTGACAAGACAGGATGCAATAGTTTGAGTAGTTAATGTACCGGTTGACGATATACATGGCTTGATTGCCTACTTTCCGAGCTCGCGCCAGGTCAGCCAGTGCCCCTACAGCGTGCAAATCGCGCGACTCGAACAATCGTAGAGCATCGCCTTCGCTGAGCCGTTGTCCGGCCTCGACCTTTTGCCATAGGTCCTTCCATTCGCTCTGTACCCAAAACCGAAACATCACGCCAAAGTCTACTCACAACCGGCACGGCAGCGCAAACAACCATGGCCCCACATGGGCTTTTCCACTCCGCGTCTGAACGGACTTGTACGCATGAGGCCGTGGGCATCTTCAGCATCCATCACGGGGGATGACTGATGTGGCATTCCAGGACAGTGTCCCGGAACAGGACACATGGCTTCCATTCTGCGGGTCAATCCTCTGCAAGGCGACGGGTCTGGCCGTCACGGCATGCGGCCTGCTTACTTGCAACTGAATGCACAAGGCACAGTCACAGACCCTTCGTAGGCAAAGCGCTTTTAGTCTGGCCGAAGCGGTCCTAACGCTCGGCGTGCTGAGCCTTTTTGTTGTGTTGTGCGTGAGTGCGATATCGTTCAGCCGGGTTACCTCCATGAAGGCCAAAGAGGAAGCCGTAGCCATGGGGTTTCTGGAACATTACGCCGAAATGCTCCGAGGCTTGCCGTTTGCTCATCTCCTACCGGGTTGGCCCATCAATCCCCTGCTAGACGGCTCGGGCGGGGGGCCCAACATCCGCATCCCAACCAATGCGGCTTGGTTTTCCGTGAACACGCCGGATTACCTGGCTTTTCATCCCGACCTGATTTGGTTAACCAATCGCGATCCTCATGCGCGGGTGGTGCTCACCACGACGCAGGTCGGCGGCCAACCACACACCAAGCACGTGCAACTTGAGCTTCGGTGGACAGCGCCGTTGGGACTAGGATCCCAGCGGACCCAGCGGCTGGACGTAATACGGGTCAAGGATTTGTAAACCCGCACTCTGCTCATGAAAACAGGTCCCTCATGCGCAACCATCCGCATTCGATTCGCCGCTTACACGCTCGTCGAGCTTATGGTGGCGATTTCAATCGGCATTTTGCTGGCTGGGGGAGGGGTGTTTTTACTTGTGGAGGCGGTGCGTGAAAACCTTCGAAGCGTGGCAGATGCAAGGGTGGAGCAGGAGGCCGCCGAATTGCAAGCCCGTTTATTGCGACTTTTGCGTGAGATGAGCAGTTTCGAGGGCGCTGTGTATGTCTTACCCGTTTCAGGCACCGGAACCATCGGCACCGCCTATAACGGACTGATCGTGGCGCGCGGGCCCGCACCTGACTTCCCGCGCGCCGAGCTTCGATTTGATGCGACCTCTCGACGGGTCTGGTTCCGCGAGAACCGTTTGAATGCCACCACTGAGACCGTGCTCTTTGAAAGTCGCCCTGGTCGTGTCGTGCTTCGTCAGCTTACGTTTGCTCCCACGGTGAAAGCAGACAACACCACGGACAACTCCCTGGTGCGCGTGTATTTTGAGATGGACGACGACGGCTTCGGTCGTCGTCGCGCTACAGCCAACACGTCGCGGGTGTTTCGAACCTTTTCCGTCAAAATGCGCAATTCCTAAACCGAACATTCAGCCTCGATCTATGAAAGTCCGCATCCCATGGTCGAACCGTCAACCAGCCCTTCACGGCAGTGCGCTTATAATCGTGGTGGTCACCGGCGGTATTTTGGGCTTAATCACCGCAGGTACCATGACCCTCAGTTCTTTCAACCATGCCAGCGCCGTGGGACGCAGCGATTGGATTGCCGCATATCAACATGCCGAGAACGCCGCCCTCTGGGCGGCCCAGCAAATCGCCGACGCATGGCCAGCCCCCGGCTCGGGTACCTATGCCACCGCCAACGGCTCCTTGAATTTGACCTACATGAATCAGGCGTTGCAAAGCGGCAACAGCCGGTTTCGCGGTGCTCGGGTCACCATCGTCAAATCAAACAACACCGCGGCCGACCTATACTGGATCACCGCCTCAGCGCGAGTCGGAGACAAGGTACGGACCGTAGGTGCATTGGTCTCCAAAAACCCGGCCAGTCGCGTCTTTGACTATGAGTACTTTCTGAACAACTGGGGCTGGTGGTGGGGTGCCTCCATTACCGGCAACGGCGGTAACCGCGCGAACTGGGACTTTGATTTTCGAGACCGTCCCACCGTCAACGGGCTCATCTTGGCCAACGGAGCCATTACACAAAACGGGATCCCGGTCAATCCTTTCACCACGAATCCGCCGTTTGCCGGATTAGCCGGATCGAACCCATTGGCTTACACACATGCAGGCGTTCCACGGGAGCCCATGCCCAACCTCAAAGACTTCAGCCATTATATTCGAAAAGCCACCAACAACATCGCCCAAAACGGCATTTGGATCGGAACCAATCGTATTGTGTTCGGTGTTCACACCAACGCAACCAGACCCGGACTTTATCTGGAAGGCACCTCCAACGCACCCATTGTGATCAGCAACACAGTGGTTGTGCCAGGTGACGTTGTCATTAAAGGAGTAATCACTGGCCGTGGCACGCTCTACGTCGGTGGCAACCTTTATATCGCTGGAAATCTCACATACCGAAATGGTCCTGACTTTAGCACGCCTCCTGAAACGATGACGCCCTCGAATCGGGATGCTTGGGTAAACAACAATAAGAATAGGGACTTAATTGCGTTTGCCGTACGTGAATGCATCCTCGCCGGCGACGTAACCAGTAGCAACTGGAAAACATATTGTTATGACGCTGCCCAATACGGACTAAAATTTGTGGGCGGCGAAGCAACATTGGGTGAGGACGGCATTCGAAACACCGGCGACGACAACATCCCCTATCTTCACCCAAGCGGGCTGGTCAGCGCATGGTATGATGCTGACGAGGATGGAATTGTAGATGGGAATTACGACTACAATGCTCATCTAACGATGACTGCTGCACGGGCTGCCCTGATTCACCGCTATCCCACCAATGCTTCTGGTGCCCCGGCTGCGTATAACACTGTTGCATCGAACAACATGAATCGCTTGGACGGCATTTTTTACACCAATCATGCGGCCGCCATGCGACTGGCATTAGCAAACGCGATCATCAATGGGGTGCTCGTTAGCAGGGATGAGGCCATTGTATTTTCCGGATCGCTTCGGATCAACTACGACTCTCGTGTCCACAGCCGTTACAACCGTGATCCGAACCTTTTTGTTGACCTCGGTCTTCCGGTTGCCGGCCGAGTCCAACTTACCAAGTTTGCCGAGTTGCCACCCGACCGAACTAATTTGTGACCCCATGACGTGCCCTACCGCAGTGTCAAGTATGAGTCACCATCTCCTTCAATATCGCTTATGCCCGATTAACACAGAGGTCTTTTGCCACACACTCGTGGATAGAAAGGCATGTCCGGGTTTTAACAAGCCGCGCCTGACCTCCAACCAACTGCCCCGTCGGCGGGGATTCGTGATCCACAACGGTTCCATCCCCTATGCGTTGTCCCTTTGCCTCGTAGTCTTCGCCCTTTGTTTGCTTTCTTCACCCGCCCGGGCAGCTTTTGCCGCTTTTCCAGACCTGGCCGACGACCAGCAGGCAGAAATTGCCGCACGCCTAGAACAAGAAGGGACAGCCTCTCTGGCGGAGAAAAGCAAGGTTGGCCGTGAGCGGTATGAGAAGAGACTGGCGTTCAAGCAGGCCCTGCAAGCTGACATGCATCAGCGCGTCCTCCAGATCCGCAACGGCGCGGGCGTCTCGGGATTAGGCATTACAGCACCGTCAGCCGACCCAAACGTTTCAGGCACGCCCCGTCCAAGCAGGCCCACTTGGATATACGCGCTTGGAGCGGGGCTGTTGGCCTGGGTCGCGGCCTTTTTCCTGCGGTGGGTTAAGCGAGCCGCATAGCACAGGCTCCGCTTTCTGTTTTTCTAATTTCCCCGGAGGCCGTGGTTTTAACCACAAGGTGAGCCTATCAAAACTTTGGCCGGTACAGGTTGGCCCGCAAACTGCTTTGCTGCTTCTGGTGTTTTGCTCTTGGGTAGAACTGCGATGCTTGGCGAGGAACACGCTGACACGGAGATAACCTCTCATGACGTTCGGGTTATTAAGAAGTGGCGGCCGAAAGCGGGAGTATGTGCTGGCTTTGGACCTTGGCTCGCGAACCACTAAGGCCGTATGGCTTCAAAAGCGGGATGATGGCTATGCTCTGCTGAAGTATGGGATCTTCGACGCTCCTGCCCAAGGCAAAGAACCTAACACCCCGCCATTGGGAGAGCACTTTCGGTCTATCCTGCATAGCATGGAGATTCAATCGCCAACGATTTCTCTGGCACTCGGCGTGGGTGAAACGATCGTCCGGTATGCAGAACTTCCTCAAATGCCACTGCCGGACATGAGACAGGTTCTCAAAACGAACACCCGGTTATACTTACAACAGGACCTGACCGATTACGTGTTCGATTGCTGGCCCGTAAACGGGAAACTGGCGCAAGAACCGGATCAGAGAGCGGAAAAGGCCAGACCTCCGGTGGTGCCAAAGCAAAAGGTGTTGGTCGCCGGAGCTCGAAAGGCCTGCATTGAGACTGTTCACACCGCAATTAAACAAGCCGGAGGCATCGCAGGCGTCGTGATGCCGGGATTGGTTGCTCCGATCAATGCCCTGGAAAAGGCTGAGCCTGAGCTGTTCCAGCGTGAGGTGGTTGCTCTGGTCAATTTGGGATTCCGTCATTCCAGCGTCTGCGTGTTGCAAGAAGGCGAGCTGGTTCTGAGCCGGGTCTTGGCTCTTGGCGGAGACCAGGTGACACAAGGCCTTGCCGATGTCATGGGAATCTGTTATGCGGAAGCCGAGGGAATCAAGCTAGGGGTCCCCGGGGAAGTTCACGATCATTTGGTGTCCCTTCTTTCACCACTCGGACGCGAGCTCAAGGCCTCGATTGATTTCTACGAGCACCAGCACGACCGGCCGGTTACGCAGGTCCTTGTGTCTGGAGCCGGGGCGGTTGCCGATTGGATCGTCCGGGCGCTGCAAGCAGAAGTGGTTGCCGAGTGTCGGCCCTGGGACCCCACGGCCGGTCTGGAACGGGCCCTGGCCCCGCGACAGCTGGCCGAGTTGGAGCAGGTCGCTCCACAGTTGTCCGTGGCCGTGGGTACGGCCCTGTCAACCATTTGAAGTCTATGCCCATCCGAATTAACCTTTTGGCGGAAATCCAGGCTTTGGAGGAGGAACGGAGGCGAGATCCGGTCAAGCGCGCCCTTTTACTGTCGGCGGTTTTGGTTGCTTGCGTTTTGTTGGGCACCCTCGTGTTTTACTCCCACATTTTGGTACAAAACAGCGAATTGGCAGCACTTCAGACGCAATATCACTTGCTGAAACGAGATTATGACCAGGCACGGGCGAATGAGAAACAGTTGGCCGAGATCCATCACAAGCTGATTGCATTGCATCAGTTGGGCGCGAACCGGTTCCTCATGGGCAATCTGTTGCAAGCCCTTCAGAAAGCTGCGCTGCCGGACGTGCCTTTAAGCCGGGTCAGAGTGGAACAGTTTTACCAATTGACCGAGGCCGCACCGGCGAAGACAAATGCTGCTGGCCGCGTCCTGCAGCCTGCGCGTCCTGCTACCGTCACGGAGCGCATTTTAATCACACTCGATGCACGAGATGAAAGCGAAAACCCGGGCGATATGGTGACCGTTTTCAAGGAGCGAATTGCCGCTTCCCCCTGGTTCCGCGACTTATTGGGCAGTCAGGGAGAAGTTGTACTCCGCAATCTTGCACCGCCCGTTCAGGATCCTCGAACCGGGCGCTCATACGTGGGTTTTAGTCTGGAGTGCCGCCTGCAGGAGAAGACCCGATGAAGCTGTCCAAAGAGAAGCAGAAGCAACTGTGGGTAATCGCCCTGGTTACGCTAATCGTTCTGCTAGGGGTCTGGTTGGCCTTGTTGAGGCCTTTGAGAAGCACGCTGGAACAGGTCCGGCGGGAAATTGCACAAATTCGATCCCAGATTGCCCAAGCTGAAGAGGTCCTGAGACGTTCGGATGAGGTGTTGGAAAAGTTGCAAGCCGCGCGCTCTTTGTTGGAACAGTGCGAGGAACAAATGGTCTCCGGCGATTACTACGCACAAATCATTAGCCGAATCCGACAACTCAGAGCGGAGCATGCCGTTGAAATTCCCCAATTTAGCACCATCTCCGGGCCTTCATCGGTGGAGCTGCTTCCTTCCTTTCCCTACCAAGAGGTCAGCATGACCATTTCCGGCAAGGGATATTACCACGATATCGGCACATTTGTGGCAGACTTTGAAAATCGCCATCCTTATTGGCGCCTGCAAAATCTTGAAATTGAGCCTCAGTCCGGTACCGAGCGAGACGGATCTGCAGAGCGCCTTTCTTTTCGAGTTACGGTGGTATCCCTGGTTCGATCCGGAGGTTAAGGAAAATGCGTCCAAAATTCTTATTAAGTACCGGTCTATCTTGGTGTTGCGCGGCCTTGCCGCTTGGGGGTGGCGGTGCCTGCGCTGCGACGGTTGCTGTGGATAAACAAGCGAAGGCGATGTCAGCCTTCGCGGCTCCTGCACTACCTCCCATTCCGCGATCGGTTTTTGAGGTCCCAACGATTCCCGAGCAAGGACGTGATCCTTTTTTCCCTCAATCCACCCGCCTGTTCGCGGGAAAGCGTTCGTCCACCAATTCTTTGCCCGCTGCTCGGGTGGCGCTTTCTCTCCGAGGACTGGCTGGGGCACCGGGTCAGCGACTGGCGACCATCCAGGTGTCTGAACAGCCCCCTCGGCATGTTATCCTGGGGCAAGGCGAAGAGCGGTTGATTCGAGCACAGGGTAGAGAGCTCCGGATTCGATGTGTCCAGATCACAGACGGTCATGTCTTGTTGGAAGTAAATGGCGTACAACAAGAGTTGCACCTTCGCCATGGTTCATAGAGTGCCGGACCGGTCAAATGGCTCGGGTTAATCGCGCGCCCTGCTCAAGCAGCACTGCCGAAATAAAATATAACCCATCTTAGCTGGAATCTCGCAGAGCAGGATACAACCTGGCCCGATATATGCTGCGTCAAGGGGTCGCATCGAGCCAGAGCTCGGCAGGAGAGGGATGTCAAAAACCCTAAGGATGGCGTGTTAAAGCAAATGGTGAAAGATAGAAGCAAGAACGGTCATAGGACATGGCCCGGCCCCAACCCGGAAGCGGTTGGACGGACTACTGGAAAAAGACAACAGCCTATGAAAAATAGACTCATAACACTGGTGGCCCTCTGCGTCATCCTTGTCATATGGCAAGGAACTGCGGAGTTGACACACACGCAGGAAACAGCCGCGGGCTCCAACCTGCCCGACGGCTCTCAAAACGAAACAAATACGACTGAGATACCTACACCAGCAGGCGCTGATGCTGCGGCACCCGCAAAACCATCTGGCAATCTCATCATTCCGCTGATCCTCATGGATGATTTGCCCTTGACCGATGCCATTCGGAACCTGGCGCGGCAGGCGGGAATCAATTATTTGATGGACCCCAAAGTCGGCTTTGGCGCTCCGGGTCCGGACGGTCGAGTTGTTCCCGTTCCCAATGTGTCCCTGCGCTGGGAAAATGTGACGGCGCAGCAAGCCTTGGAGGCTTTGCTTAATAATTATGACTTACAATTGGTTCAGGATCCCAAAACTGGCATTGCGCGCATTACAGTGAAGGATCCAGCAGCGCCTGATCCATTGGTTACACGGATCCTGCAGCTTAAGTATGCCAATCCCTCGAATGTGGTAGGGGCTGTTCAAAGCACCTTGACCGACAAGCGAAGCAAAGCACTCCCAGATGTGCGAACAAGCCAAATCATTGTGGTGGCCACGGAGAGGGAAATGTTGGCCGTGGAGCAATTAATCGAGCGGTTGGATGTACCCCCAAGGCAGGTGCTGATTGAGGCCCGGCTGATGGAAATCTCTCGAAGCCCCAGCACCATCAAGGGCATTGATTGGGGCAACACCTTGGAAGGTCAGTCGGTCAGTTTTGGTAACGGAATCACTACTGCAGAAACAACCACGACGGTGCCGGGTCAGCAGCGACGGTATGACCGAACGACCAGCATGACCACCCTCTCTGGCGCCGGGGGCCTGTCGTTAAACACATTCAATGGATTCAATCCGAATATCGCCTTTCTGAACGCGGACGGTGTGCGAGCAGTACTCTCATTCCTCAACAAGGATGCAGATACTCAGGTCATTTCCACCCCGCGAGCCGTGACGCTCGACAATGAAACTGCCCGACTGTCCGTCACCCGGGCCGTCCCGATTTTCAAAGTCCAGGCCAGCACACCTAACACGACCGGGGGTTCGGAGGTGAACTATACGAACTTAGGAACGGTTCTTGAGGTGACGCCGCGAATTACCGCCAACGACCACATTTTCCTGAAAGTGGTGCCTGAGGTTTCCAGTATCTTCCGGACGGTGCAAAAACGTGTGTTGGATACTGTTAACGAAGCCGATGAGTATGATATCCGAAAAGTGGAAACCCAGGTCCTCATCCCGAATTCGCATACCTTGGTCATGGGCGGTCTGATGAGCGATTCCACAAAGAACATTTACAGCAAGGTTCCTCTCTTGGGGGACCTGCCTCTGCTCGGGCTGGCCTTCCGACATGAGAACAAAGCGATGGACAAGAAGAATCTCTTGATCTTCATCACGCCCACCATTCTCAAGGACGGAGATTTTGTGCCGGCACAAACGGATTTCTTAAAGTCCACACCGACCGTCCTGAGCGGCGGGATTGACGCCGACAGCGCCTGGGAGGGTGCAAAACCTGCAGATTGGAGCCGCCTGAATGCGCGTCGCGGCGGGGAACCGCAGTACCAGCAGCCAGCCATGAAACCGGGCGGCTTGACCTTCTAAAAACACCTGGAATGGTAGGGCGTAGAGAAAGGCCGCGCAGCCCGAGCTGCGCGGCTTGGCTTTGGCAGTGTCCCCGGTGCTCTTCTGGTAAGGATAGGGAGACGGCGGGGCCGGGCACTCACAGGCGTCAAGCATGCACTGGTCGATTGTAGAATGGAAGGGCTTTGCTAGAGCACGTTAGGTCAATCCGAGAAATATGACGATCAAGCTCTGCTGGTGGCGCGATCAGTGGCTTTAAAACTGATGGGACGCAACCGTCGTGGCCGACGATTCTTAACCAAACATCTGCCGAAGCTCAGACCGTTTCAAGTCGCGCGCTCCTTACAATCCTTGCTCCGATCAACCCCTGAAGGAAGCATGTTATAGAGAGACATTGCATTGGCCCTCCCACAAAATACACATCCAACGAAGGATGGCGGCTGCGAGGATTCAGGGAGAATCCTTGTACACGCTGGGTACGCGACCAAGAGCCGGTCTCCCCAGGGATTCGAGGCAATCAGGTGAAACGGATTGCCTATCCTCGAGTCAGTCTTTGTTTCTGACCTCTCGCTGGGAAGGTTCATGAGACTCGGCATCTTGCTATGGTTTTTCGATGTCGGGACGGTCACGTTAAAGGGGAGGTATCAGGCGTCATGTTGGGCCGTTGTCGTGGAAATCGGCTTGCCAGGGAGACCGGAAGTAGTTTCGATGTTTGTCAGTTGCCCTAATGATGAAGCCCACTCGATGGGATCTCAATCGCGGTTTTGATCGCAGGTCCTGGCGACTCCCGCGCATTCGTGGCGCGGCGATGTGGGGCGGGTGGCTGCTGGGTGGTTGCCTGTGCCTGGTTGCGGCTCCTTTTGAAACGGAATTTCATTTCCGCCAGCCGGATGGGACTGTTATTCGCTTGCGAGGCTCCGGGGACGAGTTTCAGGCTCGTTTTGAAACCTCAGAGGGTTATACGGTCATTTATGATCAAAAGCTGCAGGCATATTGCTATGCCAGGCTGGCAGTGGACGGGCGCTTGGTTTCAACAGGCGTGCCTGTCCACGTCGAAACGCCTGAACGGTTAGGATTGCCTCGGAGTCTCAGGTCCCCTTGGCACGTCGAACAAAGGGAGACCGTTGCAAGGCGACGGCAATGGGAGGAGGTTATGGAAATCACCGAGCGTTGGGAAGCTCTGAAAGCATGGCGGCGAAGTCTTGAAACGTTTGACATGAGTGCTGCCGCCGGGGCCGCTCCCACGGTGGGAGTGAAAGTCGGCCTGTGTCTCCTCATCGACTTTGAGGATGATCCCGCAATGGTGCCGGAATCGGAAGTTGAGGCCTTTTGCAATGCCGACACTTATCAAGGTTTTGGAAATAACGGGTCGGTCAAGCAATATTTTCTGGACGTTTCCCATGGTTTGCTTACGTACTCCAACATCGTGTTGTCCTATATCCGCATTCCAAACAGCATTCGTCCCAAGAGCTACTACAATGACAGAAGTCGCGATTCTGGTGAACAAGCGAATGAGTTGATTCGTGATGCCATCAAGCTGCTCAAAACATTGCCCAATTACCAAAGTGAAATTGTGCCCAAGTTGCGGAGTCTAACTGTAGATGGTCAAAATCGCGTTGTGGCTTGCAACGTTCTCTATGCCGGCGAGAACAGCGGGGTCTGGTCAAAAGGTTTATGGCCGCACGCGTGGGCGTTGGTGCGAGTGGGCCCTCAGGAGCTTTGGCCCGGGGGCCCGCGTATTTGGTTTTATCAGATCAGCAACATTGGGCAGCGACTTGAGTTGGGTACGTTCGTTCATGAAAACGGACACTTGCTTTGTGGCTTTCCAGATCTTTACGACTACGATTACGACTCCAAGGGTGGCGCAGGAGTGTTCTGCCTGATGGGATATGGTTCCTTCGCTCGGAATCCGGTGCAGGTATGTGCCTATTTAAAACAGGCGGCGGGTTGGGCGACTGTCACGGACCTAACAAGCTCCTCACAATTGCTGCTCACCTTGACGGCGACGAATGGACCGGGTTTCAACCGGTTTTACCGATACCGAAAACCTGGTGTATCTACAGAGTATTATCTGTTTGAGGCGCGTCATCAATCGGGACGTGACTCCTTGTTGCCCGGTTCGGGCGTGGCCATTTGGCATATCGACGAACTGGGAAATCGGGACGATCAGCGGCGCAATCCCAACACGCGTCACCAGAATTTTGAGGTCACCCTGGTTCAGGCTGACAACCGGTGGGATCTTCATAGGAACGTCAATCCAGGCGACCGCGAAGATTTGTATTATGCGGGGAACCCGGCAACCGGTTATCAAAACATCTTTTCTGATACATCCAGTCCTGCTGCACGTTGGTGGGATGGCAGGCCCAGCGGCCTGAAACTGCATTGGTTTAGCGCGCCTGGGCCGGTGATGGAATGTGTAATCGGCGATCCCGATCTGGCACCGCGAGTGACTCGTCCACCGGAGGACCAGATCCTGCGCGAGGGCACGCGAGCCGTATTGTCGGTCCAGGCGATTGGCATGGGGCCGATTACGTATCAGTGGTCCAAGGATGGGAACGTGCTTGGGCATGCGTCAGGTTCGGAATTAATCCTGGATCCCGTGCGGATAACAGATGCCGGACGTTACCGCGTTAGGGTCTCGAATCGATTTGGCTCGACGGTTTCTCCGGAGGCAATGTTGATCGTGATTCCCGCTTTGTCACTGGCCGATGCTGTGGATGCGCCCGATTGGGAGTGGCAGACAGATGGTCATATGGGCTGGTTTGGTCAGACTTCGATCACGAGCGACGGAGCCGACGCAGCTTCGAGTGGTTACTTACGGCACGGCCAGAGCTCCCGAATTTGGACCGTTTTGCCGGGCCCGGGGAGGCTCCGCTTTCGATGGAAAGTGTCGTCCGAACCGGGGGCCGATCTGCTGCGTTTCCGTGTAAATGCGAAAGATGAAGCCGTCATTTCAGGTGAGGTGGATTGGACGGAGAAGGTGGTCGAGTTGAAGCCGGGTTATCAAACCGTTGAATGGATCTACGAAAAAAATGAAGCCGTGTCTGTGGGACAAGATTGTGCTTGGCTCGATGGAGTTGAATTTGCCATGCGGCCCATGGCGCCTGTGATCGTCAGTCAGCCGATCAGTCAGGCATTACTAAAAGGCATGCCGGTTCAGCTGAAGGTGGAAGCCGAGGGAACGCCACCGCTTCACTACCAATGGTTTCATGCCGGCCGAGCAATTAGCGCGGGGACCGACGCGGCCCTCGAATACTCAAGCATGGAAGAACACCTGGCGGGTGCTTACCGGGTGGTCATTAGCAATCGCTACGGGCTCGCAGTATCTGAACCGGCGACTCTTGCATGTTCCTACCTTGGTGTGTGCGGCGACAACACATGGGGACAATTGCAGGTGCCTGTCGGGGCTGTCCACATAGTATCTGTAGCTGCGGGGTTGTGGCACACGCTGGCGCTTCGGTCTGATGGACGCGTGGTGGCTTGGGGACACAATGTTTCTGGTCAGTGCGATGTTCCTGATTCTCTGACCAATGCAGTGGCGATTGCTGCAGGTGGTTACCACAGCCTTGCCATTCGAGCGGACGGAACCGTGGTCGGATGGGGGGCCAATAATGTTGGTCAGGCCCGGCCGCCCCGGCCATCGGAGCGCGTCGTTTCTGTTGCAGCGGGTCATTGGCACAGCTTGGCCTTGACGGAGGAGGGCCGGGTGATCGGGTGGGGGGACAGCAGTTTTGGTCAGTTGGACATGCGTATTGGTGGCGTTGAGGTACGGGCCATAGCGGCCGGTGCCCGACATGGCCTTGCATTAACCCGGCAGGGGCGTGTCCTTGCATGGGGCGACAACCGCAATGCCCATGGCCAATGGGTTGGACAGGCCGTTGTGCCGCCGGGACTGAGCAATGTTAGAAGCATCGCGGCAGGAGCATACCACAGTGTGGCAGTTCTGGCAGACGGAAGAGTTGTCGCTTGGGGAGACAACTCGCATGGGCAGGTGACCGTTCCACCCGGGATTGCGGATGCTGTGAGTGTTTCGGCCGGCGTGGAACACACGCTGATCCTGCGCAAGGATGGTTCCGTGATTCGTTTGGGCAGTAACTTGCGAGGCCAGACCGTTTTGCCCGATTCTCCGTTGAGTTATATCGCTGCGGGAGGTTATCACAGTGCATTTCTGCTGGACCTGGATGTGCAACCGCGGCTGGTGCGTTGGGGGCGGCGTGGAGCCGGCTTTTGTGTATGGATGCAAGGCTGGCCGCGTCAGGAATATCTTTGGGAGTATCAAGAGAATCTGGGCGCCTTAGAATGGCAAGTCGCGGCGCAAGTGCGCGGCGAGTCAGGTTTAATGGTTTTAGAAGATCCGGGGCCGTTGCCTCCTCAGCGGTTTTACCGGGTTCGGGTCCAACCCTGAAGTATCTATGGGTCGGTGATTGCTAGGCAGGTCTATTTCTATAAGTTACCGGTTTTCTGCTTTTTCGTTCAAAAAGGGGAAAACCTCATTCGCGCGGATCGATGCTTTGCTGCATCTCGGGGGCGTTGGTGTGAGTATGGATTTCAACTGGGGGTTTCTATCATGCATTTGTTGGCGACCAATATTTGTGGAGGCGTAAGATACTTCCGATAAGACGCTTGCCATTGGTTACAGGGGAGCCTGATCCAGGCCAAGTTACGCTTCTGCCTTGGCCGGATGAAGCTTGCCGGTGGGGTGGCTGCTTGCTGAGGAACGAGCGAATGCGCATGGATTGTGAGGAAAATTGGCGAGGCTTTGGTTAGGGTCATGAGAACAGGAGGGCAGAAGTCGCTCGCTGCATAATTATGATCCGACGGGTTGCTGTTGAGTCAGACAGTGGAGAGTGCCGAGGCCGAGCACGAGGTCTACGGCGTGGATTCCCACAACGGGTCGATCAGGGAAAAGGTCGCTGAGGATGCCGAGAGCCATTCGATCCTTGGGATCGTTGAAGGTCGGGACGAGGACTGCTGTATTTGTAATGTAAAAATTGGCATAGCTGGCCGGGAGACGGTAGCCGTCAAAAAGAAGTGGAGCGGGCATGGGCAGCGGAATAACCTCGGGTTTGGTCCCATCCTCCAGACGCAGGTCAGGCACGCGATCCCAGTTTTCCTCCAGTCGTCGGTGGTTTGGATCGCGTGGATTTGGCTCCCGGACCATCACGAGCGTGCGAGGGTTGATGAAGCGGGCGAGGTCATCCACATGTCCGTGCGTGTCGTCGCCAATGATTCCGTTCTTGAGCCACAGGATGTTGTGGGCACCGAGATAGCTTCGAAAGGCCTGCTGGTAATCGGCTTTTCGCCAGCCCGGGTTGCGGACCTGGATCCGGGGATGCAGCAGGCATTCTTCCGTGGTGAGCACGGTCCCACGCCCGTTCACGTCAATGGCGCCTCCCTCTAGAACGAATGGTCGGTGGTTACGGCAGGCGCGGAAAAGGGGTAGCTTGAGTATTGCAGCAGCGGTTTCGGGCACAGCTTGGTCCTTCCGGTAATTTTTGTATTTGGCCCAACCATTAAAATGGAACTGGATGATGGCCAGACGGGCTGGAGGGCTCGAACAGCGGACAAAGATGGGTCCATAATCTCGAGTCCAGCTTCGGTTTGTGGCGTGTGTCACGAACCGGATGCGAGCAAGGTTACAGCCCGCCCGGGCCAGGTAACGGCGTGCTTGCGCGCGTTCTTTTGCATCGCGGACAAGCATATAGACGTCTTCTCCCTCCGTAAGCTTCCGAACGATTTCGGTGTACACCCATCGAATTGCGTCTAGCTTGCCGGGCCAGTCGGAACTGAGGTGAGGCCAGGCCAGCCACGTGGCTTGGTGCGGTTCCCACTCCGCTGGCATGGAGTAACCCTGCTCAGCCGGTACGGATTGTTCTCCACCTGGTGAACGATAGCATGCCCTACCCATCGATGCGCCAGCATAGTAACGGGTCTTCGAAAGGGAAAGCATTGCTGGAGAGGCAGTCCACGAGGCTTTTGCCCGGGATTAGGAGTGATCAGCTTGTCGTTCGATTCCATGCCTGTGTTCGGGCCAGTGAGATCCTTCTAGGAATTTTCTCAAGCGATCCGAGGGGAAATTTTCGGGCTGCGCGGACAGAACCATCTCGGCGCACCGGTTTGGAGAGCTGCAGCTTTTCTGGATTTGACGAATCCGGCAGCGATAACGATGATGCTTGTATGAGCAATCGACGGTTGTTGCAGTGTTGGCGGTTGTGGCTGGTCGGTGCTTTGTGTATCGGGAGTGCGTTAATGGCACAGCCGGGAGGCGGACCTGGCGAAGGTTGGCGGGAGCCTTTCGAGGCTCGGACAATTCCCAAAGACGACACAGAGAAACGGATCCTGAGCGTCATTGAGGAAGTTGGAAAAACTCAGCGGCGGGGTACGATGATCGTGCCGGAACAAGACGGTCGGATCCTGCGATTGCTTGCCGAGTCGATCGGAGCGAAACATGTGGTTGAGCTGGGCACCTCTGTCGGGTATTCCGGCCTTTGGTTTTGTCTGGCATTGGAACGGACCGATGGCCGCCTAACCACTTTTGAGATTGATGAGGGGCGTGCTACACGCGCTCGGGAAAACTTTAAACGGGCCGGTGTTGCCGAACGCGTGACGATTGTCTTGGGTGACGCGCATGAGACGGTGCGGCAGGTGAAAGATCCCATTGACCTTGTGTTTTTGGATGCCGATAAGGAGGGCTATTTAGATTATTTGAGGAAATTGTTGCCTTTTGTGCGACCCGGGGGCCTGATCGTGGCGCACAATATAACACCCGGAATGGCTGACCCCAAATACATCCAAGCCATCACAACGGATCCTAACTTGGAAACAATCTTTTTAAACCTCCATGCCTCGGGCATCAGCGTAAGTATGAAAAAACGATGAGCGGAGGGGCAAGGGAGAGCGATTTCTTAAAGGCATGCGAGGAAAAACAGGAAGGGCAACCTAGGCAGAGCGGTGTGCCGTGGGCAGGCATCAGCGAGTGCTCCAGGCGAGGGAACAAGAACGCAATACGGCCCCTGTGGAGGCCTCTCCCGTCCTGTCGTATTGCCGGGGGGCGGTAAGTTTTGCCGCCTGACTTTGCTCAGGATCGGCCATGACGCTGAATCAACCCAGACGGGTTTTGAGTTTGTTTGATTCCACGTGTTTGATCGTGGGGATCATAATCGGAGCAGGGATTTATCAAATGGCACCCGCCATTGCCAACGGTGCAGGCGGGCCTTGGGCCGTGCTTGGCCTATGGTTTCTCGGAGGTGTGTTGTCCTTGTGTGGTGCGCTGTGTTATGCAGAACTTGCGACCGCTTATCCGAAGGAGGGAGGGGATTATGTGTATTTGAATCGTGCTTATGGATCGTGGGCTGGATTTCTGTTTGGGTGGGCACAGTTGACCGTGGTGCGACCGGGTGACATTGCGGTGATGGCCTTTGCGTTTGCCACTTATGCTGCGCCAGTGCTTGATGGTCTGCTTGTCAAATGGGGGATATCGCTGGCAAATGGGCATAAGCTTTATGCTGCCGGAGCTGTGGCAGGATTAACGTGGATCAATGTTGCGGGCGTTCGGGCTGGCGCATGGGCGCAAAATTTGCTCACTATATTGAAGGCGATCGGTTTATTGACCGTTGTGGGAGCGGCGGTGGCCGCTGGTCAGGCCGCGATGAGCGAAACGGCGGCGGTGCGAACCGAAGGGTTAAGCTGGACGCTTGCATTGATCTTTGTGCTGTTTACATACGGAGGTTGGAACGAGATGGCTTATGTGGCCGCAGAGGTGCGGGATCCCAAGCGGAACATCTTGCGCGCCATGATCTGGGGCATGGGGGCGGTCACCGCGTTATATTTGTTAGTCAACGGTGCTTTTCTCTATGCATTGGGTTACAGCGGATTGGCTGCATCTGAAGCGGTGGCGGTCGATGTGGTCCGAAAGGTCTGGCCCGAGCAGGCTGCGTGGTTTGTGGCCGCATTAATCTGCATTTCAGCCCTTGGCGCGGTGAATGGTTTAATCCTTACCGGGGCGAGGATTTCCTATGCAGTGGGCAGTGATTACGCATGGTTTCGTAAGCTGGGTCGGTGGGACAGCAGACGAGATGCGCCGGTAACTGCACTGCTGGTTCAAGGCGCATTGGCGGTGGGTTTGATTTTGATCCTAGGGGACTTTGTGAAGACGGTTATTTACACGGCAGCTGTGGTTTATGCGTTTTATTTGGCAACCACCCTTGCGGTTTGGGTCTTACGACGCAAAGAGCCTTCGCGGGAGCGACCTTATCGTGTTTGGGGTTATCCCGTTACGCCGTGGCTTTTTGCGCTCGTTTGTGCAATTCTGATGTACAGTGCGGTTACTTACCAGCCACTGTTAAGTGCTGCTTCGATGGGGATCATTTTAACAGGTCTGCCCATTTGGTGGTGGAATCGTCGCCGGCCGGAGTCCGCTCAAAGCCCGGGTTCCGTCTGACGGGCTGACCCTGCGCATCGGTAGAACTCCGGCTGCCGGTTGACAGATTCCGCTCCTCGGTGCGGGGCCTTGCCGCAGCATGTTCCAGTTGAGCAGTTGGGGTTCCTGCCTAGGGCTGAGCCAAGAAGGGGCTCGCGTTGCTGGGAACAGCGGGGTCTGTGGCCTGGACCAAAGGTGGACACGAGTCGCAGCGACGGATTGGCGGCACCGGTTAGAAAGGTTGGAATGCGGGCCTTGAGCGGCACGACTGGATGAGCCTCCAAGGATTGGATGAATTTTTGTTTGAAAAAGGCGGGAGTGGGAAGGCGGTTCTTCGCATGTACCGATGCAAAGGATGAAGTTGGGAGCTCTGGATCGCAGGCCGTGATCGAGGCAAGGAGAAAGGGGAGCGGGCTTCGCATTTGACGGTATGCTGGCCATCTCGTAGCGTTTGCATTACCGGATGAGGTAAATAGGGAACCATGATCGGCTTTTTGGTCAAGAAACTGATTGGATCCAAGAACGACCGCGAGATCCGACGTCTTCGCCCGTTGGTGGCAAAGATTAATGAGATCGAGGCGGGGCTGAGCCGGCTTTCGGATGAAGATTTGCGTCGAAAGACCTTTGAATGGAAGACGCGGTTGTCCGCCATTCGCGACAACACGGAGCTGGCAGCGGAACTGGACAAGCTGTTACCGGAAGCCTACGCGATGGTGAAGAATGTGTGTCGAAGGCTGACGGAGCGACGTGCGGAGGTGGTGGTACGGGGCCATACCGTCGTCTGGGACATGATTCCTTTTGACGTGCAGATCCTCGGTGCAATCGCCTTGCATCAGGGCAAAATCGCAGAGATGGCCACCGGTGAAGGCAAGACCTTGGTGGCGACCATGCCGGTGTACCTCAATGCACTGAGCGGCCGTGGGGTTCACGTGGTGACCGTCAATGATTACCTGGCACAGCGCGACAGCGAATGGATGGGAGCGATTTACCGGTTTTTGGGGCTGACGGTTGGATGCATCATCCATGATCAGCCGCCGCCCGTGCGGCGGGAGCAGTATGCGTGCGACGTGACATACGGGACCAATGCCGAATTTGGGTTTGATTATCTACGGGATAATGGCATGGCACTCCGCAAGGAGGATCAAGTTCAGCGTGGTCATTATTTTGCCATTATTGACGAGGTGGACTCGATTTTGATCGACGAGGCTCGTACGCCTTTGATCATCAGCGGTCCGGCTGTTCGGACCTTCGATGATCAGTATCCCCGTTGGAAACCGGCCGTGGAGTCGTTGGTTCGGGCTCAGCAGCGGTTATGCGACCAGTTCTTGGAGCGGGCGAAAGAGTTGATCCAGCGACTACGACCCGCCGAGGGCCGGCAACCGGAAAACGCGGAGGAGCTGGAGATGGAGATTGGACTGCTGCTTTATCGTGTCAAGATGGGGCAACCGAAGTCCGAAGGGTTGCTCCGGCTGCTAGAGGATCCTGAAAACCTCCGCCTGATGAACCGGGCCGAGCTGGAGCTCCATAAAGATCAGAAGAAGGCGGAACTGTACCGTCAGAAGGAGGAGTTGTATTTTGCCATTGATGAAAAAAGCCACGATGCGGATCTGACGGAAAAGGGTCGAATGTTTTTGAGCCCGAATGATCCCGATGCCTTCATGCTTCCGGACCTCAGCACTGCGTTGCATGAGATCGAATCCGATCCAAACCTCGATGCTCGGGGCCGCCTAGAGGCCAAAAGCCGCCTGCAGCAAGAGTTTGAGAGCAAAGCACAGAAAATCCATGCCATTTCGCAGTTGTTGAAGGCCTACTGTCTGTACGAGCGGGATGTGGAGTACGTCGTCCAGGACAACAAGGTCATCATCGTGGATGAGCATACAGGGCGCCTAATGCCGGGCCGGCGTTGGAGTGACGGGCTTCACCAGGCTGTGGAAGCAAAGGAGGGCGTGACCATTGAGCGTGAGACGCAAACCTTGGCCACGATCACCATTCAGAACTACTTCCGGATGTATCAAAAGTTGGCGGGCATGACCGGCACGGCTGAAACCGAAGCGCAGGAGTTTTGGGACATCTACAAGTTGGGGGTGCTGGTGGTGCCGACCAATAAGCCGGTGCGCCGCATTGATTACAACGACTCGGTTTACAAAACCAAGCGGGAGAAGTTTGCGGCAGTATTGCGGGAGATCAAAGAAATTCATGCGCAGGGCCGGCCCATCCTTGTGGGCACCATCTCGGTGGAGGTGAGCGAAATGTTGAGCCGGATGCTGCGCAAAGAGGGCCTCGTTCATTCCGTGCTCAACGCCAAGTATCATCAACAGGAAGCGGAAATCATCGCGCGGGCTGGACAACGGGGGGCCATCACCATTGCCACGAACATGGCCGGCCGTGGTACCGACATCAAATTGGGTCCAGGTGTGGCGGATTTGGGCGGCCTGCATGTGATTGGCACGGAGCGGCACGAGGCTCGGCGGATCGATCGGCAGTTAAGGGGTCGATGCGCGCGGCAAGGGGATCCGGGCAGTTCCCACTTCTTTATTTCTCTTGAGGATGACCTGATGCGGCTATTTGGTTCCGACCGCATTGTCAAGTATATGGAGAGAATGGGGTTGGAAGAGGGACAAGAACTCCAGCATCCCCTGTTGAATCGTTCCATTGAACAGGCGCAGAAACGGGTTGAACAACATAACTTCCAGATCCGTAAGCGCACGCTTGAGTATGATGACGTGATGAATCGGCAGCGGGAAGTCATTTACGGATTTAGGAACGAAATTCTGCATGCCGACAGCGTACGAGACCGGCTGCTCGAGATTATGGAGGAGGTGGTTGTCCAGAAAGTTCAGCAATACACCACGGACGACGATGACTACAGTCGGTGGAATGTACGGGGGTTGGCGGATTGGGTGAATCTTACGTTTCCGCTTGGCATTCCGGAAAGCCGGCTCTTGGAGGTGGCGCAGCAAGCATCGGAGTTGCCACCGAGAGAGTCTCTTTATGATGGGCTGAATGCAGCCCAGTATGCCGTGGCCCGATGGGTGGTCGATGCGGTTCGGCGTGCTTATGAGCTGAAGATCAGCTTCGAAGATCCGGAGCAATTAAGGGTATTGGAGCGTTATACGATTCTCAGCGCGGTGGATCGGTTATGGCAGGAACACCTCTATGAAATGGACAGTCTGCGTTATAGCATCGGCTTACGTGGGTACGGCCAGCGGGATCCTCTCATCGAGTACAAGGCTGAGGCGTACAAATTGTTCGAGGATTTGATGAGCCGCATGAAGTCAGAGATCTGTCATAATATCTTTCGCAGTGCGACGAGTTTGTTGGCATTTGAAAACTTCCTCCATAGCATACCCAAGAAGCTGTTGCATCAGAGCACGAGTGCATTTGGGGAAAACCAGACGGCTCCCCCGGCGGGGTCTTCCAAAGCCAGTGAGATTGTGAGTGAAGCTGCTGCGGCGGTGGAAAAAAGCCAGCCTGTGCGTGTGGGCCCCAAAGTGGGGCGTAATGAGCCCTGTCCTTGTGGGAGTGGGCGAAAATACAAACATTGCCACGGCCGCTGAACGCAGGGGGAGGTCGGCACGGCCCGTGTCTGCGACGAGTCACGGCTGAAGCCGGGCCTGACGGGCGTAGGCTATCAGTTCCGCGATGGATCGCATGCCTGTCTTGCGCAACAGCCGTGTTTTGTAGCGGGCGATTGTGGTTGGTCGCAGCCGCATGCGACCGGCCATGTCGTGCAAATTTTCTCCAGCAGCCAGCCGACACAGGAGCTCAAACTCACGATCGTTGAGCCGCTCATGCAGGGCCGTGGAAGGAGCAGGCTGGTTTTGGAGCTGGCCACGGAAGGCTGGACTTAGATAGGTCTCGCCGCGCGCAACGGCTTGGATGGCCTGCACCAGTTCGGCTGAGGCACTTTCCTTGTTGAGGAAGCCGTTTGCCCCGGCGCGGAGAAGGTGGAGCGCAAACTGGTCTTCGGCATGCATGCTCAGAATGAGCACGGGCAAATGGGGGCGGAGCTTTCGAACTGCGCGCAAGACGTCCAACCCACTGCGACCTGGCAAGCTTAGATCCAGCACGAGTACGTCCCAATCTGCGTGTTCCAATTGCTGAATCGTTTCATCACTGGTAGCAGCTTCTCCGACGACCTGAATATCGGGAGTCTCGGCCAGGATTTCGCGCAAGCCGTGCCGAACCAATGCGTGGTCATCAGTGATAAAGACGCGAATCATGGGGCGGTGGACGTGGAATCGTGCGGGATACGAACCTGCACCCGCGTGCCGTGGCCGGGTTGACTTTCCAGGCAGAAGTCACCGCCCAGAGCATGAGCCCGTTCCCTCATACCTAACAGGCCGAAACAGCCCGGGCGCTGCAGTTCTTTTGGCGAGGCGCCCCGTCCGTTATCCGAGATTTCGAGAACCAGGTCGGTTCTCTGGAATTCCAAGCGGACGCTGACCTTGGAAGCCCTTGCGTGACGGGTGATGTTGGTCAGGGATTCTTGGAGAATGCGGTAGAGCGCCGTGGCGATGTGCCGTTCCACGGCAATCGGAGGGAAGTCAATACGCAATTCGCAGGCAATCCCAGTGCGAGTCTGAAAATCGTTCACTTCAGCCTCTACCGCAGCAGGCAGGCCTAACGTGTCAAGCAATCCCGGACGCAGCTCGCTGGAGATGCGCCGCACGGTTTGAACGGTCTGGTCGACCAGCGCTAGCATGGACTGGATCTTGGCCTCGCAGACGGGATCCGCCACGACAGTGGCCTTTCTTTGCACCCAGGCAAGATCCATTTTTAATTTGGTGAGCATTTGCCCCAACTCATCGTGGATTTCGCGGGCAATGCGGGTGCGTTCTTCTTCTCGAGTAGCTTCCAGGTTACGCGCCAGTGCGCGAAGGCGTTCGCGAGACTCTTGCAGGGCTTGTTCGTAACGTTTGCGTTCCGTGATGTCCCGGAACACGAATACGGATCCAAGCCGGCCATGAACCTCGTCTTGCAAAGGGGCTTCGGTCAGTTCAATGGGGAGGCGCTCTTGATTTCGGGCCAGCAGTAGGGCTTCACGGATGGACGTGCCCGTCGGGGTGGGGGCGGGCGAATCCTTCACTAGCAGGAAGGCAGTGTCGTGCTGGGGCACCGAAACTTGCACTTGGAAGACAGTTTGCAAATGGCGGCCGGTGGCTTCCTCCCGTTTCCAGCCGGTCAGGCGCTCGGCAGCGGGGTTGAGATAAAGAACTTCCTCCGAGGCGTTGGTCAGTATCACCGCATCTGCAGCACAACGAACGGCAGCTGAAAGGGCTTGCTCCAGTCGGATGAGATGGCTTTCACGGGCATGGCGTTGTAACGCCAATTCCATGCAAGCTTTCAGTTCCTGGGGGTGAAAAGGCTTGAGCAAGTATCCAAAGGAGCCGCTTTGGCGAACCTGTTGGAGGGTGGATTCGTCGCTGCGGCCGGTTAAGAAGATACTGGGAATGTCGAATTCGTTGCGAAGCCGGCGCGCAAGATCAAAACCTTCGGTCCTTCCATGTAGTTCGATGTCCAGCACAGCCAGGTCAGGTCGGGTGGCTGCAGCCAGCCGGAGACCCTCCTGCGCTGAATCAGTCACGCCGACCACGATGTAGCCTAATCGGCGGATGGCCGATGCCAGCAACTGAGCCACAGGCGCCTCATCCTCCACAATCAGCAGGCGACGTGATCCCATGCCCGGAAACTTAAAAACGTCTTTTTCGAGTAATTGGTTTCCCTTTACGGGAATTGCGACCAAAGGCAAGTGGAAATGTGCAAGGCAACGCAGCAGTTGGATCGAAATGCGGGGCTCGGGCCGGACCGCGTTCGGGGCGAGCGTCCCAAAGGGCCGGCGGACAGACCGGCCCCCCTGTGAATGGGACTCCTCTCCTTCACAGCGTTGACGCTTAGTCCTTCTGGAGGTCTTCCTGCGTTGTCTGAAACGCGCCGTGGCTTCAAACTGCCGGCGTATGGATGTAAGGCCCGATATTTCCGGTGGGGGTGCAGGAAGCGGTGACCGCCGGTGGTTTGGCTTTTGTTCTTCACGATTGCGTGCGGATCGGGGCCTAGAAATCCTGTTGATTGTTGGGACGTTTGTGCTCTATGGAGTGGTGCTGCGCTCGGGTGAGTTCGTTTGGGACGATCTTGTTCTGCTGGACCAGAATTCTCTTCTTCGAGGTGAGTCTAACTGGTTTACGCTTTGGTGGCGGGAGGATTTCCCCCTGAGCGTTGCTGCATTTGCCCTGTTGCATGAGCTGTGTGGCAGGAGTGCGCGGGCATTTCATTGGATCAATGTGGGCCTGCATGCTTTCGCTTCGGTGTTGCTCGGACGTGTGCTGCGAGCGGCCGGAGTGCCTGGGGCAAGTTGGGGTGCTTTGTGGTTTGCGTGGCATCCGATGTGCGTGATGTCCGCAGCATGGGTTTCCGAGATTAAGAATACTCTTTCGCTTGGCTTGTTTCTGCTGAGCGCGCGGCTGTGGCTTGTTTATGGGCATACGGAACTGCAGCCAAACGTCGGTCTGCTCGGCAGGGGAGAATCGAGAAAAGCCTGGAGATGGGGCCTGGCTGCATGGTTGGTTTTTGCTCTGGCCTTGTTGGCCAAGACGTCCGCGGTTGCGTTGCCAGTCCTGTTGGCTGCCTGGGGATACTGGCGGGCCGGATTCCATGACGAGCGCCTCTGGCGTTCGTTGGTGCCTTTCTTTCTTCTTGGACTGGTGATGGGTATTCGAACGATCTGGCTGCATCATCATCAGGTGTTGGTGGACCCGCAGGTTGTGCCGGAGTTGGATGGGATCCAGCGCCTGCTCCGTGCGGCCTGGATCTGGTGGTTTTACTTGGTCAAGGCGGTGGCCCCGATGCATTTGTGTGTGATTTATCCCGCTCCAAACCTGCATCCGCAATTATGGCTGTCGTGGCTGCCGCTCATCGGCCTTTTGGTGGCAGTCGGGGTAGCAGCCCGCTTGGCGGCTGCAGGGCGTCGAGGACTGGTAGTTTGGGTGATTGGCTACGGGGCAGCGGTCTTTCCGTTTCTTGGATTCGTGGACATGTATTTCTTCGCAATCTCACCGGTGTCGGATCATTTCGCGTACGTGGCATTGGCGATCATGGCGGCAGGTGTGGGGTTCGCAGCCCACCGATGGCAGGCGTGGTCGTTACGATTGCCGATGAATCGGCGTTTGATGATCGGCGGTCCGATTTTACTATGTGGAATTTGTGCGCTGGGCGTGTTCACGGCCGACAGGGCTAGAGTCTTTGTCCAGGAAAAGACCCTGTGGGAAACAGCCTTGCGATGTCATCCCCAGGCCTGGGTGGCGCATAACAATTTGGGCGTATGGTGGGCTGAACGTGGAGATCTGGTACGGGCCGAGCAGCATTTTCAAGAGGCTTTGAGGCTGTTCCCGCGCAACCCCGCGGCGCGAGTCAATCTGGCTCGTATTTGGATGAATCAGGGCCGCTGGCAGGAAGCTGTGCTTGAATTGCGGCAAGCCCTCGAGATCAGGCCGGATGCAGCGGAAGCCCATCGGTTACTGGGCCAGGCGTTCGAAGCCCAGGGACAGTTTCGGGAAGCGATTACTGCCTTGCAATCGGCGCTGGCTCTTGAGGAAGACGTGGGCACGCGCCTGGCGTTGGCTTCCTTTTTGCGGCGGATGGGAGATTGGCACGGGACGGTACGGGAATTAGACCTGGCCCTGACCCGGCATCCAGACGATCCCGAAGTCATGAACAATCTGGCATGGGTGCTGGCTACCAGCCCGGAGCCGGAACTGCGGGATCCAACTCGTGCGGTTGCTCTGGCTCAACGCGCTTGCGCGTTGCGGCCGGAAGTGCCTGTGTTTCGCGGGACTTTGGCCGCAGCCTTGGCGTCGGCGGGGCAGTTTCAGGAGGCAGCCAAGGTGGCTGAGGAAGCTGCGATTATGGCTGAGAGGGATGGACACTTGCCTTTCGCAAAGCTGAATCGCCGATTAGCTGCACTCTACCAGGAAGGCAAGGCTTACATCGAACCTCGGTTGCGGTGAGTTCGTTGTGTTGAGATGACCTGCTTCGGCCAAGTTGGGGACCGTGGGCGAAGGATTACCACCCGCGGCTGCAAGACTGCTCTTGATGCAGACTCGTTGGAAGCTAACCCGATTGTCAACGTTTCCTCGCGCGTTTGACCTTCAATTGGGCGGCGGTGCGCGCGAGCGTGGCTTGAACCAGCGCAGCGTCCTCATCGCTGAGCTTTTCCTTCAGGCGTGCTTCGGCTCGACGGCGCGCTTCCTCGACCATGGCTTCGTCAATGTTGTCAGCTTCGATTGCCATGTCGGTGATGATGGTTACGTGGTCCCCGGTGATTTCAGCGAATCCCTCGCCTACAGCCATGTGCGTTTCTTCGGTCCCGCGGCGGATGACGAGCTCGCCCGGCTCGATCTGAGTCATCAATGGCGTATGAAGAGGATAAACGCCCAGTTCGCCCTCGACGCCGGGTAGTGTGACCATGTCGACCTCGCCGGCGAAGATTTGCGCTTCTGGTGTTACGATTGTCAAACGCAGCGGGGAAGCCATGACGTATTGAATCAGGATTCTTTGAGGACCTCGTCGATGGTGCCCTTCATGTAAAAGTTGGCTTCGGGCACGTCGTCGTGCTTGCCTTCCAGGATTTCCTTAAAGCCACGAATGGTTTCTTCCAATGGAACTTGGCGCCCGGGTCGACCGGTGAAGACTTCTGCGACAGAGAAAGGCTGGCTGAGAAACCGCTGGATTTTTCGGGCCCGGAACACGGTTAGTTTATCTTCGGGCGATAGTTCGTCCATCCCCAGGATGGCGATGATGTCTTGCAGGTCTTTATAGCGTTGCAAAACTCTTTGGACACCCCGCGCAACTTCGTAGTGTTCACGGCCGACAATCTCTGGAGCAAGCGCCCGGGAGGTGGAGGCCAGCGGATCGACTGCAGGGTAAATGCCCAGTTCGGTCAGGGACCGCTCCAGCACAATGGTTGCGTCCAAGTGGGTAAATGTAGTGGCCGGTGCGGGGTCGGTGATGTCGTCGGCGGGTACATAGATGGCTTGGAACGATGTAATGGACCCCTTTTTGGTTGATGTGATGCGTTCCTGCAGGTCGCCCATTTCGGCGGCCAAGGTGGGTTGATAACCCACGGCGCTCGGTGTGCGACCGAGGAGGGCTGAAACCTCCGAGCCCGCCTGGGAAAAGCGGAAGATGTTATCAATAAACAGCAGAACGTCTTGATTGCGTTCGTCTCGGAAATATTCGGTGATGGCCAAACCGGAAAGAGCCACGCGGAGGCGTGCCCCGGGTGGTTCGTTCATTTGTCCGTAGACTAGGGCGATTTTCGACTTGGAAGGCTCCTTGAGATTAATGACACCCGCCTCGATCATTTCATTGTAGAGGTCATTCCCTTCTCGGGTACGCTCACCTACGCCGGCAAAAACGGATACACCGCCGTGTAATTTGGCGATGTTGTTGATGAGCTCCATGATGACCACGGTCTTACCGACCCCGGCGCCGCCAAAAGCACCGACCTTGCCGCCTTTGAGGAAGGGACAGATCAAGTCGATCACCTTGATACCGGTAACCAGCAATTGCGGCGACGTGGATTGTTCGGTCAACTTGGGCGCTGGTCGATGGATTGGGTATCGTTTCTCGGCGTGAATTGGCCCGCGTTCATCAATGGGATCACCCGTGACATTGAGGACGCGGCCCAACACGGCGTCCCCGACGGGCACCGTAATCGGTCCGCCGGTGTCGATGACCTCGTAGCCGCGTTTCATGCCGTCGGTTGAGCCCATGCAGACCGTGCGGACCCAATTGTCACCCAGGTGTTGTTGAACCTCGAGGACACGTTTGACCCGGCCTTCACCGGGGACATCGTATTCGACAATCAGGGCGTTGTAGATGGCGGGGACGTGATCGGGGAATTCCACGTCCACCACCGGACCGATGACTTGGACAACTCTGCCTTTGTTCATGACAGGTGGAATCAGGATAGGGCCATTTGGGCAGTGGCAATTTCAAGCAGTTCCTTGGTAATGCCCGCTTGGCGCAGTTTGTTGTATTGCAACGTGAGATCCTTCACCAGTTGATTGGCATTCTCGGTGGCATTCTTCATGGCCACCATCCGTGCGCTGTGTTCACTGGCCTTGGCCTCCAGCAGGACTTGGAAAACTCGGAAATTCAGATAGTGTGGCAACAACGCCCCGAGAACACGCTCCGGACCGGGCTCGAACAAAAACTCTGTGGCGCCCTTGAGGAGCTCGCCTGCGATGACCTCACCATGATGGTCGGCGGAGACGGCTCGAATTTCTCGGAGGGGCAGCAAAAAGAACGTCTCGGGTTGCTGTACCAAGGTGGAGATGAAATTCATGAACACAACCTCGACGGAATCGAAGTCGCCGTTCAAGAACCCTTCCTGTAGAAACCTTGAAATTGCACGGGCTTCGGCAAACTGCGGTGTGTCCCTGTAGGAAAACTCGGCTAATAGTGTGCGCCGCGCGCGAGTCAAGAATTGTGCAGCTTTGCGGCCGGCTGCCACAAAGACCGTCTGTTGGGGATCATATTTCATCGCCTCGCGGAACAAGGTGCTATTGAGAGCTCCGCAAAGGCCTCGGTCGGTACTGACCAACAGGACACACCGTCGGCGCAAGGGCCGGTTCTCCATCAGAGGGTGGGTGAAGTCCGTTACGGTGGGCAGCAATTCGGCCAACATCCGGTTCATGGCCGCTGCGTACGGACGGCCAGCGAGAGCGGCCTGCTGGGCCTTGCGCATTTTGGCAGCTGCCACCATTTGCATGGCCCGGGTGATTTGGGCCGTGCTTTTCACCGACCGAATGCGGCGGCGAATGTCGCGGAGACTCGGCATGGGAATTCAGTTGACCTATGGGCGCCAGCTTTGTTTGAACTCACCAATCGCCTGTTTCAGCGCAGCGATGGTGTCGTCACCCAACGCTTTTTCCTTGCGGATTCGGCTCAGCAAATCCGGTTTGCGCGTGGTTAGATAGTCCACCATGGCGGTTTGGAATTCCTTAATGCGTTCGACAGGGATGTCGTCCATGAAGGCGTTTTGCACCGCCCACAAAACGGCTACCTGAATTTCGACGGGGACCGGTTTATATTGCTCCTGTTTAAACACTTCTACGATCCGCTTACCGCGTTCCAGCTTGGCCTGGGTAACGGCGTCCAAGTCGGAGCCGAATTGGGCAAAAGCAGCCAGCTCGCGGAATTGGGCGAGTTCGCCCTTGATCCGAGCGGCCACCTGTTTCATGGCCTTGATTTGGGCGGCAGAACCGACGCGCGAGACAGACAACCCCACGGAGATTGCAGGCCGGACCCCTTGATAAAACAGGTCGGTCTCCAGGTAAATCTGGCCGTCTGTGATCGAGATGACGTTGGTTGGGATGTAGGCGGATACGTCACCCAATTGGGTCTCAATGATGGGTAGAGCTGTGAGTGAACCGTTGCCGTAGTTTTCGTTGAGCCGGGCAGCCCGCTCCAATAATCGGCTGTGCAAGTAGAAGATGTCTCCGGGATAAGCCTCGCGCCCCGAGGGTCGTTTCAATACCAGGGAGACTTGCCGGTAGGCGACGGCATGTTTCGAAAGATCATCGTACACGATGAGTGCGTCCATGCCATTGTCCATGAACCACTCGCCCATGGCACAGCCCGCGAAGGGAGCCAAATACTGATTCGTGGCTGCATCGGAAGCGGATGCAACCACCACGATTGTGTAAGGCATTGCGCCGTGCTCTTCCAGTACGCTAACAATGCGCGCGATGTTGGACTGTTTTTGGCCAATCGCTACGTAAATGGAATAGAGCGGTCGATAGGAAGTGTCTCCGGACTGCTCCGCCTCGCGGTTCAAGCGGGCGTTGTTGATGATGGTGTCGATGGCCAGCGTGGTCTTCCCCGTGGATCGGTCGCCAATGATCAGCTCGCGCTGGCCGCGTCCGATGGGGATCATGGCATCAATTGCCATGATGCCCGTTTGTACGGGCTGGTTGACCGACCGGCGCTTGATAATGCCGGGCGCAATCTTTTCCACCGGATAAAACGCCTCGGCTTGGATTGGACCCTTCCCGTCAAGCGGACGCCCCAGCACGTCGACGACTCTCCCGAGCAGTGCCTTACCCACTGGAACCTGAAGCACCTTACCGGTGGTCCGCACTTCATGTCCTTCGCGCACGCTGGTGAAGTCGCCCAAGAGAATGGCGCCGACTTCAGTTTCTTCCAAGTTTAGTGCGAGTCCCATGACGCCGTTCCCGAAGTCCAGCATTTCATTGAGCATGGCGTCATCGAGACCCTCGATGCGTACAACCCCATCCCCGATTTCGCGCACAATTCCCACATTTTGCCTGCGCGCAGCGGTTTTGGCTCCAGCAATGCGGGCTTCGATTTCTTGAAGCAACTGGCTCATAAGCAATGCGATCTGTTATAAACTCCAGACACGGCCGATTCTCTTGTTCTAAAAAAGTTGCAGCCTGTTGGACAGCGGTCGTGATTCACGGCTGATCAAAGCTTTCTGCCAACGCCATCAATCGGCCTTGAATCGTCGCGTCATAGACATCACTGCCGACGCGGAGCCGTAAGCCTCCAATCAAATCAGGCTTTACCTGATATTCCCAATGGAGTCCGGTCCCGTACCGTCGGGTGACTTGTTCCCTGAGTAGGGCTTGCAGGTCCTCCGGCATGGGCACGGCCGTTTCAACACGGGCAGTTCGCCGCTGGATGTCCAATTTGATCAAGCGTTGAAACTGAATCAGCAAGCGGATGTGGCCGCGCGGCCGCTGCGCCAAAATGTGATCTATCACGAGCCGGACGCGCGATTCGTTCACGCGGCCACCTTCCAAGCAGAGTCGGTATAGCCGTTTTGCTTCTCGCCGGAGAACTCGATGGCTGATCATGGCACGACGTTAACAATCACTGTGCATGGTCAGGCGGCAATCTGACGGGTCGACTCTTCCAGAATCCGGCGCTGGTCCTCTGGCGTTAGGACCTTGCCGGTGACGGCCATTGTGGTTTGGACGACCAGCCGCCCAACTTCCCGTTTGAGCTCGGTCACCATGCGAGCGCGATCTAACTCGGCTGCTTCGCGTGCCTTGGCCAGAATCTGCTCAGCAGCGGCTATGGCCCGTTGTGTCTCCTGGGCGTGGAGCCGGGCGGCGGCCTGACGAGCCTCCTCAATGAGCTTTTGGGCCTGCGATTGGGCTTGTGCCAAGATCTCCCGCCGCTGGCGCTCCGTGGCTTCCAACTCTGCCCGAATCCGCTCGGCTTGGGCCACGCTTTCTGCAATTTTCTCCCGGCGCAGCTCCAACATGCGCAGCACCGGTTGATAAGCCCATTTCCAAAGCACGAATAGCACAATGGCAAAGTTGACCGTTTGTGCGATCAACTTCGGCCAATGGATGCCCAAGGTCTGTAGGGTTTCGCCCATAACCTGATTAGCGTGGTACGACGAAGTATATCAGGATGGCAAGACCTTCGGCCAAGGCCATACCGATCAGCGCCGTGGTGAACACTTTTCCAAAAGCCCCTGGGTTACGCCCAATTGCCTCAGAAGCTTTTGCGGCTGCGATACCGACTCCCAGCGCTGCACCCATGCCCACCAAGCCGATGGGTAGATTACCAGACAGTTCTGCCAGCATCATAGTGTTTGTTCCGATGTTGTTGGTTGGGTTGTGTTGTTGCTTAACCTCAGCCGCCCGCGCGCAGGCACGGTCTCGGCTGCCAAATTCGTAATCAGTCTACTCATGCTCTGCGGAGGTGCTATGGCTCCCCTCTTCCACGTGCGAGCACAATGTGCCGATAAACGCAATCGAGAGCAGAGTGAAAACCAGAGCCTGCACCACTGCAACCAGCAGTTCCAAGAAATAAAATGGCAAGGCTCCCAACCCGAGCGGGGAATTCGTGAGCATGATGGTCAGCACACTTTCGCCTCCGTAAATATTACCATAAAGACGCATGGCCAGCGCCACGGGCCGGATGCAGATCGAAATCACTTCAATCAGACCGATAAAAAGGAAGATTAAAGAAAGGGGCACCACGATCCACCCCTTCATGCCCCCTTTGACCCCGAAGATGTGTTTAATCAATCCACCCGGCCCGTTATAGCGAAGGGCCCACCATGTACTCATAATGAAGAAAACGGCCGCCATCGCAGCTGTCATGTTTGCATCAGCCGTGGGAGGGCGAAGCAAAGGCTTCTCAACATGATCAACGCCAAACGGACCGGGGCCGGGATGTCCCCAGCCGATGCTGCCCACTCCTGGCAACAGGCCCATGAGATTGGACATGAGGATGAAAAGGAAGAAGGTTGCTACCAAGGGGAACGCCCATCGGGCCACCTTCGGTTCGAGCAGACCTTTGGTCAGTTCCTCCAAACTTTCCACAGCGGTTTCAATCAGGTTCTGAATGCCCGAGGGCACTTCCTCCATTCGGCGTGTTCCGAGACGGACCACGAGAAAGATCACCAGGGCAATGATCCACGTATAAACCATTGCATTGGTCACAGGTAGAGGGCCTACGTGAAACAGAACAGGTGCGTCCGGGCTTACTGGCGGCCCAGAGGCTGGTCCATGGCCACCACTGCCCGAACCAGCCGCAAGAGCCGCGGCCGGAAAGGCCAGCGTTAAGATCCAAAACCCGAATTTTACCGACGCTTGCGTCATCGAGTTTATCTATGTCCCCGGTGTGCCACCGAGAAGATGAATCTGAGCCGCACCGCGCCTTGTTGATCGCGCTTGCCCGGGCGGCAAAAAGCGGGTGGCAGCCTGAACAAATCGGCTGCATTTCTCAAGTCTTTTTCCAAGGGTTTTGGGAATTTTTTCTGGTGGGTTCACGCAAGGGCTTTCATGGGGCCGCGCGCTTTGTCGGCATGACGGGCCAAAGACCGGTAATTTATGCGTGCGTTGGGAGCCCGACAATGGCAAGGGCTACCTGGGAGTCCAATTTGTTGGCGAGAGACTTCGCCGTATCGCAGCAAAATGCTCGATCGGTGGTCGTCGGGTTCAGAGGTTCCATCAATTGCTGTTCGGCAGGGCAACCTTGCTGGAGCATGGAGCACTGGACGCAAAGCAGAGTTCGGCTCGGCACCGCGGGGGATTTGACCCGGTTCAAACCTTGCCTCATGCTTGAGAGCTGAATGGGCAACACGTTTGGTGTTTTGTTTCGGGTCACGACGTGGGGCGAATCGCATGGCGGCGGGGTCGGCGCTGTTGTAGACGGTTGTCCACCTCGTTTGCCATTGACGGAGGCTGACATTCAACCTGAGTTGGACCGTCGTCGGCCGGGCCAGTCCACGTTGGTGTCGCCGCGCAAGGAGACCGACCGGGTCCAAATCCTCAGTGGCACTTTCGAGGGATTGACCCTTGGCACTCCGATTTGCTTGTGGGTGCGAAACGAGGATGCACGGCCGGAGGCTTATGAAGAGATGGCACGCAAATTTCGGCCGTCCCATGCCGACTTTACCTACCAGACGAAGTTTGGCATTCGGAACTGGCAGGGGGGGGGTCGCAGCAGTGCGCGCGAGACCGTCGGTCGGGTGGCAGCCGGCGCCATAGCTCGTAAGTGGCTCCGCTTGACTTACGGAGTCGAGATTGTGGCGTGGGTGGCCCAGGTCCGGCACGTAAGCAGCCATGTGGAACCCGATCAAGTGACGGCCCAGCAGGTGGACGCAACTCCGGTTCGTTGCCCGGATCTGCAGGCCGCAGAGCGAATGATGCAAGTCATTGAAGAGGCACGGCGGGCGGGGGATACCGTAGGTGGCATTGTGGAATGTTACGTTCGCAACGCCCCGCCCGGGTGGGGCGAGCCGGTCTTCGATCGCTTGGAGGCGGATCTTGCCAAGGCGATGCTGAGCCTGCCGGCTTCGAAAGGTTTCGAAATTGGCTCGGGTTTTGCCTGCGTTCAGATGACAGGTCGCCAGCACAACGACCCGTTCCGGATTCGAGAGGGTCGTGTCATTACCTTGACCAACCATTCCGGTGGAATTCAGGGAGGCATTTCCAATGGTATGCCCATCCGGTTCCGCGTGGCCTTCAAGCCTGTGGCCACAGTAATGCATGAACAGGAGACCGTGGATGTCGATTGGCAAGAAACCACGCTCAAAGGCCGTGGCCGACATGATCCGTGTGTCCTGCCTCGGGCGGTGCCCATCGTGGAGGCCATGACGGCCCTGGTTTTGGCGGATCACGCATTGCGGCATCGGGCCCAGTGCGGCGAGCCATGGATGGGCGGACCCAAACCAAGCCCGGTCGTCCCTGAAACGACCGATTGACACCCATGGCCAAGTCGGTTGCGTAAATGTGCAGATCATCCTTGCATGCAGCCGAATGACAGGCAGATGACTGGGTTTGCATTGTAGGATAAGGCGGGCGGGCTGCGGCTCGGTGCCAGGCAAGCGGCGTTGCCGGGGTCCAGGGTTACATAAACATCCGAATGCGGTCCAAGTCCTTGACCGGGGTGGGGCCGGGCGTATGATGCGAAAAGTTTTGTGATTTCGCGCGAAGATGAAAGGAGAGTTATGACCAACATTGAGATCATCAAAGCTCGTGAGATTTTGGATTCCCGCGGCAATCCCACCGTGGAGGTCGATGTGACCCTGGCCTGTGGCGCTGCCGGTCGAGCGGCCGTGCCCTCTGGGGCGAGCACGGGGGAACATGAAGCATTGGAGCTCCGCGATGGTGACAAGAAGCGTTATCTGGGTCGTGGCGTTCGCAAGGCCGTGGAAAATGTTAACAAAAAGATCGCCCCTGCTTTGGAAGGAGTAGATGCGTTGGACCAGTTGACAGTAGACCGGATCATGCTGGAGCTGGACGGTACTGAGACCAAGTCTAACCTTGGAGCCAATGCCATTTTGGCCGTTTCCCTGGCTACTGCCAAGGCCGCTGCCGCAGCATTGAACCAACCCCTTTTTCGATATTTGGGAGGGCCCAACGCCAAAATCCTGCCGGTGCCGATGGCCAATGTCGTCAATGGTGGAGCCCATTCGGATGCCCCCATTGATTTTCAGGAATTCATGATTATGCCATTAGGCCGGCCCACTTTCAGCGAGGCTCTGCGCGCGATCACGGAAACCTTCCATGCTCTCAAAAGCGTCCTGAAAGAACGCGGTTTGAGCACTGCCGTGGGGGACGAAGGCGGATTTGCGCCGCAACTGACAAGTGTGGAAGACGTTCTTGAGACGCTCCTGAAGGCCATCAAGCTTGCCGGGTACAAGCCCGGTAAGGACATCTACCTGGCGCTGGATGTGGCGGCTTCTGAATTTTACGAAGGGAAAGGCCATTACACTTTCAAGAAGAGTACGAAGGAAACGTTGACGGGCAATGACTTGGTAGCTCTGTATGAGGAACTTGTGGGCAAGTATCCCATTGTCAGCATCGAGGATGGGTGCAGTGAAAACGATTGGGATACGTGGAAGAAACTTACAGACCGGCTCGGTCAGAAAGTACAACTTGTGGGCGATGATGTATTTGTCACCAACGTGAAATTCTTGCGCAAAGGCATCGAGACCGGGGTGGCCAATTCCATCTTGGTTAAAGTTAATCAGATTGGATCGTTAACGGAGACGCTTGACTGCGTCGAACTGGCGCGCACGCATGGCTACACGGCTGTTCTCAGTCATCGCTCGGGCGAAACTGAAGATGCGACCATTGCGGATATCGCTGTGGCCACCAACTGCGGTCAGATCAAGACGGGCTCCTTGAGTCGGTCAGACCGGTTGGCCAAATACAACCAATTGCTTCGCATCGAGGAGTTGTTAGGTCGCAATGCCCTCTATGCCGGCACGAGCGCCCTGCCGAAGGGCGGCCGGTAAAGCGTTTCCCATCGAACTGCTTTTCTCATCTGCTGTTTTAGGAAACAGCGTCTTTTTGCAAGGGCGTCCCTGTCGGCAGTTGGCGACAGGGACGCATCTTCGTCTTTTCTCCGTAACTCAAGCTGTTCAGGCGGCTAGTTCGTGACGCTTCCGGAATCCAGAAGTTCCTAGCAGGATGGGCGTTGTCCGGCTGGTGACGGTGCTTAGGCTGAAGTTCATCACGGGCTTTGACTCGCGAGCGCAGGCGGTGGCAGCCAGCACCTTGAAGCTTCAGGAAATATTCTCTCGTCCTGCTGGTACTGAAACAGAGGCTAAGTGAGCGATTCAACCAATGCGGACGTTGGTGGGGCGTGGTGTTTCATGTCCCGATCCGGTGTTTGCCTCTGCCGAGGTAATGCAGCAGGGTGTGCGTCCACGAAGTATCCGCAGATGCCATTCGCGAAATCCCTGGTGGTATTGGGAGCCGTCAGCAGCCGCGGGGAAGGTTGCTGGCCTTTGGGTAATATGCCCGGCTAGCCGGGCTGAGCCCCACACTCTCTTGACGCAGAGTAGAAAGGATTTCAATTGCCCGCGTCGTGGCCCTCATTTTTGCTGTCAACAGTCCAAAACGATTCAGAAAAATCGGTCGGATTGATTCCACAGCCTGTTCCACGGAGCCGAGGAGGATGTTTGTTGCGTCCGCTGGATCCCGCATGCGTTAGCGTTGCTTTGGTGCGCAGTTGCTTCCAAATAGGGGCAAAATCTGCCGCAGATCATTCTGAAATTTGCTTGTTTAATAAGGCCAGTTCGGGTTATTGTAAACTAGCAGTAGACGGTGGGCAAAAGTTGGTCCGCCCAAACATAGAAACTTTGCACCATAACGGCTCCCGCACCATGAAAGCACGCGTCTTCTGGGGCAAGCCAGGATGGTTTCCTAACCTGTCTTCTCTGGCTTTATGGATGGCCCTCCCAAGTTTGTGGCCCCAATACGCTGAAGCGAGTTGTGTGGCGCCGCCTCTGGACATGGTATGCTGGTGGCGTGGTGAGGGCGATGTGTTAGATGCCACGGGCTACCACCTACCCGCTTCGGCTCGGGACATTGACTATGCCCCGGGCAAAGTGGGGTTGGCTTGGGTTTTACGAACCAATACAGCCTCTGTGGTTTACAATCCTTTCCAATGGCCTGGAGGGAATTTGGGCACCGGGCCGGGCTTAACTGTGGAAGGATGGATCAATCCCGATCACACCAATGCAGACCAATACGTTTTGTATTCACATTATGTGGGTTCTTTAACCATGGGCCCCGGAGTCTATGTCCAGTTGACGCAAGGGGGTGGCCTGCGAGCCAATGTCGCACAGCTTTTCCGCGCAGGATCTTCGATCTCCTTGGTTGCTCGCGAGTTTGAAACCGGGCCGGGCAGGATTCAGCCCAGCCGGTGGACCCACTTCGCCATGACTTATGATCGGGCTAGTGGTTACGCGCGACTTTATGTGGATGGTCAACTGGAAGTGGAGTTTCAAGCTGGTCGGGGTGACTGGTTGGTTGCGGATCGAGGGTTTTCCATCTTGGGAGCGTCGTATCGAGGGTTACTTGATGAACTCAGTATTTATGGACGCAGCTTAACGGATCAGGAAATTGAGGCCATCTACGCAGCCGGGTCCCAAGGTAAATGTTCGCGAAACCCGGGCTGGATTTTGCTGCCTCCCCCGACCCTTGGATTGGGCAACAGCACCCTCGCATGGACGGCTCGGGCGGTGGGGACGGCGCCTCTCAGTTATCAATGGTATTTTAACAATGTGCCTCTCGCAGGAGGAACAACCTCCGCTCTTAATCTCGGTCCTTTGCAGGATGGACATGATGGTTTCTATTCTGTGACAGCCTCAAATCAGTATGGCGTGATCACGAGTGCCCCCGTTCGGTTAGAGGTCCGCTGGTTGGTCGCGTATTATGCAGTGTGGGATCCTTATGAAACCGTTTACCATCGGGGCGATTTATTGGATCGGACGAACATCAGTGCTTCCAAGAGGGTGGAGCTGGTCTTGTACTCTGGATTTCCTGGCGGCCAAGTGTTTTACACATTGGATGGCCGAACGCCCGACCACCGTGCGACTCCTTATACGCCTCCGCGTGGCCTGGGTAGATTCCTAAATGGTGTACTGGAGATCAACCGTTCGTGTGTGCTGCGGGCGGTTACATACAGTGCGGATCTAACGCGGCGCTGGGAAATGCCGCCCATTTGGTTTCAGATCTTGCCGTGGTTCTCGGTTTTCATCACGAGTTCTGGAGGCGGGCAGGTTGTGCTGGACCCTCCTTTTGGGGGCTATCCGGCTGGCACCGAAGTTGTGGCTCGAGCCATCCCCGATCCAGGCTGGCAATTTCTGTATTGGAACGGGGACGCTGCCGGCACGTCTCCTGAGATCTTATTGGTGATGGATCGGTCGCGCACATTGCAACCCGTTTTCGGGACCTCGTTGCGGTTGAGCATTGCAGGTGAGGGAAGGATCTTAGTGGATCCGCCGGTGGGGCCATACGCCTATGGAGCACCCATACGGCTGACGGCTGTGCCTGCGCCCGGATACGGCTTCGCGCTGTGGGGAGGCAATGTGGCTGGCTCGACGAGTTCCGTGGCTTTCGTTCCGCTAACGGCGCAACCGCTGGTGGCAGCGCGGTTTGAACCTTTGCTCACCAATGAGGTGGCTCTGACGGTGTTGGTCGAGGGCGACGGAGAGGTGTACGCTTCGCCTGCGGGGACAGTATATCCGCGCGACAGCATTGTGACCTTGCGGGCGGTGCCAGGTGCGGGTGCGAACTTAATCGAGTGGACGGGAGATGTTTCTGGGACGGCAGAACAGATTTCGGTGACTTTGAATACGAGTAAAACGGTGCGGGCGCGTTTCACGTCGCAACCTCTGCGTTTTGAACCGGGGGCACTCGTCCGGGACTCGGCTGGCTTTCGCATGGGTGTTTTAAGTGCGCCCGGAAAGGTGGCACGAATCGAAGTCTCTCCCAATCTTCAACATTGGGAGTTGTGGCAAGTCTTCACCAACTCCGCTGGGCGCGTGACGTTGCTTGACCCGCAAGGGGTCAGCAGCGCTCCTCGTTTTTACCGTTTGGGCGAGTTTTGAAAGGCAGACTGATGTTGGAGACCGTGTAGGATCAAAGGTCTGGGTTGTACCTGGCTCAGGGCCTCATGCCCGTTTCTTTAAGGGCGCCTTTGGCGAGGGAGTCCAGCTCTCCCATGTGAATGAATTGGCTCCGCCGGGGTTGTGTGCCCCTCAACCTTACCTGATCAGCTTCGGCCCGGAGGGTCACCGACGCGCCTTTCTCGTCCATGCGTAGCCCAGCTTCGCCAAAAGGGCGAAGCCAGGGTCGGGTGTCAAAGGCTTGTCCGTGGAAGGCATTTGTGCCTGACTCATTTAAGTTCCATGAGGAAAAGTGCTCGGCCATCTTGGGCTAACGGGTGTGGTCCAAAACGCGTGCCGCTTTGAATGGACAGGAGGTTCGTCCCTTGCGGGTTCTTACGTGGAAGAACGTGACATGTCATGTGGACGTTGGATGTGCGATTCTGCAGTGGAGAGGCAACGGGGTTCGTCTGTGTAGTGCCGGGAGTTCGCATCGGTTGGTCAAGTGTTGTTAACGCGGTTTGTTGCTCGGAAGTGGGGAATTGGCGGTCTTCCTTCCGAGGGGGGGTCTTGGATTTTAAGAAGCATGGGGCGGTTCGATCGTGACACCGATCCACGTTGCCTGTTGAGGGGACGGATTCGATCCCTACGCTGTGTTACGTGACACGTTGTGGCGGCCTCCCTTCAGCAATGTTGACTGCGTTTCTTGTTTTGGCCGTTAAACGTTACTGGGTTGACGCCGAACCTTCGGTTTCACAGCATGTCGGTGTGCGGGCGTCAGAGCGACGACCAGCGCGGAACCCGAAAACCAGCTCACGAAGCCAGCATATGCATTCGCCTAACCTTGCTTTCATGAACCGGCGTGCCTTCCTGCGAAACACCGTTGCCGCTTGTGGCGGGGCACTGTTGGGTTGGGAACAGTCCTTTGGTGCCGGCGCCGAGCGCCGGAGAATTCCCGTGGGCGTTCAGCTTTATTCCGTGCGCGAGCTTTGTGCTAAGGATCTAGCCGGCACATTGGCTGCGATTGCCCGGATTGGATATAAAGGGGTAGAGTGGGCAGGTTATTACAACCGGAGCGCCAAGGAGTTGCGTCGGATGTTGGATGACCTAGGTTTGGTGACCTGTGGCACCCACACGCCTTTTGAGAGTCTGCTGCCCCAACAACTGCCTGCCACAATTGAATTCAATCAAACATTGGGCAATCACTTCCTTATCGTGCCATGGATGGAGGGTAAATCAAAGGGGGACTGGCTCGAGAAAGCACACCTTTTCAACGAACTGGCTGAGAAACTTCGGCCGCATGGAATGTATGTGGGTTACCATGCGCACGCCCATGATTTTCAGAAGTTCAACAATGAAACAGCTTGGGACATCTTTTTCGGCAACACGCAGCCGGACGTGGTAATGCAATTAGATACCAGCAACTGTCTGGCCGGTGGGGCCGACCCGGTCTCTGTCTTGCGTCGGTATCCCGGACGCGCGATCACAATTCATTTGAAAGCTCACGGGGGAGGTCCTGAAGCGGTCATTGGCGAGGACAAAATTGACTGGTCTGCGGTCTTCGAATGGTGTGAAACCCGTGGAGGCACGCAATGGTATGTGGTAGAACATGAAACCAGCCGGGACTCGCTGGACGCTGTCCGTCGGGCTTATGTGGCTTTGCAGAAGATGGGCAAGGTTTAAGTGAACCGGGCTTGTCCTGAGACCGACGCTGATGGTAAGGCCTGTGCGCAGGCGTCAGGCTCGGGAAATCTCCCGGACCATGCCCCTTAGCGGTGTATCCCAGGGAATGTTCTCCCAAAGTGGGCGCTGTTGGTCGGTTAAGCGCAACAACGGCAGGGGCTGGGTGCAGAGCAGGGACGTGCGGTGGACAAAACAGCCAGCCGAGGGAAGGTGCGTTCTACTTGACCGCGAGGGCATCCTCCACGGCTTTTAGGACCTCCTCTGAGTCAGGACGCACGCGTGATTCGAATCGGCGCAAGATGCGTCCGTTCCGGCCGACAAGGAACTTGGTGAAATTCCACTTAATATCGCCGGCCACGGGCGATTGCGGGCCTGCAAGCCATTGGTAAAGCGGATGCCGGTTGGGACCATTAACCTCGATCTTACTGAAGAGTGGGAAGCTGACGCCGTACTTAGAGGTGCAGAAGTCTTTGATTTCCTCATTAGTTCCGGGCTCTTGATTGCCGAATTGGTTGCACGGAAAACCGAGCACGACGAATCCCCGGTCACGGTATTTGCGGTAAATCTGTTCCAGTGCCTCGTATTGCGGGGTGAAACCGCACCGGGAAGCCACGTTGACGATGAGCAAGACTTTGCCTTTGAACGTTTCCAATGTGATTTCTCTGCCGTCGATGCCTACGAGCTTGACGCTCCAAGGGACGACAGGCTCGGTTTCTGCACCCATAGCACAGAGGGCTGTCACCACAAATCCCGAAAGCAAAATGGATCGCATCTTTCCTAATAATGGCCGGGTGTCTGAAGTTGTCAACGGGAAGGGGAGACTGAAACGCGACGCTCTCGGATGCGGTCTGCCGAGAAAGCGAATTCTGGGACAGGCGTGGAGGTGGGGCGTTTCAGCGTGTGGCAACAGCTCGGACTGTTTGGAGAACACACGCACCGACTTTAGGCATCGGCGGCCATGAACAGGATTGATTGAAATTGCGGAATTGAGGGGAAGCTTGCGTGAGGAAATGGAAATGATTGGCCTTTTCGGCAATCGCTGGGCATATGGAGACCTATGAGCGAGACGCGGATCGGCATCATCGGTGGGACGGGCCTGTATGAAATGCCAGAATTGACGCATCGAAGATGGGTTCGGGTGCGTACGCCATTTGGCATGCCGTCGGATGCTTTGTTGACCGGGCGCCTTGGGAACCGTCAGGTGATTTTTTTGCCGCGACATGGCCGTGGCCATCGTTGGTTACCGGGTGAATTGAATCACCGCGCCAACATATGGGCTTTGAAGAAACTCGGGGTGAGCTGGATTCTGAGCGTCAGTGCGGTCGGGTCGTTGCAGAAGCGATATCGGCCATGTGATTTGGTGTTGGTGAATCAATTTGTGGATCGCACGAAAAAGGGTTTGGAACATACATTCTTTGGCGGAGGTTTAGTCGCGCACGTGGCATTTGCCCATCCGGTCTGTGAAGAGCTTCGCCACTTGGTATTTCAGGAAGCTAAGGCCGCCGGCCTCCGGGTGCACAACGGAGGGACGTATGTGTGTATTGAAGGGCCCTCCTTTAGCACCCAGGCGGAATCTATTACCCATCACAAACTCGGTTACGACGTCGTGGGCATGACAAATTTGGGTGAAGCCCGTTGTGCGCGCGAGGCGGAAATTGCCTATGTGACACTGGCGTTTGTGACCGATTATGATGCATGGAGTGAAACGCAAGGGCATGTGACGCTGGCCATGGTCTTGGCCAATTTGCAACGCAACGCCGAGACAGCCCGAGACCTCATTCGAAGGGTCGTGCCTAAGATTCCATCAGAGCCCGGTTGTTCCTGCCACACGGCGCTTGACCATGCCATCCTGACCGATCGGAAAGTGTGGCCGGCTCGTATCGTTCGGAAACTGCAGCCGCTGTTAGCCCGGCTTTTGAATCAAGCTTGATGCAATCCTCGGGGCTCGCAAGTGGGGCCATCCTTCCGAATCCGGCTTGCAGGGGTCAGCGGGCGGCGACCGATGGCCTGAACAAAAGTGCATCGGCGGACGCACCTGCAGGCAAAGCCGAGGGTTTCGTCCGCAGGCGTTGCAGGATGCAAGCAGCCGCGCGCCCGCTGGCGCCCGGCGGTCCCAATGCTGCTCGGACCTTTTCCAAAGCCTTGCAAATTCGCTCCCGACGAGTTGTGTCTTCCCAAAGCTCACGCGCTGCGGTTGCCAATCGCTCGGGGGTCGCCTGGTTTTGTATCAGCTCTGGATACAGCTCCTGTTGGGCCAAAAGGTTTGGCATGGCCAGGTAGCGGACCGACACCAAGTGACGCCCCACCCAGTAGGTGGGCACAGCAGTCTTGTAAAAAACCACGGCAGGCAAACCAGCCAAGGCGCATTCCAAGGTCACCGTGCCCGATTTGGTAAGAGCCAGATCGGCCCAGAGCAACGCCGGGACAGCCGATCCGGTTTCGATCGCAACCTCCGCCGGCCAGTCCTTAAGGGCTTGCAGCCGAGCGACGAGTTCCTGTTGAGGTACAACGCAGCGTGTTTGGAGATCCGGCCAATGACGCTTCAAGAGCCGCCAGGCTCCCGCCACCAGCGGACCATGTCGGCGGATTTCATCGGGTCGGCTGCCAGGCAAAAGCACCAGCCGGGGTGCTTCCGCGCCGAGTCTGCGCGGTGCTTGGAGCGGTGCTTGGGGCCAGCGGTCGAGTAAAGGATGCCCAACAAATTCGACCGGCAGACGTGGAGCGCGTTGGGCAAACCACTCTGGTTCGAACGGTAGAATGCTGAGTAACAGATCCAGGACTTGTTCCATTTGTCGGGCGCGCCCGGGGCGCGATGCCCATACTTGCGGTGAGACGTACTGAACAAACAACGGCCGCCACGGATGAAACCAGTCCTGTCGTCGGGAAATGGATCGACGCAGAGCCGACGCAAGCCGGAGGTTGAAGGCGCCGTAGTCGATGCCGATGATTACATCGGGTTGCCGAGTCCGGGCCGTCTGATAAAGCAACCGAAAGGCTGCGTAGTAATGGTGTAAACGACCCAGCACGTCAAACAAACCTACGGTGGCCCAACGATTCAGATCGCAAATCACTTCGACACCTGCCTTGCGCATGGCCGGGCCTCCCGCACCGAAGAAGGCCGGCGGCAGGGCCGTGCGTAGAGGTTGCACATCGGGGGAGGGTAAAACCTCGAATTCCAGGATCGCCTTTTCCAAGGCGGAGGCCAGTTGCCCCCCGAGTTGGTCGCCACTGGGCTCACCCGCTATCAGCATGATCGTGATGGGTCGCATGACGCACTCATTTTTTGGTTAACCGAGTGTCGAGGGATTCATGGCCTGAATTTGCCTTGTAATCTCTAGGGCCAAGTCGAGAGCCGCACGGGCCGTTTCGCCGTCGACCAAGGGCCTTTGACGAGCCTTGGCACAGTCAATGAAATGTTTGAGTTCCAATTTCAAGGGTTCCTCCCGATTGAGTGGGACCGGTTCGCGCACGATTTTGCGGCCGCCGAAGGCGGTTACGACAGCAGCGTCGCGGCCGGCGAGCGCCAGCAACCGTGTCCAAGTCGAACTCGGGGGCTGGTCATCCGGGGCCAATCGATAGATGAACCCGGTTTGAGCCTGGTAATCGAGCGAAATGTAGCACGGGTCGGGTGCCGCACTGAAGACCCGGATCTTGCGGAGTCGTTCTGGGCTGACCCGACTTGCGGTCAAATTGGCCACGCAACCGTTGGAAAAGCGCAATCGGGCGTTGGCTATGTCTTCTGAGCGACTTAGGACTGCCACGCCGACAGCTTCGACACTGACCACCGGCGCTGCTACAAATGCCAGGACCACATCCAAATCGTGAATCATTAAATCAAGGACCACACCAATGTCCATGGAACGGGCTGGGTACGGAGACAAGCGATGCACTTCAATGAATCGGGGTTGGCGCGCGACGTTCTGCAGGTAGGCAAACACGGGATTGAAACGTTCCACATGCCCCACCTGTAAGACGCAACCATGCTCTTGAGCGAGGGCCACCAAAGCGGCGGCCTGATCGGAGCGCTCGGTCATGGGCTTTTCCACCAAGACATGGCGGCCTTGCTCCAAGCAGGTGCGGGCGATATCGAAGTGCGTCATTGTGGGTGTCACAATGCTCAGGGCATCACAACCCTCAATGAGCTTCTGCAAGCTGGGAAAACTCCGGGTGGCGTGTTGTTGTGCCACAGTCGCGGCGACGTTCGTGTCGAGATCGTACACACCCACCAGGTCCACCTCACCCGCCTTGGCCAGCTCGGCGTAGATGCGGACGTGGTGCCGTCCCAGGGCGCCGGTGCCCACAACTCCGACGCGTAATTGGCCGTTCATGTCAATCAATGTGCTTCGAAGGCCTCCTACCAGCAATGAAGTGCTGTGGGGCCTGGCGAAGACCGCACCTCTTTTTCCGGATGATATGACTGCGGACGCAAAGATCCAATGCATAGCAGCCGACCGGTGCAGGGAACCGCCTGTGGCTTATGTTGTTGGCCGTGCAATCGCTACCAGGTGGAGGGCTTCTTCGAAAGTCGTGGAACCGATGTGTGGGCAGCGTGGTTGCAGGTTGCTGAGGGCTTGCCCGGGCTGCGGCCTTGGTTGCAGGATGAGGGCATGCGACCCCGGTCATCAAGGTGCATTCCAAAGGGCGGCCTGCCGCTCCAACCGAACGAGCGCGGCCTCTGCGGATGTCGGCGGTTGTGGGCGGGGCGCATCTTGTTGGGGCTGGGATTACCTGCCTTGATCCTCGCAATTGGAGAGGTGAGTTTGCGAATACTAGGTTTGCATTGGCCGACCAGCTACTTTGTGCATGGCCGTTCGGGGGATGAGCCTTGTTGGGTGGAGAATGACCGGTTCGGGTGGCTCTTTTTCCCGAAACGGCTGGCGCGCCACCCGCCTCCGACGGTCATGGCGCTCGACCCTCCATCCGACGGGTGCCGCATCTTCGTGCTGGGCGAATCGGCTGCCATGGGCGATCCCTGTCCGGCTTATAGCATCGGGCGTTTTCTGGAAGTGCTTTTGCAAGCGCGGTATGCAGAGCGCCGCGTTGAGGTCATTACGGTCGCGATGACCGCCATCAATTCGCACGCGTTATTGTCGATGGCTCGGGAATGTGCCCGCCGGGGTGGAGACATCTGGATTGTATATTGTGGCAACAATGAAATGGTCGGTCCATTGGGCGCGCTAGGTGTTTTGGGCCCGTCGGCACCTCCCCGCTCCCTCGTGCGGCTTCGATTGGCCCTACAGCAAACCGCCCTGGGCCAAGGAGCTCAAGAGCTGCTTGACCGATGCTTGAGCCGCCAAGGGCCGCCCGGCGGTTGGGGCGGGATGGAAATGTTTGCAGATCAGAGGCTTGCCCAGGACGCGCCCGCTCGGCTGCGCGCTTACGTCAATTTCGAGCGAAACCTGCGCGACATTGTGCGGATTGGATTGCGGTCTGGAGTTTCCATCGTGGTCAGTCCGGCCGCGGTGAATTTGCGAGATTGTGCTCCCTTTGCCTCTTGCCTCCAACGCTTCGATTCCGGCGGCACGCCGGAAGCGTTGCAGGTTTGGTTCCAACGGGGAGTGGCGGCCGAGGCCGCCGGGGACAGGTCCGCCGCGTTCGAGGCGTACCGAGCGGCGGCTGCATTGGCACCGGAGCATGCGGAGCTTCAATTTCGGTTCGGACGCCTCTTACTTCAAATGGGGCGGATCGACGAAGCTCGTAAAGCTCTGCAACGGGCATGCGACCTGGATGCGCTGCCGTTTCGCGCGGACTCGCGAGTTCGAACCATTGCCGCACGCGTGGCAGCCGAAGCGCCGGCTGATCGTGTTTGCTTTTTTGATGCGACGGCTGTGCTGGCCAGTCGCAGTCCAGATGGCATTCCCGGCTCGGAAAGCTTTTACGAACACGTGCATTTGAATCCATCCGGGAACTATGCGTTGGCGCGGGCCATGGCCGAGAAGATTGAACCTTGGCTGCGACTCAAAGGATTTCATTCCTCTCGTCCTTGGCTTTCTGAGGTGGAGTGCGCGCAACGTTTGGGACTGTCGGAGTGGAGTTTGATCGCGATTCTGGAGAACGTACAGCGGCGTTTGCGCCAACCTCCTTTCACGGTCCGAGCTTTGCCGCACTTGGAACTAACTTGTGTGGAATCCGAACTCAAGGCATTGCGCAGCCGATTTTCCGTCACCCGAATACCCGAAGTGCGCCAGTTGTTGGCCACGGCGCTGCAGGAGCGGCCGCGCGACTTTCGGTTGTGGGAAAACCAGGCCGAGTTCCTTGAAGCCACTGGGGATCCTGAGGGAGCCCTCCAGGCATGGGCGGAGGTAATCCGTTTCATTCCGCATCATCACCTTGGTTGGTTTCACCGCGGCCGTTTGCTGGGGCGGTTGGGTCGATGGGCCCAGGCAGAAGAGGCGCTCCGATCGGCCTTGCTGCGGCGACCGGAGCTGAGTGAAGCTTGGCTGGAGCTGGGGCTGGTACAATTGCAGTTGAATCGTCCACGGGAGGCATTGAATTGCTTTGCCCAAGCAAGCCGTTTGCTGCCGCAGGATTGGCGAGCGACTTACCAGAAAGGCCGGGCCCTGGTCCGGCTGGAGCGTTTGTCCGAAGCAGCAGAAGCCTTTCAAGCTGCTTTGGTGTTAAATCCGGAAGCTGTCGAACCGCGTTACCATTTAGCTGAAACGTTGGCTTTCATAGGCAGGACCACCGAAGCGCGGGATTTGTTCATCCAGGTCTTGCAAAAGGAGCCTCGCCACTTGTTGGCGCGGATCAATTTGGGCGTCTCGCTGGTGCGCTTGGGTCAATGGCAAGCTGCGGCAGAACAACTCCGCGAGGCGGAAAAGTTGGCTCCCGGGCATCCGCTGATTAGCAATTACCTCGCCCAAGTCCAGGCTCAGCTTCGACAGAAACCTTAAGGAGCAATGGTCGAACATAGAGGCGGGGGCTTGGCCACTTCGCGCGGCTTGGTTCTCTAACCCTGCGGGCCGAGAGGGTAACTTGAGCGTCGTGGCTTTTTAAGTAGACGATCGTCTCCAACGTCCAAACACGTCCGGATGGCTTACACGTTGGACAATTTGTATCGAATTACGGATGCGACAAAGCTTTGCGGCTTGCTTGCGTGGCGCGTTTCAATGCCAAGAGCTGTTCCACCTGCGAGGCGGTCAAGCAAGGATGCCGCACACCGAACCGCGCTCGAAGCTGCCGCCAAGGCCGGGCAATCCGGTGATAGAACAGCTCCACTTGCTCGACGTCTCGCTCGTAGAGCCGCATGGCCCATGGTTCCGGCCATGAGGTGGGATTGGCTGATGCGCGTAACCAACGGATTAACCGGTCTGTTTCTCCGCCCCAGTACTCCCGAAGTAGGGAGGGCCAAGGCTCGATCTCTTCTGGTGCGCCCCCTCCGCCGGTCAAGGGATAGCATGCTTGCTCCGGCCCTGTGTCCTGGCACCACCCGGCTGGTAAAGGCCTGCCTCGGGTCAAATGGTGAACACGCCAGATGCACCGAAGCAGTGCATGGAAACTATCTATCCCGGCAAAAGGGCCAAACCACTCGCCGCCTGCTTCAGGTCTGGCGCGTCGGGCTGCAATCAACCAACCTTTGACCGTCTGAAAACCCACATACCCACGACTTTCAGGGCTTGTGCCTAGGCGATTGCCTGGGGGACGATATCGCACCAGCAACTCTGCTTCCAATGATCGAGCTGCGTGGAGGTCCTCGCACCGTTGCCACCTGACCTCCCGCACAAGCCGGAGGACCCGCCTTAGGAATTCGGGTGCTTGCTCTGGCCGGAGATTTCGATACGCGGCCAGGCGCTGACGAAGATTCGATGATTGGCCCACGTACAACACGCGGCCGCCGACGCCGGAAGGATGCGCTCCCGCGAACCAGTAGACACCCGGCGCAACAGGAGCCGCGCGCAGCTTCTCGAGAGTAATTACGACCCGCAAAGGGCGCGCCGCAGTAACCCATCCAAACGTCAACTGTTGTTCGACCGACATGGTTTCCTGTTTGTTGCCCGTATCAGACCGCCAAGGGGGCGACCTCTAGAACTGTAGGATTCTGACCGAACTGGCTAAATAGCAACAGACAGAAATCCGCCTGCCGGTTGCCGTATGGCTTGACCTCGTTGAAGGCGTATCTTCGTCAAGCTGCTGATACGCAGGGAGAACGGAGACAGTTCAAAGAAGCCCTGTGCGTGCTGGCATTGCGGGTGCTGACAGGGCCTTCGTCCGAGCTGGGCTGCATGTCCTTCAGCCGAAAGTCGGCTGTTTTTGGGATGCTGGGCTCGGAATCAAACACGCCAACAGGAAGGGAACGACAATGCCATGAAGAAAATTGAGGCTATCATCAAGCCATTCAAGCTCGAGGATGTCAAAGAAGCCTTGGGCGAAATTGGAATTGCTGGGATGACTGTAACCGAAGTGAAAGGATTCGGGCGCCAGCGCGGCCATACTGAGATCTATCGGGGAAGCGAGTACACAGTCGATTTCCTCCCCAAAATCAAGATCGAGGTGGTGGTTACAGATAATCAATTGGATGCAGCCATTCAGGCCATTTTGAAATCCGCACGCACAGGCAAGATCGGTGACGGCAAGATTTTCGTCGTTCCCGTGCAGCAGGCCATTCGGATACGAACCGAGGAAAGAGACGAAGCTGCTGTGTGAGTCTCCAACCGGGAAAAATTCACCCTAACAATCATGAACCATTTGCAATCATTCTTTGAGCGGATATGAAGACGACGCTGATTCGATTGAGGAGCTTGGGATTGCTCGGGCTAGCTTTGGCCCTTCCGGGGGCCGCCTTGGCTGAGGAGGCAGCCAAACCTCAGCTTTCTTCCGGAGATACCGCGTGGATGCTGACTGCCACGGCCCTGGTTCTGTTCATGACACTGCCGGGTCTGGCTTTGTTCTACGGTGGATTGGTCCGGGCCAAAAACGTGCTGACCATACTGGTGCAATGCTTCGCTATCGCGAGTTTCATCACCGTCTTGTGGGTAATCTATGGCTACAGTTTGGCGTTCGACACGGCCGGCATGACCGCAGGGGAACGGAATCTGCATTCATTCATCGGATCGCTTCAAAAGGCGTTTTTCCGAGGTGTGACGCTCGACGCGCTTACGGGGACCATTCCTGAATCTGTGTTTGCGACCTTCCAATTGACTTTTGCCATCATCACTCCGGCTCTGATCGTGGGTGCTTTTGCGGAGCGCATGAAGTTCAGCGCGATGCTGATCTTCATCCTGACTTGGTTTACGCTGTGTTACCTGCCGATTTGCCATATGGCATGGTCGGGCGCTGGCGCTCTGTTCTTCGATTGGGGCGTGCTCGATTTTGCCGGGGGCACGGTTGTTCACATCAACGCGGGCATTGCGGGCCTGGTTGCGTGCCTGGTAGTTGGCAAGCGCATGGGCTATGGCAAGGAACCTCTGACACCGCACAACGTTCCGATGACCGTCATGGGAGCAGCGATGCTCTGGGTGGGCTGGTTCGGGTTTAATGCCGGCAGTGCGTTGGCGGCCAACGCCACTGCGGGTATGGCCATGTTGGTGACACAAGTTGCCACTGGCACAGCGGCTTCGACGTGGATGTTCTTGGAATGGATCCGTAGTGGGAAACCGACTGCCGTAGGTATAGCAACGGGGGCCGTGGCAGGTCTGGTGGCCATTACCCCTGCCAGTGGCACGGCTGGACCGTTAGGGGCTTTAATGATCGGCGTGGCTGCCGGGGCAGGTTGCTATTTTGCAGCCACCAGTTTGAAGCGGTCACTCGGCTACGACGACAGCCTGGACGTGTTTGGCGTTCATGGCGTTGGCGGAATCATCGGAGCTCTTTTGACGGGCGTCTGCGCCAGCAGCGCGTTGGGTGGCGCCGGGTTGGCTGAAGGAGTCAGTATTCCGGCCCAGGTCTTTACTCAGTTCAAGAGCGTTGTGATCACCATCCTCTGGAGCGGTGTCGTGGCATTGCTGGGACTCTTTCTCGCCAAGGCCATCGTCGGTCTGCGGGTGGCGCCTGAGGTGGAGCATTCCGGACTGGACTTGGCCGAACACGGCGAGGAAGGATACCCGTCGGTGCGGGCCTAAACGGCCCAGGGCACGATGGGAAGCGGACAGATTTTCTCCGTGCGGTGGCTGCCCCTGCTTGATACCGGGGCAGCCTTGCCGGAGAAACAACAAACGAAAAACCAAAACAGTGGAAACTGTACAGAAACCCATAGAGCAACCGTATCCATGAGCACACCCAAACAAGTTATTGAAATGGCGCGGAAGGCCGGAGCGAAGGTGGTTGACATCAAGTTTGTGGACACCTTCGGTACCTGGCAGCACTTCACTTGCCCGATTGAAGAGTTGGCCGAGGAGGTCTTTACCGAAGGCCTCGGCTTCGACGGCTCCAGCATTCGCGGCTGGAAAAGTATTGAGGCCAGTGATATGCTGGCTATCCCCGATCCGGACACAGCCTTCATTGATCCGTTCTCCGCGGTGCCAACCTTGTCTCTGACCTGCACCATTCATGAGACGGGCACCCGTGAGCCTTACATCCGGGACCCGCGGGGCATCGCGCAGCGGGCGGAACGGTACCTGGCGTCCACAGGAATCGGCGACACCGCCTACTTTGGTCCTGAAGCAGAGTTCTTCATTTTCGACAATGTGCAGTATGACAGCCGGGCCAACGGCTGCTTCTATAGTGTCGATTCCATCGAGGGCATTTGGAACACGGGTCGGGAGGAGCATCCGAACCTGGGGTACAAAATCCGGCACAAGGAAGGTTATTTCCCCGTGCCTCCGGCGGATACATTGCAGGACATCCGCAACGAGATGATCCTGACCATGATGCAGCTGGGCGTCAAAATCGAGCGTCAACATCACGAGGTGGCTACGGCCGGCCAAGCGGAAATTGACTACCGGTTTGACACCTTGGTTCGGGCCGCCGATGCCATGATGGTGTACAAATATGTCGTCAAAAATGTAGCCCGCAAGCACGGTAAGACAGCCACGTTCATGCCCAAGCCATTGTTTGGCGACAATGGTAGCGGGATGCATACCCATTTGAGTGTGTGGAAAAAGGGCAAGCCGTTGTTCGCCGGCAACGAATACGCGGGCCTCAGCGAAACGGCGTTGTACTTCATCGGCGGTTTGCTGAAGCATGCCCGCGCATTGTGCGCCATTTGCAACCCGACCACGAACAGTTACAAGCGATTGGTGCCGGGTTATGAAGCCCCTGTTAACCTGGCTTACAGCGCCCGGAACCGATCGGCGGCAATCCGGATTCCGACGTACAGCCAGAACCCCAAAGCCCGTCGTCTCGAATATCGTCCACCCGATCCGGCGGCCAATCCTTACCTGGCCTTTGCTGCGCTCCTGATGGCAGGACTCGACGGGGTGCAAAACAAAGTTCACCCGGGTGAACCTCTTGATAAGAACATCTACGAACTCCCCCCGGAGGAGCTTAAGCGAGTGCCGCAGGTGGCCGGCAGCCTGTTGGAAGCCGTCGAATGCCTGGAGCAGGACCATGAGTTCCTCTTGAAGGGTGACGTCTTCACACGGGAGTTTCTTGAAATGTGGGTGGCGACCAAACGCAAGGAACACGACGCCATCCGGTTGCGGCCCCACCCATACGAGTTCTTCCTCTACTACGACGTTTGAGACGGGTGTGCTCCGTTACGAGGTGGAGGAGGAACGACGGCGCGAACCGCACGGTTCGCGCCGTTCGTTTGCACCCGTAAAGGCCAATTCGGCCGCAAACGGATTGAACATCGGTCTACCGCGGCGAAAAGACAAATTGCTCCAGCAGGATCACCGCGATGCCCATTAAGGCGCCCCCAGCAATGACGCCGCCGCAAATGGGCTCCTGATTCTGCACCAATAGGCGATGCCCAATCCCCTGTGGTCGAGTCCCTCGCTCAGCAAGCCAGAACACGAGTGAACCGAGGAACATCGCCAGACAGGTGTTGAACGGGATCACGGTGGCCAGGCCGAGTCCAACGGGCGATAACCAGAACCGTCCGCGCGTGGCAATCCGCGTTCCCTCGAAGATGATCCCAAGCACAGCGCCGAGCAACGCGGCCCAACGGGCTGTGACCGGAAGTTGGTGCAATCCTTGTGTCAGCGCCTCGGCCACAGACCTCCAGATTGTGGCAGCCGGCATTGGGTACTGTTCTTGCACAAGTTCTGAAGGGCCATCCCTGAGGAAAACCATGTAAAAGACGGGAACCGAAACCAACGCTCCGGCCAGAATTCCCAGCACGTGTCCGATTGCCTGCTGTCGCGGCTTGGCACCCAGCATGTAGCCGGGCTTGATATCCATCAGGAGGTTCGAAGCATTGCTGGCAACTTCTGCCGTGATCCCCGCCGTCATCAAGTTGCTTTTTATGTTTCCAGGGTCCAAAACACCGTAGGTCAGCTGGGTCAGTTTCCCCATCGCGCCGGTTGGCGTGATGGAAGTTAGAGCGGTCGAGTGCACAGCTATCAACGTAAAGAGAAACACCAACGGCACAGCCAAAGCCCCCAGCCACCATTGGACTCCGAACCAGGCGTGACCCATCCAGACCACCACACCCCCCACCAAGGGGATGCCCAGCACAAAGACCCACATCGGCAGCTCTATGTGAGCCAACACATCCGCGCCGGTCGTTCGGTTACGAAACAAGCCGCGAAACGCCCCAATCACCATGGCAGGTTTGGAAAAGAACGCCAACAAGGACGCAGTCGTCATCATGGCTACGCCCCCCCATAAGGCCCAGGCTGTAATCGTTCGAAAACCATAGTGTAACAGACCGTCTTCGCCTATCCGCCCCTGAATGGCCCCGGTCTCAATAGCCCAGGGGACGAGGATGAGATAATTCACCACAGCGCCCACCAGAAGTGAGACGCCCACGCGAATGCCCATCAAACCACCCGCGGCCATCATGACAAAATCTGTATCCAGCCGAACGGTCAGCTCGCGCAAATCGAGACCCCGGATTTTCAGCGGGACCACTCGGTAGATCCACTCATCGAGATATTCCGGGAGAGTCATCCAGCCCAGACGGAGCTTTTCCATCACCGCATGACTCTGCATCAACTTGGCTAGTGCCGACAGAGCTCCAGACGTCACCAGAATGCGCGCCTTGAAAAGCCCCTCTTGAGCACCGCTGCTGTGGAGGGCATCCATCACGATACCGGCTGCACGGCCCTCCGGAAACGGATGCTGTTCGTCATTGATGAACCGCCGTTTTAGGGGAAAAGCAAACAACACACCCAAGACTGACACTGCCACCATCCAAGCCAGGGTCATGCCCATCGGCAGGAGTGTCTGCGTCACCATCATGTAGGCTGCCAAACTGGAAATAAGCGGAGCGGTCATATAGCCCGCTGCGGTCGCAATGGACTGCATGCAGTTGTTCTCCAGAATGGTGAATTCTCGAGACAAGCCCAGACGGGCCAGCACCTTGAACATCGCAAATGCGAGGATCACGGAAGTGATTCCCACGCCGAGGGTCCACCCCGTCTTGGCACCCACATACAAATTGGTCAGCGACAGCAGTCCGCCCAGCATCATCCCGGTTATGGCGGCTCGCCACGTTAGCTGAGGCATGTTGCCGCGCCAAACATGCTCAAGCCACCAACGATCCTTCTGTTCCAGGGTCCATGTGCGGATCTGCTCCGGAGTCAACTGCGGAATAGCCATAGGAATCTCAAGATGTGCTAGTTGTGCCCCAAGGTTTCGGCAAATGTTCGGACCGCATCCAAGGGCGTACCACACCTTGGTCTCTTCTTACTCCCCGATAATCTTTACGAGCACCCGCTTCCGCCGCCGGCCGTCAAACTCGCCGTAGAAAATTTGCTCCCAGGGGCCAAGATCCAACCGTCCCTTGGTGATGGCAACCACAACTTCCCGGCCCATCACCTGCCGCTTCAGATGGGCGTCCGCGTTGTCTTCGCCTGTTCGATTATGTCGATACTGATCAACGGGCTGATGCGGCGCCAGTTTCTCCAGCCACTCGTCGAAATCTTGGAGCAGTCCCTCTTCGGCATCGTTGATAAAGACACTGGCCGTAATGTGCATCGCATTGACGAGACAGAGCCCCTCCTGGACTCCGCTCTTGCGGACAAGTTGCTCGACTGTATCTGTGATGTTAACGAAGCCTCGCCGGCGCGGCAGTTCGAACCACAGGTAGTCGGTCAATGCTTTCATATGAGCTTTTTATGCCAGGTCGGGCTGGCCTCGAGCAACCTCGGTCGGGCGGACAGGAACCCAGCAGAGCTTTGGCTTGAGGTCGGCCATAAGGTTATTAGGCAGATATTCCCTGGGCCCTCCACTCACCGCAGGTGTCGGCATGGCGATGGTTTCGTGCTCGCGGAAGCTCCGTAACAAGGGCAGAGTTGCCGTTCGGTCATTGCTGCATCGTGCTTTAGAGAGATCATAAAGACCGTGTTTCTCAAGACGACGTCTGTGGCGCGGCGAAGTTTGGCAAAATAGTGTCGCCAGATCATTTATCGAATGTTACGCAAGTACTCGATTGCCCGAGCCAAACGAAGACGATGCGCCAACAGCACTCGCGGATCCGTGGTGAATGTTGTCAAGTCTCGGGAGACGACAGGCGGCACCTGCAGCGCCGCACGCGCCGAGGCCAAGGCATCAAAGACGCCGGTCCGATCCAGTGACTCCACCCTACGGATTTCTTCCCGCAATAGCCAGAAATATTCATAATCTTCCATTCCGTCGCGGAGATTCGCCAGCCGACAGGAAACCACGGGACCTTCTACTACAGGCTCCGTGGCGCTGTTGGGATCACGTCGGGGAGGATAAAGCAGGCGGCCATCTCCATTGCCCCATGGCACTCGTGTGCCGGCAGGTTGGCCGTAACCGCTTGCCCAGCTCATCGTGTCTTGCCAGGGGTTCTGAAGTGAGTCTGGGTAAGCAACCGGGCTGGTCCAGTAGGTGGTCGACCAGATCAAGATGCCTTGGATGTCGAATTGCCATGCCTGCCAAGGCCAGAGGCGTAATTCGAGAGCGGGGTGATCGATGAACAGGGTGATGTAGGGTGCCTTGGGCACCGTGCAAATGTACCACCAAACCTCCTCCCCGGCTGCGCGGCGCGAGGCCACTCGCTGAGACGTCCATTCCAAAGGCAGCGCACACCAGATGTCCACATGTCCGACCAAGTCGGGGTCGGGCGGTTCGGTCAACATACGTCTCAGGCCGGGTGCAGCGGATCGAATCCGTTGCTGGCCTTCGACGACGAAGGCATAGTCCTTGGGGTCCGGTTCATCGAACCAGTAGGTGTAGGCAAATGGAAGCCATCCGTTTTCGCGTAAATGAGCTTCTATCTGGCCAAGACAGTCAGCAAATAACCTTGCATGCTCGGGTGTTCCCTCCTCATGCCCGTCTAGCTGCCCCTTGTACCGGCTGTAGAATGTGCCTCCGCCCATGCCCGGCAAGGGCAGCCGGAAGCTGTTGAAAGGCACACCGCGAGGACCGAGCGCCGGCAGAAGCTCCCATGGGCGCGAATCGATCAAAGCTTTAGTATTGGTAGAGTGTTGGAATGTGGCGGTGTGGGCGCCAACAAGCCAACGTTCGGCCCATGCATCAAACTCCCCAAAATCGACCCGGGCACGTCTTGCCCCGGGTGGCCCCTCAAAGGTGACATGGATGGGAGCGTAATCAAAAAAACTGTAGGGACTGATCCGGTGCTCGGCGAATGTCCGAAGATACTCCGCATACACTGTAATCTGGTCTTCGCGCCGAGTTAGCTTATGATACTGATTAATGAGGTGCGTATCAAAACCGAGTGCGCTGCGCAGGTGGCTGGCAGGAGGGAGATCAAAATTGAAAATCTCCACCTGAATGGGAAAGGAAACCCGATCACGACGCCGACCAGCGAAAAATTCCAAGGTTACCGTTCCCAAATAACGACCGGGCCGACAGCCAGGTGGCGCATAGATTTGGAGCCACAGAGGTTGATTCATGCCGGCGGGTACATGCAGGGGACACCGGAGGGGTAACAACGGATCCGGATACCAGCCCGGTTTGGCTGTTTCGTCTGTGGGCGAGATCACTTCCACGTAAGCGACTTCGAACCAGTTCACTTCCGGGATGGGAGCAGACCGATCCGGTACAAGGTCCCATACCGCCGTGGCATGCAGCAAGGTCACGTCCGAATGAGGACGCAGCACGATTTGAACGGCCTCAAATTCACGCCGGGCCACTTGCAAATACATCGGCCTGGTTGTCGTCCGAGCCGGGGGCGCGCGGTGACGGGAGATTTTCCAACCGCTTTCGCACCACCATACGTCCATGCTTGAGGCGGAGACGAGCGAATAACCTGGCCGCGGGTCGTCCAACAGGGATAGATGCAAGTCCGTGCGTAATGCTGCCATAACCCGTCCGGACTCAGCGACGAGCCGAATCTCAACGGGATACCAACCGGGTTCACTTAAGAGCATGGTGCAGGCGAGAGAGCGAACGCCGCCGGGTGTTACATTCAAAATGCGGGAATCAATTTCACATGAAGGCGGAGTTGCCTGAACTCGGGACCGCAGAGAATTGCCGGAACTGTTGCGAAGGAGGAAACCGAGGTCGATTCGGCCTGTGCCGGGATGAGGCCGGACCGTTACGGGTTGTAGCTCAATTCCCGGAACAGCTTCAAGGTGGGTGAAGAGATAGCTTTGGCCATGGAGGTTCGTCCCGATTGAGTCGGTCAGCCAGGTTTCGTATTGAACGTGGTGGACCTGCAGGTCTGTGATCGGATCTGGTGTTCGCAGTCGAACCCACAATTCCCGGCACGGCAGAAGGGCAGTGGGTAAATTCGTGCGACACGTGCGCGTGTGGGCATCCAGGACAGCGAGAACATGCCAGGCGCCGGCATTTGTTGAGGCTTCCACCAAGAGCCGGCCGGCGCGATGATAATTGAGTTGCACCTCCAAAAGGCCCCGCTGTGTCTGCCCGGGAAGGCAATGGTGATAGGTTACCTCCGCGCCGGGGCCGAAGACCCAACGATCCGTGTTGAACCTGGCAGTTGACCGAACTAAAGGCCGATGGAAGTTGGAAGACCGACCGCTATAACGTGGCTGGAAACGATAGTAGTTCCCACGAAACATTTCGTCTCCGCCCAGAGGAACGGGCTGGTTCGCGAGCCTAATATCGGGGTCCGTGTGGTGCACGCATTGCACCGGACGCACGGCAACATGGCTAAACTCGAGTGTGCCGCGCACATGCCATTGTCCAAGTCGCAACACGTCCACGGGTGCGTCGTCCGGTTGTCGAAAGACGTAACTGTATTCCTGCCATGCTTCGGTGAGTTGGAAGTCCCGGTGAACACGACTCGTGCCCGCGGTTGCGACACCCCCAAGCGCTTCGGGGCGCCGGCGTGCGCGGAAGCTGAATTCATAGAGCGCCCCTGGCTGCAAAGGGACGGAGCTTGATTGCCAGTATCCACTGTCGTAGCCCGTGCCGGTGATCGCGAGGGCACGTGGTTGACCTGGGCTACGAATCCATTCCCCTCGGCCAACAGGCAGTTCCCACGAGAGCGGTTGGTTTTCACCCGCATCAAAACTGGGGTTGGGAGCGAGATTCTGGGCGCTGCCGGTGACCCCCATGCCACAGAGCCCTGTCAGGAGCAGGCGTGCCAAACCGGGAAGGAGTCGGACGTACATTTTCACATGCATGGGCCAACTCAACAAATCGAATCTGGAATGTCTGGGACGTCCTGACAAGCAAGCTCCTTCTTCCAACCACGCCCCGCATTTGTTGCAGGAGGGCCAGTGGCGCTGGGGTGCGGCGTTCCAGCCACCGGTGCATCCCTGTCAAGCTTCGCCTTGTCCGCCAGGATGGCAAGCTTCGAGGCCAGAGGAGTGCAGGCAGCAGAGAAGAGTCGAGTCATTCACAAAATCTCCCTATCTGGAGCGGCGGCTCACCGGCAAGAAAGACAAGACACGAGTTTTAAACCTACTTCCGAGACACATGAGGCAAGACGATCCGGCGCGTACTGCAGATCAACAACTTGATCCATCATAAGTACGACTGATAAAAGATACGTCCTTGTTGCTAGATGATATCGGGTGCGGCATGGCAATACTTGAAGAAAGCCATGAGTGCGCCTAGGATGCGGGACGGATGAAACGCACGCAAGGTCGTAAGTTGATGGCAGGGGTGTTACGACCGACGCTGTCTGCAATATGGACTTCTCTGTTGGCCTTGCATCCTGCCTTCAGCCAGCCGACGGAGTTCACCTATCAAGGGCGCCTGGAGGTTGCCGGGCAACCAGCATCCGGCTTGTTCGATTTGTGTTTTCGCCTCTATGACGCTGAAGCAGGGGGTCAATTGTTGGCCGGACCTGTGACGAATGATGCGATTGGTGTGACAAACGGGCTGTTTACAGTGCGTGTGGACTTCGGCCATGCCTTCATAGGCGCACAAGGTGCCTGGCTGGAGCTTGGCGTTCGAACGAATGCCTTTGGCTCCTTTGTGACCCTGAGTCCTCGTCAGCCATTGACAGCCGTGCCGTGGGCCGTACAGGCGTGGCGTGCGGCGCGTGCCGACCAGGTGCCGGCTCACGGCGTCATGGGCGCACTCGCGCTGACGCACCTGCCTCCTGCGGTGCTGACGAATCAGGCGCAAGGGGTCCAGTTGAGCGGGACATTCTCCGGCGATGGCTCGGGTCTGGTCCATTTGAATGCTGGTGCCCTCGCCTGGGGAACGGTGCCAGAAAGCCGCTTGCCAACCAGCGTGGCCCGGACGAATCAATTTTGGTGGGTGGATGTTCGGTGGCACGGTGCTTCGGGCACAGACACGGCAGATGACTCAGCGGCATTGCAACGGGCCCTTGACGCAGCCAGGCGGGGTGGAGCAGGCACGGTGGTTTACATACCAGCGGGAACGTATTACGTATCAACCAATCTAATTGTGCCGTGGGGAGTCCACCTTTTGGGGGATGGTGCGGACAATCACAACGAGATGAATCCGCGGGCAAGCCGAATCGTGCAGCTCTCTGAGATATACAATGGCCTTTGTTTTCCTTACATTCATAATCAATGGGTCTGGAACCTGGCCTTATGGGGGCCCACGGGAACGGCCCAAAATGTGGGCCTGTCCATCAGCAATGGACAGTTCACGGCGAATGGCGAGCAGTTCCGGGCGTGGAACGTGAGTATCCGCGGATTTGGATACGGGTATTCGCAGTGGGGCCCCAGCTCGATCCGACTCGAGAATTGTTACATTTACAACCAGAATCACGCGAACGTCCTGCTTGAAGGTTTGATTGATTCGTTGACCTTGGCCAATTGTAATCTGGGATATAATCGCGACGCGGAGAATCGACCGCGTCATATCCCGGCCATTCGGATCCTTGGCGCTGGCTTGAAAAGTTTGCTTGTCGAGAATTGTGAGATCGGAGATGTGGGGCCGGTGATCCTCGGCGGAGGGGGTGGTACGGTTACCTTCATCAACAACAACGTGGAGCGACATCTCGCCACGACCAATCTGTTTGTAACCGACGTCAGCGGAACTCTAAATCTCATCGGAGGTCGGATTGTCGTGGGCGGAAACAGCAACGCGATGGTTTTGTGCAAAGGTCCCTGGACGGAGCTTCACCTAACGATCCTGGCGCCCTTTCCCTTGGACTGGCGGAACCACGTGGCGCCTGATGGGTCAATGGGAACGCTCTGGTTGGAGGCAGAGAGCCCCAACGCCCGGCTTTTCTCCAACGCCGGTCACGGGTTTTGGCGGTCGCGATCCTCAGCCGGCTGGGTGTATCGGAGTGCTACGATGGGTCTGAGTCATGCTGCGGCAGAGCTGCCCGCACCCAGTTTGCACGCGCGCGGCCGGCTGAGCGTCAAATTGAATCCGCAGCAGGAGGTGGGGCTCGGCTCGGACGAAGTCTGGTTTTATGGTTATTTCACATCCACCAATGTGGAGCGGCGTCGCCTGGCCTTCGCCAGCGGGGACACGTTTGGTCCTAGCTCGTTCGCACGTTTAGAAACTGGTCCCTTGTTTGCCACCAATGTGTTGGCGCTTGCCCCGGTAAGCGACGTTCCCTGGGGTCAAATGCCCGTGAGCACCGTGGGCCCCGGCGGGCGGACAAATTGGGCGTTTGTCAATGTCAACGGCATTCTGTGGGTGGTGATGACCAACACGGCCGGGCAGGTGCACATGAAACAGCTTGCGCCTTGACGCGCCGAAAGACAAAGACCCCAGAATGCGATGGTGTTCGGCGACTGTTCACCGCAGGTGCGCCTCCTGTCCCCCGTCGCTCTGCCTTTAGTTACTTGCCAGTTTTGAAGGGCATCGTCCATGTTGATCAAGCTCGGAGGCGGAGATCAGGCCAAGTATGCAGCCTGCTGAAGCCCGGAACCCGTCCAAACATGGAGCGGGTTATCGGGTTAACTGCGGATTCCCTCCGTATTTTTTGGAAATAGTCAGCGGTTTTGGGGCCCGGATAGAATCATGTTTGTGTAGACGTGCTAAGGAACTTGGTTGGTTGACTGGAAGCTGAAGTTTATACATAAGTATTCCTGAGATCATTTATCAACTATCCTTGGTTTTTCAGGTGCCGCGCACAAGTTCCTACCGGGCCTTGGGGACCGAGGGCTCCTGAGAAAGCTTGGGCCATGAGCAGAGGTCCTTGACTACGATGAATGGTTCAGATCAGCAAAAAACGACAAACCAGGATCTGTCGTTTCCGCAAATGCAGCGCGATCGGTTCTTAGGAGGGCACAGGGCCACCATGGGTCAAAGGCGAGGGATGCGCGGCAGATTTCTCTGCATCTGGTGCCCTCAGAGCCGTTGCAACGAAGAAGGAGGAATTTCGGAGTCTTGTGTTGAATGGCGCACAAGTTCTGAATGCCTTGGGCGATGGTCCGAGCTCGGTTGGTTTCGGCCGACGAGACAAGTGCAATCACATGCAGGGCCGCTGGCGCGAGGATCGGTGCGATTTCAGGCGATCCGGGCTTTCAGGCGGCTGTCTTTCCTTCCTTGGGTTGTTGGCCTGCACAGCTGTTGGTCTCATTCGATTCTCGGTCGGTTGGACACAGAGCGTTGCCTGCCTCTGTCTGCGCGACGGGAGCAGTGTGATGTTCCGTGGGCCGGCACATGCTTGGCTCAAAGAACCGATGGTTATCGTATGGAGCCTGTGCGGGCTGCTTTTGATGAGGGAGCATGGGATGTGCTTGGAGTTAGTTGGTCGGGAATTTGGCATCGAGTCGCTGAGCATGCATTTATCAAGGCTTGGGGCATTTGCGGCAAAGTCACCCCTCACGATGTATCAGTTAAGACAGAGGAGGTGGGCATTGCCCCTGCGACGGCCTGCCATGAAGGCATGACGGTCTTTTATATCCCAGAATGTGGTGTGGGCGAAGAATGCTTCTTTACCTAAATCGGGAGGTTTTTGGTGTTCCAGAGGGTCGGCGTGTGTTCAAACGATTTGAGCTCGATCGGCGCAGCAAGGTGTGGCCGAGAAAATGGAGCTTTGGGACCAGTCCTGCCGAGGGGAGATTTCAGAGGTTGCCTTCCGACTCTTTTGCTCATGGGGGAGGTGATGGGGGGTGGGGGATCAAAATCAGAAGCAAATTCTTCCCGGGGGCGTTTTCAAGGTGTGTCGGCGGGCAACTCAGGATGACCACGTCTATGAGCACGGATCGTGAGCATTGTTCAGGTGTTTTCGGCAGCTTGGGACGCTTCGGTTGGCAGCATGTGGGTCTGCTTCCGACGCGTGGTTTTCATGGATCGGCGCACCCGGGCCGATTGTTGCTCGAGTGGCTTGCCGGTAGATCCGCTTGGCGGGCTTCGCAGCAATCTGGCGCGCGGACAAAACCCGTTTGTTGGAACTTGATTGCGGCGGTTTGTCTTTGGCTGGTGGCGGGAGGATTAGGATTTGGAGGGCAATCTTTTGCGATTCCCTGGCAAACGATCGGTGGAGGAGGCGGGGTGAGCACCGGAGGCGTTTTCACCGTCAGCGGGACGGTCGGTCAGCCGGACGCTGGCGGGCCGCTGACCGGCGGGGTTTTCTCTGTGATGGGTGGCTTTTGGGCTCTACCGCAGGCTGTGCAGACCCCCGGGGCGCCCGTACTGACGATCTCCTTGGTTGCCCCGGGTCTTGCGGAGATTTCGTGGGCGCCTGCGTCCGGGACGAACTGGGTTCTTCAAGAGCGAATGAGCCTGTCGGAGGGTGCTTGGACCAACGCACTGAGTGGCTGGACCAATCCGGTGGTCGTGCCGACCACGTTTCCGGCGCGATTCTATCGCCTCTTCAAGCCCTGAGGGTTTTGTTGCGCGTTCAGAACATTTCCCAAATCAAAACCACTCCTCGAATCAAGGCATGAAAACCGTGGCTTATGCGGCAGGTTTGCTCATCGTAGTGGGGATGACTTCCTCCTCGGCGGCGACGTTGGTTGTGACGACTGCCCAAGATTCAGGCCCCGGCTCGCTCCGCGAGGCCATTCTGACCGCCAATGCCAACCCGGGTCACGATGTGATTCAGTTCAACATTCCGCCCTCGAATGTGGTGCATGTCATCATGCTGGCCAGTAGTTTACCCGCGATCACGGATGCCCTCACAATTGACGGCTTAACCCAACCCGGCAGTGCGCCAAACTCCCTGCTGCAGGGCTTCAATGCCACCAATCTGGTAACGTTGAACGGCCATGGCATTCCGACCCATGCTGGCGGTGGCGGAGGCCCCGGCTCGGGCGGCCCGGAGGGGCCCGGGGCTGAACCCCGTATGCACGGTTTGGAAGTGCGGGCAGACTTCGTTACGATCCGTGGACTACGTCTGGTGATGTTTAGCCCCGGCGGTAATATGACCAACCTGCGCAGCGCAATTTTCGTGGCGGATGCCCGGAACGTAGTGGTCGAAAGTTGTGTGATCGGCGTGGATGCCTCCACATCTCTGGGCGAACCCAACTGGGGCGGCATTACGGTGACCAACGGCCGGGCAGTTCGGATAGGCGGACTCGATCCGAGTCACAGGAATCTGATCTCGGACAATACTGCCTGGCAGATCCGATTTCTGAACTCGGTCTCAAACGTTGTTGAAGGCAATTTTATTGGTTTGCCCGGGCTGGCCCCGGCGGCGTTCCTCAATCAAGGACCGGGTGTGGTTCTCGAGGGAAGCCATGGAAATCGAGTGGGAGGCTCATCTGCGGGCGCCCGGAATTACCTGGCTGGCGTGGGCGTGCCCCCGCCACAGCCGGGAGGCGGGATGCACGATCTAGAGGGTGCCGTCTTGTTACGAAATGCTCATTCCAATGCGGTCCTGGGCAACTGGCTTGGTCTGGTGCCTCCGGAGGTTTTCTGTCGCGTTGCGCAGGGTTGGACTCCGTGTGGACTGTCCGTTGAAGGTGTCAGTTCCGGCGTGGTGTTGGAAGACGCGGCTTACAATCAGATCGGCGGGCCCGCGGCCGACGAAGCCAATGTGATTGTGGGAGGAGGTTCTGGCATCCGGATTGAGGGACCCCAATCGTCTTTCAATCGTGTGCTCGGCAACCGGATTGGTACCCATCCGGACGGAACAGCCGGCAGCACTCACCATCTTCCCTTCGGGCTCCTGCAATTTAGCGGCAATCACTATGGCGTGCTCCTGCGGAATGGGGCGCGGGACAATAGGATCGGCGGGGCAAATCCGGGGGAAGGGAATCTCATCGCCAACAACCGGATTCACGGCATCGCCCTGTGGGGCGGGGAGACCGAGCGCAACCGGGTGCTGGGGAACTTGATCGGCACCGACATCACGGGAGGCGAGGCCTTGCCCAACGGCACCTTTGCCGGCGTGGGGGACGGCGTCCATCTGAGTGACGGCGCCCATGATAATGACATCGGCGGGCCAGCTCCCGGTGAAGGAAACGTGATCTCGGGTAATCACAATCACGGCGTCCACATCACAGGCTCCGGCACCAAACAGAATCGCGTCCGCGGTAATATCATCGGTCCGGACATTAGTGGCACAAAACGATTGCCTTACCTGCAGCCGTTGTTTCCCGAGCGGGGCAATGGTCAGAGTGGTGTCCGGATTTCGGAAGGCGCTTCCTCCAATCGCATTGGAGGACGTGATGCGGGCGAGGGCAACCTGATCTCCGGCAATGGCGGATTTGGTGTGGAGCTGGTGGGGGGCAACGGCGTCGAACCCGGTTCGAATGAAATCTTCGGCAACCGCATTGGCACGCGGGCCGGCGGCAGGACCGCGCTGGCAAATGCTGCGGGCGGACTTCGTGTGGCGTCGCCCGGCAATTGGATTGGTGCCGGGCCCCTGGGCGCGGGCAATTTAATTGCCGGCAACGATGGACCCGGCGTGCTCGTGGAAGCCGAAACCAATCATGTTCAGAACAACTTTATCGGCACCGATCTTTTTGGGACATCCTCCATTCCCAATCAATTGGCTGGCGTGCGAATCCGGGGCGCGCGGAACCAAATTGGCGGCCGCGGGCCGCAAGCACGCAACCTTATCTCCGGCAATGCCGGCCATGGCGTGCTGATGGACGGGCCGGCTGCCTCTGGCAATGTTTGTCTCGGCAACTTCATTGGGTTAACCGCCTCCGGCGATGCTGCACTCGGCAACCAGGGAGATGGAGTTCACATTACCGGAGATGCCCATGGTAATATCTTGGGCGATTCCTCTTGGCCAAATATTGTCTCCGGGAATGGCAGTCATGGTGTGGCCATTGTGGCTCCCCCGACCACGGGTGCGGGCACCCGCAGCAATCATCTTGTAGGCAACTATGTGGGGACAGACGCAGCCGGACTCCGGGCGGTGCCCAACCGTACAAATGGCGTCTTTGTCAGTAGCGCGCCAGGTTGCCAACTGGTGCACAACGTGATCTCGGGTAACGGCAGGCACGGCGTTGAACTCTTTGCGGCTGACGGCGCAGTGCTTTATGAAAACCTCGTCGGCACAGACCGCCCCGGCACTGGAGCACTGCCCAATGGCGGCCACGGGGTTTCATTGCGCCACACCACCGGGGCTCGCTTGGGAGACCCGGAACGGCTGGAATGGGCAAACCGAATTGCCTTCAACGCCGCGCATGGCGTGGAGGTTCGAACTGGCAAGGGCATTCGGATCCAGGCCAACTCCATTTATGGCAACGGCGGCTTGGGCGTGGACCTCGTGGGCTTGAACGACCTGCCCTCCGGAGTCACACCCAATGATCCCCTGGATGCGGATGAAGGTCCGAACGATTTGCAAAATTTCCCAATTTTGACTGCGATTACTACCAGCATTGACACCTTGGTCACCGGTCGGTTGGAAACCTCGCCCATGCAGGCTTACTGGGTGGAGCTCTTTCGTTGTAGGCAGCCGGATGCCTCAGGCCATGGAGAGGGCCAAATTCTCGTGGCTCGACAACGCGTGGTCACCGACGAGACCGGTCGGAGCGATTTTTGGCTTCAAGTGCCCGGCAATTGGATCGGTTGGTGGTTTGCCGCCACGGCCACGGAGGAGCGCACCGGTAATACCAGTGAGTTTGGTCCAGCCGTGGTGGCAGCTCCCCCCTTGGCTTTTGCCTTTGTGCGCCGTTTGGGCGAACAGGTCGAGGTCGGTTTTTGGGGTCTGCAAGGCCTCAGGTACACGGTTTGGACCAATGGCGATCTCAGTACCAGCCGGTGGGGCGCGTACACCAACATCGTCGCCCGGGATGGGATCAACACATTCCGTGTGCCGGTTGAGACTGCTCCAGCGCTCTTTTTCCGTCTTCAGGCTCCGTAAAATAAAAACTCATTCGAACGAGAAAACCTTCGATGAGCGGGGACCATGCCTTCAGAGAATTGCCAATTTACCTCGCAGGTCAGCCCATCCATGAGGAAGATGTGGCCTTTGGCATCCAGCCCTCGCTGGGTACAGCCAGTGCCCACGCCCAGGGCACGGCCTTCACCTACCAGCGGCGGCTGGGCGCTGGCGGCCGCCCCTACACCGGACTGGCTAAAATGCAGTCCAGTCTCTGGGACGCGGCCAGCGGGGGGTGCAGCCGGGTGGGCAGCACGCTCACGGTGTCGCCGGTGGGGGTCAGCAATGGCGTGTTTGCCGTGACCCTGAACTTTGGAAATCAGTTTCCCGGGGCGGATCAGTGGCTGGAGATTGCGGTGCAGACGAATCTGCTGAGTTTTGTGACGCTCAGCCCGCGGGTGCGGTACACGGCGACGCCGTATGCGATTTGGGCGGCGGATGCCGGGAAGGCTGCTTCGGCCACGAGTGTGGCTGTGGGTTGCTGTGGCCACGGCGGGGGTGCAGGAAGGCTTGGTCACTAGGCCCAAGATTGCGGAATGGAGCATCACGCGGGGGTGCGAATGCGGCCAGTTTCGACGCCACGCTGTGGCGGATTGCGTGCAACATAGAGACGACACCCGGCTGCATTTTCTCGGCACCACGGACAACCAGCCCTTCAAGGTGCGGGTGAACAACCAGCGGGCACTGCGGTTGGAGCCAACGGGCAGCAACAGTGTTAAAAAGTCATCGTCGGTTATGCTGGCAATTATTTGCCGAACGCGGTGGTGGGCGCGACCATTGGTGGGGCCGGGCGGGCAATTACCTCGGTTTTGCAACAGCGGCTGAACCTCGCGAGCGGCGCCTGGGCCAACGCGCCCAGTGGTTGGACCAATCCGGTGACCGTGCCGGTCACGCTGCCGACGAAGTTTTACCGCCTGTTCAAGCCCTGAGGCTGGGACGGTGGAGTTGGAGAACAAAAAACCCCAAAAACCCAAAATCGAACTGAACCATGAAAGCGAACCGCAAGATGGGCGCCGCGCTTGCGCTGGCGCTTTTTTCAACCCTCAACCCTCAACCCTCAACCTGCCACGCCCAGGGCACGGCGTTCACCTACCAGGGCCGGCTGGACGCTGGCGGCGCCCCCTACACCGGCCTGGCCGAGATGCAATTCAGCCTCTGGAACGCCGCCTCGGGAGGCATCCAACTGGGCAGCACGCTCACGGTGTCGCCGGTGGGGGTCACCAACGGCCTGTTCACCGTGTCGCTGGACTTTGGCGACCAGTTCCCCGGCGCGGCCCGCTGGCTGCAGATCGCCTTGCGCACGAACCTGCTGAGCTTCGTCACGCTCAGTCCCCGCCAGCCACTCACGTCCGCGCCCTACGCCATACGGGCGGCCAACGCGGGGGCGGCCGCCACGGCGACCACCGCTGCTGGCGTGAGCGCCAACGCGGTGAGCACGGCGGGGCTGCAGGACAGCTCGGTCACCAGCGCCAAGATTGCCGACGCCACGATCACAGCGGCAGACGTGAACGCGGGATCGTTTGCCACGACGTTTTGGAAGACCGACGGCAACGCGGGCACGACACCGGGCACGCACTTCCTGGGCACGACCGACAACCAACCCCTCGTGTTGCAGGTGAACAACCAGCGGGCGTTGCGACTGGAGCCGAACACCAACAACGCCCCCAATGTTATTGGCGGTTACGCGGGCAACTTCGTCTCCAATACGGTGATCGGAGCGACCATCGCTGGCGGCGGGGCGGGGAATTATTTCGG
>JANWVC010000016.1 GCA_025057755.1 Limisphaera sp. | reverse complement strand
CTGCGCGCAGCAACCCCTACCCTAGCGGAGCGTTCGTTATGAGCGTCTCTTCCGAACGTCGCACCGTTCAGAACCCGCTCATCCGTTATGCCATCGAAGGCGGCTGGAAATATTTGCCCGCCGAGGAAGCCCTGCGGCTGCGCGGCGGTGAGGACAAGCCCTTCCTGCACGCGGTGCTGGTGGAGCAACTCCAGCGCCTTAACCCCGGCGTGGTGACTGCCGCAGCCAAGGCAGAAGAGATCGTCCGGCGTTTGCTCTCGGTGCGTGCCGATATCGAGGGCAATCGCGAGGCGTGGGAATACCTGAAAGGGCTCAAGACGGTCTTTGTCGAAGCCGAACGCCGCGAGCGCAACCTGCGCCTGCTCGACCCTGACCATCCTGAGAGCAACCGCTTCCACGTCACGGATGAGTTTGCCTTCCAGAGTGCCGCGCGGCGCATACGTGCCGATGTGGTCTTTTTGGTCAACGGGATACCGGTCATTGTCGTCGAGACCAAGGCAGCGACCCGCCTGGAAGGCATCGCCGAGGCGCTGGACCAGATCCGTCGCTACCACGCTGAAGCGCCAGACCTGATGGCGCAGGCACAGCTCTTCGCGTTGACGCACCTGGTGCAGTTCTTCTATGGGGCCACCTGGTCGTCGCTTTCGCGCAGGACCCTCATCAATTGGCGCGAAGAGTTGGGCGAAACGGACTTTGAGACGCTGGTCAAATCCTTCATCGCCCCGCGGCGCGTGCTGCGCGTCCTTACGGATTATATCCTCTTTGCGCGCAAGGACGGCGAGCTGACCAAGGTCGTGCTGCGGCCTCACCAGATGCGCGCCACCGAGCGGGTGCTTATGCGCGCGCGTGACCCGCAAAAACGCCGCGGATTGATCTGGCACACGCAAGGCTCGGGCAAGACCTACACCATGCTCACCATTGCGCGGCTGCTCCTTGAGGACCCGCTCTTTCAAAACCCCACCGTGCTGCTCATTGTGGACCGTAACGAACTCGAGCAGCAGCTCTTCCAGAACCTGGAGGCGATCGGCTTCGGCCGCGTGCACCTGGCCCTCTCCAAGCGCCACCTGCAAGAGCTGCTCAAGGCCGACACGCGCGGCTTGATCGTCTCGATGATCCACAAGTTCGACGACATGCCCGCGAACCTGTGCACACGGCGTAATGTGTTTGTGCTGGTGGACGAGGCGCACCGCTCCACCGGCGGCGACCTGGGCAACTACCTGATGGGTGCCTTGCCCAAAGCGACCTTTATCGGCTTCACCGGCACGCCGATTGACCGCACGGCGCACGGCAAGGGTACTTTCAAGACCTTCGGCGCCGATGACTCGCAGGGCTATCTCGACAAGTACTCCATCCGGGAGTCCATCGAGGACGGCACCACGGTCCCGCTGCATTACCAGCTCGCGCCCAACGATCTCCTTGCCGACCGCGAGGCGATGGAGCGGGAGTTCTGGGCAGCGGCAGAACTGGAGGGCGTGGCGGAAATTGAGGAGATCAACCGCGTGCTGGACCGCGCCGTCACGCTCACGAACATGCTCAAAAATCGCGCGCGTGTGGACAAGATTGCCGCGTTCGTGGCTGAGCATTTCCGTCAAACCGTGCAGCCGATGGGCTACAAAGCGTTTCTCGTCGCCGCCGACCCCGAAGCGTGTGCCTTTTACAAGGAAGCGCTGGATCGTTACCTGCCGGCCGAATGGAGCGCTGTAATCATCAGTGCCGGGCACAACGACCCACCTCACCTCAAGCGTCATCACCTGAGCGAGGACCAGGAACGCCGTCTGCGCCAGGCTTTCCGCAAGCCCGGCGAGAACCCGCAGATGTTCATCGTGACCGAAAAACTCCTGACGGGTTACGACGCGCCCATTCTCTACTGCATGTACCTGGACAAGCCCATGCGCGACCATGTGTTGCTCCAGGCCATTGCGCGCGTCAACCGTCCCTATGAAAGCGAAGACGGCCAGCGCAAGACCACCGGCCTGATCGTGGACTTCGTGGGCGTGTTTGAGAACCTGGAGCGGGCGCTGGCTTTCGACTCGCGGGATGTGAGTGGCGTGGTGCAGGGGATTGACGTGCTGCAAGCGCGCCTCGAGCATCTCATGGACGAAGGCCGAAGCCGGTATCTTCCCCTGGTCGGCGGCAAAACCGGCGATACAGCGGCCGAGGCGGTGCTCGAGCACTTCCGCGACAAAGACCCGCGTGAAGCGTTCTATCGCTTTTTCCGCGAGCTGGAAGAGGTTTACGAGATTTTGTCGCCTGACCCGTTCCTGCGCCCTTACCTGGAAGACTATCAGCGCCTGGTGGAGATGTATCGCTTGTTGCGGGCCGCTTATGAGCCACACGTGCCGGTGGACAAATCGTTCCTGCGCAAGACCGCCGCCATTGTGCAGCAACATAGCCACACCACCGTATTGCGTGAGCCGACAACGACGTATGAGATCGGGCCGACGGCGCTGCTTGCTTTGCACGACGCCGATCAGCCCGATACCGTCAAGGTCTTTAACTTGCTCAAAGAACTGCATCGCCTTGTGGAAGAGGGCGGCCGCGTCGCACCCTACTTGCTTTCCATCGGCGAGCGTGCCGAGGAGATCCGCCGTCGCTTCGAGGAACGCCAGATCGAGTCGCAGGAAGCGCTGCGCGAACTGAACGAGTTGGTGCAGCAACTGCGGAAGGCCGAGGAGGAACGTCGCAACATGGGCGACTTGACCCATCGCCCCTACGCGACGCAGGCCTTCGCTGTGGAATGGTGGTTGCGCATGCGCGAGGTCGCTCCCGAAAGTGCAAAGCAGGTTGCGCAAGCAATGGAAACTGCCTTCGCAGAGTTTCCACACTGGATGAGCAACCAAAGACAGGAAGGGGAGCTGCGCAGCCGGCTGTACAAGGCTTTGCAGGATATTGGCGTTCCAGTTTCAGAGATGGTCGCGTGGGCTGATGCTATGCTGAACCTGCTGCGGAGGGCTGCTGAATGAAGAAAACTGGTGTCCCAGAGTGGCAACCGTTGGAGCAGGCCGTGCCTGTGGACCTGTTTCTGGCTGAGGTCAAGGCGTGGGCAGAGCGCCTTGGGGTTGCGCCGGCCGAGATTCGCATTCAACCGTTGAAGCGCAAATGGGCGAGTTGTTCCTCGAGGGGACGGCTGACTTTCGACACCGCGCTCTTACGTCAGCCTGCTCAATTCCGCCGGGAAGTGATCGTACACGAATTGGTGCATCTGAAAGTACCGAATCACGGACGAGTCTTTCGCGCGCTCCTTAAGGCGTACCTGAACTTGTACCGCAATAACGAGACGCCATCGTGAGGGAGTGAAAATGCATTTGACTCTGTCCCTCACGCGGCTCACCACGATGTCAGGGAGAGCCCACAAACGGGCCAAGTCGGAGCTCGTATGATATTCCTGTGCGAGGGTGCAATTGCTGTGTCCGTTGTCTCGTGAGGGGGCGCCCCTTTTTGGATTCTTCAGCGTGAGCTTCTTGGGTCGGTCAAGCTCGGCATGGAGGGACGGAAACGGCCGCCACCTGACGTGACACTTTTCGTGATGGCTGCAACGCTCAGGTCTTCTGCCCTCGAGCGTTCCTGTGAACGTTTGCGAATCAGCCGGCTCAACCAAGTTTTGGACGAAGTCCGCCAGTCTGAGCAGCGGGCGTTGGACGATGGATGAGTTGAGGTGTTGGACCTGGCTCAAGGATGAGCGTGAGGCGGTCTCTGAAGAAGTCAGGAACTCTGTCTGCTTGCATGCCCATGGCGCGAAATCAAACATGCGCCTGCCTGTGCTGATGTTTGTTTGAGCAAGCAGGCAGATCTATGCCCCATTGGCTCAGCCCGCGCTTCGGGTGTTGCATCGTGCCAATTTGTGGCCGCTTTGGGAACGGTGTTGGCGAGCTGGGGCGCTTCGGACGCCACGCGAGGGTTCATCGCGTTGTGCGAGCGCGGAAGTGTGTTGGTTTGAGTCACGGTTAGAGCCGAGATCGAACCTGTGGTTTCATTTGGCCGGTTGCGTATGGGGATTGGTTCGCAGGGCCAGGTAACGCCACAGACGGGCTGGTTGATCGGTAATGATGCCGTTGACGCCTCGATGCAGTGCGGTTTCGAAGTCGGCCGGTTCATTTACCGTATATACCCACAGTTTCAGCCCTCGGGATTGAACCTCTGCGGTGCTTTGGGCATGGAGATGACGGTGGTTCCAAATGAGGATGGTGGCGCCGGTTTCTTGGGCTAACTCGATCCAGGTCGAGTGGAGTGTTCGGGCGAGCTTGTCAGGCTGAGTTCCATCTGGCAGAAGGTCGGGGGGGCCCAACGCACCGAGGAGCAGTTGTGGTTCTATTCGGCGCAGGCTTCGCAAGAACGACCAGTCGAACGACTGAACCACGACCTGATCCATCAGGTTGAGGGCGCGCAACAGTTGCGTGAAAGAAGCCGGATTGCCGGTTTTGCGTTCTATAAGCGTCCGGCCGCCGCGGCTGCTGATGGTGCGCAAAGCGTCGTGCAAGGTAGGAATCCGCGTGCCGGAGTAACGAGGATGAAACCAAGCGCCGGCATCGAGCTCGGCCAACGCGGCGGCGGTGACCGAGCCCACGGAGACATGTTTTCGACCCCATCGTTTTTGAGCGTCGGTGGTTCGATCCAATGTGGCGTCATGGATCACGACGAGTTGACCGTCTTGGGTTTGGTGGACGTCCAGCTCGATCAGGTCTGACTCGACTGCAAGGGCCAGTTCGAAGGCTGGCAAGGTGTTTTCCGGGGCTGCGGCAGAGAAACCGCGATGAGCAATGACAAGTGGCCGTGGTGTTGCACAGAGCATGGCAGCTGTAATCGCGGATGCCTGAGCGGCGCGCGCGGATTGGAGGATGCCAGCGAGGCAAGCCAGGGTCAAAGCGAATGCCTGTGTTCTCACGTCTTCCAAGTTGGGCGCGGCTTTGGCGATGCAACAAGGACAGTTTGGCGACGAGGCGCAGGCAAGCGGGGCCGGGGATGCGAGCTTAGACGATTTCGACCGGGCACCGAGGCAGAGCTTCCAGAAAAGCCCGGCCGTACCGCTTGGTGAGGATGCGGTTATCGAGCACGACCACGATGCCGGTGTCGGTTTTGGTGCGGATGAGTCGGCCGACGCCCTGGCGAAACTTAAGGATGGCTTCTGGAAGGGAGAATTCCTGGAAGGCGTTGCCTCCACGCGCTTCGATGGCTTCGATGCGGGCTTCGATCAGCGGGTGATCCGGCACGGCGAAAGGCAATCGTGTGATAATGACGTTGCTGAGGGCTTGCCCAGGCACATCCACGCCATGCCAAAAGCTGTCGGTGCCGAACAGCACGGAGTCGATGTCTTGCTTGAACTTTTCCAGCAGCACGGATCGCGGCGCGCCTGTTCCTTGGATGTAACAAGTGATGCCGAGTTTTTCGAGGGTGGGCTGAAGAGCAGTCGCAATTTCGCGCATGAGTTGCGCGTTGGTGAACAAGACGAACGCCTTGCCGTGCGTCAACCGGATGAAATGTTCGATCCAGTGAAGCAGAGCCGCCCGATAGCCGGGCTCGCGCGGATCTGGCATTTTGCCGACCACGTAAACTTTCATTTGACGTTCGTAATCGAAGGGCGTGCCGACCTGCAGTTGTTGGGCCGACTCGCCGCCGACCCGGCGTGCAAAGTAATCGAGTCCGCCCTGAGTGCCGACGGCGTCGGGCTGGCCGATGGTTGACCGGGATAAGCGCGGTTGTGCGGTGGCGAGGGTGGCGCTTGTCATAATAATGCTTGTACCGCTTTGGAAGAGTCGGGTTCGCAGGTAATCGGCCACCTCGATGGGGGCAGCGTTGAGGGCGAGGTTTTGTTGGGTTTTGCCGGTTCGTTCCACCCAGTACACGTAGTGCTCCGCGCTTTGGTTGAGAAACGCCACCAGCGCTTCGCGCAGTTCGGCCAAGCGCCGGTTGCATTCGGCCAGTTCCTCACCGATTTCGCGGTCTTCACTGGTTTTGATGAGATCGCTTACGGACTCGCGCAGCCGTTGGAGGGGTGCAGTAAGCTGGTCCCGGACAAAATCTGGGTGTCGGATCCGAAGTTCGGTCCAAGCGAGAGGCGTGTGCGCGGGTGTGAGTTCCGGATCGAATTCGGGTTGCACGGCACTTTGCTTGCGAGCCAGGGTGTCGCAAGCGGCTTGCACATCGGCAAAGAAGGCATCGGCGGCCTGGAGGGCTTCTGCCACTTGCACCACGGCGGCGCCTTTGCGGAGCGTGGCCAGGAGCCCTTTTTGGGTGCGGGGATTCCACAAGCGATGGAGAGTGTAGCGGACCTGGGCATGAGAAAGGCTGAGCCCAATGTGCCGAGCCGCGACGTTTTCGACGGTGTGGGCTTCGTCCAGAATGAGAAAGTCGTTTTTGAAGAGCACCCCACCTTCAGGGGGGTCTTCGTCCCAGCCCCCCAACAAGGTGAATAAAAGGGTGTGGTTGAGCACCAGCACGTCGGCTGCAAGCATGCGTTGGCGAGCGCGTTGGTAGAAACAAACGCCGTGGCTCTTGGCGAACTCCGATTGTGGCCCGCACAAACGGGGTGCACAAAGACCGCGTTCGGAGCAAACCTGATCCCATACCTTGGGGTCTGGTTGCGGATCCAAGTCGGAAAGACTGCCGTCGGTGGTACGAGCGGCCCAGTCGCGGATCCGCTCCAGCTCTGCCTGTTCGGGGGAGGTGAACAGGGCGTGGGCTTGTTCAAGGGCTTTGTGGAGACGACGTGTGCAGAGGTAGTTGGCCCGGCCCTTGAGCATGGTGTAACTGAACTTGACGGGCAGGATGCGCTCCAGCAGCGGCAGATCCTTGTGAATGAGTTGTTCCTGCAGATTGATCGTGTGGGTGGAGACGATGGCGCGTTTGTGGTGACGGACGGCGAACAGAATGGCGGGAATAAGATACGCGAGACTTTTGCCGACCCCTGTACCGGCTTCCACGAGCAAGGATTCGCCTCGCACAAGCGCGCGGGCCACCGCCACGGCCATGGTTTGTTGTTGCGGGCGGTATTCGAAGTTCCGCGCTTTTGCCAGCAAACCGTGCGGGGAGAACAAGGTTTCAATCTCGGTTGCCAGGTCCGCGTCCTCTGGCAGTGGATCCAGCACGGAGATCATGGGTTTGAAATGCTCGGTTCGTGTGCGGGGTCGGGCGGTGCGGGCTGTCTGCTCTCAGGAAGCCGGAGGCGCAGTGTTGGAGGCCTCGTGATCGGACGCCGAACCGGGTTGCCCACTGGCCAGGAGGGTTTTCAAACAGGCCACCTGCCGTTCGAGCTCTGAGACGCGCCGGAGCAGCTCGGGTAATTGTTGGACAGCGATGATCTGGCGTTTGGCTTGCCGATCGGGCTGCGCCGGGATCCCGAGCCATTTCTGACCGTCGGGAATGTCATGCATGACGCCGGATTTGGCTGCCACGCTCACGCGATGACCGATTTTGAGATGCCCCGCCACGCCTACCTGCCCCGCCAGGACCACGAAATTGCCGAGTTTGGTGCTTCCGGCGATACCCGCTTGTGCCACGATGAGGCAACGTTCGCCCACGGTCACGTTGTGGGCGATTTGGACCAGGTTGTCGATTTTTGTGCCGGATCCGATGACCGTAGGTCCCAATGCGCCGCGGTCAATGGTGACGTTGGCGCCAATTTCGACGTCATCCCCGATGATCACATTGCCCACTTGTGGGACCTTCAAATGGATGGCCCCGTCCTGTACATACCCAAATCCGTCGCTGCCGATCACGCTACCTGCGTGGATGCGCACCCGGGCGCCGAGCTGGGTTCGCGGATACAATGTCACATGGGGAAACAACCAGACGTCCTCGCCGAGCTTGCAATCCTCGCCTACGTAAATTTGTGCCCATAGCACGGCACGCGGCCCGATGACGGTTCGAGCCCCGATCACGCACCATGGGCCGATGTATGCCGTGGGATCGATATGGGCGCCCTCGCCTACGATGGCGGTGGGATGAATACCTGGCGGTGGTTGGCTTTCCGGGAAGAACAATGGCAGCACCTTGGCAAAGGCAATGCGCGCGCTGGGCACATGGATGAGCGTTTTCCCGGAGCGAACCGGACGATCCACTAGAATGGCCGATGCGCGGCCTTGTTCCGCGCGGGCTAAGAACTCCTCGTTTTCGGCGAAGGTCAGGTCGCCAGGTTCGGCCCGGTCGACCGGGGCAAATCGGTGCAGGAGCACAGATCCGTCGCCGATGACCTGACCACCCACGTGTTGGGCAATTTCTGCAGCAGTGAACGGCATAGCAATCCGGGCCGCTGGCCTGGTTGGGCGGCCCGGCTTTCCACTATGAATCGGGTTGGGTTGACGCGCAACGGCAAGCTTCGGTCTTTGGCGCCATGGAATAGGAAGAGCTGTGCTCAGGTGGGGCCCAGCCGCGCCAGGTTTTGACGGGAGGAAAAGCGCGGTTAGCGCGTGGGGTCTTAATCGAAGATCTTACCCGGGTTGAGAATCCCCAACGGGTCGAGAGTCTGTCGAAGTTCTTTGAGCATGCGCATTTCGACCGGGCTGATCTGAAGGGGTAAGAAAGCTTTCTTGGCTAGGCCGACTCCGTGTTCCCCGGTGATGGTGCCGCCCAGGCGCACGGCTTCTTCAAAAATCTCGCGCGCAGCCAATTCCACGCGGCGCATTTCCTCGGCATTGCGTTCGTCAGTCAGGAATGTGGGATGCAGATTGCCGTCGCCCATGTGGCCAAAGGTCCCGATGCGCAGATTGTATTTTTGGGCCACTTGCTGGATGAATCGGACCATGCGGGCTAATTCGCTTCGGGGAACCGTGGCGTCTTCGAGGATGGTGGTCGGGGCGACCCGAGCAAGTGCGGAGAAGGCGTTGCGCCGAGCGGCGGCGAGTCGGAGGGCCTCCGCGTTGTCAGCGGCTACGCGCACTTCCCGCGCTTGATTTCGCCGGGCGATGGCCGCCATTTGCTCCGCTTCCTCGGCTACGGCAGCCGGATGCCCGTCCGTCTCCATGAGTAAAAGAGCTTCGCAGTCTGTGGGCAAGCCGACCCGGGCGTAAGCTTCCACGCATGCCAGCGTCGTGCGGTCCAGAAACTCCAAGGTGCAGGGGATGATTTTGGCAGCAATGATCTCCGAAACGGTTTGCGCAGCTGCTTCCATTTGATCGTAGAGGGCCAGCAGGGTCTTTTTGGCCGCCGGTTGTGGAACGAGACGTAAGAGAACCTTTGTGATGACACCGAGGGTACCTTCCGAGCCGATGAAAAGGTCCTTGAGTGAGTAGCCGGCGACGTCTTTGACGCATTTGTTTCCTGTGAAGAACACTTCACCGTCGGCGAGGACCACTTCGAGTCCCATGACGTAATTGCGAGTGATGCCGTATTTGAGCCCCCGCAGACCGCCCGAGTTTTCCGCCACATTGCCGCCAATGGTGGAGATCTTCATGGAGCCGGGGTCGGGCGGATAGAAAAGCCCGGCGGCCCCCGCGGCGTCGGCAATGGCCTGGGTCGTGGCACCCGCTTCGGCCAGCAGGGTCAGGTTGGCCCGGTCCAGTTCCAAAATACGGTCCATGCGGGCCAGGCAGAGGACGATGCAGTTTGGCACGGGCACACTGCCTCCGCTGAGGCCAGTGCCGGATCCACGTGTGACCACAGGGGTACGGGTGCGTTGGGCGAGTTTGAGAATGGCAGCGACCTGCGCGGTTTGCCGGGGGAAAACGACGCAACCGGGTCTTTGCTGAAGCGCTGCTGTACCATCGAAAGAGTACGGAATCAGATCCTCAACAGCGGTCAGGACGTGGTCGGGTCCCACGATTTCCCTCAAGCCAGTTAAGAGTTCCTCAGGCATGCCCATATACCCGCAGTGCAGCATCCGAGAAAAGCGGTCGCAGGGCAAGTTACCCGTAGTGGTTCGGACGACCGAGCTCCTGGTAAACGTCCAAGGTGCTACGGCACATGGCCTCTAAGGTAAATGGCGGCCCGATCACTGCCGGGTTGGGAGGGGCCTGAAGAAACTTTTTTGTTACCGCGACAGCGGCCTGGATATCTCCCGGTGGCACCGCGCCCGCTGGCAGCAACGCCCGCAATTGTTCGCCGACGCCTCCATGGTCGTAGCCGACGACTGGCCGGCCCAGGGCCAAGGCTTCCAAAGACGTGCGGCCAAAAGATTCGGGCGTACGCGACAGAGAAAACACTACATCGGAAATGGCCAGAATCTCTCGAACGTCCGGCCGATACCCGAGGAACACGACGCGATCTTGCAACTTCCATTGCCGAAGCCGTTGTTGGAGTTCGTCCTGGTAACGTTCTTTGCCAGGGGCAACCCCACCAACGACCAAACCGATTGCTCTGGGTTCTGTGTCCCGGAGCGCTTGCAACACGCGCAAGAAGTCTTCGTGACCTTTGCCGCGTGTGATGCGTCCCACCATGGTCAGCAGCCGGGCGCCTTGCAGCATGGGCAGGTCGCTGTACCATTGCACCAACCACGCGGTGTCGGGTTGGTAACCACGAGGAAACTCTGTTGGATCTACCCCCCTGGGGATGATCCGGATTCGGGCCGGATTCGTGCGTGGATAGTTTTCCAGGATGTAGGCTTGGATGCTCTGCGACACGGCGATCACGCGTTCGCCGCGTGTCATGATGGCGGAATACGGATTGACGGAATAGAAGCCGTGCACCGTGGTGACCAGCCGCGGTCGCATACCCCGCGGGAGTCCTCGCCACGCGAGCCAGGCCAGCCAGGCAGGCCATCGGGACCGCAGGTGCAAAATGTCCGGTTTTTCCTGGGAAAGAAGACGACGCAGCGGGCGAATGAGGAACAAACCGGAAAGACTTTTGCGGTGCACTGGCATTTGGATGTGACGCACGCCGGCGGCTTCCAGAGAAGGAACCAACCGGCCGCCATTCGAAACCACCAGTGCGTGGTGTCCCTCTTGAGCCAGAAACCGGCCGATTTCCAGCGTGCCGCGCTCCACGCCGCCTTCGTTTAACTCAGGCAGGACTTGTAACACTTTCATGAGCCGGCAGTCGGAAAAAGGCGGGTCAACACGAGCTGAGCACAGCGAGCCGTTTCGTGAAGCGGATGCGGCGGCGGCAGGGTTCGTCCTCGGCTTCGCCACGTAGCAAAAAAGATTGCATGCCCGGAGCTAACCAGGCTCAGTAACGCACGGGCCGGGCCACTCGATGCATCGTACACCGGCGCGGGCAACAAACCCACGCGCGCTTGCGCGGTTACGGCTTCAAATGCCATGGAAATACTGTCTGCGGTAACCCATACCTCCTCCGATACCAATAAATGCTCCAGCAGTCGTTGGGAAGAAGTCTCCTTGCGAGGCAATGCGCGCAGTCTGGGCAAGTTCGAAACAAGACGGTTCAAGAATCCGTCCGGTGTCCGCCGCGAATCGGCAGCGGCCCATGTGAGATCCGATCGGGCATCCATGATTTCTCGAATGCATTTGATAAGATCCTCGCCCGCCCATCCGTGGCTGCGCGAAGGTCCACCCAGCAGGATTAACCCCCGGGGTTGTTTGGGTGGAAGTTGTTCCGGGATGCGGTTGAGTGCGCCGCGGATTGGGACGACGCAGCGGGGTATTTGGCCCGTCGGTAGATCGTGTTCGGGGATCAGACACAGATCGAACAACCACACCGGCCAGGTCGGCTTCAGAATGACGACCGAACGTGCGCGAAACCGTCGGGCTGCCAGCCATAAAGCCAGGTGAGTCTTGTGTCCGGTTCCAATCAGCAGGTCGGGTCGGGCCTGGCCCATACGTAAACCTGCCCACCACCGGCCGGGTGGCCCGGCAACATCAGGCAGGCGCTGGCATTCCCATGTGGCTCCGGTGCGTCGGGCAATGGCCTCGGCCAATCCGATACTTTGGTTTTCGTGGCCTGGCCGGCCGTCTGAAAGGATGCGAATATGCCCCGGGATCGGCCTGGCCGTGTGGGTCGGAGCCGACGCAGCGGGAGCCGTGACAGGTGCATTCACGCCCGTGTGGTCAGGGAAATGAGGAGCCGGTCAACGCCCGAAGGCCAGTCGCTCGGCCAGTCGTTCTGGCAGGCCGGCGGCGCGGATTTTTTTTTGGGCGGTGGCGATGTCGTAATCAATGCGACGCAGTTCGATCGTGCCGTCATCTACGTCATAGACAACGTAGGCTGCCTTGGGGTTCCCGTCGCGCGGTTGTCCGACCGCACCGACGTTGACGAAGTATTTTTTGCCCGGCTCGACCTTGAACTTGGAATAGCTGCCACCGCGGACCACGGTGTCGCGCACAAAGGCCACCGGCACATGCGTATGACCGAAAAAGCAGACCGGGGTATTTTGGTAGGGGAAACTGGCTGCTGCGGCGAGTTTGTCGAAGACGTAGCCCCATCGTTGGGGCGCATCCAAGGTGGCATGCACGATGGTGAAGTTGGTGACCATTCGGACGTAACGGAGGTCGCGGAGCCATTGGCGATCTGATTCGTTCAGTTGTTGGCGGGTCCACAGAACAGCCTCGGCGGCCAAGGGATTGAAGCCTTCGGTGTTTTCGTCTACGGAGCAATATTCGTCATGGTTGCCTTTGACGCAGGGCATGCCCATGGACCGGACAATCTCGAGGCATTCGCGAGGATTGGCTCCGTAACCGACCACGTCTCCGATGCAGGCGTAGTGGGTGCATCCCTGCTTTTGGGCGTCTTCCAACACAGCCTGCAAGGCTTCGAGGTTGCCGTGAATGTCGGCAATGATGGCAAACTTCATTGCTCTGCTCTCTTCGCTAACCTAGGATGTGAAAACCTTTCATGCCACCGAGTGCCTCCGACCAATCCACGGCTTCGTCCCGGATGAACCGGCCTAGACCGGAATCCCGGATGGCTCGCCGAAACGCTTCCAATTCTTCGCGCGTGCCCTCGGCGACCAATTCCACGCGTCCGTCAGCCAGATTCCGAACCGTTCCGGTCACATCAAATCCACGCGCCACTTGACAGGTGGTGTATCGAAATCCGACCCCCTGCACGTGGCCTGAATACAAAATTCGCATGCGATACCGTCCCGCCTCAGCCATGGGCTTCGCGATTCAGGACCGTTTGATCCTGATTTCACCGGCATTGCCCACGGGGGCAATGCACCCGCAGGATGAAGCCACAAGCGTTTTCGAGGCGCAATGCTTTTCCCATGAACCTGTGTCAAACCCCGGCTTTGGGGCACGCGGCCTCGGGAATGTGTTGACTCACGGTCTGAATCGGCCTGTCCGCCTTTGACGGGTTGGCTCGAGCCCTGCATCTGCGGCTCTGTCCTTGCTCTGATTGGGAAAATGGATAGGCTTGGGTCTGTTGGATGATGAACACGCCGGTCCCAACCAGTGGTCCGGACGGGCGGCCTGTGCAGGCTGAGCCGCCGGCGCCTCGTCTGTATGAATTGCCCGAGGATCCCAACCAGGCTCGCCCGCAGGCTGTGCTGGTGCTCGAAGACGATCCCGAGTTTAGCAGCGTGTTGCAACTGACTTTGGAGCAGCAGGATTATCGCGTCACATTGGTGCAAAACGGGGCTCAAGGCATTCAACAGGTCTTGGCGCGCGATTTTGACGCGATCCTTTGCGACATCATGATGCCGAATTTCCCCGGTGACATGTTTTACCTGGCCGTGCAGCGGACCAAACCGGCGCTTTGCAAGAAGTTCATCTTCATGACCGGGCATCAACACGATCCAAAGATTCGCGAGTTTCTCAGCCGCGTGCCGTGTCGCATTCTGTACAAGCCGTTCAGCATGCAGGCCCTGTTTGAAGCCCTGGAGTCGGTCACAGGACGTAGTCAGTAAAGGGCGCATGAGCCGTTTGCCTGCGCGAGGTATGCAAGGGCCGGACAAGCCGGGAGACCTGTGGAACGCTGGGGCGCGTGGTTAACAAACCTGTTTCCCGTATGGGTGCTATTGGCGGGCACGATGGCCCTGGTCCGACCTCACTGGTTCAATTGGTTTAGCGGTCCCTGGATTCCCTGGGGTTTGGGCCTGATTATGCTGGGCATGGGACTGACGCTGCGATTTGATGATTTCCGTCATGTTCTTCGAATGCCCTGGGCTGTGGCGGTCGGATTCCTGGGCCAGTATCTCATCATGCCTGCACTGGGTTATACGCTGGCCCGCGTGTTCCATCTGGAACCGGGTTTGGCAGTGGGGCTGATTCTGGTCGGTTGTTGCCCGGGGGGAACGGCTTCGAATGTGGTCACGTATCTGGCACGTGCCAACCTGCCATTGTCGGTCCTCATGACGATGTGTTCCACCTTTGCAGCCGTGGTTTTGACGCCGCTTTTGACGGCCTGGCTGGCCGGGCATTACGTGCCGGTGGACGCGTGGGCTCTGTTCAAAAGCGCGCTGGTCGTTGTGTTGGTCCCCCTTTTGACCGGTCTGATTGCCCACCACACTTTCCCGCGGTTGGTTCACACCGTGCTGCCAGTGGCGCCTGTTTTTTCGGTGATGGTGATTACGCTGATTTGCGCCAGTATCATTGGCAGCAGCGCAAAGAGTTTGAGAGAATCGGCCTGGTCCTTGGTCACCGCGGTAATGCTGTTTCATACAGGGGGCTTCGCCCTTGGCTACGGTTTTGCTCGCTTGTGCCGACTGCACGTGCGCGAGGCACGAACCGTGTCCATTGAGGTGGGCATGCAAAACTCAGGTTTGGGCGCCACGTTGGCACGGCAGCATTTTACAACGTTACCGGACGCTGCCCTTCCCTGCGCGCTTTCCGCCACGGCCCATTCGGTGTTGGGCAGTTTGGTGGCTGGCTATTGGCGATGGCGGACTCTTGCGGACACCTCCAGAGAGGCCGGCGGGCATCATCGAGGCCGATCCATGTCTTGATCGGAACAGGGCCCGTCATGAAAGGATGGAGGTTGCGATCATTCGAACCACCTCTTCGAGCGTCGTTTGCCCGCGTAGCGCGGCTTGTAACCCGTTTTGCCAAAGGGTCCGCATCCCATTTTGAACGGCGATTTCCTCCAACGCGCTCGTGGGCAGCAGCTTGAGCACGGCCTCCCGAAAGGGCTCAGTGACCACAAGCAGTTCACAAATTGGCATGCGGCCGTTGTAGCCGGTTTGTTGGCAATACTCACAGCCACGCCCGCGGAGAAATCGTGCTTGGGCCCAGCAATCTTCGGGCACCAATTTGCGGGCACTAGCCTCCGGTTCGTAGGGCTCGGCGCATTGGGGACAAACCCGGCGGACCAGACGCAAGCCCATAACCCCCAGCACACTCGAGGCCAACATGAACGGTTCGATCTCCATGTGAATCAGGCGCGTAAACGCACCGGCGGAAACCCCGGCATGGATCGTACTGATCACAAGATGACCGGTTAGTCCGGCTTGCACAGCAATGGAGGCGGTTTCAGCATCGCGAATTTCACCTACCATGATAACTTGGGGATCCTGGCGCAGGATGCTCCGCAAGGCGGTTGCGTACGTGAAATCTTGGGCCGGGTTGATCTGGGTTTGGCTGACGCGGGGCAGGTTGAATTCGACGGGATCTTCCACCGTGCTGATGCTCACGGCGGTACCTTCGCGTTGCACGATGTGGCATAGCGCGGAATACATGGCGGTGGTTTTGCCAGAACCCGTAGGACCGGTGAAGAGCAGCAATCCGCTGGTCCGGTGCAACAATCTCTTTAGCTCGTGCAATGTACCGGGATCAAAGCCCAGGGCGTCCAGATCAAATCGCCGATCATGCGGATCAAAGAGTCGCAACACGATTTTCTCGCCCCGCGTGGTGGGGAAAATGGAGAGCCGGAGCTGCACATGATCCAGTTCCGGTCCGCATACGATCTTACCGTCCTGAGGGAGTCCGGATTGGTACGTAGGCAAATTGGCCAGCACCTTGAATCGAGCGGAGATCTTTTCCAACAACTCCAAAGGCAGATGCGCAACTTCGGTCAACACGCCGTTCACTCGCGCTCGAACGGCGACGGACGCTTCCCAAGGCTCGATATGCAGATCACTGGCGCCCACCCGGATGGCGTCTTGAAGCAGACAATTCACCAGGACGCTGATTTCCGGCCCGGATCGAGCCGTGGTGGATTGCAGATAGTGCAGCGTGTAACTCATGGCCACGAACGGCAAACCGATCTTTACATTACGCTTTGCTCCGACGCAGGTCGGCTTGCGGCAATTGCCCTGCCCGATCCAATTTATTCAGCATCCGGTCCGCTGCAGCCCATGCGGGCTGCGAGGCGGTGTTGGACGAAACGCGGCGCCGAAACCACGGGCTGAGCCCTGAGCTGATCGGGGCAGGTCACCCGGGCATTCTACTCGCGGCCAATTTGTGCCACAATTCCTCGTTCAACAGGGCCTTCCGCAGGAAATCGGTGTCGTGAATCGTTTCCGTGGGATACCCTGCTTGCACGGGCAACCGCAGGACAAAAGTAGTGCCCTGACCGGGCTCACTTTTGGCGTGGATGGTTCCTCCGTGATGGTGCACGATGATGTAGCAGGCCATCAGGCGGATCCCGAACTCGGCCGGACTGTCACTCCGACATACGAACGGATCAAACACCAGGCGCAGCCACTCCTCGGGCAGGCCAGGTCCGTTGTCGGTCACGCGAACTTCGATATGCGGTCGGCGGGCATCCACTTCGTCCAAGGTTCGCGCCTCAAATCGCACGCGGGCGCCTGGTGGCAAGGAAGAAAGTTCGTCCTGGAGCAGGAGTTCGAAAAGGCGCCGGAACCGTGGCAGGTCCACCGTCAGTTCCGGCAGATCCTCTGGCAGTGCGTGTTCTACCGTTAGGTTACGCGCGCTCAGTTCTCCGGCCATTTGTTGGCAAACTTCCCTCAGAAGGGGCGCCAACCGAACGCGGTCGGCAAACACCCCGGGCGGCCGCTCGGAAGCTTTCCACAGCTCTTGGAGCAATTGGTTGATCCGGTCGATTTGGCCCTGGACATTTCGATGGTACACCTTCCAGAAACCGGGGTCGTGGAGGCGCTCCAGATCGACGTTTTCTTCCGCAAGCTTTAAAGGAGCCAGATCGAGAAATGTTTTGACGGCCACCAGCGCATTGCGGATGTGATGGCTCAAGCCGGCTGCCAGCAAGCCCAGACTGACCACGCGGTCTGCCATCAAAACCTGGCGCAGCACGCTCATTTTTTCGTACAGGAGTTCGTCGCGTTCTCGCTGAACCATGAAGAGCTCCAGCGCGTGTTTCAGGGTTTGTTCGAGCTTGGGCAGGTCCCACGGCTTGCTGATGTATTTGTAGATGGCGCCCAGGTTGATGGCATCGATGGCTTCTTTATAATCGCTGTAAGCTGTGACCAAGACACGAATGATGCGCGGATCCAGTTGACGCGCCTGTTCCAGGAGCCAGACGCCTTTTTCCCCCGGCATCCGTTGATCGGTCATGAGAAGACCGATTTCGTCACGATGGGCCTGCAACAACCGGTGGCCCTCGGCTGCGCTTGTGGCCGTCAGGATCCGGAAAGTGTCCGCAAACGCCCGCTCGAAACTGCGGAGCGATTTTTCCTCGTCATCCACGTAAAGGATGGCATATCGGCGGTAGTCGTAAGGTGGATTCATGCGTGGCTGCCTGTTGGTTCCTCAACGTGCGGCTCCGGCCGGGGAAACTCAAGGATGAACCGGCAAAATTGCCCCGGATCACTTTCCACCCGGATGCGGGCGCCACACTCTTGTAGAAGTCGGTAACAGATGCTCAATCCGAGGCCCATCCCCTCCCCCACGTCCTTCGTGGTGAAGAACGGGTCAAAGACGCGACCCAGATGTTCGGGCGCAATGCCTGGTCCGTTGTCCCACACCTCTAACCGTATCCGGTCATCCTCCTGGCACCCTGTGATACGTATCGAGGGTGTTTCCCCCCCAAACGTTTTCCGTCGTAGCGCATCGAGTGAATTCTCGACCAGGTTGATCAGCACGTGCACCATTTTGTTGCGACTGGCCCGCACAGCCAGGCCGGGGGCAATATGGACGTCGATCCGGACGCCGTCTGGCGTTTCGCCGCTCAGGTATCGCAACGCTGCTTGAACGGCTTCCGCCACATCCACTGCTTCCAGGCTTTCGACCTCGGGATGTGTGAAAGTTCGCAAATCCGCCACAATATCGCGCACACGAGACAGACCATCTTCCACGTCGGCGACGATTTCCTCGACGGCTTTGCGCTGCTCGGGCGGCATGGTGGCCACGCGTTTCCGCAGGGCGTACAGATTCGTGGCGGCGAAATTCAACGGGTTATTGATCTCGTGAATGATCCCGGCGCTCAACACGCCCAGCGATGCCATCTTCTCCTGTTGGATCAACTGCGCCTCTGCCTCCCGCAGCCGGGTGAGAGCTTCCTCCAGCTCCTTCTTACGGTGGTCCAGCTCATATCGGTTTCGGAATTCCCGCACACGCAGTTTGCTAAAAAAGTGGTTTCCCACCACAACGATCACACCGGTCTCGATCAGAAAGATGCAGTTGGCAACGAACCGACCGTGCCTCATTGCAGCTGGATCAGCAAGATATGCGGTGCTCAGATACATGGCGAGTACACCTCCCACTGCCAGGATGGACTCCCAAGCGTTCCAACGAACGACCAAGCTGATCGCCAGAAGAATCAGATTGAGACCTGCATAATAGGGGGACAGAGGGCCCTCCGTTCGGTAGATCATCCAGCAAATACAAACAGCCGGTAACCATGCTGTAACAATGCCCAAGAACCGATGGTGTTCTTGTCCCCAAGGCCGAGTTAGAAGCCACCAAATGACCAATGCTAAAACCGCAGCCCCAACGCGAATCAACCCGAACTCCCAGACCGACGCCGGATAAACCGCTATGTCCAGCGTCGCCCCAAAGGGCATTAGGACAGCGACCAAAAGGGCAGCTACCTTGCCGGTACTGACGCGATTGGCCTTTTCTTCCCGATCAAATGCCTGCTGCAATTCTGTGGCCGTAGAGCTGACCTGCTTACGAACCATGTGCGGGCTTTCGGATCTCCAGAAACACGTTAACCCCGGTCGACTCTGCCCATACCCTCGTTTCGGTCGTCGGTGGTAGTTCCCGTGCCAGCGCAGCCATTTCTTCTCCCGTGCGATGGATGAGATGCCAATCAAGAAGGTGCTCCATTCCGTTTCTCAAGGGGTTGCAAGGATGTACATTTGTCGCAAGTAAAAGGCCACCGGGTCTCAGTTGCTCATACATGTACCGAAGCAGGGAACGGCATACAGCGTCGCTCAGATAATCAAAGAGTCCAGCGCAATAAGCCATGTCGAACGGTGCGCCAGGCAGTGTGTTCTTGCCCCGCTCGCTTTCTTTGAGAAGATGGAACACGGACGTTTGTTTAAGCGTAATCGATGTGGAACGGTTGTGGCGCCACATGAGCTCTTTTAAACGTTTCTGTAGATAGCCCAGTGTCTCGGCATCGAAGTCGACGGCCAAGACGTCTAAAACATCGCTCAGCGCTGAAGAGATCAGCAACTTTTGGAGTTCCTGCGCAGGGCCACAAGCTAGATTTAGAACCTTCAGTCGCCGAGATTCCGGCGCAATGCGGACCGCTTCTTCGACCAACCGCCGGGCAAGGAAGTCAATTCGGTTTCGATGTGCCTCAGCCGGTGGCTGAACCAGAAACCACTTGTTGACCACCATGGCATACAGGGAATTACCCTCCCAGCCGTTGCGCACAATCATGTTCACCATTTCATAATCCCCGGCATAACCTAGCGGTTTGTGGAACGTTCGGTACGCAAACGGGGAACACATGGTCAAGGGGTGTAACTGGCGCCGCATGTAACTGCGATGGCCGCCCAAGCGCTCACGCGGGATCCTTGCACAGGCTGATTCGAATCTGGCAAACAACTCGTCCATGCACGGTAGCACATTCTTGGCCGCCTTTTCAGCGACGGCTACTTGAAGTCCACGGGAATCACCTCCCTTGTGGCTTCGAATGGTCATATCGATTTGATCCAGCCACAACTTCAGGCTACTGAAAAAAGTGAACATGTCGGCCACCACGGACTTGTAGGATGGCTCGACCTGATAGGCCTCTTGCCAGTGTCGGAGAAATCGCGAGAAACCATCGGTGAGAGTGCCGTTCAAAAGCGTCTGATGATCCCACAGAACATCGACCCAGGAGGCCTCCTCCAGCTCTGCTTCGCACGTCCACGTGGCCTCGGCCTCGATGAACCGTTGTAGTACTGCTCGACCTTCGTAAGCTTTTCGTCCCTGTAGGAGAATCGTAAACGTGGGGATGGCCTCGGAAACCCGAAGAGTCGAACTTGCGCCAAAAACGTCAAAAGTGGCAGCAAATCGGTTTAAACGCCGAAGGTGTCCCCAATACTCATTCCCGTCTGCAGTTTTCAGAACCACACCATCGCGAATGTCCACCAAGGCCTCGGGAATCATCGAGCGTCACCTCCTTCTTGACTCTAAGTTCGCTCCAAACTTCCGGGGCGTGCCCTCCCAAAAAACGAGAGATGCGCATAAATGTTTCAGAAAGCACATCCTATCGAAAGCGCCACTGCATGGCTGAGGAAGCGGTAACGGCCATCGGCAGACTGGCCGATGGCCGAGGGCCGACTTCCGGTTACCGTGTGGGTCGGCCCGTAACCCAGTTGATACGCTACATCTGCCGTCCATCGGCCTACGGCGCGACCCAGGCCGATGCTCCAAAAGTGCCGGTTTAAGTCCGCCACTAAGGGTGAGTAAGTCGCGTTGGGTACCGAGTTCTCGTTCCAGATATAACCCGCGCTGGCACGCCAGCCGCCGGCGAAGTAACGCGTGATCCCGAATTCGTAGTACCAACTGCCCTGCCAGTGGAGCGGCAGCAGCACGTCCGCAGGGATGAGTCCCGGGATGGCCCCTTGTTGGTGCAAGGTCACGGTCTTGAGTCGGTTCCAGCCGGTGTAATCGGCGTTGAACTCAAGGTTCCAAGCCGGTGTGGGACGCCACGAGATACCAAAGATGGCTTTGAGCGGAAACGGCCAGTCGGCCGTGGCACGCCAGCGTTGTTCAGGGAATGCCGGGATCATGCCCACCCCGGGCGGGAATGCCGCCAGGTTGTAAACCCGGGTATGGCCTTCCAGTTTGATGTCGGTGGCACTGCGGAAGCTGATTCCAATGGACACTTTTTCGTGCACCTGCCAGCGCAGACCCAGGTTGTAACCGACGTTCCAATTGTCCCCTTGAAAAGCGAAGAGATCCAGCGGTTGAGCCGGCCATACCAGCCCTTGCCGCAAGTCCAGCTCGGCATGGTTGAGAGTCAGCCCTGCGCCGAGCGACAATCGTCCCGGCACCACCTCACAGGCAACGACCGGGTTGAGCGTGTAGTACTGGACCTCCCCCTGCGTGGCTACGGTTCGGAATCCGGTGTCCTCCGGCCATTCGGAGCTGAGCCCAAATGGGGCATACACTCCCAGCCCAAAACTCCAGCGTAAGGCTTCCGGACCGTAGGTATAGTACAGTTGTGGGATGGCGTGCCGATCTTTTGCATTGTGATAGGTCTGGCCCGTGGAGGGCGACTGGTACCGACTACGAAGGTACAAGCCGTATACGCCCAATCGAAGCTGGTGGCCTTTTAACTGGGTGAGGCCGGCCGGGTTGTAATAAATCGCCGCGGGATTATCCGCCGTCGCCACGAAGGCC
>JANWVC010000024.1 GCA_025057755.1 Limisphaera sp. | reverse complement strand
GGTGAACAACCAGCGGGCGTTGCGACTGGAGCCGAACACCAACAACGCCCCCAATGTTATTGGCGGTTACGCGGGCAACTTCGTCTCCAATACGGTGATCGGAGCGACCATCGCTGGCGGCGGGGCGGGGAATTATTTCGGTGGTGCCTTCACGAACCGGGTGCTGGGGGATTTTGGCACGGTGGGGGGCGGCGCCAATAACACCGCCAGCGGCTCGTATCCGACCGTGGGCGGCGGCTGGGCCAACACCGCCAGTGGCGGTGCAGCGACCGTGGGCGGCGGCTGGGCCAACACCGCCAGCGGGATTGGAGCGACCGTGGGCGGCGGTGAGTACAACACCGCCAGCGGCTACCGTGCGACTGTGGGCGGCGGCTGGGACAACACCGCCAGCAACTCGTATGCGACCGTGGGCGGCGGCTGGGGAAACACCGCCAGCGGGTTCGACGCGACCGTGGGCGGCGGCGAGCAGAACACCGCCAGTGGCGAGTACGCCACCGTTCCCGGCGGTCGTTTGAACACAGCCACCAACTACGCCTTCGCCGCCGGTCGGCGTGCCAAGGCCAATCACACCGGGGCGTTCGTCTGGGCCGATTCGACGGACGCCGACATCGCCTCGACCAACGCCAACTCGATGACCTTCCGCGTCAGCGGCGGGGTGCGGATATTCTCCAACAGCGGGGCCACTGCCGGGGTGTTCCTGGCGCCCGGCGCGGGTAGTTGGACCGGCATCAGTGACCGCAACGCCAAAGACGACTTCCAGCCGGTTAATCCGACCGAAGTGTTAGAAAAGGTGGCGAACCTGCCGGTGACGACCTGGCGCTACAAGACACAGGACCCGTCCATTCGACACATTGGCCCCACTGCCCAGGACTTCAAGGCGGCTTTCGGCGTGGGCGAGAGCGACACGGGCATCGCCACGGTGGATGCCGACGGCGTGGCCCTGGCGGCGATTCAGGGGTTGAATCGGAAGCTCGAAGCCAGGAGTCAGGAGGCGGAGGGGCGGATTCGGCAGTTGGAAGCGGCGCTCAAGCAGCGCGACGCCGAAAATGCGGCGCTCCGAGCACGGCTGGAACGGATCGAAGCCCTGCTGGCCAGTCCCGCCGGTCCGGCGGATGGCCCGACGCCCTAGGCGGCCGAAGCACGCAAAACAAGGAGCACGGATGTTTGAAACGGGAACGGGGACGCGGGCTGGCAACCTGCGGTTGGATGGAGTGAACAGTCGCGGGCCGAGCATTGGGCTCGACCGGCGCGGATGTCATTCGCCAGCACGTCTCCGTTCCCCGACGCGCCGCGAGTTTTCGCGCCCCGAACGGCCGACGCGCTTCGCTCGCGGCCGGGCCCGGCTTGATGCGCGGGGTTTGAGATTTCGACTCATCAGTCGGGGCGTTGTCGCCGCCGGTTGGTTGCTCTGCGCCGCCTCCGGCCTGCTGGCCAATGGCACCTCCTTGCGTTTTTATGGACATGGCGTGAGCGCACCCGACCTGGACCGCGTCAAAATCCCGCTTCAAACCAACCGCCCGGTGGACGTGGGCGGCAGTTTCACCGTCGAGTTCTGGATGAAGGCGGCTTTGGGGGAAAACACCGGCACGGTCACCACCGGCAACGACGGCTGGATCACCGGAAATATCATCTTCGACCGCGACGTGTATGGCGGGGGAGATTACGGCGACTGGGGGATTGCAATGGGCGGCGGGCGACTCGCCTTTGGCATTCACAACGGGTCCTGGGGCACGACGATCGTTGGCACCAACCTGGTGGCCGACTCCCAGTGGCATCATGTCGCCGTCACGCGCCAACTGGTGTCCGGCGGCAGCGTCCTGCGCATTTTCGTGGACGGAGTGTTGGACGCGCAGGGCAGCGGGCCGGGCGGCGACATCAGCTACCGCGACGGACGCGCCACGGCCTGGCCCAACTCCGACCCGTATCTGGTGGTGGGCGCTGAGAAGCATGATGCCGGTCCGGAATACCCCAGTTACAGCGGGTGGCTCGATGAGGTGCGCATCTCCAACGTCGCTCGCTACACCAACAACTTCACCCCGCCCACCAGCCCGTTCACGCCGGATGCCGCCACGGTCGCGTTGTATCACTTCGACGAGGGGGCCGACGACACGATTGGGGATGCGTCCCCGAGCGGCGCCAGCCCGGGCGTTCGCCGCTTCGGCGGTGGCGGCACACCCGGCCCGGCCTGGTCCACGGACACGCCCTTTGTAACGCCCGCGCCCCCGACCCTCCACGCGACGCTTTCGACAGCGGGTTGGATCACGCTTTGGTGGACGCCCCCGACCGGCACCAACTGGATTCTTCAGGAACGCCCGAGCCTCAGCACGGGCAGTTGGACCAATTCCCCCAGCGGCTGGACCAACCCGGTCACCGTCCCAGCGGCGTTCCCGGAAAAACTTTATCGGCTTTTTAAACCTTGATTCTCCTCCGTGGGCTCAAAGCGTCAGCCGCATAGTAAAACAGGGGATTTACAGTTTATGTTCGGAACCTCGTTGCACACTCGCGTCCTTGGTTCGCACCTCGGTGCCCATCCGCACCTGCATGGCCTCGGTGTGTTTACCTCGCTTGCGGTGGCGCTGTTGATTGCTGTCCCACCCCTGCGGGTTGCCACGCGGGTCTGGGTCCACACGGCCGGCAGCAACTGGTCGGTCGCTGGCGGACGATGGCCCCAATCGCGTGGTCAACTCCATTGATAACTTCGACACCGTTTCCATGCGCACCTGCATGATTACGCCGGACAGGGACGCCGTGGAGCGTTGCTCCCGTTGGCTCGATCAGTGGGATCGGCAGGCAAACGCCCGTGGTTCCATCAGGCATCACCTTGGACTTCAGCGGCGCCTCCCGACCGGGCCCCAAGCGTCGTGCATAACCACTCCGCCAAGCTCCGCTCCCCGGGGCAGCGCCAATCAGATAATCGGATACACGACCGATGGGGCTGGGCGGCCGATTCGCTAACCGGCGACGGGCGCCCCAGTGTCCATCGCAAAGCCACGTTGACTTTTAGCCCTCGCAGCGCCCTGAGGACCATCGCCCCGGACATTCTTGAGAACTTCGGTTCCCTCAACCACATCGGAGACATTTTGCGCAGGGCGCAGATATGAAGATCCTGTGCCGATGCACCCTTGACAATCAGAGATCTGGACTTTTGGTGTTGGCTGCCAACTGGCTCGATAAGAGTGCCTCGCCCGAACCGCGTTCCTATTTGGGGAACTTCGACATCGTTGAACCAGCAGCGGCGATATGTTTGACCCGAACTCCAGCGCGATCGAGTTCATCAACTCCGAGCTGTTGAACAACTACGATTACGGTTTGTTGAATGTCGGCACCGATGAAGGCACGTTTCGTTGGAACCCCGTGCTTAATCAGATCAGTGTGAGTAGTCCCGAAACCTCGGCCGAGTCTTTCAACTTTGAGAGCGGCATACCGATGTGGGCGCCAACCCATGCCTGCATATTGACGGTTACGCGCGAAGGCATACCACCGGACCCCATTTCGGCACGGTGATTGGCTCCGAGGGCTCCCCCGGCACCGGTTTTGTAACTCTGCATTTCGCAGCCTTCAAGGCTGCACGCAGACCGGCACGACGCGCGTCCAGAAAAGGCCGTTGGACCCGGCCAAGCCAGCTGGCGTGGCCGAGCTGAGCGTAATAGAGGACAATCTGACGAACCCCTTTCATACCCTCACCATCACCGACGCAGGCGTCTTGTGGATCGACATAATCTCTGACAACACTTGGAACCTGCCCCACAACACCACAAGACAGTTCATCAAAAACTGCGGCACCAACACCATCACCAGCAACCTCGCCCTTGCCAGCGGCAAGCATTGATGCAATCGTGCCGACACACCGCTACAGTTCCACGCAGGAATTTGCGTCATCGGCCTGGTGAGCATGCTTAATGGGGGCCTCGTTGACGGAAGCCACAGCAGGTTTGGCGCGCTCACCAACACCAACCGCCGCACGGCGCGGTCCACCTCTGCCGGCTACAACCTGGCCATCGGTGACTATCATCAGGAATCCGGCCTCGAGAGAGCGGGCATCAGCGGCGCCAGCGGCACGATGAACATTCGCGGCGACGGACTTCGAGGCGCCAACACCTTCACCAGACCTGCGTTTAACGCCGCCGCCCACCGGCCAGGGAATCCGTTCGGTTTATTGAGCACCACCGGCAACCTCTCCAACGCCAACCCGGGCAAGAAGTGCCCGTCCATCCAAGGCGTTGGTGTTTGGGCAGTGCCTTTTCGCCAGTCCACCTCGTCGGAACCGACGCGCTTTCGGGTACATGCGTGGTTCAGTTCCCCAACGGATTCAAGCTGGCTCCTGGCTATCTTTTCGGTGGGATGAACTTTGCCGCGCGCTCGGGAATGTTTAACACGATCGTCAACGATGCGTCTTGACAGGAAGCCCTTTACAGGCTGCCTTCCTTCGTGCTGGAGCGGAGAACGTGTTGCCCCCGGTGAATCTGACGATGATCATTGGGGCGACCCAGTGCATGTGCCGACCCTTCGAGGTCCGGGCGGCCGCCGTTGATGCGGGTGGCGTGGTCACTCCTTTGGCTCTTTGGCTTGTCGGCTGCGTCATGCCGCAAAGGACAGAGGGGGGCTGCCCTCGGAGGCGGAACCGGCGCTTCCAAGACCCTTCCGTTGACCGCTCAAGCGATGGACGATTGCGGAGGGCGGCGGGCAGTAACCCAATAGGGGCGTGGAGTGAACGGGCGGTTGCATGTGCCGCCGCCGGGGCGGTCTCCGCACCAACGGGTTCAAATTGTGCCTCGCGCGCGAAGAGCGTCGTCAATACAAATCCCTGCGCACTCAGACGTAGCCGCACCGTTCGAAACATGCAAGTTCTTGGGTTTTATGAGCCCGACTCTTAGCGGTGCCTTGCGGTTGGATACAAGTGCCACCAATGCATCACCACGCCTTTATTGCCCGCGCCGATTGCCGTAGAAGTTCGAGGCTTGGCAGCATCGGCCGATGAGACTCTGTCGTTCGGGCCACAATTGTTTGGGTAATTTTCAGCTTGCGTGTGCGTCCTTTCGTGATTATGGGAATGGGGAAAACTACCTTCGATCCAACCTTAATGTCCGCCATGAATCCCTCTTTGGGACCCTTTTTGGCCGCGATTTTTGCGGTTGCTTTCCTGGCAGCCTGCTCCAAACAGGCGAGCAGTCCAATTGATCCCGGCCCTTTGGAACGGAGTTTTACCAATGTCGAAAAACCGCTCCAGGACGCGGCCCACGTTGCCGCGGACGCCATTCGCAAAGGCGACTACAATGCGGCATTGGCAGCATTGCAAAAGTTGCTGAACGACGCGCGACTGACCGAGGAGCAGAACCGAACTGTGCGGCAGCTTGTGGAGCAGCTTCAAAAGGCCTTGGCTGACACGGGACATCGGGCGGTCGGCGAGGCGCAGAAAAGTCTCGGCGATTTACAGAAGAAGCTCAGCCAATGACGAGCAGTGGGCTGCTGGCCGAAATGCTCTGTCGCGTCTGCGAACGAAAACCTTCTTTGTGTCGCGTCGGCGTGCAGGGTATGCCATGCGATGGGCACCAAACGTAACCACGCCGGCTTGGGCTGAAGATGAAGGTGCATGCAGGAGTTTTTTTGGGCGGCACCGCGCGGGCGGGAAATGTTCTTGTGCCGTTGATGAAGGCGCATCTGTGTTCGCGGGCGTGATCCGTCGTAATTTGTAAGGAAAGGCTGGATGTGGTGAAGTGGCAGCCTCTCCCATGGGTTTGTTGGGAATGGGTTTGCACGGGCATTAGGAGTTTCCGGATATGAACTCAGCTACCGCTAATGGCCGAGAACGCCATGAATGGCGCTTTTTTCGCGCCGGCGGATTGGATCAGGTTCTGCTCGAGACAGGCGCGGATCTGGCATGCTTGCAGGAACTTGATCTTCAGCTCTGGACAGCATTGGCCTGTCCTGTGCGCGGATTGGAATTTGATGCTCGGACGTTGGAATTCATTGATTGCGATGGAGATGGTCGCATTCGGGTTCCGGAGGTGTTGGCTGCTGTCCGATGGGCGGTTTCCTTGTTGCGGGATCCCGAGGTGTTGGTCAAAAACGGGAGCGGTCTTCCCGTGGCTGCGATCCGGGATGATTCCTCAGAGGCGCAGCAAGTGGCGATTGCGGCACGTCAAGTCTTGCAAAGCTTGGGGAAACAGCATGCCGCCACTTTGACCGTCGAGGATGTCGTGGAAGGTTGGCAGCGTTTCATCATGGAGCCGTTGAATGGTGACGGGGTGGTGCCGCCCGATGCGGCACCGGAGCCGGCAGTGCGCCGGCTCATGGAGGAAATCGTGGATTGCGTGGGTGGCGTGGCGGATCGCAGTGGCAAAATGGGAGTGTCGGCTGCCAAGGTGGAGGAGTTTTTTGCGGAAGCGCTGGCCTTTGCCGATTGGCGCAAACGCGGTGAATCGGATTCGAAAATTTGGGTTTGGGGCGACCGCACGCACGAAGCGGCCGCGGCATTTCGATCGGTTCGAGACAAGGTCGAGGATTACTTTGCTCGATGTCGGTTGGCGGCATTTGATCCGCGGGTTGTTCCGTTGCTGAACCGCTCGGAGTCAGATTACCGTGTCGTGGTAGACCGGTATGTCCAGGACGCCGCCGCGGATCTGGCTGCGTTTCCGCTGGCGAGGGTCGAACCGGGTCGGCCCCTGCCGTTGGAATCGGGCTTGAACCCGGCTTGGGAAAGTGCCATGGCGCGTTTTCGGACCGAAGTAGTGACGCCGCTCTTGGGCGCGAGAGAGGCCTTGCACGAGTCGGATTGGCGCAAGTTGTGCTCCACTTTGGCACCGTTCGAACAATGGCTGGCCTCCAAGGGCGGGTCGAGAGTGGAGAAGTTGGGATGGGACAGAATCTGTGCCCTTTTGGAAGGGCCAGAGCGGCATGCCGTTTTGGAGCTGGTAGCCAGGGATCAATCCAGGGAACCAGCTGCTCGAAGTATGCTTGCGCTGGAGAAACTGGTTCGTTTCCAACGCGACCTGCATCATTTCCTGAACCATTTTGTTTCGTTTCGTGATTTTTACCTGGGACGGGATCGTGCTTTGTTTCAAGTGGGCACCCTGTATCTGGACCAGCGCGCCTGCGACCTATGTTTGCGCGTGGAGGACCCGACCAAACATGCCAGCTTGGCTGGTATGTCCGGCATGTATCTGATGTACTGCGACTGCGCGCGCCCAGCCACGGGCGAGCGCATGCAAATCGTGGCTGTCGTCACGGACGGGGACGCAGACAACCTGATGGTGGGTCGCAATGGCGTCTTTTTTGACCGCAAGGGTCGGGACTGGGATGCAACCGTGACCCGGATCGTGGACAATCCCATCAGCCTGCGACAAGCGTTTTGGTCACCCTACAAGAAGCTGGTCCGGTTCATGGAAGAGCAAGCGGCCAAACGGGCGGCTGCAGCCCAGGCCGCTTCGAACTCGAAGCTGGAGGCGTCCGCCGCTGCCGTGGTAACGCCCGACAAAACAAAACCGCCCGAAACCAAGCGCATGGACACCGGCACCGTGGCGGCGCTCGGTGTGGGCGTGGGTGCCATTGCGACTGTCTTGGGTGGGTTTGTCTCGGGTTTCCTCGGACTTCGTTGGTGGCAAATGTTACTGGCCCTGGCAGGACTGTGTCTGGCGATTTCCGGTCCGTCTGTGTTCATTGCATGGTTGAAGCTCCGAAAACGCAACCTTGGTCCTTTGCTCGATGCGAATGGGTGGGCGATCAATGCGCGGGCCAGACTTGGCCCCAGGTATGCAAAAACGATGACACGACTGGGGGTACTGCCCCCCGGAGCCTCACGCACGGTGATCGAGTCCGGCGCGGCGAGAACCTGGATGTGGATTGCTGGACTTCTGGTTGCTGGCTCCTTGGGCTTGGGGGCTTGGCTGTATGCCTCGGGGCTCATGCACCATTGGAGCGGTGGCCGGTGGGGTCGGCCGGTTCCGGGTATGCCCTTCATGCAAGCTCCTCCCGATGCGAAACAATCTGATGCGACATCGCCACCCTGAGGCCATGCCAATCCGGGGCTAGTGGTTGGGTGGACAACCTGTCGATGACATTGTGCCGGCGGAGCCGAGGGGCATTGCCACGCGCGTGCACAAAGTGCAGGGCGTTGCCGCAGCAGATGGGAGATATTGGCTTACGGCGGTCAGTCGTAAGCTGCTAAGCGGGTTAGGCACAAATGGGGCGCTAGAAAACAGATCCCGGCCCAAATCAAAAGACTTCTTTGGGATCGGTTTGGCTCCTCGTAGGGACCGCGTGCGCAGTTGGGGGACATCCTGGGCCTTTCGGAGACGGCAAGGTATCGGCTCCGGGGAGGCACGAAAGGATTGGCTCTCATTGCAAACAGGAGCTACGGCGAAGTTATGCAGAGCTCTTTCAAATTGGAGGTGCTTGCTGGCCGGCCAGGAGAGACAGATGCTCGCTCCATGAACCGGTTGAGCCTCTTGTTCACCTTCAGCCTAGCTCTTTGCTCTCCGCTGGTGGTTGCACAAGAAAGTCAGACACTGCCGTTGGGCGCTTCCGCGCCAGCATTTGACCTACTAGGTGTGGATGGTCGCCGATGGCCCCTCCAGGACTTTGCTGGGGCACGGTTGCTGGTGGTGGTTTTTACCTGCAACCATTGTCCTACCGCCCAGTATTACGAGCCCCGTCTCAAATAGATTGTGGAGGATTATCGGTTGAAGGGCATGGCTTTGGTGGCCATCAGCCCGAATGTGCCTGAGGCTGTTCGCTTGGACGAGTTGGGCTGGAGCAACATGAGGGATTCCTTCGAAGAGATGAAACATCGAGCCCGTGAACGTCAGTTTGATTTTCCATATTTGTATGCTGGCGATGCAGAGGAGGTCACCAAAGCTTACGGGCCAGTGCCAACGCCGCATGTCTTTGTGTTCGATGAGCAGCGGCGACTGCGGTACGTGGGTGCGATTGATGACTCGGAACGGGTCGAGAAAGTGCAGCGTCATTGGCTGCGGGTGGCCTTGGACGCCTTGCTGGCTGGGAAGGAACCGTCAGTGACGCGCACCAAGGTTGTGGGTTGCTCGGTGAAAGGGTCGGACAAAATACCGCTAAACCGAGGGTTTCTGGCCAGATTGGCGCAGGAACCCGTGACCCTGGATGCGGTCGATGAAGCAGGTTTGCAACGTCTGCGCAGCGGCGAGAGCAGCGGCAAGTTTCGACTCGTGACGTTTTGGGCGACGTGGTGCGCTCCGTGTGTGGCGGAGTTTCACGAGTGGGTGACCACCTGGAGGATGTACCGGCACCGCGAATTTGAGTTAGTGACGGTTTCTGTGAATCGGCTGGAAGAACGCGATCGAGTGTTGGAGTTCTTGCGACGGCAGCAGGCGTCGTGCAGGAGTCTCATGTTTGCGAGCGCAGACCGGGAATCATTGATCAATGCTTTTGATCCCGCCTGGACCGGCGCGGTGCCTTACTTTGTATTGTTGGATCCAGAGGGCCGGTTGCTCTGGCGGGAGACGGGCAGCGTGGATTTTCTAACACTGCGTCGGTTGATCGTTCGTTCCGTGAATGAGCGGAGACCGTGGTAGGGCCAAAAGCTCCTGCAGGGAATCGCTTGGCCCTGGATCATTGCGGCCATGCGGCTGTGGGCCGACTTTGCTCGAGAAGCCACTGATAGAGTTCAGCTTTTTGATAAGTGATGGTCCAAGCGTCGTGGTCGGCCTCTGGATAGACGGTGAATCGGACCTTTTGCGCCCCGGATTCTTTGAGCGCGTTAACCATGCGTTCGGATTCGTTCAACGGTACAACGTTGTCCCTGGCGCCGTGAAAGGCCCATACGGCTAGGCTGCGCAGCGCATCGGCCTTCTCTCGGCCGGCGAGCCGCACATCGATCCATTCACCGCCGCCGCAAATCGGCACAATGGCAGCAAGGCGCTCGGGATAGAGCAATCCGAGTTTCCAGGTTCCGTAGCCACCCATGCTCAAGCCGGTCACGTACACACGAGCGGGATCCACGGGCAAACGGCGGACGCAATCTTCCAACAGTGCCATCAGAGCTTCAGCATCCCATCGTTGCCCGTCTGGGCATTGAGGAGCCACGAGGATGAAGGGGAAATTCGTGCCCTGTTGAACGAGGGCGGGTGGACCGTGCCGAAGCACGCGGCTCAAATCGTTGCCGCGCTCACCTGCACCATGGAGGAAGAGCAGGAGCGGCCAGCGGGCGGGAGCTGGAGCTGCGGCTTGGTTCCGCAGTTGGGGCAGGGCCAGTAAATAGGGCAGATGCACATGCCGGGTCAAACGGGTCTCGAACTTTTGCGCGCGAAAACGCGGGAAGGGCTCGGCTGCCTCTGCGCACCTCGCGGCCGCAACGCTCATGCATACAAGAAGGGCTTTGGCCGTGCAGCGTAGGGATTGGGCAGAAGCGGTAACAGGTTTCATATCAGGGTTGTAGGGTTGAGGTTACATGAGCTTTAATTTGGGCAGATCCTGTGAGTCCACAAGTCCCACCGGCTCGTGCTTGTGATTGATGACCACCAAGTCATCGATGTTACGCTCGTTAAAAATCTTGAGCGCCTCGGCTGCCAGAGCATCCTGCCGGATGCAAACGGGATTTCGGGTCATCACGTCTCGGAGCGGTCGGGTGAGGAGATGATCGTCCTCAGGAATGCGGCGCCGAAAATCACCGTCGGTGAACACGCCGACCAGCCTGCCCCGGGCGTTGATGATGCTCAAGCATCCGGACTTGGCTCGGGTCATGAGGAGCAGCCCGTCACGGACGGACAGATGCTCGGGGGCAACGGCATGGCGGTCGCCAGTACGCATGATGTCCGCCACACGGAGAAGCATGGCGCGGCCGATCGCGCCTGCGGGATGAAGTCGTGCATAGTCGCTTTGTTTAAACCCACGGGCACGCAAGACCGCCATCGCGAGTGCGTCTCCGAGCACCAACATGGCGGTGGTGCTGGTTGTGGGAGCGAGGTTGAAGGGACAGGCCTCACGCGGGACGCGGACGTTCAGGTGGATGTCGCTGTGGCGGGCCAGGGTGGAGCGCGGACTTCCTGTGATACTGATCAATTGAACGGCGAATCGCCGAAGAGCTGGCAGGAGATTGACCAACTCGTCCGATTCCCCGGAATAGCTGAGGACCAGCACCACGTCGCCCTCGTTGACAATGCCGAGGTCTCCATGGAGCGCATCCACACTGTTGAGCACCACACTGGGAGCGCCGGTGCTTGTAAAGGTAGCGGCAATCTTGTGGCCAATGTTGCCCGACTTTCCAATGCCGGTTACGATCAACTTGCCGCGGCGTTTGAGGGTGGCCACGATGACTTCGACGGCACGGTCGAAACTGGCGTCGAGCTGGCGGCGTACTGCACGGAGGCCGGCCAGCTCGATATCGAAAACCTTTCGGGCATACGTTAAATAACTCACGCCGGCAGCTTGCCAGACTGATTCGCGGGCTGGCAACGTTTCGCTCGCGGCGCAGGCAGGCGGGGGAAGTATGACAGGTTTCGACCCTTCCAGGTTCAGCGGATGGAGGATATGAGTGCTCTCAGGCAGTGGATGCGAGAATTTGCGGTGAGCACGCGAGGGCGCGGCTTCTACGAATTGACGCGCGACGTTGCGGCTTGGTTGCGTGAAATAGGTGCACGAAACGGGTTGGTCACGCTCCACATTCAGCATACCTCGGCTTCGCTCTTGATTCAGGAGAACGCGGATCCGGAAGTGCGCCGGGATCTCGAACGGTTCTTTGCGCGTTGGGTTCCGGATGGAGATCCCTTGTTCCGACACACCGTGGAGGGCCCCGATGACATGCCGGCGCATATCCGCACAGCACTCACTGCGGTGAACCTGAGTGTTCCGGTACGGGACGGGGCCATGACGTTGGGCACTTGGCAGGGGATTTTTTTGTGGGAACACCGCCGCGAACCGCATCGCCGGATGGTGGTAGGACATTATTTGGGCGAGTAGGCAGATCGCGACTGGGTCGCCTGGATGGCCAACACGGCGGCCCTGCGATGCCCGCTCTCTCTGAGGGCCCCCCTTGTGTGAACCGGCGCAGGGCCTGAACTCACCGGTACGGAAGGCGCTCCGGGCTTCTCAGCGGCTAGGTTTGCAGCAGTTCCAGGGCGCTGCGCAAGTGAGCAGCTTTTTGGCGCCATTCATGAAGGCGTCGTTCATGCTCCTGCAGGACATGAGGAGGAGCCTTGGCTTGAAATTCAGAATCGCTTAGACGCTGCTGAAGACGCTCAATTTCAACCTCAATCTTTGTGAGCTCTTGCGAGAGCCGGACGGTTTCCGCTGCCACATCCACGACGCCCTCTAGGGGCAGGTATAGATCGCCGAGGAGCGTCCGGCACGTGGGGGTGCCGCGGCGCGGAGCGGCCTCGGGATCCAGTTCCAGCGTTTCGGCCTGAAGGAGGAGTGTGAGCACCTGACGATCATAGTCATTGAGGGGTTGCGCGGGTCTGAGAATGAATTTGACTTTGCGATTGGCCGGTAGATTTGCCAAGCGACGCAGGTTGCGGCCTTCCGTGGCCAGGGCGTAGCGGGCCTCCGCGAAACGCAGTACACCTTCGTGCAGTTGGTAACGTTGGAGGAAGTCTGCTGCAAAGGGCTCGGGCCACGGCGCGAACATGAGGGAACAACCGCCTCGGTCCTCAGGGTAGCGCTTGGTGAAGCCCATGCCGTGCCAGAGTTCCTCGGTAATATGGGGCAGGAAGGGATGGAACAGGCGAAGGGTGTGATCCAGGACAAAGTCGATGACACCTAGCGTGGATGCCTTCTGGTACACGTCTCTTGCTTGAAGAACCGCCTTCGCTGCCTCCAAGTACCAGTCGCAGTACTCGGTCCAAAAGAACCGATATAGAGTTTGGGTGACTTCGTTGAAGCGATACTCCGTGAAAGCGGCATGGATTTCCTGGATGGCGGTGTTGAGTTTGAGCAGGATCCAACGGTCATCCACAGTCAGGCGGTCCGGGTCCAACGCGATGGCGGCCTGGCCTTGCTGAAGTTGCCGAAAACGACAGGCATTCCAAAGTTTGTTGCAGAAGTTGCGGCCCAGCTCGACGTCCTTTTCGTCGAAAAGCACGTCCTGACCCAGCGGGGCACTGCGCATAGTGCCAAACCGGAGCGCATCTGCGCCGTAACGACGGATGAGATCAAGAGGATCCGGCGAGTTGCCGAGGCTCTTGCTCATCTTGCGACCATGTTTGTCGCGGATGATGCCCGTAAAATAGACATTACGAAAGGGCACCTCATCCATGAATCGAAGACCGGCCATGATCATGCGTGCAACCCAAAAGAAGATAATGTCGGGTCCGGTAACCAAATCCGTGGTGGGATAGAATCGCCGAAGAGTGGGGTTTTGATGATCGCGTTCCGCTTGGCCTGTCCAGCCCATGGTGGCGAATGGCCAGAGCCAAGAGCTGAACCACGTATCGAGAACGTCCGGATCCTGATGCCATCCGTCACGAGTCAGTTGTTGCTGGAGCACCGGATTGGCTGTGGCGACAACCATCGTGCGGTCCTGGCATCGGATGGCGGTGTCGAGGTCGCTTAACGGGAACGTGGCGCGGGCGGCTTCCAGCTCGGCAAGGTCCTCAAAAGTGCGGGTCCAGACCGGGATGCGGTGGCCCCACCATAACTGGCGGCTGATGCACCAATCCTTGAGATTGGACAGCCAGTGCGTGTAGGTTTTGACCCACTTCTCAGGATGAAACCGAATCTGGCCGTTTTCGACCACGCGTTGCGCCCGTTCGACCTCCGGGTAGCGAAGAAACCATTGCTCGCTGAGTCGAGGTTCGATGGGAACGTGACTGCGCTGACTGTAACCGACCCGGTGGATATAGTCTTCGGTTTTCTCCAATAGGCCCAACTTTTCCAGATGGGCCACCACGGCCTTGCGCGCTTCCATACGGTCCAGGCCGGCGAAGCCATGGCCGGCCTCCGGGGTCATACGCCCGTCAGGTCCGATGACCACTGTAAAGGGAAGTTGATGCCGCAAAGCGATTTCATAGTCAGCAGGATCGTGAGCCGGGGTCACTTTCACACAGCCGGTGCCAAATTCGGGTTCAACCGCTGCATCACCGACGATGGGGATGGGCTTATTGCGAAGGGGCAAGAGGACACGTCGCCCGAGCAAATGGCGGTAGCGATGGTCCTGAGGATGCACCGCGACAGCTTCATCGCCGAGCATGGTTTCGGGCCGCGTGGTTGCGACAATGATGCATTGGTCTGGTAAGGTCCGACCCTCGGGATCAAGCAATGGGTATCGGATATACCAAAGATGCCCCTTTTCCTCGATCCACTCCACCTCTTCATCCGACAGGGCGGTTTGGGCAGCGGGATCCCAGTGGACCATGCGGAGGCCCCGATAAATGAGGCCATCACGGAACAAAGCCACAAAGACTTTTTGCACACAGCGTGAGTAATCCGAATCCATCGTGAATCGAAGGCGCGACCAATCGCAGGAACAACCCAGCCGCTTAAGTTGTTGAACAATGATGTGGCCGTGCTTTTCTTTCCAGGCCCACACGTGCTCCAGGAATTTGTCGCGCCCCAAATCTTCGCGATGTTTCATGAGTCCTTGTTTCCGAAGGTTTTTTTCTACGACGGCCTGCGTGGCGATCCCTGCGTGATCAGTGCCCGGCAGCCAAAGGACCTCGTACCCCTGCATGCGGGCTTTGCGGGCCAAGATGTCCTGAATGGTGTTGTTCAGCACGTGGCCCATGTGCAGCACACCGGTCACATTGGGCGGTGGGATCACGATGGAGTAAGCTGGTTTGGGCGATGACGGATCGGCAACAAAATATCCTCGCTCCTCCCAGGTTTTGTACCATTTTTCCTCCACGGCACCTGGGTCGTAGGCTTTCGGAATGTCATTCATGGCATAGCCACTTTAGCGAAGCGCCGCTGTGCACGGCAATCTTGCGGCCGGCTGCGGTATTCGAGGCCCAACTCATAAAAAGCGCGAGGCGGGCGCCGTGTCGTCAATCCATTTGCTACGAGCTGTTGGGCTCCGTCCGGTGCAGAAGAGATTCCCTTCGAGACGAGAACTAGGCTTACTGAGTCAAGGCGGAGCGGACTCCGTTAGGCTTTGAAAAGCTGGGTTTTGACGCAGGGATTGGAAGCGTGGATCCTGGCGGGCGAGGGCCCGCAAATTGGGTGCACTCGGATTGGTCAGGAGTCGAGCATCGCTCAGTTCGAACGCACGGCGCAAATGGGGAATGGCCTCAGCCGACTTCTGGAGGATCGCCTTCATGGCTGCCAGGTCGTACCATGCCTCGGGCTGATACGGGGTGAGCTGGGCGAGCCGCTCTAGCACCGGTTCCAATTTCGCATAGTGGGCCAGCGACAGATACGCCTGTGCCACGGCGAGAACGGCCCCGGCGTGGGCCTGCGGGTTGTGAACGATTTGGTCCAGAATTTGAAAAGCCCGGTTGCTTTGCCCTAGTGACAGATAGATGCTTGCAAGGTCGAGCGCGTGTTGAAAATTGGTCGGCTGGGTTGCCAGAATTCGCTCCATTTCTGCCAGGTTGGGAGCTCCGGGTGCAAACGCCGTCGGGTTGGCATCCTTGACGGCGCGCAGCCGATGAGCGAGGTCGGTAACCTGTGCATTGTAAGGGTCCAGCTTGCGACAGGTCTCCGCGATGAGCCATGCGTCCTCGTAACGTTGGAGCGAAATCAGAAGCTGGCAATACCGAAAGACCGCTTCCGGACTGTATGGGCAGAAGGCGAAGGCTTGCCGAAATGCGAAATCAGCCTCGCGGATCATGCGATCTCGCACCGCGCTCCAATGGGCCAACTGAGCCTGTTGCGCTGCAGGGTCCGGCAAAGGGTTCGCATGCAAATGGGCCAGGCGGGCATTTGCGTCTGCCACGCGCCATGCGTACACGCCGGCAATAGAACTACGGAGCTTCGAAAACGACTTCTGCGCCTGATCATCGCGGACGAATTTCCGATCGCCACGGAACCCGGCAAAGTTCCTCCGCAGATAGACCTGCTCAGCAAACCGGACGATCTCGCGAACCGGGGTATCATACGTGATCCAGTTGCCAATTAGCCGTTCGGAGTAGTGCGACCAAAAATGGTGGTCCCGGGCCAGGATCTCCTCACTTAGCTCCGGCAAGGGATCGCGGTTGACTTTCATGATGATGCCGAACGGCACCAGATGGGGATACATCCAGTCCAGCGGGAAGCTCTCCTCCACGTAGAATTCATGCTCTGGATTCTTGTCAAACATCACCTTGGCGATGAGGCCGTTGATAGCCATCACGGAAACCTGACCGGAGACTTGGACCTTTTGGTCGGGCCCCGTGCCTACCAACGACACATTCTCCCCCGGCTTGAGTTGGTTCAGTCGAAGCCGACGGGCTGCGTCTTCAATGTATTGGTTGAAGCATTGCTGGGAATCATCTGGGGTGGCGATGTAGATTTCCCGATCCGGATAGACTCCGCCCGGGCTCCGTGCGAGCAGACCTGGATAAGCCTCTTCCAAAAGGAGACGATGGAGCCGAATCCGGCTGTGCAAACGGGGATTCTGAGCCAAAAAACGCTGCACATGCTGGGAGAGCTGGACATGTGCAAATCGAGCTGGCGTATACAGGGGTTCAATCTTTTCCAATGCTTCAATCTGTTGCTGCAGGGACTCTCGAAGGCGTTGTTGGCGCTTCGTGGGCTGCATGCCAAGCAGACGATCCTCCAGGGCCGCCTTGCGTGCGCGCAGACGCTCCAAACGGTGCGTGACTTTTAGGTCCCGTTCCAGAAGCTGGTTCAATTCGCGGGCCAACGCCTTCAGATCGGCCTGCCCCTCAAGACTGCGCCGAGTTCGCTCCGTCAGATTGGTGAAGAGAAACTCGGAAACGGGGTCTTGTCGGGCTCGAAGCCGCTCCACAAATCCCGGCAAAAACTCCTCCGGTTTGAAATAGGAAGTGCCCGCCCGGCGTCGCTTTTCGATCGCGTCTCCCAGAGCGGTCAGCGGACGATCAAGCAAGAGACAGGCCAATCGGGCTAGAAGATTGGTGTAGTAGCCCCGACGCGTTTCCTGCTCACTGCGGAACAGTTCTTGGAAAAAGGGTGTGTCGTACTTGATCTGCTCGCTCTTGTTGTAGTGAGCGCGGATGTACATCAGATAGGTGCCATCAGCCAGCGCATTTTGAGTAATGATGTAAACGTCCCGACGATCAAATTCGGGGTCACGCGGCTTGCACCGGGGCGGGATGAAGCTTTCGCAAAAGATCGTGTAGGTGGGACAGAAACGTCCAGGATCTGTTCCCCCGTAAAGCACCGCGTCACGAGCCATTTCGGGATATACAAACTTGGCCTTTTCGGGATCCTGCAAGTATTTCGCTCGCAACTGTCGATCGTACGTCAACTTACCATCAGGTCCCACGAAAGGTGGCACGAACATGTCGTGACCAAACCAATAACCAAACAGGTGCCCGCGTTGCTCATTTTCGAACCAATTGTTCATGAATGAATAGCCCGGCATGAGGGCAAACATGGCGAGGGTAATGGCCAAGGGGGCCCGTTGACGGTAAACCGCGCATCCGATGATGAAAGCCACGGTCATCCCGATCAACATCAGGCCGGCATAGATGGGCAGGCCATACTGGTCGGGCTCAAATGCCTGGACCAGGCCCTTGAAGAACACCTGCACGGGATTTTGACCGGCTTCACCTCCGAAAAGTTGATCGGTCTTTTGCCCTAACGACATGACCGCCAGTGCGAAAGCTACGAAACCTCCTACCAGACCGCGTTGGCGGAATTGCGTAAAGTGCGTGGCCATGTAAGACGCAATCAGAGTCAAGCCATAGCCAACCAACAGAGCCACGCAAACATGCGAAGCCGTGAAGAACACACGCACCAATTCACGCGCGGCGCGGTCGGGGGGGGGGTTCAGCAGGATCATTAGCAGGACGCCGAGGCACAGGTAAATAGCGGTAACCCCGATAATCCATGCCCGCTCCCGTTGTTGCATGCGTCGCAGGAAAAGAAACGGCACAACAGCAATGAACATGAATACCCAACTGAATTCGTCGGCGACGCCTTCGACCAACATTCTCAACTGCATGAGGAATCGGAGCGGATCATTCAAAAAGTTGGTGGGATTGGCCTTTTCATACTGACCCCGCGTTAATGCGTGCCAGAAGCCCTCTTCTGTACGGGGATATCCCCATTGCATGGGCGGGTTGCTCATGCCTGCGATCGGCATGTAGAGATAAAATGAGACACCGAGAAAGAACAGGAGGCCACAAATCAACACCGGCTTCCAATAGGTTCCCAACTTTTGGGTACGCAAGTATAGCCATCCCAGAGTTCCCAGAGAGGCCAAACCCACCATGTTAAATATAACGAACATCATGTTGAGCTGGCCTGGCGGACTCGCAAACATGGGCAGCTTATTCAATGCGTAGGCCACCAAACCCAGCAGATACACGATGCTGTTGGCCAGAAGGAAATCCCGGCCGAGGGCGGGCCGCGCGGCAACGATCGCGACTTCAATCCCCATGGCCGCCACCAGCAGGGATTGATGATTTGTGAAGCAAATGCCGAACATGAAGAAAGCCCAGTAAAGATAGCGCCATTGGTCAGGTGCGTAGATCCAACGCAGTAAAAAGAGCATCACCAGCACCAGCGACAGCACGCTCAGCGAGTACACCTCTACGATTACCGACTGGCTCCACATGAAACCGTTAAAGCCTAACAGGCCGCCCGCCACAAAACCTGAGACGAGACAAATGGCACTTTCCCACCGCCCCGTCATGGCCTTAAGTTCTTCGATGCCCTCCATGAGCATGCTACTGCCGCGCGAAACCAGGAGTCCCAAAAACCCGCACGCCAAGGCACCGGCAAAGGCACTGGCCAGGGCTACACGCCAAGCAATATTGGACCAGGGTAAAAGGGTCCAGAGCCATGTGTAGAGGGTCCAAACCGGGTACCCCGGGGGATGTGGAATGCCGGCGTAATAACTGGCCACCGCCAGTTCGCCACAATCTTCCAAGGTCAGGTCAGGAGCCAGCGTCCATAAGTAGCCCGTAAAGACAGTGATGGCGGTGAGCGTAAAAGTCAGCCAGTCTACCGGACGAAACAGCGGAGGCACAGTGGGTGCCGCGGAAAGAGCAGCACCGGCAGCCGCGGTTGCAGCCGAATGAACTCCGGACTTCATACCGGATGGTTTGGTTCGTTCCATTTCCTGACCCCAACGATGGCACGACAATCCTGAACGGTGCATCACTACAGCGAAGTGGCGGTTGGTTTGTCCATCCAAAATTGCACCTGGAGCCATCCCGATGGGGCATCGCCCACAGGTCTAGAACCGGACAGAGGCTGCCCCTCGCACGGGGCCTCCGCGCGGGTACGGGTCGTCAGCGGGTTCAATCCCCATGATCCGGCATTTTCTCCGAGACCCGCGCTCGGGCCACCATTAGTTTCTGAGGCGCAGAGCTCCATAAACGTTTTGGTTTTAGAGACAGGAGCCGGTCGCGGGATGCTCAAACAGCAGCGATGTCTGACCCCGGTTGCATGCGGCGTGTGCGTTACGGTTCCCGGGCCGCGAGCCAATCTTTCCCGAGCCAGGCTTCTTCAGATCCGGGAGTTGACAGCCCTTGTGAACCAGCCGCGGTTACCGCTAGGCTCCAGAGACAAACTTGGAGTGGTGGAGAAGCTCCGGTGGCCGAGGATCTGCGCATGCTGCTGTTGATTGACATTGGTAACACCCGGACCCATGTCGGGCTGGCGGACATCCAGAGGGTACATGCACGTGAGTCGCTCCCGACCCGTCAGTGGGCGGAAGGTGCGGCTGCGGACCAGTTGCGATCCTGGGTGGGGACAACGCACCTAGAAGGGGCCGTAGTGGCCAGCGTGGTGCCGCATGTAACAGGTCAGGTACAATTGGCGCTGCAGCGACACTGGGGCATAGACCCGTTGCAATTGCACGCCGGCACGGTGCGAGGCTTGGTCATTGATTATCCACGTCCGGAGACGATCGGGGCGGACCGTTTGGCGAATGCGATAGCAGCGCGTCATCATTTTGGTGCGCCCGTGGTGGTCGTGGATTTTGGAACGGCCGTGACCTTTGACATTGTGGATGGACGAGGATGTTATGTGGGAGGGGTCATCGCGCCGGGATTGGCCGCCATGACGGATTATTTGCACGAACGGACGGCGTTGTTACCCCGAGTGCAGTTGCGTTCCTGTGAGCAGGTGGTGGGTCGCAGCACGGAAGAAGCCATGTTGGCAGGCGCATGGTATGGATACCCCGGGTTGGTAGAAGCGATTGTTCGTGAGATTCAAGGGCAGCTAGGTGTGCCGCATCTGCGCGTGGTGGCCACGGGCGGGGATGCCGCCCTGTTAGCGGGCCGTTTACGATTGATTGAGACGGTTTGTCCGGATCTGACGTTGGAAGGGCTTCGGCTCACATGGTTGGCGCACCATGTCTCCGGGGACTAGCGTGGGGGCTTAAGACCGTGTCGGTCGGTTTGATCAATGAGACATGGTGAGCACGAGCACCTGCTCCAAGGTGGAGAGCCCTTCGCGGACACGATCCAAGGCCACCATACGGAGCGTCTTCATGCCTTGTTGGATGGCAACCTGACCAATTTCGTGTGAATTGGCCCGGCTAATAATGAGCCGCCGGATTTCGTCGGTGACGGTCATGGCTTCGATGATCGCCATGCGACCTGCATAGCCGGAGTTGCGACATCGGTCGCAACCGCGCCCACGGTAGAGCGTCACTCCATCGAACAGGGCCGGGTCAATGTTTAAGTCTCGGAACATTTTGGCGGGGTAGGTGACCGGTTCTTTGCACACAGGACAGATTTTTCGCATGAGACGTTGCGCGCAAGAGAGAATCACGGAGGAGGAAATCAGGAACGGCGCGATGCCCATTTCGTCGAGTCGGGTGATGGCACCAGCCGCGTCATTGCAGTGCATCGTAGAGAGGACCTGGTGCCCTGTAAGGGCTGCCTCTATGGCAATTTCGGCCGTCTCGGTGTCGCGTATCTCCCCGATCATGATGATGTCGGGATCCTGCCGAAGGATGGAGCGGAGGGCGTTGGCAAAAGTCAGGCCGATCTCTTTGCGGACAGGGACCTGGTTGATGCCCGGGATCTGAAACTCCACCGGATCTTCCACGGTAATGATGTTGTACATTGGGTTGTTGAGTTCATTGAGGGCAGAATAGAGCGTGGTGGTTTTACCCGAACCCGTGGGACCGGTTACCAACAGCAGTCCGTGTGGGGCATCCACCGCTGCTTTGACTCGCTGGTAGGTGTGTGGATCCAGGCCCAGTTGGTCCAAGCTTCCGGAAAGGTTGGACTTGTCCAGCACGCGCAGCACCACTTTTTCGCCGTGGACGGTGGGAAGAATGGAAACGCGCAAATCGTAGTCACGACCGCCCACGCGCACGCGCATGCGGCCGTCCTGAGGAAGGCGACGCTCCGCGATGTCGAGGCTCGACATGATTTTGAAGCGCGACACGAGAGCTAAGTACATGCTTTTGGGCGGCGGGGTCACATCATGCAACACTCCGTCAATCCGATATCGGAGCCGGACCGTTTTTTCGAAGGGTTCCAAATGGATGTCACTGGCTCGCTCCTTGATGCCTTGCACAAGAATGAGATTGGCCAGTTTGATGACGGGGGCCTCCTCCGTGGAAGCGGCCAATTGGTCGAGGTTGACCTCCTCTGTGGACTCTCGGGTTACTTCGAGTTGGTCGTCTTCAGCCTCTGCGGCGGCTTTCTGCGCGTCTTGGATGAACTGTTCGATGCTGCCGCTCTTGGCGGCGTCAATGCTGCCAAGCTTATCCAGGATGGCCCGTTCCGGGGCAATCAAGGGATGAACCTCCAGTCGTGTGGTCCGCTTGATGTCATCGAGGGCCAGGACGTTCAAGGGATCCGCCATGGCCACGAACAGCTTGTTTTCGAGCCGGGCAATGGGGATGACCTTGTGATTGTGGGCGAGATCACGCGGGATCAATTCGGCTATCTCCAGGGGAATATTGATGCGAGCGAGATTGATGGGAGGCACATTCAGCACCCGGCCCATGGAGACGACCAGGTCAATCTCGCTCACGAAGCCCCTGTCCTGAATCAGCTTGACCAACCGGGCGCCGTCCTTGCGCTGAAGCTCCAGTAGCTCGGCTACTTGTTGGGAGGTCAGGAGACCGTCCTCCACCAGAGCATCGGCGATCCGTTCTCCGAATGTTTTCAGCGGCGGCATGGCAGCTCAACGAAAGGCGGTGCGCAAATACTTCAACAGTTCGGCTGGAGCAGCCAAATACCACTGCAGGCGTTGGGGCCAAATTGCGCTCAGCTCTCGAACCGCCTGCTGATTGAAAGGGTTGGCAGTAGCTACCAAAAGGGCTCGACCTAGGGTATCGAACGGCAAAACACACCAACGCCGGCATAATGCGGCCGGGAAACGGCGGGTCAGCTCGATATCGATGTCGTAACGCTCCAAAGGCAAGTAAGGCAAACGACTGCGATCGACCAGTAGCTTCAAGGAACGTTCCACCGGCACCAGGGCTTTTTCGTGTAGGACCTGAATGAAAGGGGCAACGGGATCGCCCGGAGAGTGATGAAGGTTGGGGGTGGGCCAGCAGGCATCAAAATCTGCGCCGGTGATCACTCGGCCATCTACGAACAGCTTTCGCATGGCCATGCGTCCGTCTTCGACGGCGGCAATGGGAGCAGGAGACAAGGGCGCAGCGCCAAGGGTTGCGCGGGCTGGCGCTGCGTCATTGTCTGCTGGAGTCTGCCCGGCGCCGGTCAGATTGGCCGCTCGAGCTTCAATCTCCCGGAGGGCGGCGCGAACTTCCTCATCTTCCGGACGCCGTTGCAAAATGCTTTCGTATTCGAGAATGGCCGAAGAAAATTGCCCCAACTGAACGTATGCTTCGGCAATGCGCTTGGACGTTTTGATTACCCGGTCTTCCTGGCCGAGTTTGGAGTAAGCCTCCTTGAGAATTTCCAACGATTGATAGTCGAGGGGTTGCGATTGAGCAATCACCTCGAACATCTCAATCGTTTGCATCAACTGAGCGATCTCGCTCTGGCTCAGTGTGGTAGCAGTAGCCATGGCCTTGCTGCCGGTGCGTCGTGGCACCGGTGCGACTCGTTGGAAGCGTCCCGGCGCCACAAGAAGTTGGCTGCGAGAGAATCTCGCACCCCACTTCCGCGTTGGAACCCGGCGATGCCGTGGATGCCGGGGACCACATGGTTCCGGAACTTCAGCACCGAGTCATGATCCGATCCCTTATCGGCAGGACCCTTGCGAAACTATAGCTCCGATTTGCGGCCGTCCCATTCAGGGAGCCCGGTCGCACCGCCATAGCAAATAGGCGCCCAAGCCTTGAAATAAAAAGTTTGGAGCCCACACGAGCCACTGAGGATATCGATCCGGGCGCGTGTCCCACGCAGCGGCCAGCAGCAGGAAACTGAAATAAATGGCTACGAGAACCAGGGCGAGTGCGACGCTGACATTGGTTTCCCGCCGATGGAGCCGTATCCCCAAGGGAATGCCCAACAAGCAAAAGGAAAAACAGGCAAACCCAAATGCGGCCCGTTGATGGATTTGAACCCGCACTGGGGTGGGATCGATACCTTGTTGTATGCGTTGATGCAGTTGTTGAAAAAGCTGCTCCCAAGTCATCTCGCTTAGCTTGGGTGAACGACGCGGCTGCTGTGAGGGCGGCTCAAGCTCGTAAACCAGGTTGCGAGCATAACCTGCGGGCACCCAACCAGTGGCAAGCCGACGCGCGGCTACGACCTCCTCCAGTTCAAGTTGCAGCCGGCCGGATCCGGATTCGATTTTCACACGCCCCTGTTCGGCCCGAAGCCAATATTCCGCACGTCCTTGCCCATCCAACTTCCAGACGATCACTTGTTCCAGTCGGGATTGCTGACTGCGCCCCACATACAGCACGAGCCCGGGGTAATCATGAATATACTGCTGCTCGGGGAGCAGAGAGCCGGCCATCTCCAAGCCCACACGCATCAGCACGTCTTTGTAAGCCACGCGGCTGCGAGGGGCCCATTCGGCATTAAACAAGATCGCGACAACGCTGAGCAGGGCTGACAACGCCAAAACCGGCGTGACCAAGCATGCCAAACTAAGCCCGCTAGCTCGGGCTGCGGTCAGTTCTTGGTCAGCGCTGAAGCGCCCAAACACCAGTAGAGTGGCTGTCAGCAGGCCCATGGGCAGCGCGAAGGGGGCTACATAAGGCAGCAGCAAACCCAGCGCCTGCAGGACAATTCCTGGGCTAACTTGGCGCTGCATCAGCAGGAGCAGCACTTCCCGGATTGCGTTGCCCAGTAGCAGAACGAACACAAACACGGTCACCGCTAGCAGCATGGTTGCCACGACCTGGCCCAGTAAATGGCGTTGCAACGTGTTCATGCCGGGTGGGACAATTGTGGGCGGAGGACCAACGAGGACCTCCATGTTGGCCGGGATGCCGTGGAGGACATCATCGACTGATCCCCCGGGTGCTGCTGCGCACAAAAGCCACTAAATGCCGCAGCTCAGGATACGGAGGCAATTCGGACTCGATCCGAGCCAGCGCGTTTGCAAGGTTTAGTCCGCTGCGGAACAAAAGCTTGTGCGCCTGGCGCAGGGCGGCTTGAACTTCCTCTGAAATTCCTGCGCGTTCGAGCCCCACTTTGTTAATGGTCACCGTTTCGGCAGGGCTACCATCGGCCAGCATAAAGGGAGGTACATCCTGCACCACTTTGGAACAGCCACCGACCATGGCCAGCCGTCCGATGCGACAGAACTGGTGAACCGCAGCGTAACCGGCCAACACGGCCTGATCCTCTACGTGTACGTGCCCGGCCAAGCCGGCGTAGCTCGACATGATGATTCGGTTGCCCAGCACACAATCATGCGCGATGTGGCAATAGGCGAGAATGTGGTTGTCGGATCCAATGACAGTCGCTGCGCCCTCTTGAGTGGCACTGTGGACCGTGACCCCCTCCCGGAAAGTATTGCGATCTCCAATCTCGACCCGCGTGACGCCCCCCTGCCATTTTAAATCCTGAGTTCGAAGCCCAATCGAGGCAAACGGGTAGATTTCGTTCTCCGAGCCGAGCCGAGTATGGCCGTCAATGACCACATGGGAATGCAGCCGACATCGGTCACCCATCTCTACATGGGCCCCAATGACGCAATACGGACCGATCTCACAGTCCCGGCCGATTCTGGCCCCTGGATGAATGATTGCTGTGGGATGAATGGCCATGGATCAGACATAAACGGGCGAGCAGCTCAAGCATCCATAAGCATGAACGTCACCACAGCCTCGCTCACGACTTCGCCACGCACCTTACACTGACCTCGGGCTTTGCCCACCTTGCCCCGCGCTTTGAGCAGGTCCACCTCCACAACCAGCGTGTCGCCGGGCCAAACCGGCTTGCGCCATTTGACCTCCTCTGCCGACATGAAGTACGCGATTTGAGGTTTGTCCGCGAACTTGCGACGCATGAGGACCCCGGCAACTTGGGCAATTGCCTCCAACTGCAAAACCCCTGGAAACACTGGATGACCCGGGAAATGCCCCTGGAAGAAGGGTTCGTTGATCGTTACGTTCTTGACCCCCACAATGCGATTCTCCTCAAGCACGGCAATGCGGTCCACCAGCAGGAACGGATAGCGGTGAGGAATCAGCTTCATGATCTCCTGAATATCCAGCGCGCAGGCATCCAAGACAACATCGTGCGAGCTGTTGCTTGAGACGGTCTCCGAGCAGGGAATTTCCGCTGCCGGGGGACCAAACCCAAGGGGCGTAGCCCTGCGGTAGCGTGCATCCAATTGCCGCACCAACTCACAGTTGGCCGTGTGACTGGGTCGAACCGCGAGGAGGTGGCCTAGAATCGGCCGGCCCAACAGAGCCAGGTCGCCCACAATATCCAACATCTTGTGGCGGACAAACTCTTCTGGGTACCGTAACGGCTCCGTGGTCAAGACAGCATCATCACGAATCACTATCGCGTTTTCCAAGCTCCCGCCTTTGATCAGTCCGTTTTTGATCAGGTATTCGATTTCCTCGAAGAAGCAGAAGGTTCGGGCATGAGCCAGTTCGCGTTCCCATGATTCGGGCGTGACGACCAAGGAAAAAAACTGGGTGTGGTGACCGGAACGATCGGCACTCGTACAGGAAATCCGAAACTCCGGAGCCGGCACCAAGTGCATGAATGAATCGCCCAACTGAATCGCCAGCGGTTCTGTCACCGCGTAAACCTGGCGAGGCGCCTCTTGGGGCTGCAAACCGGCGGCGTGGATGAGCTTGCAATACTCACGGGCGCTGCCATCGCCGATGGGCGGTTCGTTGGCGTCCAATTCCACAATGACGTTGTCCACACCGCATCCGCTCAGAGCAGCCAACACGTGCTCCACGGTGTGAATCCGAACGGAGCCTTTGCCCAAGGTGGTGGAACGCTGCGTGTCCACCACATTTTCAATCCGGGCTTCAATCTCCGGCCGCGCCTCGAGATCCACCCGACGAAATCGGATCCCGTGACCGGGCGGCGCCGGCAACAGGGTCAAGGTAACCCGATTGCCACTGTGAAGACCCACGCCCGAATAGTTCACCGAACGTTTGATGGTCTGCTGCGAAAGCACGCCGGGCATTAGACCAACCTCCCCGTTCTCTGGCAAGGCAGCACGTGCCTGTTTACGAAAGGGTCCGCGCAATTCCGACTCCGAATCCGCTGAAGAGCAAACGGATGACGTCCCTTGGCGTTCACCGAGGACTTCTGAGGGACAACTCTACTCGGCCCATCACTGGCCTGGATGAGCAGTCAGGAGTAGCGCATCCCACGAAGAGGCGCTATCGTCTGCGTGTCAATGCATCATGCATTGCAAACCGTGCGAGACTGCCGAATGGCCTTATGGGCAGCAGCAGGCCTGATCTTGTTGGGAACCATGAGCATGGCTGAAAATGCGCCAAGCCAGGTAGGAGCACCGATGACCGCGACTGGGCGCCGAGAGATCGCAGTCCTGGGTGGCGGGTGCTTCTGGTGCATGGAGGCATTGTTTGAAACCTTACCCGGAGTTTTGTCGGTCACCAGCGGTTACGCAGGGGGACATGTGGCTAACCCTACCTACAAACAGGTCTGCACCGGCACCACCGGGCACGCGGAGGTAATCCAGGTGGAATACGACCCGGCGCGAATCCGATACGAAGATTTGTTGGAGGCGTTTTGGGACGCCCACGATCCCACCACGCCCAACCGACAGGGAGCCGACGTGGGTCCGCAATACCGCTCCATCATTTTGTACATTACTGAGGAGCAGCGCCAAATTGCGGAACGTTCCAAAACCGCTGCTTCGAACCGTTTCGCGCGACCGATCGTCACCGAGATCGTTCCGTTGGAACGTTTTTACCCTGCAGAACCCTATCATCAGGATTACTTTCGGAAAAACCCGGATCATGCGTATTGCCAGTGGGTGATCCGCCCCAAATTGGAGAAATTTCAGAAAACCCGCTCTGGCGCGCTAACTGCGCCGCAGCCACGTTCGTAGCGCAGCTTCGTAAGCGACTTGCGGGCCGATTGAAGACCCTTTTGACTGACAGGGATCACGGCGTTGAATCCATGGTGGGCTTCCTTTATCTTGGATCTCGGCGGGAGGACGCCCGGAGTCCCGTCCCATTTGAGGCGAGGGATTCCGGCTACGGGCCTATATGCAAGTCCAGCTCTTGAAGTCGAAAATTCACCGGGCGCGGGTTACCGCGAGCAATGTGGATTATGAGGGGAGCCTGGCCATTGATCAGGACCTCATGGACCGGGTGGGCCTGTTCCCCTATGAGAAGATCTTGTGCGGCAACATGTCCAATGGTGAGCGTTTCGAGACTTATGCCATCCCGGCGCCGCGCGGTTCCCGTGCCATCGTTCTGAACGGGGCCACAGCGCATTTGGGTAAACCGGGAGACCGCCTGACAATCATGAGCTACACGTGGGTGGACAAACTCAAGGCTCGGAAATGGAAACCTCGTGTGGTCGTTTTGGGTGCCCAAAACGAGATCGTTGATGCGCGTGGCCTCTGAGCCAATCATTGAAGCGGGCTTTCCACGCATTCCTGCTCTCGGCCAGCGGCCAGGCGATAGAGCGCAAAACCAATGTTTCCGCGCTGCAAGGTGTTTGCGGGCGGATTCCAGCGAACATTCTATGCGTTTTAAGCGGCTGTAAAACAGCCGAAAGGTTTAGTCACCCGCCGGCGTTGGTGCGTTGGAGACCGATCGGCTTTGCGCCCGACCAGCCTCCGAAAGGTTGAGTGCGGGCCGAAGGGCTGGGGGGTGTACGGACCCAACCATTGGAACCAAACCAGCTCAAAGCTGCGAAAGACTCGATTGGAGGAAACGCGACTTGGTCCGCATAGACTCAGGCGACCATTCTGCTTTCAGGCAGTCCTCGGGGAAGTCTGCCTGCCATCTGTTCAGCGCGTTTGGCTGTAAGGCTCGTCCCTGCTAACTAATCACGATCCATCCCGTCAAGCTCAGCGCCAGCGAGGTCAAACAACGCGGCCAGGGTATCAGCAACCGTCGGCGTTTCAGTAGCGCCGGCTCGTACAGAATGGCCCCAGGCTGCCATCGAAAACTCAAGGGCCAGCCAGCGTGACCTGCCTGTGGCACGCGTGGCCGGGTCAATGTCATCGTCGGCCGACCAAACGTAACCTGCATGGAGCGACCAGGTCCGGTAACCCCACTGGTGCCAAGCATGGGCCTCATGCTTCGTTGGACTTGTGGATGCCACTCCGCATTCATTGGAAAGCATCTTTACGTGGGCCATGTGGTCCCGAGGTACTCGCATGCTTTAGGTTCGTTTGTAGAGCGTGAATCTGGACAGCCCCGTTGATTGAGGCATATCCTCGTGGCAGGAGACTCACCACACATTCACCCTGGAAATACTTCTTGTCTTTCGCAAGGCCCTTGGAGTTCGCATGATTGCTGGCCGGCTGAAGCTTGGGCAAACATGGAACCAAACATCGTGCAAACGGAATTAACCTCACGGGCAGCGCGTCGATCGGATGCTTTTCTGGCGACCGCTGATCAGTTCAATCTGGGCTACTTGGTCACGGAGCAATCTCATCCGGTTACCAAAAACCTGGCAACTGTGGCGCGGAATGACCTTCGGGCAGCCCTGCGACTCCTGTTTGCTGTGGATCAAGACGTGCTTCAACGTTTTGAGCAGGAGGTTCAGACGGGCCCATTGTGGGTTGCCGCTGACCAAATCCACCGCGCTGTGCGTGACGGTGGCCGGATATTTCTCACCGGTTGTGGTTCCACTGGTCGGCTTGGCATTTTATTGTGCGGATTGTGGCGGGAATTTTGGCAAACGGCTGCTCGCTCGGGCCGAGTAGACAGCAGCACCGCTGCGGATTGGGAACAGAGAGCAATCCCGGTTATGGCCGGCGGGGATTACGCCCTGGTTCGGGCCGTGGAAGGTTTTGAGGACCACACGGAGTTTGGTCGGAAGCAATTGCGGGATTTGGGGGTGGGACCCCGTGACGTGGTTTTCGCCATTACAGAGGGCGGCGAGACTCCGTTTGTGATTGGCACAGCATGGGCCGCATGGGAAGCAGGGGCCGTTACCTGGTTTGTTTACAACAATCCTGACGAGATTCTCCGCGCTTACGTAGCGCGGAGCCGGGCTGTATTGGATGAGCCTCGGATCCGGAAATGGAACCTGACCACAGGGCCCATGGCCATCACGGGATCCACACGTATGCAGGCCACGAGCATTCAACTGGCCGTGATGGTCACGGTTTTGGAGCTTGTGATTCGAAGGCTTCTGGCCGATGCCGAATGCGAGGGCTGCATAGGGCCACCCCTTGAGCAAGCAGCCATCCCCGGGATTACGCTGACCCAATTGCAGCATTTGCACGGATATCTGTCCGGGCCAGCTTTACCGAGCCTGGCCCAATGGGTCCAAATGGAACGCGAGGTTTACGCCCGGGGTGGGCGAGTGAATTATTACGCAGGCTGCTTTGCGCCGGACGTTTTCACCGATACCGCGGAGCGATCTCCCACTTTTTCAGTGCCGCCCTTTCGCAAATTCCAAGACTCCCAAGCAGCCGAATCGTGGGCCTTCCTTTATGTGCCTCAGCCGGATTCCTTATCAGCCTGGCAATATGTCTGCAAACGCACGCCCGACTGCCTTGCATGGACCGAAGCGGAGATTTCGGCACTGGTCCCACCAGAAAAGCTGAAATCAGTTCTTCAGACCTTGCGCCAAATCACCTTGCAGGAACTCCTAAGATTCCGCATTGGTCAGGACGGTCTGAACGATAGACCCTTGCAGTCGGGAGACGCGGCAGTTGTTATCATGGGCCCTGGCGATTTGCCCCTGCTGGAGAATCCCGCCGGCTTTTTTGCCCAATGCCTTCGAGAAGCTTGTGAAGCCGGCGCAGAAACCATGGTTGTCGGAGTCGGGCCGGCTGAAACCCTTGCCAAATTGGAACGTCTCCTTGACGACGGCCCGTGGCGGAGGGTAGGCCGCTGTTTTCTTGCTTTCACTTCAACCGGCCTCGGCTTGGAAGGACCACTGCGTGTGGCTGTGAAAATGATGCTTAATGCGGTCTCAACGGCCACGATGGCATCCCTGGGTCGGATCATGGGCAATACCATGGTCTGGGTGGTTCCTACCAACGGAAAGCTCATCGACCGTGCCACACGGTATATCGCTCAACTTACGGGCTTGGATTATCCAGCAGCCAATCGGCTCTTGTTCGAGGCTTTGGAATATCTGGAACCTCGCATGCGAGCCGATCAAACTCATCCGCCCGTGGTGGGACTGGCAGTTCTGAAACAACAAACCGGATGGGACTGGCCATTAGCCGAGCAGCGTTTCTGGGCAGAGACCGCATCGGGTTCGTCCTTCCCAAAAAGCCGGCCATCCTGATCCTTTTGCACGAGGGAAAAAAACGTGGAACGGCACTTTCGGGCGGCCGAATGGTGCAGCAGGCTTGATGTGTACGAAAAAGCCTGCGCTACGACTGTGCCCAGCGTGAACTTGCTTCAGTCGGTGCAAATTGAGAGTTTTGAATCCAACTCGGTTGACGCCGCTCAGCCCAACTCCTGGAACGCTCCTCATCCGAATGTCCAATAAGCGGGACTTGCCGTTCCTCAGCAGTTCCTTTATTGACGCCGCTTGCTGGATTGGAATGGGAAAAGAACAGCGTCCAGGCCGATGAATGGAGCTGCTCATCCGCTCCGATGGTTGCAAATCTGGAGCCGGCCGGGCGCCTCATCATGGCTTATCGCATGCGAACGATTGAAGGATCGATTACAGCCCCACGTGGCTTCCGGGCTGCCGGGATTTTTTGCGACATCAAACGTTTGGGAACCGGTAAAGGTTCCGAACGGGGCCCAAAGCGCGACCTGGCACTGATTGTCTCGGACACTCCGGCTACTGTGGCAGGCATGTTCACCACCAACCAAGTGGTGGCTGCTCCCGTCAAGATCTGCCACGAAGTGGTGCGGCGCGGAACTGCGCGCGCCATTGTGGCCAATTCCGGCAACGCCAACGCCTGCACGGGCCGCCAAGGGCTTGCCGACGCCCGTGCCATGGCCCGGGAAGTAGCACGAGTCTTGGGCTTGCGGCCACAGGAAGTCTTGGTCGCCAGCACGGGCCGGATCGGTGTGCCGATGCCAATGGAACAGGTCCGAGCGGGGATTCAAGCTGCAGCCCGTGAATTGGCCCATGGTCCGCAAGCGGCGGCTGCTGCCGCAGAGGCCATCATGACGAGCGACACCCGTCCCAAACAGATTGCCCGTGAATGGGAGTGGAAAGGCCGGGTGTTCCGACTCGGTGGGATCGCCAAAGGGGCCGGCATGATCCATCCTGGAATGAGCCCTACTGGACGGCGCCCCGCTTCCATGCCGCGCCATGCGACCATGTTGGCGTTCTTAACCACTGATGCAGCAGTGGACCGGCGCAGTTTGCAAATGGCCCTCACCGAAGCCGTGGCGGGCAGCTTCAACCGCATCACGGTGGATGGAGACATGAGCACCAATGACACCGTCCTCCTGTTGGCCAACGGCTGTGCGCAAAACGAGCCGTGGAACATAAAGTCCCGGGCGTTCCTAGCCTTTGAAACAGCACTGCAACAAACCTGTTTAGACCTTGCCCAAATGATCGTTCGGGATGGCGAAGGCGTGCACCGAGTCGTGACCGTCCGGGTGTTTGGAGCCCGGAATCAGCGGGAGGCGGACGTCGCCGCACGTTCCGTAGCCAACAGCCCGTTGGTCAAAACCAGTTGGCATGGCGGCGATCCCAATTGGGGACGGATCATGGACGCCCTTGGTTACAGTTCAGCCCGAATCGTAGAAGAAAAAGTGGACATCGGATACGCCGCGCCCGGCTCAACAAACGTGCTCTGGTGTCTCCGACGAGGTCGCCCCACCAATGTCCCCTTCAAGAAACTTTGTGAAGCGGTGGCCCCACTACAATTCGAGCTCCACATCCGCTTGAACCTGGGTCATGCGTCGGCCGTTATGTATGCCACGGACTTGACGGAGGCTTACGTAGAGTTTAACAAGGGCGATGTAAGTGATCCTGCATCCTTAGGCGGCTAATGCAACGAAATCCTCCATGAAATTCTGCTTACTCTTCATCTGGTTTTGTGTGACTTCCACAGTAGGCGCCCAGAGTTCTGATCCGCTAGCTTCCCTTCTCGCTCCCGGAGCGACCTTGCGGAAGCTGGCCGACGGTTTTCGATTCACAGAAGGCCCCACCGCTGATCCGGAAGGCAACGTTTATTTCACCGACCAGCCCAACAATCGAATCCTGAAATGGAGCGTAAGCGAAGAACTGACCACCTTTCTGCAACCAGCCGGACGTGCCAACGGCATGTGTTTCGATCGGCAAGGCCGTCTGATCGTATGTGCGGATGAAACCAACGCGCTGTGGCGCATTGACATCACTAACCGAACCGTGGAAGTGCTGCTCTGGCTGTTCGAAGGCCGCCCGCTGAACGGTCCCAACGACGTCTGGGTGGCGCCCAACGGCGACGTGTACTTCACCGATCCTTATTACCAGCGGCCTTGGTGGAAACACAAGGAGCCGCCCCAGCCGGGTCAGCATGTGTATCGATTGAGCGCTGACGGCCGACTCCTGCAGCGCGTTGTCGACGACCTCCTGCAGCCAAACGGTATTACCGGCACCCCGGATGGAAAAACCCTCTTTGTCGCTGATATTCGGGCTGGCAAAACGTATGCCTACGACATCCAATCCGACGGCTCTCTGGGTCGAAAGAGACTTTTTTGCGAAGCTGGTTCCGACGGGATGACCGTCGACGAGCAAGGGAATCTGTATTTAACCGGCAACGGAGTGCTGGTGTTTGATCGACAAGGCAAACACCTCGGAACCATTCAAGTGCCAGAGCGATGGTGCGCTAACGTCAGCTTCGGCGGGCGGGGGCATCAGACGTTGTTCATTACGGCCAGCACAGGATTGTACGCCATCTCCATGCAGACCCGTGGTGGCAACCCATTCAAATAATTTTTGCCCCACCGCGCACCGACAGTGCCGAATTCCCACGGTTTCCACGTTGAATTCCGCTTCCCAAGCTGCCCGTGCTGCCGGGAAGACTCCTGCGATCCATCCCCAGTTTGTAGGCAACAAGACTCACGATTTCGTTGGCTCGGCGGGCTTGTCAGAAGAAGATCCGACCGCAGGACCCCGGCCTCCTTCCTTTTCTGGCACTAGCAACGCGCTTCGGCCGACCCGTTTCCGCAAGTAGGTCAGTTTGGCTCGACGCACCTTTCCACGTCGTTCCACGTCGATTTTCTCAATGCGAGGCGAGTGCAGAGGGAAAACGCGTTCGACTCCTTCACCGTAACTGATGCGGCGCACGGTAAAGGTTTCATTCATGCCCCGCCCCCTTCGGGCAATAACCACCCCGGTAAAGACCTGGATTCGTTCTTTGTCACCCTCGACCACTCGGGTATGGACCCGCACGGTGTCGCCGACAGCAAAGTCCGGTTTGTCTTTGCGAAACTGTTCCGATTCAATTCTGTCCAAGATCGCCTGGTTCATATGCCATTACTCCTTTTCTTCCGTCACAAAACCGGGAGGCGGTGGAGAGTCAGACCTGCTGGGTCCCGACTCTTGATTGGAGCCCAGTTTGCTACCCGGTTGCCCCTCCCTTCGAGTGGGAAGCGCATCTGGATGATCTTTGAGCCATTTTGCCCAAAGGTCCGGCCTTCGTTCAGCTGTCCGTCGCCAGGCTTGTTCCGCTCGCCATTTCGCGATAGCGGCGTGATCGCCCGATAACAAGATTTCTGGAACTTTCAGGCCACGAAATTCGGCTGGCCGAGTGTACTGTGGGTATTCGAGCAACCCTTGGCTGAAAGACTCATCCAATGGGCTTGCCTCATCTCCCAAGACCCCCGGTAACAACCGTGTGACCGCGTCAATGATTACCATGGCTGCCAAGGCCCCATTGGTCAAAACGTAGTCGCCAATGGACAGCTCGTCATTGGCCAAAACCAACCGAACACGTTCGTCCACGCCTTCGTAACTGCCACATATGAATAACAGCCGAGGACGTTGGGCCAATGTGCGGGCGATCTCTTGGTTGAAGACGCGCCCGGCTGGCGACAGCAGGATCACCCAGGGCTCCTCACCCTCCGCTTTCAATGTCTCCACAGCTTCAAAGATCGGTTCGGGCTTTAGCACCATGCCCGGCCCTCCACCAAAGGGCCGATCGTCCACAGTGCGATGCCGGTCATGGGTAAAGTCCCGCAAATTGTGAATCCGCAGGTCCAGCTTCCCCATGGCCCGCGCCCGCTTTAAAATGCTTTCGTCCATGGGGCCGGTGAACATGCCCGGGAACAACGTGAGCACATCAATGCGCATGAGCTGGTCCCGGTGCCGGCCAACCCCGGCTAACTAACGCCGGCCCCCACCTGCTTCGTTGACTTCAACCGCGCAACGTTGACCTCGACGAGCACCCCCAACCTGAACCAATGAGCGAATGGCATTGATGGTGACACCATTTTTGCCAATCACCTTGCCCATGTCTGCTTCATCCACACTCACCTGATACACCAGCATACCCGACCGGCGAACTTCTCGGATGTTCACCGTCTCAGGTCGGGACACCAGTCCCTTAATTACAAACTCTAAGAACTCGCGCATACCTCAGGCTTTGCCCGAGGATTCCAGTTCAGGCGCTGGACGATGAACTGCCTGCCCGGCGACATCGCCGGATGAAACTGGCCACGGTTTCCGTAGGCTGAGCACCGCGGCTTAGCCAAAGCTCAAGTTTCCCCATGTCCATGCTGACATTATCCCGCTTCTGCATGGGATTATACGTGCCAATCTCGTCCAAGCACTTACCGTCCCGACGACTGCGGCTATCGGCTACTACAATGCGGTAGTAAGGCTTGTTTTTCGCCCCAACACGCTTCAACCGAATCCTCACCATAAGATAAATGCTTCCAAGCCGATTGACTCGGCGCCAGTCCCTTGGTTCGCCTTGAACTTAAGGACTCTCAAACTACTCTTTACCCACCCTCCTGGCAAGCGCCGATTTGACCCCCTCCCGGGACTTTGTCTCGGCCCCGTTTCAGCCATTTCAATTCCTACGCCCTTTGCCTTACTCACTGTTGCGTCGCAACAACAGATGGTTCCACACCAAAACTGTCCCACGGACACTTGCGGGTAGCCTCAAGGTAGCAGTTCCTGCGTCTGAGTCGCCGGGCATAACCTCAGCAACCCACGGGCAAAAGCCAAGCGACCTTCGGACGGCGACAACCTCGGAACGCAACCTGCAGCCTCGGCTTGGATTGTCTGTCAAACGCCAAGAGAACCACCGACACAGGCCCGCATTTGGCTCCATAGAGCCACACGGTCGTTTCCGCTATCGAGTGATTCGAACTCGATTCTGACTTTTCTCGTACTCCGCCAGTGCTTCCGGCATCCACTGCTCAAGCTGGCGGATGCGCGTTTCATCCAACGGATGCGTGCGCAGCCATACGGGAACGTTGCCGCCGCCCTGCCGACGATTGTACTCTGCGAACCTTTGCCAAAAGTGGATGGCTTCCCGTGGATCGTAACCTGCCCGAGCCATGTAAAGCAGTCCGATCCGATCTGCTTCTGACTCTTGCAAACGGCTGTAAGGCAGGATCGCTCCCACTTCCGTGCCGACCCCATAGGCCCACAGCGCCATTTGTTGCATGCGCGGATCTGCCCCGGACACCCCCAGGGCCAGGGCTTGTCCACCGAGTTGACGCAGCAGCTCGTGCGTCAAGCGTTCCGCTCCGTGGCGTGCGACCGCGTGCGCGACTTCATGCCCCAAAACAGCCGCTAAGCCTGCCTCGGTCTTGGTGATCGGCAGAATGCCTGTGTAGACCCCGACTTTGCCGCCCGGCAAACAAAATGCGTTGGCTTCTGCGCTTTCGAACAATACAAATTCCCACTGTGCCTCCGGCAAGGGAGCCACCGCGGCAATAGCCCTGCCCACTTTTTCCACCATGGCAGCAGCTTGCGCGTCCTGACTGATCTTGAGTTCCTTTTTGAGCCTCTCGAAGCTCTGTATACCCAGTTGCCGCTCGTCTGCGGTACTTAACAACCGTAATTGCGTTCGGCCTGTCTCCGGAACCGTTCCACAGCCTGCCAGTCCGAGGACCATACAGGTCAACCAAACCAATGAGATCTCTCTGCTTGCCCGTCTCATGGCGTTTCCTTTACGAGTCTCCCACAGTATCGGCTTAACCCTGCAGCATGCGTCAGCGTGTACGGAATGCAATGCGGAATGATTACCCTGGGCTGGCATTTGGACGCCCCGAAGGCGCAACCAGTCCAGATTTGCATGGATAGTTCCGGGTCCGCATCCAGGCTTTCGCCTTTTCGCTGCGTGTAACCGAAGTTAATGTAAGGGGCATGGAGCTGCGCTTTTGGAAAATGCAGGGAGCCGGCAATGATTTCATCCTCTTCGATAACAGGGAGGGACGGGTAAAACTCGATCCGGCACTCGTGCGACGCTTGTGCGATCGACACCGCGGCATCGGTGCGGATGGAATTATTGCGTGGCGCCATTGCGATTCTGGTCGCGCCGATTGGTCATGGGAATTCTACAATAGCGACGGAAGCGTGGGCGAAATGTGCGGAAACGGTGCCCGATGCTTTGCCCGATTCGTTCAACGATGCACAGGCGGGAACGCATCCTCCCTTCGATTCGAAACCCTCGCTGGGGTGGTGCAGGCCCGATTCTCCGGCGAGCAGGTCGCGCTCCAACTGACTCCGCCCAAAGATTTACGGCTCCACATGCAACTGGCAACCCGGACGGGCTCCTTGGAGGTGCACGCAATTGATACCGGTGTTCCCCATGCAGTGATATTCGTTTCGGATGCAGAGCAAGCACCCGTGACATCGCTCGGTCCGGAAGTCCGATGGCATCCCTTGTTTGCCCCACGCGGTACCAACGTAAACTTCGTCCAACCCATGGGACCGGGGCGAATCCGCGTTCGAACGTTCGAGCGTGGTGTTGAAGGCGAAACGTTGGCATGCGGCACGGGCGTGACTGCCTCGGCGTTGATTGCCGCTGCCTTGCACGATTATGCTTCGCCCGTTCAGGTCCGGGTGCAGAGCGGGGATACCCTTCTTGTGGCATTCCGCAAAGCGGGGCACGCTTTCACCGACGTTGAGCTCGTGGGACCGGCTGAGTTTGTCTTCGAAGGTCGGATCTTGATTTAAATTCGACTGCGCTTTTCGCACCCGGCGAGGTCATGATTGCGACGCATGCCAAATCATGAAGATGGGGTTCCTTTTAAGAATCGTGATCGCAGGGTCGCTTGGAGGCTGCATTGTTTGCACGGCTGCAGAACCTCAAAGCTTCCGGGTGGCGACCTATAACCTTGCCAATTACATCCTTCAGGAGGGAACCGGGCGACCGGTCAAAAGTGAGGAAGCTAAGGCTCAAATTGGACGCGCCATTCAACTGATTCAACCCGATGTATTGGCCCTGCAAGAAGTCGGAGGCCTGCCCGCCCTGGAAGATCTACGTCAGCGCTTGCAACTTCTTGGACTGGACTATCCCTGGTATGAACTCGCCCCAGGATGGGATACCAACATTCAAGTGGCATTGCTGAGTCGTTGGCCCATCTTGGCCCGCCGATCGCATACCAACGAGACTTACCTATTGAACGGCCGCAGGCTTCACGTCAGCCGTGCAATCCTCGAGGTAGATGTAGAAATCCGCTCAAGGTATCGTCTCACGATGTTCGTTGTGCATCTGAAATCCCGGCGGCCGGTTGGGGTAGCGGATCAGGCTGACATGCGTCTGGAGGAGGCACGCATTCTCCGCTCCAAAATCGAAGAACGCCTCGCCCGAAACCCGCGTGCCAACCTGTTGGTCGCTGGCGACCTGAACGACGTTAAAAATTCGCGCACTTTGCGAACGGTAATAGGCAGCGGTCGCCACCGGTTGACGGACACCCGTCCCGCCGAACGGAACGGTGACACGATTGCAGCCGTGCGACCGCGCGCCGATCCTCCGCGGATTACATGGACTCATTTTTACGAGGTCGAGGATTCCTACTCGCGCGTAGATTACATTCTCCTCGCACCGGGTATGGTTGCCGAGTGGATCCCGGAGGAAAGTTACGTCCTAGCCTTCCCGAATTGGGGATTGGCTTCGGATCATCGGCCGGTGGTGGCCACATTTATAGACGAAGATCGCTGAGGACTTCCTCGCAAAGCTACAACTTTCGAACCCTGGGTTCCATGCATACTCGGCATTGGCCCTTAGGCGACAGGCCTGAAGAACCTTTGGAATCCTTGCGTGGACCACTGAAGCAGAGGCTCCTTTCCCATGGCAATCCCTGGCCTCCCTTGCCTCTGCAACCTTGGTTCATTTCGTGGTGCGAGCACATTTCTTTGGACCGATCCTGTGTGTTTTAAGACACCAGGTAGAATGCTGCGAATCGCAAGATGAAGACGCTGCTATGTTGTACCCACGCATGCAAAACGGGCGGAAGCGCAGACGTTCTTGCCTGTCGAGCCGATTGAGAAGTCGGCGTCTATAGCTTGACTCCGAGTGTCCTCACCTCTGATCGCCGGCAGGCCTCTCCGCAACTGCGGGAAGCGCTGCAAATGCCGACCGCCGTATGAGATTGGCCAATTTGCACCTCGGTATGCAATGAGCCGGGCGTTCGGAGGTTTGTCCGCGGTGTAAACTCTCGAGCATCTCTTTCTGTGTCAGAGACTCGGCGAAGGCAGGCTTACAGCCCATGCAGCCCAAGGTGCCCTGAACCTAGCATAGGATCGCGTTCCAATCCATCCCAGACCGTCTCCAAGTTTCCTATAGTGCCAACATTGTTAGGGGGCCCTCTAATAGCCATGAAGCATGCGTATGCATGCACCGTGCGTGCCTGCTACGTTGATCTGAGATCGCTCTTAGGCGTGCAGTGTGCGGCTCGCGTCAGTAGCTAAGGTTGCAATTTCACACTTGCCAAACAACCTAGCTCGGGCTTTGAGTAGTAGCATGAATGGTGCATTTGCCAGTTTGTCCAGTGAGCAACTGCGTCGTGCGGTTGCTATCAAGGAAAAGATTGAAGCCCTGGAAAAGGAGCTCAATGCAATCTTAGAAGGGGCAGCCACCGGCAGCAGCGTTACAGCCCGACGCCGCCCAGTTAGGTTCGGCGCTAAGCCATTGCCCGAAGCGGCCGAATCGCTAACTGCCAGTGCTCCACAGCTTCCGGTCGTACGCCGTAAACGGCGCATGATCAGCGCCGAGGGCCGACGCCGGATTATTGAGGCGCAGCGACGCCGGTGGGCCGCGTGGCGGGCAGCTCGCAAGGCAGAACAAAAAGCTCAGCAGAAGTAAATGACCTTGAAAATCTTCTGCGTGCAGGGCGCGGGGCAAATTCGTCTTGCGCCCTGTTCATTTTTTCAACCCAAGAGATGCTCGCAACTTATCCGCGACCCAGCATGATCCAATGATGCTGTGATCGAAAAGGTCCCTGTTAGAGCGCGGGAGCATGCGGACGCCGATCCAGCGAAAGGAAAGATTGTTGACTCAGTCAAACGGTGTCGGCCTTTCCAACAAGGCCGCCTGGCGTACTGATCCTGCCCACGCCTCGAGGCTGCATGACTTGGCCGTCAGAAGTTAAATCGTTTCTCTGGCACGTGGAGAATGTCGAATGGCTTGAGATAAAAAGGATTTGGATCATGGCCACGCAGGGCGTCTTGCAGATTCAAAGTAAAATGACGTTGGCGCCCTTCCTCACGTCGAAGAACGGTCACTGCTTTCAGTTTGGCGCGACGGATGTCAGGTCCCCCGGCCTCCATAATCGCTTCGAGTGCCGTCATAGGGCGAACCAGGGGGATACGGCCCGGCTTCAGCACTGCTCCAGAGACATAAACACTGGCGACGGAATTGATTACCGTGACGGTGAGCTCGTTGATACTCAACAGCTTTTCATAACGTTTCATTAAGTCTGCACGCAGCTCTTCCGGAGCCTTGCCGGCGGCGGGCACCGCACCTAGCAGAGGCAGCGTGACCGTACCATCTAGCTGAATTTGAGCAATGGTATTCAGGTTGGTGTCCGCCTCAAAACCAATTCGAATCACATCTCCCTCACTCAGAATCGTGGAGGCGTAGGGTGTCGTCCCCTCTGTGGCTGCGCCCCCTGCGGCCGATGGAGGGGCCGTTGCACAGCCTCCCAGCAGGTGAACGAAGCAGGACATAGTGAGGATCGATGTTAGTATCCGCGCGTTGGCATGAAGATCCCTCATCCATTTGGACAGGGCGTTTACCATCGAGATCGTCGCTTTCATGGGACGTTCCGGCAAGTATGATTGGGTTTGAGTTCTTGGGCGACTCGGTTAAAAGCGGTAGTTTAATTGCATGCTCACGAGGTTGAGTCGATAGTCGAAGTCGTTAGTGTCAGAGTCTTTCCATGTGAAGCGATAGCCCACAGCAGCAATGAAATGGCGGGTGAATTGCCATCGGCTCGAAACCCCGACGCCAAAGCGGTCATAGGTCTCGTCTTGTCCGCCACGGGGCTCCGAACTGTGTTCATAAAATGCATCGAATCCAGCTGTGCCTTGCTCGTGGAATGCCCATTGGACGCGATACGATGCCGTAAGACTCTCGAGAAAGTCGCTAAAAAATCGGTTGCCGCGATTGAGCCCCTGGGTGACGACGCGAGCAATGGAGAATGCCTGCTGGATGTGATCGGTCAGACGATTACGAGCTTCTCCGCTGAGGTACCATGAATCCAGGCTACGTTCTCTAGGATTAAACGCGTCAGCGTCAAACTCGTAGAACGTGTAACCTCCTCGCACCGAAAAGTCCGTGGCTTCGGTCAATTGCCAGATCACATACGGGCCCACACTGAAGTTCCGATTGTCACCCCGCAGGTCGGAGGAAAACCGAGTCCAGGCGCCGCTGATTTCCACACCGGCTTGGGACAACTCCGCCCACCGATATCCCAATCGGACGAATCCTTGCTCCGAGGCTCGATCCAAGTAGCTGAACCGGTCGCCGTCGGAAACGAAATTGTAGTGCGCATAGCCAAACCCTAACACATATCGGTCTGGGAGCCACAATGCCCGAAATCCGACCGTGTTCTCAAAACGCGGGAATTCTGCTTGGCCACTAAGGGCTCCCTGACTAAGCACGTCCGTCGAATAGCTGGCCTGCTCGAAAAGGGTGATCACCCAGTCGCGCACTGGTAGGTCATAAAAGAGAGCAGTGTCAGGAGCCACGTAAAAGCGGTCTAACCCGCTATGGTCTAGGTATTTGCGGTAACCCAGCCCCACGCCTGCGCTCAATACAGAGTCCTTCGTTGCTTGCCAAACCGCACGCACCGAGGCTTGCGGCGAATGGATCCAATCGGATTCCCGGTCCCGCTTTCGATAAAAAATGTTGTCGTTCCACTCCACCCCATAGCCGAGGCTGATGGAATATGTGACCGGACCAGTTCGCAAGCCCTCCTCCGGCGGTAAAAATCGGCCGGTGGTGCGTTGCTCGTAGCTTCGGTCCAACTGAACCGCAGTTTGCAACGCATCCTGAGCCGAGCCTGTTCCCAAGCTTGCACCGGCAACCAAGAACATAGTCCTGAGGAGCCGAGGTAAAAAGCCGTGCGGCGGAGTCCCTCCGTGAAGGTGCGACCGCATGACAGTAGGGCTTTTGAGCAGCCGATAGTCAGGACTGTACTTCGAAAAACAAATCTGGTTGGCCATACGATGGCTTCCTTGACTCATTCCAATACCGTGGTGACACTGAACCAGCAAGTGCCGTGTTGGCGGAGGGGGTGTCACCTTTTTCTTTTCTCGAGTCATTTATTGAGCTTGCTCTCTTGGGTCCAATGGACTGCCACAGGGGCTCGAGTTCCGCAAGCTGATGTTGCCGGCTTTAACGCGGCCGCGTGCCAATTTCCGGTGCATCAAGGTTGACCTCTGGCCCGAAATAGCGCAAGCAAACCAATGGTTCTGTCTGACTGGTGTTTTCGAATTTCACTCCGTTTCGCGCGCCTTCCTCGCAGCAGAAATATTCATCTCCCGTCAGTTCGTGAAAGCGGATGAGGGTAGGGGAGTGTAGGGGTTGCCCGTTGATCCGGCCCGTTCCCTGCACACGGATCAACCCATAGGCCTCCTGATCCCGAATCATGCAATTAACTCCGGGCTGGCTCGTCAGCTCTTTCGCGGTGAAATACTGCACACCCTTAATGCGCCCGTACACCACCCATCGGTCTATCCAACCTTCCTGCGCTGTATCTTCCACAGCTTGACGCTCAAGATAATGATGATCCTTAAACCAAGGATCTGTGTTGCCCTCCCAACCAAGCTGATTAACCAAATAATCTAGGTCCCGGTGGTGAGCTTTGGGAACATCTTTGACCACGAGGTCCCAAGGTACGAAACGGCCTTCCACGAGGCTCTGGTACATGCCGAAGACATCGCTTCCCCACTGGGGTTCATACCTGCAGAGGCTCCCGGGGGCATGCAAAACACAGGGCGGGACCAAACAACCACTGCCAGGCTTGAGCCGATAAGCCTTGGAAAGGTCCAGGATGCCGTTATCCCCTCGATTCCAGTTTTCCAAACAACAGCGCTCCTGTTGTTTGGTTGTGCCCGGTTCAAGACCGAAAAACGTGTACGGGAAATGATCGCCGACCCGGTTGTGCTGAGGGGGAAAGGAATAACCTTCTGGCTTGCCCTCCTGTCCGACCTTTTGGGCCTGTTCCGCATTTTGGTGCAGGTGTAAGGGGATAGGCCCCATGTTGTCGAAGAATTTGGAATAGACAGGCCAGCGTTCGTATCCTTTCCAAATCTCGCGACCCACAAGCACGGCGCCGCAGTCTTCCACGGCCTTCCGCAAAGTGAATCGTTCCCGTCCGACTACCACATATGAAAGCCCTTGATCCGGGAGGCGGCCCTCGTTTGCAGCTTCCGTGGTGGAGGCAAACCAACGCTCATCAATGCCATCCCGATGCGCTTCAAGGGCGTACAGATCGTCGGGGTGCAATTTCAATCGCATGCCGGGCTGTAAAAATGACCGGGGCACCCAACAAGGGGCGAGTCGAAGCAGACCTCCGGTTCGACTTAACTCTGCTTCCACTTTGGCGTTGGTGTTGCCCTTGACGGTCTTAAGATCAAAAATTGTTTTCATCGCCCGTGGTTGGGGGGACGGATGGGTGGTTCGCTGGCGCTTGGTCCTTGTTTCGATCGCTTCCCAGAAAATTACAAATTGGCTTCACCGTCAACATTGTTGCGCCGCCTCGAATTCCACCGCATGATAGAGCAGGTCCTCAACACCAATTTGGAGTATACTTAAGAAAGCCTGGAAACTGGCCGATAAGAAAGCTTAGGTTACGAATGTCCAGATGCAGAATCTGGCCAAACGAAAGCGACTGGGAACAACTGTTGGCTTCAACACGAACCAGCCCGGACAGCAGGCAATCCCTTTTCGTAGAAAACGCTGTGAAGGGGCGGCCGGGGCTCAAGCCGGCCTCGATCGATTCCCTTCAAAAGCAGGTGATGATGGGTGCTTCGCATGAAAATGAGCCTTTCTAAATTCTCATCCATGGTCTTGGTGGCCCTGGGGCTCTGGCTGCCGGGATTGACTTTGGCACAACCGGCGGCAGGCATTCTTCGACAGGTCTGGTTGAACATCGGCGGTGGGGTGACCGTCGCCGATCTGACTAATGCACCCGGGTTTCCCGATAACCCCACCTTTGAGGAGGTTCTCACCGCCGCCTTTGAAACACCCACGGATGTCTATGATATGTACGGTCAACGACTACAGGCGCTGATCGTGCCCCCCATGACGGGCACCTACCGGTTCTGGATCGCCAGTGACGATGCTTCGCAGCTTTACCTGAGTACGAATGACAGTCCGGTGAATAAGCGCTTGATTGCCCAGGTCGTGGGTTGGACCCCACCCCGCGCGTGGACGGTGGAATCCGGACAGAGCTCTGCTTTAATTTCACTCACTGCAGGGCAGCGCTATTACATCGAGGCGCTCATGAAGGAAGGTTGGGGCGGCGACAATCTCGCCGTTCGCTGGCAATTGCCCAACGGCACCATCGAAGAACCGATTCCTGCATCTCGTTGCATCCCGTACGGGTTGGGCCCTCCCATCATCATTCGCCAGCCCACCAACGTTACGGCAGTGGAAGGCAGCATGGCTATATTCCGGGTAGAACTGGCCCGTTCCCTCGGCGCAACCTATCAATGGAAACGCCATGGAACAAACGTTCCAGGTGCCACCAACCAGGTGTTGTTTTTCGGTCCCGTTCGGCTGGCTGACAGCGGCAGTGCGTTCGTCTGTGCGATTACCAATGCATATGGGTGGACCAACAGTGCCCCCGCCACGCTCACTGTTCTTGCCGATACGAATCCGCCAGCACTGCGGGCGGTTCGGTATTTGGGCGATCCGACTCTGTTAATGGTCACCTATTCTGAACCGGTTGACCCGGTTACCGCGAGCAACCCCACTAACTACAGTCTTACGCATGGCATCGGAATCCATGGCGTTATATTGTTGCCAGAACCGACGATTGTCGCTTTGCGAACCACCCCCATGAATCCAGGGCCCATTTATGTCCTGACCGTGAACAATGTGCGAGACCGTGCCCAAAACCCTAATACCATCCCGCCGAATTCTCAGCTTGCCTTCACGGTCGGTTACGCCCCGCTGGAAGTGGAGTATATTCGCGGCACGAACGAGCCACCGGGTCCATCGAGCCGGCGAACCCCCTTGGCCATCACAGAGATCATGTATCATCCCACCAATCGTCCGGATGGTCGAAACCTTGAATTCATCGAGCTCTACAACTCCGGCTTGTGGGCGGAGGATCTTGGTGGTTACAAGCTCAGCGGGGATGTAAATTACACGTTTCCCTCGGGCACCACCCTTCCTGCCCGAAGTTATCTGGTGGTAGCTGCAACTCCAGCGGATGTACAGGCCGTGTATGGCGTGAGCGGGGTCCTGGGGCCATTGACCCGAGAGGGTGCCGATCCGGGCAACATCTTGCCGAACGGAGGAGGCCGGATCCGGCTGCACGATGAGCTGGGATCCATCCTCTTGGAGGTGAATTACGATGATGAAGGTCCTTGGCCAGCAGCGGCAGACGGCGCCGGCCATTCACTGGTCCTGGCTCGCCCTTCCTACGGCGAGGATGATCCCCAAGCATGGTCCGCCAGCGACCGCCGGGGCGGATCGCCGGGCGGATTCGACATGCCCAATCCACACGCATGGCGCACCATCTTTATCAATGAGATCCTGGCCCATACCGATGCGCCGTGGGTTGATTTCGTGGAATTGTTTAATTACGGCAATAATCCGGTGGACCTGAGCGGTTGCATCCTGACGGATGACCCGACCACTAACAAGTTTCGCATCCCCACGGGTACCCTCATTCCCGCCCTGGGTTGGCTGAGTTATACCGAACTGCAACTCGGATTTGCTCTCAACGCAGCGGGGGAAACCATTTACTTACTGGCACCGGACGGCTCGAGGGTCATCGACGCCCTGCGCTTCGGCGCCCAACAAAACGGTGTGGCATGGGGCCGTTTTCCGGATGGTGCCGTCGAATGGCACCGTTTGGAGCAACCCACGCCTGGTCACGCCAACGCACGCTTCTTAAAAAGTCCGGTCGTGATCAATGAGCTGTATTACCATCCCATCACTGAGAATGAGGACGACGAATTCATCGAACTTTATAACCGCAGTGGCGGAGTTGTGGATTTGGCCGGATGGAGACTCCGAGGGGGGATCCGTTTTGACCTGCCAGCGGGATCAATCTTGGGCCCTGGTGAAACTTTGGTGATAGCACGTGATGTAGCACGCCTTTTGGCCGTACATACCAATTTGAACCCGACACGAGTGCTGGGCAATTACTCCGGTCGCCTCGGAAATCGACGGGATGTCGTAGAGTTGCAAATGCCTGACGATCTGGTGTCTACCAACCAATCCGGGATCATCATAACCAACAAAATCTACATCACAGTAGAGGAAGTGGCCTACCGGGATGGCGGTCGCTGGGGACGCTGGGCCGATGGCGGTGGTAGTAGCCTGGAACGGGTGGATGCAGGAATGAGTCCGCGTTGGGCGGCTGCTTGGGCCGACAGCGACGAAACGAGCAAGTCCGCTTGGACGGTTGTCGAACATACCGGCGTGTTGGACCTCGGCGGCATGGCCAGCGCCAGTCAGTTGCAAATCCTCATGTTGGGGCCCGGGGAATGTTTAGTGGATAATGTGGAGGTGGTGACACAAGGCGGTGTTCATGTCCTGCCTAACGGCACCTTCGACAGCGGAGCCGAGGGTTGGTTTTGGCAGGGCACCCATGAGGATACCCGCTGGCAACCGACTGGTGGAGTGCAAGGAGGTTGCTTGAGAATTGTGGCCTCTGACCGCGGCGACACCGGAGCCAACCGCGTCCGTGCGCCTTTGTCTCAAACCTTGGCGGAAGGCACTGTGGTCACCCTCCGTGCTCGCGTTCGTTGGCTCAAGGGACATCCGGAAATCCTTCTGCGCTTGTGGGGGAATTGGCTGGAAGCAACGGGCAACATTTTGGCCACATCTGCCTTGGGTAGCCCCGGCCGTCCTAATCCGCAGAGCACTTCCAATGCCGGCCCTGCCATTGAGCGAGTGACTCACCGCCCTGTTCTCCCAGCAGCCGCTCAGAGCGTCATCGTCACCGCTCGCATGGAAGATCCGGATGGCATTGCCAGCGCGGTGCTCCGATACCGTGTGGATCCGGATACCAATTATGTCACAGTCCCGATGACCTATCGGGGGGCCGGATGGTTCTCTGCGCCGATCCCCGGGCAACCAGCGAACACCCGCGTGGCGTTTTACCTGGAAGCTTTCGACGCGGGTTCGCCGATATCACGACGCCGCTTTCCGGAGGAGGCACCGATTCGAGAGTGTCTCATCAGCTTTGGCGAGCCCGCTTCCGCACCCTTACTTCCCAGTTACCGGATCTGGGTAAGCCAGGCCAACCTAAACCGATGGAGCCAGCGGGAGAAACAGAGCAATCATCCCCTGGATTGTACATTCGTCTATGCGGACAGCCGTGTCATTTACAATGCGGGCACCCTCTACAGTGGGAGTCCTTGGCATACCCCTGGTTATAATGGACCGCTTGGAAGCTTATGCGACTACGAACTGAATCTGCCCAAGGACGATCTGGTACTGGGCACAGACGATTTCGTGCTTGCCACAGTTGGGAATCTCCAAAGCGATCCCACATACCAGGGGGAACAAGCGGCCTTCTGGATTGGTCGCAAACTCGGAACGCCATATCTCCATCGCCGCCATATTCGGGTGTTCCTCAATGGAATCCAGCGCGGGAATGTGTACGAAGACGCCCAGCAACCTAATCGCGATGTCGTCAGTCAGTTTTTCCCGGACGACGACGCAGGTGACCTTCATAAGATTGAAGATTGGTTCGAGTTTGATAACAGCGGTGACAACAAGTTGGGCAACGTTGATGCCACATTGCAGAATTTCACCACCAGCGGCGGAGCCAAAAAGACCGCACGATACAGGTGGAACTGGCGACCGCGTGCCGTTCGTGAATCGGCCAACAACTTCACGAATCTATGGACCCTTGTCGATGCAATGAACGCGAACCAGCCCGAACCTTATCGTTCCAGTGTGGCCAGGTTGGTAGACGTGGAGGAATGGATGCGGATTCTGGCCATGGAGCGTATCGTGGGAAACTGGGACAGTTACGGCTTCAGCCGCGGTAAGAATATGTATGCTTACAAGCCGGTGCGAGGCCCCTGGGTGTTGCTCCCATGGGATATAGACTTTGTCTTTCATGTGGGCGGCACCAGTACTGATCAGCCCCTGTTTGGGAGTAATGAACCGGTGTTGGATAGGTTCCGCGCCTTTCCAGAATTCCAGCGGGCCTATTGGCGGGCCTTCGAAGACGCCATCGCCGGCCCGTTGGCACCGGCAACATTCGCAGCCAGAGTGGATCAGGTTTACCAGGGATTGCGCACCGCCGGGGTAGGGCCGGATACACCGCAGGGCCTGAAAGATTACGTAGCGGCCCGGCGGAGTTACATTCTCAACCAACTGGTTAATGTAGCCGCGCCTTTCAGTGTGGCTGGGCCATCCTCCTTCAGCACCAATCGGAATCTCATTTCCCTGAGTGGCACTGCCCCTATCACAGTGGCAGTTCTCACTATCAACGGTGTGCCAGTTCAACCCATATGGACCACAGTCTCCAATTGGACCGTGCGGGTCGCCTTGCAGCCGGGTGTGAACCAGCTGGTTCTCCAGGGCTGGAACAATAAAGGCCAGGCTGTCGGAGGCGCATCGGCTACTCGAACCATCACCTTCACCGGCAGTGTAGAACCGCCCCAGGACCGCGTCATCTTCCATGAAATCATGTACCACGCTCCCACGCCGGATGCTGAATTTGTGGAGCTCCGGAATCTCGCCACCAACACCGCCTACGATTTATCCGGTTGGCGCATTAGTGGTTTAGACACCGTGTTGCCCCCTGGCACGATCTTGGAACCCCAAAGTTACCTGGTGTTGGTGAAAGACCCCGCCACCTTTGCCCGTGTCTACGGCCTGAACATTCCCATCGCGGCTGTCTTCGAAGGAAACCTAGATCGCGGAGGTGAAACGTTGGCCCTTATTAAGCCTGGCGCGTTACCGGAGCAAGATGAAATTATTGACGAAGTCACGTACGACGATGACCCGCCATGGTCCAATGTGGCTGATGGTTTTGGTCCCTCTCTCCAACTGATCGATCCATGGCAAGATAACAGCCGCGTGGCCAACTGGGGTGCTGCGGAAGTCACTACCAATACCACCGGACCCGTCACCGTCATTCAGTGGGGCAGTGTATGGTGGTACAATCAGACGGAAAATCTGGATGGAATTCAGTGGCGAGCGCCCGGCTATAATCACACACCTTGGCCCTCAGGAGCCGCGATTCTCGCGGACGAGGAATGCAATTGTCTGCCTGAGCCCATTCGGACACCCCTGGCTGACAACAGTGGTCGGACCACCTTTTACTTTCGGACCACGTTCAATTACACCGGTGCCCTGACGGGTGTCCAGTTACAGTTGAGTTGCCTGGTCGATGATGGCGCGGTGGTGTATTTAAATGGTCAGGAAATTTTCCGAATTGGGATGCCAGAGGGCACTCCTGCTTATGCCACGCTGGCCACTCGCACGGTTGGGGATGCAGTGATCGAGGGGCCTTTTACGTTGCCGACTTCAGCCTTGGTGCGCGGAACGAATGTCTTGGCCGTGGAAGTCCATCAGGTTACAGCCACCAGCAGTGACGTGGTGTGGGGCATGCGACTGGACGTGGTTCCGTCTGGAAGAGCAGGGCCTGCCCTGGCCACTCCCGGAGCCGCCAATTCGCTTCAAGCTACGCTGCCTGCGTTTCCCACAATTTGGTTGAATGAGGTTCTACCTTGGAATGACGCCTCCATCACCAACGCTCGAGCGGATCGCATGGGGGATTATGATCCATGGCTGGAAATCTACAACAGCGGTACGAATCCAGTCAGCCTAACCGGCTTGTACCTGACTACGAATTACTCACAGCCCACGTTATGGGCGTTCCCCTCAGGAGCCAGCCTCGGCCCCGGGCAATTCGTCCTCGTTTGGCTAGACGGCGAGCCAGCGGAAAGCACCAGCTCCGAGTGGCATGCGAATTTCCGCATCAATCCCGGACCGGGTACGGTAGCTCTCGTGCAAGTGGTCGGTCAGCGCACCCAAGTATTGGATTACCTCCACTATCAGGTGGCCAGCGTGGGGCGCAGTTATGGTAGTTATCCCGACGGTCGTGTCAGCCGCCGCCGGATGTTCACCGTGCCCACACCGGGCGCGACGAATCAACCGAGCGGCTTACCGATTCAGGTATTTCTCAACGAGTGGCTGGCCGACAATGTAAGCACGCTGCCCGATCCTGCAGACGGTCAATACGAAGACTGGTTCGAGTTATACAATCCCGGGAATGCTCCTGTAGATTTGGGTGGATATTACCTCACAGATCATTTGACAAACCGTTTCCAATTCCGCATCCCGAACAATGGTCAATATGTGGTGCCCCCTGGTGGCTATCTTCTGGTGTGGGCGGATAATGAACCAAACCAAAATCGAGCGGATCGTCCCGATCTGCATGTCAGCTTTGCTCTCAATAAAGCCGGGGAAGCCATCGGGTTGTTCGCCGCGGACGGAACCCTGATAGACGCCATCACATTCGGCCCTCAAACCACGGATGTCTCGGAAGGACGCCATCCGGATGGCAGTCCCAGCGTGGTGACCTTTGCACAGCCAACGCCTCGGGCCACGAACCGTCTGCCACAAACCAACCGGCCGCCTGTGTTGGATCCATTGCCTGACCGCATTGTGGACGAGGGCAAATTACTCACCTTCGTCGCTACGGCGGCAGATCCGGATGTGCCCGCTCAGACGCTGACCTTCAGCCTGGACAGCGGAGCACCCATCGGCGTGCATATTACCCCGCAAGGAACCTTCAACTGGATTCCAACTGAAGCTCAGGGCCCCGGGACTTACACGCTCACGGTGCGCGTGACCGACAGCGGATCGCCTCCATTGAGTGACGCGCGGTCTTTCCGCATCACTGTGCGTGAGGTCAATGATTCGCCTGTTCTTGATCCTTTGCCTTCCATGAGTATTCTCGAACTACAGCCATGGACCTATCAGGTGCGAGCGACCGATCCTGACCAGCCGCCTCAGCGATTGACTTTCTCTGTGGATCCGGGAGCGCCATGGGGCTTGACGATCGATCCTGGAACCGGTCGGTTGAGCTGGACGCCAGCCGAGAATCAGGGTCCGAGCACTTATTTCATCACGGTACGCGTCACAGATGATGGCGAGCCACCGGCCAGCTCGACCCAACCGTTGACCTTGACCGTCTTGGAGGTCAATGCACCGCCGCGGTTTCGTGAACAGACCAACGTCATCGTTCGCGCCGGCCAATGGACAACCGTCGTGGCGGATGCCTGGGATCCCGACCTACCGCCTCAAATGCTGACCCTGGCGCTGGTTACGGCACCCACCAGTGCCTCGTTCAACCCGTCCACCGGCCGGCTGAGTTGGCGTCCGCGCTTAGCGGACGCAGGTCAGTCTCATTCTGTAACATGGATCGTGCAGGATGACGGTACGCCGTCCTTGTCCGCTACTCAGTCTTTTATGATTGTCGTTATCCGACCGGCGCAACCGCAATTACGCGCCGCGGGATGGTCTACAACCGGGCCGCGCTTTGAAGTCCTCGGCGAGGATGGCCCCGACTATGTTATCGAACGAACGACTGAACTTGATCCCTTGAATAACTTCTGGCAGCCTCTGGTTACCAACTCAGCGCCGTCAGTACCTTTCCTATGGACAGATACAAATCCGCCGCCCACGCGCGCCTATTACCGGGTCCGCTTGGGCCCTTGAAACTCCAAGGAATAAGAAGAAACCGGAAGCTTTGTGGATGAGTGTTCCGGGCGGATTACCAGATGGTGCAGTGGACACACGGAACCATCATCTGGAGCGGGGCTCCAAACCCATGGAGTGTGGCAAGGCCTTCGACAATGGACCATTGCCGACATTCCCATCCTTTATGTTACTCCGGGGTGTCGAGGTGCCTGAGCCGCGGGCTGTCGGCTTGTTCTTGTTAGGTTTGGGAGCGGCGTTTTTTGGCACGGGCGACGAGATGGATTCGTTCGCTCACAAAGCGGAGGCGCATGGTGTCAAGCCACGGATTGGATTGGGCTGCCCGAGTGGAAAGGTTGGATTTCTGTAATTAGGTCATTTTGCCGTCGCCAGATTTGGATCGGGCTCCACGATCCTTTTTTGAAGCACTGATATGGGCGTGGATGGTGACGACGGTGTAAATGATAGTCGCGCACTCCGGTAGCATCGCAAGCCAGAATCAAGGCTTCCGGTTTGTAAATTCTGGGACGGCCTACAATCCGTACACTGCCGTAAGGCACCTGGGGTGCAGGCCGTTGATCCAGCACCAAAAAACTGAGCGGCAAGGAAGTCAGGTCAATATTCAGGTCGCGACCAAAGCGGCCCCAGAAAGGGTCCGTATGAACTTCGGGGGGCGATGGCGCAAAATGATGACACCAGTGCGGTTCATTGCCAGGGGCTAGAATGCCGCAGCGTTCCCGATGCAAACACGGTGCTACCGCATGCAGACGATGGCGCAAGCGTTCTCGGATCGCAATGAGCGTCAGACTGGCTTCATAGGTACCAGGCTCGACCCAAAGTGTTGCGGTGGCACGCAGCACCAATCGCAAAAGGTCTTCGACCTGATCTGGAGCTAGTTCTCCCAAAACATGGCTGATCAGGAGGACTGTAGGGTGTTCGGGAAGCCCCTCGTGCACTTCCAGGGATGGATACTTTTCACGTGCTCGACGAATTGCGTAAGTTCGGGCCAACGGGGAACGATCCCAGTACCAAAGGGCGCGTGCGCGAGCCTGGCCCACATGGTCTACATAGGCGCGACCTGCCACGCCACTGCCGCAACCCCAGTCCACAACGTCGCCCCGCGGAGGGTCCCAACCGCGCAGATGTAACTCCTCCATGACATAATCCCATTTCCACCCAATTCGCTGCGCAAAGGTAAGGTCATAACTGTGGAGATCTGTTTCACTGCTCCAATAGTCCGGTACCGGGGGGCGAGATTCCAGGAAGACCCGGCGCAGTCGTTGGAGCGATTGCCAGTTTAACTCGGGAGAGTGGGTCATGGCCGTGAGCTCGAATCGGTCTGGTGAATATGACCATCCAGTAGAGGATCCAAGGCATGCACTCGGATTCCGAACTGTTGCTTGAGCTGCATGATCCGGTCGCGCCGATATGAATCACGAAAGGCGGGTCTCACCCGTACACAGGCCAGCAGGAGATTCCGCGGCGTATGTTGCGGATCAACAAACTCCACAACGCGGACGCGGTATCCGGCCCATTCTAGAAAGAGAACGCGCAGAGCATCGGTCAGCCATTCAGCCAGGCGCTCTTTCAGTAAACCGTGACGCAACACGGGAGCCCATTCTGGAGGGGCCTGCAGTTGCGGCCGAAGTTGTTGATGACAACACGGGGCCACCAGCGCCACGCGCGTCCCCAATTCAACCGCGCGCAATAGTGTAAGGTCAGTGGCCGTGTTGCATGCGTGCAAGGCGATCAACAGATCGGGATTCGGCAGGGAGGCAGTGGCGATGTCTCCCACCACGAATTGCAAATGATCCATCCCCACTTGCGACGCGATTCGCTGTGCATTGGTTACCAGCTCGGGTCGCGCTTCGACTCCCAGAACCTGCGCGTCCAAACCGGCGACACGTCTCAGCCAGTGCCAGACAGCAAAAGTCAGATAGCCTTTGCCACATGCTGCATCCACGACTGTGAGCTTTGGACTGGAGGTGGCTCCTAGCGAAGTGCACACCGGCTGTCTGTCTGCTCCCATCGTTACGTCCGACCACCAACCGGCTGCTCGAACCTGGTGACTTACGATCTCAAGAAAACGCTCAATTTGATGGTATTTGGGGGCGGCCGAGGGTTTGGGTCGGCCGGTCGCATCCACCAGGCCGAGAGCCCGCAGCCAGGGGCGAGCAGAAACATCCAGCCACGTATGGCGAGGGCGATCATGCGTGCGCGGGGGAGCAACCTCAACGTGTGACCGATGGACAATCACGCGCGGGCCCGTTGCGGTGGGCTGCCACTGAAGGTTCTTGCGAGTGGTTTCCAAATACACGCTGGCCGGTTGGTGCTCCAATTCATTGGCCAGCCATGTCGTTACTTCCTCCAGGGACAAATTGGATGTCCGCGTGTTCCGCTCGTAGTGTGCGGTCAACGAGATACGCATCTGCCCTCGTAACTCAATCAATCGAGCCTCAATCCGCCGCGGTGTCTCGCTTGCAGCCGCTGCCGTGCGCGGTTTGAGCACGAGACGCACAAAGGAGCCATCTGCAATGCTCTGCCGTACAGCGTCGATGAATGGCCCGGCCATGTCTGATAATTTGCTCACCAGTACCACAATATACTCTGCCCTAAACAGATAAGAAGACGCGAATCAAATGTGATTGGGCCGTTGAGGCGTCTGGCTCTCCCGTTCGACTTCTGAATAAAAGCTAGGGGCTTGACCGAGGGAGGGCGTTGGAGCCATGGTGAGAAATCGCGCATTGGCATGGCGGTCGGTGATGCATCCCAAACGTGGCTGCGAAACCCTTGCAACATCCGGGTTCATGCCCTGCTGTTGCGAAGCTTGTCCCGCCGAATGGTTGCGTACACACGTTTGATGGCTTACATGTCATGGTCGTGTCCGCCAAGGCGACCGAAACGCCGCGGTGGGTCCCACTGGCGCGGGACCATGGCCCATGCTCTGCTGATGGCGGCGCTGTGGGCAACTTGGGCACGCCTTTTGTCCTGCGCTGCCATTTCCAAGACCATGGCGGGAACCCTCCCCTTGGCCCCGCAGTGGGCTGTGGGGGCCTGGATTTGGGACACGAATTGCTTCGACAAGCAAACCTGTCGCTTTTGGCGCAGTTTCGATATCCCAGAGGGAAGCACTGTGGCTCAGGCAAAACTGCGGATCACCGCCGACAACGGATTTCGACTCTGGTTGGATGGTCGAGAGGTAGGACGAGGTAGTGACTGGCGGAGCTTGACTGAGTATGACCTAACGTGGGTGCTAAGCCCGGGCCAACACGTCTTGGCTGTGGAGGCTTTCAACGACCGATTGGAAGGCGGACTGCTGGCAGGACTGCGGCTCAACATGATCGACGGCACCACGATGGAAATTGGCACTGACACAAACTGGTGGGTTGTGCCTGCAGATGAACGCGGTTGGGAACGACGGCGGAAACCTCGAGCTGGATGGCACCCGGCCGTGGTGGTGGGCAGTTTCGGAGCGCCTCCTTGGACGACTCGTCCCTTGGCGGTGGTGCAAATAGCTGCCCTGAAGCCGGTGACATTGCCCTTTTGGAGACAAGGATGGTTTCAACTCGCCCTATTGGGCACAAGCATCGTGGCTGCAGGTCTGGTGTTACACTTGACCGCCCGGCTGGCCTGGCACCGTCATGCAGCCAATCTTCTCCATCGGGAACGCATCCGGATTGCACGCGACATTCACGACGACCTGGGCTCAGGCCTTACGCAATTGGTGCTGTCTGCTGAGTTGGCTCGAAAAGACTGCGCGCACAACCCCGTCCTGCAGCAAGCCCTGCAACAACTCTGCACTCGAGCCCGGGCTTTGGCCACAACCCTCGACGAAATCCTCTGGGCCATCAATTCGCGCCGGGACACTTTGCGCGACTTTGTCAGTCATACTTGTAAACATGCCCAGAATTATTTGGAACAGGTGGGAATCCGGTGCCGGCTGGACGTGCCAACCGGCGTGCCGGAAATTCCCTTTGCGTTGCCTTCACGCCGCAACCTCTTCCTGGCTGTCAAGGAAGCGCTTCACAATGCAGTGAAACATAGCGGTGCCCAAGAATTGCTCCTTACCATCCGTTGGAACGCGCAGCAGGTCGAAACGGTAGTTGCAGAAAACGGCCGGGGGTTCGACCCTGCTGCGGTCCCCTCCGATCGCAACGGGCTGCTCAATCTGCAGCAGCGCATGGCCGAAGTCGGCGGCGTTTGCATGATCCAAACTTCTCCCGGGCAGGGTTGCGTGGTAACCTTTCGCGTTCCCTTTCGGCCATCGACCTCTCGACGCTGGTTTGACAGATGGCTGCCCGAACGACGTCGTGCCGATTCTGGCACCCTTAAGATTGTGCCGCGATCGTTGGCGCAATCTGAAATCAGCTCTTCGGCAAGGTCCTCATGAGTCCGTCGGTAACCGTTGTTGATTCCTGCGCCGATTCGCAACCGCTCCGTGTAGCGCTGGTGGAAGACCAACGCGAGGTCTGCGAAACCTGGGCCCGATTGATCGCATCGTTTCCAGAATTCCAGTGTGTCACCACCTGTCACACCGGCGAAGAGGCTGTTTCCACGCTGCCGAAGCTGCGACCAGACATCATTCTCATGGACATTTTTCTGCCGAGGATGTCTGGCATCGAGTGCACCGCGCGGCTGCGTGCCCTGCTGCCCCAATCCAGGATTGTAATGCTCACTGCATCAGAGGATGACGAACTTGTCTTCCTGGCACTTGAAGCAGGCGCGGACGGTTACCTCCTCAAGCGCACTGAGCCGGATGCCCTCCGTGCCGCCCTGTTGGATGTCGCCCAAGGAGGCGCGCCCATGTCCAGCGTGATCGCACGCCTCGTGGTGGAATCATTCCGGCAACGGCGACGTGGAGCGGTCGACACCGTTTCGTTGAGCGCCCGGGAGAAGGAAGTGCTACTGCTCCTGGCAAAAGGTTACGCCAACAAAGAAATCGCTGACCGCCTCAAGGTCAGCGTCGAGACGGTCCGAAGCCATCTCAAACACATCTACGAAAAGCTGCACGTCCGCTCCCGCGCCGAAGCCGTGGCTCGTTACATGAGCGCGCGCACGTCGCGCGCGCTTTAGCAGCCAAGCTGGTCCATCAGGCTTATCTGTGGCCCCGCTTGATTCAAGGGCCCATGCTGCCCCCTTGCGACGTCGGCCAGATCCCAAGCATGGGCGATATACCGTTGCGATTCTTGCAGCCCGGCCTGAAGCACCCTCCGCTTCCATCCATCGAATGGTACAGCGGCGTTCGGCTCATCATCAAGCCGACCGCGCCTCTTTGATAAGGAGTCCGCGCAGGCGCCTTTGGCAGCTCCAACCTGCCGGAGGCTAATATCAGCTCATTTTCGCTATGAGCGCCTTAGCTAGAGTTTAGTACAACCTTGCCTCAAGCTGTGTCTTATCATATGCCCAGGTCAAGCATAAGCGCAATCTAACTTATCTCAGGGCAAACGCAATCTCCCAATCTTATACAATATTGCCTCAGATACATGTCACTGTCGTGTGAGTAACTATTATCGAGCAGAAAGAAGTTGCCTCTGGCGCTCCCGTCGGGTAGCTGATATAGCAAACACGTGGTGCAGGTGTTGCACGCTGCTAACAGCGTATGAGGTACCACCGGACCCAGTAGGCAGAGGAACATGATGTGCACAAGCGATAGAGACAGTCTTCAGATATCCTACATATTGCATGACCAGCACAATGATCAAAAGTGGCGCGTTGCAAATAGACACGGAGCAGCATGTCTTTATAAGGTGTATAAGTGACGATGTGCAAAGAAAGAGAAGCGTTGTTAGAAGCCGGGAAGTCCGTCGGCTGCGGGAGCGGAAAGGCGGCATGGGCTTCGTTGAACAGCAGGCGCGGACAGAAGCGGCACAGAGCAGGGAAGGTGGTCCACAGGCAGACGACGATGTAAGCGTGAAGAACAGAGGTACAGCACATGAACGGTCATCAAAAAAGGAGGCATGAATATGGAATGGTCTGAAGTGCGGAATGACATCGTGATCGTACTTAGCTGGATTGACACGGTCCTAATTGCAGGGTGGACGTGGGTCGTCTGGTTCATCCAGCGGACCGTTCGTCACCTGTTGATCGAAGGCCCCGAGGCGCACAGGCCCGGGAAGGCGAAGCAAACGCAAGGGGAAGATAAGCCCGGGTGAAGCCTCGGCGGGCCATTGGTGTTGCAGCAACGGGGTGGGGGCCCTCGAATTGGGCAGTGACTCGTATCCGAGGGCGGCAGGGATGCGACCATGGAGTGAGGGGAGGTGGTGGAGTTCAAAAAAGGAGCTCGTCGCGATGACAGGCGTGGATGTAGGGTAGTGCGACATGTTTTGCCCAGGTCTTCGGGAAAGCAGTAGCGGGTTCGACCGCTGTGGGAGGGGTTGCCTATACTACGCGGCGGCAGTGGCCGAGGGGATCCACCTGAGGTGTTGACTTGAAATCACGCCTTAGAGTGTACGTGTTGGAAAAGCCCTGGGACGCTTGGAAGGCCTTCGGTCCTGCCATGATTACACTTTTGCGTAAGGGCGCCGACAAGTCTTCAATGCCCTTGGGCGTTTGTTAGGTCTTCGGCAACAAACAGGCCGAACTGCACACGGAGTGGGTGGAGAGTCTCCAATGCCTTTCGGCGTTTGTTAGGTCTTCGGCCATAGGCCGCGCGGTCAACGCGGCCCTGCTGCAAGCAGGGGTCTCCAATGCCTTTCGGCGTTTGTTAGGTCTTCGGCGAGTGGATGCGGCGTTGCGGCCTCCTCCAGCGCCTCTTGTCTCCAATGCCTTTCGGCGTTTGTTAGGTCTTCGGCAAGTCGTAGACGGGCATGATGGTCGAATGACAATCATGCGTCTCCAATGCCTTTCGGCCTTTGTTAGGTCTTCGGCTCGTGCGGGCCGCGCGGCGGTCCGGGTGGCGGGTGGTGTCTCCAATGCCTTTCGGCCTTTGTTAGGTCTTCGGCGCTCACGGACTTCATCGCTCAGCTGGGCGACAGGCCCGGAGTCTCCAATGCCTTTCGGCCTTTGTTAGGTCTTCGGCTCATCACGGACAAGCCCT
>JANWVC010000010.1 GCA_025057755.1 Limisphaera sp. | reverse complement strand
TGGCCCGTGGAGGGCGACTGGTACCGACTACGAAGGTACAAGCCGTATACGCCCAATCGAAGCTGGTGGCCTTTTAACTGGGTGAGGCCGGCCGGGTTGTAATAAATCGCCGCGGGATTATCCGCCGTCGCCACGAAGGCCTCCCCGCGCGCGGTGGCAAATGCGTCTTGGTCGGGAAGCCGGAAGCCCGTGGCCCAATTCGGCAAGGGGGCAACATACAGCAAGAGGAATAGGTAAAATAGGTGAGTCAGATTTGGCAGATGTGTATGTAGGGCCGGGTTAGATTGTCGAATTGGAGATATGGCAGTTCGCATAACACATGGAATTGCTTGGCCAGGTCTTTTCACGATTGGGCTCTAGACGAAGACGCAGTGCTGGTAGTCGTGGGAGCACCATGCATGGCAGCGGCGCGAAAGAAGGCGTTAGCGCCGAGCGCGGAGGTGAGCCAGGTGGCCGCGGCCGGCACAAGTTCGATCAGCGCCAAGAAGGGCCGAACGGGATAACGCGTAACAATCACTTCGGGCAAATCGCGTTCTACCGCACGAAACAGGGCGCGAATCACACACGCTGGGGAAACGGGTGCAAGTAAAGGCGGGGCCGGTCTTCCGGCCAGTTCTTTGAGCCGGCAATAAATGCCGGTGTTGACGAAGCCTGGAACGATTACGGAAGCGCTGACACCGGACCCGGCATAGCTGGCGCGTAGGGAATGGGTAAATGCGATCAGACCGGCCTTGGAAGCCGCGTAGGGTTCCTGGAGGGCCGGGCCGACTTTGCCCGCCAGCGAGGCAATGTTGACCACGTGGCCGCGTTGCTGCCGGAGCATGCCGGGCCAGACCAGGCGGGTCAGCATGATGGCCGCTGTGAGATTGACCGTGAGGACCTCATCGATGTCAGATTCCGGCAACTCATGAAGGTAGCCATTGTGTTCTACGCCGGCGTTGTTGATGAGCAGATCCAGACTGCCCCAGCGTTGCTGGGCAAATTGGATCACGCGGTGCCGTTCGGAGGGCACGCGCAGGTCGGCAATCAGTGGCACAGCTTCCACTCCGGTGGATTGAAGTTCATCCGCCAAGGGGTCCAATCGTGCACCGGGATGGGCCACCAGAAGCATTCGAACCCGACGTTGTGCCAGCGCCCGCGCCATTTCGCTGCCCAGACCGCCGGAGGCCCCGGTTAACAGGACCGTTTGTCCCGCTAAAATCTGCATCGCCGCAAATCCAGTCTAACTTGGTGCCATCGCCGAGCAACAACGAAACACGGGTTGCACCTTGGCCCGATCTGAGGTCGGGATGAACACTTCCCAATCGGCCGACGCAACGAATGCTTGAGAAGATAAATATCACGATCCAGGAAACGGCGCTGAGCTTTTGGCCAGCCCATAGATACGATTGGCGGGTTTGGAGAAGCCCCTGGATGGTTTCCATGGGGCGCTCGGGGCCGGGGACTCTGCACTCTGCGGACGATCCTTTTGCTTCTCGGCTCATCTAAGGCTCATCCAAGGTGGGGCCAGCTTGCGTGGGGGAGGGTAAAAGGTGTGATCCCCTAACCGCCCGCTTTTTAGGTGCACGCGCGGTAAAGGCAAGTGGTTAGGAAACAGATGCTCAGGCCAATGGCTGTAGGTAACAGCGCGGCCCACAGGGTCCAACGCCAGGAGCCGGTTTCCTTGTAAATCGTGTATAGTGTGGTGCTGCACGGGTTATGCAGTAGGCTGAACAGCATGAGATTCAAACCGGTGAGGGTGGTCCAACCGCCTTGGACGAGCAGCGTCCGCAAAACGTTTTGGTCTTCCACCTCGAACAGGACGCCAGCGCCTGCACCCGCTTCGGGCTGACCTGTGACCACCACGGTGAGCATAAGGATAGTGGGAATGACGATTTCATTGGCGGGGATGGCCAGCACATAAGCGAGCAGAATCACCCCGTTCAAGCCTACCCAAATCGCCACGGGATCAAGAGTCCGCACCAAATGCGCCGCAAGGGTGTCGTTGCCAATGTGTACGTTGGCGCTCAACCAGATCAAGGCACCGGCTGGCAAAGCAAAGACGACCGCACGCCACAGGACAAAAATCGTGCGATCCAGGAGCGAGGTATAAAGAGTTTGCCACACACGCGGCGGCCGATAGGGAGGCAGCTCGAGGCTGAAGGCCGAGGGTTGTCCTTTGAGCACCGTGCGGGATAGTGCCCAGGAGACAACGAAGGTCATCAGCACGCCCAACAGGGCAACCCCTGTCACTGCGCCAGCGGCTGCCAGACTGGACCAAGGGGCCGGCACCAGGGCGCCGACAAACAAAGTGGCCATGAGGAATTGGGTGGGCCAACGGCCGTTGCAGACCGAAAAGTTGTTGGTGAGGATGGCGATGAGTCGTTCGCGCGGGCTGTCAATAATCCGGGTAGAGACCACCCCGGCTGCGTTGCAGCCGAATCCCATCATGAGACTCATGGCCTGTTTGCCGTGCGCACCGGCTTTACGAAAGAGAGCATCCAAATTGAAGGCGACGCGAGGGAGATAACCCAAGTCTTCCAGCAGGGTGAACAAAGGAAAGAAAATTGCCATGGGGGGCAGCATCACGCTGACGACCCAGGCGGTGGCGAGGTACATGCCGTCAATGGTCAATCCGCGGAGCCAGTCTGGCCAACCCCAAGCCAGGGTCAGGTCGCGCAGCCAGGGGTGGCCCCGCTCGACGAGCCATTCGGCCAAAAAAGCCGAGGGGACGTTGGAGCCGCTGATTGTGATCCAAAACATCAGCGCAAAGAGGGCAAACATGATCGGGAAACCCCATAGGCGGCTGGTCACGATGCGATCGATCTTTTGATCCAAGGTGGGTCGCTTGGGCCCGACGCTGGAGCAGACGGCGCGTGCAGCGATTTGTTCGGCATGAGCATAAATGGCGGCCACGACCTGTTCGTGCAGGTCAGCCTGGATTCGTTGCCGGTATTGCTGGACAGTGCGCAGCAATTCGGCCACCTCGGACGATAAGGCTTTGTCCGCTGTTTCAGGCATGGGAATCATCCGGCCGTGCGGTTTCGTGGGAGGCCCGGGTTTCAGCCTTTGTGGTTCCGGTAGACAGGCCGGTGACTGCGGCCAGCTCCCCAGTGCGAATCGCGTTCAGAATGCTTTCATCGCCGGCCAACAATCGCATGGCCACCCAGCGCGCGTTGGGTAGATCGGGGTAAATGCGATGAAGTTGTTGGACGAGGTCTTGGATGGCCTGGCGCAGTGCGGGAGGCGGCTCGGGGAGTCGGATCGGCTGGCATTGGACCCGTCTGGTGGCGACGTCCTCAATAGCGTGCAGCAATTCTGACAAACCCTGACCGCGCCGGGCGGCGGTGCCCACGACAGGGATGCCCAAATCGCGTCCCAGTTGGCGGGTATCCACCACCAGGCCGTGTCGTTGGGCTTCGTCCATGAGATTGACACACAAGACAACCCGGTTGGTGATCTCGAGCACTTGCAGCGTCAGGTTTAGATTCCGTTCCAGGCGGGTCGCGTCGGCCACGACCACCGTAACGTCTGGCTGGGCAAAGAGCAGAAAGTCACGGGCAACCTGTTCATCGGGGCTGGTGGAGAGGAGCGAATAGGTGCCGGGCAGATCCACGAGTCGATAGCGTCGGCCATTGAATGCAAAGGCCCCCTCGGCGCGTGTGACGGTTTTGCCGGGCCAATTGCCGGTATGTTGGCGCAAGCCGGTGAGCGTATTGAACAGGGTGCTTTTGCCGGTGTTGGGGTTGCCTGCCAAGGCCACGACGTGGTCCGCTCTATCTATGCGAACTCCCAGTTTCTTGAGCTGAGCGCTTCGATAAATGCTGCACGCTTCGCACGGCAACGTGGCCACAGCAGGACCGGTCCGCAACATGGAAGTGGGATCGCTCATGGGACGGAAGAGGCTAGTGGTTCCACGCGGATCCAGCGAGCCTGGTCATGCCGCAGGGCGACCGTGGTTCCGCGTACCCGATAAGCCCTCGGATCTCCCATGGGACTGGCCATGTCCACGGTGACCACCGTGCCGGGGACAAATCCCAAATCCAGGAGGCGTCGTCGCTCCATCCCGCGGCAAGCAGGGGACAGCTCCACAATCCGCGCGGTTTGACCCGGCTGCAATCGGTGTAGGAAAACTTGGGACTGGAGTTCTTTAAGGCTCAGACCTTTCAGTGGTTCGACGCCAATGCTTTGGGCCTCCAAGGGCGATAACAAGTGTTCGCGTCCGTGGCCCCAAAGCCGCACCATGTTGGGCGTGCGTTCGAGGATGCAAACCTTGACTCCCGGGCGCAGACCCTCGCGGGTCAACCGTGCATAGAGCGTTTGAGGTTCATCTTCCACATGCGTGATCACAGCAGGGGCGTCAGGTTGAAGGGAATTCAAAGAGGAGCCGCGATCTGCGGGCAGGGTATCGCCCGGCTCGGGAATTGTGTCACCGTGGGGATCAATGCGAGGATGCCCCAATTGGGCGGCGAGCGCTTCTGCCTGTTGCCGGCTTAGTAGGTGTTCTTGCCGCTCTGCCTGTCGGTGCCATTGCTCCTCGGTCAGTCCGGTCTGTTCGGCCAGATAGCTCTCCCACAACCGATGGGCACGCACGACATGCGTGGCCAGCTCGCGCCCTTGGTCACTGAGTTGCATGCGGCCGCCTTCGAAGTGGATCAAACCGCCCGACTCCAATTCGGCCAGCAAACCGGCTGTCTTGCGAGGCGACAGTTGCAGAGCGCCGCTGACACTTTCGAGCGTTGCCTCCCGACCATTGGCCTCGGTCTTGAGTATGTGTTTGAGGGCGTCCTCTCGCCTTGCCCGGGAAGCCAATCGACGAGCCCGGCACCAGCGCGCCACTACCCCCTGACGCGGCCAAACGGCGATCAGCACCGCCAAGATTCCTACAGCTGCCCAGAAAATCCAGTACATCTCAAAACGTCGTGCCTTGCGGACGTCCTGTCTGTGCTTCTCTCAATCGGCTTCTCTCAATGCGGCCGAGTCCGTGGCGATAAATTACACGCATATTATCATGAAAAATCTCCAGCAACAAGCGCGGTGGAAGGCACGATGACGAAGAAAAAAACCAAGAAGTTCCGCGCGATTCACAGGCGCTTGCAACAACCGGAGAACCATTTCGCCGGTATTCCAAGCAGTTTGGTTGAGGACGATCAGCGCCTGCGGCCAAGCTGCGCCCGTGGTGTGGGCGCCGGGGGGAGCTCGCCCCGATTTTGGGTTGGGCCAACAACGGGAGCGCGAAGGCGGCGCCTGACTTCTTCGAGGGCTAGTGGCTAAAAAAACAATCGTGCAGAGGTTCAGCCGCCTGCTTCATGGAGGCAAGCGTGGATCAAGTCGCAAACGACAAGGAACCCGTCTCTTTTGGAATGGTCCAACATGGTCCATTCACGCAAACGGTTGGGTGTCTTTCCAATAAATGCTGTCCAAGGTTCGATTCAGAGTGTCAGCGAATTTATCATTATACAACAATCCTCTTAACATACTTCCCCACAGTGGATTGCATCACTTTTGAAGAGGGTGGAGATGCATTCCACAGGCGATATTGTCTGGCGAACTTAACACTACTGCTTCTTCCAAAGGGTTGCTTGGAGCAAGAATGGGTCTTCACTCGCTTCTATTATCTTCTCTATTAGTAACGTACGTGGTGAGGCACAGCTCGTGCTTATTATGCATGTGATGAAAAAAAACGCTCTGAAACAAATTGGGATGGGGAGTCGGAAAGCAGGGGGAGTGTTCCTGCTGGCTTTCAGCTTCTCCATGGCTACGCATGCAGCTCCGATTGATTTCGAGTCTGAAACGCCCGGGTCCAAGCCCAATGGCTACTCTGTGCCTGGACATCCTTGGGTCGTGTTTAGCGACACTGTGGGCAGTGACTTGGTGGTGGGCTACTTCGGTTCGCAAGGATTGGGGCTATTGTCGTTGGCGGTTTACAGCGATTGGGATGGCAGCAAGTTGCGGATTGATTTTCTGCAGCCGGCTGAATCCATCACGTTGTGGTACGGGAATGACGATCCTTGGTGGGCCTCCGCGACGGATTTGGCCTGGTTGGAGGTTTGGAACGGGGCGACGTTGCTTGCTACGTTGAGCCAGTCCATGGACTTGGACGATGTCATGAGCCAGTCTATTTCTTACTCTGGTTCCTGTTTTACGACGGTCTTTTTCTGGTACGGCGACAGCACGGGCAACCCTTATACGACCAATAATACGACGGGTTTAAGCGGCTTGATTGAGATTGTGGATAATATTGAGTACACTTTGTGTAGGCCGCACACAGTACCCGACGGTGGGGCGACATTGGGACTGCTCGGTTTTGCCTGTGCCGTGGTCGTGGCGGGTCGGCGCCTGCGTTTGGCATAGGCGCGATCGAGGTAAGCTTTAGGGAATGTCAAAGCCCCGGTTTGGATTGGACCGGGGCTTTTTGTTTTGGCTTCAGGAACCGATCGCTTTTGGTTGATTTGGGATTATTTTCGGCGAGCGCTCCTGGCGGGGAAGACTTATCTTTTTGTGGTCAGAAAAGGCCGGTGGTTCATCCCCGATGGGCCGTCGGGTCTGATGCACTGTGCCCTCCTTGCTGACGGGTTGTGCCATGGGCCGGCCGGGCGTGCCTGTCGACGTTGCGCTAAAGATCCTGACGCTGACGGCCTTTTCATTCATTGCGATTTCCACGCCTCTTGGACACGCTTCTGCTCCAAGCGGAGAGGTGAGAGATAGGAAAGGGTCACGTTTGTCGAGGTGGGCACGGCATTGAAAGGTGCGGGCACCGATCTTGCCGCGGAGGAAGTTTGGGTTGGCAACCGCGAACCGCAATGGGACCAGATGGGTGACAAACACGCGGATTTGGTCGTTGTGCCAATCGCCCCCCAGACGATATGAGACCTGGGTGACGACCGGCATGGCTCGATTGGTCGGGAGTGCCTCTTCTTACTCCGATGGCTTCATAGGACAAATCCGCCAGTGTCCAGTTCGGCACAATAGCGGAAGGCGTGATTGGAGTCTTCGTTGTTTGGGTTTTTGGTGCGGCACGCAAGAACGGCGTTACCTTAAGGAGGGGAGCATGACATCGGCTTCGATCACGCCGCGGCTCCAGAACGCATCATCCGCTGAAGCCATGCCGCAGGTGTCCTGCAGGGTTAAGGTACGTCTGTTCTCCAAGTCGAAAGCGGCCGCCGGAACGGGTCCAGCCGGTATCGATGGGATCGTCAAACGTCTCCGTCCACGGGTTGCGCCCGCGGGGACGCGCCGGGAGATTCCCGAAACGGATGCACACTCCGTTGGTGACAGACAGGGCGGCGGGTGCGTTGGTGCAGGGTTGGTAGAGGGCGGGCCAGGTAAAGGTATGGAACACGCACGAAAACCTGTCCCGCGATCTGTCGTTTCCGTGCCGGGACATTGACCGTGCCTGCCATGGGTTGATTCAGGACCTGAAACAGCGTGGCTTGCTGGAAGATACGTTGTTGATATGGGGCGGGGACTTTGGTCGAACGGTTTGTTGCCAAGATGAACTGACCCGCACCAACTACGGACGGGATCATCCTCCACGCTGGTTGACGATTTGGATGGCTGGAGGCGGCGTACGGGGTGGTATTGGTAATATGGCGATACGGACGACTTCAGTTACAACATTGTGCGTGAACCCGTGCATATTCGGGACCTGAATGTTACGATCCCGCATTGCATGGGCATTGATCACCGGCGGCTGACCTGCCGCTTCCAAAGGGTTGGACCAGGGCTTGACCGGCACGAAAGAAGCCCGTGTCATTCACGGCATTTTGAGTTAAAAGAGCGACATGAACGCAGCGGAGGGGTCGCTCTTTTTGGGCCGATGGCATCCGGTGGTAGTGCATTTGCCCATCGGCCTCTTGATTGGGCTGGCTTTTTTGGAGCTGGTGGCTGTGTTGCGCCCGCGTCGGGCTGTCGTTCGGGCGGCGACCGGTCCGTTGTTGGCTCTACTAGTGCCGAGCGCGCTGGTGGCAGCTTTGTCCGGTTGGTTTTTGGGTAGCGCCGGTTCGTACGATGCGGAGTTGCTGCGGATGCATCGCTTCACAGGGCTAGCCGTGGCGGGACTTTGTGTCTTGATGGGGGTGGCTCACCTTTTTCGTCGATCGGGTTGGTATCGTTTCTTGTTGATGGTTTGCCTGGGCGTGACCGTACCGGCCGGCCACTATGGGGGATCCCTCACGCATGGTCGGGATTATCTGGCGCGGCATGCGCCCGATTGGCTCAAACCGATTTTGAGTCATCGAGGCGGTTGCACCGGTGCGGGAAGGTCTGCTGCGCCGGTGGAAGCGGCTGCGTTTGACCTTTACCGGCACGGGATTCAACCCGTGTTTGACCGTTACTGCGTCAGTTGCCACGGCAGTGAAAAAGCCCGGGGCGGCCTTCGACTGGATCATGCGGCCGCTCTTTGGAGTGGCGGCGATTCCGGTCCGGCCATCGTGGCCGGAGATCCGACGGCGAGCCTTTTAGTGCAGCGCATGCGCTTGCCGTTGGAACACGATGATCATATGCCGCCTGCGGGCAAACCGCAGCCGGAACCGGCCGACCTTGAGCTGCTCGTTTGGTGGATTGCCCAGGGTGCACCGACGAATCGAACCTTGACTGAACTGAATCCACCAGAGCCGATTCGCCACAGGCTACTGGCCCCCCGGCAGCGGCAGTGACGCCTGGCCAGAAGCGTGATCCGGGCGAGGCGAACCCGAAGGCACGGTCTGCCGGTGACACGGAATCTGCAGCGGATCTGGCAGAGCTTGAGGCAGGTGACGTTGCGGGCGCGGTGGTCGCTCGGTTGAATGGGCTGGAGCCGTGGTTGTACGTCAGGGCCGCTTTGAAGTGGAATTAGTTTCAATAATGCCGTCCTGGAGCGCTTGGCAGCTCATTATGGGAACTGGATTCGTTGGTTGGATCTCAGCGGCACGGCGGTCACAGACGCAGGGTAACGGCTGGTGTCTGGGATGGTCCATTGGGGGCGGTTGCAACTGGACCGCACCCGAATCACAGATTGCCGGGTTGATTCACATGGCGAGTCTGCAGGAGTTGGAGTCGCTTAATCTTTCTGGCACAGAGATCCGCGAGGGCGACCTGCTGGTGTTGGCTGCGCTGCCGCAATTACGCCGGTTGTTTTTATGGCAAACGCAGGTTACGCCCGAATCGGTCCGGGTTCTTTTGGAGAAACGGGTGCAATGCATCCGCCTTGCGGCTGCAGCGTCGCACTTGCGGTTGCATGCGGCCGAGTCAAACCTGCTGCCGTCCGAATTGGAACTGGAACTGGGAGCCAGACCCATTTGCGAGCCGGTGGCACCGGGGATTCCTCTCAACACGATTTGTCCGGTGTCTGACAAACTTGCCCGTCGGTCCTCTGTGCTCTGGCACGAGGGCCGCCTGGTGGCGTTTTGTGGTGAAGATTGTCGGGCTGTTTTTGAGAAAGCCCCCTCCCCTTTTGATTCGCGTTTGGCACAACTGGCCAGTCCGTCGCCGGGCCAGCTTGCCGCCCGAGCTGTTAGTTCGGTTTGTCCGGTCACGGGCCGACCGGTCCAAGCTAGGATCACCATGGTGCACGAGGGATGCAGCATTGCGTTTTGTTGTCCGGAATGTCGGGCGCGGTTTGCTGCGGCGCCGGCAATGGATCCGGTTTGGGCTGAGGACGATCTTTAAATTGTTGAAGTCTTGCAGGCGGGGAGCTCTCGCGATGCAGGGCAAAACGGCTTGTTGCTCCGTTTCATCGCGAATACATCCTCATCTATGGGGTTAGACTCAGATATCCGGCCGGTGGCGGCCGAATTGTATTTCCTGCCCGTTTCCAGTCGGGCCTCGCATTCGTCGGAAACGGGCACCCTATCTTCTTTGATGTGCGCGCGCGCGCGTGTGCGGGTGGTGGATCGTCGAGGGCGCACTGCGGAAGGCTGGGGGGAAACCCTCTTGAATGCTGAAGAAATCTGGCCGGGGCCAGGCCCTTGTGATGAACGGATGGCCGCGCTGCAACAGTTTTCTCGGGAACTGGTGCCGTTATGGGCTGCCATTCGTACGGAGGGGCATCCGCTCGAGGTTGGCTATGCGTTTTTGGAGACGGTGCTGCCGGGATTCTGGCAGGGGTTCAATCAACGTCATCGTCGTGGACGAGAACCGATGCCCTGGCGGGCTTCCTTGGCGTGTGGATCAGCGCTGGACCTCGCGACGCACGACGCGTTTGGCCATCTTGTGACTCGGCCGATTTACGAAACGTACACCCGGGCGTTTTTGACCTATGATTTAAGCCGTTACCTACAGCCTGCGCCGGCGAGTGTTGTGGATTTTCGGGGTTTGTATCCCGCAGATTTTCTCTTATCTAAGCGGCGGGAACGGCTGTTGGCCTGGCACAGGGTGCATGAAACCGATCCAGTGGACCTTTCCGGGGAGAGGGGCCCGCAAGTTGAAGAGGGGCATCTGATCCTGTTGCCCGATTGGATCCAACGTGATGGCCTGCGGTGTCTCAAGATCCGACTGCGTGGCCACGATCCGGCCTGGGATTACCACCGCCTCGTGCAGATCGGACAAATCGCCTTGGCCCACGATGTGTTCTGGTTGGCGGCCGACTTTGGCAGCGTCGCGTGTGGCTCCAGCGGCGTGACCGACCTTTTGGATCGCCTTCGGGATGAACATCCTCGGCTCTATGGGATGCTGCTTTTCGTGGAGTTGCCTTTTGGCTCCGAGGTGAGGGCTCATTCGACAGATTTTCAAGCAGTGGCGGCGCGCAAACCGTTGTTCCTGGATGCAAGTGCGCACGACTGGCGTGAATTGCGATTGGCGCGTCAGTTGGGATGGACCGGCTTGGTTGTGAAAACTTGCATGACCCAGACTTTGGCCTTGTTGACGGCCTGTTGGGCCCGCGCCCACGGCATGTTGTTGATGGTGGGGGACACGGGGAATCCCATGCTCGCGCAGATTCCGCATTTGCTCCTGGCGGCGCATTTACCCACCTGGATGGGCGTGGAAACCTGGAGTATGCAATTGTATCCCGCGGCCTCGGAGCCCGAGGCCGGGATTCATCCGGGTCTGTACCGGCGTCAACATGGTTGCGTGGACCTGGCGACAGTCCAAGGCCCTGGCTTCGGGTATGAGGCGGCTCGGATCCGGCGCCAATTGCCGGCGCCCGTTGTCGTGTGTGGTTTCTGATCGGCTAGCGGGGCCTTAACGAACGGATCGCGGAGCGGCGCGCGTGTGTCCGGATTGAGCTCGTTCGAGCAGAATCTGCGCGTGTCGCAGCGCTTCTTCGGAGCGACCGCCGAGCATGCGAGCCAGTTCTTCGACGCGCTCGGAATCCTGTAAAGCAAGGATCTCGGACACGGTGCGGCCTTGGCGTACGACTTTTCGGACCAACCAATGCTGTGCTGCCGGAGCAGCGACGGCTGCCAAGTGGGTGACGCAGAGCACCTGACGATGCGCGGCGATTTCGCGCATTTTGGCCCCCACGGCGTGCGCGGTTTCGCCGCCCACGTTGGCATCCACCTCGTCAAACACCAGGACCGGGATTTCATCTTGAGCGGCTAGTACGGTTTTCAGGGCGAGCATGACGCGGGCCAGTTCGCCGGAGGAGGCAATGGCGCGCAACGGCCGGGGCGGTTCGCCAGGATTTGGCGCAAAGAGAAACTCGATGCGGTCGAATCCGGAGAGCGAGGGCGGTGCTCCGCCCGTCCATTTGTCCAGAGCCGACTCGGTTTGGATCTCGAAGTGGCTTTGTGCGAACCCGAGATCTTTCAGATGTTTGCGGACGGCCCGTTCGAGCTCGGGAATGGTCTTGCGCCGGGCTGTGCTGAGTTGGGCGCCCAGCTCGCGTAGTCGGGCCTCAATGGCGGTCAGTTCGGCCTGCAACCGGGCCAATTCGGTCTCGCGCTTTTCCAAAGCCGCCAGCTGCCGGGCGGCTTGTTCGCCAAAAGCCAGCACATCGGAGATCGTGCGGCCGTATTTGCGTTTGAGGCTGTGGAGCAGATCCAGACGTTGTTCCACCTCTTGGAGTCGGGACGGGTCCAATTCCAAGCGATCGGCATATTGCGAGAGTTGTCGGGCCAAGGTCAGGCAAAGCTCCATTGCCTGGAGATGCAATTTGCGAAATTCGGCCGCGGCTGGATCGAGTCGTTCCATTTCCTGGAGGGCGCGGCCGACGACACCGGCCTGGCTTAGAATCGATTCTTCGCTTTCGCTAAGCAGGTCAAGGGCTGCGCGACTTAGTTGCAGGAGGCGTGCGGCGTGACTCAGCCGTTGGTGCAGCGCCCCAAGGGTTTCTTCTTCTTCAGGTTGGAGCTGGGCATCCTGGATTTCTCGAACCTGATGGCGCAACAGATCCAGCTGGCGCGCGTAGGCGGCCTCGTCCAGGACCAATGCTGTGCGGGCTTGTTCGATTCGGGTGCATTCGGTGCAGGCACGGGCGAAGGCGGCGCGCAATTCTTGCAATCCGCCGAATGCATCCAACAGCTCCAGTTGGCGGCTCGGTTGCAACAACGACTGATGCTCGTGCGGGCCGTGAATATCCACGAGCCGATCGCCCAATTGCTTCAGCACGGCCACGGTGGTGGGCGATCCATTCACGAATTGTCGATTGGTTCCTGCGGCGGTCACCGTGCGTTTGAGGATCAGACGACCCTCCTCACACGGTTCTAATCCGTTCTCTCCCAGCCACGGATCCAGTTTCTCGGCTAGGTTGCGGACGTCGAAAATGGCCTCCACGGTGGCGCTGTCGGCTCCGCTTCGGAGTCGAGTGCGGTCCGCCCGCTCGCCCAGGACCAGTTCTAACGCGCCGATCAGGATCGATTTTCCTGCGCCGGTCTCGCCTGTGATGGCGTGATAACCGGGACCCAGCTCCCAGGTCAGATCCTCGACCAATGCAAGGTTTTTGATGCGCAGTGACAGCAACATGCTAAGTTGACAGCTCGAGCTGTCGTCGCAGGTGTTAATGCCACGGTGGGCAAGCCCGGACGACGCCGTTCATTCAAGAAGGCGTCGTTCGGCTGGCAAAGGAAAAAATTGATCCATGCAGTTTGAGCTGATCGTGTTGGGTTCGGGAACCTCGCAAGGGGTTCCGGTCATCGGAGCAGATTATCCGCCCGAGTTTTTGGCGAACCCGCGAAATCATCGCACGCGTTCGGCGATCTATGTGGCCACACCGAATGTGAAGCTGGTGGTGGACACGCCCCCCGAGTTCCGGCTCCAGATGCTCCGGGAGAACATCCGTTGGTTGGATGCCGTGTTGTTCACGCATGGCCACGCCGATCACATTATGGGTCTGGACGATTGTCGGCGGTTTTGTGACTTGCGCGGGGGTCGGGCTTTGCCGGTGTATGCCGATCCGGCGACCATGCAGGACCTCAAGCGGGTGTTCGCCTACGCGTTCCACAACGGGCCCTGGCCCAAGGGGTATTTCATCCCGGAGCCGCACGTAATTGAGGGGCCGTTTGACCTGGGGGATTTGCACGTCACGCCCCTGCCGCTGCCGCATGGACGCTTTACCACGACGGGTTTTCTGTTTGAACAGGCGGGTCAAAAGCGGCTGGCCTATCTCAATGATTGTCAGGCCGTGCCCCTCGAGGTGATCGAACGTGTGCGCGGCGTTGAGGTGGCCATTTTGGATGCCCTTCGTTTTCGGCCGCATCCCACGCATATGTGTTTGGATGAAGCTTTGGCTGCGGCCCGTCGGATCGGCGCCCACCGCACGCTCTTGACCCACCTGACACACGATTATGATCACGACGCAGTCAACGCGGATCTGCCTTCCGGGGTGGAACTCGCCTATGACGGCTTGCGGTTGGTGTTGGGTCCGACTCGTGAACCCGGCGTGCGTGTCCCTTGCTCACATCATGAGACAGCTCCTTGTTGAAGCGTTTCAGGGGCGGGCCCGGTCCTGCTCATCGATTGGATGGGTGCGGTTGGTGCTACGGCTCGGGTTGGCTTGCTCGTGCCTGCCGTCGCTCTCGAGGGGGGCCGAGGACGGGGCGCAGGTGGTCATTCTTTACAACAGTGCCATAGCCGAAAGTCGTGCTGTGGCGTTGCATTACGCACAGCGGCGAGGGGTGCCGGAAAAACAGGTGCTGGGATTGAAGCTTTCCACGACTCCGGAAATGTCGCGGGCGGAGTACCGCGATTTGTTGTTGCAGCCGCTGCTGCGGATGTTGACCAACAGCGGCCTGATGATCGTCCAGACGGGACCGGCCGTTGGAACGGACGCCGGAGGACGCAGTCGGCCGCAGGTGGTTCAATCGAGCATTCGTTATCTGGTGGTATGTTATGGTGTGCCGTGGCGCATCAAACCTGACGCCGGGCTGTATGAGCCGGAGACCGACTCGCTCCGGCCTGAGTTGCGTCGCAATGAGGCAGCGTTGGATTCTGAGCTGGCCTGTTTGCCGTTGGCGCTGCGGGGCTATCCGTTGGTGGGGCCGTTTGTGAATCCGCACTATGGCTGTACGAATGCGGCCCAGCTTCATCCGACCAACGGCCTGTTGCTGGTCAGCCGGTTGGACGGTCCCACACCGGAGATTGCGCGTGCCCTGGTGGATAAGGCAATCGAGGCCGAACGCGACGGGCTTTGGGGCCGGGCCTATTTCGATTGCCGGGGCTCGGTTGAGCCGGGTCTGCAGCCCGGGGAAGAAATGTTCCGAAACGCGGCCGAAATGAGCCGGCTGCTGGGTCTGCCCACCGTGCTGGACACCAACGAATCGGTGTTTCCCGTGAGTTACCCGCTGAGCCAGGTCGGGTTTTATGCCGGCTGGTACGCCGAAAACATCACGGGTGCATTGGCTCGACCCACGGTCGAGTTCATGCCCGGTGCGTTTGCTTATCATTTACATTCCTTTGCGGCTGCTGATCTCCGCAGCACCAATCGGCATTGGGTGGGGCCGTTGCTTCACAGGGGCGCCACCGTGACGCTGGGGCCGGTTTATGAACCTTATTTGGGCGGCACACCGGATTTGACCCTCTTCATTTCGCGCTTTGTACTTCAAGGATTCAGCTTTGGCGAGGCTGCCTGGGCGAGCCAACCGGCGCTTTCCTGGCAGATCACGGTGGTGGGGGATCCGTTGTATCGTCCCTTTGGCCGGCCGCCCAGTGCTCTGCATGCCGATTTGGAGTCGCGCCAGTCGGCCCTGGTTGCCTGGTCACATCTTCGCTTGGTCAACTTGAACCTGGCTCGAGGCACGCCGCTGGCCGAGATGGTAACGTATTTGGAGCAGTGTCCGGTGACACGCCACAGCGCTGTGTTAACAGAAAAATTGGGTGATTTGTATGATCAGTTGGGCAAGCCGCACTCGGCGGCTTTGATGTGGCAGCGGGCGCTGGCCCTGGATCCGTCGCCGCAACAGCGGTTGCGATTGCTGCTTGCAGTCGCCGAGCGCTTCGAATCGTTGCAGCAATGGAGTGAGGCTTACGAAGCGCGGCGCTCTCTGTTGCGCGATTACGGAGACCAACTGGACCGCGCAGAGCTGTCCCGATCCTTAGCGGCTCTGGCTGCACGGTTGGGCAAATCCGAGGAGGCCCGGCAGTACCAACAAGAGCTTGAATCAGTACGGCAATCGGCTACGAATTCTGCATCGACACGCTCCCCATAAATCGGCCGTGGGACCACGGCCAGGTGCATGCGCACCGGTGGAGCCTGTAGGATTGACGCAATCGTTCTGTTTTGGACCTGGCCCTCGCTGGGACTCTGCAGCTTGCGGCTGCTGCTTGCGCGCGCGTTGGGGTGGGGCTTCCTTCGTGGTCGTTGCCTAAAACGACGGCTGGGACGGCGTGGCGCAAAGAGTCCAACTTGTGGGCCCGGGGATGATCGTGTCGTGAAAATGTGGGGTTAGCCTGGGATTGCCCGGCACGGGTGCTGACTTATGCTGGAGCCATGTTATTGAGCTCCGAAGAATTCCAGAGCCTGATCGAGTTCCGACACGCCACGCCGCATGATCTGCTCGGCATGCATCCGTTGGGGCATCGACGGGGGGTGGTGGTCCGAGCTTTGATTCCCGGAGCCGTCGCGGTGGAAGCGGTCCCCGTTCATGAGCCGCACATGCCGCGGATTCGCCTGCAACGCTTGCATGAGGTGGGTTTGTTCGAGGGCGTGAGTTTTGAACCGCCACGGGTGTATGCATATGAACTGGTGGTCACGGAGGAAAGCGGGCAGGTGGTCCGCGTTCGAGACCCATATTCGTTTCTTCCGACCCTCGGTGAGATGGATCTGTATCTATTTGGCAAGGGGGACGAGCGACGTATTTATGAAAAACTCGGGGCCCAGGTACGCACATTGGATGGGGTTGCAGGTGTGAGTTTTGCAGTTTGGGCGCCGCATGCGCGGCGGGTAAGTGTGGTAGGCGATTTCAACCGATGGGACGGTCGGCGTCATCTCATGCGGCGCCTGGGCGCGTCGGGAGTGTGGGAGATCTTCATTCCCGGGGTGCGGCCCGGTGCCTTGTACAAGTTTGAGATTGTGAATCTTTACGGCCATATGGTGCTCAAGACGGATCCGTATGGTTTCTTTTTTGAGGTCCCGCCCAAGCACGCGGCCATTGTTTGGGATCCCGGCACGCATGCTTGGGGCGATGCTGCTTGGTTGGAGCGACGCGCCTCTCGGGATCCTTTGCGCGCTCCGATGAGCATTTACGAGGTGCATTTGGGCTCCTGGCGGAAGAAATCCATGGTCGAATCGTTTGGGTATCGCGAATTGGCCGGACCGTTGATCGACTATCTGAGACAGATGGGGTTCACGCACGTGGAGTTCCTGCCCGTGGCCGAACACGCGTTTTATCCGAGCTGGGGGTATCAGGTTACCGGTTACTATGCGCCCACGAGTCGGTATGGCACACCGGCGGATTTTCAATATCTTGTGGATGCCTTGCACGAGGCTGGATTCGGCGTGATTGTAGACTGGGTCCCCGCGCATTTCCCGGGCGACGATTGGGCTTTGGCGCGTTTCGATGGGACGGCTCTGTACGAACATGAAGACCCTCGGTTGGGGGCCCATCAGGACTGGGGCACGTTGATTTTCAACTATGGACGGCATGAAGTACGCAATTTTCTCGTGGCTAACGCCCTTTTTTGGTGCGACCGGTATCATGTGGACGGTTTGCGCGTGGATGCCGTGGCTTCGATGCTGTACTTGGATTACTCGCGCAAACCGGGCGAATGGTTGCCGAACCGCTATGGCGGTCGCGAGAATCTTGAAGCGATCGATTTTCTGCGACAGACCAACGAGTTGGTTTCCCATCTTTACCCGGGGGTGGTGACGATTGCTGAGGAATCGACCGCATGGCCCATGGTCACCCGCCCGCCGCAAATCGGCGGTCTGGGATTCACGTTCAAATGGAACATGGGCTGGATGCACGACACGCTGCGGTATTTTCGGCGCGATCCCATTCATCGGAAGTATCACCAGAACGAACTGACTTTTGCGATGCTTTATCATCATCATGAGAACTTCATCTTGCCGTTGTCGCACGACGAGGTGGTGCATGGCAAGGGCTCGCTCTGGGGCCGCATGCCGGGAGACGAGTGGCAAAAGGCTGCAAATCTCCGCGCGTTGCTGGCCTATCAATGGCTTTTCCCGGGAAAACAACTCCTATTCATGGGGGGTGAGTTCGGTCAACGCACGGAGTGGGACGCAAACGCGGCGTTGGAATGGTCGCTGGCCGAGGGCCATCCGCTGCATGCCGGCCTCCGACGACTGGTGGCAGATCTGAACCGTCTTTACCGTGCTGAACCGGCGCTTTGGGAAGGTGATCATGACCCGGCCGGATTTCGATGGATCGATTGCTCGGATCACGAGCAGAGTGTGCTGGCGTTTTTGCGCCGTGCGTTGCAGGCGGCGTCGGAATGCGCCGTGGTTTTGAACCTCACACCGGTGCCGCGATACGGGTATCGGGTAGGATTACCCCGGGGCGGCCTGTGGCATGAGCGCCTTAACACTGACAGCGTGTATTATGGAGGCAGCAACCTGGGCAACGGCGGTGCCGTGCTGGCGGAAGCGGTTCCCTGGCATGGTTTGCCATTTTCCGCAGCGATGACATTGCCGCCATTGGCGGTCTTGGTGTTGCAACCTGCGTCGGGCTCGGCCGCTGGTTGATCCGTCTGGCAACGCCCATCGTGGCGGACGCCCTTCCCTGCATGAGGCTCAACGGCTTCAGACCAAAGGCGCGCCGGATGGCGCCCTTTGCAGAAAAGGTTGGCATTTGGCGGCTCAAGCTGGCAAAAAAGACGGCCGCGCCGGTTACGTCGGTCCGCCATTTGGATTTCAAACATTGGCCGGCACCGCGGTGCATATACGCATTCGCATGGCAAAGCAGAAGGACGAACAAAAGAAGGTATTGCGATTCGGCTTGCCCAAGGGCAGCCTGCAAGAGGCTACATTGGAGAAGTTGGCCAAGGCCGGATATCACATCCAGGTCAGCAGCCGCTCCTACATCCCATATGTGGATGATGAGGAGATGGAAGTCCGGTTGATTCGGGCTCAGGAAATCAGCCGATACGTCGAACACGGTTACTTGGACTGTGGCATCACCGGCTACGACTGGATCGTGGAAAACGGTTCCAAGGTCCACGATGTGGGAGAATTCCTGTTCAGTAAAGCGACCCGGCAACCGGCTCGGTGGGTGCTGTGCGTCCCGGAAGATTCGCCCATCCGGTCGGTCAAAGATCTGGAGGGCAAACGCATTGCCACTGAGGTCGTCAACATTACCAAGCGCTATTTGCGACGTCACGGAGTCAAGGCCGAGGTCGAGTTTTCCTGGGGCGCCACCGAGGTGAAGGCGCATGAGCTGGTAGATGCCATCGTTGAAGTGACCGAGACCGGCTCGTCCCTACGGGCCAACAAGCTACGCATTGTGGACGAAATCTTGGTGTCCACACCTCGGTTGATCGCCAATCATGAAGCGTGGCGCGATCCATGGAAACGCCGGAAGATTGAGACTTTGGCGATGTTATTGAAGGGCGCCTTAGATGCTGAAATCATGGTGGGCTTGAAGATGAACGTGGCTGAAAGCCGGTTGCCAGAGGTGCTCAAATTGTTGCCCGCTTTGCGCAATCCGACCATTTCCCCCCTCAGTCAGCCCGGTTGGGTGGCGGTTGAAACCATCATTGATGAACATGTCGTGCGGGAACTTATTCCGAAACTGAAAGCTGCGGGCGCCGAAGGCATCATTGAATATCCTCTAAACAAAGTCGTATATTAAGAGCTGTCCAAAGAGTCTATGGGTTCACTCAAGAAGCGCCGCAAAGCCAAGATTAACAAACACAAGCGTCGTAAGAAGCTGCGCATGCATCGTCACAAGAAACGCACCTGGCAGACCTGAGCAAACGCGGTCCTTTAGAGCCGAGGTGGCCACTGACTCGCCGCGTTTTGCCCTCCCTGCCTTCGGGCGGTATGCTCAGCACATGATGGTGACCGGCCATTTCGGGAGGGTGACATTCGTGGCGCTGGCCCTGGCTTGGAGCTTGGGAGCCGGCTGTGCGACGGCACCTCGGTGGCGCACATGGGCGTCCTGGCTGGGCTCGCGCGATCCGCACGCAGCTGCTCTGCAAGCTCGAATTGAGGCCGATGCGCATTTTGCGGAGGGGGCGCTCTCCGAGACCCAAGGCGATATCCCGCGGGCTCTGGCGGCGTTCCGACGCGCCTTGGAGGCCGATCCACAGGATGAAGAATTGGCGTTGGAGGTGGGTCGGCGATTCTTGCGATATCAACAAGCGGCCGCAGCTCTGACGGTTTTGGACCGCTTTGCCGGGAGTTCCAGGCGGCCGGATTTGCACCTGTTGCGCGCTGAGGCTTTGTTGCAACAGGATCGATCGGCGGAAGCATTCCAAGCATTGTTGGATGCGCGTCGTTTGGGAGCAACCCCGGCGGCGTTACTTCCGTTGTTGGGAGCTCTTTTGCAACGGCAGGGAACGCTGCCCGTTACCCTCCAGCCGTTGGCCTTGCTGCAAGCGTTGATGGACAGCCCGGAGGCCGATGTTGAGAGCTTGTTGATTTTGGCCGATTGGTACACACGGCTGGGCATGATGACACCGGCCGAGCGGACGCGGATCCCTGAGCGATTGCAGGCCGTGGCGGAACGGGTGGCCGCCCTGCAACCGGGCACGCCGGAGCAACAATTTGCCTTGGGCGAGTTGTTCTTGCGGGTTGGACAATCGGCTGAGGCGCTTGTCTGGTATGAGCGTGCTCGCCAGCAGGCGCCGGCGCAGTCCCATCTGCAACGGATGATCCTGGCGCGTCTGGCTGACCTGTACGTGCGGTCGGGTCGCAACCATGAGGCCGCAGAGGTGCTGGGGGCCCTGGCCGGATTGGACCCGCTGAATGTGCAGGTGCACTTTGCCTTGGGGAATCTGGCTCTGGAAGGAGGACGTCCGGCAGAGGCCGCCGATGCTTATCAACGTGCGCTGGCGCTGAATCCAAAGTTGGAAGCTGCCTATTACAATCTGGCCCAAGTGTACCTGACGTTGAACCGGCCGGAGCAAGCTTTGACTGTGTTGGAACAAGCGCGTCAACAGATCGGGCAGACCTTTTTCGTTGAGTACTTGTCGGGTTTGGCACGCAGCCAGCAACGCGATTACCGAGCGGCTCGGCAGCATTTCATCGCTGCCGAAGTCATCGCCAATGCGACGGATACGAACCGTTTGACCGCTGCTTTGTATTTCCAACTGGGTGTAACAGCCGAACGGACCGGTGACATCCCGGGGGCTGTCCGCGCCTTTGAGCGATGCCTAGCGTTGGATCCTGGCTTTCATCCGGCCCAAAACTATTTGGGGTACATGTGGGCGGAGCGGGGCGAAAATCTGGACCGTGCGCGCAAACTGATTGAAGAAGCCGTTCGGGCTGATCCGCGCAACAGTGCCTACCTGGACAGCATGGCCTGGGTGTTGTTTCAACTGGGTCAGCCTGCTGAAGCCCTGCCCTGGATGGAACGCGCACTAGAACACATGGACGAGCCCGATGCCACCTTGTGGGACCATTACGGTGATATCCTAGCAGCGTTGGGCCGAATGGAAGAGGCGCGTCAGGCGTGGAAACGTGCCTTGCAGCTGGAACCTGAAAATGCGCGGCTCCGGCAGAAGATGGAGTCGGCTCCCACAGCGGCTGGGCCTTTGCAGTCGCCATGAATCGGCATTTCCAACGTCATTACACGGTGGAGGAGGCACAGGCCCTGTTGCCACGCGTTCGAGATTATCTGGCCACACTGCGCCGGCTGCGTGCGCGTATCGAGCGCTTTCAGAGGGAGCTGGAGCAAAAACATCCGAATGGTTATGACTTCGGCGGTCCCGCTTGCCACGAGCATGTGCGCAATTTGGCGGCTTGGGATCACCTGTTGCGGCAACTGGATCGTCAATGCATCGTGATTCGCGACCTGGATCGTGGGCTGGTGGATTTTCCCTCGTTGCGGGACGGTCAGGAGATTTTCCTTTGTTGGGAGGAGCGCGAGCCAGAGATCGGGTGGTGGCACGACCTGGAGAGCGGTTACGCAGGTCGGCAGCCCTTGTGAAGTGCACGCCCGGGCGCAAGCACGCGTCCTGAGCTTTCGCTCCGGGCGTGTTTCAGACGAGCCCTTCGAGAATGTGCGGGAGCCGTTCCAAACTGCGTTGGAGCGAGGCGATGGCGATCGATTGTTCTGCGTCTTTCGGGTTGGGAAACAACACCTTCCATCCGGCTGACTGCTGGCACAACTCGCGTGAGACCGGCAGGTAATTGCCGCTGCAACCGATCCCTTCGGCCCGCAATAGCAGGTCTGCTACCTGGACCGAGGCCACGAGCGCCGTGTACCGTTCGCATGCTTCCGGCCGGTGATGATACCGGGCTGCCTGCACCATCAAGTCCGGTAGACGTTGGCGTTCTAAATACATGGCCCCCAACTCGGCATGATCCAATCCCAACACCTCCCGCTCGATTTCGGTTAGGTCCCGTGTACCGGGACTGGCCTGGCGATGAATCTCAGCAAAATGATCCGGAAAAGACCACGCCATCACAATCTTGCCCACGTCATGTACTAGTCCGGCCACATAATCCGACTCATCCATGGGCGTCTGCACCGTGCTTAAGACCTCACGGGTCAGCAGGGCCACCCCGATGCAATGTTGCCAAAACTCGCGCCAAGGGAACTGGCACTGACGCGTCAGACGTTGAAAATCCTCGATGATCGGCGTTACCAGCGCCAGTTGCCGGATCTGGCGGATGCCTAAGTAAAAAACGGCTTCCTCAATGCTATTAACTGGCTGAGCCAGACCATAATAGACCGAGTTGACCAACCGCAGCAAACGCGAGGTCAAACTCGGATCGCGCCGGATGATCTCGGATATCTGGGCAGAATACCGTTGTTCGGCATGCAGGAGTTCTTGGAGCGCCTTGTTGATGCTGCCCAGTGAGGGCAATGACGGACACCTGGCCAGATGCGCTTGGATTTGCACCAGGCTCATCGGCCGCACGGTCGGGTTGGTCACCACATCCTGCATGGCTCGATACCCTCGCAACGGTTTGCTTTTGTATCGGAGCCGCCAGAGGAGACATTAAGAGAAAACTCCGCCTCGGGCTGGTTTCCTGAACCCCCTTGGTGTGTCCCGGAGCGAGTGGATTGCGTGGCGGCGCCGCCAACTGGTCCGGGCCTGCATTCGGTCATCCGGGCGCAACCAGTCCGGCAGGAAGGTTGGCAAGCGGGTTGTTTCAAGACCGATGGAGGCGTTGACCAGTTGGGTCGGCGCGGATTTAAAGCTCCACTGGTTGGCCTGGGATGGGTTGAACGACGCGAATTCTTGGGTACCGGGCGGCGATCTGCTCGGCAAACCATGAACGGGCCGCATCGTCTCCGTGTCCCAGCACTACCACGCGTGGATCCACCAGACCTACGAACTCCAGCAGATCCTCGCGCGCGGCATGAGCTGTCAGATCAAATTCTTGCACTTCGCAGTGCCGCACCAGTTCGGGCACTTTTTGGCTGAAGGGAAAAGGCTCGCCTTTGCGACTGGCCTTGAACCGGCCGCCGGGTGTGTCCGGGTCGGTGTAGCCCACGAAGAAGACTGCGTGTCGTTCTTCGGCTGCCAGGCGCACGGCCAGATCGTGTGCGGGCGTATTTTCGGTCATCATGCCTGCAGTGACGACGAACAAGCGGCCGGTGTGCAAAGGCAGCTGCTGGGTTTGTTCCGGATCCAGCACCACCAAATCCAGCGCCTCGTGCAGATGCAGGCCGTGATGCTGCCGGTGTGTCCGATGCGCCTGTAGATCGTAGATTTCCGTGAAGACCCGACCCAGCCCGCCGATGTAAACCGGCTGTCGCCGCAGCCGGCCCTCGGTCATGCTGAGTGCCAGCACGGCTAGAATTTCCTGCGTGCGGCCTAGAGCGAAGCTGGGAATGAGCACACTTCCCTTGCGCTTAAGGACTTGCCGGATGCTTTCGACCAATCGCTCGATTTCCGCTTCACGCGTGTAGCCGGCCGGGGTTCCCCGGCTGCCACGGGTGGTTTCCATGATCAAAAAGTCAGCCTGAACATCTTCGAATCGGGCTGCTCGAAGCAAGGTCTGGTCATGAAAACAGACATCGCCCGTGTAGAACAGGGTCTCTTGTTGACCTGCTACCCGAATCCCGGCGGCGCCCAGGGTGTGGCCGGCGTCAAAGAATTCCAAGGTGGGCGACGCGCGGCGACTCCGCAACTTATGAAAGGCCGCCCACTCCACAGGTCGGAAATACCGGAACCCCTGAAACAACGGTGCGATTTCGTCCACCTCGTCGTGCGTGTAAAGGGGGTATTCTTGGATCCCCAGCTCCGCCCGCTGACGCGTCATGACATTGACCGAGTTGTGCAACACTCGTTCGATCAAGAAATAGCTTAACTCGGTCATGAGGACATGGGCACCGGGGAAATATCGCAGGGCCACGGGCAAAGCCCCGACATGATCATGGTGACAATGGGAGATGGCGATAGCATCCACCTCCTGGTTGCCGGCGGCCCGGAACAGAGGCAAGGCCTTGTGCCCTTCCCATTTGGGATGCATGCCCGCATCCAACAATAGCCGATGCCCTTCCAGTTCTACGAGCCAGCCGCTGGCACCGATGTTGGTGTCGGGATTCAGACTGGTAATCCGCATAGAGGGATCCAAGCGAACGAACCGCTCGAAATCGGCGGCGCTGATTTCCGACTCAGTGGCGACGGCCGCGTTGAGCCGGCTTTGGCTTCAGCGTTTGACGGCTTCTTTCATTAGTTTTTGCATTAGAGCCGCAGTAAAGCTTTCCATATTGGTGTAGATGGTGTAATCGCGGGGCGGTTCAAACAAATCTGCACCCGGCTCAGCGAAACGCACCTTCCGGTACCGAAAGGTTACCGTGTCGCCTTTGTCAGAGGTTTGGATCTGCAGTGGGAATCCTTGTAAGTCGGTCGCCGACCAGACGGTGACCTCGGCGCGTCGCCCATTGGCCAAAGTGACCGCGACTTGTTCTTTTCGACAGGGATGACCGTCCACGGTTTCTTCGCCGAGAAAACTGCGTTCCAATTTCGGGGGTTGGGCCAAAGCCTTGCGATCATCGGCTGGCATTTCTAGCCGCACAGTGGCCCGCGCTGAGGGAAACACCAGGTGCATGGTGCCGGCGTCAGGGTGGGTGATGTTGACAATTTGATCCATGCCCATCTGCTTGACCATCTCCATTTGCTCTCGCTGCGCTTGTGCACCGCGCATTTGAGTCAGATCCACCTCGGTGCGAAACCGGCCGGCGCGCGCGGCAAAGCGCATGGGCAGGATCACCTTGTCGGTTTGTTGGCCGTCTACGACCCGGAGCTCGGCCTCTGCCACAAAGTTCTTATGCTGCCCAAAAAGTTGCATCAGGGCAGCATCAAATCCGGCGCCGGGCGGGTTGGGGCCTTGCGCGGCCAGTTGCTCCGGCCATGCCACGCCGCACCAGATCCCCCCCAACAACAAAATTCCCAGCTTTAGTGGCCGTATCCTTTTTTGGCTCATGACGCTTTACCTTACGGTTGGTCGGCCACAGGCGCCAGTCCAAAACCCGATCAGGAACTATCCCTTGACTCGGCTCTACGTTATCCCCCGGGGCGTTTTGTGCTTGTCTGGTCAGGCCGGCCCGGTAGTTTGCCGGCATGAAACGTGGCTGGTTTGGCGCGGTTGTCCTCACCGGATTGCTCTTTGCCAATCTGACGCTGGCTGCTGAAGGGGAAGACGGGTTTATCCCGTTGATGGACGGCAAGACTTTCCAGGGTTGGCGCAAATCGGTGGAGAATCCTGACAGTTGGACCATCGAAGACGGCGCCTTTGTGGCACGCGGCCCGCGGTCGCACCTTTTCTACGAGGGCGACGGCAAGCCCTTCAAGAACTTCCATTTGAAAGTAGAGGTGATGACCGAGCCGGGATCCAATGGCGGCATTTATTTTCACACTCGCTATCAGGAACGCGATTGGCCCCGCGGAGGGTTCGAATCGCAGGTGAATTGCACGCACTCGGACTGGATCAAGACCGGCAGTCTCTACGGCCTTGTGAATGTAGGGCACGCCTTTTCTCAGGATCGCAAGTGGTGGACACAAGAAATCATCGTCGAAGGACGCACGGTCACGGTGAAGGTCGATGGCACGATTGTGTTACAATACGTCGAACCGGAGGGGGCCCAGCCGGGTCGGCCTTTTGAACGGAAACTGGGCGAGGGGACCTTCGCCTTGCAGGCGCACGATCCAAACAGTGTGGTCCGGTATCGAAACATTCGCGTGAAACGACTCGACTAACCCCGCGCAAGATCCTGCTGCACATTTGGACTTCGGGCGACCGACGAACGCTCGCCATTATCGTTTTGGAGTTGTCTGAGCGATTTTCGTGGCAATGGATTATTGGTGCCTGGAGACGAATCCAGGATTTGGACCGGGCTTTGCTTTGGAAAGTCGGCCGCTCTTGCCAGGCTTGCTCTGACAGCGCAAGTTGGGCCTCATGAATGTCCGACGGAGGACGGTTCGGGCCCTGGCGATGGGCCTTCTGGGAGCAGCTTCAGGTATTGCGTTAGCGGACAAGGTCGTCCTGACTGGGGATCGCATTCCAACCGATGCGGGGTCATGGATCGTGCGTCCCATTCATCATGCCTCGCTGGCCTTGGGTTGGGAGGATCGAGTGCTGTATGTGGATCCTGTCGGTCCCGCGCAACGGTTTGAGAAATTGCCCCGACCGGATCTGGTGCTTCTGACCGACATCCACGCGGACCATTTCAGTCACGAAACCTTGCGTGCCGTTTGTAAGCCGGACACTCAACTGATTGCGCCTCCGGCCGTGGCGGATCGTCTTCCGGAAGAATTGCGGGCGCGTAGCACGGTACTGACGAACGGTCAGAGCACTACCCTGTTTGGCTTTCGCGTGACAGCGGTGCCCATGTATAACCTGGTCTCCGAGCGACAACACTTTCATCCGCGAGGCCGCGGCAACGGATATGTGATCCACGTTGATTCCAGCCGGCTGTATATCAGCGGTGACACGGAAGATATTCCAGAGATGCGTCAGCTCCAGGATATTCATGTGGCTTTCATCTGCATGAATCTCCCTTACACGATGAGCGTGGAGCAGGCTGCCGATGCCGTTCGGACCTTTCGGCCGCGCATTGTCTATCCATACCATTATCGTGGCTCGGATGTGGAGCGGTTCCGGCAACTCGTAGGTGAGGAGAGCGGCATCGAGGTCCGGCTCCGCGATTGGTACGCCCCGTAACATGCGGATGGCCCTTGGGGCATCGGCCCGAATCGCGCGGGCAGTGCCCGCGGGGGATGCCAGCCAGTTTCTGCTTGGGGTGGATTGAAAACCCGACTTAGACTGCGCGCCCGCGATGTCGCAGCTGCTCAAATCTTCCGGCGCCATGGCGGCGGCCACCTTCACCAGCCGGATTCTCGGCATGGTCCGGGAAATGGTCTATGCGCGGTTCATGGGCGACGGCTGGGTGGCCGGAGCGTTTCAGGTGGCTTTTACGATGCCCAACCTCTTCCGTCGGCTCCTGGGGGAAGGCGCCCTGACGGCTGCGTTCATTCCCATCTTTAAGCAAAAGGAGCGGGCTGGCGATGCAAGTGGGATGTGGCGAGCGGCCAACGCGGTGATTTCCGGATTGACCGTGGCCGCGTTGATCGTGATTGCTCTTGTGGTTCTGGGCGTTTCGGTAGCGCTGGCACTGGGCTCTTGGGAAGGCCGGATGCATCTGATGTTGTCGCTGCTCCGGATCATGTTTCCCTACATGCTCCCGGTTTGTCTGACCGCCGTGTTCATGGGGATGCTGAATGCGCGGGGGCACTTCTTCATTCCGGCCATGGGCGCCACGATGCTGAATGTGGTGATGATTCTCTTCGTTTTGATGGTGGCACCCTGGTGGGGACGCGAACTTCATGAGCAAATATACGCGTTGGCGGTGGGTGTTCTCGTGGCCGGAGTCGTGCAAGCGGCGTTTCAATGGCCGCCCCTGCGGCGGGAAGGTTTCCGGTACGAATGGATTTCGCCCTGGACCGATCCAACAGTGCGGGAAGTGGTTCGAAGGATGATTCCGGGCACCATTGGCGTGGCGGCATTTCACTTAAATGTGGTCATGGTGCAGTTGGTAGGATTGTGGTTGGACCGGCCCAATGCCCCCGTGATTGCCCCGTATAATTACGCGGTTCGATTGATGGAGTTGCCTCAGGGCGTCTTTGGCATTTCGGTGGCCACTTATCTTTTACCGACGCTGTCTGGGTTGGCTGCTGCGAAGGATTGGGACGAGTTCCGTAACTCATTGCGACACGGGATCTGTCATTTGCTGGTGGTCAATTCCTGGGCGGCTGTAATGTTGGTCGTGCTGGCTGAGCCCATCGTGCGGCTGTTGTTTGAAGGGCATCGGTTTGGTCCGGAGGCAACTCTGCGGACTGCGTATGCCCTTCAGTTTTTAGCGCCCAGCTTGGTGGCGTATTCCCTGGTCAACGTGCTCGCCCGTGCTTTTTATGCACTGGACGACACCTACACGCCCATGCGGATCAGTGTGGTGTGCCTCATTCTTAATCTTTTGTTGTCGATCCTTTTGGCTATGCCGTTGCGGCAGGGCGGGTTCGGCCTAGCCAACACGTTGACCTCAGCGCTGAATGTCGCGTTATTGGCCCATGCATTGCGGCGAAAGCTGCGGCGTTTGGACTGGCAAGAGCTGCGGCCTTTGAGTTTGCAGGTCCTGGTATTGACCGTGGTGACCGCTTTGGTGACTTGGGCTGCATGGCACGGTTGGAGCGCGCATTGGGGCCAGCATGGCCTGGCTGCACGCCTGAGCAACGTGTTTGTGCCCGCCGGGGTAGGCACAGCCGTGTTTGCGGGTCTCGCATGGTTGACGCGCCTGCCCCTGGCGCTAGAAATGGCGGAGCTGGCACGGACGCGCCTGGCAAGGTGGCGGAGCCAACGCCATTAGGATATCCTTGGAAAGCGCGGCTCCAACCACGCTGGTCACGGAATGGGCAAAGATAAACGCCATTGATTTTCATACGAATTCCGGCCGAGTTGTGGGGTATTGGGGCTCCGACGTGTCTAGAGAATGTAGGTCACCTCAAAAGGATGGGCTGCGGGACATTGACCGGTTCCGCGACCGAGGAAAGCGCGGATTATGAAATCCCTTCTTCAGCTGTTCTTTGGGCTGCTCCTGGCTGGAAGCAGTTTCTTTAGCGACCTCAGTTTCGCCGCACCGACGCGGGATTACACCCGAGAATCGCCCGAAGCGAAGGCCCGGCGCATGGCATGGTTTGAACAGGCCCGGTTTGGCTTGTTTATTCACTGGGGTGTCTACGCCGTGCCGGCGGGCGAATGGCAGGGGCAGACGCACTACGGCGAGTGGTTTCTCGAAGAAACGCGAATGCCTGTGTCGCAATATGAACAGTTCGCCAAAGAGTTTAATCCCGTGCGCTTTGATGCGCGCCAATGGGTCCGCGCTGCCAAAGCGGCCGGTATGAAGTACATCGTGATCACCAGTAAGCATCACGATGGGTTTTGTCTCTGGGACTCGGCCCAGACCGATTGGGACATCGGGCGGACCCCCTTTGGCCGGGCTGGCCGCGATCCGCTTCGGGAATTGGCTGAGGCCTGCCGCGAGGAAGGTCTGCGACTGTGTTTTTATTACTCCATCATGGATTGGCATCATCCGGACTGGGGGACACGCCGGCCATGGAACGATCGCGCCACAGGTACACCCGACATGGACCGTTACGTCCAATACATGAAAGCCCAGCTCAAGGAACTCATCACCCGCTACGGACCGCTGGGCATTCTTTGGTTTGATGGTGAATGGGAAACGCCTTGGACGCACGAGCGGGGCGTGGACTTGTACAACTACATCCGCAGTCTGCAACCGGACATCATCATCAACAACCGCGTGGGCAAAGGGCGCGCCGGCATGCAGGGCATGGACCGCGGCCGCGGTGTGGGTGATTACGGCACCCCGGAGCAGGAAATCCCGGCCGCAGGCTTTGGCCCGGGCGTGTATTGGGAATCTTGCATGACTATGAATGATCACTGGGGCTACAACAGACACGATCAGAACTGGAAATCGAGCCGGACCTTGATCCGTAATCTGGTCGATTGCGCCAGCAAGGGGGGCAATTACCTGCTGAATATCGGCCCTACAGCCGAAGGCGTATGGCCCGAGCCTAGCCTGCAACGACTTCAGGAAATTGGCCGTTGGATGGAGCGCAACGGCGAAGCTATTTATGGTACCCAGGCCAGTCCGTTCTCATCTTTACCCTTTGGACGTTGTACCCAGAAACCGCTGCGCAACGGCCACACGCGTTTGTACTTGCATATCTTTGACCGGCCGGCCGACGGCCGTTTGTGGCTCCCCGGCTTGGTCAATGCCCCGGTGCGCGCCCGGTTCCTGGCCGATGGCACCCCGCTAGTCGCCCGATCGGTGCCAGGGGGCGTGATTGTGGAATTGCCCGAGACATTGCCCGATCCGGATGTGACCGTGGTGGCGCTCGAGATTCGGGGGCGGCCCCGTGTGGAACAACCTGACCCATACGCCCATGAAACGACTGTCCAACGTGACACACGCATGCGCTGGTGGCGAGAGGCGCGCTTTGGCATGTTCATTCATTGGGGCGTGTACGCCGTGCCAGCCGGTATGTATCAAGGCCGCCCCATCCCGGGCTTGGGGGAATGGATCATGCAACGTGCCAAAATCCCGGTGGCGGAATACCGCGAGTTGGCTCGGTCATTCCACCCTATCTTCTACGACGCGGACGCTTGGGTGCGTCTGGCCAAGGAAGCCGGAATGAAATATATCATCATCACCGCCAAGCATCACGATGGCTTTGCCCTTTTTGACACACGAGCCAGCCATTGGGATGTCGTGGATGCCACACCGTATGGGCGCGATTTGCTTTTGCCCTTGGCGGCTGCCTGTCGCAAACACGGTCTCCGACTCGGTTTTTACTATTCGCAAGCGCAAGACTGGGTCAACGGCGGTTCTGCCAGCGGTGGCTTCTGGGATCCGGCCCAACCGCGCGACATGGAGGCATACATCCGTAACGTGGCCGTTCCCCAGGTGCGCGAACTCCTTACGCGTTACGGTGAATTTCCTTCCGTGATTTGGTGGGACACGCCTATCGAGATGAACCGGGACCGAGCCGATCCATTGATCGCGCTGTTGCGGCTGAAGCCCGGCATCATCCACAACAACCGGCTCGGCGGTGGTTACCGCGGGGACATAGAAACTCCCGAGCAATACATCCCGGCGACCGGGTTCCCTGATGGCCGCGATTTCGAGGTCTGCATGACCATCAACGACACGTGGGGTTACAAAAGCCGGGACCACAACTGGAAAAGCGCGGAAACGCTGATTCGCAATTTGATCGATACCGCAAGCAAGGGAGGCAATTACCTGCTCAATGTCGGACCCATGGCGGATGGCCGCATCCCCGGGCCCATCGTGGAGCGGTTACGAGCAATCGGTGGCTGGATGCGCGTCAACGGCGAGTCGATCTATGGCACCCAGGCGAGTCCGTTTCGACGCCTGCCTTGGGGCCGCTGCACCCTGCGGCCGGAGCGGACCCATACGCTCCTTTACCTGCACGTTTTCCAATGGCCGACCAATGGCCAATTGATTGTGCCCGGTTTGAAAAATCCGATTCAGCGCGCGTGGTTGTTGGCGGACCGACGTGTCCAGCTGGCCGTCCATCAAGAGGGCAGCTCTCCGAGGATCGAAGTGCCCAAATCCGCGCCGGATCCGATCGCCACCGTGGTGGCCCTCCGCGTCCGAGGGCGGCCGGAAGTGGAACCGCTGCCTTTGTATCCTGAGCCAGATGGACGCCTGCGGCTGGATGCTGTGGAGGCGACCCTGCACGGTACCCACCTTCGGTACGAACCGGAGCGAAACAAACGGTGCATCGGATTTTGGACGGACCCGGCCGAATGGGTAAGCTGGGACATCGAACTGGATCGGCCCCGTCGGTATCGGGTGACGCTTTCCACAGCGGCTGAAGGCGCCGGAGCCCGATTCATCTTGCGGGCGGGAACTGCTGCGCTTCCAGTGACGGTGCCTCGCACAGGTGATTATACCCGGTTCCAAGAGACTGAATCAGGCGAATTTGAGTTGCCTCTGGGTCGGATCCGTTTCGAAGTGCGGCCGGTATCCGAGGGTTGGCAGCCCGTCAACTTGCGGTTCATCCGTCTGCAGCCTGTGGACTGAGTTTCGTCTCGACTCGTGTCCTGGCTCCCAATGGTTTGGGAGCGGCCGTTACTGGTTCGCGGCGCCTCGGACTGGGCTGGTGGAGACGGCCCGGCTGGTTTGTCCGCCATGGAGTAAGTTTCGCAGTCCTCCTGAAGAAGGATGCTACAGAAGCACGTTTCAAAAATCCCGGTTGCAGCATGGATAGACGGCGGTATGTTGGCTTTGTGGACTGGCAGCAGGCAGTTTCCCTCGGCATTGTGGTGGCTACGGCAGTCTGGATGTGCTGGCGTTGGATCCGTCGCCGCCGAACCGTCGGTCAAGGCGACGGCCTCTGCGGTTGCTCCGGCTCCCGCTCCGGCGGCTGGCCTGGCCGTATCGTGTGTCAGGCTCGCAAGGGCGAACGTCCCCGTGTCGTTGTGCATTTCCGTTGAGTGAGATGGGGCATTTTCCGGGTCATTTCCCGGTTCAAGGGGTTCATGGACATGAGCAAAACAGATTCCTCGGTTCGCGTGATGGGTCGAGCCGCGGTGAGTCACCGCGCGCCGGTCCAAGAAGCACATTGGCAACCCAATACCGATGTTTACACGACTGATGACGGCCTGGTGATCAAGGTCGAGCTGGCCGGAATGTCCAGCGAGCATTTGGAAATTATTGTGGAGGGCAATCGTCTCTGTATTCGTGGGCACCGGCCGGACAGTTGCCGTGCAGCTCGTTGTAATTTCATGATCATGGAGATCAGTTATGGGGCCTTTGAACGCGTGTTGGAACTGCCGCCCTATTATGACCTGAATCGCGCCCGCGCCATGTACGTCAACGGGTTTCTGCGCATTGACGTGCCCGTGGCTCGAAACGCACCCTCCTCTCGGAAACGACTAACCGTCCGGCCGGCGCCGCCCCAGGCCTGAGGTCCGGGGCCTTTGGGACGCCCTGCCCCTGATCCGATGGCTACCATTCCGAGGGACTCGCCCGACACCGAATACGTCAGCATTCATGACGTGGCCAAGGCTACGGGCGCACCGGCGCGGATTTCTTCCCGCGCCCTGCCTGAAACGCTGCCCGTGTTGGGCTTGTCGGACATTGTCATCTTCCCCGGCATGGTGACGCCGTTGCTGGTCGAATCGGCGGCCAGCATTCGATTGATTGATGACGTGGCGGCGGGCGATCGCTTGTTGGCGGTGGCGCTCCAGCGGGAACCGGAATTGGAAAACCCGCGAATAACCGAGCTGCATCCGGTTGGTTGCGCAGTGCGCTTGCTGAAACTGTTGAAATTCCCGGACGGCAACGCGCGCATTCTGGTGGAAGGCCTCTGGCGCATTGGCTTGCGCGAGACTGTGCAGGAAACCCCTTACTTGGTCGTGCGTTATGACCTGTTGCGGGATCAAAAGGACGACTCGGTCGAAACGTTGGCCCTTTTGCGCAGTGCGCAGGCCGGCTTTCAGGACATTGCCCGGCAGTCCTCGTCTGTGCCCGAGCAGACCCGGCTCAGCGCGCTGAACGCAGAAGATCCGGGTCACTTCGCCGATTTGGTGGCGGCTCAACTCAATCTGTCCCTGGAGGAACGTCAAAAGCTGTTGGAGATTGTCTCGGTCCGAGACCGTCTCAAACGGTTGGTGCCGCTCATTCAGCGCGAGCGCGAGGTTCTCTCCCTCAGTTCCAAGATTCAGGCTGAGGTAGCCTCCGCGATTACCAAATCCCAGCGCGATTATTTCTTGCGTGAACAATTGCGCATCATCCGGCGGGAGCTGGGCGAAGAAGAAGGTCCGCAACCGGAGTTGCGCAACCTCCGCCAGCGAGTGGAACAGGCTTCCCTGCCGGATGAGGTCAGGCAGGTTGCTCGTCAAGAACTCCAGCGGTTGGAGCTTACCCCGCCTGCTTCTCCCGAATATGCCGTGGCACGGAATTACCTGGATTGGATCCTGGCACTACCTTGGGACCAGCAGACGGAAGACACCTTGGACCTGGCGCGGGCCGCCCGCATTCTCGACGAAGACCATTATGGATTGGAGAAAGTCAAAGAACGACTGCTGGAGTTCATTGCAGTCATTAAACGGCGCCGGGAGTTGAAGGGTCCTATCCTTTGTTTGGTAGGACCGCCGGGCACGGGCAAAACCTCGCTCGGCCGCAGTATGGCACGTGCCCTGGGTCGCAAGTTTGCTCATCTTTCACTTGGCGGTCTTCGCGATGAGGCAGAGATTCGCGGGCATCGTCGTACCTACGTGGGTGCCATGCCGGGCCGGATTCTCCAAACGTTGCGTCGCCTGGAGACCCGCAACCCGGTGATCGTGCTGGACGAATTGGACAAGGTCGGCAATGACGCCCGGGGCGATCCTGCGGCGGCTCTGCTGGAGGTGTTGGATCCGGCGCAAAACTATGCATTTGTGGACCATTATCTGGATCTGCCCTTCGACCTGTCTCGAGTGTTGTTTCTCGCCACGGCCAATTGGCTTGAACCGGTCCCGCCCGCCCTTCGGGATCGCCTTGAGGTCATCGAATTGCCCGGTTACACGGAGTCTGAAAAACTGCAAATTGCCCGCCGTCACCTTTGGCCGCGTCAATTACAGGAACACGGCTTGAGCCGGGGCGAAGTGACATTGCCTGTCCGCACCGTGCGCCGGCTCGTTCGCGAGTACACACGTGAGGCTGGCGTCCGCCAGCTCGAACGCGACTTGGCCGCCCTGGCCCGCAAAGTCACCCGCAAGATTCTGGAGCCTGCCTCCCCTAAAGCCTCGCTGCCCTTGTGCATCCGGCCGCAGGACCTGCCCGAATTTTTCGGGCCGCCCCGTTATCCGGGCGAGCTGGTGGAGCGCATTCGTGAAGCTGGGATTGTCCATGCCCTGGCGTGGACACCTTACGGCGGTGAAGTACTGTGCATCGAAGTGACCCGCATGCCCGGCCGGGGTCAGCTCCTCTTGACCGGTTCCCTGGGCGAGGTCATGAAAGAAAGCGCTCAGGCAGCTCTGAGTTGCTTGCGCAGCCACGCGAATCGGTTGGGTTTGCCTGCAGGTGACCCGGATGAAAAACTCGATCGGCACATTCATATTCCGGCTGGCGCTATTCCAAAAGACGGGCCCAGCGCCGGGCTGGCCCTGTTCGCCGCCCTGGTCTCCCTAGAGCTGCAGCGGCCCGTTCGATCAGACCTGGGCCTGACCGGCGAAATCACCTTGCAAGGCCGTGTGCTGCAAGTGGGCGGTATCCGGGAAAAACTCCTGGCCGCAGCCCGTCATGGATTGCGCCGAGTGGTGTTGCCGGAGGCCAATCGCGGAAATTGGGAGGAAGCACCCGCCGAGGTCCGAAACCGCCTCCAGGTCCGCTTCGTCCGACATGTGGAGGAAATCCTGCCCTGGATCTTCAGCAAGGCATGAGACGCGGTGTTTCCCACAGTAACTGCGCTTGGTTGAGCCAAGCCCCACTGATTTGCGGATGGCTGTTGCACGTTGCTTGCGCTTCCGCTTCCGATCCATGGGCTCCATCCACATCAGGAGAAAAGGCTGAGTTGCCTGAGCCCATTGCACGAGTCCGGTCAATGGTGCCCAACCGTGCGTGGACGAATCACGCCATTCTGGAAGTCCGACCGGCCCGGCCGGCCCAACCCTACCAAATTCCGCTGCAAATTGCCGTGTTTCCCACAACCTCCGGATGGTGCACGCTGTACGAGACGCAAGCTGCCGCAGACCGCCCTGCGGCACGGCTGTGGATCGAGCGGGCGAACGACGATTCGCCCCGGTTTTTCGAGTCCGTGCAGGGTCCAACGGGTCAATGGCCTGCACACCGCACGCTGCTGGAGCCATCCCGACGCATGCTGGGTTTTGTCGGGAGCGACTTTGCACCGGCTGATCTCGGCATGGAATTCGTTTTCTGGCCCGAGCAGCGCTGGATTCGGTCCGAAATGCGGCGCGGCCAGTTTTGCGACGTGGTGGAGAGCGCCCTAATTGAGCCGCCTCCGGCCGGTTATGCCCGAGTTCGCGCCTGGTTCGATCGCGGTACCGGCGGGTTGGTGTGCGCGGAGGCTTACGACGCTTCCGGTCGCTTGGTGAAAGAATTCTTGCCGCGTCGGTTCCGGAAAACCAACGGCCGTTGGGAAGTTACCGAATTGGAAATGTTGGGGTACCCCGTGAGGTCACGTTCTCGCCTGATCCTCGAGGCGCTGCCGATCACGCGGCCCTGATCCATGCGGCATCAGGGCCATCTGAGATCGGGCGTCTCACGAAGCATAAGTTAGCCTTTGCTGAACCGGGCCTGCGCAGCACCCATCCGGCCGCGAGGTTTCGCCGGCCACTTGCTCCCGCAACTTCCGAGCTGCGGCAATCATGTTTTGTAAAGCTGGCGTGATTTCCTCCCAGCGCCGCGTTTTCAAACCGCAGTCTGGATTGACCCACAGCCGTTCGGCCGGAATGAAGGTTAAGGCCCGGTTGAGGAGTGCCTCAATTTCCTGCGCCGTGGGCACTCGCGGCGAGTGAATGTCATAAACACCGGGTCCGATCGCATTGGGATACTGAAACCGATCGAATGCTTCCAGCAATCGCATGCCGGACCGGGCTGCTTCAATGGAAATCACATCTGCATCCATGGCGACAATGGCGTCTAGGATGTCCTCAAAATCCGCATAACACATGTGTGTGTGCAGTTGTGTTTCGGCGCGCAGGCCCCCAGCCGTCAACCGAAAACACTCCACCGCCCAGGTCAGATATGCCTGACGGTCGCGCCGGCGCAACGGCAGGCCTTCTCTCAGCGCAGGCTCGTCAATTTGAATCACGCTGATGCCGGCCGCTTCTAAATCCAACACCTCATCGCGAAGCGCCAAGGCGATTTGGCGGCATGTATCCGCCCGCGGTTGGTCCTCCCGGACAAACGACCACTGCAACATCGTCACTGGGCCGGTCAACATTCCCTTGACGGGCCGCCGTGTGTGACGCTGGGCGTGCAGAATCCAACGGATCGTCATGGGCTCCCGTCGAGCGACGTCGCCGTAGAGAACGGGCGGGCGCACACAACGGCTCCCATAGCTTTGGACCCAGCCGTTCTCAGAAATCCAGAATCCCTGTAGTTGGCTCGCAAAGTATTCCACCATGTCGGTTCGTTCCGGTTCCCCATGCACGAGCACATCCAGTCCCAACGCTTCCTGGCGCGCGATCGTTTCTGCTATGGCGGCTTCTAAAAAGGTTTCATACGCTTCGCGGGACAATGCTCCGCGACGGTAGGCAGCCCGTTTTTGCCGCAACTCCTCGGTCTGAGGGAAGGACCCAATGGTCGTGCTTGGCAAAAGCGGCAACTTTAAGCGTTGGCGTTGCAGGGCGTAACGTGCGGCGAAAGGCAAAGGCCGCTGCATCATTTGCGGAGTCACTTGGGTCAACCGCTGACGAACGACCGGATCCATCCGATGGCGCGAGTGCAGACGCGCCTGTTTCGCCTGACGCGACGCGGAAAGCTCCGTGTGCACTGCGGAGGCCCCATGGTTTCCAAGACGCTTCAGCGCGACCACCTCATGCAGCTTCTGGCGCGCATAAGCGAGCCAGGCCCCGATTTCCGAATCCAGGTTCGGCTCGGAAGCGAGGTCTACCGGAACGTGCAGAAGGGAACAGGAGGGCCCTACCCAAACATGGTCTGGCCCCAGAGCGGCGACGGCTTGCTGCAAAAGGGCTGCGGCCGCATCCAGGTCCGTGCGCCAAACATTACGGCCATCTACCAGTCCCAGCGAGAGGATCCGTCCCGGCGGCCACTGGGCCAGCGCCAACGCGAGTTGCTCTGGCGCCCGCACAAGGTCCAGATGCACCGCTGCGACTGGGAGGGAAAGAGCGAGCGGCAAATTTTCCTCAAGCCCGCCAAAGTACGTTGTCAGGACTAGCTCAGGAGAATCTGCTCCTGACAGAACCGCATAGGCATGCTGATACGCTTGGCGCGCACGCTCCGAAAGATCCATTCCCAGGCAGGGTTCATCCATCTGCACGTATTGGGCCCCGGCCTGCTTCAATCGGCGCAACACCTCCTGATACACGGGCAAGAGACGGTCCAGTAATTGGAGTGTGTCATACCCGGGTATGACCGCCCGCCCTAGGAGCAGGAACGTAACGGGTCCTAATAAAACCGGACGCGTTTCGATCCCCAGGGCTCGCGCCTCGAGATATTCTTCCCACGGTTTGGCAGAAGCCACGCAGAAGGTTTGATCGGGATGAAATTCCGGCACCAAGTAATGATAATTAGTATCAAACCATTTGGTCATCTCCAGGGGAACTGCGCCTGGGACTTCCGCCGCTGCCCTGTCCCACGTTTGCGCTTGCACCCCTCTGGCCATGGCAAAGTAGATGTCCAAATCCACTGTGGTGGCATTCCAACCGAAACGTTTGGGAACAGCGCCCACGAGCGCGATTGTGTCTAGGACATGATCATAGAGGGAGAAGTCATTCGATGGGATGTGATCAATCCCCGCTTGCTGCTGCCAGAGCCAGTGTCGAGCCCGGAGCTGGCGCGCCGTGGCCTGAAGTGACTCCCCTGTAAGTCGGCCGGCCCAGTATGCCTCCAACGCCCACTTCAGCTCGCGGTTGGACCCAATTCTCGGAAAACCTAGATTGACTGCCTGGATCATGGTCGGTTCGAATCAAAATGGATCTTCCCACGAAAGCGCGGCCGCTTGTTGGTATTCGGTCACGCGCGTCTCGAAAAAGTTCTTTTCTTTGGTCAGATCAATCGTTTCGCTTATCCACGGAAACGGGTTGCCTGAACCGTACCGGGGGCGCAAACCGACACGCTCCAGCCTGCGGTCGGCAATGTATTGCACATATTCGCGAAACAGAGAGGCATTTAAGCCCAGCACTCCCCGCGGCAGGCATTCGCATGCATAGGCAAACTCCAATTCGACGGCCTCGCGGATTAAATGCTCGATCTCCCGCTGAAACGCCGGCGTCCAAAGCTCAGGATTCTCAGCCTTGATGCCGTTAATCAGGTCAATTCCAAAGTTCAGATGAATGGTTTCATCCCGCAGGATGTATTGGAATTGTTCGCCCACGCCGGTCATTTTGTTTTGACGATGGAAAGAGAGAATCATGGCAAAACCGCTATAAAAGAAAATCCCCTCCATGATGACGTAGTATCCGATCAGGTTTTTCAAAAAGGCCTGGGCGCCTTCCCGAGTGGCTGTCGTGAAGTCTGGGCTGAGAACCTGCTGCGTGAGCGCCATTTCAAACTCGTCTTTACGGGCCACGGCCGGAATCTCGCGGTACATGTTGAAGACCTCGCCATCGTCGAGGCCAAGGCTCTCCACTATGTACAGGAAAGCGTGCGTGTGAATGGCTTCCTCAAATGCCTGTCGTAGTAAATATTGACGGCATTCCGGATTTGTAACATGGCGAAAGATGGCAAGCACAAGATTGTTGCCGACCAGGCTTTCGGCGGTCGCAAAAAACCCCAGATTGCGCAGAATGACCAGTCGTTCGTCGGGAGTCAGCGCATTGGAGCGCCACAGTTCAATATCGCGGGCCATGGAAATTTCATTGGGCAACCAGTGGTTCTTGCACCCGTTCAAGTAGTGTTCCCAGGCCCAGGCGTATTTGATTGGCATGAGCTGGTTGACGTCCACTTGTTGACAGTTGATGAGGCGCTTGTCCTGAACACGGATGCGCTTGGATCCAAAGGCCGGTAAGTTCATGGTTCCTCCGGATGGGAAAGACCTGGAAGAATTCCCGGTCTTATTTTACTGACACGTTTCGCAAAGATCCTTATCGGTTGTGCATGCAGGCCCGTGTCGTCTGACCTCGAGGTCGCTGGAAGGCGAACGGCTTTTCATCCAGCGTGGCTGAAGCCCACGGCGGTTGATGTCAAGGGTGGATTTTTCGATCTGAGTCGCCGCCAGCGTTCGGAGATAGTAAGTGGTTTTCAGTCCGAGTTGCCATGCCAGAAAGTACATTTCGCTCAACTTCCGTCCGCTGGGTTCGGCCATGTACAAATTCAGGGACTGACTTTGGTCGATCCACTTCTGGCGACGCGCCGCGCATTCAATGAGCCATTGCGGGGCGATTTCAAAGGCGGTTCGATAAAGTTCGCGGAGTTGCGGCGGAATCCGCTGGATGTCTTGCACGGAGCCGTCGTAGTATTTCAAGTCTTCGAGCATGGCTGCGTCCCAGAGCCCGAGCGTCTTTAGAGCGCGCACGAGATAGGGGTTCACTTGCGTGAATTCGCCCGAAAGGTTGCTTTTGACATACAGATTTCTGTATGTCGGTTCGATGGAAGGGCTGACGCCACAAATGTTGGCAATGGTCGCTGTCGGAGCTAGGGCGAGGACGTTGGAGTTACGCATGCCCTGACGGCGAATCTTCTCGCGCAGGGCATTCCAGTCGAGCCGGGCGGTTCGCGGAACGGGGATCGGCTCGCCGCGCTCGGCCTCCAACAAATCCAACGTGTCCAACGGTAGAAGCCCCCGGTCCCATTTGGATCCTTTCCAGCTCGGATACGGACCGCGTTCGGCCGCCAGGTCGGCCGAAGCTTCGTAAGCGAAATAGGCAATCAATTCCATCACTTCATCGGCAAAGTCCACTGCTGCCTGGCTTGCGTAAGAAACTCCCCGCTGATACAGGGCGTCTTGGAAGCCCATCAGACCGAGTCCGATCGGCCGATGTCGCAAATTGGATGTCCGCGCTTCTGGGACCGGATAAAAGTTCAGGTCAATGACGTTATCAAGCATGCGTACGGCAATGCGTACCGTTTCTCGCAGCAGAGTCGTATTTAGCCTGCCGTGGGCATCCAAATGTGCCGGCAGGTTGATCGAGCCCAGGTTGCAAACGGCGATCTCCTCAGCCGAGGTGGGGAGCGTGATTTCTGTGCACAGGTTGGAGGAGTGGATCACACCCACATGATCTTGGGGCGATCGGATGTTGCAGGGATCCTTAAAGGTCAGCCATGGGTGGCCGGTTTCAAAGAGAAGGGACAGCATTTTGCGCCACAGTTCCTTGGCGGAGACGCGCCGCCAGTTGCGAATCTGCCCGGCTTCAGCCTCGCGTTCATAATGTTCATAGCGCGCGCGAAAAGCGCGGCCATACAACTCATGCAGGTCGGGCACTTCATCCGGCGAGAACAGCGTCCATGGCTCGTTTTCCCGGACCCGGTGGAGGAATAAGTCCGGGATCCAACAAGCTGTGTTCATGTCGTGAGTCCGCCGCCGCTCATCTCCGGTATTCCGGCGTAGCTCTAGGAACTCTTCGATGTCCAGGTGCCAAACCTCCAGATAGGCACAGACCGCCCCTTTTCGTTTGCCGCCCTGATTCACCGCGACGGCCGTATCGTTGACGATTTTTAGGAAGGGGATGACGCCCTGACTGCGACCGTTCGTGCCCCGGATGTGAGCCCCCAGGGCCCGAATGGGTGTCCAATCGTTTCCCAGGCCTCCGGCCCATTTGGAGAGCAACGCGTTGTCGCGAATCGCCTTGAAGATGGCGCCCAGATCATCCTGCACCGTCGAGACGTAGCATGAGGAAAGCTGAGGATGTAGCGTGCCCGCGTTAAAAAGAGTGGGCGTCGAGTTCATGAAGCGGAAAGTGGAAAGTAATTCGTAGAAGGATTCGGCAGCGGCTGTGGGCTCCGGCTCGTCGAGGGCCAACCCCATGGCCACGCGCATCCAGAGATATTGAGGCACTTCCAAGCGCCGGCCGTTGGGGTCCCGCAACAGATAGCGATCGCTCAACGTTTGCAGCCCTAAAAGTGTGAACAAACGGTCCCGCTCGGGCTGCAGGGACGCAGCCAAACGCTCTAAGTCGAACCGTTTCATGCGCGCGTCCAGAAGGTGGAGCCGCATGCCCTGTTCCACGTAGTGTCGAAATCCTGATCGGCAAATGCGCCCCTGTTCGGAGACGGGGATGGCCCGACCCCAGACCTCGCGGTAAAGGGTGTCCAACAAGAGTCGGGCTGCGACATAGGTGTAATTGGGCTCCTGTTCGATGAAGCTGCGCGTTGCCAGCAACAATGCGCGATCCAATTCCGCCTCTGAAATGCCCGAGTATACGGTGCGTAGAAATTCATGATACACGCGGTGCGGGTCAACGTCGGACAGGCCTTCACAAGCCGCCTCGATTCGTTTCTGGACCTCCTCATGAGGAAACGGTTTCTCAGTGCCGTCTGGGCATCGATAAACCAGCTGCTCACGTCGTCGGGCCTCCGCGCGGGCCTCGCGATAAAGGATATAACGGCGAGCCACTGCGTGTCGGCCGGATCGCATAAGCGCCCGCTCTACCTCGTCCTGAATTTCTTCTACGGCCACTTCCGTGCGCCCGTGGCACCACCGAACGACAGCCTCCGTCAATGCTTCGAGTTCGCAGAGCAATTCCGAAGGCAAAGGTGCGTCCGATGGCCACGCCAGCGTGGCTCGAAAGGCCCGCTCCAGTGCGTAGTGAATTCGGCGCGCATCGAATGCCACGCGCCGGCCATCGCGTTTAATGACGATTGGCAGAGCCGCAGCATTCGGGGCCAATGGGGCCCCTTCGCACGCAACAACTGCCCCGGCTGGGGCCCCTGTGCCCGATGCATCAGCCGGACTTTTACTTTCTATCATGGCCGACGCAGGCGTGGAGAAATCGGCAGGGGTTGAAACCTCACGGGTTGTGAGCTCAGGAGACGCCGAGAGGCCGGTCTTTTGATGGCCCCAAGCCGATGCCGGCCCGGGCCGGCCGGTTGGAGAGAATGACATGGGTCGTCAATACCAAACCGTCGGTGCAGCCGCCAAAACTGCACCTTGTTCAACCTCATCCTGTCGTTTGGCGCGACAGTAGTTGGGCTACCCAACCCCAACCTGATGAGCGTGAACAAGCAGGTCTTCTGGCTCCGAGGTCAACCTACTCCGCCCACCTTCCCACCCATGACGGGCAGTGGCATGTCAGGCGTTTCGTCGCTCGTTACAGCGGCGCAACCGCGCGGGGCTTTCACCCGCTTCCCTATTCTCCCACAGGCGAAGCCTGCAGGCACTTGTTCACGAACATGCTCGGGATCGCCACCCGAGTTTCACAATGCGGCTAACTTGCCGAATTGAGTTCGTTTGTCAACCCCGTTACGAGGTAAATGTAAATCAATCTGAATCGTTTCTTGACTCCTTCCAAAGTTCGTACCCGTGCTCTGCAAGGTCGGTCGCAGCGACGCAACGGGTTTGTCAAGGGTTAACCGCCCTCTTTCAGGGAAAAGTTTCGCCCCCGCTTTTAACTGCGGCGTAACCGTCGCCCCGCTTGTCGCGCCCGGCTCGTGTTGACGCGGCGTCTTGCTTATTGCGCTTTGCGATGAGTTCGGAGATGCTTGGGTATGGCCAATTCGAAAAAAGGGCAAAAGGCAATGTTGCTCGGGATCGGCCTGGACAGTGACGGGCATCGTCGCTTGACGGCTGGACCGAACTTCCTACTGGCTGGGGGATCGGCCGAAACCCACGAGGCAATGACCGGCAAGGTCATCAAGATTATGGAAAAATTGGCCGCCAAGGGCAAAACGCTGGAAACTGTCAGCCGCGAGGAATTTGACGACATTGCCCACGACGTCGGCCTCAAGCGGATTCAGCCGGATGCGAATTGATAGGGGTGTGCCCCGGGCAGGGTTGGTTTGTTCCGGCTTGGCGTTAGGGGACTCTGCAACCGACCTCGTGCAAGGGGCTGAAGCGCTCCTTCCTGAGGCTTCCTTCGAGTTTTTCCCCCTGCTGCTTTTAGCCGAGGCGGAATTGAGTCCCGCCGGGAACAACCTCTCTGCCGCCGGGGTAAGCCCTGCGAGAAAAAGCTGGGGAGACGCTGCTGAACTGCCGGCAGGAGGGGAACCCCTTGTCTCCGGACGATCTGCGCCTCATGTACATAATCCAGCACGGCCAACTCATCCCCACCTGGAAAACGCAATTGCTGGTCGGAACACGGGCTAGACCCGGGGTGGATTCCAGCCTGGTCCGGTTTGAGCGGGCATCTGATGCGGTTCCTAATTCTGAGCTGGGTTGGTCTGCCCAGCGCCGGCATTCGGTACGGCCAAAGGAACCGCAGGCAGGGCGGGAGCGGGTGGTGGATTGGTGCCGGAAGAGCCCCCTTGGGGCGTGGCTGCGGGCAATCCGCCACCGCTCAACGGTAGGCCAGCCGAACCGGTCTGTGTCTGTGTCTGAAGCTGTTGCTGGAACTCGCGGGTGGTCCGACGGTGATAGGCGCTCTGCAACAATCCGAGTCCCACCGCCAAGATGAAGAAGGACAACGCGGCGTATTTCGTGATGCGTGTCAAGACCGTGCCGCTGCCAGCGCCGAACAGCGCGTCGGTGGCGGCCCCGCCAAACGCGAGGCCGGCGCCGGCCTCCTTCTTGGGCAATTGAACCAGCACCAGCAGGATCAACAGCAGACAGTTGAGCACCATCAAGAATGTCAGCAGTCCAATGAAGAAGCCCATGGCCTGTTACCTTGCGATTGCGTTTTTGATGATGTCCACAAAACTGCGTACTTCCAGCGAAGCGCCGCCAACCAAGGCACCGTCCACATCCGGCTGGCTCATCAGCTCGCGTGCATTGGACGGCTTGACACTGCCACCGTATTGGATCCGCACGCGGCGCGCAACGGATTCATCGTACATTTGACTAATCAGACGCCGAATGAACGCCTGAGCTTCCTGCGCCTGGTCCGGCGTGGCGTTTCGACCAGTGCCGATAGCCCAGACCGGCTCGTATGCAATGATCGTTTCCAGCATTTGCTCCCGAGTCAATCCGGCCAAACTGCCTCGCACTTGGCGTTCCAGCACGGCCTCTGTCTCGCCTCGATCCCGTTGTTCGAGTGTCTCGCCCACGCAAACGATCGGCTTCAGAGCGGCTGCATGGGCCGCCAGCGCCTTTCGGGCCACTAATGCGTCAGTCTCGCCATGATAGGCCCGGCGCTCGGAGTGGCCCAGGATGACATACCGCACCGAAAATTCCTTCAGCATGAATGCGGCAATTTCTCCAGTGTAGGCGCCCCCTGGATGCTCGCTCATGTTTTGTGCGCCCAACCGAAGATTCGAATCCAGCAGCAACTTGGAGACTTCGCACAAGGCTGTAAAAGGCGGACAAACCACGATGTCTGCTTCCTTGACACCCGCCAACTCAAGCTTCAAGCCGCGCACCAGGTCAACGGCTTCGGCCACCGTCTTGTGCATCTTCCAGTTGCCGGCGATGATCAGCTTGCGTTCCTTTTCCATGGTTTTTGCCGAGAGTCGCCTTCAACAAGACCATCGGTTTGGCCGAATCCCACTGCTCTGCCTCTGCAAGGCGGCCGAATCACCGGCAACCGCAGCCGCATCCACCGCTCTGAGGCCGATCGGTTAAAGCCGCCACCCCTGGCAGGACTCGACCCTCGAGAAACTCCAGGCTGGCACCGCCACCGGTGCTGATGAAAGTAACTTGGTTTGCCAAACCGGCTTTGTTGACTGCTTTGACACTGTCACCGCCGCCAATGATGCTTAGCGCGCCCTGGCTCTGGGTGGCTTGAGCCACCGCATGGGCGATGGCAGTCGTGCCTTTGGCGAATTGCGAATTTTCAAACAAACCCATTGGACCGTTCCACAGAATGGTACGCGCACGGGCAATCACGTCGCTGTAAGCCTTGATGGTGGCCGGTCCAATGTCCAAACCGGCTGCGTCAGGGGGGCAGTTCGGATCAGGGTTCACCCTTACATTTTGATACTCAATGACCGGCCGACCCTTTTTGTCCACTTTGCCGGTTTCCACCGGAGTGGCCACTACGTCGTCTGTGGGCAGGAGGAACTGTACCTGACGGGACGCAGCCTTGTTCAATGCGGCTCGGGCCACGTCCACCTTGTCCGGTTCCACTAGCGATTTGCCCGTCTGGTAACCCTGCGCCAGCCGGAAGGTGTAAGTCATGGCGCCTCCGATCAGCATCGTGTCGGCCTTTTCCAGCAGCCGATCAATCACGTTGATCTTGTCCGACACCTTGGCCCCGCCCAAGATGACCACAAACGGCCGGGCCGGACGCTCCAACTCCTCACCGAGGAACTTCAGCTCTCGTTCCATCAGCAGACCGGCTGCGCAAGGCCCGCCCCGACGCGCGATGACTCGCGCCACTCCTTCCGTTGAAGCATGTGCCCGATGAGCTGAACCGAAAGCGTCGTTCACATACACATCCGCCAAGGCCGCCAGTTTTTCCGAAAAGCCCAGATCATTGGCCTCTTCTTCCGCGTAAAACCGGACGTTTTCCAGTACCAGAATGTCACCGTCTTGAAGTGCCGTGACGGTTTGTTCCACCTTCGGCCCGATGCAATCATCCACAAACGCAACCGGCCGACCCAGCAGTTCAGCCAAGCGCGCGGCCACTGGTCGCAACGACATGGAAGGTTCCCGTTTGCCTTTGGGCCGGCCCAAGTGCGACGCCAGGATCAGGCGCCCGCCTTGCTCGACCAAAAGTCGGAGCGTCGGTAAAGTTTCGCGAATCCGGGTGTCATCGGTGATAACCATCTGCCCGTCGCGCTCTTCCAAGGGCACGTTGTAGTCCACGCGCACGAAGACGCGCTTGCCGCGCACGTTCAGGTCCCGAACCGTCAGTTTTGCCATATGTGTCCCTCGCTGTTGAAACCCGGAGCGTTCAGCTTACGCCGGAGCAGCCCGCTGTCAAAGTCAATTCCCGATTCTCTCAGAGGCCGTGAGTTCCGGTTCGTACACCACCCGCCGCAACCTTGCTGGCGGCCCTGGCCGTTCCCTATGCGGTCAACGGCGCCCAAAGGAAACCCTGCCCGGATGGCGCTTGCGTTGCCCGAAGAGCCCGTGCCACAACCCTCGTTTCCGCTCGTGGTTTCCACCGTGCATTGCTTCTCAGTTTGCCCTTCGGCACCTGCCCGGGTGGATACATTGGCGGAATCCATCCAAGTTGCCCGACCGGTTTGTCAACCAAAGTCCAGAAAGCCGCAGCCGGTTCGCTTCCAAAGTTACTGTTGAGATTCGCCCTCTTGGGCCCCGGCCGCATGCGCCGGCAGCCACGATTCTTCGAAAATGCTTCGACGGTCCATCTCCAGCCAGTGCCGTAAGGCCACTTGCCGTACGGCGTCGAAATACGCCGGAGTCAAGCCGCCATGCTGCTGCTGTAAGAGAGCGATTTCCTGCTCCACCTGGCGGACCAGCGCGTCGCGCAACCGAAGTCGAAGTTGGTGCTCGCCCCGTGTGAAGACAGCAGCGCACTGCGGCGTTTCCGTGGAGACGACGCGGATCGTGCCCCGCCCCAGACTCGCTCCTGTAGCCACCTGTAGTCCGTCATTCACACAACTGAGGGGTGGACGCAACCCGGCCAGGCTCGTCACCCGCAGTTCGTCTGGACCGGCTTGCAGTAGCTCCCGGGCGCGCAAGCCCATTTTGGCGCCCACGATGGACCACGTGCCCAGATGCCGGTGGAGCTCGGAAGTCAGCACCACGGCTTTCCATTCCTCCCATCCGTGTCGGTTTTGGATTGTCTCCGCTAGAGGTTGTAGGTCGGCTCGCATCTGGCCCGGCTCGCTGGGGAAGCGTCGCAGCACGACTGTTTGCCGCAACGGCGCTTCGCAAAGCCGCTCTCGCCAGATCTGACGAATCGCACCTGGAGATTTCGGCTGCACTTCCATCCAGCGGGGCTGACCTGTCGCGGGTCGGACTTCAAACATGTCCGGGTCCAACACCCGCAAGGCCACCAGATCATCCCAGAATCGCAGGTGTCCTTGCTGGACCAGCTCGGCGCCATGCCCTTGCATGAGGAGCACCCGCAAAACTCGCGCTGCCGGCCCGTCATAGGAAACAACTTCTTTAAGCCAGGCGGCCGAAACCGTCGGCGGCGAGACAGAACGGGGATATCCCACTACCTCAACTGTCAGACCGGATTGCGCCACGACATGCACCGCCTCCGGATCCCAGCGGGTATTCCAATCTGCCGGTTCCATACCGGGCGTCGAACCATACCAAAGCACCCGCTCAATTCGGTTGGTCAATTCCGGCGCGGTTCGTACCACGTCGGCCAGAGTTGTTAGCGGACCGGTGCAGACATACAACACCGGGAGTTTGGCCGCGCGCAACGTGTCCATGACTAACTGGGCTGCAGGCGGAAACCCGCCTGGAGGCAGGGAGAGCGGTCCCAAGCTTTCCCACGCCAGTTGCAGCACGTGCGCACGAAAGGGCGGATCAGGTTGATCCACTCGGCGACCTCTCCCGACCGGCAGATGGGATTCTCCCAACGCCTGTAGCAACCGCGCAGCGTAAGTCGCTCCCGCATCGGCCGGGCTGGCGCCCTCTGTGGCCACTACGGCCAATACTTCCCAGTTCGGATCTGTGAGGATGCCCACTACGGCGCGAGCGTCGTCCGCTGCCCAATCAGCGTCCAGAATCAACGGGAAACCACCATGCCCGTAAAGACTCCTCACAGTCAGGCAAAACCCCAACGCGATTGACTTCCAGCAGGCAATGCGCATGTTGATCTACGGTCCGTTTCTCGTGCTTTGTTGGAGGCTGCGCAGGCAAGCGCCTGGTTTCAGGGTTGGGTTTCAATCCAATTACTGCCCTTCGGCTCTGATCCCTTCCCCGCGAGGCTCACCACGGTTTTCGCTCGCAGCAATGGTTCGGGCAGGATTGGGGTTTCGGGTTCACGGCGACTTGTATTGTGTGCCTGCCCGGTCCGCATAGCGGACAATGACTCCGCCGCCGCCCGTCTTTCGATACCAACTGGCCGCACTCAGAGGCGCATGCGGATGTTGCGACGCCGCGCTGCGCGGACGGGGCCCCAAACTCCAAATCACCCATCGGACCGGAGCCGTCCGGGGATCTGAATGATAACGCCCCCGATCCAGTTGATTGACCGGGAAGTCATCCGGCACCCAGACGGCATAATCGCCGGCCGGACTGCCATTCAAAAGATGGGGACCCGGAGCCGCATATTTGTAGGTGTGTCCACGGTGAAACGGATCTTCCAAATGCGCCTCCAGGCCGGCTTGCTGGCCTCGCGGTAGATACCGAAGTTCAGCCAGTTCCAATGGCATCTGACACCAGTGTTCTGCAAGATCGGTGTTGCAGTTTACGCGCACGGGCGGCACCCGGCCCTCGTGATCTTGCGCATACATCTCCAACGCGAGCCCTACCGCCTGCAATTCCGCGTGAACGCGTGCGACCATGGCCTTTTCCCGCGCGCGGCTCAGAGCCGGCATCAGCCAGGCGGCCAACAATCCGACCACACCCATGACCACCAACAACTCCACCAGACTGAAGCCGGGCGGCGCCCACCGCGCCCATGCCCCCGCCCCGAGCGCGTCCGCAGCGGTCGGGCCCCTCACGCACGCAATCTCTCGAGCCGGACGGGTTCGATAAATCGACTGCATCGGAGGAACTCCAGGGCGGCCTTATGGGCGACGCAAGCGGAAGTACCGCTGACCTTCCACGGGTGGCAAGACCACCATGCGCCGACCCTCGGACCATATCACCGCATTCGTTACCGGCGACCAAACCGGATCGGGCAGACGCGGCGATGTTTCCAAAACGTAGTCCGTACCGTTGTCCGGCCAACCGACCACCGCGTGCAACGCAATCTGCAGCTCCGGCGGCGGCAGTCGCACGATTTGTTGCAAGATCAACTCGTAACCATTGGTTCCCTGAATGCCCGAGCCGGATTCTTGGTTCAAAATCCCGATCGCATCGAACACGCCCTCCGGGACCGGTCCCAGACTGTAACGGGGATGACGCACCGTCAAATACCGGCCCGCACCATCGGTCACAGTACAGAGCCGTTGCCCCCAGGCTGCCGTCGGATTCCATCCGTTTGTCCCAAAAAACCGCGGTCCCAGCGCCTGAACCAACGCAGGATCCGTGGCCAGGCGCAAGCCGGGGATCCGGATGCGCATGCCCTGCCAATGCTCACATCCGGTCGCCCGCGTGGGATCAAAGATTTCCTCGCTGGTTGCCGGATTCCCATCGTCGGGTCGCACCAGGGCACTCAATGGCACAACCTCTGGTTCCGGCAGACCGTAACCGGCTTGCACCAGCGCCACGTGAAAATCATAGCGCGGATCAATGCTATGACCCTCGTTGATGTTGCGTTTGCCTCCGTAAAACAACGATTGATACACTGTAATTTCCACCAGGTCGCCCGGTCGAAACCGATGGCCGGTTTCGGGATCGTGGTTTAACCGCAGCAGTTCAGCCACCCAGGCTCGATTGGTGTAGCTGAGCTCGCTGTTCCGCAACCATGCCAGATTGCCGTAGTTCTGACCCATCCAACAGGCAGTCCCACCGCGATCGTCTGCTGCCACAGCTTGAATAAAAATCTGCCACTGTCCTCCCATACGACCGGCATTGGCGCCATTGTCCCAGGGCAGAAACAACGGCGTCGGATCCAAGAGATCGGCCGGCTCGTTCAACAGCACTCCGCGGAGCCGAAAGGGGAATGTGCCGCTCCAGGCACTGGTGCCGTCGAGATGCACCGCTTGCAGGTTGCGATGGGTTTCCAACGGCGGCTGGGCCGATCCGCTCAGGCTCCCCGCCACCAAACCGGCCGCGACCCAGAACAACCCTCGAGTTGGACGCGGCCCTCTACCTAACTTCCCGCCTGCTGCAACTCCACTAGCCGCCCTCTGAAGCCCAAGGCTCTGGATCATACGAATGGCATGTACGTTCATACTCAAACACAGAGTGAGTCTTTTCGGAGTATGAAGCAATGATAAAATCGTATGATAGAAGGGAACGTTGCGTGCCCGCCGCGATCGGTCGGGGCGGTTCCCGGGTGGCACTGGTGCCCGGGGGAGAGCCACCGCCGGCAACGACGTTGGCGGGTTGCCGCGCCCATCCGCTCGGCAGGGCATGGCACGGATGTGGATTCGTTGAGGGCAAACTGTCGAAGGTGCCTGACGGGACCCTGCCGGTCCTCACCCTCAAACGCGGCCGCCGAGCTGGGGTTTTCCGAGAGCCCGGCGGATGCGTCAGCACGGCGCGTTTGTGCGGGTCAACCAGCGGCGATGCAGGAGCGCGCAGGCCGACCACGGGCAGGGTCAGGAGGCCAGCTCGAGACGGAAGTAACCTCGGCACGGTGCCGAAGTGTCATGGGGAAGGAGGAACAAATTCTCCGGCGGTGTCGCCGGCAGGTAGGCTTGGATCCGAATGAAAGGCTGGTTCAGATCGGACGCCATCCACAGAGGATGCGATTTTTGCCCACGCGACCGGACGACCGCAGCTCGATCAAGTCGGAGCCGATTCGGATCGGAGCGGTGAGGGCGAACTCGGTCGGGATACGATCAAAGTCGTTCCCCTCCTGACCGCCACTGGCATATTCGACCAGCCGATAGCGGCATGGAGTGCCCACGAGAGCCGGGGGTCACATGGTTGCCAATGATCGGCCGGCCCACATGACTGCCCGAACTGGTTGAGCCTCGCGGGCCGGGGTGGAACACGCCCCGATGTTGCACGGTGTCGGGTCCCCGGACAGATCCGGTGCCGCCGAGCGCTGCCTCCAGGTCGCCGAGCAAAGGCGCTGGTTCCATGGAGATCGGGAGCTGGCCCGAGACCGTAACCGCGCCTTGGGTCATCGTTCATTCATACGGGACCACCGGCGATTATACAGGTTTCGGTGAGGGTATGTGGGGCGCTCAAGACCGGAGCACTGCTGCCCCATTTGACGAAACCGCCTGCGGTTCTCTGCGCTTCCAGGATGAACTTCCCTGAGCCGATCCCTTGCACAGGCTGGATGCCGTTGAAGGCGATTTGACCCTGAACCCGACTGGTGGCCCGTCCCAGGGATCACAACGGCCCGTTCAAAAAGAGGTTACCCGAGCTGGTGTGCACAGTTGCGTCGTGGATGGTTAAAGCACCCGGCGTGGCCTTAAAACCGTTTAATCCTGCAGGCTGCCCGGGTGGAGGGTCACCCTGATCTCCGGGCTCATTAGATCTGGCCCTTCACGCAATCCTCGGGCGGTGGTCGTCCCCGGTGTGTGTGCCCCGGGATCAATTCGTCGTGCAGACCCGGCCCCTGTCGCTTGCTCAGTTGCAAGCGGCCTTCTTCGAACCGTGTGGACCCTGCGAAAGTGTTGGGATCGGGTCCGCCCAGGATCCATGAACCCGGACCGCTCTTGACCAAGGTCGTGTCGGCGTTGCCCACGATGGCCCCGTAGAGTTCACCGTCGCCCCGGGCATCGAACGCAGGGTTTGTCCCGTGGCGTTCAGAATTCCCTCAAGCCGCAGGGCAGCCCTGGGCGCCACGACCAAGGAAGGGGCACAACCCATCTGGATCGGCCCGGACCATGTGTTGGAGCTGGTTACAGCCACAAGGGCGCCCCACCCGCGACCGTCGCCGTAAAGGATCAAAGTTTGAAAAACGGGCTTCGGCAGGCTGCGCAATTCGAGTCCAGCGCCGTTGCCGACAACCGGGGTGGCCATGGCCACGCCCAGAGCCATCGGTGTCGTCAGGGTCAAAACGCCTTCCGCGATTACACGGCCGCCGTCTTGGGTGTTCGAACCGGCCAGCAATAGCCGACCGGCTCCGGTTTTCTTTAAGCCGCCATCGTGGAGGATCGCGGCGATCAGCAGGTCGTCCGCAGCCGCGCCATTGGCGACGGCAAAGGTTCGGCCCCTGCCACCGAGGTCTGGCAAACCCGTTCTCTGGCTGGACTCGTTCCCTGTGGCGGTAGCTTTACTGTGTCATGTCAGAACGTTCCGACCTTTTTCAATCGCTCCGCCTTCAAGGGTCAAGCCGCCCACAGTTGCGTTTTGGTCCAGAAGCAGAAGGGCGCTCCTGGCCCGGACTGTGACCAGGGCATTGGGTGCAAGCTGCCCGGACCGAATCCATCGGACCGTGGCTGCCCGGAAGCCGTCTCCGATGGATACACGACCCGGCACGACTGGACCGGCCTCCCATTCCGATACTACGGTCCCGTGAGCCATCAGAGTGTCCCCGACGTAGGTATTGGGCATGGTGTCTGCCAGAACGGGAGTTCCTTCGCCTTGCTTAACCAAACACCGGGTCCGTTCAGACGATCGGTTAAGGTGAATCCCAGAGCCGTATCCTCTCGGATTAAGGCGTCCGCGGCGATCGTGATGGGACCGGCGTAGGAAGAGTGAGCATCGGCCGCGAACCATACACCCAAACCTCCAGGCCCCGTGCCTTGCAAGATCAGCGGCTCAGGTGCCGTGTGCGCAATCGCATGAAGTCCAATCACTGCACCGGATGCCACCTGTGTCCCCTGAGTCGGCTGCCCGGCGCATGGTCTGGCAACAGAACCTCAACGCCACCCTCGATTTCGGTCGCACCGGTATAGGCGTTAGAGTTCCACAGCCCAAGTTGGCCCGCGCCTTGTTTGGTCAACCTGCCTGAGCCGCCCCAGCTGCCGCCCGAAAGTGTGGGGAACGAGACTTCATGCAAGCAGGGTCGAGTTAGATATCGTCTGTGTTTGGCCCGGATGCCTGGACGTGTCCACGGGCTGTTCGCGTAAGATGGACCGTAACTCGGTGAGCTTGCCCTGGAGCTGGGCAGCGTTTCAGGCTGTGCGCGCAATCTCGGTTTCGACCACATGCCGCAATCGGCGTCGGAGTCGGTGCATGGTGACTTTCAGGCGATGTGCCGTTCATCCTAGGTGCGTAGCCACGTGGCTGTAAGGCTCCTCGGATTTGTCCAAGATGAGAGGGGGTAACAGCTCCAAGGAGCCCTGTTTCCCGGGTAAAGCCCACTCGGACTGCAGCGCCGTCCAGGCATGCTGAAGGGGCGTCTTGGCCGAATCCCGGTCCAATTCCCGATCAGGCGTGTGCCGGTCGCTCGGTTCGGCTCCGTTGCCCACGGCGGCTGGGAGGATGCGGCCAAGAAACGCTCGTCAGGCCGTCGCCCCTTTGTTGGCGTCGTTCGCGGTCCTGTTGATCCGCTGGAAAGCGTTTTAACCAAGGCAACAGCCAGAGGAGCGAAAGCGGCCTTTGTCACGGTCGGCAGCTTACACAGCGCTTCTGCACGAAATGGAGGAAAAACTCCTCGGTCAGATCTTCGGCATCTTCGTGACGGAATCCGCGACGTCGGCCGTATGGGTAAATCGATCTGCGACAGGTTTCGTACGAGCAGGCCAACGCTTCGTCGCGTTCGGAGGATCCGCTCGCGGCTACCCTCTGCACCACCCACCAGTTGGTTTCTTCGAACGACCTGTCCGTGGCCGTTCCCGTGTGCGGCCCGGCACGACCCTCTGTGCGCTAATCCATCAGAACATCTTGGTGTGTACATGTGTCTATAAAGCTGTCTTTAACATCGTGGCATGTGATTTGCCGCCCGATGCAGTGCGCGCGCGGCCCCGTGCGGAGAACGAGGGCGACCGGACCTGGTGCCGTGTATTGGACCGAGGAAGGATTGGCCTGCGGAGTCGTTCAAGGGGGTCGTCCGGAGCGGGTTCATCCTTGTCAGGCGGAGCGACGGCTTTTTTCTTGGAAGCCATGGACCTGCCAGTTGTCGGAGACACCTTGGAGGCTGCTTTCTGGCCGGAACCGGTTCGCGTGTTGACGGTGCAATCGTTGGGCGGGTGTGTACGCTTGGAACTGGTTGGGACTCGGACGCAACAGTTTTACTCGGGCCTTTTGAGAGAGACGGACCTGGCCCAGGTGCGGCGTGCAGCAAGTGCGATTCGCGATTTCCGTGGCCGGGCTGAAGCGTTCTTTTTGGCTGTCGAAGCCCATCGTGTGCGGTACGCGCAGCAATTCGATCCGCTCTTTGCGGTTAACACTTCGCAAGTGGATCCGCTGCCGCATCAGATTGAGGCGATTTATCATCACATCCTGCGCAGCCCGCGTATTCGGTTCCTGCTGGCTGATGATCCCGGGGCAGGCAAAACCATCATGACCGGACTTCTGCTCAAGGAGCTCAAATACCGCGGCTTGGTCCGGCGCACGCTCATCGTTGTGCCCGGGCACCTGAAAGACCAGTGGCTGCGCGAGATGAAGGAGCGGTTCGGCGAAACCTTCACTGTTGTGGACCGCAACGTGATGAATGCCACCTGGGGCCGCAACATCTGGCAGGAACAGCCGCAGATCATCACCTCCATGGATTTCGGCAAACAAGACGATGTCATGGCCACCCTGGCCGAGGTTCGATGGGACCTGGCCATCGTGGACGAGGCCCACAAAATGGCCGCGTACCGATACGGCGACAGAACCAGCAAAACCGAGCGTTACCGCCTTGGCGAGTTGCTGTCGCGCACCAGCCAGTTCCTCCTTTTCCTGACGGCCACGCCGCATCGGGGCGACCCGGAGAACTTCCGGCTGTTTCTCGACCTGCTGATGCCGGGTATGTTCGCCAACACCGACCTGCTGGTCGAGTCGGTCCAAAACCGGGACAACCCCCTTTTTCTGCGTCGGCTCAAGGAAGACCTGCGCGATTTTAGCGGCCGGCCGCTGTTCCCGCCGCGGCATGTGTTTACCAAATCCTACCGGCTCAACGACGATGAAAAACGGCTCTACAACGCCGTGACCGAATACGTGGAGCAGACCTACAACAAGGCCCTCGACGCTGACAAACGCAACGTTGCCTTTGCCCTGCTCATTTTGCAGCGGCGCCTTGCTTCGAGCGTGCGCGCGGTCCGCCGGTCGCTCGAACGCCGCAAAGCGCGGCTGGAACAACTCCTCTCGCTTGGCCAATGGTTGGCCCAAGGCGGCCGGCTGGATGAAGACGAATTGGAAGACGCGCCCGAGACCGAACGCCTCCGACGCGAGGAAGAACTGGTCGAACGCCTGACCGCGGCCGAGACGCGCGAAGAACTTCAGGCCGAGATCCAGACCCTCGGCAAGCTCATCCACCTGGCCAAAGATGCCGAACGCCACGAGATCGAGACCAAGTTGGGCGAACTGCGCCAGGTGATGAGCGCCGAGAAAATCCAGGACACACGCGAGAAACTGCTCATCTTCACCGAATCGCGCGAGACGCTGGAATACCTTGAGGAAAGACTCAGGACCTGGGGCTATTCCGTGGTCGCGCTGCATGGCGGCATGGATCTCAACGCCCGCATCCGAGCCGAGCACGAATTCCGTCAAAAGGCACAGCTCATGGTTTCCACCGAAGCCGGCGGCGAGGGCATCAACCTCCAATTCTGCTCGCTCATGGTCAACTACGACCTGCCATGGAATCCGAACCGGCTTGAGCAACGCATGGGCCGGATCCACCGTTACGGCCAGCAAAAGGAGGTCCATATCTACAACCTGGTGGCCATCGACACGCGCGAAGGCAAGGTCATGCAGGCTTTGTTCGAAAAACTCGAGCGCATCCGCCAAGCCTATGGCAGCGACCGCGTTTTCGATGTCATCGGCGAAGTCATTCCGGGCCGCACCCTCAAGGACCTGATCGTGGATGCCATTGCGCAGCGCCGCACGCTCGATGAAATTGTTGCCGAGATCCAGGCTCTGCCGGATGAACGGGCCCTGCACAAAGCGCGCGAAGCTGCGCTGGAGGCCCTGGCGACGCGCCACGTGGACCTGAGCCGCGTCCTCGGCGAAGACCGCCGCGCGCGCGAACACCGGCTGGTGCCCGAATACATCGAGAAGTTTTTTCTGCACGGCTCACGGTTCGTAGGTCTGACCGCCGAGCGACGTCGCGACGGCCTGTGGCGCGTGCCCAGCGTGCCCTACGAACTGCGCAACGTCTCCCCGGCCTTTAAGCACCAATACGGCGAAGTATTCCGCGAATACCACAAGCTGGCCTTCGACAAGCAAACGGCGCGACGTCAGGAGGCGGTGTTCGTGGCCCCGGGCCATCCGCTTTTGGAGACCGTCATCGAGCGCTTGCTGGCCGATTGCGCCGCAGACCTGAGGCGCGGCGCGACCTTTGCCGACCCGGACGGCCGGCTCGACGGCTGGCTGTGGTTTTTGGAAGGCGAACTGCGTGACGGCCACAACCAGATTGCGGGCAAGCGACTCTTTGCCGTATATCAACCGCGGGACGGCGGCCCGTTGCGCCTGCTCCACAGCAGCGTGTTGTGGGACCTCCGACCCGTGGATGCCCCCGATCCATCTGCTGTGTCCGGTCCATCCGAACAGTCCGTGCTCGCCTTCGCCGTGGCGCACGTCCTCGAGAGCTACCGCGCTGAGCTGCTGGCGCTGCGTCAACGCGACGCCGAGATCAAGCGCAAATACGGCGTGCGTTCCCTCGAGCAAATGCTCCTGGAGTCCCAGGCCAAACTCATTGACTACGAAACCCGCCGCGCCAAGCGTGAACCGATCCCGGACGCGGAATTGCGTAACGAAGAACGCCGCCGCGAAGAATTGCAGGCACGCAAGGAAGCTCTCGAAGATGAAATCCAACGCGAGACCAGCCTGTTGCCTGCGCCCCCGCGTGTGCTGGGAATCGCCCGGGTGATGCCACAACCGGCGGCGGATCCGGTCATGCGCACCGATGCGGAGATCGAGGCCATTGGGATGCAAATGGCCCTGGACTACGAGCGCCGCGCAGGCCGGACGCCTGTGGATGTTTCGCGTCAAAACCTCGGCTACGACATTCGGTCCGAGGCGCCCGACGGCACGCTCCGGTACATCGAGGTCAAGGCCCGTGCCACCACCGGCCCGGTCGTGCTGACGCCCAACGAATGGCTCATGGCCCAGCGGCTCGCCAACGAATACTGGCTGTACGTGGTCGAGAACGCGGCCGACGAACCGAAACTTTTTACGTTGCAAAATCCCGCGAGCAAACTCCGCCCCGAAGAAGTGGTGGGGATTGTGCGGTTCGTGGTAAAAGACTGGAAGCAATATGCAGGGTAGATCCGACCGATCAGACCGATCTGACCGATCCGCCCGATCCGACGGATCACCCCGCCGCCTGCGCCCCAGCGGCGGCTATCGGCAGGCGGCCAGTTTCCAGACCGCCACACTCATCTACGATGCTACCTACTGGTTCTGCGAAAAATTCCTCGACCCGCGCTCGCGCACGGTGGACCAGATGGTGCAGGCCGCGCGCAGCGGCCGGCAGAACATCGCCGAAGCCAGCCGCGCGGCGGCCGCTTCCTCGCAGACCGAGCTGCGGCTGCTGAACACTGCGCGGGCAAGCCTTGAGGAACTGCTGCTGGACTACGAGGATTACCTGCGCCACCGCCACCTGCCGCAATGGGCACCGGACAGCGCCGAAGCGCGCGCGGTGCGGGATGTGGCGGCACGCATGCGCCAAGAGCGCGATCAGTCTGATCAGACCGATCAGCCTGATCCGCCCGATGAGCAATACCGCAAGTTGTGGGCACTCTACGCCCCC
>JANWVC010000001.1 GCA_025057755.1 Limisphaera sp. | reverse complement strand
TTCCACCAGTCTGGGACATTACCGATGCGCTGGCGTACGGCTGATGGGAGCTGCGGTGTGTGTATTTCGACGATGCCATTGCGGAGCCTCCGCAAGGTGAAGCCGAGCCGTTGTGCGGCGTCTTGGAGGAATGCGGCGACGTCTTCGGGTCGGCCGAGGACGGTGTCTGTCTCGGCCAACTCGCGTTCAATTTCCTCGGGTTTGATAGCGCGTTGAGCGAAGCGGCTGCGAGTTTCTTTTTCGCGTTCGGCTGCTATGCCCCATTTTTCATGGACGAGTTTGGTGAGGTGATTGGCTTCACCGGCCTCGTCGAAGAGGGTGAGCTGGGCGCGGTCGCTGCGGGCCTGGGCGAAGAGGGAGTTGAGCACGGCTTCCAGCACGCTCTCGCTGTCCATCGGCACGGGCACATAGATGCCAAGGGTGCGATGGATTTGGCGTGCTTTGCGCAAAAGGACTTCGAGCACTGCGCCGTCCACAGGGTTGTCGCGCCCGTAGATAAGCACGGCTTTAACCTTTTCGGATGGCTGGCCGAATCGGTCCACGCGGCCTTCGCGCTGCTCGAGCCGATTTGGGTTCCATGGCAGGTCGTAGTGCACGATCGCGTTGAAGTGTTCTTGGAGATTAATGCCTTCGCTGAGGCAGTCTGTGGCGACGAGGACGCGGCGAGGCGCCTGGCACAGCTCGGCGACTTTGAGTTTGCGTTCGTCTTCGGATAGCGCGCCGGTAATGGACGCGATGCGCGCGTGTGGGAAGCGGCGCTGGAGTTCCTCGGCCACGTAATCGGCGGTGGCGAGGTAGCGGCACCAGACGATGGGGTGGTAGCCTTCGTCCAGCAGGCCGGTGATTACCTCGATGAGCTTCTGAAGCTTGGCATCTGGTTGGCCGCGGAGTCCACGGGCGCGGCGTGCGAAGTCGCGTAGTCGGCGTCGGTCCGCTTCTGGCCATGAGTTGTCTTGTTCCTGAGCGTCGAAGACACTGGCTGGGCCGGTGTCTGCCACTGCTTCGGCGTCAGTGGGATCGTGCACGACCGGGTGGAAAGCGGCTTCGAGTTCTTCATCTGAGGCGGAGTCGAGTGCTTCGAGCGGGATGGCTCCCGGCGCTCCGGCTGTGGCACGTTTAAGCAGCGCGGCTTCGGCGGCGGCTGGCGAGGAAGCGACGCACCGGAGCAGCGCGAGTGCGGACCAGAAGCGCATTCGTCTGCGCCAGCCGGTGAGCGTTACGGCGGACTGCACCATTTGACGGGCGAACTCGTACACGTCCTCGTAGAGCTGGAGGTAATCGGGTGAGAAACTGTAGGGTTGCTCAGCATTGGTGACGTCGCGGACGGGGAAGCGCGTTTCTTTGCCCATCCAGTGTTGGACGTCGGCGCGTCGGCGTTGGACGAAATGTTTGGCCAACTGTTCGCGTTGGGAATCGGTAAGGGAGCTCAGGTTCAGGGTACGGAATTCGGGTCTGAGCAGGCCGAGGATCGACAGGAACGGCTCTTCGAGTCCGCAGTGCGGAGTGGCAGTCAACAGGATCAGGTGGCGTTTGGTATTCTTGGCGACATCACAGAGCAGTTCATGGCGTAGTTGCTGGGCGCGTGCATGTTTACCGCCGGCCGGCTGCGCCGCGCCGTGGACTTCATCCACAATGACCAGTTCGGGGCAGTATTGCAGGAATGCGGCGCGGTACCGATCACCTTTGACCAGGTCGATGCTGGCCACGAAGTGGCGGTGGTGTTCGAAAATGCTGCGGTCAGCCGGTGTCTGGCGTTCGAGTCGGGCGACTGTGCCTGAGCGTATAACGGCGGCTTCGATGTGGAACTTTTCTGCCAGTTCCTTTTGCCACTGGTCGCATAGGTATGGTGGGCAGAGGACGGCTATCCGTTGAATAAGCCCGCGGTCGAGCATTTCCCGGGCGATCATGGCGGCCTCAATCGTTTTGCCGATGCCCACGTCGTCTGAAATGAGCAGGCGCACCGTTTCCAACCGGAGTGCCATCAGGAGCGGCACGCATTGGTATGGTCGTGGCCGGACCGACAAGTGGCCGAAGGATCGGAACGGTGCGGCGCCGTCGCGCAGGAGCAGCCTGGCGGCCTGCATCAACAGCCGGACTGCAGTGTGGTCTTGGACCGAGTTGGGGTCGGGCAGTGGGAATTTTGAGGCTTGGATGCGCTCGTGCGGCAAGGAGTAAGCCAGCGTGTTGGCCAGGGTTTTGAGCACGCCGCAGATTTCGCGAGCACTGCCGCCGATGGGTCGGACCAAAAATAGTTGCGGGTCGGGTGAAGGTAAGACCACCCAGTCGCGGTCGCGGAATGAGACAATGGATCCGGGTTGCATGTTTTAGACGAGGCTGTCGCCAAAAATGTCGCGGTGTTCACGAATTTGGATTTCAAGGTCGCGATCGTACCGGATGACCACTACGCGATAGCCGCGGTTGCGTAGCTCGGCGCGCTGGCGTTCGTCCAAGGCTTTTTGTTGCGGCTGATCGTGCACGGTGCCGTCGCAGAAAACGCAAATGTTCGGTTCGTAGAAGAAGTCTGGACAGCAATATTGGTCAGGCAGGTTGTGCTGGGCGACATCCGGTAATCGGCGCCGGGTTTGATAGAGTCGGTCGAGGAACCTGCGTTCCAGTTCGGAGCGTGAGTCGGTAAGCTGGCGCAGCCACTGGTAGTGTGCATCGTAGGAGCGCACGCCCTGGTTGCGGCGCGTGCATGCATTGGCCAACTGCGTTAACAGGTCCCGCACCAGGCGACGGTTTAGCCACGGGTGGTCGCGCTGGTTGTAATAGGAGAGCAAGCAATCGTAACATGCGCGGGCGCACTCGGTCGGTTTTTGGTCAGTGCCAGTCCCAGGGTCGAAATGAAGCAGTTGGAGGGCTTCACGTGCAACGTTGGCCAGTGTGGCAGGTTCATCAACCAACCGTCGCAGCACGCCGAGGCCGCCCTGGGTGCCTTCGTAGAAGAGTAGCCCGCGGTGTGCGTTTTGGCCGATTCGTTCCGAGCCGAGTTCGTTTTCTTCGATTTGGAATATGGCTCGGATTCCTGCGGCCAGGGCGTGCTGTAAGGTGGCCAGGAATGGTTCGTCGTTGAAGGTGTAGCCGGCTGGTGGGTGGATGAGAAGAAGGTTGGTCGTATCCCGGACCAGGAGGCGGACATTGGCCCGGATGTTCGGGAGTCGCGCCGGGTCAGCGGGTGAGCGATCCCGACTTTGCGGGTTCGTGGCCCATGAGCCGTCGGTAATGTCCAGGTAAAACCCCTCTTCACGAGAGTACCGCCACCTGTGGTTGATGCGGTAGAGTGTGGCAGCCGGGGCATATGTGAGCTCGAGCAGTGTTTTTTGGGCTGTGAGCACGGAGGCGCGCCGCTGCTGGGTGCCGCCAGACGTAGTTGGGGCGAAGTGGAAATGGGTAGTGATCTCGTAGCCGTGCCGGAGTCGCTCTTCCTCGTCGCAGGTGATCCGCTCGCGTCGCTTCGTAGTTACCTGGGGCATTTCTAGCAGAGTGGTCAGGTAAACGCTGGTTGCAGCGGTCATGCGCGTGTGGCAATACTCGCAGCAGTCGAGGCTGGCTTGGTCTCCTTCATGGAGGTACCCGCAAATGTTGCAGAGTTTCGCACGGATGAATCGCTGCTCCGGTTCTTGTGGTGGCAGGATGACACGCGTGACTTGGAACTTGGCGCCTTCGTGGTAGATGATATTTTTCGGGCCGAACTCCGCCAGTGCTAGAAACCGCGGGCGTGTGATGTACTCGCCGCTATCGCCGCGCGGGATAAAAGCGCGCACGGGCAACGCAGGGAAGTTGTAACCGGGCAGGAAGCCTTCCGAGGCCAGGTACCTGTATGGGTAGAAGTCAGACTCCTCAGGTTTGGTGTCCCGGCAGCAGAGCAGGTTTAATTGACGCTGCGCTTCGCGGCGCATGACCTCAACCTTGCGCCGGCGTTCCGCACTGTTGGCATTGCGGCCGAGGTACAGCTGCGCTTCCAATTGTTGTGCATTCATGAGCTGGTTCCACGCGGCCCGGAACAGTTCACGCCAGCGGTCGAATGCCCTGTCGAAGTGCTGCGGGGCTTTGCCCAACACTGTGTCGAGCCATTGGTCATTAAACCAATCGGTATTGATGAGGTCTGGCTCACACTCGCGCAACACTTGTTTGCATGCGTTCCTGCACTCTGCGAGCGCAGTTGGGGGTAAATGAAGCTGGTCGGCAATTTCCGGGCGGAGCGGGTAGTTTGCCTGATGTTGGTTGGTGTCGAGCAGTTCCTCGACAGATTGGCGCAACGAGATGCCGGTGCGCGCCAACCAAATGGCTTGGATGTGTGCACGCACCAGGTCTTCATTGCTGAGGTCCAGAGGCGGTGGAGTCACTGCTCCAGCGACCATCTTTTCGCGGTGCCGGAAGAAATATTGGTCGTGTCCGCTGCCTGCGGCGCAGTAGGTGAGCACCTGCGCGGGCTGATTGCTTCTTCCGGCGCGGCCACTGCGCTGGGCATAGTTGGCCGGTGTGGGTGGGACATTCCGCATGTGAATGAGGCTCAGGTCGGCAATGTCTATGCCCAGTTCCATGGTTGGGGAACAGAACAGGCAGCTCAAAGAGGCTTCCCGAAATTGCTTTTCGCGTTGGACACGGTTTTCGTAGGACACCTGTGCCGTATGCTCGGCTGCTTGGAGATCGCGCAGCAGGCTAGGAGGCCGCTGGTAAAGGTCGCGGAAGAATTCATTTGGTTGAGTCTTGGTTGGCGAGTACAACCCTCCATGAGCCTGGTACCGTCGTAGCGGATCCACAGCGGGTGTGCCATCACCGCACTTCCAAATGAGTGCCCCAGCCTTTAACCGGAACCCGCGAACCAGCTTTTTGCGGTTAGGCTCCTTGACCTCAACGAGCACCCCGTAGCTGACCAAATGGCGCACGAGTTGGCTGATGATATCATTGTAGGATTTTTCATCGGGCCGTTGACCGGTTTCAGTTGCTAAGTAGTTGCAGAGCCAGCGCCCGCAGGCCGTGCGAGATGAAAGGCTGTTGTCGGTGTCGCGCTGGTATTCGCCCGGAAGCACATAAGTGCTTGCGGAGCGGAGTGGCTCTTCCGGCTCGAATGCCCAGCGCTCGTCGAGGTGCTCAGTGACGCGACGCCGAAATTCTTCTTGGTGCTGCGGTCTGAGGCAGTCCACCTCGATGGCCAATTGGCGGCGCATTTCATCCAGCAGTGTTCTAAGGATTTCGCAGCGTTGGTCGGCGGTTAATACATTGAGCAGTGGCACATTACGCCAGAGATCCTGGCGCGCGGCCAACTGGTCCAGCCCCTCGTAATCGATCCGCAGAAGACCGCATTGTTCAAGGTTGGGTTGGATGACGCGCCAACCGCGTCGCAGATCCTCATAGAGGCGGTATTCGACCAATTCCTGGAAAGTGCGTTGTGTGATTTGCGCTTGCGGGCTTTGCGGGTCGAGGCCGGGTGTCTTGGCGAATGCATCCAAAGGTAGATTGAGCGCTTCCAAGACGCGTGGGGCCAAGTGTTCAAAGCGCAATTCGCCATAGCGGCGCAGTGCCTCACAAATGGCGGAACGGAGCAGTGCCACCTGAACGAAATCGTTGAAGTGCCCTGCCTGGAGTGATGCGTCCTGACGGTTGTCAGTGAAACTGAGCACTTTTTGGGCGGATGGTTGGATTTGCATCTGGCGCAGAGCGGTCACTCCCAAGAGGGTCAAGAGCGTTGTAGCGGTGCTGCGGCCTTCGCTTGAGAGGCGCGCCAGCTTGCGAAAGTCGTCACGGTCACGCCGCGTGTAGGCTTCGCCACAGGCCAGGCAGAGCATGAAAGGACGCGGGACGAACCAAGCAGCCACACTGGTTGCGGAGGCGCCAGTTTCGATACTGCCGTCGGGTTTCACGAAGAATCGGCGCGGGCGAAACATTTGGTATTCAGTTTTTAGCCGGCCGGTGCGATCAAACCAATGGCTTGGTAATGCGCTCTCTTCATCCCGCCACCGCTGGTGCGGGTCAATCATAAGGTAGCCAGGGATGAACTCCGCTTGTTCCTGGTCGTCCAGCTCAGGTCCCTCTTCGCCATGCCCGGGTGTGGACCGGTTTTGTTGGGGAGAAAGCCGCAGCTCGTAGTATTCTTGGCCGCAGACGCGGCAGAAAACCAACGGGTACAGCAGCTTTTCCTGCGTATCTGCGGCATAGTATTGGGCATCGAGGGTAATCAGCCGAGTCTCTGGCGGTTCGAGAGAAGCATACACCGAATGGCCCTGACTGATGAATTGGTGCAGTTTATAGGCAAGCGCGGGCTGGCCACCTGGACCTTGGACTTCGCTGCCCAGCAAGAGCATTTCGCGGAGGCGCTGTGCGGCAAGGCCTGGATCGCACTGGGTCTGCTCGGCTAGCAGTCGAGCGCCTTCGGCAAGGGTAATGGGCACGCGGCGCCGCAACCGACCTTCTTCCTCTATGAGGCCGAAGGTGTCCTCGATCCAAGCCGCCAAAGGGTGTTGGGCAAAATCCGCCCATGTCGGGTTGGGCAGCGGCGCCTCAAGCGCCGCGCGAAGTCGGTCAGGATCAATCGGTCTGGGTTGAGGAATGGTGCGCCGCAAAGTTTCTTCGATGACGTGTGCGGGTTCAACCTTCACACCGAAGAGCTTGGTGGCAAAGTCTGCCACTGCCTCGATCCGCTCGGTCCGGGTGCTTCCGGTGGCCATTGTGGCGCTGGTCCCGATACATACCAAGTTCGGGTTGCCGCAGCGTTGGCGCAGCCGGCGCACCAGCAGAGCCACATCTGCCCCCTGGCGGCCGCGGTATGTGTGCAGTTCGTCAATGACAAGAAAGTTGAGGCCGGTGCTCGCGCGGTCTACGAACCGGTGTTCCTCGGGCCGTACCAACATCAGCTCGAGCATGACGTAATTGGTCAGCAGGATGTGCGGCGGATTTTCTTGCAACCGCCGGCGTTCATCGCGGTCTTGCTCTTGGCCGGTGTATTTGGCGAATCGGACGGGGCACCGCCTGCCTGTGCGCTCCCAATATGTATTGGCCCACTGCTCGAGCGCGGTATATTGGGAATTCACCAGGGCGTTCATCGGGTAAACGATGATGGCCCGGACTTTTTGCTCAGACGCACTGGCGCGGAGCACCGCGTCAAAAATCGGAATGAAATACGTGAGTGTCTTGCCCGAGCCAGTGCCGCTCGTGACGACGAAATGTTTGCCCTCCGAAGCCAAGGCGATGGCCTCTTGTTGGTGGCGGTACAGTCGCAAAGACCGTCCGTCACGCAATCGGAAGACATTTGCAGTTTCGGCGCACAGTTTTCCGGCTTGAGCTAGTTCCTCGACAGTGGCCCCGAACTCATATGCTGGATTGAGTTGCAGCAACGCGTCCGGCCAAAGCCGGTTTTCTTGCAAAATGGCCTTGTTAACGATTTGCCAAATGCGGTCATCGGCGATGTTGAGGAAACTCCGCACATAGCGGCGGTATTGATCCATGATGTGTGCATGGGCTTCGAAGATGTTCATACGCCACTTAAAAAGGGTTCGGGCCGTCAGCGCGGCAGTGAGTGAACTGGGCTAGTTGGTGGTATTTGGTGTGCGGGTCGGCGAACAGGTCGCGCTGCGCGTCCTGGCGCGCGGCCACGCGCAGGATGGCTTGTGCCGAGATGCGTTCGTGGATGTGCAGTGCGACCGGCTCGACTTCGAAGCCTTTTTTCTCGCGTTTACCGGCCCATTCCAGCCACGGCTCGTGGTTGCGCAGCGCATCGGCAAGCAGCTTGACTTCCTCGCGGGTCAGCGGCCGTTTGGTCGCCTCCCGTATGGCTTCTAACGAGGGGTCTAATTGACTGGTCGCGTTGTCCCGACGTGGTGTGGGCAGGTGAGGGCAGGTGACGGATCGATGGCATGCTCGTGAAAGGCCGGCCTCAGGGGGCCCACCTGCGGTCGCGCTGAGACCGCTCTGGAGTCCCCTGCGTTGAGCTTTGTCAAGCAGGGCCAAACCGCCAAAACAGACCAATCCGGCGTTGTTGTTTGTCGGCATGGGAACTGAGTTCGCGCGATCGTCATTGCGAGGCCGGGCCGTTTCTAGCAGGTTTTCGTCCACAGGACAAGGGACGCTGCTGGGTTGGTTCCACCTGAACCGGAAGTTTGACCCCTTTCGGCGCGATTTGGCATGAGGCGGCTTGAACTGGCTCGCGCCTCAAACATCCAGTCACCGGGCTGATCCGCGTTGACAAAAACAGGGAAGCGGGCCCAGCTTGCGGATAATGCGAACGTGGCTTCTCTGGGCGCTGAGTGGTTTGATGATGGTTGGGACTTTGCAGGCGGATTATCCGATTCAGCCTGTGCCCTTCTCTAAAGTGAAACTGACCGGTGGATCTTTGGCCATTCGACAGGCCACGAATCGCGTGGTCACGATGCCATTTGCTTTGCAACAGTTAGAGACCACGGGCCGGTTGAAAAATTTTGATCTGGCGGCGGAAGTGATGCGACGTCGAGCGGCCGGCGAGACCACCTTCCAAATTCGTCCGCCCACGGAATTTCCTTTTGATGACTCAGATGTGTTCAAGGCCATTGAAGGGGCATCCTATTGTTTGGCGCTGGAGCGCGATCCTGCCTTGGAGCGTCAGCTCGAGGAGATGATTCGGCGCATTGCGGCAGCACAGGAACCGGACGGGTATCTGTACACTTGGCGGACGATGCATCCGGACACGCCGGCTCATGAATGGATCGGGCGCCAGCGATGGGAGAAGGATCCGGAGTTGAGTCATGAGCTCTACAATCTTGGGCATTTGTTTGAAGCGGGGGTGGCTCATTACGAAGCGACGGGTTCACGTGCCTTGTTGGAGATTTGTTTGCGAAGCGCGGAGTTGTTGTGGCGTGATTTCCATGACGGCGAACCCAAAATCGCCCCCGGCCATCAGGGGATCGAGATGGGATTGGCCAAGTTGTATCGTGTGACCGGTGATCGGCGTTGGCTTACCCTGGCGCGGTTTTTCCTGGAATGCCGGGGGCAAAGCGGACGCGCCTACAGCCAAGATCATGAACCCGTGGTGAATCAGTCGCGGGCGGTGGGGCATGCGGTTCGGGCCAATTATTTATACAGTGGCATGGCCGATGTGGCGGCACTGCTTGGGGACCGGGCTTACTGGGAGGCCGTGGTGCGGATCTGGGACGATGTAGTCGGGACGAAACTGCATTTGACCGGCGGTTGTGGGGCCCGCGCCTCTGGGGAAGCTTACGGAGAGGCATATGAATTGCCTCATCGATGTTACAACGAGACTTGTGCGGCCGTGGCCTTTCTCTTCTGGAGTCATCGAATGTTTTTGATGACGGGTGAAGGTCGTTATATGGATGCGTTTGAACGGACCTTGTACAATGGAGCCCTGAGTGGGGTATCGTTGTCCGGCGACCGTTTCTTTTATCCGAACCCTTTGGAGGCAGACGGGACGTATGCTCGTTCGCCTTGGTTTGGTTGTGCATGTTGTCCACCCAACATTCTGCGTTTGGTGGCTTCTCTGGGCGGGTATTTTTATGCGGTTCGCGGAGAAGAGCTGTTTGTCAACCTGTATGGGGCAAGCCGTGCTACGGCATTTGTGAACGGCGTGCCGGTGGAAATTGAGCAACAGACCGATTACCCATGGTCGGGTCGTGTGCGGATGTCGGTGCGGCCCGAGCGTCCCGTAACCTTTGCCTTGCAGTTGCGCTTGCCGGGTTGGGCGCGAGGCCAGCCGTTGCCCTCGAATCTCTATTATTACGAAGACCCGCGTCCCGCAGGTTGGCAGGTTACAGTGAATGGCCAGCCGGTGAGTGCACCGTTTACACAGGGGTACCTGCGGTTGCGTCGGGAATGGCGGATCGGGGATGAGGTCGGGTTGGAGCTGTCCATGCCGGTGCGTCGGGTGTTGGGTCATCCGCGTATTGCGGCTACCCGCGGTCAGGTGGCTTTGGAACGAGGGCCGACGGTGTACGCGTTTGAAGGAGTGGATCATGAGGGGCGGGTCTTTGACATTGTTTTGCCGGCGAATGCTCGCGTCGAGCCCCGGTTTCGCTCCGAACTACTCAGCGGCGTGACGGTTTTGGAGATTACCGGTGCGCAGCGGGCGGTGCGGGCGGCTTCGGGCGAGCGAACAACAGTGCCGGCGCGTCTGATGGCCATCCCGTATGCCACGTGGGCAAATCGAGGGCCTACTCCGATGACCGTCTGGATGGCGCAGGATCCTGCGGTCGCACGACCGGCGCCGCGGTCCACAGCGGCGAGTCGCGCGCGGATAAGTGCCTCGTTTGCGCGGCCCGGCATGTCATTGGAGCCGGTCCGAGATCAGTTGTATCCATCGGATTATCCTGATGGACAGGCTCGCCAGTTTGATTTTTGGCCGCACAAGGGCACAACGGAGTGGATTCAGTACGAATTCGAAAAGCCAATGCGAGTGGCATCGGTCGTGGTGGCATGGTTTGACGATACCGGCGTGGGAGAATGTCGTCTGCCGGAGTCATGGAAAGTATTGTACCGAAGCGCGGACGGCCAGTGGCAGCCTGTACGGACTCTGAGTGAGTACATCGTGCGGAAGGCGGAGCCGGTTCGGGTCCGTTTCGAACCGGTGACGACGGATGCGTTGCGGTTGGAACTGAAGCTTCAGCGTGGCTTCAGCGCGGGCTTGTACGAATGGGAGGTGGAATAACTCAGTGATCGGAGGTGGTTTTCGGGAGCCCGCCTGAGCCGCAGGAAGGGGGGACCGTTTTCAAGAATTGCGCAAGTCAGTTGCCGGATGACAGGAGTCGTGCTCAGTAGGTTACGGGTTTGCCTCACAAGGAGCATTGAAACAACGGTCATGGAAGATTTGAGAGGGAGTTTCGCTTGATGGAGAGCGCGTGCGACTGGAATCAGAGAGCTGGTCAATAGGAATCCCCTTGCCAAGCTTTGGCTGAGCATGACAGCTTCGACGATATGAAGAGAGTGTTGGGGTTGTTGTTGGTCCCGTGGCTTTTGAGCGGATGTACGGCGACCTTCACGAACTTGTCGCCGCGTCAAATTCCGCGAAGTCCGAATCATTTGTATCCGGTAGAGGTTTCGTTCCGGAGCCGGCAGCAGTCGCTACGGTGGGAAACGATTGATGCCAAGGTCATGGTGGGGGAAAAAACCTACCCGTTGCGGCCCGTGCCGTTGGTGCGAAATCGATGGGAGGGGCAAATTCCAGTGCCGCCCGGGACCAACCTGGTGCATTACCGGTACCGGTTCGACTTCTTGTACAATGCGATGGGTGGCCCACAACCGGATAGTGCGTTGTCGCCGGTGTACAGCTTGAAGATTCTCGACTGATTCAAGTTGCGCGTGCGGTGGAGACGTCGGTGGCAACTCGTGATTCATGACACACGCTGGTCGCATGGGCATGGCGTTTTGTACCTTTACGTTAAGAAGGGTAGGGGATTGCATCGACGCCTGGGCCCGGCGTGGCGCGCTCAACTCTGAACCACGCAACAGGCGCTGGGCGTTCTGCGGTTGGATAGAGCCACGCTCTTTGTGGTCCTGGTTGGGAGACGGAAGGTGGTGAGAGGTGATACCGATTTTGTGGAAAGGCTGGCTCCGGGGGACGCCTTTGTTCGCTCAGGTTCGACAATGGGCTCGGCCCTGTGTTCGCGCTGGATGGGGGGCCTTGACTTTGGCCTCTGCATGGGTTGAAGCACAGAGTCAACCTGCGCGGATGCCGTCCGAAGCGGGCGGGGGACAGCCCGAGTTTCGTCCCATGGGATTTGCGCATGCCGACGGTGCAACCACGGGCGGAGGTGCGGCGGAGCCGGTCGTGGTGCGGACCGTGGAGGATCTGGAAAAGTTGGCGAGTTCCGATCGGCCCAAAGTTTTGCGTTTGGAGGGACGGTTTGATTTGCGACGGCGATCCGTGCGGGTGGGATCTAATACGACCTTGGTCGGTATGGGGCGGGGGGCACTATTGGTAGGAGGCGGACTTTATCTCCGGGAGGCAACCAACGTGATTGTGCGCAATTTGATCCTTCGCGATGCGCCAGAGGACGGGATGACGCTGTCCGGGGCACGGCGTGTGTGGATCGATCATTGCACTTTTTTGGACTGCGGCGACGGGTTGTTGGATTTGAATCATGGGACCGATGAAGTGACGGTCTCATGGTGTCGCTTCGGCTATGAAAACCTGAACAACCGGCATCGGTTGGCCAGCTTGTTGGGCGCAAGCGATCGAGACACGGCGTGTCAGGGACGACTGCGGGTCACGTATCATCATAATTGGTGGGGCGAGGGATGTTTGGAGCGCATGCCGTCGGTACGCTTCGGACGGGTACACCTGTTTAATAATTATTATCATGCCCCGGGAAACCGGTATTGCATTCGCTCCAGGTTGTTTGCAGAAGTTCGGATCGAATTCAACTGGTTCGAACAGGTGCGTAATCCATGGGAAGTTTATTTGACGCGGGGTGAGCAAGGCCGGGTCTTTGCGCTGGGGAATGTGGAAGTGGCGACTGTATGGCAGAGCTCAGGTAAGGATGTGCTTTTGGTACCCGGAACAGATCTGGTGTTTACCCCGCCCTATTCATGGCGGCCGGATCCACCCGGTCGAGTGCCGTACTTGGTCCGGGAACATGCTGGAGCCGGCCGAGGACCGTTCATGGAGTGAGGAAACAACAGCGGAGTCATGCATTCTGCGGTCTCCTCATGTGTCCGTCCCGGGAAACGGAGACACGAATCGGGAAGTGGGCTTCATGCGAGTGGATTCCCGGTATGCTCAGGATGTGCCAGATGCGCCCCGGGCATGATCTAGACGATGCTCTGCCTCTCGGATGAGTTCGATCACCGTGTCCTTGGAAGCGGCGTTCAAAAGTCGTTCTCTGAGGCCGGTTTGCCGCAGCAATCGGCTCAACCGCGCCAGCATCGCCAGATGCACCGTAAGATCGGGAGCCAACAGAAGGAAAAACAAGTGAACGGGTCGGCCATCCACTGCGCGAAACGACACGCCGGACCGATGCCGACCAAACACCAGGACGGGTTGCTTGAGCAATTCAGGGAGCGCCTGACGGGCGTGAGGCAGGGCAACGCCATCACCCACGCCGGTGCTATGGAGCTCCTCCCGCTCGCGCAAGGCCTGAAACAATGTTTCGCGCCGATCCGGTTCCTGCTCGAAGCCTGGCACCAGCTGCACCAGTTCGCGCAGGACCTCGTCGCGCGTTTGGGCGCGAAGCTCGAGCTGAACTGTGCCGGGCGTCAGCAACAGGTGCAATTGCAAAGGCGCCGCATTGGGTACTTGCATGGCCTAATGCTACTCATTAACCGCTCCGGAGAAAGCAGGAAGCAACCGTTGACCGGTTCGGATCCTAGACCGAAGAACTGGAGACAGTAGGCGGGACCACTTTGAGATCACGGCAAACCGAGCTGCAGATTTGAATCCACGTTTCTTCGGCCAGCGTTAGTGATTTGCCTTGAGCCACGAGCACGCCCCAGCACCGCGTGAGGAGCCGTCGGCCCAAGGGAAGGGCCACGAGTGAACCCTCTTCCAACTCCTTTCGGGCAGCCCAAGGAGCCATGATGGTGATGCCCAATCCGAGTTTCACTAGTTCCTTGGTCGCCTCCATGCTGCCCAGTTCCATGACCGTGGTCAGCCGCAAGCCCTCCCGATGGAAATACTCCTCGATGAGGCGGTAGGTCAAACTGCTTTTGCTGTAAAGGATCAGGGGTTGTTGGGATATCTCCGCTCGCTCAACGCGCGCCCGCACGGCCCAAGGATGAGAACGGCTCACGATAAATAGGAGCGAATCTTCGAAAAGCGGTCGGAATAATACAGCCGTCGTTGGCGGTGGCCGCAGGCCCAGCGCCAGGTCAATCCGATGGTCCAGTAACGCGGTCACCACGGCCGGGGTGTCTCCAGCTTCCACGGAAAGGTTGTACTCCGGAAACCGTTCTTTGAACGCGCGTAGCATGGGTGGAAGAAGATATTGGCAGGCCGTTGGACTGGCCATCAACCTAAGTCGTCCTCTTCCCCAACGGGTTAATTCTTCCAATTCCTGGCGGGCAGCGTTCATGTCTGCAAGAATGCGCTGGGCATAAGTAAGGAGACGCTCTCCGCACAGCGTTAGGGTCATCGTTTTGCCCACTCTGTCAAAAAGGCGACAGCCCAACTGATCCTCCAACGACCGTATGGAATGACTGACTGCCGAGGGCGTCAGATGAAGTTCACGCGCCGCTCGCGTGGCACTACGATGCTGTGCCAAAGCGACAAACGCTTGCAACTGTCGGCTGTCCAGCACCTCACTCATATGTAACTTGGGCTATGTCTGATCACTAATAGCAAGCAGTTCTTACGCCAGCCTTCCAACAGGTCGGCATGCGACATGCTTCCTGATTCTCAGGGTGTGCTTCGAGACCATGGCATGAGTCGGTTTCTACATGGGGTAGTCGCTGGTCAAACGAGACAAGTTGAGCACACGCGAAAGAAAGTGAGCATGCGGCGTCCCCTTGCAAATTCCCGTTGAAGTGATTCGCACCAGCGGGGAGATAAAAGGGGAACTTTGACGGGAGTCAAACATGCCCAGGCACCAAGTATGTATAGTCAAGTTAGGCTTGGGAGGCTGTGTTTGTAAGCAGGAGTAATATGAATACAAGCGGTTGGACGCAGAAAGGATCGATGACAGATCTGAAGGTATGGATCTTGGCCGGCCTCATTGTGAGCAGGTTGGTTGGATTCGGAGTGCAAGCGGGTCAATCGGGAATCGGGGTTTCTCGATCTACGGAACCTCAGCCAGGTTCACTTTGGTGGGATCAAATCCCGGCCGTGTTTCGTCAGGGAACATTCTCCATCAATGTCCGGGCACGGTACGAGTATGTCAGCCAGGATAACTTGCCATTAGATTCCCATGCCGGCACGGTGCGCACTCGGTTTGGCTTCACCACGGCGCCGCTGTATGGGATTCAAGGTATGTTGGAGGCAGAGAATATCGTGGCTTTAGACGACGATGCATACAACGCCGCAGGAGCGAACGGAGAGCCGTTGCGTCCCGTGGTGGCCGATCCGGAGACCACCGAGATCAATCAAGCATGGCTGGCTTGGACGTGGACCAATTGGTTTGGAATGAAGCTGGGCCGTCAACGCATCGTTTATGACAATCACCGGTTTGTCGGGGATGTCGGTTGGCGGCAGAACATGCAGACTTTTGATGCGGTCAGCCTGCATAGCTCGCCTGGGTCGCAGATCCAAGCCCAATATGCGTATGTGTGGGATGTGCGCCGCGTGTTTGGGAACGTGAGTGGTTTGCCGCCCGCCAACCGAGATTTTGAATCGGATTCCCATCTGGTCAACGTGGCTTGGTCGCCAGGTCCCGCGTTACGTTGGGTGGGATATTCATACCTTCTTGATCTGGAAAACGCAGCCGGACCCAATCAGTCATGCGCGACCTATGGCGCTGCCGTGAGTGGCACCTCCGCATTGGGTCAACGTCTTCAAGTCGGTTATCGGGCTGAGGTTGCATGGCAAACTGACTTTGGCCCGAGCAGGCTGGATTACTCGGTGCCCTATCATCTGTTAGAGCTGTCCGGAACAATCCGGCCGTGGGCCATAGGAGCGGGTTGGGAGCGCCTCGGCAGTGACGATGGGGTCGGTTTCCGTACGCCGTTGGCGACATTGCATGCGTGGAACGGCTGGGCCGACGTATTTCTGAACACGCCGAATGCCGGGTTGCGAGATTTGTACGGATTTGTACAAGTGAACCTGCCGTGGGAAATCCCGCTTCGGATCGTGTACCACAAATTTGACGCCGACCGGGGCGGGGCCGATTTTGGTCAGGAGCTGGACCTGATGGTTACCAAACGCGTGGGCAAATACTGGAGTTTCTTGGCCAAATATGCTTGGTACGACGGCGCGGATGCGCCGTATGCCTTCCAAGTGCACAAGGTCTGGGCGCAGGTAGAGTTTCAGTTCTAAAGAGCGTGGGTTGAATCAGCCCTTTGAATGGTGGTTCTCTCAGTGAGCAAAGACTCGGTGGGGATATGGCGTGATTGGGCGGTGGCGCAAATCCGTGTGGAAATGCCTTTCTGTTTGGACCCGGGCGTTTCTCCCGCTGGGACTGCCCCATTGACAGCGGGTTTTGTCGGGCGTAAGTCAAGGGTGTGCCTCGAGCGCCGGCGGATCCCGTGAAGAGAGTGAAGCGGCCTCATCTCGTTTGCCGATCTCGGATCCGAGGCCATCGCGCCGTGCTATAGGCAAGCTTGCCATGGATGAAGTTACCGTTCTCTTGCATGGTTGGAGCGATTGCTCGGCCTCCTTCGAGCGCATGAAAGCATTCCTGGTTCGGGCCGGGCTGGGTCGGGTGGAGACCGTGTATTATGCAGATTATGAATCGCGTGAGGACAATCTGACCTTTGCAGATGTGGCCGACGGGTTGAACGACCGCTTTCGCGAAGCCGGTTTCGTGGACGAGAAAGGTCGGAAACGTTGCGACCTGAACGTCATCGTTCATTCGACGGGCGGGCTGGTGATCCGACATTGGTTGTGGCGCTATTATCTGAAAGAGGGGCGGCCGTTGGAGGAATGTCCCCTGCGCCGGTTGGTGATGTTGGCGCCGGCGCATTTTGGCTCCCCGTTGGCGCATCGGGGCAAATCCTTTTTGGGCGCCTTGTTCAAGGGCCGGTGGAAAGTCGGCGATTTACTGGAGGTGGGGCGGCAACTGCTCGATGGATTGGAGCTAGGGAGCCCTTATCAATGGACATTGGCGCGGCGCGACTTGCTCCGGGCGGATCCCCCTTATCGGTGCGATGCGATTCAAACCACCATTTTGGTGGGCATCGAAGATTACAGCGGTCTGCGCGGTTGGTTGAATAAACCGGGCACGGACGGTGTGGTTGTGATTGCAGGCACCACGCTTAATTGCGCGGGGCTGATTTTGGAGTGTGCTGCTGCCGCTGCCCCTTCGAATGAGGAACCGGTGCGTTGGATGCGAACGGATCCGCCGGAGGATTTCGCATGGGCGGTCCTGCCCGGATTCGATCATGGGAGCCTCGTGGACGCGGTAGCTCCGGGTCAACAGAACATGGTTACCCGACTGTTACTGCAGGCGCTGCGCATTCGAAACGCGGAAGAGTTCCAACTGCATCGTCAGGAGTTGGCCGAACTAGCCGACAAGACCTATTCGGAGACGGGCAAACCGCGGTATCAGCAGTTTTTGCTTCGAGTTGTGGACGATCAGGATGTGCCGGTGCGCGATTGGACAGTGGAGTTTTTTGTGTTCCGTCGGCCTGCACGCGGCCGTCCTTTTGTGATCCGTCGCGAAGCACTACGTCCGGAGGAGCAGGAGGCCAGCGTGCGCATCCAACGTTTGTTAACCGCCGAGTTTCACACGCACAGTGTGGATCCGGCTTATCGCAGGCTTTTGGTGGACGTCGGAACCGTGCAGGATGAGTTAAAACGCCTGGCGCGGGAATGGGGTGTCCCGCCCGTTCTTAGTGCCCGGGTGCATGTACCCCGGGTGGACCGGGGCATCGAGTATCGCTTGGATAACCTCCAAAATGTCGTTTTGCATGACGCGGGGGACCCACGGCGCGGCGGGCTGAGTTTCTTTTATCCAAACACCACCACCTTGGTGGAATTACGAGTGGATCGCATGAACCGATACGTGCGTTTGGGGACGAACCCGGTGCGTCACTGAAAACCTGCCGGGATCTTTTCATAGAATGCCGAAAGGCGCCGACCCAGCCGCGTTACCCCTGTCTGCGGATGGGCTGCTCCCGAACTTGGGGTGACCGTGGAGTGGGTCAAGGGGTGCCCGGTCTGCCCGAGACGCTTGATTACTTGTTTACTTGGAGTATTCAGGTTCGTTTCCGGGCTTCCATTTGATGTTGCAACCCATACTGGGTTTTTGCTGGGTGGGGACCGGTCGGCCGGCCAACACGGCATCCAGGGCAACGCGCAGGTCGCGTCCAGTCACAGGGATTCCATTGCCCGGGCGGCTGTCGTCGTACTGCCCTCGATAGACCAGTTTGCGATCGCGGTCGAAGAGGAAGAAATCCGGTGTGCAGGCGGCACGATAAGCTTTGGCTACGTCCTGCGTTTCATCAAATAAGTAAGGGAACGTGTAGCCGGCCGTTTGGACTTCCTCCTTCATTCGTTCCGGGCTATCGTCCGGGTAGCGTTGCACGTCGTTGGAATTGATCCCAATGACGGCAACGCCTTTGGCCTGATACTCGCGAGCCAAAGCGGCCAGGTTGTTGCGAATGTGCTTTACATAAGGGCAATGGTTGCAGATGAACATGATCAGGTAAGCTGGTGCCCCCGCAAAATTCGATAGCGAAACCATCCGACCATTGGTGTCGGGCAACCGAAAGTCCGGCGCCACGGATCCCAATGGCAACAACATCGTGGAAGGTGTCAGTGCCATGGCTCCAATGTTGAGTCAGCTTGTGTAGATTGTCCAGTGCTTGGGTGCAAATCTGTCGAGAGACTAGCAAATTTCGGGTGATCTCTCAGCATGGGAATTTTTTGCAGCAAGCGTCCAGCGGGCCAACACCTGTTCGGCAAGGGCGGCAGCGGAACTTTGCGGCTGTACCTCCAACCATTCCAACGGCATTTGAAGACGAAACCAGGTCATTTGGCGGCGGGCAAACTGGCGCGTGCGGCGTTTGACCTCGGCCACCGTTTCGGGCAACGACCGGCGGCCTTGTAGGTACTCCACGACTTGGCGATAGCCGAGCGCCTGCAGGGCCGTGGCCTTTTCTGAAAGACCGCGGGCTAGAAGACCACGCGTTTCTTCAACCAGGCCGGCGGCAAACATCTGGTCAACCCGCAGGTCGATGCGCCTGCGAAGGTCTTCCGCAGCTCTGCGCAGGCCGAACATGCCCTGTCGCCAAGAAGGGGGCCATTCAACAGAGTGCCACGCGGCGCGTTGCTCCGAGTAGGGACGCCCCGTCAAACGGATCACCTCCACGGCTCGGATCACGCGGCGGGGATTCTTCCGATCGATCCGGGCAAATGTGACCGGATCACGATCCGCTAATTCACGGAGCAACTCCGTCAGCGGTGTGGCTTCAAGCTGGGCACGCAGAGCAGGCTCGGGACCGGGAGCTTGTCCCAAACCGAGAGCGAGCGCCTTGAAATACAGTCCGGTGCCACCACAAAGGATTGCCACACGACCTCTTTGTGCGATCTCCTGCAAGGCTCTGCGGGCCAGCGCGACAAAACGAGCGGCGTCAAAAGGTTCCCATGGTTCGACCACATCCACCAGGTGATGAGGGATTCGGCTCCGATCACGAGGGGAGGGTTTCGCCGTGCCGATATCCATGCCCCGATAAACTTGCATGGAATCTACAGAAACGATCTCACCGCCCAATCGTTCGGCCAAAACGAGTGCCAGTTCTGATTTCCCGGATGCGGTGGGCCCCGCCAGAATCAGCACAGGAGCCGCTGGTGGCTTTGCTTGAATGCCCGGATCCATGGGATTGATCAGGACCGGCCGTCAGAGGGCGCGATTTTTGCCCGGTGCGATCGCCAGCGTAAGAGGGCCAGGCCGATTCCCATTGCGGCGGCACTCCCCCACTGACCGGGTGTTAAGCCCCCTCGCAGGTGCTCAGGTGGATAATCGCCACGGAACAGCTCCACCCCGGCGCGACTTAGGGCATAGCCGATCAGGTACCACGCAAACACCTGACCATCGAATCTCCGACGAGGGAAAAACCATGCCAGCAGTGCGTATAAAACGAGCGAAAGCAAAGAGTCATAAATTTGTACAGGGTGCACTGGAAACGTGGGGGCGGACAATGGGTGATCGGCTGGATACCTCACTGCCCAAGGCAGGTCAGTGGATCGGCCGTAGCAACATCCGTTGAGCAGACAACCCCATCGTCCCACGAAATAACCGAGAGCGATGCCGGGCGCCAGCACGTCGGCGACGCGCCATACTGGCAATCTACGCCACGCTAGGTAGACGGAAGCGCTCAGCGTGGCACCCACCAGCCCTCCATAGTACACCAGCCCTCCATGATGCACCATGAACACTTCCCACCAAGGCGCCTGAGCGAATTGTTCGTGCCAATAGGTCACTACATAAAGAAAACGGGCGCCTACCACAGCCCCTACGATCAGCCACGGACCCAAGTCCGCAATGGCTTCGCCGGGCAGACCCGCGCGGGGCGCACGCCGGGCTGCGTTCCAAAGACCCACCAAGAAGCCCAAGGCTACCAAAATTCCGTACCAATGGACGGTTAAGGGTCCAACGTGAAATGCCACTGGATGCATCGCCGCGTCGTAGGGTATCTCAGAACGATCGAGAGAGAAGAAAATTCCCGAGTTCGATCGCAAAGGATCGTCTCAGACCGGTCTCAAAAGACTGTTGAAGACATTTGCAATCTGCCCGGCCCTCAGAGTTGGGGGAATCCGCACGAATTGTGACTCAAACCTTATTCGTCCCAAGCCAGCCGGGGGATCCCCAGAATTGGCCATGTTGACATATGGATACATTGAGTATGGTGTGGATTGTGAACCCAAGTCGGGTCTGTCTCCGCCGGGCGAAGCTGTGGGCGTGGATAGAGCGCTCAGCAGGAGCCCGCTTACGTTTCAAAAGCCCGACCAAAGATGGCCAATCCAGCCAACGAACGTTATGAAAGTCTCCAATCACTTGCAACGCAGCCCTTGGACATCCTCCTCTCAAGTTATGCGGATATGGACGCGGCGTGGACTCCGGTTGGTCGGGGCCTTGGCAGTTTGGATGCCCCTCCAAGCGGCGGCGCAGAGTGGAACATGGACCAGCACCGTGGCCGGTTTTTGGAATGACCCCAACAATTGGCTGAACGGGATTGTGGCCTTTGGCCCCGATCAAACAGCGGTATTACGAGCCGACCCGGCCAATGGCACCACGGTGACTGTCAGCGTGGACGGTCGAAACGGGACCGATCCGGTTGTCATTGGCCACATTACCTTTGAAGATCCGGATCCGAGCACCGTGGACAACTGGGCTCTGGGCAATCAGGGCTTTCCGTTGATCCTCAGCAACAATACCTCGCCCTTGACCATTGTCAGCGTAAACCTGGCTCAGGGAAGCCCGACCAACCTGCTGACAGGTTGGGGACTGGCTACCATTACCGCCAATCTCGTGACGACCAATCGGTTCGTTAAGGCAGGCCCTGGCACGCTGGTTCTCAGCCCGGCACCGGATGGGCCCTTAACTGGCATGAACCAGTTCAGTGGAGGCACGATTATCAGCAATGGCATGCTTCAGCTCGGACCGACTGCCCGAGATGACTCCCGGAACCCAGTTAACAGCTTGGCCTTGGGCGGCGCCGCAGGGGGACCGATCATCTTTCGGGGTGGCATTTTGCGGAGTTATCTGGCTGCCATTCCCGGCAGCAATCCGAGTACGACGCCCACGGTCAACGGTCTGCCGAACGACCTAATCATTGAACCGGGCCACACAGGCACGTTGTATCTTTCGCCGCGTGCGTTCCCGGCGTTCAGTGGCAGTGTCCACGGCGGTGGCACATTGAACCTGTTTGTGGACTTTGTGCGCGACAATTTGGGAGGCAACTGGAGCGGCTTTACCGGACGGGTGGTAGTGGCCGCCACCCCTCGACAAAATGGCGATCTCCGGTTTACCGACGAGTTTGTGAATAACGGCGGGTGGGCCAACGCGCGCGTCTACATCACAACCAACGGCCTGAACGCAAACATCGTCAACATGTACAACAACGGTTCCAGCGGGAACATCGTGGCATTTGGTGAACTAGCGGCGGAGGTGCCGGGCGTTGTGAACATCTTTGCCAACAACACTGGCGCCGGCGCCGGGAACTCTTTGCCCATGATCCTCCGAGTGGGCGGACTAAATACGGATGCTACTTTCAGTGGTAATTTCGCTGCGCCCGGTGTGGCTAACGGGATCGGCATCATTAAAGAAGGTACGGGCACCTGGATTCTGAATGGGCCCACTATTGAATATAACGGGATTACCGTGATCAGTAACGGCGTGCTTCAATTCGGTTTGGGCACCAGTGGCAAACCCGGCCGAACCCCCGTGATTACCAATTATGCGACCCTGGCCTTCGGTCGAAGCGACGAACTCGTGGTCACCAATTTGATCGACGGTCCGGGCCATGTGGAACAGCGCGGCAGCGGCACCTTGTTCCTCGCACCTGCGGGGCCGGGTAATCTTTATACAGGCCGCACCATCGTGCGAGCTGGATTCCTCAGTGTCACCAACGAGGTCGCGTTGGGGCCCCATCCGGCCGCCTTTCGATCCGACGCGATCACTTTGGCCGGTGGCGGGTTGCGGGCGGTGCAAGATCAAACGCTTGGCCATGCGAATCGGGGAATCTTGATAGAGTCTAGTGGTGGTTCATTGGCGGCAGATACCAACGTCACCTTGACCGTGGCTAATCCGATATCGGGCTCGGGACCTTTGCGTATCGCAGGCGTCGGGCAGGTGCGGCTCGCTGGCAACAACACCCAGACGGGGCGGACTGTTTTATCGAGCGGCACCCTGCTCTTGGACAGCGAATCGTTGTTGGGCACGCCGCCTGCGAATTTCGTCCCAGACCAACTCATGTTTGATGGAGGTAGTTTGCGCGCCATCGCGAGTTTTGCAATCGATGATGCAACACGCGGAGTAACTGTTGGTTCAGGCGGTGGAACCATTGCGCTCGACTCTGGTACAACCTTGACCCTGGCGACGCCAGTCTCAGGTCCGGGGACACTTACCAAGATCGGTGGCGGCACGCTCCGGTTAACAGCCGTGGACAACCGAACGGGCGCCACTCGTGTGCAGGCAGGTACCCTGGCGATTGCAGCAGGAGGAAGTTTGACAGCTTCCAGCCCCATCGCTCTCGCCAGCGGGGCGATCCTGGACGTTACCGCTGCGGGTTACTCGTTAAATGCGGGACAGACCCTGACCGGTTCAGGCGAGGTGCGTGGCAACTTAACCGCAGGCAACGGCAGCGTGCTGAGCCCCGGCGAAAGCGTGGGGACACTAACCGTATCCGGCGATCTCAATCTTGTCGGCGGCGCCACATTACAAATGGACTTGGCGACCACCACAAATGACCGCCTGGCTGTGAGCGGGAATCTCAACTTAACGGGCATTAACACGATTCAGGTGAATCTGTTGGAAAGTCTGCCGCCCGGATCTTATCGATTGATGACCTATGCAGGTGCGTTAAGCGGGAGCGTCGCCAATCTCACCCTCGGCGGCTATCCCCCGTCGCGTCTGGTGCCTTCGTTAACCCACGACGCCGCTGCCAAGGCCATTGATCTGACCATCACAGGCCAGGCGTTGCAGTTGATTTGGCGTGGGGGGGTGGCTGGTAACGCTTGGGATGTGAACACCTCAGCTAACTGGTTGAATAACGGGAATCCGGATGTTTTCCTGAACGGCGATACCGTGCTATTCAATGCCACGGGCGCAGCCAACTCCACGGTGAACCTCGTTGGAAATCTTTCACCTGCGCAGGTGGTCGTAGAAGCGGCCTCTTACACTTTCTCCGGCACGGGTAAACTGACAGGACTCGGTTCGCTCACCAAACGAGGCGCTGACACGCTGACTGTATTGACGACCAACGATTACAGCGGCTTCACCTCGATCGAGGCCGGTACGGTTCAGGTGGGTAACGGCTCACTGAGCGGTTCGCTGGGAACGGGCCCGATCACCAATCAAGGAAGCCTGGTCTATCGCTTGCCCGACACACGTACAGTGGCCTCGTTGATTCGCGGAACCGGACAGCTCGTTGTTCAGTCTGGCACGGTCATCTTGACTGGCGACAACACCTACAGTGGGGCCACCACCATAGGCAGCGGCGCGAAACTGCAGGTTGGCAACGGTGGACTGACCGGCACCTTGGGAACGGGGCCCGTCAGTCTCCAAGGAGACTTGATCTATCATCGGTCTGGTACAGTAACCAACATCGGCAGCATCGCAGGTTCCGGCAACCTGATTGTGCGAGGCTCGGGGACTGTGGCGTTGGCTGCGAACAATAGTTGGTCAGGAGCTACCTTGGTGGATGGTGGCACGCTTCAAGTGGGCATCGGCGGAGCCGCAGGTACATTGGGCACGGCTGGCACTGTGACGCTCACCAACGGCGGCACGCTGGCTTTTTACCGTAGTGATAACATCACCAACGCGACGGCTGTGGTGGGCACCAACGGCACTTTGGCCCAACTCGGGTCAGGCACTCTTGTGTTAACCAGTGACGGTAACCAGTACGGCCCGACACGGGTGCGAGCGGGCCGGCTGCAGTTGGGCGACGGCGTCAACGCCTCCGGGCGATTGGGTATTGGTCCAGTGGTGCTGGATGCACCGGGTCAGCTTGTGATTGCCCGGCCGGATGGTTACACGTTAACCAATCGATTGGAGGGAACGGGCAGCCTGGTTCTACTGGGTCCTACCAACGCCATCAGCACCGTGGGCGGGGCCAATACTTACAGCGGCGGCACGTTGATTAGTAACGCTTATGTTCGGCTGGTCGCCCCCACGACAAGCCCGGCCGAAGCCGGCATGCAACAGGTCAATACCAGCGGTTTGGGCACCGGCCAGGTCACATTTGTTGGAACCAACGTGTTGGAACTCTCCACAGCCAATGCCCAGGATCCCACTGTGAATGGCGCGGGGAACTTCAATGTGCCCGTGCATGTTCCTGCGGGTGCTCAAGCCACGTTTGAATTGCCCGGCCGGTTCACCTGGTCTTCCACTGTTACCGGAGAGGGCGTGGTTCAACTCGGGGTGAATTATGTGCGAGGCGACGTCGGAGGCAATTGGACCAACTTTACGGGCGTGCTTAACGTGGTCACGAACTCGGTCAATCCCTCGCCGACCGCTTGGGACTTCCGGGTGGCCACAGCGACCGGGTTCCCGCGTGCGCGTGTGCGGTTGGCGGACAACGTCAGTATGTATTCTCGAGCTGCAGCGAACAGCGTGATTCCCTTCGGCGAACTGAGCGGTGCCCCGTTGGCCAGCATCCGGGCGGCCTCTGGCGGAGGCGGATCACCGGGACAGCCGTTCACCTTGGTGGTCGGTGGACTCAACACGGATGCAACGTATGCCGGCACCATCCTCGACCAAGTCAGCGTTGTGAAGGTCGGCACGGGTAAATGGACCCTGACCGGGGCCAGCACGTTTACCGGCTCTACTACGGTGAGCAACGGCATTTTGGCTTTAGCTGCTGCACCGGAGGGAGGCAACGGCGACATCAGTTCATCGGGATCTATCACCGTTGTGGCTCCAGGCATTTTGGACGTGACCGGCCGAACCGACGGCATGCTTGATGTTGGTGCTGCGACAGCTCAGGTCCTCCGGGGTAACGGCATGATTCGCGGGAACGTTCAGATTAATTGGAACGGCTCGCTGGAACCGGGCTTCCCCGACGCTCACGGAACTCTCACCGTGGACGGCACACTGACCTTGTACGGACCGACCACACTGAAGATCAGTCGAGTCGCTGGACCGCAAAGCGATCGAGTGGCGTTCCGCGATATCGTCGTTCAGCCGGGCGTGGTGCTGAACGTCACCCAGATGGACACGAATAACCTCCAGACGGGGGATGTATTCCGTCTGTTCTCTGGACCTGTCCCAGCGGCGAATTTCGGCGTCATCAACCTGCCGCAACAAAACGTGGACGGTAGCGTCCAGTATGTATGGACCAACATGCTCGCCGTGGATGGCACTGTCCGGTTGCTGGTGGGCGCGCCACCCACTGTAAATCCCACACCCACGAACCTTGTGGCCGTGGTCAGTGGTGGGCGATTGGAACTGTCCTGGCCAGCAGACCGGATCGGCTGGCGCTTGTTGAGCAACGCAGTCAGCGTGGTTGCCTCCGACCAATGGTATCCTATTGCAGGATCGGAGACCACAAACCGTATCGTCATCACGCCGAATCCAGCTCGAACCAACGTCTTTTACCGATTGGTCTATCCTTAATTGCTACTTCGGAGCTGACCCAGCACTCGCGGGGGATGGGATTCGAACTCATCCCCCTTTTGCTTTATGTAAGTGCGTCAACCCGTGCCCGTGCAACACACGTGCACGCTCAACATGACGGGAACGTCCAAGGGACGCGTGGTTCAACAAAGCGGTCAGCCCAGGAAAACAAGTGCATGTTTTCGTTTTCCGGCTGTGTTGCTGCTTTCCCGTCGGGATTGAGCCGTAGCAGGAGCGCGGTTCACGCGTGAACCACCGCCTTCGCAAGGCGTTCTCTGGTCAAGTGGTTTTTATGACTCCAAGGATGTTTCTGCGAGCGCGCTCTTGACCGGCTTGCATGACTGTCAAGAATGGGATGACCATGCGCGGTAAGTCTCTCGCTACATTATGGCTTATCCTCGGGGGCTTGCTTTGTGCTTGTCGGAGCCCGCAAGAGATCGCCTTTCAGGAACCGCCGTTGCCCGAGGTTAGGCTGGTGCCAGCACCGCGCCCGTGGCGACCGTGGTTACAACAAGGCGATCGTGTGGTGATTTGCGGCGACTCGATCACGGAGCAGCGCATGTATTCGCGCCTCATTGAGGATTACTTGGTGATGTGTGTGCCTCAATATAACGTGGAGGTCCGTCAGCTCGGCTGGAGTGGCGAGCGTGCCTCGGGATTTTTGCACCGCATGACTAATGACTGCTTACGTTTTCAACCCTCTTTGGCAACAATATGTTATGGCATGAATGATCATGAGTACCGACCTTACGAAGAGCGAATCGGGCGGGCTTATCAGGAACATCTGAGCGCTGTGATTCGCGCCTTCCGCGCCCATGGCATACGCGTGATCGTGGGGTCCCCAGGGTGTGTCGAAAAAGTGCCGCATTGGATTAAATCGGCCGCCGGGACGGTGCAAGATTTGAATGCCAACCTGGGAAGATTACGGAATGTGGCCTTGGACGTGGCGCAAAAAGAGGGAACAGGCTTCGCAGATGTGTTTCTACCGATGCTTCGGGCCAGTCAGGTCGGTCGGATCCGATTCGGTCCCGCCTTTAAAGTAGCCGGCGAAGACGGCGTGCATCCGGATTGGGCCGGCCATGGCATCATGGCCTACGCGTTTCTGCACGCGGTGGGTCTGGATGGCCACATCGGGACCTTCACGCTGGATTTGGAGCGAAACACTCTGACCGTGACAGACGGGCATGAGGTTGTGGCGGCCGTCGGGCGCATATTTACCATCCGCAGCACGCGATATCCTTTTGCATCGTGTTTACCTCGAGAGGTTATCCCGAATGGACCCCTACCCTCGTTTCCGGCATGTGAGGAGGCCGCGGGTCGCGAGACGGCGAGTTTGCGAGCTGCGTTTGCCCTGGTGCCTTTCCACCAAGAACTCAATCGCCTCACCTTGGTGGTGCGCAACGGTTCGGCGGATCGTTATCGGGTGCGATGGGGACAGCAAAGCAAGGTTTTCCCCCGTGCCCAACTGGCACGTGGCGTCAATCTGGCGCAAGAATTCGAAGTCACCCCGTTTGCCGATGCGTTTGCGCGGGTTGATGCTGCAGTGGCCGCCAAACAGGCTTTTGAAACGCGTCAGGTGAAGCACGTGCTCCATGGTCCAGAGGGACGCGCCGACTGGGACGACGCGGTCCGCCGCACAGAGGCTGAGCGTGCCCGCTTGATGGCGGTTATTCGGGAGGCCTTTGTGCCGGTCACGCACACACTGAGCGTCTTGCCCGAGCCGTAAGCCAAACGTTCAGAGCGGCAACGCCCGGAGGTGTGATCAGGGATCGCTTCAGGCTATTCGAAGAGGACCTCAGCCGGATCCGGCCCTCCGTTCGACCTCCGTAAACCTCAACGTCATCTCGTTTGGTTACTGTGCCGGGGCGATGCCTGGTTCTTTCAGTCCTGATTTAGGCAAGATGTCCTCGAGGGCTTCCGCGGCTTCGCGGATTCTCTCAAGGATGACCTCCTGCAGCGCGGGTTCAGACCCTAATGCCTGCGTGTACCATACCAAGTGACCCTGACGCTCCGTCGGATTGCGCCAGGGAAAGAGTCCAGACGCCAACCGTTCTCGAACAGTGCGTGGCGATTCTCCCAGGAGCACGGGTATATCCTCCAGGGTATGCAATCCATCGCTGATAAATGCCGGAACAATGACCAATCGCCGGGTCTGCGCAAGCTGATAGCAATCAGGGATGCGAGGACTTTCTTCCAAAAATACTGAGCCCACCATGGCGAAGCGTCTGAGGGCCCGGATCCGCGCCGACAATGCCTCAACCGATTCGCGAGAGCGCGGATCACGTTCTGTCCCATGACCCGCCAAGAAGAGACTGATTTCGTCCGGCCGCGGAAGCCGCGGAAACGGATATTGTCGCAGCACGGTTTCAGCTCGTGTGACCGCAACTTCCGACAACTTCGGGTGCGTTCCCACCGGGGCGCAATACAGCCAAATGCGGTCCGCGCGAGCTTGGACGAGGGGCCATGCCAACGGAGAGCCGGGTCGTTGGACAAACCCGAGCTTTTCGGGAATCACCCGTGCCGCAAAGTAACCCTCAGCCATGAACAATGGTACGATAAAAACTTGGGCCGCTTGCACGGTGCTCAACACCTCTTCCACATGAGGAGATTGCTTCCAAAATGCCTCGTGGACCGAACCAAAGAGGCCGCCACGCCGCAAAAGTGCCGCCTGGATCCGCACGGCCTCGGCTGAGCCGGCGTTCTCCTCCGTTCCATGCCCCAGGAGAATGACCGCGCTGTTCCGCCTGGATGTTGGATCCGTCACTTGCATGGATATCATGTTTGCAGTCACTCTACTTCGAGTTCACTCGTGTGCAACCTGCTCATTGTCATCCTGGGCATCCTTGCGCGAACCTGTGCGCGCCGGCCCCGAGCAGGCTTCCCTCACGTCACCGCATTGGTCGGGCGAAGGTTGGATCGTTCGAAGGAGAGTCGCGCTGAGGCTGACGGATGCAGGATCGAAACGTTCCTCTGAGCAATCTAATGAAGCCGCGGACGGAATGGCCGGGCATGGTGGGCTGGGCCAGCGGCGGCTGCGTAGGAATCAACGGCTTCCGCCTTTTTGCCGCTGCAGTCGTTTTACGGTTTTGACCAGGGTCTCCATTTCCTCAGGTGTTCCAACCGAAATCCGAAGATAATCGGACAACTCAGGGGCATCAAACCAGCGCACCAGAATACGGTTTTCCCGCAAGCGGTGATACCATTCGCTTGCCATTGGACCGGGAGGCCGTGCCCACAGGAAATTGGTCTGACTAGGGAACACACGGAATCCCAGCGCCCCGAGTTGCTGCGCTGTCCAGTCCCGGGTCTCCACGATTCGGCGGAACCGGTCTTGGTAGTACGGGAGATCCTCGAGCGTGGCTTCGGCTGCAATCTGTCCCAACCCGTTGACGTTGTAACTGTCGCGCAAGTTATGCATGGCCTGGATCAGGTGCTTGGGACCCACCGCGTAACCCACGCGGAGGAAACAGAGCGAGTACGCCTTGGAGAAACTCCGGCATACGATGACGTTGGGCAGCGCCAAGGCGAGGCGAAGCGCGTTTTCCGGAGCGAAATCGACATAAGTCTCGTCCAGTAACACCACACCTTTGGTCCGGGTGCAGATGGCTTCGATCGCCGCAGTGGCATAGCCACGGCCACTCGGCGCGTTGGGCGTGGTGATCAGGGTCAGCGCCGCCCGCGGTTGCCATTCTTTCAGCGTCCGAAGCTGAGATGGCTCCGGCAGGGCATAGTCCATTTGCAATGGGACCGGATTGAAAAGCGCTCCGTGCTGCGCGGCCAGGACCGGATAAAGGGTATAGCTCGGAACGAAACTTTGCACCAACGACGGTGCCGGTGGTACCCAGTAGCGTCGGCTCAACGGCCCCCGCTGAGTGGCAACCGGTTCCACAAACGCCTGCACAGCCAGCCGCAAGATTTCGTCCGCACCGTTACCTACGATGATCTGGTCAACGTCGCATCCGTGCAGGCGCGCCAGTTTCCCGCGCAGTTGATCGGCCTTTGGATCGGGATACAAACGCAATCGGCCGTCCACGGCTGCCCGTAGGGCCTCGAGGACTCGTGGCGAAGGTGGATACGGGTTCTCATTGGTGTTCAGCTTGATGAGACCCTTGGTGCGCGGTTGTTCACCCGGCACATAAGGTCGCAAGTTCCGCACCAGCGGACGAACCAATAAATCCGTCACCGCATTTCGTGTCATGGCCCGGGGCAGCATACCAACCGGCACCGGCTTTACAAAGGCAATCCTGTGTCAGGGGTTTCGATCTTTGAGTCGTAATACGCCTGTAGCCAAAGCTTCCAAAACCCTTCGTTCCATGAGTCAGTCCGCTGAGCAGTCGACAGGATGCGTCTCTCTTCATAAGTGTTCTTGAGACGCAAACACGGGATGCGTTCTGGTCACAAATGTAGTTCCCCTCGATGACGATCTTAGCGAGCACGCATGGAGTCTCCTCGAAGGTCTCAGTTCGAATTGCCGAACGGCAGAGCGGCCGAAAAGCCGTTCACCTTGCAAAACCGCTCGCGCAAAGAAGGGAACCTGAGAAACTGATGCAAAGATGACTTCTGAATCCTGTTCAAAGGCAAATACGGGCCCAATGGTCAAAGTCACGTAAAAAGTTCTGGCCTGTCGTGTTCTCCAGAGTCGTTTGAAGTTCTGCCAGTCAGCCGCTGCCTTTTGAATGAGAGCAGGTGTGAGACGTTGGCAGCTTGAACCGTGGGGTCTTCACCTCCTTCGATGCCGGCAGTTCAACCTCCATGCACACGGAGCGAGAAAATCCCCTGTTTATTCTCGACTATTTCGGGACTTCCAGGGCAAGAGGCAGACGGTTTTTGCCCGAGTAAGAGGTCCGGTTGCGTGATCGAGATGCTCATATTTGCCAAACCTTTCTCAGAAGTCGGTGCTTGCAGCAAATCGGATTTTACTCACCAATCATGCGAGTCGAACAGGTCAACTGATGAAGACTGAGATTGGGCGCAGCAGTTGATAGACGCACATCCCTGACACTGATGAATGTCCCGAGGGCAGGCATTGTGTCCGTACTCAAGTCTGCGCATTCAGGAAAAGCATCGGCGCGGCGTTTTAAAGCCGCAGCTTGAAGGAAGCGAGTATCCCATCCCGTCATGCTCTGTTGAGCGGGTGAGCAGACCGTGAGCGCGCAGGCTTTCGGTTGGATCCTTTATCTTGACAACCCTCGTCGTTCTGCCAAAGTCGATACCGTTGAGCCATGCATAGTAACGTGAGGCCGAGCCTCGGCTGCCCCACTCATGCGCCTGTGGCGTATTTTCTTTTTGCCACGATTTTCCTCATTTCATGCGCGGCCCTGGCTCACAACCCAATTACGCGGCCATTGCCGGGCCGGGTGATTGTCAAAATGATGCCTGACTACCTACGCCCCCGGGTGTACGCACTGAATAGTGGAAATCGTGTGGCTCCTGGCACGGTATTAGCCCTTCACTCCAGCGATGGATCCATTTTAGCCGAAATTTCAGTGGGTGTTCGGCCTACGGACATGGCAATTGCGCCAACTGGGGATGAATTATATGTAATCAACGCAGGGAGTGGCACGATCTCCAAGATACACCTGCCCAGCCTTGAAGTGGTGGGCGAAAGACTCATCACCACTCCAGGTAAATATAGTTCGGATACTCCTCTGTACCTGGTTGCCGGCTATCCAGACAGACTCTGGTACACGGACGGAGCATGGGGACCCCAGCTCTACTGTTTGGATTTCAGCGCCGGACCACCGAGGCTTGTCTTGGACACCGGAGTGAACGTTCACCCTGGCATCGGCGGCATGGTGCTGAGCCGTAGCGGCACCAATTTATACGTCTGGCGGCAATACGGATGGCACGCTGGAAGCCTAACCTCCTGGGTGACGCGGTTTGCTGTGCTTCCGGACGGAAGCCTGGCCGCCATGGAAGATTCCTTTGCGTCAGGGCGGCGCGACCCTTTGGACACGCCGATCTTTCTCGACGTGGCAGAACGATGGGTGTTCAATAAGCAGCAGATGTTTTCGGCAACAAACCTTGCGGTGTGCCTCAACGAATTCCCCGAAAACCTTTATGCGATTTCCCTTGACGGATCCATTGCCTTTGGACCAACCGGGGTTTTTCATACCTCGAATGGCCTTCCGCTGACCAACTTCCCCTTCACTGCCACGGTGCAGACGTTGAGCGGCGATCAAAAAAGACTGTTTCGTTACCATGCTGCCGAAGCCAGTGTGGTTATTTATGACACGTCCATTCTTGGGCCGGTGAGCGGGCCGGTCCAACACCGACACCCACGCACGGAGCGTTCGTGAGCCTGCCGTTGACGCACCTGAGCTGGAGCGCCACACCGTTAGCCCTGGCTTATGACGTTTATTTTGGGACAAACCAAGCACAAGTTGCTACTGCGAAGACCTCCTCCCCCGAATACTTGGGAAGGCGCAGCGCTCCACCGCAGCCTTTAACAAATATCTCCCTTGCGCCAGGCGCCACCTACTTTTGGCGCGTGGATGCAGTGGGCTTCGCCGCCACCAATGTAGGCCCGGTGTGGTCGTTCTCGATCTCCCCACTTTCCGTCAACCCGGCGGAACTCAGTGTTCATTCCGTTGTCGGTTACAATCCTCTCGGGCTGACGTTGACGCTTTCCGGGGATGTGGCGTGGAGGGCATCCGTATCGGATAGTAATTGGTTGTCCATACACCCGACTGGCGGAAGTGGTTCCGGCAGCATGACGGTCAGGTTCGAGACTGCCACGCTGCCGGTGGGCCATTACAGCAATGCCATTGCTTTCCAGATTAGTGGTATAACCCTGGTTGTGCCGGTGTCCGTTAGGGTCCATCCCTTGTCCATTTCTAAGATGACGGCCGACCGAAAACGGCCGTATATCTATGCGATGCAACAACCCCTATCCATAGGGGAAAGTGGCCTGGTACACTGTATCAATATCCTGACCGGTAACATCGAAAAGACATTGACCATTGGTAGAAATCCCGTGGATCTCACCATCAATGATGCCGAGGGTCGACTCTACATTGCAAGCTGGGGCGAGTTGTGGACATACGTGGTGGATTTGAACCTCCAGACGCTGCTGCCCCCGCTCAACCTTGGCACAGATGTTTACAGGGTAAACGCCGGACGTCTGGGACGCATCGTTACCGAGGGTAGGGATGCGTGGGTTTCCATGATCCTCGTTGACACCCTCAATGGTGTAGACCTCGACAGGGGCTTGGGTGCCGCCGGGGATGGTGAGTTTGACCCAACAGGACGATACTACTATCGAGTGGGTTACGACGGTTCTGGCGGAGGCATAGCCAAATTCGATACGATCAACGACACCTTTGTGCATCTGACGGGAAACACGGATCGTGGTACGCTAGAGGAAGTTCGTAACTTGGTTATGAGCGCTGATGGCTCGCGCCTCGTATGGACTCGCGTAATTTTCGACGCGGACCTTGTTAGCCACGGCCAGTTACCCGACAACATATATGCCCTCTCCACCAACGGGCGTCTGGCATTCGGTGCTTCACGGGTCTACGACACACTGACTGGCCACCTGGTGCACATCCTTCCAACCTCCAGCACGGTATCCGTAGTGGACGGCTTGAATCAGCGTTATTGGTTTTATTTGGACGGCGCCTTGCGCAGCATTCCCCTATCGGTCATCCAGGCGCCAAAGATCGCGGTGCAACCTCGCGCTCATACGGCAGTGACTGCAGGGACTCCTGTGTCGCTCTCCGTGGTTGCCATGGGACTTCCGCCACTCTCATATCAGTGGACGCGGTGGGGAACCAACATAGTAGGCGCCACCAATGCCATTTTATCATTGCCGTCCTTACGGCCCGAGGAGGAGGGACCCTACCAGGTGATCGTGACGAATGCGTTTGGATCGGTAACAAGCGCTGTGGCGCAGCTCACCCTGCTGATACCGCCCTCCATAGTTAGCAATCCGGTGTCTACCAATGTGCTCGCAGGCCGGGCTTTCAGTTTGTCTGTCACAGCCATTGGTTCACAGCCATTCACGTACGTCTGGTTGTTCGAGGATACGGTGATTCATGGCACTACCGGGCCTATGCTTGTCGTTACCAATGCCCAGGCGTGGCACCAAGGTGTGTACCGTGTTGTGGTGGGCAATGCTGGCGGAGCAGTGACCAGTGCTCCTGCTTTGGTGCGTGTTCGTCCCACCGCTCCCCTGATCGTCCAACATCCCGTGTCCACCCTGGTCTATGCTTCGTCAAACGCGGTGCTGACAGCTTTCGGAATCGGCACGCAACCGATGGGTTACCAATGGTTTTTTAACGGCAACCTCCTTGCCGGAGCGCGTGGGACTAGCTTAACCATTAGCAACGTACAGGCGGTGCATGCGGGTGATTATTTTGTCGTGGTAACGAATCCTCTCGGGCGCGCCACCAGCCACGTCGCGACACTTACGGTATTGCCGCGGGCTCCTTACTTTGTGATCCAGCCCCTGGGCGCTTCGGAACGGGTTGGCAGCAGCCATGTGTTCACGGGCCAGGCAAATGGCTCGCTTCCCATTCTCTATCAGTGGCAGCGTAACGGCACCAATTTGGTCGGAGCCACGCGCACGGCATTGTCCTTGACCAACCTCCGGCTGGAGGATGGTGGCAACTACACCCTGGTGGCGTCGAACATCGCGGGAGTCACAACAAGTGCCGTTGCCGTGCTTACCGTATATCAAGTCCCTATCTTGGCTTCCGGATTAAGGGACCTGATTGTCCATCGTGGAGATACGGTGGCATTGGCCGTGGAAGCGGTGGGATCAGAGCCGCTTATCTACACATGGCATTTCAACGGCAGCCCCTTGGGCGTGACGAACCGTGTCCTTGTGCTGACGAACGTTGGGTTCCACGATGTGGGTTTTTACCGGGTCCTGGTGACCAATTTGTATGGAAGCGTGTCCGCCGGTTGTCGGGTCAGCGTGCTGGAGCATCCGGGCTCGCTGAGGGCTTGGGGCGATAACATAGCCGGCCAGTGCGACATCCCAAGTAACTTGAACGACATCGTCGCGGCGGCGGGTGGAGATTTTCACACTGTCGCGCTCCGTCGTGATGGCACGGTGCTGGCCTGGGGATCCAATGCCGAGGGCCAAACAAAGGTGCCTCGCAGCGGTGTACGGATTGTGGCGATCGCAGCCGGTGCGTATCACAACCTTGCGATCACGGAGCGTGGAGGTGTGGTGGCGTGGGGCCGTAACAACTTCGGCCAGGCCAACGTCCCGGCATTCGCTTGGAGCAACGTGCTGGCAGTGGCAGCAGGCGAAGCGCACAGCGTCGTGTTGCGTGCGGATGGGACGGTGGTTTGCTGGGGCGACAACAGCCACGGCCAGGCAGCCGTACCGCAAGGATTGGCGGGTGTACGGTCGATTGCTGCAGGGCGAAAACATACACTCGCGCTCCGAACGAATGGAGTGGTCGTAGGCTGGGGTTACAATGCGTTTGGTCAGGCGTCGCCGCCGACCTGGCTCACAAATGTTGTTGCCATTGCTGCCGGGTACCTTCATAGCGTCGCGTTGCGCTCGGATGGAACGGTCGTTTGCTGGGGCGACAACAGTTATGGGCAGACGAACGCTCCCGCAGGATTGACAAATGGGGTGGCGATTGCAGCGGGCGATTTCCACACGTATGCACGCTTGGTTGACGGCCGCGTCATCGGCTGGGGAGATAACGGATTTGGGCAATTGGACATACCCTCTTTCGACACAAAGAGCGTGGCTATTGCTTCTGGTTGCTATCATGGTCTGGCACTGATGCCGCCTTTGCTGCAAATCCGAGTCGCACGGGTGGAGGGTGGGTTTGTCCTGGAATGGGATGGCGAGGGTGTATTGCAGTGGGCTCCTACCGTAACCGGGCCTTACGCGGACGTGCCCGGGACCTTCCGCAGTTTCACCAACGCGGATTTCGCGGCGCCCGCCAGATTCTATCGCGTGCGTCGCTAAAGGGAGAGAGAAGCTCATTGAAAAAGGGCCATTCGCGGCGTCTTTGCATCCGGAGTGTGCCCCGGCATCGGGGAGGCACGGACATGGCTGAAAGCTTGCTGGCCCCAGCTTTCGGCCCCCCTCACTTGGCGAGATCTGCCGGGGATTCGCACGCCACGAGCCTGCAAATCAAAGGACCTATGGGCCGAAGGGAATGATGGACTGCTGCCCTCGGGCGCGATGATGTGCTCTCAGGCATGGGAACCGTGGCAGCTCGACTGACCCTGAGGCTTAATGTCTTTGGGCGTATTCGGTCTAAAGATGAGCGTGACGAATTGTGGGAAAGAGACAGCGGTCCCTTACGCCCTCCCGCCGGCACCTTGGGTGCCGCCGGTAAAGACCCGGCTCTGGACTGCCCTGCAAAGTGCCCGGCACTGAGGGCTTATTGGGGAATAGCCCCTCAAGGAAAAACGCCTTCGTTCGCATCTCATAGATGCAAGCGTCCGACCATCGTCGGGGTAAGGGCTGGAAGGTGTCGCCTGCCGGATTCTTCAGACCGTACAAATGCCAAGCATTGCAGGAAGTAAGTGGAAGCAGATCGGCCTCCTCTGATGTGCGAGGGGAGGTGCGAGCCATCCGAACAGACTGACTGCCGGCGAACCAGTACGTCCGCGGTCAAGACCGTGGGACGCCAACGGTGCATGCGGCCCGTTTGGATTTTGGGATGAGGGTGCAACTGTGGCCATGCTCGAGGCATCGAGGACATCGAAGAGTGCCTTGAAAAGCCGTGGCGCGACTCGTGCATGCTGGCGCAACCCTAGGAGACCGTCCAAAAGGGTTGACGTCTGCCCGGGCGCTTCCAGAGAGTTCGAAAAAGTGGCTTGACTGAATTGCGTCCTGGTGTTGGAATAGTAATGCACCGTCGGCCGGAATGCGGATAAATTGAGTTGGGACCAAGCCTGTTATGAAAATTCGTGACCTCGTCTTGTCGGCGGTGCTGATCATCGCTCCAACTGCTTTTGCGCAGTTCCCCATCGTTTATGTGGACATTACCGATGGGCCCACTGGCAATACGATGCAATTCACCAATGGCGTGTGGGGCATTTTCGAAGGAGTCTCACAGACAGCTACGGCGAATGATGGCCTGTGGGACGAACGCGCCTTTGGAAACTTTAGTACGATTTTTCAAAACTCTGGAGTAACTGCCGTAGTTGATACGAACGCGCCGCGGCTGCGCACCACCATTACGGTGCCCGAACCATTGCCGGGTCAGTACTACAATGTTTATGTCCTTTTTTGGTCGGACCCGAGCCAATGGCGCGTTGGGGCGTCGCTGACGGATGATCCAGGGCAATTACCCCTTTACATGCCCAGCACAAGCGGGGTTACGCAATTCTACAGTGGTGCTGATGCCACAGTGTTCAGTGACACCCTGAGCACCAATCCTTTTACCACTGCGGTTATGATTGCAGAGGGAAATCGCCGATTGTACATGACGCCGTCTTTGGGACAGGTGACCGGCTCGACCATTACTGTGTACATGGAGCCGGATCGTAATCAGCAAAATGCTAACCAGCGTACCTGGTTGGACGGCATCGGGTATCAGTTGGTCCCGGAGCCTTCTGCAGCAGCCTTGATGGGTTTGGGCGTGTTGTGGTTGTTGTGGCGCAGTCGTTGGACGCGGGCGACGTAAGCATTGAGGGCAAGCGTACGATTTGATGGCCCGAGGTTTCCTCGGGCCTTTTGTTTTTCATCAACTGGCCCAGATCGAAAATCGAATCGGGACCCGAGGACGGCGTGTAGCGGAATGCCGTCTAGGACGGGTAAAGAAGATTGAAGCATGCATGAGGGACGCGAGCCATCCAAGTGCAGTGGACACTTGGTTTTGAGCGAATGTTGGGCGATCTTCTTGGCTAGAACCAGGTTAGTACTTCAACGGCGGCTACCCCTTGTTGGCCGGACGCAGGAACCTTGTTAGTTCGCTGCCCAACGCAGCATGAACGACATGAGCCTGTGGATTTGGGTGAGGCAACCGGTTTGCCTTGGCACTGCAAAATTTCTGCCTATGGATCAAACAAGGGGCGTCGCATTCAGCTTGATGGGCCGGTAATGGCGCTTGGTTGACCTTGGACAACGGATCCCTTGACAGTATCCAGGGGTGCGTCGTACGGTGGGTTTCGAACGATGCAACCAACCTGAGCTTGAGACAAGACCCCTGCCAATGAAACGGATTGTTCTGGCGATCGCATGCTTGAACTTATGGTCGGTTTTGAGTGCCTCAGCGGCCAACATCGCGTTTGTCAGTTTTCACGCGGGTGAAGATCAGCCGGACTCCTCTGCTGCTGGTGCCGGTTTTACCAATGCACCGGACGCAGGTTACACGCGCTTATTGCGGGAGAATGGGCATACGGTGGTCCGACTGGTCACGCGGGACAACGCCGACACGGACTCTGGTTTTGTGAATGCCTTGCTCACGAATGATTTGATCATCATCAGCCGATCGGTCCTGAGTGGTCATTATCAGCAAGCCAATGAAACGGCTTTTTGGAATGGTTTGAACAAACCTGTCATGATCCTTGGCGGTTATGTCATTCGCGGCGGAACAGGGGGTGGCTCTCGTCTGGGTCTGACGACGGGTGAAACGATGGTGGACACGACGACGTCGAACATTTGGCTGCGTGCTATGGTACCGTCCCACCCTATTTTCCAAGGGATTGCCCTCGATACCAACGGGGTCATGGTCAATCCTTACGCACGGCGGATCACTCACACAAATGCCAGCACCGGTGCGACGATTCTGCAGAACGGGATTTCCGTGAATAACAATGCCTTGATTGCTGGCGGGGCGCAGGTTGCCGTGGTGGGAACGGCAGGCGATCCAGCCAATAACGGGACGATTATCGCCGAATTTGCCCAAGGCCTCACTTCAGGCAACGGCCGCAGTGAGGTTCTGGGTGCCAAACGGCTGGTTTTTCTCACTGGCAGTCGGGAGGCTGGCGGCGTTCCGGCCAACGGCGCCGGCATTTTCGACCTGTTGCCGGACGGCCAGCGCATGTTCTTGAATGCTGTGAATTATCTTGCGGGCCCTACTGGGACACCCCCACAAGTGACGATAAACCCGCCGTTGGGGACCAATCTGTACGCGGGCGAGAGTTGGACATTCAATGCCATGGCATTGGGCAGTGAGCCGCTGAGCTTCCAGTGGTTCAAGGACGGGCAACCGCTATCCGGGCAGAATCAACCATCGCTCGTGATTCCCGTATTGTCTGCCGAGGACGCAGGGAACTACATGGTGGTGGTGACCAATCTGATTGGGCGGGCGACCAGCGCCGTGGCCCGGTTGGAGCTGGCGGTGTTGCCGCCGCCGAATTTGACCAATGCGTTGATCGCATATTGGCCCTTGGACGGTGTGGTGGGAGGGAAGACACCGGATTTGGTCAGTGGATATGATATGACTCTTGTAAACATGGGGACTACGAACCTGGTGCCCGGCCGGTGGGGCAACGCTTTCCAGTTTCAGGCATCTGCGCAGCAGGGGCTGGAGCGCCTTCATAGTCCGGGCGACGACCTCCCGATTTACAACCATCCCAACTTCACAGTCTCGTTGTGGGTTAACGGTCTGCCGCAGGCGGATCGTCGTGTATTTTCTGAAGGTTCTCTTACAAACAACAATCCGTTGTTCAACATTGGCACGCACAACACAGGTGCGAGCGGGTCGGCTGACATTTATATCCGCAACGATGGCGGCGCAACGGTGGGCAATCATCGGATCTCTTTTGGAACCGCTTTCGACGGTACGTGGCATCATATTGCCTATGTCCAGCGTCAGGTAGCACCGGGCATCCTGCGGGCGCAATTGTACATTGATGGCTTGCTTGATCCGGTGGAAATCACACCGGTGCGGCCGTTGACTGCCATGGCCACCTCCATTGGCATGATTCGCCGGGCGGCGGCATCTGCCTGGTTTACCGGCTTGATTGACGAGGTGGCAGTATGGAATCGGGCGTTGACGCCCGAGGAAATTCAGCTTCTGCAACAAACCCAGATTACCAATCCGCCGTCTCGTTTGATGCCGTTAACTATTACGCGTTTCCGCACGGATTTACCCGCAGTGGTCCGAGGGGGCACGACCACCTTGCGCTGGGAAGTCAGCCGCGATGCGGCAGAGGTAGAAATCAGTCCCTTGGGCGACGTCACTGCAGAGACCGTAGCGGGCCTAGGCAGCCGGGTGCTCACGGTAACCGAGTCAATGGCCTTGGTCCTGACCCTCCGGCGTGGTCTGGACACTTTATCGGCCACCACCCGAGTTGCCGTTGTGGACGGCGTAGCGCCGAACTGGGTGGTGTTGGACACCTTTGACCTTTATCAGCCCGGATTGCTGGCCCCCCAGGGTTATTGGAGCGATGCCACGGGTAACTCTGGTCAGGTGGTAGCGACCAATGGACACATGGCCCTGCGCACGCCCGGTGGCAACAGCGTCGGTTTCCTTTATTTGCGCGACTGGGCTGTGTCTCCTGGCCAGGCGCGAACCCTCTTCTTCCGGGTGATTGCCGGGGAACCGAACGCTTCAGGCATCACGAATGTCGTGGGGCTAACGGACAAAAGCATGCGCGGATATGGCGACGCGTTTTTTAACATCGGCCCCGTGTTGTATTTCACCGCGTTTACGAATGAGGCTTTGGGCGTTCAAACCAATGCTTGGTACATTGGGGCCCGGAACGGATGGAGCGGCAACAATACGAGTCCTTTGCCGGACTTCGCACCCCAACCGTTGGAGGCGGGTGTCGTATATAACCTCTGGATCAACATCACGAATGCGGATGAAACGCTCAGCGCGTATGATCTTTATTCGGTTTACATCCAGAGGGAGGGTCAATCAGAGCGCACTTTGTTGTTCCAGGATTACATGAGTGATCGCGATCCATTCTTTGTCGATCCGGTTTTGGGTGGGATGGGCCCGGTGCTTGACAAACTGGTCGTGTTGGGGAACAGCGCCAGTTTCAGTGCGATCTTCGATGATTTCTATCTGAGCAGCACCGGTTACAATGCCACAGTGCCGAAGCCGTATCAATTTGCCTTACCGGCGCCAGCGGTATTGTCCGTACGCAGAGTGGGCGAGCAGATCGAGTTGCGGTGGGATCGGGGTGTCCTGCAGCATGCACCAGCAGTCACCGGTCCGTGGACGGATGTCCCGGGCAATCCGAATTCACCTTGGTTGGTAACGCCGGTTGAGATCAGCCGGTATTATCGGACGCGTCAGTAGGGGCTGGTTCACACAAGACCCATCGCGCGCACAAATCATCCACCGTTTGCGGATCGGCGCGCAGTGTGTACGGGCGACGTGCGGCCCTTTGTATTTGGGCGTGCCTTTAGTGGCTAACGGATCTACAGCCTTGGGAGGGATTCCAGAGTTTGTGTTCCCAGGTTAGGGTTTGGGCTTTATGGGCTGCGGGAATCTCGGCTCAGCGCGGCTGCCGGGGACGCAGAAGGCGGTTTCAGAGTGCCGAAGGAAAATCCTCTTGAGCAGGGCTTCGTATTGCCATTCACTCCCGGGGTATGAAACGACTCCTCGAACCGGTGAGTCCTTGGGTGATGGTGGTAGGGTCCTGTATTGCGATCAGTTCGTGTGTCTGGAGCGCCTCAGGGGATTTTGAGGGCCGATTTGCGCTGACCTTGCCGGACGGCGGAGCCGGCTGGTTGGGCATTCAGCGAACGAATGGTGCCTGGACAGGCCAGATTTTATGGGGAGCAGGCAGTGTGGTGCCGTTGGCATCCGTGGAAGTGCGTGGGGATACGCTTGTGGTGACACGCATCCATGAGCGCAAAGAACGCAATGTTCAGGGTCAGGAGGTTGCTTTGCTGGAACAGGAGATTATCGAAGGTCGTTGGGCTGGAGATCACGTGGTGTTCGTGACCCGGCGCCAGACCAGAGACGGATGGAGTCAGCCGCAACGATTCGTAGGTCGGCCGATTCCGCCCCTGCCACCCCGGCCGGATATTCGTCGGATTCAATTTGGCGAACCGATCGTGCTTTTCAACGGACGAGATCTAACCGGTTGGCGACCTTTTGGAGGGAAGAATGGCTGGCGGGTGGCTGAGGGAATCCTGATCAATGACGCGCCCCAACCGGAGGGGCGCCACATTGCTTATGCCAATCTACGGACGGACCGTGAATTTGAGGATTTCAACCTTTGCTTGGAACTTCGTTTGCCATCCAACGGCAACAGCGGCATTTACCTGCGCGGGATTTACGAAGTTCAGGTGGCGGATTCATATGGGAAGCCAGCCAGCGCCCATGGCATGGGTGCTATCTACAGTCGCATTGCGCCCTTGGAAAATGCCAGTAAACCGGCTGGCGAGTGGCAGACATTTGACATCACTTTGGCCGACCGCCATGTGACGGTGATTCTTAATGGCCGCAAGATCATTGACAATCAGCCTTTGTTGGGCTGTACCGGAGGTGCCTTGTGGTCTGATGAACTGCGGCCGGGCCCAATTTACTTGCAAGGGGATCATACTAGCGTGGAGTATCGGAACTTGGTCTTGCGACCGCTTCTGAGATAGCAACCCGGGCCTAGCTTAAAAACCTGGTTGTGGTCGCAATCTTTGGTTTGTCCGGTATGTGACGACTGAGCGCCCGGTTGGATACGCTTCTTTCACCGTAATTGGCCGTGTTCTGTAACGGAGCAGAGAGGTGGGGAGCACTCTGGCGAATGAGCCGTGGGGCGATGCTTCGATGGAGTCTGGGGCTGGGGACCGTACTGGTGACAGCCGGATGTGTTCAGCGGGTGGGTCCATCCCTGCCAGCGTTGAGTTTACCGGAGCAATTTCACCGGAGCGGTTCTCATCCATTGCCCGACCGATGGTGGCAGAGTTTCGAGGATCCCACGCTCAGCAGCCTGATTGAAGGGGCGTTGCAGCACCAGCCCGGGCTATTGGCAGTGTGGGCCCGTCTGGAACAGGCCACGGCGCTGGCGCGAAAGGCTGGGGCAGGTCTGGGGCCGGAAGTGATTGTGGAAGGTCGAGCGAGCCGATCTCATCAGCGCTCTGAACTGTCGGCAGGTCAGATGCGCGACCGAGGGAGTGCAGATCTGATGTTGGGCCTGGCGGCTGCGTATGAGTTGGATCTTTGGGGACGGATTCGGGCCAGCCGAGATGCTGCTATTTGGGAAGCCCGTGCGTCGGCGGAACAATTGCAAGTGGCCGCTCTGACGCTGTCGGCTGAAATTGCTCGCGTTTGGTTTGAGTGGGCTGCTCAACAAACCTCGGTGGAGTTGTGGAATCGCCAGGTGACGTTGCAATCGAACATTCTTCAGTTGGTGGAGGCGCGGTTCGAACGCGGTCAGGTTGGAGCGGCCGATGTGTTGCGGCAGCGTCAGGTGTTGGAGAATGCGTGTGCCAGCCGGGCTGTTACGCTGGCTCGGGGCCGGGTATTGCAACATCAACTGGCCGTGTTGACAGGGCGCCTGCCAGGCGAACCTCTGCCGGTTCCTGCTGCGTCATTGCCCCTGCCGCCGGCGTTACCTTCCACGGGTGTACCTGCGGAGTTGATTTGCCGCCGGCCTGATCTAAAGGCAGCGCGGCATGGGCTTATGGCTGCGGATCGTCGTTTGGCAGCTGCCGTGGCTGACCGGTTTCCGCGCCTCAGCCTGTCAGCACAGGCGCTGACCAGCGGCAACAGCGGTCGGGTTTTGTTGGATCAATGGCTGGCGACGTTGGCGGCGAACGTGATGGCGCCCGTCTTAGATGGAGGAGTACGCCGGGCTGAGATCGCTTACCGTCGTGCAGTGGTGGCTGAACATCTGCAAGTGTACCGGCAGGCGGTGTTGGAGGCGCTGGCGGAGGTTGAAACGGCGCTGGTGCGGGAGCAAGAATTTCATGAGCTTTGGAAAAGCCTGCAACGGCAGCTTGCCCTTGCGGATCGAACGGTGGAACACCTGCGCGAGGGTTACAGCAAGGGGACGGTGGATTATCTACGCGTGTTGGATGCTTTGCTGACTCAGCAGGGGCTGCAGCGGGCGGAGCTGGAGGCGCGCTTGAATCTGTGGCTCCAGCGTATTGCCCTGTGTCGGGCTCTGGCCGGTAGTTGGGAGTTGCCCCGGCCGGCGCAAGCCCAGGCCGCTCAATGGCCTGATTCGGGACTGATTGGTCCCGGTGAGGTGCGATAGAGTCCTTCATCATGAGTCCTCCTCATGTGTTCATGGATCGGGTCACGGAACGGGAACCCCGGTTTTGCCGGACCCGGCGGTTGCTTCGTGTGTTTGCCCCGGTGGCTGTGCTGGCGTGCGGGCTGGGGTTGGCCGTTTGGCTGATCCGGACGGCTCCCACGGTGGACCGGCGCCCGGCGCCGATTCAAGCGCGTTTGGTTGAGGTGGTGCGCGCCCAGTTTGGCTTGGAGACGGTTCGCGTGACCGGCATGGGATTGGTGCTGCCCTCGCGGGAAGTGACGCTCCATCCGCGGATTTCGGGCGAAGTGATTCGAATTGCAGAGGGTTTTGTGCCAGGCAGCCGCTTTGAGGCCGGAGCGATTCTGTTGGAAATTGACCCCAGTGACTTTCGATTGGCACTGACGCAGCGAGAAAGTGAGCTGATGCAAGCTCAGAGCGCGCTGGTTCTGGAGGAGGGGCAACAGGCGGTGGCACGTAAGGAGTTCGAGCTCTTGGGACGAGAGATTGCGGAAGCGGATCGGGATCTGATTCTACGTCAGCCGCAGCTTCGGCAGGCGCGGGCCCGGGTGCAGGCCGCGGAGGCTGCTTTGGAGCAAGCTCGTTTGAATCTGGAGCGAACGCTGATCCGTGCTCCTTTTAACTGCGTGGTGCGAGAGCGCCTGGTCCACGTGGGCAGTCTGGTAGGTCCTGCCACACCCTTGGCGACTTTGGCAGGCACAGACGAGTACTGGGTAGAGGTCACCGTACCAGTGGATCAGTTGCCGTGGCTGTTTGTTCCGCACTGGAATAGTGCTACTGGATCCGTGGCTCGCATCTGGCGGGTGGGTGAAGTCCCTCCTGGAGCTGCGCGTCAGGGACGGATTTTGAAGTTGCTTCCCGATTTGGAACAAGGAGGGCGTTTGGCCCGACTCTTGGTGGTCGTTACGCAGCCATGGACGGAACCCGTAGTAGGTACGAACCTTCCCCCGCTGTTGTTAGGCGACTCAGTGCGAGTGGAATTGGAAGGCCGAGTGCTGCGCGCGGTCCCTGTGGATCGGCGGTGGTGCCGCGACGGCGATCACGTTTGGATCATGAATGACCGAGACGAGCTGGAGATCCGGTCGGTTACGGTGGCGTTCCGTGGTCCGGAAACGCTGTTGGTGACCGACGGATTGCGTGAGGGAGACCGAATCGTCGTGAGCGAGTTATCGGCGGCCGTGCCTGGCTTACCCTTACGTGTGTCTGGAGAGGGGGAGTCAGTTTCATCTCCCAGGGAGTCGACTGTGTCCCGGGACGGAGCCGGTGGCTAAATTCTTATGCTGGTATGAGTCCCTCCGCGTCCCATACGGCGCTTGGTCCGGTGGCCTGGATGGTCACGAATCGGGTGACCCCGAACCTGTTGATGCTCTTTTTCTTGCTGGGCGGCCTGATCATGAGCCTGCGCATCCGACAGGAAGTGTTTCCAGAATTTGAAGCTGACCTGGTGGAAGTGCGGGTGGCCTACCCTGGTGCCAGCCCCGAGGAAGTCGAGCAGGGGATCATTTTGGCGGTGGAAGAAGCGGTGCGCGGTTTGGAGGGGGTCAAAGAGGTCCGGGCTCGAGCTTCGGAGGGCCTCGGTTTAGTGGAGGTGGAATTGCTGAGTGGCGCGGACACGCAAAAGGTGTACATGGACATCAAGCAGGCGATTGACCGGATCATCACCTTTCCGCGTGACGCTGAGGAACCGGAAGTGGAAATGGTCATGCGCCGGCGCGAGGTGGTCGTGTTGGCGGTGCACGGTGACGCCACGGAATGGACGTTGCGCAATGTAGCGGAGGAGGTGCGAGACCGCCTGTTGCAGGATCCGCGGATTACCCAGGTGGACTTGTTAGGAGCGCGCAACTACGAGGTTCATGTGGAGATCCCTCAAGACTTCCTGCGGGCTTACCGACTTACGCTGGGTGAGATTGCCGCGCGGATTGCCGCGACTTCGGTGGAGATTCCCGGGGGTGGTCTGAAAACGCCTGGGGGCGAACTGCTGGTTCGATTTAAAGAACGCCGGGATTGGGCTCGAGAGTTTGCCACCATTCCGATCGTGACAACACGTCATGGCACGGTGGTCCGCTTGGGCGAGCTTGCGACGGTGCGGGAGGGTTTTCAGGACGTGGACGTAGAAGCCACGTTCAACGGCCAACCTGCGGTTAGCCTGGCCGTTTACCGTGTGGGACAGGAAACGCCGATTGGAGTTTCCGACGCGGTGCGGGAAGTGTTGGAAGCGTTGCGATCGGAACTGCCTCCGGGGATTCACTGCAGCATCCGGAGCGATGCATCGGAGATTTATCGGCAACGATTGCACCTGCTTTTGAAAAACGGTTTTTACGGTCTGTGCCTGGTATTGTTGTGCTTGGGGCTGTTTCTGGAGTTCAAACTGGCCTTTTGGGTAATGATGGGCATTCCAGTATCGTTTTTGGGCGCGTTGCTGTTTTTGCCGGGGATGCATGTCACCATCAACATGATTTCCATGTTCGCCTTCATCATGGCATTGGGCATTGTGGTGGATGACGCCATTGTCGTGGGTGAGAACGTTTATGAATTGCGTCAACGCGGATTCGACTCGATCACGGCTGCCATTCAGGGGGCTCGACAGATGCTGGTACCCGTCAGCTTCAGCATTCTGACGAACATTGCCGCCTTTTGCCCTTTGTATTTCATGCCGGGCACGTTTGGAAAAATGTGGGGAGTGATCCCTCTGGTGGTCATTACGGTTTTCCTCATTTCGTGGGTGGAGTCCCTGCTGATTCTGCCGGCGCATCTGGCGTACACTCGCAGCCAACCACGCACCGGGCTCACGGCGTGGTTGCATGCGAAGCAACAGGCGTTTGGAAGTGGATTCGGGCGCTGGGTAGAGGAGCGGTTTGGCCCGTTTCTGAAAGCTTGTTTGGCGCGGCGTTGGTTGGTGGTGGCCTGTTGCCTGGCGGTGTGGTTGGTGGTGGTGGCGTACGTTCTGAGTGGCCGCATGGGCATGATCCTCATGCCCCGGGTGGAATCGGATTTCGCCTATGCAGCGGCTATGCTGCCCTATGGAAGTCCCTTGTCCCGCATGGCAGAGGTTCGGGATCGGCTGGTGGAGGCGGCTCGCCAAGTGGCCGAGGAACACGGCGGGGAGCGATTGGTGACGGGTTTCCTGGGCGTGATTAACCAAAACATGGTGGAAATCCGGGTCTTTCTCACGGATCCGGACCGCAGGCCCATCTCAACGGCGGAGTTTACTCGTTTGTGGAGGGAGCGAGTGGGCTCGGTCGTGGGCGTGCAAGCCTTGCAGTTTTACTCGGATCGGGGTGGGCCGGGCGGCGGCGCGGCTCTGACGGTGGAGCTGAGTCATCGAGATATCGGCGTGTTGGATCGCGCCAGTGCGACTTTGGCTGCGCAATTGGAAGAGCTGCCCCATGTGCGGGATGTGGATGATGGATATGCTCCTGGTAAGCCGCAGTTCGACTTTGTGTTGCGGCCAGAAGGTTATCGCTTAGGGTTAACCGCTCAAGAAGTTGCACGGCAAATTCGACATGCCTTTTACGGGGCGGAGGCGGTGCGCCAACAACGCGGCCGCAACGAGGTGAAAGTGCTGGTGCGGTTGCCGGAAGAGGAACGCCGTCGGGAGCACACCTTGGAGAACCTTTTGATTCGGACGCCATCGGGCAGGGATGTGCCGTTGCGGGAAATTGCCGAGGTGCGCCGAGGACGAGCCTACACCAGTATTCTCCGGCGCGACGGCCGCCGCACTGTGCAGGTTACGGCGGATGTGGATCCCATTGGGGAAACTTCGCGTGTCAAGGAAGTCTTGGATCGGACCCTTTTGCCCCAACTCGCGATAGATTTTCCCGGACTGCGGTATGGCTATGCGGGGCGCCAGCAGGATATGGCGGAAAGCTTACAGAGCTTGTATAGCGGCTTTGCCCTGGCGCTGATGGCGATTTACTTTTTGTTAGCCGTGCCGTTTCGCAGCTATGGACAACCCTTGATTGTCATGGTGAGTATTCCTTTTGGGATTGTGGGCGCCGTGCTGGGCCATCTGCTCATGGGTTACAATCTGAGTGTCATGAGTTTGATGGGCATGGTAGCGCTGTCCGGCGTGGTGGTGAATGGTGCCCTTGTCTTGATTGAGCACGCGAATCAGCGGCATCGGGACTTCAAAGAGTCTCCTCTGGAGGCCGCTTATCACGCCACCTTGCGTCGTTTTCGCCCGATTTTATTGACCACACTGACCACGTTTGGCGGGTTGGCACCCATGATCTTTGAAACGTCTCGTCAGGCGCGGTTCATGATCCCCATGGCATTGTCGCTTGGATATGGGATCCTGTTCGCGACAGCAATCACGCTGGTCCTCGTGCCGTGTTTGTACGCCATTTACTTCGATGCTTGGTCGTGGATGCGTGGCCGGGTTCCCGTCGTCCGGCATCGTGGGATTTCTGGGGCGGCGCAACCAGTTCATGCTTCTGGGAGAGAAAGCCTTTAGGCTTCCAGTGGTTGCGTTTTGCAGCGTGGAGAGGTTCAGCGCGTTCCGGTGGGAGGGCTCTCTGATTCTGCGAAACGGATGGCTTTCCGTGACTGGATGTTTTTTTGAATTGACCTAATCGGGATAACCGTCGGGATGCTTTTGGTGCCACGCCCATGCGGTGGCCACGATATCTGCCAAGGCAGGTGTGCGAGGGCACCAACCGAGTTCTCGTTTGGCCTTGGCTGCTGAAGCCACCAATCGGGGCGGGTCACCGGGACGGGGAGGACGGACGACGCTAGGAATGCGGCGACCGGTGACGCGTTCGCATGTGGCAATGACTTCCCGGACTGAGTAGCCGTCGCCGTTGCCAAGGTTGAAGAAGCCGCAAATGCCTGGTTGCAATGCCAGAATGTGGGCCTCGACCAGATCCACCACATGGATGTAGTCGCGTATGCAGGTTCCATCGGGAGTGGGATAATCCGTGCCATAAATCTCGATGTAAGGTTTTTGTCCGAGCGCGACTTTGAGGACATTGGGGATCAGGTGTGTTTCTGGGCGGTGATCCTCACCATGTTGCTCGGTGGCACCAGCGGCATTGAAGTAGCGGAAGGCAACAAACTCCAGTCCGTGAATGCGATGGTACCATGTTAACATTTTTTCGAACATAAGCTTGGCCTCGCCATAAGGATTCACCGGCTGCTGCGGTGCGTCTTCAGGAATCGGAATCTGATCAGGCAACCCGTAGGTAGCAGCGGTGGAACTAAAAATAAACTTACGCACGTTTTCCAACCGGGCGGCTTCGAGGAATTCCAAACTGCATGCCACGTTGTTGCGAAAATACTTTCCCGGCTTTTGCATAGACTCGCCCACCAAAATGTCACCGGCAAAATGCAACACGGCCTCCGGCTTTGCGGCGCGCATGGCGGCGGCGATGTCGCCCGGTTCAAAAGGTCGGCCGTGAATGAAATGGGCACGCGGATCCACGGCAGACCGATGCCCTTGAGAGAGATTGTCGTAAACAATGACTTCGTGCCCGAGATTGCAAAGCAGTTCCGTGCAAACCGATCCGATGTAACCGGCTCCTCCCGTAACCAAAACTCGCATGAAGGCGGAAACTAGGGGATGGCAACCGCCGGCTCAATGCAAAAGGCTTTCAGGGCCGGGACCGATTCTTGTGCCCGGATTGGTCGCTCCGACCCTGCGCTTGGGGTGCACGGCCGTGCCTGGAGTAGGGTTTGTGCCGAAGGACAACCGGTTCTGCTACGCTTCAGCCGGATCTTGCCCCCCATGCTTTAAACCATGCTTCAGGGGAAGTTGTTTCGGACTCCTTCGTGAAGCCTCGCCTTCTCTGGGAGCTTTGCACCGATGCCCGGGCGGTTGAAGAACCGCAAGGTTGCTTCTCGCAGGTGCTCCATGTTGGGGATCTGCGTTGGGCTGCGCGTTTGACGTCCATGGATCAAAACGTGAAGGCCCGTGTCCCGGGTTCCGTTGAGGAGCGAAATCAGGGTTGCGTTTGAAGGATCTGCGTGGCAGAAAGGATCAGCAGCGCATCAAACGCATGGCAAAAGAGGAACCCATTGAGTTGACCGGAGTCGTCACCCAGGTCTTGCCGGGCACGATGTTTCGCGTAGCCCTGCCCAATGGGCATGAGGTGTTGGCGCACATCTCCGGCAAGATGCGCAAGCACTTCATTCGCATTAGCGTGGGCGACAAGGTGAGTGTGGAAATGTCGCCCTATGATTTAAATAAGGCACGGATCACGTATCGTCATCCATAAACCTTGCCAAAGCGCGGAATTAGGCAAGGTGCAGCGCAGCCGTGCGGGATTGATGCAGCTCTGCGCCAGTTAGTCGGTCATCGGATCAAGCGGCCCGCGCACTTTTTGCAGAGGTGTTTCCGGGTCAAATGGTTTGGCAAGGAACACTTGCCCTTCGTCCAACTGTGGTTGTTGCCCTGCGAAATCGTGATTGTATCCGCGGAACAAGACGGCCTTGAGGTTTGGTTGCTCCTGACATGAGCGGCGGGCTGGATGACGGCCGTTCATGGGGCCGGCCATCACCAGGTCGGTCAGCAATAGTTGGATCTGAACTGCATGTTGCTGCGCCATAATTGCATGGCACCGGTTGCATTGCTTGCTTCCAACACCCGGTAACCATATCGCTCCAATACGGCGCGTGTGAGACGGCGCAGCGAGGCGTCATCTTCCACCACCAGAACCGTCTCTGATCCACACCGGGGTTGGTTGAAGGTTGCGCCGATTTCCCCGGATTCGATTTCGCGGATCATTGGGAGGTAGAGTTGAAATGAGGTTCCTTGACCAAGTTCACTTGTGACCTCGATCCATCCTTGATGCCGCTGGACGATTGCGTACACAGTCGTCAGGCCTGGTCCGGTTCCACGACCAGGCTCCTTTGTGGTAAAGAATGGCTCGAAGAGGTGGGGCATTAAGTTCGGGAGGGATTCCACAACCGTCGTCTCGCACCGGGAGGCAAGCGTAGGGGCCGGGTTGAACACCTTGTTGCGCGGCCCGGGCCGGCTCTACCTGGATTGTAGTCGTTTGGATGATTAAAGTTGCCGCCCTGGGGCATGGCGTCTCTGGTGTTGACCGCCAAATTCATCAGTATTTGATCCAACATTCCGGCATCTGCCCGCAGCCAAAGCGGGACCGGGTGAAGATTGAGTTGGAGCCGGATGTCTCCCCCGAAGATGCGCCGCAGCATGCGCGCCAAACCGGTTACACTTTCATTGAGGTCCAAGGTGCGAGTTTGCATCACCTGCAGGCGACTGAACCGCAAAAGGTGTCGTGTCAAGTTGGCTGCGCGTTCAGCTGCCGCGTGAATCTGTTGGAGTCTTCCCGGACCACTTTCGGCAGGTCCTCTTCGCATGTGAGCAATTCCGTTTGCATCACGATTGCGGTAAGGATGTTGTTGAAAACATGAGCGACGCCTCCGGCAAGGCGTCCGAGGGCCTCCCTTTTCTGGGCCTGTAGCAATTGTTCCTCCAACTGCTGCTGACGAGTACTATCGCGCGTCATCCCCACCCAGCGGACCAGTGGGCCGGTGGGGTCGGTGACAGGGTAGGTCCACGTGCGGACCCAACGCAGTTGCTGATCAGCTCGCACGATTCGAAATTGGACCTCTGTTGGCCGAAGGTCTTGGCGGAGTTGGGACGATTGAGGAATTCGCTCTTGGTCTTACAGATGTAGGAAACGCCGCCCGGCCATTGGGTCCTTAACCAGCACTTCACATGGCAGCCCCCAGATTTTCTCAAAGGCTGGGCTAACGTACAGGAGTTGTACAGTTTTCGCATCCACCATCCAGAAACAATCTTCTACAGTGGCGGCGAGCTGGCGGAATTGGTCCTCACTGTGACGATGGGCTTCCTGAAAGGCGCAGACCACGGTGCGGCACTTACTTTGATCTCGCCAGATTCCATCTTGGATAAATCCGGGACATCATTGCTCAAAGCTAGTAAGTGTCGAACGCTGTTCTGCACTGACGTGAGCTGTTGACGTCGTTCCGCATTTAACGGACGAGGCAATTCTTTGAGTCACACTCCGGGAAAGCCAGGGATCGAATTCAATGGCACGCGTAACTCGTGGGACATCGTATCCAAGAAGGCCGACTTGAAAGGGTCGGCTTTCCTGGCTTGGTCCAACGCATGCTCCATGCTTTTCATTCGAGTTGCGGAGACGTTCCTCGGCTTTCCTGAGCAATTGTGCTTCCCGCGGTTGTCGGAAGAGGATTTTAATTAGGGACAACATCGAGAGGATGAACAGGGGAATCAGGAGGAACCATGCCCAGACGGGCGCGAAGCTGGTTCGCATGCCCCAATCGCCTGCTGCCAAGGGAGCTCCTAAGCATGAGAGGATAGGGAAAAATAGGACAAAGTTTCCTTGACCTGGCATGGATGGAACGAGCTGCGGCGTCTTTACTCATGCGCGTGGACACGGCATGCGGCTCCCTCCTACAGATAACGCAAGCTGGCCTGGGCATTGAGGGTTGGAAAACGTTGGACCTTGGACTTGGACTTAAAAAAGCTCGCAGTCCGTTAAAGGAAATCGAGAATACCGGCTGTGGGGCGAGTTTGGAAGAATTTGGCTGGCATCTTGTTGCTTCCGTTTTGCGTGGGGGCGGCACGGACGTTGGTACGGCTGTTGGCTGCCAGTGGAGAAGCCTCGACGGTTTGGTTACCTCTGTTATGTGGCGCGGCGTGCTGGGTTCTCATCTATGCCTTTTTACCGCGGCCGATGTGGCTGTACGTTTTTGGACATGAGCTGACTCATGCGTTAGCGGCGTGGCTATGTGGGGGTCGGGTTAAGCGATTCAAGGTGAGCGCCCGTGGCGGTCATGTGGTGGTCAGTAAGAGCAACTGGTGGGTGACGTTGGGACCGTACTTTGTACCGATTTATGTGGTTTTGGTGTTGGTGGTGTTTGGATTGGGCCATCTCTTGTGGGGTTGGGGCCGGCATCCGGAATGGCTCCACCTTTTCCTTGGAGCTGCGTATGCGTTTCATGTGACATTGACCTGGCAGGTCCTGCGGACGCGTCAAACCGATATCACCAGTCAGGGTTGGTTTTTCGCCGCGGTGATTATCTTTTTGGGTAACGCTGTGGTTTTGATGGTCGGGTTGCCTTTATTGACGGGAAAGGTGTCTCTGGGCACAGTCATAGCGTGGTGGCTGCAAGACACCGCTCACGTCGTGCAGTGGTTGAGTCAATGGGTCTGAATCATGAAGGGTTCGTTTTAGCCGTTAACTCTGTGCCGGACCCAATAACCAACTGGACGACTGACATACTGCTCGCGCCGGTGATTGGGATCTTCCAAGGTGTAAAGCGCGAACGTGAAAGGTGCCTGCCGGTAGCTACCGCGCCACCATCGGCGGAACCGGTGGGTCAAGATCCACCACGGCCTCAGCCCGCGCATCCAGAGCGGTGCAGTCTGCTGGAGCCGACGCTGCTCGGATTGGGCCAGAGCCTGGCGACTGAGGTTCAGCCCGGTCCATGTGAAGACCGAGGTAAATTGATCCACGGCGGCCATTTGAATTCCTGCTCGCAAGAGTCGGACCATCCATTCGCCGTCGCCGCCGCAACGCCACGTTGGATCCAACCAGAAACCGCCGGGATCCACCAAACGACGTCGGAAGAACATGCCGCAACTGTAGATGCTGAGATGGCAGGTCCACGTGTGAGCCAGGCGGGGAGGTTCGACCTTACGGTGGAACAGGTAATGGCCATGAGGATCCACCATGATGACATTGCCGAACAACACATCCACCTCCGGGTGCTGTTCAAAGTACCTGGAGACCATCTCCAAGGCGCCGGGTAGGTACTGCTCATCCGCATTGAGCCAGGCGCAGATCTCCCCGGTGGCACGACGGAGGCCCCGATTGATGGCATCGTACATCCCCTGATCGGGTTCAACCCAGAGCCGGATCCGCGGCTCGTGACGCAACCATTCCAAGGTGCCATCATCAGAGCCTGCGTCTTGTACGATGTGTTCGAGGGACACGTTTTGATCGGCCACCGAGGCAATACACAGCCGGAGCCAGGGGCCGGGTCGGAAACTGGGCGTGATGATGGAGAATCGCATGCGCAGCCGGCGGTAGGCAGGCTTGGTTGAAAGAGGCCGACCGCTTTGGATCAGGATACACTCGGCGCGAACCGGCTCAGGCGTTGGGGACCGGTCGGATCACACGGGCAGGGTTGCCGGCTACGATCATGCGGGGGGGGACATCCCGGGTCACCACGGTACCGGCTCCAACAATGGCGCCTTCCCCGATGGTGACGCCGCACAGGATCGTTGCGCCACTGCCGATAGATGCGCGACGGCAGACACGGGTGGGGATTACCTGCCAATCTTTTTCCGACTGAGGCACGCCATCCGGATTCGTGGCCCGTGGGTAACGATCGTTGATGAAAACCACGCCGTGGCCGATGAAACATTCGTCCTCGATTACCACACCTTCGCAGATGAACGTGTGGCTGGAGATTTTGCAGCGTGCACCGACGCGCGCGTTTTTTTGGATCTCCACAAAGGTCCCGATCCGGGTCTCGTCTCCGATTTCACAACCGTACAGGTTGACAAATGCATGGATCCGCACATTGCGTCCCAGTTTGACGTCAGGGGCGATCCTGCAAAACTCAGGCTTGGGAACCGTATTCATGGCAGGGCAAAGCATGGCAAAGCCGGTCTTCGAGGGGAAGATCGAAAGCGTCTTCAGGCCCCGGCCGGCGAAGGCCTTGTGCCCAAGGCCGACTCGCTCACGAAACACGCCAGCCGGTTTGGTTCCGCCGCTGGAGATCTTGTTGGGGAAGCGTGTCTTGGGGAGGGCTTGGGGGATTTCTCACTGTGCCTGCAACGAGGCTTGGGCCTGTGTGGGCCCGCTATCCGCTGTGGGGGAAGGAGCGTTGAATGTGAAAGCCTCTCGGACGGGCCTTCCCTCCAAACGCACCAGTGGCGCTGCCTCAAGGAGCCACAAAGCGGTGGCAGCCGTATCACAGGTGTGGATAACGCTGGAGAGCCGGTGACCAGAGCGAACGCCGAAGCCCCAGGCAATCCATGGGATCTTTAGATCTTCCAGAGTGCCGGCAGAGTGACCTTTGCCTTGTCCTCCATGGTCCGCAGTAATCAGAACCACGGTCCGGGAACGGAGACCAGCCTGACGCAGACTGCGCAGGATTTCCTCCACTGCGGCGTCCACATCCTGCAAGCTGCGACGTTGCTCGGGTGACCCCCAGCCATACTTGTGGCCGACGACGTCCGGGTCACCGAGATGAATGAAGCACAAGTTCGGTTTTCGTTGTTGAAGAAAGTCGGCAGCCCGGCGAGCCACTGCCCGGGCTTGAGTGACCGGTTGACCGTCGTGATCCAAGCGGGCTTCGTTGAACGGACCGGGCGCAGCAGGGGGAGCCGCACTCCACGCTCGTCCGGCGTAGTCAAAGTGGTCCACGGTGCCGGGTTGCAAAAGGTGCAGCAGCTTTTTCTTGCCAACAAACATCGCCGTTGTGAGCCCGGTTTGCTTGGCTGCGGCAAAGATGGTGGGGACTTGAACGACGCCGTTGGTTGGGCGCCAATCGTTCCAAGTGATGCCATGTCGGGCAGGACCCACGCCTGTCAGCATGGACGTGTGCGATGGCAGTGTGACGGTGGGCCGAGTGGTCTCGGCGTCCCAAGTGGCGGCGCCCTCGCGGAAGAGTTGATGCACCACGGGCATGGGTGTGTGTCGCACTACCCACGGAGCCGCACCGTCCATGCTGATGATGACCACGTGCGGCACCCGGGGCCCAGCCCACGCGGCAATCAGGATTCCCCACCCAAAAACCAATCCGATGCGGAAGATCCAACCACTTTTTGTCATGATGAACCCAGTTTTGTGAAGGCGTGCAACTGTCGCAAGCGAAGCTTTGGTGACAATCGAGGACAGTTTTCCTCCGCCCCGGGGTCATCGCCAGGCAGAGTGCGTGGCTTGCTTGCGTGGCAGGTCAAGTTTCCGACACCGTCATTGCGGCAAGGGGGCATGCGTGTGTATGCTGGTTTAACGGGGCATTTCCGCGGATCGCGGTTGTGGAACCTGAAGCCCAAGTGAACGACGCATTGAATCGGTATTGCCCAGGCACGGGTGGATAGCATGTCGAATTCCAAAGCGAGTTTGGCCACGGTGTACGTCAAACCGGGCGAGGCGGATCGCTTGGTGGCGGGTCATCCCTGGTTGTACGACAACTCTGTCTTGCGTGTCACTGAAGGAGTTCCGGACGGCGCGGTAGTCCAGGTGAAGGATCATCGGCGCCGGTTTTTGGGGGTGGGCTTTTACCATTCGCGCTCGAAGATCCGGGTCCGGTTGCTGTCGCGGGAGCGTGTTACCGTGGACACTGCATTCTTCGAGGCGCGAATCCGTTCGGCTTTGGAAGTGCGCCGGCGGCATCTGCCGGAAGCTTCTTCCTTTCGGGTGGTGCATGCCGAGGCGGATTTCTTGAGCGGATTGATCGTGGACAAGTATGAGGATGTTTTGGTTTTGCAAATCTCCTCGCTTGGTATGGAACAGCGCAAAGGCCAGATTGTGGAAGCGCTGCAACGCATTTTCCGGCCGCGTGCCATCTTGGAGCGGAGTGATGCGACGGCGCGTAAGTTTGAGGGTTTGCCCATGGTCGAAGGGGTGTTGGCAGGGGAGTGGCCTGCACCCCGCTTGCCCCAACAGTCTTCGGCGTTTCAACAAAGGCCAGGACAAGTTGCCGAGCTAGATCCGATTGGAGAGGGCCCCCGACTTCCGGTCCGGATGCATGGATTGACCTTTGAGGTGGATTTTTGGACCGGGCACAAGACCGGACTCTACCTTGACCAGCAAACGAATTATCAGTTGGTAGCTCGCTGGGCCCGAGGTGCACAGGTGTTGGATGCATTCTGTTTCTTGGGAGGGTTTGGTCTGCATGCGGCGCAAGCAGGGGCTGACCGGGTCCACATGATTGACCAGAGTGAGACGGCCGTGCGCGCCGCCTTGCGGAATGCGGCGTTGAACGGTTTGGCTGCGCGTTGCACTGCGGAGACCGCGAATGTGTTCGATTGGTTGAAAGCGCGAACCCGAACCCAGCCGAGCCAGAAACTTGCTCCGTCGTATGACTTGATCGTTTTGGACCCGCCTTCCTTTACCCGTACCCGTGCGTCGGTGCCAGATGCCTTGCGGGGGTACAAGGAGATTCACGTTCGGGCGTTGAAACTGTTGCGGCCTGGGGGTGTCTTGGCCACTTTTTGCTGTTCCCACCATGTCGATGCGCGAACGTTTTTGGACGTGATTTTATCAGCGGCTTATGACACCCGGCACATCTTGCGACGGCTGGCCACGTTCAGCCAAGGGCCAGATCACCCGGTCATTCCGATGATCCCGGAGACAGAGTATTTGAAGGGATATGCGTTTGAGTTAGTGCGCTGAACCTGCAATGCGGACGTGGTTCCTGGGAAGCGGACGGGTGGTTGAGGATCCTCCTCGAGGGCGTCCGTGGGAACCGGCTTGCAGGCCATAAAGAATGTGCGGTGACAGGTTGCAGGATGGTCTTCGTGAGCACCACGGCAACATTGACCTGGACGATTCGTTTTGCGAGGTTTTTGAGACCTTTGGTTTGGGGGTAAGCAATGAATGTTGGGCTGTTGACCCACGAGATTGCGGTAGCAGGGCTGGGCGTGTTGTTGTTGCTGGCGGATCTTTGGTTGCCGGCCAGTTGCAGGCGTGCCCTAGGTTGGAGCGCGGCAGCCGGTCTGGGCTTGCTGCTTGTGTTGAGTGTGATCGGCGTGTTCGGGCTGGCGGCCACGGGCAGTGCGCTGGGGGGCATGTTCGTCCAGGATGAGTTTTCCTTGTTTTTTAAACGGTTGTTTTTGTTGATCGGCATCTTCGTACTTTTGATGGCGGTGGAGTTTTCGGACCGGTTTTCTGCCGGACTCAGCGAGTATTATGTTCTGATGGTGTTCACGTTGACCGGGATGATGTTGGCTGCCTCGGCCAATGATCTTCTTTTGCTTTTCGTTTCGATAGAGTTGATGACTGTATCATTGTACATCCTGACGGCGTACCAGCGCACCCGGAGGGGTTCTGTGGAAGCCGGCGTGAAATACTTGATCCTGGGGGCGTTGTCATCGGCTTTTTTGGTGATGGGCATTGCGTTGATTTGGGGTTTGACTGGACGGCTGAACTTCACGGAGCTGGGCATGGTGTTAGCCCGGTTTAGTGAGAATCCGCTCTTCTTGTCGGGTGTGGTTTTGGTCCTCGGGGCGCTGGGTTTCAAGTTGGCAGCCGTCCCGTTTCAGGTCTGGGCGCCAGATGTGTACGAAGGTTCGCCTACGCCCACGACGGCCCTCCTGGCGGCGGGATCGAAAGCAGCCGGCGTGGCGATGTTGCTTCGTCTCCTCTTTACCGGATTACCTGGATTGTTGGAATCGGCTGCGTTGCTCACGCTGCTGATGGTGGTGTCCGGCGCCTCAATCTTGTACGGTAATCTGGGCGCGTTGGGTCAGCAGAATCTGAAACGGTTGCTGGGGTATTCCGGGATTGCCCATGCGGGCTATGTGTTGTTGGGGGTGGTAGCCTGCAATGCAGCCGGTCAAACGGCTGTGCTTTTTTACATTGTGGCGTATGCCTTGACCGTGCTGGGGGCCTTTGTGGTTATTGGGTGGGTGCTCCGCCATCTGCCGACGGAGCATATTTCCGGGCTGGCGGGCTTACATCAGCGCTCGCCCCTTTTGGCGGCCACGGTGACACTTTCCATGGTTTCCCTGGCTGGGATTCCGCCCTTGGCTGGTTTTTTTGGCAAGTTTCTGTTGATCCGATCGTTATTGGAGCAACTGCATGCACATCCCGGCTATGGAGTTTTGGCAGGTGTCGGGATTCTCGGGGTGGTGATCTCGATTTATTACTATTTCCGCGTCATCCGCGCGGTTTATTGGGAGGCGCCACAAATGGGGGCTTCTGAGGTAGCCTTGCCGCAAAGTTTGCGTTTCGCCGCTGCCTTTTCACTGGTGGGGATGTTGTACCTGGGGCTTTTCCCGGGCCGCTTGCTGCATTGGGCGGAGCAGGCCGCGCGCGTGCTTGCGTTTTAAAGGTTCACCCTTTTGGGCACTGCTGGGAGAGGCCCGCCTTGCCGGTATGTTTGCTTCCTCGCTGGCGTTTTGCAAAACGGCAGGTTTAGGCCGGCAAAAACCGTTACGATGGATCGCTTCCTCCGGCTTTTGAGGGCTTTTGGCAAACATGGAGCGGGATCGGTCACAACGCTGCATGGCCCTGGGCTCGGGGCGGCATGCATTGGTCATGAGCTTCTTCTGGAGCTATTAGCGGAGGCCCCTTCTTTTCGAGGCGGCGCCATCCTTCGGTTGAGTTGGGTAAGTCGGCATGAATGGCGGAAACACGGTTGCTGGCGCACGGCAGTCTGCCTAGCTTGGCCAGGGATTCATGCATGCGAACACACTTGGCTGGTTGCATCGGGCGGGTGTGTGGACCGCAGTTGGGTGGCTCTGCGGATTCAGCCCGCAGGTACTGGTCCCAGTTGCGCGTGCGGTTCAAGCTTCGACGGATTTTTTCGAGCATGCTGGCGCGCTTGAGATTGAGGGCATAGTGCTGTGGGCAGACCCGACGCAACAACGTCTGGCCTTGTGGGATGGTCATCAGGTGCGACTTTGGGAAGTTCATTGGGGCGGGCATCCTTGGTCGCCTGGACTCAAGGTTCGCGCGCAGGGCCAGGCTGTGGTTCGGTCGTATGGGCCGTGGCAACGCGTGACCCCACTGGGGCCTGTTGTGGACAACGATGGGGTACATGCAATTCGCTCCAAGTCCGGTTCGGTTTTTCTGACTCAGGGTCGACATCCCTTTCGGTTGGAATGGTTCAACGCTACGGATGCGGCGCATCTGGAGGTAATTTGGAGCGGACCCGGGATCCCTGAAGGTCGAATCCCCGCGACGGCCTACGTGTATGACGAGATGCATTCAGGGGGGCACCTGCTGTGGCATCCAGGTTTACGTTATGAAGTGTTTGCGGTTGCAGGGGAACAACTGCCTGATTGGACGCGTCTTCAGATTCGACAGGATGCGGGCACCTGCGCAGAACCGGATGTTTCCGTAGTGTCAGGGCGAGAGCGGGTGGGCGTGCTTTTCTCAGGGTTCCTCAATGTACCAGAAACAGGTGTGTGGCGATTCACGTTGCGGTCGGATGATGGAAGTCGGTTGTACGTGGGGGAACCATCCATGCGTTGGGAGGTTTTGGGGAGGGAAGCCTTGCCGACCCCAAGGATGATCTGGCCGGGGCAACCTATAATGGACGATGTGGGACCCTTTTGGGCTGTCACTGAAGGGCGGCTTCTTCCGGTTGGTCATACCGGGCGCGGGTGGAGATGGGAGTTAAAGTCGGGCCTGGGCCGGATGCGTCTCGAAGCCAGCGGCGCGAATGCTTCCTCGCTGTTGGCTCTTCAAGGCGACTGGGTGCAAATGACCGGAGTTTGCCTGCCTGTGCAAGCTGACGAAGGACCCGCTGTGGCGGGAGTTTTGTTGGCAGGGCAAAGTGTTGTGACGAGGCGCGCAACCGTCGGCAGCGGGACCTCGACCGAAGCCCACTCCGCGAAGGGCGTGCTGCGCACTGCGGCGGAAGTGCATCGTCTCAGTCGGGAAGAGGCCGCACGCGGCATTAGAGTCCGATTGGAAGGCACGGTCACTTGCCAGCTACCGGAGCATCAGGCAGTGGTCATCCAGGATCACACGCGCGGTCTCTATGTTGTCGATTGGTCTGATCGGGGCGAAGGACTTCCGCACGTGGGCGACCGTGTCCAAGTAGAAGGGCGGACCGATCCCGGGTTGTTTGCGCCGATGGTCAATGCCTGGCGCGTGGATGTCACCGGGCTTGGACCCTGGCCAGAGCCTGTTTTGGCAAGTTGGGAATCTTTGAACAATGGGAGCCTCGACGCGCAATGGGTGGAATTGCGGGGATGGATAACTGCCGTGCATTCCAATCGGATTTGGTTGTTGTTGCGCGAAGGACTGCTGGAGATTGAGTTGCGCCTGAGGGAGGGCCGGAGCCCGCCGCCCGCGGTTTGGGAAGATTCCCTGATCCGGTTGCGTGGCTGTTTGTTTGCCTCGTGGGATTATCAGACTCATCAAGTGCGTCCAGGTGTGGTGCGGCTCTACGGCGCGGAGGTGTTTGTGGAACAATCCCCTCCCGAAGATCCGTTTGCCCTGCCCGTGAGGAGCGCGCGGTCTTTGCGATTGTTCGACCCCTCTGCGGGGCTGTTCCAGCGAATTCGGGTCACAGGCCAGCTTTTGTTGCGGGATCAAGGTAGTTTGCTTCTGGTCGACAATGGCGTTGGTTTCCGTGTGCAACCGAGACAGCAGGAAATCAGAGCTCAGCCAGGAGATCATCTGGAAGTGGTGGGGATTCCGGACCTTACTGTGCCTGAGCTGCCTGTATTGCGACAAGCGGTGGTGCGCGTTACCGGGCGCGGGCCGCTGCCTGAGCCATTCGTGATGGCTGACGACCATCCTGCCGGCATGGGCAGTGACCTGCGTCGGCTGGAGATCGAGGGCACGCTGGTCGATCGGCGGACGACGGAGCGAGGGTGCATCTTTGCACTCCAACAGGGGTGGCATTCCCTGACCGTTCGATGGGCTCGAGAGGATCCGCCGCCGGACACGGCCTTGGGGAGTCGTGTGCGGCTGGTGGGCGTATGGGTTCCGGGTCCGGTGGATACGGGCGTTGGGATGCGATCCGCAGGAGCTGAAGTGTTGGTAGGTCCGGCGGACACGTGGCAGGTAATGGCTCAACCTCCGTTTTGGACTTTAGAGCGATCTTTGGTGGCCTTAGGCGTGCTCGCGAGCGTGCTGTTGCTGGCCGTGTTATGGATTACTCAACTTCACCGGCAGGTGGAACGCCGCGGCGCTGCGTTGGAGCGCGAAATTCGGACCCGGCAAAGATTGGAACAACAACAGGCCCTGGAGCAGGAGCGGGCTCGAGTCGCCCGTGACTTGCATGATGAATTGGGCTCAGATCTGACAGAAATCGCCATGCTCCTGGAACGCGCGCAGGCTGCGCAGGCCTCACTGGAGCGTTGTCGGGAGTATTTGACGCAGGCCACGGCGAAAGCCCGTCAGACAGTCGCTGCGTTGGATGAGATTGTTTGGGCCATGAATCCGCGTCACGATACGGTCGGTTCCTTGGTAAGCTATCTGTGCTTGCATGCGGAGCGGTTTCTGGGGTTGGCAGGGATTGCATGGCGACTGGACAATGGACAGGCACCCCAAGATTTGCCGGTGGATTCACCCCGGCGCCATCATCTGTTTCTGGCTTTTAAGGAGGCGTTAAACAACGTGGTGCGACATGCCGGCGCGACAGAGGTCTGTTTTCGCCTCGATGTAGCGCAAGACCATCTCGTTTTGACTGTGCGCGACAACGGGCGCGGTTTGTCGGTTGATTCATCGAGCCCCGATGGGGATGGATTACACAACCTGCGCGTGCGTTGTGAAAAGCTCGGGGGACGTTTGGTGGTCGAAAGCCAGCCCGGTCAGGGCACCACCTTGCAGTTTTGTCTGCCACTGGCTCAACCAGCATGACGAAGATTGCCATCGTGGAAGATAATCGCGTGATTCGGGAAAGCCTGACTGAATTTGTAGAGGCGGACCCGGAGTTCCGTGTCGTTTGTGCGTGTTGCAGTGCGGAGGAGGCATTGCGGTTGATCCCGAAACATCGGCCCGAGATTGTGCTGATGGACATCCAGTTGCCGCAGCAGTCCGGCATTGAGTGTACCGCCCTGCTGAAACAGCAGATGCCCGAAGTGCAAATTATCATGGTAACCGTTTATGAAGACACGGACCGGATTTTCAAAGCGTTGCGCGCCGGTGCCTGCGGTTACTTGTTGAAGCGGTGTTCGCCGGAACAGTTGCGTGCTGCCATGCATGAAGTTTGTCAGGGCGGCGCACCCATGTCGCGAGAAATTGCGCGGAAGGTGATTGCATCCTTTCAAGAACCTGTGACAGCTGCGGCTCAGGTTGCCGAATTGTCCCCGCGCGAACGCGAGATCTTGGAATTGCTGGCAGCCGGTCATCCAAACAAAGAAATCGCGCATCGATTGGGATTAACCGAGGGCACCGTGCGTTGGCACCTTCGGCATGTTTACCACAAGTTGCACGTCCGATCTCGGATCGAGGCAGCCTTAAAGTATCGGTCGGCCACGGGCATGTAACATCAGAAACCGCTCGATGCTGGTGCGCAGCATTTACCGCTCTGACCGCTCTTTCCCCATGGCGGAGGCTTTCGACTGGTTACTTGGGCTGCGCCAGCACATGCCCATGCTCCTTTCCTGCCATAGCGTGGTTTTCCGTGATGAATAATCAGGTGCGTGTAATGGGCTGCCGGGTGCTTGGCGCCAAATGTGCCGGCATCCACTCACAGGTCATTCAGGATGCTGGCGCCTATGTTTATGACGAAACTCCAAGGCCGTCGCGGGCTGCGAGTTACAGATAACCACATGGGTCAGATCTTGCGGCCACCCCATGCACGCGGTGACCTGCGCCTGGTACCGATCTACAGCCGTCATTAGATCGAGATAAGGGTATGTACCCATAAATACCCTGGGCTTTTCCTGGCTTCGCAGCGACCTCACTCATCCCTGTCGCTTGAGGCAGGTAGAGGACGTTGAATGGTGTCGATCCAGTACCTTGCAGAATTGAACCGTAAGCGTAGTGGCCCATTGCTTCGTTGGATGCGCCGCTTCGTCAATGCGTCATGGTGTTGATCACCTGGGCGGGTTCTTTTGTACACTCGGCTCGGTCGCTCAAAGCGGTTTGTCCAAGGAATCACTTTGAGGGCTGGCAAAGGTTGCCCTGCCTTGGCCGGGCCGGCGAAACCCGCATGGCGCTGCATGTACAAGCGGCCAGAGTCTGGCGGGCGCAGGAGTTTGCGGGGGAAGTGAATCGGGCGCAGAACCGGATGCCACAGTGGCGCACAGACTGGGTAAAGTTGTTGAGTAGCGTCTCAGGCAGGCCCCTGAAGGGCTCGAGCGAGTTGTTTTTCTCAGCCGAGGCGTGGGTGGCAATGCGTCGCTCTTTGTTCACTCATGCAGACATAGTTAAGACAGGAGTGGCACGGGAACACGCGCTTAATGATCGGCTCAAGTTCGCAGAGAAGGGACCGGTGTCGAGATCCTTGGCAAGTTTGATGAGTGTGGGAATCGGTTAGGCGAAATGTGGAAGCCCATTGGATGCAGCTCGATGCGTGGGGTTCAGCCCCTGCCAGCCATGGCCGGCTTCCAACGAGGCCGATTTTGCCGGACAGGTCATGTTTCCAATGCAACCAAGAGATCTGGGTAATATCACCCGTGGTCTGTGCGCATTGGGGTGTGATAACCACTGGCACAAGCAGATCGGTGCTGGCGCAGCTGGATGTTAGAAGCGAACGTAGCAGCGGATCGAACCTCTGCCGACGCTTGTTCGAAGGGTGCGGCCTCAAGTTTAGAGCACGCACGGTGTTTTCTGGACCGGGCTTGCTGGATTGTGGCGGAATGAGGAGACTTTGAAACATGGAATGGCCGCCGGACTATCACATGCACACGCCCTTGTGCAAACACGCGCGAGGTGAGCCCCTGGATTATGCGCGCCGGGCGGAACAGTTGGGCTTGCTCGAGATAGGTTTTTCAGAGCATGCGCCGATGCCGCAAGACGATTTTGATGATTGGCGCATGCGGTTTTCGGACCTTGATCGTTATGTAGCCAGTGTGAATGCAGCGCGTGCAGCAGTACCGGGCGTTGTGATCCGCGTGGGGCTGGAGGTGGATTATCTGCCGGGCCTTGAAGACTGGATTAAGCGGTTGGCTGCCTGGTATCCGTGGGATTATCTGATTGGTTCAGTGCATTACGTCAGCTCTGATTGGGCGATCGATCACCCGGGTCAGGTTCATCGATGGGCCGCATGCGATCCGGTTGAGGTGTGGCGCGCCTATCTGCAGCGGCTGATCGCGGCTGCGGGCACCGGGTTCTTTGACATTTTGGGACACGTGGATCTGCCGAAAAAGTTCGGCCATCGGCCGTCCGAGGTGCTTTGGCCGTTGTGGCGCCAATTGTTTGCAACAGCGCGTCGTGCTGGATGCGCCCTTGAAATCAACACAGCCGGTCTTCGAAAGCCTTGTCAGGAGATGTATCCGGCTTTGAAACTCCTTGAGGAAGCTTGCCGCATGGGTGTGCCTCTGACATTTGGGTCAGATGCACACGCTCCCGAGGAAGTTGGGGCTCATTGGCCGGAAGCGGTGCGTCTGGCTCGGGCTGCCGGCTATCGGCAGGTGCTGCGTCTGTGCAAACGCCGAGGGACGACTACGCCCTTGCTTGATCCAACCATGAGCACGATGGATACGCGCGGCTGAGTGCATTTCACTTAAGGCCGGACCTTACGCAGAAGGTGACGATGCGCTTTCGGCGGCCTGGCCAAGGGTGGACGCGATCGTCTGGAGGAGCTTCTCGTGATCGATGGGTTTTTGGAAGAATGCAATGGCGCCGATGCGGCGAGCACTGTCTTGATGCCGGGCTGGGTCGTCTGCGGAGATGATAATGACCGGCTTGCGCCAGTCCTCGTACAAGCGTTCCAACCATTGGACCAAGGTAAACCCACTCCATTGGGGGCCACTGAGAGCGGAACCGGGCAAGTGAATGTCCACGATCAACAGATCCGGCCTTTCGGTCCGCACCGTACGCAAAGCCGTTTCCGGATCCGTTGCGTTCAGAGGTTGATACCCAGCGGCTTGCAATTTGATACTCAGGGCTTTTACCACTACTGGATCGTCGTCCAGGACTAGGATTTTTCGCTTATTCATGATGCGAGCTGGCATTTGGCCGTCCGCCCGAATGTCGTATAACCTATGGTTGGCCGGCCTGCAATGGCCAATTGCGTGTCCGGCCTTACCCAAAGCAAGTTGATCATGAGCGGGGCCGATTCACGGATCAGCCCAGAGAGTGGCTCACAGCCGACCTTGCCGACGGAGCGTGCGGTGCGCGTTCGGGCCTTGTTCGATCGGATCGCCTGGCGATATGACTTCATCAATGACTTGCAGTCGGCGGGCTTGCATCGGCTATGGAAGCGGCGCGTGGCACAGCTGGCTGCCGTAGGACCTGGGCACCGGGTGCTGGACGTTTGCTGCGGGACGGGCGATGTGGCGCGAGAACTGGCTCGGACTGGAGCGGAGGTGGTAGCGGTGGACTTTAGTGAGCAAATGTTGAACGTTGCCAGGCGTCGATCTCGTCGGTGGGGGCCTTGGGCAGGTCGGATCACCTTTCTATGGGCGGATGCCTTGTGTTTGCCATTTGAAGAAAGGGCGTTTGATGCCGTGACGATTGCCTATGGCCTTCGCAACCTGGCCGATTGGCGTGCGGGGTTGCGTGAATTGTTGCGTGTGACACGACCGGGCGGGCGCTTGGTGATCTTGGAGTTTGGGATACCGAACCGGCTTTGGTGGCGTCGGGTCTATTATGGGTACTTGCGTTGGTTCGTGCCGTTTTGGGGTTGGTGCTTTGCGGGTGACCGCGCTGCGTACGCGTACATTTTGAATTCGCTGGTTGCCTATCCGGGTCAACACGGCGTCGCAAAGGTGCTAAACGAGATGGGATGTCGCGAGGTTCAGGTGTACAATTTAATCGGCGGTGCTATGAGCTTGCACCGGGCCATCAAGGGCGCGGCGGAAAGGCTGCAGCCGAATTGACCGGGGCGCCTCCTGCTGAGCTGGGATCCATTCCGAAGGCGCGGCGGGCCATACCCTCGAGGGTATCAATCCACAATGGGTGTTCGTTGAGGCAGGGAATCAGCTCATATTCGCGGCCACCTGCCTCGAGAAACGTTTCTCGGCCCCGGATACCGATTTCTTCCAAGGTTTCCAGGCAGTCGGATACGAATGCCGGACAGATGACCAGCAAGCGTCGAACCCCTGCTTTGGCCAATCGCATGATTTCCTCGTCGGTATAAGGGCGCAGCCACGGGTCGCGGCCCAGGCGTGATTGGAAAGCGACCGACCAACGACCCTGAGGAACCCCGGCACGAGATACAAAAGCTTCAACGGTTCGTAAACACTGGTGGCGATAACAACGTTCATGAGCTGGGCTCGGGGTATGACAACAGTCGTTGACTTGTAAACAATGGCGTTGAGTGGGGTCACTTTTTCTAATTTGTCGTTCTGGAACACCATGGAAACTGAATAGCAAATGATCGTAACCTTTTTCCAACCAGGGTCGGGCGCTTTCGACCAGCGCACGAATGTAGTCAGGATGATCGGGATACGGAGGTTCAACGGTTAAGCGAATATGCGGCGCTTGCCGAGCCATTTCCTCCTGAACCCGGACCACGGCGGTTTCGTAACTGGACATGGCGTAGTGCGGGAACATCGGGATCAGATGTGCCCAGTTAATGCCTTGCTGAGCTAGGTGCGTGACAGCATGGGGAATAGAAGGATTTTGGTAACGCATGGCCAACTCGACCGGCAGGCCGAGTCGTTGCTGAAGTAAGCGTTGCACCCGGCGGCTGATGACAATCAGCGGCGAGCCCTCGGGCGTCCAGATCGATCTATAGGCGTGGGCCGATTGCCGGGGGCGCCGAATCAAAATCATGCCCACGATCCATCGCCGTAAGAGCCACGGTACGTCCATGACGCGCGGATCCATTAGGAATTCGTTCAGGTAGCGACGCACGTCTGGAACGGCAGGTGAGTCTGGCGACCCCAGATTGACCAGCAAAACGGCATGTTTCATGACGTCATTGGGGTGGCTGAGGTTAGGAATGTGGTGATGCGTTCGGCTGTGCGCAGCCCGGACAGGATTGAGTCACTGAGAGAGATGCCGTCACGGTAATGCCCTCCGAAGAAAAGACCGGGACAAAGGCCTTCCAATTCCTCCATGCGCTGCCGATAGCGGCCGTAGCCGAGGTTGTACTGGGGAATGGCTCGAGGCCAGTAGTAATGATGGCAGAATGTGGGGCGGCCCCGCACGCCCAATAGGATGCGCAAATCCTGACAGGTCAGATCATACAATTCCTCTGACGCTCGAGCGGCCAGCTCGGGCTGGCGTTCCCCTCCGATGTAGCTGGTGAGCGTCAAATGCCCCGCGGGAGCGCGATTGGGAAACAAAGAGGAGGAAAAGATCGTGCCCAGGATGTGGAATCCCTCGACCCGTGGAATCAGCATGCCAAATCCTTCACAGGGATGTTCGACGTCCTCCCGACGGAACCCCAGGACTACACTGCTTACTGGCGGATACCGAATCTCGCCCAAAAACGCCAGGCTTGTGCCGGCGCCTGCTTCCAATTTGATCTCGGCCAGTTTGAATGCCGGAGCCGCAAGCAATACAGCAGCATGTTCGCGGCATATTTCGCCGGCGGGCGTCTGAACCGTGACCTGCCAACGATTTTGCGTGCGTAGGAGACGCGTGACTTGTGAGCGCAATTGAACGGCGGCGCCTAACCGCTCCCGGAGCGTGTCCGGCAACACTTGCAGTCCCTCGTCGAACGAGAATTTGGGGGCGCGATCTTTGGCTACCTCACCGCGGCGTTTGCGCGCTCGGGCGCCAAAGATTTGTCCCCGGATCAGGGAACCGTACTCTTGTTCGAGCGCGGCCAATTTGGGAAACGCCTGCTGGAGCGAGAGGCGCTCTGGATCTCCGGCATAGATACCAGCAACCAGGGCATCGATCACATGGTCCAGGAATTCCGGGTTCAAGCGGCGCCGTACGAAACTGGCAATGCTTTCCTCCTGCCCATCGCGTTTGGGAGGCACAAACGGCTCGCGCAAGACGGCCCACTTGGCTCGCCAAGAGAACAGGGGTGTCGTGAAGAATCCCAGGGGAGAAGCTGGGATGGGCACGGGTCTGCGGTTTCGCACCAAATATCGCGCTTTAGCTCGCGGATCCGGATCCAGCCGACGGTGGGTCAATCCTACAGCGTGGACCAACTGCGCGATGCGCGGTGAGGTTTCTAAAATTGTGTTCGGACCAAACTCAGCCAGATAACCATGAGCGCGGACGGAACGAATGGCGCCGCCAACACGGTCGCTGGCCTCGTAAACCGTCACCGGCACGCCGTGCCGGTGCAGTTCAAAAGCCGCCGTCAACCCTGTAATCCCGCCCCCAACGATCGCCACAGGGAGCAGGCCTGATTTGTTGGTTTGGTTCAACGTCATGGTCGGCCCTGTGAGGCTCAAAAGTAATGCAGCAATCGTGCTTCGCCAAACCGGATTCGCAGAGGCTGGGCAGCTTTCTCGAGGTGAGCCGTCGAGAATCACGGATCAGATTTGAGCTTGGAACCATCGGAGCCTTCCGCTAAAGGCGGAGCGAGGTCATGGTGAGCTGGCTTGCTACGACAGAAAGGATCTTTCGACCGATTGCGCAATGGGCGAAGGTGGTTCTCACGCGGTTGCTGTGGATTCTGAGCGTGGGAGGCGGCCCTTTCATTGCCACGGCGGGAAGCCACGTGGTCTTGCTCGATCGCGGTTGGCGATTCCATAGGCACGACCCGCCGGATCTGCCCTGTCAGTTGGCATATGACCACCCAGTGGTTATGAGTCAGTTCGGTCAAGAACTCCGTGCGCGTTCTCAATCGCCGCCCATTGACAGCAAAGGTTCGGATCGGCCGTTGGTGTTGCTGAGGCCATGGATCTTGCCCTCTGCCAATCCGTGGATTGCAGATCTGGCCCGGCATTATGTGCCGCCGGATCGACCCGTAGATTGTGTGATTCCGTGTGCTGCGCTGGAATACAACGACGGCAACTGGGAATGGGTGGATCTTCCACACGACTGGGCTATTGAGGGGCCATTTGATATGGACGGTCGAAATGTGAGCGGTGAGATGGGACGTTTGCCCAGCCCCGGTGTTGGATGGTATCGGAAACGATTTGAGCTTCCGGCTGTGGAGGCTGGCCGACGAGTGTTTCTCGAGGTGGAAGGCGCCATGGCGTATGCGGCTGTGTGGTTGAATGGCCATTTGGTAGGCGGTTGGCCGTATGGGTATGCCACTTGGCGCCTAGATTTGACCCGCTGGATCCGGTTTGGTCATGAGAATGTATTGGCGATCCGCTTGGAAAATCCGCCGGAGTCGTCGCGTTGGTATCCGGGCGCAGGTTTGTATCGCAACGTGCGGTTGATTCTTGCGCAACCCGTGCGGGTGGACCATTGGGGGATTTTTGTCACCACCCCGCGAGTGGAACGGTCTTGTGCAGATGTGCAAATCCGGGTGACTCTGGCCAACGATACCAGTGTCGCGGAACCGGTGACCGTGCAGGTCAGCCTGCATGTGGCTGGCGACGAAGGACAGCCGGTTGGACCTCCCGTGAGCCGTTCGGTGCCCGTCTCAGCCATGATTGATTCTGGCACCCGCACTTCGGTGGTCCTTGCCGCGAAACTCAAGAATCCCCGACTCTGGGGCCCACCGCCAACTCAACGGCCCCATCGATACGTCGCCGTGACCACGGTAATGGGCCCGCATGGCATTCGCGATCGCCAGTACACCGTGTTTGGTGTGCGCCGGGTGGAGTGGCATCCGGACTGGGGCTTAATCTTGAATGGGGAACAGGTGCCGATCCGGGGCGTGAATTTGCATCACGATCACGGTGCACTCGGCGCTGCATTTCATCCGGCGGCAGCCCGAAGGCAACTGGAAATCTTGCGTCGGCTTGGCTGCAATGCCATCCGCACGGCTCACAACCCGCCTGCTCCCGGACTGTTGGAGCTCACCGATCAAATGGGCTTTCTGGTCCTCAACGAAATCTTCGACTGTTGGGAACGACGGAAAACGCCGCACGATTTTCATCGGATCTTTCCGGACTGGCATGAAGCGGACTTGCGGGCATTCATTCGGCGCGATCGCAATCATCCATCGGTGCTGCTGTGGAGCATCGGCAACGAGGTGGGTGAACAATACACGGGCGACGCAGGGGCGCTTGTGGCCGAACGACTTTACCGGATTGCCAAGGAGGAAGATCCAACTCGACCCATCACAAGTGCTTTAAATTGGGCGAAACCGGATATGCCGTTGCCGGCCGTGCTCGACGTTATCGGTCTTAACTATCAGGGAGAGGGAATCCGTGACACAGAACCTTACGCTCACTTGAAGGGGATTCGAACGCCGCCCCAGTACCAAGCCTTTCACGAACGGTTCCCAAACAAGGTGATCCTTAGCACGGAAACGGCGGCCGCGGTCAGTACCCGTGGCGCATACCTCTTTCCGGTGACGTCTCACAAGAGCGCGCCTGTGCAAGACGGTGATGGCGGTAACCGGGAGTTGGGTTACGTTAGCGCGTATGAGCTGTACACGGCCGAGTTCGGTTCTTCGCCGGATAAAGTGTTTGCCGCTTTGGATTCCCATCCATTTGTAGCGGGCGAGTTTGTTTGGAGCGGATTCGACTATCTTGGTGAGCCCACACCCTATCCCCGATCGCGCAGCTCGTACTTTGGCATCATTGATTTGGCGGGCTTTCCGAAGGATCGCTATTACCTGTATCAATCGCGGTGGCGGCCCGACCTGCCCATGGTTCATATTTTGCCGCATTGGACCTGGCCGGAAAGAGTCGGACAAGTAACCCCGGTGCACGTGTTTACCACGGGGGATGAAGTCGAGCTTTTTCTGAACGGTCGGTCGCTGGGACGCAAACGGAAGGAGCCGGGGACTTATCGACTGCGTTGGGACGACGTGGTTTATGAACCGGGTGTGTTGCGCGCGGTCGCATACCGTCAGGGTCAAGCGTGGGCGAGTGCGAAGGTGCGTACCGCAGGCGAAGCGGCCCGTCTCGACGCCACTGCCGACCGCAAAACGATTCGTGCAGACGGCCGCGATTTGGCGTTTGTCGAGGTCCAGGTTACGGATGCCTCTGGTACGCTAGTGCCGCGCGCTTTTCACCGAATCCGCTTCACGCTCGATGGACCTGGCCAAATCGCGGGCACGGATAACGGAGATCCCACCGACCTGGACCCATTCCCCTCGCCATCACGACGCGCGTTCCACGGGCGGTGCCTCGTCATCGTCCGAAGTCAGCGCGGTTGCTCTGGCCTCATTCGGCTCACCGCCAGCGCAGATGGCCTGGTTCCGGTTGCACTGACGATTCGTTCCCGAAGCTGCGTCTTGCCCTGATGCGATCGGCTCCCTTGAGCCATGTTCAGCTAGGCCTTGGCGTTTTTCATGCGCAAGGCAGTAAGCACATCAGCAGACCTACGCGGTGCCGGCTGTGAAACTCGCCGCGGACTCACGATACCCAAATTGCGCAGCCGGAAACAGGAACCCGCGGGCCGGAGGATTGGACACCGAACCCGCGGGCGTGGTGGACCTATTTCCGTGGCAAGAATTGCGAAGGGTACAAGCTGCCTTTTCCGTTTGCCTGCCACCTCAAGGCGAGCTGATCAGGCGGAAGAACGTGCTGCCCGGCAGGGTGTTCATGGGCACGGTAACCGGGCTGGTGCTGCCGCCGGGATAGTCCACCCAATTCGTGCTCAGGCCCACAGACAGGGTGTTGGTCTGGTACTGCAGCTTAAAGTTACCCACCCAGGAGAACTGCAGGTTGTTCCCTGTTCGCGTGTAATGGAGCGTAGGCGGGGCAGTAATTGCTTGCACTTCAATGCTGCCGTCTGTTGCCAACCGGTTGATCCAAGTGGCACCGCCGCCCGTGATGGTCAGTGCTTGTCCATTGACCACCGGTTTATTGAACAGCGTGAAGCGGTCGCCCACGTTCAGGGCAGGCCCAAGATTCACAATTTGAATGGTGCCGCTTCCCAGGTTCTGCGGAGTGCCACCCACTTCGATCCGGTCATTGGGGCCTGTAGGTCCAGTAGCAGCTTTGTTGATCTCCACAACGAGGTTGCCGGACAATAAGAGATCCTGGCCAATTACGAGCGTGCCGATTGTGCCCGGGGCTGCTCCCGGTAGCAACGTGCTTCCGGCTTCAGCTTGCACCAAACCTGACAACGGACCGGTCCCGCCCAAGGCACCGCCATACACGGAAACCGCGGGACTGAAGTTCTCGCCGTTGATCACCAAGGTGCCGTTGCTGACCACGGTGGAACCCGTAAATGTATTGCTGGCTGAGAGCGTCACCACACCTGGGCCGAGTTGAATGAGCGATCCCATGCCTGAGATCACACCCGACACCGTAAGGCTGCCCTGCCGGTGGAAGACTAAGGTTCCGTTGTTAACCACGTTGCCAGTTCCCAACGAGCCCGTGGTTCCACCGTTTCCGATCTTCAACACGCCAGCATCGATGGTGATGCCGCCGGGGACATCGTTTTCACCGGTCAACACCACCGTACCGCCGCCAGCGTGGATCACTTGGCCGCGATTGGCCGCAGCGATCTCCGTGGCCACGACACTGCGAATGTTGCCGGAGAATATGAGATCATCCGGGCGGTTGAAGACCAAGTACCGCCTTGTGTCGTTGTATTCCCAACTGTTGGTGAATACGACATCGCCCACAATGGATCCAGCGCCGGGCGTTTGGCCATCCCCCAACACGATGCCACCCCCGCCGATGAGTGTGCCGCCGGTGTAAGTGTTCGTGCCCAGGAACTGAACGGCTCCGTCGTTAAAGTTGTTAACGTCTTTGAAGACTCCGCCCGTGCCGACGATGTTTCCGCTATAAACAAAACTGGGCGAGGCCGGCCAAATGCCGTCTTGTCGAACCAGTCGCAACATGCCGTGGTTTGTAATCACCGAACTTTGCAACTGGCCGGCGTTGCCTCGGCAGGGTTGGAAGATTGCACCCGGTTCGATCAACGTCCATCCGGTATAGCTATTGGCACCAATGGCCATCAACCAGCCGCGCCGCACAATCAGATTGCCGGTGCCGGTGAGGATACCGTTGCCCACCAGCGACCATTGACCGGTGCTGTCATAAATGAGGGTTCCGTTGTTTTCAATTGGCGAAGTGGAGGCCAATTTGCCCGTGGGTCCACCGTTGCCGACCTGGAGAGTGGCCTGGTTGGTGGTTCCTCCCGTATAAGTATTATCCGCCTCCAAAATCAACGTGCCCGGTCCCTCATGCAGTAAAGAGCCGGTGCCACTGATCAGGCCGGGCACATGAAGCGTTCCCGACCGTCGTACGAGGAGCACACCACTATTGAGCACGGGTCCGGTGCCCAACCGGCCGCTTAAACCGCCGTTGCCGACCTGCAGAATACCCTGGATGGTGGTTCCGCCTGAGTAAGTATTTTCACCGGTCAATATCCAACGGCCTGCGCCAATCTTGGCCAGGGCCGTCGGGCCGCCTCCGTCGGTGAGTGCGCCGGCTAAGGTGTTCTCGGCGTCGTTACTCCCTGCCAATGTGAGTACCCGCTGGCCTGCGCCGCTTAAGCCGATGGACCCGTTATTGACCAGTCGCAATGCGCCAGAGCCGGATGCGTCGATGGTTCCGCCGCTGGTGCCCAATGTAAAGAGTCGGTCAGAAGAGGCTCCAGGCCCCGTGTAACCCAGCGTGCCGCCGTTGAGCACCAAGTTGGCGGCATCCGAGCTGGCAGCACCCAGGTCGCTGGGATTGCCGCCGTTGGCCAACGAAGCCACATTTAGAGTGCCTCCGGCGATAGTGGTTGGACCGGTGTACGTGTTGGCCCCCCCGGCCAAGGTCAGGGAGCCTGAGCCGCTCTTGGTCAGGCCGCCGGTCCCGCCAATGTTGTTGGGACCGCTGGAGGTGATGGTGTAAGCCTTCGAGATATTGTTCACCAGCACGTGGAAGGGTTGCACCGGTGCGTTCACTACAACTTGCCCTGTTCCCGGGGCGGCGTCACTAAACAACGCCCAACCTCCATTGGCGAAAAGAGCAGGCGCGCCGGCATACGTCCAATTGTTGGGCGTGGTCAGGTCCCAAGAGTTGTTGTTGGCACCCGTCCACATGTAGGCCAGGTCGCTGACGTTCAGGTACAAAGTGTTTCCTTGGATGGATAAAGTTGCCACAGCACCTTGAACCAGCCCTAAGGTCACATTTGGCGCATTGCCGGTGGTCCATCGCAGGAGCGGGTAGCTTTGGTTGATCCCAAAGCTGCCGCCAACGACGTAAATGGTCACGGGCCCGGCGGACACGAGGTTGTCAGCCACCAACGGGGCTGTCGTGGTGCTGGTAATGTTGTCAAATTCAAGCGTACAGCCACTCGCGGTTCCCAAGGTCAACGTGGCCGGAGTTACAGGCGTCGCAGAGGCGCGGATTCTTAAAGCGGCGCCGTCTGCGACTGTGATCGTACCTGTGCCAGTTTTACCTCCCTGGAACACAAGGCGGCCGGCTTGAATTACAGTTGGGCCGTCGTAGCTGCAGATTCCGGCCAAAATGACGGTGCCCGCGCCCAATTTGGTCAGCGACCCACCCGGGCTGCTAAGAGAGCCGCTCAACGTCACTTCCTGTCCACCACTGTCCAGACTGTAAGCTTGACCTGGTCCCGTACCGAACCGCGGCGAATAATCGAACGTGTTGGCGGCACTCCATCGCAATGTGCCCCCTTCAAATAGGATAAACCCGCCCTGACCCAATGGACCGGAGGTTCCAACATTCTCCGGTCCGTTTGCCACCAAGGTTCCTCCTGCCAGGCGGATATTTCCACTGAATGTGCTCGCACCTGAGAGCAATAGCGTGCCGCTTGTGACCTTTAACTGGCCAGCGCCGTTGATGGCATAGGGGAAATTCCCTGTTCCCGTGGGCGCGTCGTAGTCCAACACTCCCCCGTTCAGCGCAATCGTCTGCGCTCCAGTCAAACCGTCTAGCAGATTGTGGCTTTTCATAACCAACGTGCCTGCTTCAATGGTCACCGGACCTTGGATCGGGCTGTCAAAGGTTGTGGCCTGCACGCGGGTCCAGACCAGTCTGCCGCTGCCGCGTTTGGTTATGACTGTTGGAGAGTTGTTGTCGGCCCGAAGCGTGTGATTCACGATCCAATCTCCGGTGCCGTCAAAGATCATCGGATGCGCACCGCCACCCCCGAAACGAATGCGCACCTGCGGATTGATCGTCGCCGGGCTCACAGAATTGTTTATCAGCGTGTGGGTTTGCCCGTTTTGCCCGCCCCAGATTATATCCAGCGTGTTGGTGCCCGGCAGGCCCAGCGTGAACGGTCCGGCGCCGGCATCGAGAGTGATGTTGTTGATTCGAAGCGCAAATTGCAAACCCACCGCACCATAAATGGTCACCCCATGGACCTGGTTAGACGTCAAGTAAATATCACGGCCCAACTGCCCGAAGGCGCCCTGAACACCGCTGGTGGTGAATGTCAGGAACAGATTGCTGCTCGTCCGGCCATCCCATACCATGATGTCATTGGGCTGTGGCACAGCGACCGGATCCCAGTTGCTATTCAGATCCAGGCGCACGCCGTCGCCCGCACCGGTCCAAAACAGGCTGGTTTGACCCATCGCCGCGGTCCCGGTCAATAGGATGCCAACGATCTTTGCGCTTCGTTTTAGCATGGTCATGGCTTTCATGGCTCAACGGGGGGTTGCTTACTCAGGTGCTTGGTTCAACGGTTGGGTTGGAACGGAAAAACAGAAATCTAGGCCGGCCGACAAGGCCGCCATTTGCACAAGCCGTTGGATCCTAGTCGCTTGCGTTTTGCGCCAAAGGTGCCAAGACGCGTCCTTGGCCCTTTCACTCGGACTTGCTGCACTTCCTCGGGGCATGGCATCCAGCATCGTCAAGGAGTTGGCGCTGCATGGACGCGGCATGTGGAGACGGTGCAATCCTTGGACCACCCGGCAACAAGCTGATTGCAGCCTGTACGGGTAGCTCCCAACCGTGCCGCAGGGTTTTCCGGCTCGGTTCACGCGGTCGTCTCCAGGGCTTGGTTGACGGGAACCTGCCGGCTCCAAGGCCTTTTTCCCATAGCCCGGACACGTCGGCCGGAATGTTAGTTCATGCCGGGCCGGGAAAACCGGAGCCGGGCAGGTTCTTTCGCATTGCTGCAATCTTTCATTTGCCGGTCTGTTGCAAATCTCACATGCTGGGTGGGAAGAGGCGGCTTTGGCTTGGCAATGGGGACGAACGAATTGCCTGGCATGTCCCGAGTGCAGAGGTGAGAAAATTAACATTACGGCGGCAAAACTGGTAATGGCGAGAACTATGAACGAAATGCCCGACCTAAACCGGGTATTGGATGAAATTACGGCGGGCAATGTGGATGCCTTTCGATGGATCATCCGGCAATATGAGCTGCCGTTGCGCAGTTATTTGTGCAGCCAGGTCTATGATCTGGACGTGGTGGATGACCTGGCGCAGGAAGTGTTTATTGCAGCGTTTCGGAGTTTGTCCAGTTTTGAGCGCGGTCAGGATTTCGGCCGGTGGCTGCGGGGCATCGCGCGCCTGAAGCTTCAAATGTACTTTCGGACTACAGCGCGCCGGCAAAACGCGATGGAACGGTTTCGCATGGAGGTGGCCGCTCTGTTGGAGGAAGAGCTGGAACACGAAGCGGCCGAGCATCGGGCGGCTGCGATTGAGGCCCTTTTGCGATGCATCAGCCGGCTGCCCGATCGCTTGAGGCGTGTCGTGCGAGCTGGTCTGGATGGGACCAAACCGGCCGTTTTGGCCCAACACCTTTCGACCACGGTGGGTGCGATTTACAACTTACATTATCGCGCCAATCGTTTGTTAAGGGAATGCATTAGGAAAGAGCTGGCCGATGGATGTTGATTTGCAAGATTTTTTGATCGCTTGGAGTGGGGGGCCTTTGGAGGAGTCGCGGCTGCAGGCTCTTCAAGAACGGCTGCGCACGGACGCCGTCTTTCGGCGCGAATGCGCTCGTCAGATCCACATGCTGGGAATGCTAAAGACCGTGCAGGCACCCTCGCCTCGTTGGTTGCGCTTGGAGGAGGAACTGCGGGAAGCCGGTGCGGTTGAGCCGCTGGCGGAAGCCGAGCTGCGTTTAGAAGACCGCGTAATGGCGCGGTTGGTGCGATCCGTTGAACCGTGGCGGAGATTGCTCCGTTGGCTTCCCCCCGCCGTGGTGACAGGGTTGGTGCTCGCGGGCGGGTTGGCGTTGTTCTTCTGGCAGAAATCTCCCCCGGCCGTGCCGTTGCATCTTCGGGAAGTTTTAGGTGTGGTGGTACAAGCGCAGGACGTCGTTTGGGATCGTGCCTCGGAATTGCGCTTGCGCGTCGACGACATGTTGGAGCCGGGTTGGTTGCGACTTCGTTCGGGCCGAATTTCGCTTGCTCTGTTCAACGGCGTGCGCTTGCACGTGGAGGGCCCGGCGGCGGTCCAGTTGCGGTCCTTGTCTTACGTGTACTGTGAGGAGGGTCGGCTGGCGGTGCATGTGCCTCCCCAGTCGGAAATCAAGGATTTTACGATTGCTTCCCCGGGGGCTGCGATCCGCGACATGGGCACCGAATTCGGTTTCAACGTTTCGCGTGAAGGCCCGGTGGAAGTGTTGGTTTTCCGTGGGGCGGCGGAAGCGTCCGTGTTGGCACCGAATGGCACCACCTTACGAAGCGAGGTGCTGCCCGAACAGACTGCCGCACGGGTGGATGCTTCCCGTGGGGTGATTGAGCCAGGCCAACTGCCGGTGAGCCGGTTTGTTCAACCCCCGCGAGTTGACCCGCGGCCCTTAGCGCTGGCTCCGGACTACCCCCGCGCCGTGCTGAGCCGATCGCCATGGGCCTATTGGCGATTCGAGACGGTTGCGGAGGGCAAAGTGCCAAATGAATTGCCTGACCGACCTGCGTTGAGGGTCCACGGACAGGTTCAGTTTCCGATTGTAGGAGACGGGAATCGGGCGGTTCGGTTCGAACCCAAGCAGGCCCGCGCCTATTTGGAGAGTGAGGAGCCCTGGTTAAACCCGGGTGGGGATTATGCGTTGGAGTTTCTATTTTCCTCAGAACAGTACCGGAACAGCGCGCTGATTGGCCTGTTGAACACAGAGGATCAGCACCTTGCGCTGGTGGAATTGACAGCCCGGGATCCGGAGCACTTGGTGCATAAGCCGGGCACGCTTCGGTATGTTCATCGACTGCCTCCGGCTACGTCTGGGGGGATCAACCTTTTTTCCACGCGCGTCTTCTTCCCATATCGTTGGCACCATATTGTGGCTCAAAGGAAAGGGAGCCGGCTGGAGATGTGGATTGACGGCGTGTTGGCGGCGGCAGCTCAGGCCGATAGCCCACGAATGGCACCTCCCTGTCGTGTTCTCTTGGGGCGCCTCCGTCACCAACCGGTGCCTCCGGAGGATGTCCGAGGACTGGCGGGGCATTTAGATGAAGTGGCTGTCTATACGCAGGCCTTGCCGGCGGACGTTATTGGACACCATGCGGCTCTAGCTGGCTGCTACGATGTTTTGGAGCACGCCTCTCGGCAAGCTCGCAGGTAAACATAAAGTTCTGGCTGCAGGTGCGCCATGCATTTGTCGGCCAACTGGGGTGGAGCTGACCGAGGGTTGAGTCTCCGTGCCAATGGTCTTCGCGCAATCTCCTCAGTTGGAAGGCTTCGACGTTTTTTCGATCCGAAAAACGGAGGTCATGCATTCGAGAGGTGACGTTTTCTTGGCGGCTTCACCGTGCCGGCGCGCCGAGTTGGGCTATGGAACCTGCCTGCCTATGCACCGTGGAAAATAGGTTCGCCACCCATGCCCTGCTGAATGGGGACCTCGCGCCTAAAGAACACAGATTGCACGGCAGGTTTGCCGAAGGCTGATCCGGTGGAATTAAGGCGGGTTGCTCCTCTGACCTCTGGACCCACTGGCTGTATCCTAGCGAAGGCCCATTCGGTGTTTTGGGGGCCTGCGGGAAAGGTCACTGGAGAGGCGTGTTGTCCCCGACGGACTGAGCTGTACGGCTCAATTGATTGGAATGCATCCCCGTCATGGCAGGACGCGTGGCCCGGGCACGACGTGTTTCGGCTTGGCGCCAAAGCCGTTCACGTCGAAGTGCTTCGTCCCGAAGCAAAGCCTCGGCCGACCAACCGTGAGCATGGGCTATTTCGACGAGATGCCATAATTCTCGAGCCAGTTTTCGACGGGTCCAGCTTGTAGCAGGCGAGTTTAAGGGGCGGTTTTGCAAAGCGACCTTTGATTGCAAACCTGCCTTTTGGGCTTTTTTGATGAGTTCTGTGGCGCGCATCAAAGCTGGCAGATGTCGCGGGATGCCAGCAAAGACCGAGGTTTCTATCTGTGTTTTGGCGCGTTTCTCCTGCTTTTTCAGTTCGTCCCATCTGGTTAGGACCTCTTGAGCGTCCTTGACGACCGTTTGGCCAAACACGTGCGGATGGCGATGCACAAGCTTTTCGGTCAGACGCCGAGCGACGGTGTCGAAGTCAAAGGCCCCTCGCTCACGGGCCACCTGGGCATGAAACACCACTTGCAAAAGCACATCGCCCAGTTCCTCGAGGAGAGCTGCATCGTCTTCGGATTCGATGGCCTCCAATAGTTCATAAACCTCTTCCACGGCATACAGGCGAAGACTGTGATGGGTTTGCTGGCGGTCCCAAGGGCAACCTCCGGGTCCGCGCAGGCGTGCCATAACGTCGAGCAGTTCTTCAATGGCCGGGCGCGATTGCTTGCGCAGCTTTTGCGTCATGCAGGCTGACTACTGCGGGTTTGAGGCCGAATCAAGGGGATTTACCTCTCGGCGCCCGGCAACGGTGCGTCTCTGCAGTTGTCGTTAGTTTGTCCGGCGGCTTTACGAGTGAGACCATCCATGGCTTTTGACCCCGTACTCAAGAGGCGGATCGGGTAGCATCCCGGGGCTTGGAGCAGGCGGTGAGGCGCTCAGCACAGCAATCGGCAGCGGTGGTCGAGAAAGTGATCGAAACGACACAGCATTGGCTTTGAGTTGGGAGCTTCGCCGTGCCGGCGACATGCCGGCGGGCCTTGGTTCTTGCCGCCATTGCATCGCATGGCGTGGGCTTGGATAGCTCGTGAGCTGTGAAGGATTTAAATGGCGAGGGCACGGTGAAGCGGTGATTTCAATTTTTCTCGGGAGTGCTCGGACTCCTTTTTGTGCGATGACCTTTCCCGGCCTCAGCGCAATCTGCGCCGATTCGGGAGCGGGCTGTTCTGAGCGTCACAGTGGCAGGTCCGCAAGCAGTGGCAGGTCGTGAGAATTCAGCCATGGTATTTTGTTGCGTTGCCCGAGCCATGAAGAGATCCCCGGGAGGGTTTGCTTGCATGTGAGCAGTTCAGCCGGCGACATAGTGGGTTGCCTGCGATTGCCTCTCTGAAATAATCGTTTCCGCCTGCGTCTTCGCATGACCTTTGTCCGGAGGCGGTCGAACGAGCCGCTTGGTAACCACGTGTTGTTGGTTGTGGCTGTTGCCAACGCGGGAGCAGAAACCCGCAGTCTTGCGGTCTCGGCGCGGATTGCGTCTAGTCAGGATCTGCCATGGGTTCGAGTCTTGGCAGCTGCTCCGTTAGCGCGAGAGGGGTTCACCAACCTGGCGCGGTTTCGCCTTCTTCGGGCGAAAACCGGCTATGCCGGGTTTCCCAGTCTGTTGCCGGTTGGAAGGCACGGCAAGGGCCGGGGTGAATGACCAGAGCCTGCCCAGTTGAGCCGGGGTTCCGACCGGAATCGTTCCCCCCCAACGTAGTGGAAACATTAAAAGACGACCTTTAGGAGGGCCCCGAGACAGTTGTCCTGGAGGTGCAGAAGGGCCTGCTTACCGCGCCCGGGCCCGTCCCGGGCATATTCTTCACGCGCCGCGATCGTGATTCTTAATAAGCAAATGGAGTACGTGCTGGTTGCCAATAGGGCGGGCTCGGTCTTGGTCTGGTTCCCGTTTGGTCCCAAGATTCCATGCCGGCTGGAGTGTTCGACCAACCCGGTGGAGTGGGGAATGGTTGGGAGCGCCCGGTGGGGAAGAAATTGTTTTCGATTCTGGGACCGGTTTCGCGTAACCTGCTGATGCTCTTATCGATTTGTGCGCACGTACGGAGTGCGCGACGTGGATCCTTGAAAGGATCGCAATCTTTCTTAATTGCGTTTGCGGCGACGATGGAACCCACGTTCCAGCGTGTTTTCCTGGAAATATGTTTGCGCAGACGATCTGCCCACGGAGGACTTGGTGCAAAACGCTTGGCGATCTTGAGTAAAGGAGCCATGTCAAACCTGGCGCGCGATATCGCCGCCCCGGCGCCCAACCTGGGGAGAGAAAATCCAGGACGCGGGTTCATGGCAGTCTGTTTTCCATGCGCAAGGTTGCCGTGGAGTCCATGCAAGTGTCAGGTGCGATTCGCTGGGTTCGCAGGATCTCCGTTGATGAATCCAATACGTGGTTTGACCCGTGGGCGGGCTTGTCGAATGTCCTGACCCAACCTCGCTCGGGCGTAAGGCCTGGCAAAGCGTCTGCCAAAATCAGACTTGCTTCAGAGTCTCGGAGATCAAAGAATTCTAAAATGGTTACCTTCCTAAAGCGACACAGTGTGGTCGGTAAAAAGTTTGGTATTGGAAACCTGAGGCTCGCCCCTCTTCTGGCGAGCCGCGGCTTCTTCATCACGATCCTGTTGCCTGGTATATTGCTCACGTGGGACGCAAATAGTAACGATGCGCTGACCAATGCGCCGCCTGACCCTTGGACCGGCAATGCCTTTTTGGGATTAACCCTGACGCGAGGGAACAGTGAGACCTTCTTGGCCAACCTGGCCCTGGATGCGCGGCGTAAGACACCGGTATGGGAGCTCGGCACCGGAGCAGCTGCAGGCTATGGCGAATCAACAGTGGATCGGGACACGGAAAAGACGGCAGAGTATCTGCGTGGCTTTGCCCAAGCCGATCGCAAGTTTCATCATCGCGGTTACCTGGGCTTGCGAACGGATGCGGAGTATGATGCCATTGCAGGGGTGGATTACCGGCTACGCCTCGGTCCCTTGCTGGGTTGGTATTTCCTGCAGCGGACCAATCTGGAGCTGCGGGCGGAGATTGGTCCGGCCTGGGTGTTTGAGAACCTCGCGGATCGCCCTTCCGAACAATATACAGCGTTCCGTGCGGGAGAGCGATTCGAATACCGTCTAAATACCAATACCCGCATCTGGCAGACGGTGGAATACATCCCCCAAGTGGATGCCTGGGACAAACAGTTTCTTGTGATTGGCGAATTGGGAATTGACGCCGCGGTCACCAAAAGCGTGAGCCTCAGCCTGGTGTTTCAAGATAATTACAATCATGCGCCGCCGCCGGGGCGCAAAGCGAATGATCTTCGACTGATTGCAGGTCTGCGCTATAGATTTTAACGCCGCACGGAGCGGTGCCTGCTTTGGCACCGGGCGAGCCAATTCGTGGACCAGGGGGGGCAGCCTCATTCAATCAACTTTTCCGCGAGGGTCGCACCGGAGGGTGAGAGGCTTGTCCCAGTTTGGCCCCTTACTTCCAAAGCTGGATGCGTTGTTTTCTGAGGGAATGGACCGGTCCCTTTCGCCAGTTTGTGAACTGGCAATGCAGTATTGCGCTTTGAACGTTGATGGGCGTGACGCCAATTTCCTTCTCAAATGTTGGTGGGCACTAGGCTCGAGCCCCTCATGAAGGGGCCTTCCTCCTCATCGTCTTGGGCAAGGCACAGCGCAGGCCAGCTTCCCGGCTAGATCTGGTTTGGTAACTTTGCAAAGGTGGGCAGGGATTCAGATTCCACCGGTGAATGCGGATTGGAAGCGACCCACGCTGGCATAGAGATCGTTTCGGCAGCCGCATGGGATGCAATTACGTCGCCGTTGGTGGCCCACAAGGGCCAAGGGGCAAAAGACATTTCAGCGGGGCGTGGTTAGCCTCACGGTCCCTTTGCGTTGTGTGCGCAGGGGTTGGGGGGAGTTGAGTTTCGTGGATTCGGAGCAATGCAGCTGGTTGCAGCTGAATGGGAGTCAGACTCTTCCAAGAAGGAGAATGCAATCATTGGGACAAAGACGCTAACTGGGGGAATATGGAGCGGTTAACAGAACGCTGCCGACTATGGGAGCTTGCCACGGCAAGGTAGCCCGAACATGTTCGAGGGCAATCGCAGAGCTTCGAAAGAAAGGAGTCCAGAATATGAACGGCATGTCGGAGTCGCTTCGCAAAGAATTGAACCGTCAGTTCAATCATGAACTCATGGCCGCGCATCATTACGAGGCGTTGGCATGGTGGTGCACGCACCGGACCTTGCCCGGGTTCGCCCGATTTTTTCGCAAACAAGCGGGCGAAGAACGAGAACACGCGGATCGGATTGGCCGACATTTGATTGATCGGGGAGTTGAACCGCGGGTAGAGGCTTTGCCTGCGCCCGAGTCGCTGCCCGAGTCGCTGTTAGAGGTGGCGCGTTACGCCCGGCGCCTGGAGCAGAACAACAGCCGTGGAATCCACGCCGCTTATGAAGCCGCGCTAGCGGCTCGTGATTATCCTGCCCAGGTTATGTTGCACTGGTTCATTCGGGAACAGGTGGAGGAAGAAGCATGGACGGCTGAGATGGTTGGCCGGGTGGAAGCAGCCGACTGTGCCGGTGCGTTGCTGGAGTTGGATCGTCACATTGAGAAACTGCTCGAACAACGAGAGGAGCAAGGCGATTGAAGTGTCCTGCGGTTGGGAAAGGGATGTGAAACGGCCTTGTCCTCAGGGCGCTCGGATTTCATGAGGCGGCCGTGGGACAGCCCGTGGAATCAGTTCCTGGCATGCGGGCGTCCAGGAATTTGCGGAGCTCGGTTGCCAGCCGCGGACCAAACCCTGGCACTTGGGCGATTTCTTCCACCGTGGCCCGACGCAGTCGGTGGAGGGAACCAAAATGTTTCAGCAAAACGGCTTTGCGTACCTGGCCGATCCCGGGGAATTCATCGAGTACGCTTTCCGAGATCCGGCGCAGGCGTAGCTGCGCATTGTATGCGTTGGCGACGCGGTGCGATTCATCGCGGATGCGTTGGAGTAACTTCAAGGCTGGATGGTCCGCATCCAGCCGGACCGGCGTCGATTGTCCGGGCAGGTAAATTTCTTCAAACTCTTTGGCGAGTCCGATGACCGGGATATGTCCGAGGCCAAGTTGATCGAGCTCCTTTTGGGCGGCATTGAGTTGGCCTTTGCCGCCGTCGATCAATATCAGGTCCGGCAGTCGAGCGGAACCCGGCGGGGAAACTGTCCGTCTGCCTTGGTGCAGGGCCATGTGGGTTTCGTGAATCAATCGCTGCAATTCCGCGGGAACAGGTTTTAGTCCCTCCTCACTTTGTGGGGTCAGGGTTGTCGGCAGGGAAGCGGGTGATGAGCTTGGAACGCGGGGATCCGGCGTTTGAGCGCCCTCGTCCGGTTTCAATTCCTGCAGCAAACGACGATACCGTCGGCGCACCGCCTCTGCAATGCAGGCAAAGTCGTCCTGTCCTTCCACCGACTTGATTTGAAGCCGACGATATTGCCCGCGGTCGGGTCGGCCCTGTCGAAAACGAACCACGCTGGCTACCTTTAATGTGCCGCTAATGTTGGAAATGTCAAAACCGTCAATACACTCCGGCGGATTCGGTAGCCGGAGCACCTCGGCCAGCGCTGCAAGGTCGCGCTCCGGATTCACCGCTACGGGTAAACTGTAGGGAACCCGTTCGAAGCGCTCTTGTTTGCGCGTGGTTTCACGTAGAGCGATCAGCAAATCCCGCAAATGGGCTGCCTGTTCATATTCTTGACGGGCGGCGGCCTCGCGCATGGCGGCTTCCAATTGAGTTTCTGTTTCACGGCACTGGCCTTGGAGAAACGCGCAAGCGGCCAGGACCTGTTGCCGATATTGCTCTGGGGTCACATTTCCCACGCAAGGGGCCGTGCAATGTTTCAAATGCGCGTACAGACAGTGACGGTAGTCCGCTTCAGTGGGGTGATACGCCCGGCATCCCCGTAAATGAAACTGTCGCCGCGCCAGATCCATCACCTGGCGCAACGCCGTGGAGCTGGGAAACGGGCCGAAGTATAACGATCCGTCATTGGCACGAACGCGGGTGAAGCTGAATCGAGGCAGGGGATCCCTTAAATTCACCTTCACCATGAGGAACCGTTTGTCGTCGCGGAAACTGACGTTGTAACGCGGTTTGAACTCCTTGATAAGTTTGCCTTCGAGCAGGAGAGCTTCGGCTTCACTTCGGACAACGTGAACATCGAAGTCATGGATGGTTTCGACCAGCGCGCGGAATTTCAGATCCCAGCCCATCCGACGCGAGGGATGGAAATACTGGCTGAGGCGTTTGCGCAAGTCACGGGCCTTGCCTACATAGATGACCGAACCGAGGCGGTCCTTCATCAGATACACGCCCGGTCGATGTGGCACGGAGCGAAGTTTTTCCCGCAGATGGTCCGAAACAGGCATGGCGGCAGGCAGGCTCAGGGGCGTCCACAGCAGGACTCCAGTTGCGCCCGTATCACTGCCGTGTGGCCGGCGCGCAAGGGCGGCCGGCTGTTGGAACCGGCGCGCGTGTTCTGATCTGACTGGCGCTGCCCGGATTGGTTCGAAAATCTCCAATTCGTTCTCACGAGCTTTTCGTTGCGCCCCATGGGTTCGTCCCGGCGTTTTAAATCCTAGCATCGAGGCTTCGCCCGGGCAATTGCCGTCCGATTCTAGGTTTTGCGGGATACTTGCTTCACAGGCCGTGCCAAACCGGATAAGCCTCCGTGGCAGCCGGTTGAAGAAGGTCTGAGAGCCGGCTGCAGAGAGAAAGAAGACTCGGGTGTTCTCATAAAACTTGTTACCTTGAATGTGTGCGACGGATTCTCAAGGCATGCCAACGTCGGTTTGAGATCTTGGCGCGTCAGTTTGGCTCGCGTCGCCCGGCTCAGGCAGTGGCCATTTGGATGAAACAGGCGTGGCAGTTAAGCCAGCGGGAACGACTGAGTCTGGCCGAGGCATTGGTTCAAGTGGATGCGCGCTTGCAGGCCCGGTATCGCCGGTATTTAGGGCGGCGTGGTGAGCATTGGCCGCCAGTTGGAAACGCTCCTTTGTTGTTTTGTGACGCCGGCTTGGGAGGGCTGGCTCGATGGTTGTGGGCCGCCGGGCAAGAGGCGATTTGGTCCCGGGCGCAGGATGATCGGCAGTTGGTGGAGCAAGCGTTGCAAGCGGGCGCAGTGTTGTTGACCACGGACACTTTGCTTTTAGAGCGTCGCGTTATTCGAACCGGTCGGTTGCGAGCTCTCTGGATTCCGCCCACTTTGGAAGTCATCGAACAATTGGCTTTGGTCTTTACGCAGTTGGAACTGAAATTGGCTACACCCCGCTGCATGCGCTGCGGCGGTAGGCTCGAGCAAGTGCCCAAAGCGACCGTGGCGGATCGAATTCCCCCGCGCACGGCCCGATGGTTGGACGAATATTTCTTATGCAGCGTCTGCGGAAATTTATTCTGGCAGGGCACTCATTGGCAGCAAATTTTGAACCGACTCCGAACATTGGGATCGACAGGCTTGAACGATGCGTGAAGTGCTCGGGGCCTTGAAAGGAGGGCAGGTATCATTCGATTGCACACGGTTGCAATGCGCGTCACTCGGGTCGGGACCGTTTTTGCGCTTGCATCCTGGTCGGTCCGGGTCAAGGATAAGGTTGCACTTTTAACGGACCGATTTCCGGTTTGGAGCGGGTTCAGTGCGCGGTTAGCTCAGTTGGTAGAGCACCAGCTCGACACGCTGGGGGTCGCAAGTTCGAGTCTTGCACCGCGCACCAAGCTCCGTCTCCTCCACCGAGTCGTGTGACCGCGACGGAGTCCGGATTGATATTCTGTGTATTTATAGAAAGCTTGCCGCAGCGGTGAATGCTTACGAACGGCCCTCCTTGAAAGGATTAGAGAGTGAGCGAACGAAGGGAGCCGCGCAATACAGGTCGGCCTTACATGCGCCTGCCAATTCGGGGGCAAATGGCCGTTGGAGAAAGCTTGAATGATGGCCTCCCTGCGGTTCTGACGTCTTTGGCCGCTGACAGCGCTGGATATGATGATGGAGATCCGGAGTCCTGCGTTTGGTTATGGCGAGCCGATTCCATTGCGTTACACGGGGTTAGGGCAAGACGTGTCCCCACCATTGGAATGGAACGGTATGCCGGAAAAGACCAAGAGCCTGGTGCTCATCGTCGAAGATCCAGATGCACCCTCAGGGATTTGGACCCACTGGTTAGTTTACGAGATTTCACCAAAAAGAACTAGCTTGGCCGAGGATCAACCCAAAACTCAGTATTTACCCGGTGGGGCGCGGCAGGGGTTGAATGACTTTGGCCGGCTCGGCTATGGTGGACCAATGCCGCCTCGTGGCGAGCCTCACCGATATTTTTTTCGGTTATATGCGTTGGATGCTGTTTTGGATTTGAAGCCCGGATTAAGAAGGAGCAAGTTGCTGCGACTGATCGAACCGCACAAATTTGCGGAAGCTCATTGGATGGGCACGTTCCAAAGGCTGTGAAACGCGCCCACGCTCCAAAGGATGTTGATCGCGCGTACAAAACAAATGAATTTGCCAGATGAGGGGCTCCGGAAAAGAGGACTTTCAAGGTGCGTCCCAGCTTTGTCGAACAGCTTGTTGCACCCGACGATAATCCGGCAACTCCGCTTCAGGCACGGGTTGAGCCACCCAGCGTGCTCGAACAACCTTGGGCACTCGCCACCGCCAGTGCTCCACGTGCCCGTCTGCAAAGGAGAGGTTGCAACCTTGTCGATGCCGGTCGGCAGGGATATCCCACCATTCCCGCCGATCGCCGAAAACCTGCTGTGTGGGTATGCCGAACAAAGAATCGAGGATCGCGTCCTCGTGGACATCTAAAAACACCATCAAGCGCGCAGGTGGCGGCGATTGGATCTGAGACAGCTTTTTGTAAGACGGGATAATTTCGGCCAACCTTGGATCGAACTCTGGCCATCCATTGACGGACTGGCTCATGTTGTAGCTGCGTGTTCGAGGAAAGGGCAATGGATGACCCTCCGGTGTTTCCACCTTTGAACGATCTGCCGGACACCGATAAATCTCGGTCGACCGATTGTAAGGATAGAGCAAACCGTTCAGAATGTTGGAAGGTTCCACATCGAGCCGTGCGTTTCCCGGACACCAAGAGGCCCCCAACGCCAACGGGTTGCCAGTGGTAAGGCTATAAACCGAATTGTTGGGGGGCAAAATGTCTCCATGATCCCCAGCGTACAAATACCAGCAAATTTGGAGCTGACGCATATGATTTTGGCAGGCAAGATCTCGCGCTTGGGCCCGAGCGCGGGACAAAGCCGGTAAAAGCAGGCCTGCCAAGATGGTCACAATCCCCAAGACCACCAATAATTCCGTCAGTGTGAAGGCCGCATGGGATTGCCCGGATGGCAAGCGGCGCTCTGGGCAGGCTGGCTGAATGGAAACAATGTCCTGCGTCATGCTATTTGGCTTCAAATATAACCTCCGAGCATGGATCCGGCCAAATTTTACTTTAGGGGAAACACTTCGGACAGAGCGCACGGGGGTACCGGCACGGGTATCTGCAGGCCACAGGCCGCGATTTCGACACTTCGATTGGGAGAAGGAGCGGCGCGGATCGCGGCAAGCCGAGCGCTCCGAGGGATTTCCCGCCGAACGGCCCGGGCTCAGAAACCGCGTCAACCTCGGATGTTTCCTCGCGGGCGAATTATTCAGGCTCCGGTTCAGCGACTTGGGATTCCTTGTGGAGGCCCGAAACATATGGTCGCGGCAGCGGGAACCTGTGTTGGTCGGCCATGCACGTTGGAGGCAACACTTGTCCTCGGACCTGACCTCTGATAGGTTCTCTGGCGTGGTGGCAAAGCCTACGGGGTGAGCGTAACTGGTTCAAGCTTGCCGCCCGAGGGCCAATGTAGCTCAGTGGTAGAGCAACGGTTTCGTAAACCGTCGGTCGCCGGTTCGAATCCGGCCATTGGCTCCATCATTGTTCCTTTTGAGTCCCATCCAGATCGGCTGCATTGCGGCTTAACTTCGGCTAATGTTTTACGTTTAAAGGCGTTCAAGATTTGGAACAAAAGGTGCTTAAGATCCCGTGTGCAGAGGCCCTGGTAGGGCGATAATTCAAAGCGTTGCGAGTGCCAAACTAAGCGACCCGGCCAGGTGGGGTGGCTTCCAGTTTTACCCGCGCTTCCAGGAAGAGGTCGGGCCCGATCCAGCGCCAACGAGGATTTTCCAATTGGACCATTTGTTGCCATGAGCGCGCTCCTGTTCCGGCGACAGCTTTGCGTGCCTGTGCGCCGCCTAAGATCCGAGGTGCGTAGTAAAACGCGATACGCTGTGCGAGCCCGCTTAATAAAAACGATGCTTGGACTTCGCCTCCGCCTTCAACCAGCAGGTGCGTCACTTCAGCTTCCCCTAGTTTCTCCATGAGCCATTCTAAATCCACGTGCGGAGCGGAGTGGCGATTCGGACTTTGGACGAGTGGCGCTTCCCACACGGTGACTCGGCGCTCCAATTCTGCCACCCGAATGCGGGGCGCTCGGGGCCCCACTACCACGATGGTTCGTTCCGCCCAAGCATCGGCCACCACGTTGGCCTCCAGCGGGATCCGGGCTCGAGCGTCCAGTACGACCCGCCGGCCCCGCCATTGTCGAGGAGCATCAGGCAAAAGGGAGGGGTTGTCGGCCAAAACCGTTTCTATGCCGACCAGGACAGCGTCGCAACACTGACGCAAGCGTCGTCCGTGGGCACGGGCAGCGGCGCTAGTGATCCATTTGGATTCGCCTTGGGCCGTGGCGATCTTTCCATCTAACGTCATGGCAGCCTTGACAGTTACCAGGGGCTTGCGATGAACGATCCAGTGGTTGAACCCCTCGTTCAATGCGGCGCAGGCCTCGGCCAAGATGCCTGTGCGCACGAGCACGCCGGCCGCCTGTAGAATAGTGAAGCCCCGACCGGCATGCCGTGGATTGGGATCGACCGTGCCCACGATGACTTCGCGGATCCCGGCCTTAAGAATCGCATCAGTGCATGGAGGGGTCCGGCCCCAAGTGCAACATGGTTCGAGCGTGACGACCAGCGTTGAGCCGCGGAGTGGATGTCCACGGCGACGTGCATCCTCCATGGCTTCCACTTCAGCATGCGGAAATCCGGGGCCACGATGCCAACCACGACCCAAAATTTGGTCTCCGCGGACAACCAGCGCACCGACCATCGGATTCGGCGATGTTCGACCTCGGCCTTTGCGCGCAAGGCGCAGAGCTTCCTGCATCCATTTGATTTCTCTCATCTCTCGATGGCTGGTGCTTTGGGCCCTCCGTGCTGTTGCCACCAGTGCGCCAGCTTCGCCAGCGCGCGGGCGCGATGGCTGATCCGATTCTTCAGTTCCGGTTGCATTTCGGCAAAAGTTTGATCGTAGCCTTCAGGTTGGAACAGGGGATCATAACCGAAGCCACCCAAACCCCGTGGCTCTTTCAAGACGCGGCCTTCGCAGACCCCTTCGAACCATCGAAGGGGTATCGGTCCTCCTGACCATGGCCATCGTCCCACAGCGATGACGCAACGAAACCGGGCCCGGCGAGCTGGCTCGGGGACGTCCTGCAGCAAGCGAAGGAGTTTCGCATTATTCTCAGCATCTGGGCTGTTTCCTCCTGAACCAGAGTCGAGCGCTGCAAAGCGAGCGGAATATACGCCTGGCAGTCCGTTCAGCGCATCAACCTCCAATCCGGAGTCGTCCGCCAACACCCACCAAGGCGACTCGAATTGAGCTCGCTCGTCCGTGTCGAGTCGTGTCTTGAGCCATTCCAACACTTGACGAACTTTGGCGGTTGCGTTTTCCACAAAGGTGGTTCCCGTCTCTTCCAAGCGCGGGGGATCGGGCCAATCCGTTAGGATTCGATAGTCCAGCTCCCGGCCCAGAATCCTGCGCAGTTCCTCCACCTTGTGACGGTTATGGGTTGCCAACAGCACCGTTTCCACAGAGCCATCATAGCGGCTGTGCGCAGTGAGAGGCAAAGCCCGCGCGACCTTCCAAAGTCCGATAAGTCTGCCAATTCCTTTTTGGGGACGTTGTTCGGATTGCCCGGTGGAAATCACAAAAGCGACAAGGAAGCCGCTGCGGAATTGGCCCTGTCCATCCAGGACCACGCGCCCGAAGAGAGGAAGTTTCGGAAGTGCCTGCGCCAAAAGGCTTCTCATTCATCTTCCCAAAGACCAATGGGCCGGCGCGCGCTGGCGACACCGGTGTAATGAGTCTGCCTTTACATGCGCTGGGGACTGGGATGCGGACTGAAAACATCGCGCGGTGGAGCTGAACACGCGACTGCTGCTGCCCATGCGCGCTGGGCTGTTTGACCAGGTCTCAGTTTGAGAACGTAGCAGTGCAGCGCGGAAGCAACTTGGAAAATCTCTGATTAAGCCAATCAGTTCCAGGCTGTGTGCGTACAATCTAGCACTGGAGAGGGACTTTTGGCCCTCTCTCGGTGATTTGGGACGCGAGACGTTTCAAACGGCCGAGGCAAGCGCCCCATGGCGTCCGTTCATGCAGGTGTCGCATTTTGCGCACTTCGACCACTTTGGGCCAGCGCAGTGGTAGACGTCGAATGGATGTGGGCGTGTAACGGCCTTGGGTGCAGCATGATGCTGTTGACCACGTGTTAGGCACGTTGTGTGCTTTCGATTCTCTTAGTTGAGGGATTGTGCGTGCGTGGCCGGGCAGAGGCCAGAACCCGGTTGATTGATGCTGGGGATCGGATGGTTCCTCCGTTCTGCGCGAAGGCCACGCACGCCAGGTAACCTTGGTCATTGAAAAAAACAACTCCAACATGAAGGTTGACATGAAGCTGGCAAACTACACGCGGACATTGATGGCATTGGGAGTGATCGGCACTGGTTCGATCTTACACGCTGAAGAAAGTGCTGTACCCTTGTTGACTGCCGTTTCATCCACGACCCTGAGTGGATATGTGGACACTTCCGCCATTTGGTTGCCCGGGTCGGGCTCCTCGAATGCGGTGCCCGGTCGTTCTTTCGACGGACCGAACAAACAGAACGGGTTCAATCTGAACGTCGTATCGTTGGTCTTGGAAAAACCACTCGAAGAAACTGACTGGGCTGCGGGTTACCGAGTTCAGTTACTGTTCGGGCCGGATGCCAATACGCTGGGTTCGTTGTCGACATTGGGTGTGGCCTCGGGTGATGTGGCGGTCAAGAATGCCTATGTGAACCTTCGCGCACCGGTGGGCAACGGCCTGACATTGAAAATGGGAGTATGGGACACGATTGTGGGCTATGAAGTCTTTGAATCCGGAAACAATCCGAATTACAGTCGTTCTTATGGTTACTTTATTGAGCCCATTATTCATACGGGGTTACTCGCCAATTATCCGCTCACAGATTGGCTGAGCATTTCGGCCGGGATTGCTGACGGCGGAGGAGTCAACACGATCAACTCGCGCAGCGGGATTGACTCTTTGCTAAGTTACCTCGGCTCCATTGTGTTGACTGCTCCGGAGGACTTCGGATGGTTAGAGGGGAGCACATTGTACCTCGGCATAGTAGATGCCGGGGTGCAAGGGGTCAAAGATCCAATCAACTTTTACGCAGGGGCCACATTACCGACGCCCGTGGAGGGTCTATCCCTCGGCCTTGCGTATGACTACCGGGCAAATGGTTTGGGGGATGGATCTTATGAGAATGCGACCGGGCTGTATTTACTCTGGCAGGCCACGGAGAAATTGAAGGTAAGCGGTCGGGCCGAATATGCCACTGGATCGGCTGGCGCCTACGGGTATACAGGGCCTAATTCGGTACAATTGCTCGGCCTGACTGGCACTCTGGCGTATCAGCTTTGGGATCATACGCTGAGCCGCCTGGAGGTGCGGTGGGATCATGATCTCGATGGACGCGGCCAATTCCTGAATGGGACTGCCGACAATGCGGTCTCAGTTGCGTTGAACGTGATTTATCAGTTTTGAGGTGTGTGGGCAGTGCGAGCACCCGGGCCGGAGAGGATCGGGGAGGTGCCATCCCTCCGGTCCGGGGTTGTTAGGAGTCGCACGTCCCAAGGATCTGCATCATGGCTCGCAAACGATCAGCAAGCGTGGAGAGCAGCTCTGTCGGCGGTGCATCGCCATTGCCAGCCACTCCCACCGGTCAAGGCATACCTCAGACGTTCCGGTTTACGGCGCCGGAAGCCGTCAGTGTGTTGTTGGTGGGAGATTTCACCCATTGGCAGAGGTCGCCGATTCCCATGCGTCGCGGTGCGGGGGGTGTGTGGGAAGTGACGGTGGCGCTGGCGCCGGGCATTTATCATTATCGTTTTCTGGTGGACGGCGAATGGCGGGATGATCCGGAATGCACCTTGCGCGTGCCCAATCCCTATGGCTCTCAAAACAATGTGCGCTTTGTCAGTTAAAGGGCCTCGAGCGAGAGTCTTGGAAGTTGACCAATAAAGGATTGCTCCTTGATCGAATTAGAGGGATTTCAAAGTGCACTCCCTCCCTGGCAAGGGCGCAGACAGCCGAGACAGGGGTGCAAAGGTTCGCAGCAGTCGCGGATACGGGCGAGCATGGTTGCCGCTTGCAGCCTCGGAGAGTGAGCTCCGCAGTCGGGGAGTTCAGCACCTAAGTGGCTCACCCTACATGCTTGCGCAAGTTTGCAGGGCCAGCGCTTGGTTCATTCTCGAGGCATGCTTCGTTTGGCGGAGCCGTTGGTGATCCCGCTCTGTATTTGATTACCGTTGCGTCGATTGGCCCTTTGAGGTCGTTCAGGTGGATCGCGGTCAATTTTTGCGTAGTAGCTGTTTTCCCCGAGCAGCTCCTCCACGGCCCGCTGAAGCTCTGTAGAAGGGCGCACTCTGAACTGCTCGTGGGGTTCCAGAACCACTGTTTGCCCGTTTGGTCGGATGAAACAAAGGTACAGGGGACACTTGCCCGGGTGTGACGCAATCAGACCATACAATCGTTCGAGCGTGTCCGGACGCACTGCGCTCGGGTAAATCCTGAAATGCACGGCCCGGGTGAACCGGACCGGGACCTCCTCTAACGGGATTGCGTCCCAGACGAACAATTTGGCGGACGCTTCCTCGCTTCCGGTTTCGCCTATGACCATGACGGCAGCATTGGGTTGCAATACGGCCCGACACCGCTCGCTGGCGTCTTCGAAGCAGAGCAATTGGACCGTTCCTGTCATATCTTCAAGCGTGGCTGTTAGATACGGGCGATTGGACTTTCGGCTGAAGCCTTCCTGGACGGAAACGATGAGACCGCCCAGGCGAGTGGCGGTCCGCGGGGGGAGTTGGGTAACATGCGCGGCCGTGGTCAGAGCGTATTGCTCCAGCAGCGCTGCATAAGGGCTCAGCGGATGCCCTGTGAGATACAACCCAAGCAATTCCTTTTCGTGAGCCAGCAGTTCGTGCGTGGGCCATTCGGGTAGGTGCAGCGAGGCTTCAGTGGGTGTTGTCGCTTCTTCGCCCCACAGGCCGAACAACGAACTTTGCCCCCGCTGGCGATCGGCTTGCACGTGAGCCGCACGAGTCAGAGCTGCCTCGATCTGAGCCATTAATGTGGCTCGGTTGGGGCCGAGTCCGTCGCAGGCGCCGGCCTTGATGAGGGCCTCCAAAATCCGTCGATTGACCGTGCGTGTGTCCACCCGTTCGCACAAATCAAAGAGAGATCGAAAGGGACCGCTGTGCTGCCGGGCTGAGAGCAGGCTCTGGACGGCGGCTTCGCCGACCCCTTTGATGGCAGCCAGGCCGAATCGAATGGCGGCAGGGGTTTGACCCGGTTGTTCGGATCGGAGCGGAGTAAAGTGGACGTCACTTTCATTGACGTGGGGCGGCAGTACTTGGATACCGAAGGATCGCGCCTCGGCAATATACTCGGCGAGTTTTTCCGTGTCTGCCATGTCGTTGGTCATCATGGCGCACAAAAACTCGGTCGTGTAATTGGCCTTCAAATACGCGGTCTGATAAGCGGTGATGGCATAGGCTGCCGCATGAGATTTGTTGAATCCGTAGCCTGCGAACTTTTCCAGTAAGTCAAAGATTTGGTGCGCTTTGGCCGGCGGAATACGGTTTTTCTCTATGCAGCCGCGCACGAAGGTGTCCCGTTGCTTGGCCATTTCCTCCGGTTTCTTTTTGCCCATTGCGCGACGGAGCAGATCCGCAGCCCCGAGTGAATAACCGGCGAGAATCTGCGCAGCCTGCATTACTTGCTCCTGATAGATCAGGATGCCGTAGGTTTCCCGGGCGATGGGCTCGAGCAAGGGATGTTCATACTCGATTTGGACTTCTCCATGCCGACGACGTAAGAACTCGGGGATGAGATCCATCGGGCCGGGCCGGTAGAGGGCAATCAGCGCCGTAATGTGTTCGATTGAACCCAACTGAAACTTTCGGCATAGTTCTCGCATGCCGGCGGATTCCAATTGGAACACGCCCAAGGTGCGCGCTTTGTTGAGGAGCTCATAGGTCTTGGGATCGTCTAAGGGAAGTTGATCCACGTTGATTTCCACGCCCCGCGTCTGGCGTACCAACTCGCAGGTGTTCCGGATCACGCTCAGGGTTTTCAGGCCAAGAAAATCCATCTTGAGCAGGCCCAGGTCGCCCACTGGGCCCATGGCATATTGCGTTACCAGGGCGCCATTCTCGTCAGCCTTGAGCGGCACAAGATTTACCAAGGGCTCCGGTCCAATAACGACCCCAGCGGCGTGAACGGAGGCATTGCGCGCCAGGTCCTCAAGAACCTGTGCAATGTCGATCAATTCGCGAGTGGTTTCCTCGGTTTCGTAGGCTTGATGGAGCTCGGGCGACAATTCTAACGCGCGTGCCAGCGTGATTTTAGGGTCGTTGGGGATCATGCGGGCGAGGCGGTCGCATTCGCCGTAGGTCAAGCCCATCGCCCGTCCCACATCGCGTACGACGCTTTTGGCTCCCAGCGTGCCAAAGGTGATGATTTGAGCAACACAATCGCGGCCATATTTTTGACGGACGTACTCGATCACCTCAGCGCGTCGATCGTCGGCAAAATCGATGTCAATGTCCGGGGGGCTGACCCGTTCGGGATTGAGAAACCGTTCGAACAACAGACCGTAGCGAAGCGGGTCCACGTTGGAGATGCCCAGCAGGTAAGTGACCAAAGATCCCGCAGCCGACCCCCGGGCGGCGCAAGCGATGCCTCGTTCCCGGCTGTGTTTTACGAAATCCCCGACGATCAAAAAGTAGCTGACAAAACCGGTTCGCTGGATGACCGCCAGTTCTGCCTCGACACGTTGGAGAACCCGTTGGATAGCGTCGCGCACCTCGGGTGTCCCCGGCGACCATTGTTGTCCTTCTGGTGGTGCTGTGAGTCCTGGAAGCAAATGGGGATCATCTACGCCCAAGACTTCGAAGCCATCCGGCTTCGGTTGAACCCGCAAAGTGTAACGACGCTGAAGGCCCTCGGCGATCCACAACCGGAGGAATTGCTCGCGGGTGTACGGTGGGGGTGGATGGAACACGGGATAATGCAGTCGGCCGAATTCAATTTCGACATTGCACTTCTCTGCGATTTCCAGCGTGTTCCGGACAGCTTCAGGAATCTCGGCGAAACGAGCCTTCATTTCAGCGGCGGAGCGCAGATAGAATTGTTCTGGTGCATACCGGAGACGCTTGGGATCTCTCAATGTGGTCTGCGTCCCGATGCAAATGAGGCAGTCATGCGCCCGCCAGTGTTGGCGTTCCAGATAGTGGACGTCGTTGGTGGCCACGACAGACAACCCAAATTCCCGGGCCCAGGCTAGGAGTTGACGGTTCACCCGGGCTTGTTCCGGTAACTCATGGTCCTGTAGCTCCAGGTAGAAGTGGTCAGGACCGAATACTTGCTTGTACCAATCGATTGCGTCGCGGGCACGGTCCAGTTGATCCCGCAGGATCAGCTCCGGGATTTCAGCGGCCAGGCAGCCGGATAAAACAATTAACCCCGCTTTGTGCGCTGCCAGCAATTCCTTGTCGATGCGCGGTTTGTAGTAATACCCCTCCAAATGAGCTGCTGTGGTCAATCGGATGAGGTTGCGATAGCCGGTTTCATCTGCGGCTAGAACGGTCAAGTGATGATAAACGTCCCGACCGCCGGCGGGGGTCTTTTTTTCAAAGCGGCTGCCCGGGGCCACATACATTTCGCAACCGAGAATCGGTTTGATGCCCTGGGCGCGCGCTTTTTGGTAGAAATCGATCACGCCGTACATCACTCCGTGGTCGGTGATGGCAAGGGCCGGAAACTTTAATGCATGGGCACGCTCCACCAGCCGGTCCAACCGGCAGGCGCCGTCCAGCAGCGAGTATTCCGTGTGGACATGCAGATGAACGAAATCCGCGTGCTCCATGCGAGCAGGGTAACGGGCAAGAATTGACCGGAGCAAGCCAGGCTTAACGGTCCAAGATGGGTCAGGCACTTGCGGGCGAAGTCCGCCTAGAGACATGCCCGCGGAGCTTTTGAGCCCTGTGCTTTCGAGCCAGGGTGCCAAGTTCACCTCCCGGAGGTTTCTATGCAGCCTGCTCAACCCGATTTGTTCCGTTGCGTTTCCTCAAGAGTCCTCTATGTTTGCCCGTTGCGGCCGAGGCGGGAGTCATCGGCCAAGAGAGTAGGGAAACACATTAAACCGAGTGAAACGAACCTATGAGCCAGAACGATGCAATCGGGCAAAAGACCCGTGAATTGTGCGCGACCATCCTGGAGGATGCAGGTTTTCAGTCCGCGCAAAGGAGTATCCAAGCCTTTTTGGACGATGAAAAAGCGCGGGCCCAGTACGAGGAGGTGGTTAGTTTGGGACAAGCCCTCCGGCGCAAGCAGCAGTATGGGGAACCGCTGAGTGAGGAAGAGGTTCAGCAATTTGAACGTGCTCGAGAATCCTTGCTGGCGAATGAGGTGGCACGCCGATTTCTCGATGCGCAAGCGGCTCTGGAGGAGATGCGGCAGGCGATTCAGCAACAGGTCTCATTGACAATGGAACTAGGTCGAATGCCAACCGAGGAAGATATCCACGGGTGCGGTTGTGGCTCGGGTTGCGGTTGTCATTGAGCCGATGCACCGGGCCTGTCCAGGCATAGGTGTTTGTGTCGGATGGGACTTCAGGGGGTGGATCGGCTTTTCATAGGACACGGACTGCAGGGGCCCCGGGTGCAACTGTCGCACCGGTATTCGCAATAGGTACGCTCGGGGCCGTGCGCAGGATGATTTCGCGGAGAGTAGTGCGGGGACGAAACCCCGTGTAACGGATCAACTTGGTGATGCGCGGTCTCCGGCGACGCAAATCCTCGAATCCGGGGGCATAGGCGCGTTCATAGGGCACCGTTTGAATGGTTGATTGGGAACCAAGCAGCTGGATCACCATGTTCGCCAGCGCACGGATGGTTACTTCCTGCGTGCCGCCTACATTGAAGACCTCGCCCCAAGCCTGAGAGCACTGGAAGAGCCGTACCAGGGCTTCCACGGTGTCAAGGACCCAACAAAAGCAGCGGGTTTGGCGGCCGCTTCCATATACTTGGAGAGGCGCGTTGGCTTTGGCGGCTTGAATGAATCGGGGCAGGACCATGCCGTAGCGACCTGTTTGTCGAGGGCCCACGGTGTTAAAGATTCTGGCAATAATGACCGGCAGGTTGCGCTCATGAGCGCAGGCCATGGCCAAGAATTCATCCATGAGTTTGGAGCAGGCATAGGTCCAACGCGCGTGGGTCGGCGGACCGATCAGGAGATCGTCCTCCTCGGAAAAAGTGCGTTTGGTACTGCGGCCGTACACTTCCGACGTGGAGGCGAGCAGGACCGGAGTGCGGCGGAGCATGGCCAGCTCCAGGAGGACTTCGGTTTCACGGAGATTCGCGCGACAAACATGAATCGGAGCCCGGACCACCAGTTCCACGCCCACGGCTGCCGCCAGGTGGAAAACCCCTTGAGCGTGGCGCATGAATCGCGGCAGTTCGCGTGAGCCTGACACCGGCGCAATCTCCACCGTGAGTCGTGGGTCGGTTCGAACCGCATGCAGGTTTTCCAAACTGCCGGTGGAGAGGTCATCCACCACTGCGACTCGGTAGCGTTCCGACAGCAACCGTTCCACCAAATGGGAGCCGATGAAGCCGGCTCCCCCCGTTACCACGATGAGTCCTCGGGAAGGCATAGCAATGCACGGGCGACAGCCTCGGCGAGCCGTTCTCGGAACGTGGGATCCGCAATCCGGCGTGCATCTTCGGGATGGGTAAGATACCCGCCCTCCACCAACGCGGCAGGGCGGTTTTGACCTTGGAGCACGGTCATGAACCGGGCGCGACGAACCCCGCGGTCGGCCAGACCCGTGTGAAGGAGTAAAGAACGATGGAGTCGGACGGCCAATTGGAAATTGGCCTCGTCAAATGCGTTGTTCGGGTGGACCGTTGCCGGATTGTCGTCGTAGCCCCGATGGATGGTAGAAGTCATTCCCGCTGGAGTGGTCCAGTAGGTTTCCAATCCACTGGCCAGAATGCCGTTGTCCATGGCGTTGAAATGGAGGCTAACAAAAAGATCTGCGCTTGTGGCTTCGGCCATTGCCACTCGATCGGTTAAGGAGACGTCAACATCATGGCGTCGGGTTAGGATCACTTCCCACCCGTGAGCGATGAGACGTGCATGGAGCCGCAGGGCCCAGTCGAGTGTGTATTCCTTTTCCCACCGGCCATCGTGGATGCTTCGGGCTCCGGTATTCTGGCCTCCGTGGCCGGGATCAATCACTACTCGCGGCGGAGTCCGCAGGTGAATCCGGCTCGGACCAAGCAGGGGCTCAATATGTTTGGCGATGTCCAATCCGTGCAGCCAAAAATCTTGATTGATCCATTGAGGCGCAAAGCCCAGTCGAATCTGGATCCCATTCCATGAGGCCAAAGTGGATCCGGCCTGGAATAGCCATTGATGGGAATTCGGGCCAAAGGCGCAGCCGAAAGAAGCACCGGTTTCCATGATACGAGGAGGCGGAAAACCACGCGAAACAGCCCAACGGGTCAGGGGTTGCCATGCAGCCATTTCTTCGGATGGTGTATCGCTGCTGGCGGAAGACAGCTTCTCCGGAGGCAAGGGCGTGGGGGCGACCGAGGTAGTAGAGGGCGTGTCTGTCCGAAGGCTGGTCGGACCGGTGCACCCGGTTGCGAAGCAAAAAAACCAAGCGACCCACCCCGCGCGGCCCATACGCATGCCGTGCCATTGTGGGAGGGCTGGCGTTAACCTCAAGCGGTTTGTGCCAATCCGAACGGTTTCACGCCGGAGGCAATAGAGGCAGGCCTATAGTACTACGGGGTGCGAAACCTTATCCCGTTTGTCCGCTCCGGGCAGAGGGGGCTCCTCAGGGACAAGCCCGACAATGGCAGGATCCCCGTAAAGCGTGTAGGAACCGGCCCGCACAATGCGAACATCCATTAACTGGCCGCGATGACGGGGGGAACCTTCGAAAACCACAATTTTGTTGCACCGGGTTCGGCCCATCATCCGATGGGGGTTTTTCTTGCTGGGACCTTCGACGAGGATTTGCACCGTTTTACCGACCATGGCGGCGTAACGACGTCGTGCGATGGCATTGATGAGTTCGGCAGCCCGGGCATGGCGTTCTTCGATCACGGTCGGGGGCAATGCATCCGGCATGCTGGCAGCGGGTGTATTACGCCGCGGCGAGTATTTAAATAGAAAGACCTGGTCAAACTCCACTTCCTGACAGAGTGCCAAGGTCTGTTGAAAGTCCTCTTCGGTTTCGCCAGGGAAACCGACGATGATGTCCGTGCTCAGACCGATACCGGGTTGCACTGCACGCAGTTTGCGGATGATTTCCAGGAATCGTTCACGGGTATAGCCGCGGCGCATGAGTTTCAAAATCCGGTTGCTGCCGCTTTGAACAGGCACGTGAGCGCTCTCCACAAGTTTGGGAAGTCGCCCGTAAGCATGAATCAAATCGTCACCGTAGCCTTTGGGATGGGGCGCAGTGAATCGAATTCGCTCAATGCCATCAATGGTATGAACGGCCTCCAGCAGCCGGACAAAAGGTGAGAGCTCGCTGCCGGACACAGTTTGTGGTTGCGGCCATGCTTCTCCTGCTCCCAACCAGCCGGGCCGGCCATTGAGACCTGGGCGACGCCCGTAGCTGGTGACGATTTGCCCCAAGAGCATAATCTCCTTGACCCCGCGCGCGGCCAATTGGCGACATTCGGCGACAATGTCCGAGATGGGCCGGCTTCGCTCGGGCCCGCGTGTCTGGGGCACAATGCAGAACGTGCAATGCTGGTTGCAGCCCTGCATGATGCTTACGTAGGCGGTCACGGGCGCCGAACCATCTGCAGCGGCCAAATGCTCGCGGATGGCAGATTCGCTGCCGGGCTCGGGTCGCGTGTCCACCACTTTGGTTCGGACCCCACGGAGCAGTTCGTCCAAGTAATCTGCGGTTCGATGCAACTTTTGCGTGCCCAACACCAAGTCTACTGCGGGTAACTGCTGAAGGAGTTCCTCTCCGCGACTTTGCGCCATGCAGCCCAGAAATCCGAGAATCACCTCGCGCCCGGTGCGTCGGAGGTCTGCCGCTAAAGACCGCATCTTGTTGAGTGCGGTTTGTTCTGCGTGATCTCGCACACTGCAAGTGTTGAGCAGAACGATGTCTGCCTGGTCTTCGGAAGTCGCCAGTGTGTACCCCCGGGCTAACAGTTGGGCTGCGACAGCCTCGCTGTCCCGGACGTTCATCTGACAACCGTACGTTTTAATGTAAACACTCGGCATGAGCCCTTGTTTTCCAAATGATGTAGTTAAGCTAAGCTAGTTTCGGCTGTTTGGAAAGAGCTCGAGTCGTGTGTAAAAGTCTGAACGGTGCCCGGATTAACGCGCGGCTCGGGCTGTTCAGTCTGAAGGTGGATGCTTTTGCCTTCCCGCCGGCTCTTGCGCATCGAGCTCCTGTGAATGGTCAAGGCCTTGGTCTGGGGTCGTCCGACTTGGGTCAGCTTCCAGTAACGATTGCTGGATGCCATTATCGTGGGGACCGTTTTGTCATGATGCCCTGAGCCAGATTGAGGAAGGTCCCCTGGCCAGCAATGGGCCGTTAAGCAGATCGTCTCGGTTCGGCGCGTTTGGTTCAGTCGGCTTTCATCGGGTGGCGACGGGCTGTCGTTGCAACTTCGTGACAGTTCGGCTCTTGCAGGGATATGGAATTTGTTGCAAGCTAAACTTGGGGCATGAAAGGTGGTTGGAACAGAGTGCGGCCCTCTGGCTTTCATTGCCCCTGGCGGCGACTTCAGGAAGATGGAGGAAACGAAGGTATGGCAACCAAACAAGCCCGCAAATCGATCACCAAAACAGTCAAAACCCCGAAGTCATCCTCACCGGCAGGTCAAACCTTTCGGTTTAATGCACCCACGGCGCTGAGTGTCTTACTGGCAGGGGATTTTACTCACTGGCAGCAGCAGGCGATTCCCATGCATAAGGGACCAGATGGGATTTGGACAGTGACTGTAAACTTGCCCCCGGGGACGTATCATTATCGCTTCATTGTAGACGGAGAATGGCAGGACGACCCGGAATGCACATTGCGCGTGCCGAATCCTTACGGCAGCCTGAATTGTGTCATTCAGGTGCCGTAAGCGAACGACGGGTTGGAGTTCTTTGGAAACGCATGGCGGGGAATCTATAGCGCCGACACCGCGCACGGAACAAGGTCGACTGGGTGGACATGGACTGGTGGCGGCAGGATTCAACGGTGGCCGTGACCACGTAGGGGCCCATTCCTGTAAGCAAAGCCAAACCGGCTGGGACCGGTGCTTGCACCTAGCGGCAGGCGTCCGTTTTGTCGCTGTCGGCCGTGGATATGCCGGGTCAGCTCGACATGTCTCTCCTAAATTCAGAGTAGGGATCGAACTGGGCATTTTCATTGCCGGGGGGAAGGACGCGTTTGCTGGAACAAACCGCTTTTAGATGCAGGAGCATGGCGCTTTTGTTGATCTTCCTTGTTCTTCCTTCGTCCATCTGGCCTGCGCTGGGAACTCGAGAATCGTTGCGTTGTTTTTTCAACAGGCCATGTGGAGTCTGGAAGCCGGTCAGGTCATGGGAATAGCACGCGATACGCAGCGAATTGTGCCCGACTCGCGGGATTGACCTTCTGCAGGGTCATTGTACAAGGCTATTCCCCTCCATTTGCAACAGGCAGGCCTTTACACGGATTGAAGTTGATCGGCGGCGTTGGTGGATCCGTGGTCTTTGGCGGGGAGATGCAGAAGTGCGTTCGCCGTCGGGTGGACAGCGAGATTCCTCGAGGTTGGAGCCAGTGGCTTGCTAATGAACTGATTCTCAATAGGGTCTACGAACACGGTCGACGATTGCGCGTCTGGGGTGATGATTCAGGATAGGTTGCTGAAGTCCCTGAATTGGTGAACCTAATGTTGGGCTATGTATTGACCCAGGGGACAATGGGGCGGGCAAATTCGGTAGGTTATTGGATTCCTCACGATTTCGGCATCACGCTCATGCGTGGCAGGATCCATTTGCCGCCCTCGTTGCCTCGTTGCATTGCTCCCGGACGGCTCGGTGGGTGGGGGGTGCGCGTTTGGTGGAGTCGACAGGACGGTGACCCAGACCTCACACTGGATGGGTACAGTTGGAAAGAAGGCCCTTCTGTGGTTAAGCATGGGTGGCTGCCAGCGGCTGAACTGGGTACAGTTGTGAGGGGGCCGATTTCAGGGTCCTTCACTTACGCTTTTTGGGAACACGAATTTCGCGGCCAGCAGGATTTGAGTGTATTTGGCTCTGTGACTCTGGCGTGGAGATTCTGAAGCCTTGAGAAACCGGAGGTAACGAGAGGAATGAACCCCTGTTGGTGAGAATCACCGGTTGAAGTCCGAGGACTCGGCGCGTAGATTGCCACGGGTCCGGCAAGGGTGGAGTATCGCTCCCGGGGCTCGCCTCGGGGGAGGAAAGTCCGAACACCATAGGGCGCGATGCCGCGTAACCGGCCTGAGATCCCTTTTGGGTTACAGTGCCGGATACACGCGGGCGGCGACGCCGCGAGGCGTCCCGACGGAAAGTGCCACAGAAAACAAACCGCCTGTACGCCGTTGTTGGCTGCGTCGGCCAAAGGCGGTGTACCGGCAAGGGTGAAAAGGTGGGGTAAGAGCCCACCGCTCGCTCGCGTAAGCGACGAGGCACGGAAAACCCCATCGGGTGCAAGGCCAAATAGGGGACGTAGGAAGTGGCCCGCTTCAGTCCCGCCGATGCGGGACGCGTCCCGGGTTCTGGCCGCTCAGATAAATGATACTCTCCTCCGGGTCAAAACCCGGAGCAGACAGAATTCGGCTTATAGCTCTTGCCGGGCCTTAGGCCTTGAATGTGCAGCACGGGCCATGTTGGGTTGGAATCGCTGCGAAGAGCCTGAGGTGCGAAGTCGACATTGCTGGGGCGGAGTTATTTACCGAGGCAGGGCGCCTTAGGCAACAGGAAGCACCCCTTCCCGGAGGCCAGGAAGGGGTGCCGTTGCGGTCGGGTGTGTGGTGCGTGGAAGCTCGTTCGGATTAGTCCATTTCCACTACGCGGTAATACTGTTGGACATTCCCGCGTGTCGGCGTGAGATAGCTTACCGCCTGACCTGTACCTTGGATTGGTTGGCCGATGTTTTGCCATCCGGTACCTAAGGTTGAGACAGCTTGGATTTGGTATCGCTTGCCGGGCTTGGTGTCGAAGGTGATCTCGGCTGCGGTGTAAATGCGCACCTTGTTATCCCGGCCGCCGAGATTCTTGCCTTGAACGAACACCACGCCATCCGGCAGGGCTACGCCCGGCATCCTCGGATCTAGTCCGAGCGCAAATTTCAGCCAATTGGGCACGCCGTCCCCGGCAGGACTGGCGTTGGGTGCTGCCATGGGATCATTAATGCTGGCGAAATATGCTTGTTGCCACCAATCCGGTAGCCCGTCATTGTTGGCATCGCCGCTGAGGTCAGCGATGGAAGCTTTCAGGAGTCCGACTGCGTAGCTGAGGTTGTGGATGCCATAACTTCCATCTTCGAGAACAAACAGATAGTTGTACAAGGCCCGGAGTTGTTGACGGGTAAACCGCTGGCGCGATGCATTGTCACTGGCGACCACGGGTTGGCCGATGGGCGGCAGCATCATAGCCAGTTTCTCTAGGAGACCTTTCACTTCTGTTTGAACGCCCTCGATGATGCCATCGCCGTCATAATCTTGGCGCTTGAAGTTGAACGTTTCGATCTCGCCGTGGCATTGGACGCAGGCCTGCACCATTTCCACACGGTTGGAGCCTGTGTCCCATGCCATCCTCCATGTGTGTCCGCCAGCTTGATAATGAGCGATGTTGGTTCGTGCCGTCTCCTGCATATGGCAGGTAACGCAGCTTTCTTGGACCACTTGGTAATGGGCCGAACTGGGGATGGGTTTGCCGTAGGTGATGGCGTTAGCGCCCACGAGCATATCCGCCTGCGGACCATAGTGCGGGCCGAAGGTCGCGCTGCCGGCGGTGACCTCGACGTAGTTCGTGGCGTTTCGGCGGGACATGTGGCAGTTCATGCACAGCAGCGCTTTTCCACCCTTATTGACCAAGGTAAAGCCGTCTTGGAGCATGACAGGGGCTATGGCGCGAAGCTGGTGTGGGTTCGTGGCGTCGTGCGGATCATGGCAGGCCGTGCAGCTGATGGACTCATACGTCGTGCGCCGTTGGGCTTCCGGCACGCCCTTCAAGCGATCGATGAAACCAATGGCCTGATGACAACCCGCACATGCGGTCCGTTCTTGGCGGATGGCCACGGCGTGGCGGGAATTGGCCCATTGAATGCCCTGGGGATAGTACGGTTCGCGTGCGTGACACAGGTTGCAATCGCCAGCCCCGTAGCTGGTGGCGATGCGCGGCCAGTTGAATAGATTGGTTTGGCCCAGTGCCATTCCGTGCTCGCTACCGGGTCCATGACAACTCTCGCATTGAATGTTGGCCAAGTTTTTCAGCGGCTGGGGCAAGGCATTCCAATTGGTCTCTGCCAGCTGTGAGGGGAATGTCCAGCCCAGCTGCGCGGCCACGTCGTCGAATCCGCCGTTGACTGCGGCGGGATCGGTGTCGAATCCGACGACATGGCAGGGCATGCAGCTCGAACGATAGAAAGAAGAGACCTGCCCATTGATGGCGCGAGTGAAATAGGTGGCGTGAGCGGTTCGCTGCCACTGAGGGTACTTGTTATCGGCAACAATGCCGCCGCTGTGGCAGAGCGCACACGTGTGCGCGCCGAGATAGGTGCCGACGGAGACGTTGCGTCGCACGACCAGGTTCGTGCCCGAGACCGTTACGGTTGCCTGGACTGTGTATTGACCAGCGGCGGTGGGCTTGAGCAGCTTTCGGTCGGCCACCCGATAATCGAGTTGCGCGCGAGGTTCGTAAGGCGGGATAGAGGGGCCAAGCGGACTTGGCTGCAAGGTGTCCGTACTACCCACTGGCTTGAGAGTGAGGTCCCACGCAATTCCCGTGACGTTGGTTATGGTTTTGGGTAAGAGCAAATCCAAATACACCGGTTGCCCGATACCGACCGTGTCTAGGCCGCTTGATACCTGCAAATGCTGCGGCAGCCCGTAGCTTTGAAGCTCTTGATGCGTGAGCGGCCGAGGTACCAGCACAGGTGATTGTGCCTGAAGGGAAACGTAGCAGGCCCCCAACACCCCGAGCATCGCGCCTGCAATACGGCCACGCCGGATGACCCTGCGAGTTTTCATAGGCATTCCGTTGGTGGTGAACTGTACGGCGACCGACCCTTCATCTTTTCGTTGCGATTCTCGTTTGGCTGGCACGGAGCGCCTACTCATGTTTTGTCAAAATGGCAACTTAAGTTGACATGTCTCAAAATAAGTTGAAATTTATTCTACGCAGGCGGGGGTGAAGTTGGACCCGGGGTTTGAGGCCCGTCGTTTGGTTCGGCAGGGGTGTGGGAGCTTAGAGTCGAGTGTTCACGCGCGGAGTTAGCGTAAGGGGGGGAGTCCAGGGGATGTTCTTCGCGGTACCAGCCTTCGGTGACCCGTCCGTCCCAGCAGGCAGGGTTGAGGGGATAGACGTCTGGATCGAAGATCACGTGATAAAAGTGCCACGCGACAATGGCCAGGCATGCTAGGATGGCTTCGTAGAAATGGACCGTCAGGGCCACGTCGATGATCCAACGGGGCAACCAGCGTGTGATTTCGAGTTTGAACCAGATCATGAGGCCGGTGATGCCCATGAGGAGGGTTCCCCATGTGACAGCCCAGTATTCGAGTTTTTCGACGTAACTGAAGCGGCCAACAGGGGGACGCTTGGGTCTACGTCCGAGCAACCAGGCCACGGTTTGGTACAAGATTTTTCCGTCTCCAGCCCGGGGCAGAAGGTCTCGTGCGAGCTTGCGTCCTTCGGAGGTCAGTAGGACGTAGAGCAGATGCCAGAGACCTGTGAGCAGTAGCACCACGCCTGCCCAGCGGTGCAGCCAGCGTCGGAACGGTTCACTATTGCCAAGCAGACGAGCCAGCCAGGAGTCGGGGTAACTCAGGGCGAAGCCCGTGATGGCCAACACTAGGAAGCTGAAAGCCAGCAGGTGATGCTGCCAACGTTGGATGGCGTTCATGCGAAGGACGGTGCGGGGTTGGCTGGACAGATGACGCAGCAATTTGCGACGGAACATCAGCCCATTATGTATGAGCATGAAACCCACGGTGACGGTGATCAAGCACCAGTACACGCGTCGTACATACCAATTGATCCGGCTGCCAGGATCAGGTCCGCCCCGCACCCCGCGCACATCGATATGGACTGGAGCGCGTACAAATTTTTCGGTGGCGCCCGGATGACAGCGGCCGCAGGTGTGGATCAAGTTGTCCGGGTGGATGGTGGATCGGGCATCGCTGGAGGGCAACACATTGTGCGTGCCGTGGCAACTGCCGCAGTTGGCCGCTACGGGCAGACCGTACTGAGCGGCCAGACCGTGGTAGCTGAGAAAAAAGGTTTCCACACGGTCGCCGGGCAGACGGAACTTTGTGTTGATACGCTCGGAGGCATGGCAGCGGCTGCAGACATCCCGGGCGATCTTGGCGGGAGAAGCAATCCGGAGGGCTTCAATCCGGTGCTCGCTGTGACAATCGGTACATGTGGGAGCTTCGCGAATGCCATGAGCCAAGGCGCGGCCGTGGATACTGTCTTGGTACTCGGTCGCAACGGCCTCATGACAGGCGCCGCAGGTTTGGGCCTGCCGGGTGAAGTGGAGGGGCGAGTCTGGGTTATGGACAAACTGCACATCGTGAGTACCATGGCAGTCCTGGCAAGTAGCGGCTCCAGCCTGGCCTGCATGCAGAGCTTGGGCATGAACACTGGCGTTGAACAGAGCGCTCTGAGGTTGGTGGCAACTTTCGCAAGTCACCGGACCCACGGGCTCACCGTCCTCCGGGTGCCGAAGAGTCACGCCTGTGTGACAGCTCACGCAGGAGTTGGTTTTGTGGACGGAGACGCGCAGGCGCGATTCGTCCACATGGAGGGACACAATGCGACCGGCGGCGTTGGTGGTGGTCAGTTCCGGATCGGCGTGGCAGTCTAAACAATCTCGGTCTGGGCGATCCACGCCAGCACTTGACTGATAGCCGGGGAAAAGCAGGCTGAAGAGGACTCCTGCAGCAAGGCCGATGTAGTACCTCCGCATATCAGCTCATCTTAGTGCGGCTTGTGGGCGAACACTGCTCATGATTTGGTGAAAAGCACACCGGTTTTGCCGCAGACGAGGGCCTGTGCACGCTAAGTATCAGTTTGGATAGGCTTGAGATAGGAGACGCGGCCGCTATGATGCGGGCCAGGGTTCGGCGGACAGCGCGATGCGGGTCGTGGGCAGGAATGGGCAGGAGACCGTCATGAGCACCATGAAGATGATACCCGACGCGGCAAATACCGCGCCCGTTAGCGCCTTGCCGCGTCGCAAGCCGGTGTTGTTGATTGTGGACGACGAGGAAGGACCGCGCCAGTCGTTGCAGGTGATTTTCAAAGACGACTTTGAAGTGTTACTGGCGTCGGACGGACCCACTGCCATAGCGCTGGCCCAGCAGCATCCGGTGGATGTGGCGATCACGGACATCCGGATGGCGGGTATGTCGGGCTTGGAGGTGTTGGAACGGCTGAAGCACGTAAATCCGGGCATTGAGGTGGTGGTGATCACGGCTTACGAGACGACGGAGACCATTCGGCAAGCATTGCGTTTGCAGGCCTGTGATTACATCAACAAACCATTCGACGTGGCCACGATTCGCGCGGCGGTTCAGCGTGCGTTGCAGCGGCACACATTGGAGTATGAACTGCACCATAACGCGGAGCATGTGCAGGCCTTGCGAGCGGAGTTGCAAAACCAGCGGATCGCGGAGCAGATCGCGCAGACGCGGGGCGAGATTTACGCCAGCATCATTCATGACATCAACGGGCCCTTAACGGTGATTTCGGGTTATCTCCAGATGCTGAATCAACGACTGAACCAGGTGCAGCGCCTTGAAGCTTCGGATTTGGAGTTTTTCCGGGAACGGTTGCGTGTGATCACGCGGCAGGTGACCAACTGTGTGGAGATTTCCCGGCGGTATCTGAGCTATTTGAAACGTGGTGGCGAGGACGCCACGAGCGGGCGGGTTCAACAGTTGTTGGGTGACCTCGCGCAATTGGTGCGGGTGCATCCCAGTGCCCAACGTCACGAGTTTGTGTTGCATCCGGTGACGGAACCGGTGGCCGTCCGTACCAATGGGACGGATTTCATTCAGGTGTTGATGAATCTGGCGGTGAATGCGTTTCAATGTTCGACCGAGCCGCATCGCGTCGAGGTGGAGGGCCAGTTGTTGACCGAGCCCTTGGATCTATCTCGATTCCGGGACACTCCCCGCACGCGCTTTCTTAATATGGAGGGCTTTGACAACACCCCGCCGCTTTTGGCGATGCGAGTGCGGGACAACGGGCCTGGGATGCCGCCGGAGGTATTGGCGAGGATTTTTGATCCGTGGTTCACCACGAAGGATCGCCAACAAGGGACTGGACTGGGACTGAACATTGTGCAACGCCTGGTTCGCTCGGCGCGTGGAGCCGTTTTCGTGGAGACCTGTTCGGGAGAAGGTACCACCTTTACGGTGTATTTTCCTGCTCTCATGCTGCCGACTGAGGCGTCGGGGGCGGGTTGAGGATCGAGAGGCAACAGCGTTGGGCAGGGCTCCCATTAGGGGATTCTTGGGGGAGGATCCGATTGAGCTTGGATATTGTGGCATGCGCACTTATGCGGATTTGCAGGTGTGGGGTTGGTCCCAGGTGGCTGAGGACCGTGCCTGAGCGGGGATCGGGTGGAGGTGGCGGGTGAACCCGGCGGAGCGGTGTCTACGGACTTATCAGTGTGAACGAATGCGGGCGGTAGCCAGCGGGGTATTGGAGACCGCTGGTACGACCTTCCTGCTGTTGATCGCGGTTCGATGGTTTGAAGCCGCCGGATGGGCTAAGGCCCTGGTTGCTGGGGGCGGCAGTCTGGGTTTTCTGCTGTCTCCTTGGTGGGTCTCGAGGGTGGAGCAAGCTGGCTGGCGGGTCAGCCGAGCTGCAGCTGCGTTGGCGTTTACGGGGTCTGCGGTTTTGTTGCTCATGGCCGTGGTACGGACTCCGGGGCTGTATGTGGTGGGCGCTGCGGTGTCCGGGGCCTGTCTAGCCATGACAGTTCCCCTGATGACACAGGTGTTTCAGGACAATTATCCGGAGCAGCAGCGGGGGCGGTTGTTTTCACGTACGGTCATGATCCGCATTGCGGTTGCGGCGCTTTTTAGCGAACTGGCCGGCCGCGCCTTGTCCAGCCGGATGGAGACTTATCCCTGGCTTTTGGTGGTGCTTGCTGGTGCTTTTTTGTTGGCGGGATGGTCGATGCGGCAGTGTCCGTCGCGTCCCTTAACGCGCACGGAGGGGGCGCATCCATTCAAGGCGATGCGGTTTGTGCGTCAGGATGCCCTTTTTCGACGCACGTTGTGGATGTGGATGTTTATGGGTTTCGGCAATTTGATGATGGTGCCGCTGCGTGTAGAGTATCTGGCCAATCCGCGGCATGGGGTTACGGCTGGAGGCGAACCACTCAATGTGGCGGTCGTGGCTTTATTGACCGGGGTGATTCCAAACGTGGCCCGGCTGGTGATGAGCCCCGTGTGGGGGTGGTTGTTTGATCGCGCGAACTTCTTTGTCTTGCGGATAGCATTGAATCTGGGTTTTGCGGCGGGCATTGGCACCTTTTTCACCAGCCACAGTGTATTGGGTCTTGTGGTGGCAGCGGTGCTATTTGGTATCTCAAGTGCTGGAGGTGACGTTGCCTGGAGTCTCTGGGTCACAAAATTTGCGCCCCCTGAGCGGGTGGCTGACTATATGAGTGTGCATACCTTCTTTACGGGCTTGCGCGGGGTATTAGCCCCGATGGTGGCCTTTTCGTTGATTGAATATTACACGGTGGAGCAAGTGGCGATCCTCAGTGTGGCATTGATTTTGGTTGGGACGGCAATCTTGCTGCCGGAGTTGCCTCAAGGGCGACGGGGGCGGCCGACGGGGCCATGGGTGGAAGAACTTTCTGAATAGTCCAAAGAGAGAAACTTTCGAGGATGCTTCCTCCACATATTGAGGCAAGTTGGAGATGGGCACAGTTCCAGTGGGATTTCTGCTTGAGGAAGTTGGAGCCGTTCGTTCGGACCTTGAGGTTGATGCGGGGACTTGCTCTGGTTGTAGTTTCAAGCGGCACGGATTTCTATTCGAAAGTGGAGGAGGGCCGGTGATTCGATGGGTTGGGTACGGAGGGTTGGAATTTCCTCGGGATTCAGACCGCGCTGCGGATGGTGACTGCTGCGCCGGACCTGGAAAAGTTTCAGCGTTGAATGATCTCGGGCCGCAGTGTGGGGCAGAGGATGGAGGGCTTTTCTAAGGATCAGGGGCTGGGGGTGCGATTTGGCCATTGACAGTCAGGAGCGTAGACACCTATGGTATGAGTCCCTTGACCGAGCACCGGGGTTAGGCATGGGCCGATCCGTGAAGGTCAATGGAGAGGACGTGATGGACCTTGAGCGAGATCCGATTGAAGAAGGGAGAGCCGATTGACAAGGCGCTGAGGCGCTTGAAAAAGAAGCTGGATCGGGAAGGTGTCTTGCGCATTGTGCGCAACCACCGGCATTACGAGAAGCCGAGCGAACGGCGTCGGCGTAAGGAAAAGGCGGCGCGCTTCGCGGCGATGCTCAATGCGCGTTACGCGGAGATGTGAGTCATTGGGGTCGTAATGCCGGCTGCAGCCCAGGGAGGTGGGTCAGCCGGTTTTTGTTTTTTTGGGGCGTTTCAGTCGGAGACGGTTGAGTTGCGAACATCCATGTATGCGTTTTCCACATGTTGGAATTCGCATCGCCACACCGACGGTCGGGCAATGCTTCGCGAGATCCGGGAGCTGGGCTTTGAGTACGCCGAGCTGAGTCACGGGATCCGGCTTAGTCTGGTGGAAGGCATTTTACAGGCTGTGGATGCCGGGGAGATTCGCATTTCGAGTCTGCATAATTTCTGTCCTTTGCCGATGGGTGTGACCCACGCAGCACCCAACCTGTTCCAGTTTTCAGCCCAGTTTGCTCGGGAGCGGGACTTGGCCGTCAAGAACACATTAAAGACGTTTGATTTTGCCGTGCGAGTGGGCGCCCCGTTGGTGGTCTTGCACATGGGCAGCGTGGAGATGAAGGATTATACCGGGCGGTTGAAGGAGTTGTTGGCGGCTGGTCAGCGTCAAAGCCCGCGCTATGAAGCATGTTTGGCAGAAGCCATTGAGCGGAGGGAGGCTCGGAAGGAGCCTTTTGTGGAATATGCCCACGACACGCTGCGGCGTTTGATTCCCGAGGCCGAACGACGAGGACTGCGTTTGGGCATTGAGAATCGGGAAGCCTTGGAGGAGATTCCATTTGAGACCGATCTGCGTTTTTTCTTTCGGGAATTTTCGTCACCGACGGTGGCTTATTGGCATGATACGGGGCATGCTCAGATCAAGGAGGAGCTGGGTCTGATTCATCACGTGCTCCATTTGGAGTCGTTTGCCGACCGTTTAGCGGGCTTTCATATTCATGACGTCAAACCGCCCTGTAGGGATCACTGCGCGCCGGGAACTGGTCAGGTGGACTTTGTCGCGTTGCGGCCTTGGGTACGGCCCGAGCATGTGAAGGTATTCGAGTTGAGCCCCTCGCTCAGTGCCGACGAAGTGCGCGAGGGCGTGGCATATTTGCGAAGGGTCTGGGGGGAGGGCTGAAGGCAAAAGGAGGGCGACGCGTCTGGGGATTGAGGTGCCGGAGGGGTACTTCACAGTTGCCGACCGGTTAACCGTTCGTAAGCTTCCATGTAGCGCGCGGCCGTGGCAGATACGATTTCGGGGGGCAGGACCGGTCCGGGGGACTGCTTGTTCCAGCTAACACTTTCCAGGTAATCTCGGACGTATTGTTTGTCGAAACTGGGCTGGGGCCGACCTGGCTGGTATTGGTCGGCGGGCCAGAATCGGGACGAATCGGGGGTCAGGACCTCGTCGATGAGCAAGAGTTTGCCTTGGTGTAGGCCGAATTCGAACTTGGTATCGGCGATGAGGATGCCCCGGCTGCGCGCATAGGCGCGGGCTTCCTGATAGATCCGGAGGCTGAGATCTCGCACTTGGCAAGCCAAATCTTCGCCTAAGAAGCGACGGACTTCGTCGAAGGAGATGTTTTGGTCATGGCCTTTTTGGGCTTTGGTAGATGGGGTGAAAATGGGCTCGGGTAGTTCCTCGGATTCTTGCATGCCGGGGGGCAGGGGGATACCGCTGACGCTGCCCCGTTGGCGATATTCCTTCCATGCGCTGCCTGCGAGGTAGCCGCGTACGATGCACTCTACGGGTAGCGGTTGGGCTTTGCACACGAGCATGGAACGTCGGTGGAGGAGCTTCGCATAAGGTCCTAGGACGGGCGGCAACGGGTCTTCCGGGCCGGCCAATAGATGGTTTGGGACCCAGGATTGGAACTGTTGGAACCAGAAAAAGGAAATTTGGGTCAGAATTTCCCCCTTGCGCGGAATGCCATTGGGCAAAATGACGTCGAAGGCCGAAATCCGGTCGGTGGCCACCATCAGGAGCTGGTCGCCCAGATCAAAAATTTCCCGTACTTTGCCACTCCGCAATTTTGGAATCCCGGGCAGGTCAATTTCCAAGACCGGTTCGCTCTTCATGCGTTACATGCTGGGCCGTCGCGGGGCGCGGCGGCAACTTGAATTGTGGTCGGTGTGAACGCTTTCGGCGGCTGCTCGCCTCACCATGTCCAAGGGGCAACTCGGGACCGGGTTGGCCTGCCAGGGTTTTTTGAGGAATCACAGGGTCTGCGATAGGCTGGGTCGGCCGGTTGTGGGGGGCTTGCCAAATGTTGCTGAACACGGCATTGTCGAACCCAATATGAAAACCAAGGTCGTGGTGATCGTGCTGGCTGTGGTGGCTGCTGCCCTGGCGATCAGCCTGTGGATGACGCGACAGAAGTCCAGGGAGGAGCAGCAAAAGGCCGCCGAAGCCATTTTGTACCACTCGAATCGTTGGACGACGGCGGAAGGGTTGCTGGAGAATGAACGACGTCGGAGCGGGGAATTGGAGCGGCAGCTGAGCGAACAGCAGCAGGTCCTGGGTCGGTTGACCAACGAGTTTGCTCTGCTCTCCAATCGTTTGCAGCAGACCGAGAGTACGCTTGCAGAGACGCGTGCTCAGTTGGAGGAGGCGCGACAAACGTTAGTCCAGCGGGAGGCCCGGATTGCGGAGCTGGAATCGCAACGCAATGAGCTGGATCAACGGGCTCAGGAACTGGCGTTGGCGTTAACCAATCTGACGGAACAGATTGCAGCCGTTCGGGCGAAGCTTGCGGCGGCTGAAGGTGACAAGGCTTTCCTGGAGCAGGAGCTGAAGCGGTTGCTGGCCGAAAAAGCCGAGTTGGAGCGCCAGTTTAACGATCTGGAAACGCTCCGAGCTCAGGTGGCCAAACTAAGAGAGGAACTCAATCTCGCACGGCGGCTGGATTGGATCCGGCGAGGCTTGCTCGGAGGCCAGGAGTTGCGGGGTGCCACCCTCTTGATGCGGGGTCTGGCGCCGCGCAAACCGGCTGCCGGCGATGCTTACGATCTCAACGTTGAAGTAAGCGCTGATGGTACGGTGCGGGTGATTCCTCCTGTTACGAATGCTCCGGGGACCAATCCCCCGGCGCGTTGAGACCGACCTTGGCGCAGACGTCCGGCGACCGCGACGGCATCCGATCCGGGTAAGTTCGATTCAGGGAGGAGATCCATGCCGACTTACGAATACATTTGCGAAAAGTGCGGTCATCAGTTTGAGATCTTCCAGTCTATATCGGAGTCGCCGCTGGCGTGTTGTCCGAAGGAATTGTGCGGCCGGAAACGGTGGGGCAAAGGCCGGGTTAAACGCGCCATCAGCGGTGGTGCTGGCCTCTTGTTTAAGGGGAGTGGCTTCTATATTACGGATTATCGGAGCGAAAGTTATAAGCAGGCCGCCAAACGGGAAGCGTCGGCAACAAGCGGCGGAGACAGTCAGAGCGGGAAATCTGGCGGGAAGGAAGGTCCCGTTTCCGCGTCAACCGCAGGCGCCGGCCCCAAGGCTGGCTGAAAGATCGGGTAGGACCTGCAGTGTTGGTCCTCGTATGGTCCGCGTGGATTGCTTGCGCGGACGGATTGTCAGGGGGTTTTTCGTTGTTTCAACCTTGCTCGTTTGGTCGGCTTTTGACGGCTGGGGCGCTGGTCACCAAGTCTTAGTAAGTCATTCCGGTCAGTTCCTGGCCAGCCAAGTTTGGAAGGTTCCGCTGTCGGCCGACCTGGTCGCGTTGTCTACCAACGCTGCGTACATGCGGGTTGAGCCGGCGTTATTGTTGGTCTCGGCTGAGCGTGTTGGCCAGCGTTTAAGACATGAGCTGAGTTTGCTACCACCGGCGCGGAGCCGGATTCATCTCACGGTGATTCCTGCGCAAAGTCCGGCCGATTCGCTCACATTATTAGCCGAGCGCATGCCCGCAGGATGGAAATATCGTTTGGGGGTGCCCGTGGTGGTGAACCGACAGCGGCTTTTGGAGGGATTGGTGCATGTCATCTTATTGGAAATCGCCAACCAAGCGGCGGGCGAACTGTCGACCGATCTGCCGGCGTGGTTGGTATCCGGACTGGCGGCCCGGCTGCAATCCCTGGCTGGAGAGGAGTTGCTTTTTGCGGCTCCCTCTGGCGCGGGTCCGGTGGTTTTTCGACGGACCGTGATCGAGCGACGCCGCTATGACCCGTTGGCGCAGGCCCGGCCGGTGTTGGAACAACATGGGCCCCTGACCTGGCAGGAACTCAGTTGGCCCGGCGTGGCCGGTCATCCGGAGACGGAATCGGATCGATTCCGGGCCAGTGCGGAGCTGCTTGTCCATGAGTTGTTGCGACTGCCGCAAGGCTCGGCGAAGCTGACGAAGTTTCTGATCCATCGAGCTCGATTCTTGAACTGGCAAACCGCCTTTTTGACCGCCTTTGAAGCGGAGTTCCCCCGCATGCTCGACGTGGAGAAATGGTGGGCGTTGCAGGTGGCCTGTTTCCGGTTCGAGCCGATTCATGGGGCCGGGCGGGCATCTTTAGGATGGACCGATCTCCAAGCGTCGGTGCAGGTTCCGGCCGAAATTCGAGCCACTCCGGACGAATTGCCCCGGGCCAAGACCAACGTGTCGTTGCAGACGGTGATTCGTCAGTGGGACTGGGCACGGCAGCAGACGGCCCTAATGGCTTGTGCGTTGCGACTGGAGCAATTGATCGGGAGGCTGCCGCCGGAGGCACAAGTCATGGCCATGGCATATGTCCGGGCTCTTCGCAGGTACTTGACACAACGACCGAATGCGGATCTGCCTGTGCCCGCCACAGGGATGGTTCGACCTGGACTGCCCCGCTTGGTCTATGAAACGCTTCAACAATTGGACGCTTTAGACGCAGAGTTGGCTCAACGTGTAGCAAATGCGTCGCAGAGGCACCCCGAGAGATGGGAAGAACTTTCCGTCACACGCATTTTGCCACTGCCGCAGGCTGCGGTCGAATCGGATGCCGAAAAGGAGGGTTCGAGGGTTTCGTCCCCTCGTTAGCATTATCGGGGCAAGGCGAGGAGCAGGACCCTGGCAATTATAGGCAAGCCATTTCGGGCGAAAGGCCGGTTTGTTGCTCAACCGGCGTTTTTGTGGCCACGGCTGCCAGAAGCTGCTGGTGCGCAGCGCTCAAGGATGCTAATCTTGCGGCTGTGATGAACACGCGATCCAGCCGCGGTCCCTTGGTGACTTCCATGCAAGTGGCCAAGCAACTGGCCATCTTTTTGGAAAACAAGCCTGGCACATTGGCCCGGGTTTGCGATGCCCTGGCCGAAGCTGGCATCAACATTTTCGCCCTGACAACGAGTGATACTGTGGACCACACGGTGATCCGTTTGGTGGTCAGTGACCATCGGAAAGCGCTGCACGTTTTTGAAGAGCGGGGCACCTTGGTGGTGGAAGATGATGTGCTGCTCATCGAAGGAGCAAATCAACCTGGTAGCCTTTCAGCGATTGCGCATGCCCTGGCCGAAGCTGGCATCAACATCGAGTATGCCTATTGTTCCACGGCTCCGGACCAAAGCAAGGGATTGCTTGTCTTACGAGTTCAAGACGTCGCCAAGGCGCTGAAAGTCCTTAACCTACATGCGGCGAAGAGGGTTTCATCACGTCCCAAGCAGGATGCTTGAGGAAGGGATGGCCAGGGCGTGACACCGCTGCTGCTTGAGGTAAACGGCCGTTGCCTGCTGAGGGAACTGGACACTGCCCTGGCGCGTCCTGCCACACTTGCGGAGCTGCCTGAGGCAACGCTGGATCTTTGGCAGTCTCGTGGGGTAACCCATCTCTGGCTCATGGGGCTTTGGCCCACGGGGCCCATCGCTCGCCGGATTGCCTTGGAGCACCCCGGTTTACGGCGGCAATACCAAGCTGTTTTGCCGGACTGGCAACCAGGGGATGTGGCGGGGTCCCCATATGCCGTAGCAGCGTATGAGGTTCCTGAACGGTACGGTGGAGCCGTGGCGCTGGCACAGTTCCGGCGGCGGCTGCATGCCCGGGGGATCCGACTCTTGTTGGACTTTGTACCCAATCACGTGGGCTTGGATCACCTCTGGGTACGGGATCATCCCGAATGGTTTGTCCGGAGCCCGGTTCCCAGGCCGGGTACGTTTCCTTGGGCTTCTGGCGTGGGTGCATTTCCAGAACAGGCTTCTCCGCATGCCTGGTTAGCGCATGGGCGGGATCCATGGTTCCCGCCCTGGACTGACACTGCTCAACTGGATTATCGATCGGCTGGTGCCCGTCGGGCCATGATTGAGACGTTGCAGCGGTTGGCCGGATATTGCGACGGGGTGCGGTGTGACATGGCCATGCTGGTTTTGGAACGGGTGTTTGAGCAGACTTGGGCGGAGTGGACGACTCCGCAAGATGCAACGACGGGGGAGTTTTGGGCCGAAGCGATAGAGGCCGTGCGCGGCACGCACTCGGATTTCGTTTTCCTGGCCGAAGTATATTGGGGATTGGAAACGGAGTTATTGAACCTGGGTTTTGATTTTGTTTACGACAAGACACTTTACGATCTGTTGGCCGCGGGAGAGGGGCCAAGGGTGCAAGATCACTTGTTGGGTTTGGCGCCGGCGATTCTGTCGCGTGGCGTTCATTTCCTTGAGAATCACGATGAAGTTCGGGCGGCTGAGGTGTTTCCTCCGGAACGACATCGGGCGGCAGCGTGGATCGCGTGGGCATTGCCCGGCGTCCGTTTTGTGCACGAGGGCCAATGGGAGGGTCGACGCGCACGGGTCCCGGTCCAATTGCAGCGTCGTCCTTATGAGGCCCCCGATCCGTGGATCAGCCGCATGTACGACGACATCCAGAGGGTCATGGGAAGAGCGGGTGTCGGACGGGGCCTTCCGCAGGTGCTAGTGCCTCGCGCAGCCTGGGTTGGCAATCCGACAGGCCGCAACTTTGTGTTGGTTCTGTGGCAGACTGAGGTGCATCGGTTCACCTTGGTGGCCGTTCATTATGCGCCGCACCCGGGTCAGTGTCGGGCGCCGTGGCCGGCTGGTGCGGCTCCTGCGCGTCGTTGGCGGGTGCATGAACATGGCGCAGGCTGGAACGATCTCAGGAATGCGGCGATGTTGGAACGGGAGGGTATTTACTTGGATTTGCCGGCGTGGGGCGTGCAGGTATTGGAATTTCAACGAGCCGACTAAGACGGGACGGGCTTGGGGTATTGGGGCTTTGAGTCTGCGAGTGATCAGCATGTAGCGGGGGAACGCAGGCTTTCTGCTTCAACCGTGTGGGAAGAGGTGGTGGCGGTTGGATCCGCGGCTGCTAACGCTCTTTCCAGCCGCGCCCATAGGTCGTGTGGATCCTCCAAGCCCACTGATAGGCGAATTAGGTAAGGGGATACGCCGCACTGTTCGGCCCAGTCTAGTTCCAAATAGTGGGCGAGCAGTGTGAACGGGCAGGCCAGTGTGAACACGGTGCCCAAGCTAGGCCCTTTGCAGACCTCCAAACGGTCGTACACACGGGGAGCTGTCTTGGGCGCGTTTCGGAGCAGGAACGTCACCACTGCGCCCCAACCGCCATTGGAGCGCCGGATGGCCTCATAGGCTTCCGGGTTTTGCCATTTGGGATACCAGACCCGTTCAACGGCCGGATGCGTGCGCAGGCGCTCTGCAATGAATAGACCGCCTGCGTTGTGTTTTTGCATGCGGTCGGCAAGAGTCCGGCAGCCGCTGAGAATTACGGCCGCGTCCGCGCTCCAAAGCGGTTCAGGACTGAGGCGCTGCAGTTGCGCGCGCAAGGCATGGTGCCAGGGCGACCGCGGACAGCAAATGACCGCGCCGCCCATGACGTCGCACGTGCCTGCAACGAACTTGGTCAGACTGGTTGCGACCAGGTCGGCGCACCTCCCCAGATCTATATTGAAAGGCGTGGCCACGACGTCATCGGCCACCAGGGGCACGCCGTATTCGCGCAGCATAGGACTGATCTTACGAACGTCGGCCGAACCGAGCAGAGGGTTGCCTGGCAGTTCGCAAAAAACCGCCGCGATGGGCTCCTGTTCAAGGTGTTGCTGAAGCTGTTTCTCCGCTTGGTCCAGGTCGTGCAACAAAAAGACGCCATGCCCCCATTTTTGCTGCAGTTTCAGTGTGTCCACGTACGGAAAACCGAGTTGCACCGTGGGTCGGCCGGGATGAAGCGCTTGCGCCGCTTGGAGCGCGGCCCATTGCGCGGCCATTCCCGTAGGCGTGAGGAAGATGTCTGAGGGGTCGCAATCATACAGTTCGGCCAACTGGCGGCGCAGTTCAGGCAGAATGGATGCGCTTTCCTTGTCTTCAAGGCAACCGGACAGTGCACTCTCGGCTTGGCGGGTTGAGACAATGCGGCCGGTGTGTTGCCAAAAAGCTCTTAATGCGGGCCACCCGTCTTCGGTGGTGACAACCGCGGTAATTGGCCCGAGCGATTTAAATTCGATCGGTGCCCGATGATGCCGCTGCACGAAAGCAGCAGCATCCTCCGCCGCCACCCGAGACGGAAAAGGCAGACAGGGTAGGTCTGCTCCAGCTAAGTAACGAGCCAGGTCCAACACGGGTCGTTGAATGACAAAACGTGGATAGCCCGCCTGAAGTCGGCGAATAACCTCGGGACGCTTTTCTTCGTAGCCTATCACATCTTCCCAGCGGGGCAGAGCCACGGACACCGCGTGAGGCTGTGGGGGTAACGGCCACCCGAGAACCTCGGGCCTCCACAGCGGTTGCTGCAGCAAATCAAATGCGTTCATTCGCTCAAGTTGTGCCATTGATGGGCAATTTTACCCGGTTTCCGGCGATGCGCCAATGTCGGGCACGAGGAGAGGAGACTGGCGTCGGATTGGAAAGAAGCATTGAGGAGCGGAGCCGGGGGCGGGCGATCAAGCTTACCAAAGGGATGGCACCGGGCACCTCTGTGTGGTGTGGGGCGAACCGGGACCAAGGTTTCTTGCATGTAGTCTTCCATCCCTGGAGCGCGTCAATGAGTTGTGCAGGCTTGCGTGTGCGGGATCGCCCTTTAGGGAGGATGGGCCACACGGTCTTCGAGCATTGGGCCAATCGGTACAAACGTTGCCTTTTGAGCAAGCCACTGTCACACGCTTCAGGCGCTCCGTCAGGACCGGCCGATTTCGACGGACAGAGTTGTCTTGGGGGACTCGAGAGGGGCCTCGGCCCGGAAATTCTGTGGGCGCCAATGCATGGGAAAGAGCCGCGGGCCAAGGGGTCCGCGATCCGTGTGTAGGCTTGGGCGCGGCCGTGTGATTGGGGCATATTGGGGGCGTGATGGAGGCGACCTTGTGGTGCTTGGCCGTAGGCGCAGCGGGTGCGGCTGCCAGCTTTTTTTTCGCGCTGGCGGAGACGGCGGTTTTTTCTTTGAGTCCGTGGCAGGCGCGGCGTTTATCGGAAACGCATGCGGTGCGAGGGCATTTGCTGGCGGAGTGTTTGCGGCGTCCGGAGGACCTGCTGGCCACGATGGTGTTGGGAAATACGCTGGCGAACGGGGTTTTGCTGGCTGCGGGATTGTCCATAGCGCTGATGGGGCACTGGCCATGGACCTGGACGGTGACAGGCGTGGTGCTGGTGACGCTGTTGGCAGGCGAGGTGTTGCCCAAAACGCTGGCGGTGCGCAAACCGGGTCCATGGTCGCTGCGGGTGGTGCGACCACTGATGTGGATTCACCGTTTGTTTCGGCCCTTGCACGGGCTGGCGCAACGGATCAACGAGGCATTCTTGCGTGGATGGGGCGCGTCGTCCGGGGTCACTCCGGCTGCGTTGTCGGAAGAAGAGTATCGGGAGCTGGTGGAATGGGCCTTTCAGCAGGGTAGCTTGGTACGAGGGCAGCGGGACCTGTTGGTTCAAATCTTGGGGTTGGACCGACGGACGGTGCGAGAGGTGATGGTACCGCGGGCACAAATGGCTTGGATTCGGGACGATTTATCCATTGAAGCGATGATCCAGGAAGCCCGGCAGCGGCGCTATCGCCGGCTGCCCATTTACGATGAGGAGGCCGACATGATTGTGGGCATTTTGAATGTTCGGGCGTTTTTGATGGATCCGCGTGGCGACCTTGCGGAAGTGATTGAGGTTCCTTCCTTTGTGCCCGAGTCCATGAATCTGTTACGACTGTTGCAGAGCCTGCAACGGCAACGTCGCGGCATGGCCATCGTGCTGGACGAGTTCGGGGTTGTCTCTGGGTTGGTCACTTTGGAAGACATTTTGACGGAAGTTGTTGGGGGTCGGCCACGCGCGACGGTGCGGCGGGCTCGGTGGCAGCGACTGGGGCCGGGCCGTTGGCAGGCGGATGGTGGGGTGCGGCTGGAAGACTTCCGGAGGGAGTGTCCCCTCGTGGGCGAGATTCAGGACGTTGAGACCTTGGCGGGCTTGATGTTGAGCTTGACCGGTGTGGTACCGGCACGGGGCGAGTCGGTTCAGTTTCGAAACCTGCGATTGACGGCTACAGAGGTGGATGAACGTAGGATCCGACAACTGATCGTGGAACAAATCAAGCGCTGAAGGTTCGGACCGAGTGGGTGCTGGACCGGGGTTCGAAAGAATGACGGAATTCCATTGGTGGTGGGGATTGCTGGGAGTGATGCTGGCAGTTTCCTTCCTGTTGTCCGGAATGGAGGCGGGCTTGTTTGCGGTCAACCGGCTTCGTGTCCGGTCTCTGGCTCGGCAAGGTCGGTCCTCGGCCCGGTTGTTGCTGGAACATTTGGAGCAACCGGAAAGTTTTTTGTGGACCATTGTGGTGGGCAATGCGCTGGCGAACGCGGTGGTGTTGGGCTGGGTGTTCGTGCAGTTGTATCGCTGGGCTGAGGGTTGGGGATGGAGGTTGGTGGGTAGCTATGGGCTCGCGATGTACCTGTTCTACACGTTTTTTGATCTACTGCCCAAGATGTGGTTTCGGAGCCGGCCGAACCGGCTTTGTCTGGCATGTGCACCCGTCTTTCGCGGGGTCTACGTGGCTCTCCGGCCCTTGGTCTGGTTGTTGGAGAATGGTTCGCGCCGACTGTTACATTGGACGGGTGGCCGCCCGTTCAAGGGCCGCCTGTTCGGGGATCGGGAGGAGATGCACGCGCTGATGGTGGAATCCGCCCGGGGTTTGACCTCGGCGGAAAGGCAGATGATCACCCGGGTCCTGGAACTTTCCACGGTTTCGGCCCGGGCGCTGACGCGGACTTGGGAGGAATCTCCATGGATTGAGTCGGATGCCACGGTGGGCACACTCTTGGCACGGGCTCGTGACCGGGGCTGGAGCCACGTGGTGGTGCGAACCCGGGTTGGCGGAGGCGAGGTCCTGGGGATGGTGTCCGTGGATCGTATTTTGTTCTCGGGCGAGCCGGATCCGCACCGGTCAGTGGAAGGATGGTTGGAGCCGGCCCTGTTGGCGGAAGAGAACGAGCGGTTAGAAGTGTTGCTGCGGCGGATGCAAGGGTCGGGCCGGCCGTTGGCAGTTATCCAGGACGCCCGGGGCGAGCCGTTGGGTACGTTGGATCGTCAGGACATTTTGAGAATGATTTTTGGGGATTTGCGTCTGTGAGTGAGGCATGGGCATGGACGACAGTGGGTTTGAAGCTGCTGGCCGTAGTTGGGCTGGTGCTGATGAACGGTTTCTTCGTCGCCACGGAGTTTGCCCTGGTCAAGATTCGGCAGACACAACTTCTGCCGTTGGAAGCGCGCGGGCAACGACGGGCGCGCATGGCTTTGCATCTAGTTCGGCACCTGGATGCTTATTTGAGCGCCTGTCAGTTGGGGATCACGTTGGCGAGCCTTGGATTGGGCTGGATTGGGGAGCCGGTGTTTGCATTTTTGTTGCAGCCGGTGTTTGGGTGGCTGGACGTGGAAAGCCCGGCAGCGCGAGAATCGTTGGCCTTTGGCGTCGGATTTAGCGCCATTACATTCCTGCACATCGTCGTCGGGGAGATGGCGCCGAAGTCGCTCGCGATTCGGAAGGCCTTACCGGTGAGTTTGTGGGTGGCCTATCCAATGCACTGGTTTTACGTGGTCATGTATCCCGCGATCTGGCTCTTGAATGAGGCTGCTCTTGGGTTGCTGCGCTGGCTGGGGATTGAGCCGATGGTGGAGGCCGAGAGTATCCGTTCGGAGGAAGAATTGCGTTTGGTGGTGGCGGCCTCGCAGCAACGGATGGGGGCGTCGCGGTTCAGCCGCGAACTTGTTCAAAATGCTCTGAGCCTTCGGCACCGCGTCGTGCGGGACGTGATGCGGCCTCGGCACGAAATCGTGGCGTTGGATACGACGGCGGGGATCAGCGAGTGCTTGTCTGTGGCAGAGCAATCGAGGTACTCACGCTTTCCGATTTGCGAGGAAGGTGATTTGGATCGGACGTTAGGGGTCATTCATATTAAGGATTTGTATGCCACGCGGCTGAAGGCGCGTACGGCGGCGGATTTACTGCCGGTTGCTCATCCGCTGTTGTATGTGCCCGAGGTGGGCCATTTGGAACGGTTGCTGCGGCTGTTCTTGGAGCGGCGTCTGCACATGGCCATTGTGGTGGATGAATACGGCACGACCGTGGGTTTAGTCACGCTTGAAAATGTCTTGGAAGAACTGGTGGGGCCGATCCAGGACGAGTTTGATCAGGAGAAGCCGGTCTTGAGCCGCATGGGAGAAAGTGTTTGGGAGGCGGCCGGCACCTTGCCCTTGCACGAGCTGGCGGATTTGTTGGGCGAAACGTTGCACGTGCCCGGGTTGGCCACAGCCAGTGGTTGGTTGACGCACCGTCTAGGGGGGTTCCCCAACCCGGGTGATGTGATTGAGTTGGCGGGTTGGCGGCTCAGGGTCTTGGAAACGGAGGGCGGTCGCGTGACCCGGTTCCGCATTGAACGGCTTACCGCCGCGGGTTCAGAGCCCACCAGCCGCCCGGTCGGACGGGATGGGCAAGGCTGAGGGGAGGAGCCTTGGCCTGGTATCAAGGCTGGCGAGGATAGATTTGGGTTACCGTAGACTGGTGGTTTTCTAAGCAACGAGTCATTGTCAGACCGGTTGCCGGAGGTTGTGTTTGGGAGTCGGTTGCAGGGCGCCTGCGATGGGCCTATTTCACGCCTGCATCGAATTCACGCGAGGCCCAAATCCCGCTTTACGGGTTGAGCTCTGCTTTTAGACTGCGGCTCATGTCATGGCTCGGTTATACGGCCTGTTTGTTGATGGGCTACGCGTTGGGCTCGGTGCCGTCGGGGTATCTTGTGGCACGGGCGCGCGGCATGGATTTGCGACGTGTAGGTAGCGGTAACATTGGGGCAACGAATGCGTTCCGGGTGTTGGGTTGGGGGCCGGGCGCGGTGGTTTTGGTGGCCGATGTTTTGAAGGGATATTTGGCCTGTACTGCGGGATCCAGCCTCTGGTGCAGTTGGCTGTCCCGAATGAGCATCGGGGTTTCAGATCCCACGGCAGCGCAGGTTTTGGCGGGTGTAGGAGCAGTTTTGGGGCATACATACACTTGTTGGTTGGGTTTTCGGGGCGGCAAGGGCATCGCAACAAGCGCCGGGGTATTCATGGCACTGGCACCGCTGGCCTTGGCCGTGGCGTTGTTGGGCTGGCTCGTCGTGCTGTTATGGTTTCGGTATGTCTCGCTAGCTTCTATCAGTGCAGCCGTATTTTTGACAGCGGCGATGTGGTTGACTCAGGACCATGCGTTGTTGGTGTGGGCGACCACAGTGGTGGGGGTCATTGCTGTGGTGCGCCATCGTGAGAACTTGAACCGCCTGTGGAAGGGGACCGAGCCCCGGCTGACCTGGCGGAGGGAAAGGAAGCCATGAAGATTTCGATTTTGGGCGCGGGCGCTTGGGGGACTGCATTGGCCCGCTTGTTGGCCGATCGGGGGCATACTGTGACCCTATGGGACTATTTTGCGGCTACGCTGGAAGGAATCGCGCGAACAGGCCGAAATGACCGGTACTTGCCGGGCGTGCCTCTGCCCCCCGGTTTGATTTTGGAACCGGATGCTGCTCGGGCGGTCCAGGGGGTGGATTTGGTGATCGTGGCCAGTGTCTCGCGTGCTTTCCGATCCGTCACCGCCTGCTTGGGGGATTTCACTGGCGTCGTGGTGACAGTGACGAAAGGGATCGAATTCGAGACCGGTTTGACCATGTCCGGCGTGTTGCATGAAACGGCCCCGCGCGCACGGGTTGTGGCCTTGTCCGGTCCGTCGTTGGCCTGGGAGGTGGCTCGTGGCGTGCCCACCGCGGTTGTGGTGGCGAGTGAGGACGCCGAGGCCGCTCGCTTGGTGCAGGGGTTGTTTCACGGGCCGGTATTGCGTGTGTACACAAGCACCGATCTGCGTGGTGTGGAGCTGGGCGGCGCGCTGAAAAACGTGTTTGCGATCGGCGCCGGTGTGTGTGACGGGTTGGGCTTCGGGGATAATTCGAAAGCGGCCCTGGTGACACGAGCAATCGCAGAGATGCGGCGGTTGGGTGTGGCTTGCGGGGCCAGGGCCGAGACGTTTGCCGGACTGAGCGGCATTGGAGATTTGATGGTGACCTGTTTCTCGCCGTTGAGCCGCAACCGCCAGTTTGGGGAGCGACTGGGGCGGGGCGAGTCGGTCGAACAGATCTTGAACACCATGACGGCCGTGGCCGAAGGATATCCCACAGCTCGTGCAGCATTTGCATTGGCGCGCCGGTTGGAGGTGGAAACTCCCATCATTGATGAGGTCCATGCCATGCTTTACGCGGGTAAAGATGTGCGACGGGCTGTCCAAGACTTGCTGGCACGTGAATCCAAGCCGGAAGATTAGGCGGATCGCTTGGGATCAATCCCTGCAAAGGGATCCGAAGAAAGCCGGGTCTGAAGCAAGGGGTGAGTCCGGTTTCATGCTCGCAGCTTGCGCTCGAGGATTTCGCCCACCAAGACCGGGTTGGCCTTGCCCCGGCTTAGTTTCATGACTTGACCTTTTAGGAAGTTCAGAGCTGCCGCCTTGCCCCTCCGATAATCCTCAGCCGGTCCAGGATGGGCGGCCAGGACCTGCTCACAGAGTTGCTCCAATTGCGCTGGGTCACTGACTTGAGCTAGGCCCTTCTCTTCGACGATTTCTCGGGGCCGCCGGCCTGTGGCAAACATTTCGGCAAAGACGGCTTGTGCGGCCGAGCTGCTGAGCGTGCGGTTTTCTACCAGTTCAATCAGCTCGGCGAGGGCATCGGGAGGAAAGCGAAGGCTATCCAGGCTTGGAGGCGGAGGAGCGGGTGCGTCCGGATCGGTTGCCTGAGCGGCGGCGATCTGCTGGGAATGCAATTCAGCCAGCTGGGCGCGCAGGTTGTTTATTATCCAATTGGCCAACAACTTTGGGGTCCGTACATTTGGGGCCAGGGCCTCGAAATACTGGGCCAAAGCCGGATCGGATTTGAATACTTCTGCGTCCTGGGCGGGCAGGCCGTATTGTTGCATCAGGCGGCGTTTACGGTCCAGGGGCAGCTCGATGCGTCGGCTTCGAAGCGACTCCAGCCAAACGGGTTCGGGCGCCAGCGGCAACAGGTCAGGATCGGGAAAATACCGATAGTCGTGGGCCTCTTCCTTGCTACGCATTTCTTCTGTTGTTCCCGTCAGTTCATCCCAGCGCCGGGTGGATTGTGTGAGAGTGCCGCCGGATTGGAGTACGGCGATCTGCCGCCCAATTTCGTATTCAAGGGCGCGGCGTACGCCAGAGAAACTGTTCATGTTCTTAATTTCGATCTTGGCGCCCAAACGGTCGCTCCCTTTGGGTCGGATGCTTACGTTGACGTCGCATCGGACCATGCCCTTTTCCATGTCGCAGTCACTGATTCCGCCTTGGACGAGGATCTCCTTGAGCGCGGTCAGATAGGCATAGGCCATGTCGGCGCTGGTGATGTCTGGTTCGGAGACGATTTCAAGCAGCGGCACGCCGGCGCGGTTGAAATCCAAGCCGCTGTGGCGTTCAAAATGAAAACTCTTGCCAACGTCTTCCTCCAGGTGGGCTCGTTTGATACGCACTCGATGAAGCTGGTTCTGAAATTCGAATTCGACGTAGCCGTTGCGCGTCGAAGGCAGCTCGTATTGGGTGATTTGGTAGTTCTTGGGTACGTCCGGATAGAAATAACTCTTGCGGTCAAATCGCGCTAGAGGGGGCAACTCACAATGCAGGAGCATCCCGGTAAGCAGCGTTAACCGAATCGCTTCCTCGTTGGGGACTGGTAACACACCAGGCAAGCCCAGGCAAATGGGGCAGACCAGGGTGTTGGGCGGCTCGCCAAACCGGTTCGGGCACGCGCACCACATTTTGGAGCGCGTCTTTAACTGCACGTGTGTTTCCAGGCCGATGACAGCTTCGTATTCCATGGTCTAAAAGGATTCTGCAGGTGCCACATGGGCGCGTGGAACGGCGCCGGATGAGGGTGCAAGGGGATTCGGACCGGATGACTCCGGTCGAGGCGGGTTGAAGCGCTGCGCAATAGGCACGCGTCGGCCGATGCCGAAGGCGCGGGTAGTAACCTTCAGGCCGGGCGGTGCCTGACGTCGCTTGAATTCACTGCGGCGCACCATGTCCAGCACGCGGCGCACCGTATTGGGCTCGTGTCCGGCCCGGACCATTTCTTCGAATGTGCGTCCTTGGACGACGGCCGCTTCCAAGATGGCATCAAGAATTTCATAAGGTGGAAGCGTATCTTGGTCGGTCTGGTTTGGCCGTAGTTCGGCTGAAGGCGGTTTGGTGAAGCAGGCTTCTGGGATCAGAGGCCGGTCGCGGTTGGCCCAGCGGGCCAAGCGATACACCATGGTTTTGGGGACATCGCTGATGACGGCCAATCCACCATTCATGTCCCCGTAAAGCGTGCAATAACCCACTGCCAACTCGCTTTTGTTCCCGGTTGTCAGCAAAAGCGAGCCGAATTTGTTGGACAGCGCCATCAAAAGCAGCCCGCGGATGCGTGCCTGCAGATTCTCTTCGGTGACGTCCTCTGGAAGGCCGCGGAATAGCAGCGACAGTTGCTGCTTGCAGATCTCGAAGACAGGTTGGATGGGGAGCACGTCGTACCGTATACCGAGCCGCTCGGCCAGGTCCCGGGCGTCCGCCAGGCTGCCCGGAGAAGAATATTGCGAGGGCAGAGAGATCCCGTGGACGTGCTCGGCGCCGAGTGCTGCACTTGCAATGCAGGCGGTGAGCGCCGAGTCAATTCCGCCGCTGAGGCCCAGCACGGCGTTCTTGAACCCGCACTTTAAGAAGTAATCGCGCGTACCCAGGACCAGCGCGTCCCAAACCATCGCCTCAGAGGGCGGTTCGACAAACGAACGCGGCCGGCTCTGAGTCAGATCCACCCAAAGTTCGTCCTCGGCAAAGCACCGTCCTTCTGCGATCAAGCGTCCTTCAGCATCGAACACCAAACTGTGTCCATCAAAGATGAGTTCGTCATTCCCTCCGACTTGGTTGCAAAAGATTACTGGCCGGCGGAGTTTTCGGGCCAAACTTTGCAACATATCGTGACGTGTGCGCGTCTTGCCCAACCACCAAGGCGAGGCGGAGAGATTGAAAATGATCTCCGCTCCCGCTGCCGCAAGCGCCGCGGGTGGGTTGCCCCGATACCGCCGCTCGCGCCAAAAGTCCTCGTCATTCCAAATGTCTTCACAAATGGTTACGCCCAGTTTCCAGCGCTGGAAGGGGATCGGCAGGTTCTCACCGGCCGGATCGAAGTAGCGGTCTTCATCGAACACGTCGTAGCTCGGCAACAGGGTCTTGTGCCGAACCGCCACGATGCGGCCCAGATGCAGCAACGCCGCGGCGTTGGCCAGACCGCGGCCCGGGCGGGAAGCACTTTCATCCACGAACCCAACCAGTAAAGCGGTGCGCCCCGTGGCGGCAGCCAGCCGATTCAGCGCATCAAAGTTGGCTTTGAGAAAAGCCCGGTCGAGGAGCAAGTCGCGTGGAGGATAGCCGGTCACGTACAGCTCTGGCGCCACCACGAGATCGGCGCCGGCTGCTGCGGCGCGGGCATAGACTCCCAGAAGCCGGCTTGCATTGCCCTCAAAATCACCGATGGTCGGATTCAGTTGAGCCAGGACCACTCGCATACTTGATCAGTCTTTGGGGGAGGAGGTTAACGAACTCCGAAGAAGGTTTGTCGCAGGCTGCCACGTTCCGTGCGCACCAAGGTGCCCGGTCCTATGCGATGTCGGGCAAACCAGTTGCGGGGCACCTCCAGGACAAACTGAACATGCTCAGACTGAGAAGGCGCCGGCTCCTCGTTGAGGGGCTCCAGATCGATAATTTCCAGAATGACTCCATCCGGATCAATGTACGCGGCGGAGAGGGGCACGCGGCAGTTGCGCATCCAAAAGCTGCGGCGGCTCGCATCCGGGAAAACAAAAAGCATGCCGTGTCCCTCCGGTAAAGTGTCGCGAAACATCATGCCTGTGGCAATCTCGACCGGCCGACGTGCCACTTCGGCCAGCACTACCTGATCTCCCAACCATAGCCGCACCGTTGGCAAAGGTGGTTGCGCCCGCAACAGGTGTCCGAATTGCGGGTCTACGTCGCCGGTCCCGTGGGGGGGGGTAGGGGAACGTTCGCCGCAGCCGGCTAACCAGAACCCTAGCCCCACGCCTGCAAGAGCCATCCATCCAGGCAATCTCCGCGTCACAGTTATCCAGCATGGCGCAGGCCGTGTCGCAATTCAATCGGAGCTTCTGCCCGAGTTTCCTTCCGAGGATCCGCAATCTGACAAGGCGATCCTCGTCAGGGGCTGGCCGAACATCGAAGGCAGGAAGGATCTTTCACAGGGTGCTTTGCGCAGGCCCGGTTTTGAGCCTGAGGCCCCTTGCTTGCGAGGTGCTTTGCCTCTATGTATGAAGCATGCTGACTCGACGCGAAGCCCTTCGACAAACAGCCCTGGTTGTTCTGGGTGCGGCCGCCGCTCGTGGTCTGGCTCAGGACACGCCAGCGACAGCCGAGCCTTTCACCTTGCCGCCCTTGCCCTACGCCACTGATGCGCTGGAGCCACACATCGACGCACGCACGATGGAGATTCATCATGCGCGGCATCACGGTGCCTATGTGGCGAATCTGAACAAGGCGGTCTTGGCCACTCCGTCGCTCCACGGGCGCTCGCTGGAGGACATGCTACGTCGGCTCGACACAGTACCCGAATCCGTGCGCACCACCGTGCGCAACCATGGTGGGGGGCATTATAATCATACTTTGTTCTGGCAGATGCTCGCCCCACGGGCTGGTGTGCCGCGAAGCGAACTGGCTCAAGCGCTCGAGAGGGCCTTCGGCACTCTGGATGCCTTTCGGGAACAGTTCACTGCCGCCGCCCTGCGCCTGTTTGGCAGCGGTTGGACGTGGCTGGTTTGGCAAGAAGGACGCTTGCGCATTTTGAACACCGCGAATCAAGACACCCCGTTGGCGGAAAACGCGTATCCGCTGTTAGGGGTGGACGTTTGGGAGCATGCCTACTACTTAAAGTATCAGAACCGCCGGGCGGACTACGTGGCAGCATGGTGGAACGTGGTGCATTGGGACTTCGTCGCAGAGCGGTTCGCGCACCGGCCTGTTTGAGAATCCCAGGCCGGATGCGCCGAGGGGTGGAATGGATGCCTTTGCGCTTCCCGCCTAGATAATGACATGTTTAATTAAGGTGCGTGGATGCGGGCCTTGGCATGTGGGAGAGATTGATCCGCTGGACCACCGGGTTGCTGGTGGCGGCTGTGGGGCTTGGTGTTCTGACCTTAGCAGCCCATTGGTATTGGCCCGTGATCCGGCAAAATGAGCGGATGCGCAAAGAGATCCTGCGTCTGGATCGGGAGATCCGACAGGAGGAAGAAACGGCCCGGCAGTTGACCGACGTCATCCGAAGGTTGCAGGAAGATCCCCGAGCTGTGGAACGGCTGGCGCGGGAGCGTCTGGGATTGGCGCGACCCGGCGAAACAGTCATCCGGTTTGAAGTGCCTACGACCAATGCGGCGGTGCCGCATTGAACTGGAGCAACGGCACCGGACCTGTTGTTTGTACCCCGGGCTAACTTGCGACGGGGCGCGGCGCTTGCTTCTATACAGTTGCAGGGGGCTGTGGTAGTCTGCACGCACTATGACGCTGGACGACATTCTCCTGGAGGCCGAGGAAAAGATGACCAAGACCGAGCAGGTGGTCCTGCGTGAATTTGCCAGTGTTCGCACCGGCAAAGCCTCTGCGGCTTTGGTGGAAAACATCATGGTAGAAGCCTACGGAGGCCAAATGCGCATTCGCGAGCTGGCCGGCATCACAACCCCAGAACCGCGTGTCTTGGTCATTCAGCCGTGGGATGCGAATCTTGTCCACGCCATCGAAAAGGCTATTCAGAAAGCCAACTTGGGTGTGACTCCCTCGATCCAGGGCAAGACTGTGCGGCTCTTTTTCCCGGAATTGAGTCAGGAAAGACGCTTAGAGTTCGTCAAGATCGTCCGTAAGATGGCCGAAGATGCGCGGGTGGCCGTCCGTCATGTCCGACGCGATGCTTTGGAGGAGCTACGCAAGCACAAACACGACAGCGGCATCACCGAGGACGAGGAAAAGCAGGCCGAAAAGGAGCTTCAGAAGCTTACCGATGAATTCATCGCCCGTATCGACCGGCATCTGGAACACAAGGAAAAGGAAATCATGACCGTTTGAGCATGCAGGTTCTGTTCTTTGCTCATCTCAAAGAAGTTACAGGATGTGCGCAGGCGGAGCTGTCCTGCGGAGAGGTTGATGCCCGCGGTCTTTGGGAGGCTTTGTTGGAACGCTTTCCCCAACTCGCCCCGTATCGCTCCATGGTGCGTCTGACTTGTAACGCTCATTATGCCACCTCGGAAACGCGGTTTGGTCCCTCGGACGAGGTGGCACTGATTCCTCCCGTGTCCGGCGGTTGACCCCGTTGCATGCAAATTGAGGTGCAACTTACGAACGCGCGCTTGGAAGATCTACCGCCAGCGCGGCCACCAAGGGGGGCCACGGGGGCGTGGGTAGAATTTCGCGGCCTTATCCGGGACACGGAAGCGGGACAACCGATTGTGGGCCTTGAGTACGAAGCCTATGAACGGATGGCCCGGAGCGAAATGGAGAGACTGTTAACCGAGCTGGCACGAGAATATCCCTGCCAGGCGGTCCAGGTTCTGCATCGGACGGGTCTGATCCCCGTGGGCGAGGCGGCGATCATCGTGCGGATTGCAGCGGTACACCGGCATGAGGCGTTTGCCCTGCTGACTCGTTTTATGGATCGGCTCAAAGAAGACGTGCCCATTTGGAAATGTCGGGCCCGGGTGGCGGATACCTGTTTCGTCTCCACCGGCATTGGGCCAACCAGTCTTGTCAATGACTCTTTACAGACCTGACGAGGCCACCATCCTGGCACGCATTGCTGTCTCTCATGCGCATTCTGGCTTTGGACTACGGTACACGGCGGGTGGGCGTCGCGATCAGTGATGAGCTGGGCATGCTGGCACGGCCGCTGGGTTTTCTTACAGCCGAGCCCTTTGAACGGTTTGTGGAGGACTTACGCCGTCTTGTGGAGGCGCACGGTGTTGGTCAGATCGTGGTGGGAATGCCCCGCAACATGAATGGCAGCTATGGCGCAGCCGCGGAAACCGTTCGGGCTTGGATGAACCGGCTTGAACAGGTCTTGTCGATTCCGCTGGTTGCTTGGGATGAACGCCTGACAACCGTGCAGGCCCAGCGCATGCTTCACGAGGCAGGCCTGCCTGGACGCAAACAGCGGATTCGGCTGGACAGCTCGGCTGCAACCATCCTGTTGCAAAGTTATTTGGATCGCGCCTCGTAAATCCCATGGCGTCCTGTCGCGCAGCCCCATCCAGCCAGCGTGAGCGATCCGACGCGATTCGTTTCAAGATGGTCGTGGCCTTTGACGGGACCCGCTATGAAGGCTGGCAGGTACAGACCATGGGCACCGGCGTGCAGGCAAAGGTCGAGGCAGCCCTGGCTGCACTGTTTCCGAGCGGGCCGCGCGTCCACAGCTCCAGTCGGACCGACACCGGTGTGCACGCCCTTGGAATGGTGGCACACTTTGACATCCCTCGGCCGGAATGTCGGATCCCGCCTCGCCAGTTGGTGCTCGCCCTGAATGCTCATTTGCCATCGGACATTCGAGTTTTTTCGATCCAGCGGGTCGCGCCCCAATTCCACGCCCGGTTCAGCGCCATAGGTAAACAATACCGCTATCAGGTGTGGAATCACCCCGCCATGAATCCTCTGCTGCGCTTTACGGCGTGGCACGTGCCGCGTCGGCTCGATCTGCGCGCCATGCAAGAAGCAGCCGCCCGATTTTTGGGGACGCATGATTTCCGGGCTTTTTCCGCCAACCCAGGTTATCCACGCGAATCCACCGTGCGCACGGTCCGACGCTGTGAATGGCGGCGACAGGGCTGCTTGCTCACATGCATCATCGAGGCAGATGGTTTTTTATACAAAATGTGTCGAGCCATGGTCGGCACAATGATCCAGGTCGGTTTGGGCAAACACCGTCCCGAAGATATTCCCCGCATGTTGGCAAGCGGCGACCGCCGCGCAGCCGGCATGACAGCTCCGGCTCACGGCTTGATTCTGTGGAAGGTTTTTTACCCGATGCGGAAAGCCGGCGCAGACCAGCCCGCAGACACTGGACCCGCCGGACAGGCTTCTTCCTGATGCACGTGGTTTTATTCCAGCCGGAGATTCCGCCCAACACCGGTAACGTGGCGCGGCTTTGTGCCGCTACTCGGACCCGATTGCATTTGATTGAACCCCTCGGATTTCGCCTGGACGAACCCGCGCTGCGTCGCGCGGGTCTCGATTATTGGCCCTGGTTGGCGTGGCAACTGTGGCCGGACTGGACCACTTTCATCTCCGCCCTGCCGGCTGGCGCCCGACTTTGGTTCATTGAATCGCACGGGCCGCGTCGGTACACCGAGGTCCGCTATGCTCCAGAGGATTACCTCGTGTTCGGTCGCGAGAGCGCGGGCCTGCCCCGCGCGTTGTTGGAAGCGAATCGCGCTGCATGGCTCCGCTTACCCATGGTTCATCCGCGGGTTCGCTCCCTGAATCTTGCCACTTGTGTGGCGGTAGTACTATTTGAGGCCTTGCGCCAGCTTGGATTTCCGGGTGAGCAGCGGTCCGAACCCCAAACGTGATCACCCGGTCCATTCAGCGCTTCGTCAAATGTCGATCACAGGGCCCCGACGGGAGTCAGTCTCCGAGAGAGTTGGATGCGACGAGTCGCAGCGCCTGACTGCGTGTCGGCGCCGGACAATGACAGCCAGGACACAAGCCGTCCAAGTGGGCATCAACTCCAATCCGGGCAGCACCTCTAGAACGAAGCTGGGCAACAAGAACGGATGAAACCCCAGCAGACTGATCTCGATGAGGGCCACCATCAGGTCCAGTAGATCGTCTACCCAAAGCACGCCCAAGGGACCGAGGCCAAGCTGTACAAGGTCAGCAACCAAAGCGACCCCCAACGCCAGACCGGCCCGCCACCATGGCAGGACCGAGGAGGTTTGTGAACGGAGCCACAAGGACCTCATGGTGCTACGACGAAGTTGCCAGCCACTCGGTTGATTCCACTGGTTGGCGTGAGTTCGACGCGGAAAGCAAGTCTGGTTGGAGCCCGTGCCCCGATCGGACCGTTATCCGCAGGTCCCGGAAGAGACATCCGGCTGGGGATTTGCGCGAGCGAGTGGACCGGGATAGGGGCCACCGGCTGGTTGATACCCGAAGAGCCGATCCCGTTTGATGACTGCGGCCACTGGCGGAGGTACGTACGCCTCCCAATCCGGGCAGCCTTGTTGCAACATGGTGAGCACTTCGGTCCGGCGGATGCGCACGAAGGCCGAATCGGTAGGGATTAGCCCCACAAGGAAGCGGTTCGCCTTTAAGTGTTCATACAGATGACGCAAATGAGTTGCCACGGGAAAATTGTCCACCGCCAGGATCTGCCCTGTCTTCAAATCCAAGGACGGATAGACATATAACCGGCCCGGGTTTTTAAATAATTGCCCGAGCCCTCCCAGCAGGCCGCCCTCGTCCCGGTTGTAAAAACTTTCGTCGAAAATCTCGAACAGCTTCGAGGCGCCCATCGCCAGGGCTATCGGCTTGGTGGTGTATCGGCTGAGGTAGGAGGCCAACCGATGGAAACGACGAAAATTTGAGATCAGAATCGGTTTGCCCAACGCTCGTAACATGTCCGCGCGCTGCAAGAAATCTAAGTGATCCACGGCGTCGCCCGTGGTCAGATGTCGCAGGGTCATTTCCAACACCACAACCGGTGATTCGCCCTGCAACTCTGGCTCTTGCGTGAACCGGTCATGTGCCCGTTCCAAAACATCCAAGGCCGCATTAGTGTATGGCCGAAAACTGCCGCGCTGCACCAGCACCGGGCGTTTATAGAGCACTTCAGCCCATTGCACAGGTTCGCCGCTGGCCGTGAACATGGCTGCTTCGGTCAAATCCTGCTCCACCAATTGCAGTGCCATCAACCGGTTGTCCACATGGGCAAAGGCCGGTCCGGCAAAATCAATCAGATCCACCTCAATCCGTTCCCACGTCAGATGATCCAACAGAGAACGGATCAGACGCTCGGGACGCTCCCGCAGGTAGAATGTCCCGAATAAAAGATTCACCCCTAAGATGCCGAGTGCCTCCTGCTGGCGCACGGGTTCCTTGTCGAGCAAACGCACATGCAGGATCACATCCGAGGGTGCTTGCCTGGGTGCGTGCTGGAATCGAATGCCAACCCAACCGTGCCCTTCCTGCGGACGTGAATAACTCCGCGTGGCGACTGTGTCGGCGAAGGCAAAAAAGTTCCGCTCTGCACCCTTGAGGCGATCCAACCGCTCGACCACCAGGTCAAATTCATGTTTCAACATGGCTTCGAGCCGTTGCCGACTCACGTACCGCGGCGTTGGCCCGTACACAGCATCGCTGACCGCCATGTCATAAGCCGAAATCGTCTTGGCTACTGTTCCGGAAGCACCTCCTACGCGGAAGAACCAGCGCGCCACTTCCTGGCCAGCACCAATCTCGGCAAAGGTTCCATACCAGCGCGCGTCCAGATTGATCCGAAGCGCTTTCTCGTGCGGACTGGGCGATGCTTCATTTGTGTCTGCCATATGGTTTCACCCGTCGCGTCCCAGTGTAAACCTCTCCACCGCCTCGAGGGCAATGGTGGAATCTTTGCTGCCGCTCCTGCAAACGGGGCTCGTCAACCCAGTGGAGAAGCACCTGCTCCTGGTCCATGCGTCAGGTTCTCCGGCCTCACCGACTTGCTGCATCGCAGGCGTCGAGATCCCGGCGCTGGAGCGGCCTCTACGGTACCAGCCGTCCAAGCCAACATCCCGTTGTGACCGCCTCTTGTTGCGGGGCAAATGGGAACTTGACAACTTCTAAATCTCATGTTAAGGAATTCTTAAAATCATGCACCCGGCCCGTTGTGCAGGAGGCTTTTTTTGTCGTGGCGCCGACCCGGGCATGGCCGTGGGTTTCCCCTTCGGGTGGTTGAGCTGGGCTGTGGTCGTGGTTTGGATTGCTGCTGGTGTGGTGGGTCATGCGCAGGGAACCGTGGTACTGCGTACCGGCGCGGGAACAGCCTTGGTGAGTGCCACGGAGGTCATATCCGCCCAACAGATGATGCCGAGCGTGCCTTTGGGGTTTGTGTTTGGGTTTACTACTGACGAGGAGGCAGAGCCGGGGACGTTTCAGGATTCTTTCACCGTAACTGTGGAAGATGGGCAAGCGCGCACCTGGGTGCTTTTGACCGCGGATGCAAACGGCGTGGTGTGGGCGCCGCCCGCGCCCGGGGCGAGTCCAGTGGATCCTGCCTCCCTTCAACGGATGCAGGCGGAATTCCCCGCGCTTCAGCCGGTTTTGTTGCGCCACTGGGCGTTTGCTGTGACATTTTTGCCGGTGAGCGGCTTTTCGGCTCCTGTGCGCGTGCATTTCGATTTATTCGACAACAATAACCTATGGGCCTCGATGGCGTGGTTCCAAGAGGTGCGGATTCCCGAGCCATCGATTCCCTCATTGCTGGGGATTCTCGCCGTAGCCTGGCGGTTACGACAATCCCGATGACACTCCAAGGTGCAATCTTCACGCAACGGAAGGGACCGTGGCATGTCGTCCTCCCAAAGGACGGAGAGCTGCGGTTGGGGGCTTGGGTCGGGCTGCGACCGGGACGCGATCGCAATCGTGCTTCCGGAGTGGCGGCGATTCTGGCTGGCTTTTTGGCTGGGCTTGTTGGCTGATGACCTTTCGGCGTTCGCCGTCGTTTTTTCGTTTCGAGGCGCCACCATCGAGTTGGAACAGATTACCACCGAAGTGGACGTCTATTATCGGTCGATGCGATGGAACCGTGCGGCTGGGGCGTGGAACCTCGAATTGGTGCTGTCCAACAAAAGCAGCCGGGTCTTTTACGGGCCTTACGTCTATTCCGCGGTTGGGTTGACCAACACGACGGGGCTGCTGGAGCCGGATGGATGGCAGGAAGCCGGTGCTTATGTTGATCTCAGCTCCGTCGTGCCTGATGGACGTCTGGATCCCAACGAAGTTTCCCTGCCTTACACTCTCGCTTTGGGGCCGGGCCAGGGCGTGCCAGGGATCAACCACGAACTTTATGCGCGTCCGCCGCCGCGTGGGGTGGCGCTGGCGGTCACCCGCACGCTCGATGAGATGGGCCAACCCCTGCCTGGGGTGACCGTGACCGAGCTGGGGCCGGCGGACACAAACACGTTCACGAGCGATCCGGTGCTGGGCTTCGTCACGCTCGGGCAATCACCCGGCGCGTATGCGTGGCGGTTCAGCGCACCGGATCATCTGCCGGTGTGGCGCTGGCACACGCTGGGCACGGGTGCGGTGCAGCGCGTCGCGCCGCCCCGACTCACGCCGCGCAACACCAACGTCACGCTTTTGAACCCGCTCAACGGCGGAGCGTTGATCAGCAGCGATGGCCGCACGCAGGTGCGGTTCGCGCCCGGAACGACCCTGCCCGCCACCACCGCCGCTCTCACGCCGCTCCATGGCCAGGCGTTGCCCGCGCCGTTGCCGCCAGGGTGGAGCGCGTTGCAAGCCTTCTGGCTGGAACTCGCGCCGGCACAACAGAGCCGTGCCGAGGTGTCCATGGAAGTGGACACGGTTCTCAGCCCGGCGGACACCGTGGCGTTGGTGCGGTGGAATGAAGCTGCATTGCAATGGATGGTGGATCAGGTCATCTCGGTCTCGGGACAGGCCGTGACTGCTTCTGTTCCCGCAGGCGGTGCGTACGCCTTGGTGGTTGGCGACCCGACACCTACAGCGCCTCCGACACCGATCCCGCACCAGCCTCTGGTTGGTGTGGCCCTGCCTCCTTTTAACCCCTCAAACGTGGTAGCGAAGGGTCGGGTCACGCCGCATACCACAGCCGCCAGCCGTGTGGCTGAACTGGTCACGGCCCGGGCCGTGGTCAATCTGACCAATCGCGCCGGACCGCTGCCCAGCGGCGTGGAGCTGCAGGCCGACCTGACCGAGACGTATCAACTCAACAACGGCACGCGCCGATTTCCGCCGCGTTACGAGGCGTTTCTGACGGGTTACCAGCGCCCTGGCGACGCCGATCCGGCGACCGTGCAGGCGGCGTTTTCACTGCGACCCCTGTTGCTCTTCGGTCACGAAGAGTTGACCGAAGCGACCGTGCGCGTGGACCTGCTCCCGCCGGCGGCTTTTGCGGGTGTGGTGCTCACGCCCGAGGGCGGGCAACTGGCCCACCAGGGCCTGCGTTTGGTGGCGGGTGCGGGGGACGTGTTGCGCCCGCGCGCAGCCCAACTGCGGCGGCAGGCGCCGACCAACTTCGTCGAACTGGTGCCGACCAACTTCACCGTGGTGGCGGCCTTCGATCTGGCGCTCGAACCGCTGGCGCCCGGTCGCCGCCTGCGCCTGCAACTGACCGGCGCGCCCACCAACGCGCTCTTTGTGCTGGGCCGCGTGCGCATGGATGGCGGCCTTTACGGCGTCGAACCGCGTGAGCGGCTGGCCAGCGACGCCCGGGGCGTGCTCGACACGCTCGAACCGCCCGACGGCTCGCGGTTGCCGGGGCTGACCGGCGCCGGCCAATACGTTTTGTTGGGGGTCAACGCGCCGCACGCGCTGATTGAAGGCGTCGCGCGAGACGGGACCGGGCAACCGCTGGCCAACCTTGCCGTGCGATTGCCGCCGTGGCTCGCGTTCTCGGCCCCGAACGGCGCGTATCAACTGCTGGCTCCCATCGGCACGGTCACGCTCACCACCCTGGACCTGACCAGTGGCGACACCGGCCAGACCGGCCTCGTCGTGACCAACGCCCAAACGCCCGTCACCGCGAACGTGGGCACGCTGGCGGAGAACCTGCGCGTGGTCTCGGTCAACCCCGCCAACGGCGCGACGCGCGTCCTGCGGGTGACGCCGGTGGTGGTGCAATTCAACCGTCCGCTGGCACCCGGCGCGGCGCTCGCTGGCGCGCAACTGCTCGGCAGCAACGGCGCGCCGGTGGCGGCCACGCTCACGGTCAACCTCGCGCGCACCGCCTTGACGCTGTTGCCGTTGAACCCGCTTGCGCCCGACACGCTCCACACCGTGGCGCTGGCAACCAACCTGACCGATGCGACCGGCCGGCCGCTCACGGGCCCGGCGCTTTTCACGTTCCGCACCGAACCCGAAACCCTGGATCGCACCGCCGCGCAGGTGGTCAGTTACGAGCCGACCAACGGCCTGGCGCGCATGACCGGCTCGGCCGGCATCGCGGAGCCGCAGTCGCCGGTCATCCTCGTCAACGAAACGCGCGGCACCACCGCCACGGTGTTGTCGGGCGTGGACGGCAGCTTCGACAACTTCATCGCCGCCGACGTGGACGACGTGTTGAGCGCGCAGGTGGTGAACCGCAACGGCACGCGCACCAAGGTGCCCGTGAGCCGCCAGCTTTTCCGCGACGGGCGGGTGGGGCTGTTCCAGCAGGGCGGGGTCATCGAGGTGGAATCGCCCGCCGGGCCGGTGCGGGTGACCATCGAGCCGGGCGCGATCCAGGAGAAGAACGTGTTCAAGGTCGAGCCGCTGACGCTCGCGCAACTCGGCGGTTTCATCGGCACCAACCCGCCGGTGGACGGCACGTTGCTGACGGGCTTGCGCGTGCGGGTCGAGGGGCAACCGATGCCCGACGGCGCCGCGCGGGTGAACCTGCCGTTCGATCCGACGGCCCTGGGTCTGAGTGACCCGGAAAACGGCGCTTACGCGCTGGCCATTGTGCGGCAGAACGACGAGGGCGGCGCGGTTTATCAAATCGTGGACCGGTTGCGTTACGCGGAGGGGCGGTTGTTCTCGAATCCACTGGCCGGCTTTTTGGTGTTCGCCGCCAATGTCGCCGGGCCGCTCGTTGCCGACTTTGTGTTAAGCGCGATGATGGTCGGGCTGAACGGCCTGCCGTTGCAATGCAAGGTGACCGGCGCAACCGAGGTCAGCGGAACCAACGTCGTCTATCAGCCGTTGCAGGGCGCGATCGTCACGCTGCACTCCACCAGCATCGAGCGGGTGCCGGGCCGCGTGCCGACCGGCCTGGCCTACGCCATGACCGACGCCAACGGGCTGGCCACACTGGTGGGGCCGCGCAATCGGGCGTTCGGGTTGTATCTTTCCGCGTCACACCCGCGCTACAACGACTTCGACACCAAACCGGTCAGCACATTCCTGCTGCTCGAACAGGCCGGCGTCCAGCGTGTCGAGTTTCAACTCCAGCAGCCCGCCGCCTCGGTGGACCCGCTCAAGCTCACCTGGTCGTGGTCGCCCGCGCTGCTGCCCATCGGCGGCCCCGCCACGTTTGAAGCCGTCGCCACGCATGGCAGCGGCGCGCCGAGCCTGAGCGTGGCCGTGGCGGAAGTGTTTTCCTTGGATGCCGGCTCCAACGCGCCGCTGCCGCTCGCCGCAGTGGTGCTGTCCAATCGCGTCGAAACCACCGAGGCGAAAACGCGCCGCGTGCGCCTGCAAGTCGTCCCGCCGCCGGCGGTCAAGTCGCTGGTGAAGTTGCGCGTGCAAGCCTCGGCGGGCGGGAGCACCCAGACCAACATCGCCACCCTGCGGTTCGACGGCGTGCCGGTCACGATCGAAGGCCCGTTGCCGCTGGTGGACGTCAACGACTCGGTCGGGCCGATGGTCGTGGGCGTGTTCCCGCCGGCGGGCGCGGTGCTCAATCCCGGCCAGCGCCTGCAGGTGCGTTTCAACGAGCCGGTCAGCGCCGCCGTGACGAATCCCGCACTGGGCGCAGTCGCCGTGGGCGGCCCCGGCGCGCCCGTGGTCAATCTGACGCTTGCGCCGGATCAGCAGACCCTGGAGGTCGGCGTCGCCGGCGCGCTGCCCGACCGCGATTATCAACTCACCCTCGATCAATCCGTCGTGGACCTGCGGGGCAATCCGCTCGACCAGGACCCCGCCAGCCCCGGCGCGCAAAGCTTCACGCTCAAGTTCCGCTCCGCCGCGACGGGCGTGACCTCGCTGCCCGGCCTGGGCAGCGGCGGCGGGGTGGAGGTGTTCGGCAACGCGGCCTTTGCGCTGGATCGCACCGCCGGCAACGAGCGGCTCGTGATTTACGATGTGTCCGATCCCACGACGCCCCGCCGGGTGTCGGAGTTTCGCTTGCCGCCGTTCCCGCGCGATTTGTGCCTCATCCCGCGATATTCCTTCGTCAACGTCTTCAATCAACCGCCTTTGACCAACCGCAACATCATCGTGGTGGTCGGCGGCGAGGTCGGCTTTGCCGGCAACAGCGCGGAGTTCCCGACCGGGTTCGTGGGCCAGTGGTTGCGCGCGATTGACGTGACCGATCCGAACAACCCGACGCGGCTTCTGGGCGCGGTCATCACGCGGCGCGAGTCGGTCGTCAGCAAAATCATCTGGCGCGCGCCCTTCCTCGTGTATCTGGAGCGCGCAGCGGACCTCCAGCAGGTCGCTTTCGTCAACTTTCAGGAGATGGTGCTGGGCTTCAACAACCCGGGGGCGCATGAATCAGGACTGTTCGGACTCTTCGGGCGCCGGGGCGAGGACAACGATGGCAACGGCGATTTTGTCGGGCCGGATGATCGCCTGCCCATTCCACCGAAGAACGTGCCGGAATTTTTCGGCAAGGTGGCGGGTTTGACCGCCACGTTGGAACGCACCACCCAGGGCATTCAGGATTTCGACTTTGAGGCGGGCTACCTGAGCGTGGTGCTCTCGGCCGGGCGCAGGGTCAACGCCAACGGGCAACAGATTGGCGATCTGATCCCGCCGCAGTATCGCACCTTGAGCTTTGCCGGCGATCCGGTCTTTGAGCCGACGGGCCTCTGGCCGTTCGCGCCCGACGCGCGCCCGAAGCGCCTCACCATTGTGCCCGGCGTGCCGTTGCCGGTGAACAACGCCCTCGAGTTCCGCACGCTGGCGTTGGTGTCGCTCTCGCCCGACGCCGATGGGCGCACCAAGCTCGCCGTCTTGGACATCACGCTGGCGACCGCCCCGCAACTGGTGCGGCTGATCAGCTTCCCGGCCGGCGCCAACCTCGGTCTGCTGCAATCCGCCCGCCTTCGTGACGATGGGCTTCTGCAGGTCGCCACCACCGCGGATTTGATCCTGCTCGATCCAGCGAAGCTGAGCCTGCGGAACCCGCCCGCCGAGGGTCTGCACCCTGCCGTGGTGAGCGTGTTGCCGCGCGCCGGCACCAGCGGCCAGACCTTTGGCGGCAACGACGCCGGCGTCACCGTCGTGGCCCTGGGCGGACGCAACGAGGTCATTCAATCCGCGCCGCGCCTGAGTTTTGTGGCGTTCACCAACGCCGTGTTCGACCCGCTGCAATCACTGCCGCCCGCCGACCAACTGCGCCGAATCGTCGCCGGCGCGCAGGAAACCGCCTCCCTCGAACCGGCGCTGGTGCGCAAGGAAGGAACCACCGCCAACGATTTTCAACCCCCGCAGCCCGGCGCGCATTACTACGTGATGGTCCGCGCGCCCGGCGGCATCGGCCCGGTGCTCGATCTGGGCCTCGAATCGCTCAACCGCTCCGGGTATCCGATGGCCAATCGCGGACGCGGCTTCGCCCCGGTGCGGGCGATGTCGGATCAGGCGTTGGGGCTGATCCAGCAACGGGCGCGGGCGGGTTGCGACGCGCCGATCCCGGTGCTGCGGGCGCGCCGGCTTTCTGATGACTGGCGCGACCCGCTTTACAACGTTTATCTCTCGCAGCCGATTGCGCTGGTGACGCAAAAGACCACGCCGGAGGAACTGGCAGCGCTGGCGCAGAACCCGGTGCGCGTCATCCTGTGGAGCGGCTTCTATCTGCGGGCGTTCCTCGATCCGTCGGTGAGCCACCCGGCTGCGCAACCGTTCGCCGCCATCGTGGACCCGAACCGCAAGGTCGTGCTGCCGCGCGCCAGTGTCGTGGCCGAAACGTTGCCCGGCGGTTATCAAATGGGGCCGAACCCGCCTCCGCCGGGTGGCGCGCTTGATGTGCCTGGCACCTTCGGGACGTTGAGCGCCCACAACGGCGAGTTCCGCCACGAGACCGTGGACATGGCCCTGCCGGGCCGCCGGCTGCCCATCGTCTTCGAGCGCACCGTGGGCGGGCAGGACCTGCACGACGGCCCGTTCGGACGCGGTTGGGATCACGTCTTTGACCAGCAACTGACCTGGTTGCGCCCGGAGCTTTTCTCCGGCGGACGCAACCTGCCGCTGATCGTGCGCGCGCTGGTGGGCGACAACACGACGGCGCGCCCGGGCGACGTGATTTTCCAGACCGGCGCGGGGCGAAACATTTTGTTCAAAAACAAGGGCCGCCAGCCGCCTCCGGAAATTGCCAATGACCCGCTTGTGCAGGAGCTGGGTTGGATCAGCAAGACGGACTCGTTCTTCCTTCCCGACGCCACGGAAAAGGGCGTGTTCGACGTGCTGTTCCGTTTCGTGGACGGCCAGTTCGCGCGGCTGACGCCGGACGGGATGCAATTCTGGTATTCCAGCCGTGGGCGACTCGAAAAAATTTATCACCGTTACCCGAAAAACTTCATCCAGCTCGGTTACAACGAACGCGGCGACCTGGTGCGGCTCACCGACGGCTCGATCCCCAACGAGGCGCGGTTCCTGCGCATCGGTTATTTCCGGTTTCCATCCGACCCGGACGCGGACTTCGCGGTGGATCGGCCGACAACCGAGCCGTTTGTGGCCGGCAAGATCGCGCGGCTCATGGATTACACCGGGCGCGAAATCCTCTACGACTACACGTCCGACGGCTTGCTGGAGCGACGGCGCGGTCCGGCGCTCGCCGGCGCCAACGGCGGCTTCAGCGGCCTGCCCGAAACGCGCTACGTGTGGTCGGACGCCTGCTCCGGCGCGGTCATGGGCGTGATTGCCGGCAACGGTTCGTCCGCCAACGGCACGCCGTTGTTCACGGCGTCATTGACGACGCAAAATCCCGTGGCCACCGGCGGCGTGGGCGCAGCGGGCAACGTCGGTTTCACGCCCCCGCCCGCCAATCAGGCCGGCGTGGACAACGCGCAATCCAGCAGCACCGGCCCGGATGGCGCACAGACGGGTTTCACGTTCGACAAGTTCGGCTTCTCCAAAGAAATCCGCATGACCGGCAACGGCGCGCCCCAGGCCAACATGCAAACCCGCTTCAACGCCTTGGGTCTGCTCGAGGAAGTTGTGTATCCGGAGGGCAACTCGGTCCGCTACACCTACGACACCAGCAACGTCGTCTTCCGCGCGCGCGGCAACCTGCTCAAGGAGGAACACTTCCCCGGTCCGCGCGGCGGCTCGCCCGCCAAACTTGAGGCCACCTTTGCCTACGACCTGCGCTACAACCTGCCCGCTGGCGCGCACACCGATTTCAACGGCAACACGCTCACCTACGGGCTGCGCGGCGATGGCCGCGATGTCACCTCCATCAACCACGCCGGCGCCGGCACGCAGGAGTTCGATTACGACGATTTCGGCCAGTTGTTGCGTGTCAAAACTCCGGAAGGAATCGTCACCGCCTACAGCTACGACGCCCACACGGGCTTCCGACGCACCGAAACGCGCGGCCCGGCTCCACCCATCACCTACGGCTACGACAACTCCCGCGCGGGCCGGCTCGGTGTGCCCACCACGGTCTCGCTGCCGCGTGGCGCACCCGTCAGCGCCAAATATGACGACCGGCTCATGCTCACCGAGATGACCCGGGGCGCTTACGCCGAGCAGCGCGCCTACGACGAAAACGGCAACCAAATCCTGATGCGCCGCACCCTCGGCGGCGGCCGGGCCTATGAGGAAACGCGCGTCTATAACCAGATCAATTTCCTCGCCTCCATCTCGCTCAAGAACGTCGAAACCGGCACCGGCACGATCAATCTGATCACCACGTTCGTTCCGGACGCCGCCTGGCGCGTCAAGGAAATGCACCTGCCCGGCGGCGAAATTCGCAAGTTCAATTACGATCACCTCGGCCACCTGCGCCGCATGGAACTCGGCTCGTATTTCGAGGAATACGACCGCGACCTGCACGGCAACCTGCGGGTGTTCAAGCGGCGCGGCACCGAAACCCAGCGCACCGAATACGACGGCTACGACCGGCCCGTGCGCGTCGTCAGCAAAGGCGACGGCGGCGACGAGGTCACCACGCTCACCTACTTCGGCAAGGGCGAGCGCCGGCTGTTGAAGATCGAAGACCCGCGCTTCGGCACGGTGTTGGAGGTCGAGCATCTCGCCGTGGACGCCCTGGGCCGGCCCACCTCCGTCATCCGCCGCGGGCAACAAACCAGCGCCAACATCGCCTTCGCCTATCCCGCCGGCAGCAGCGGCGGCAGCACCGTTCAAACCGGCCCGCGCGACACCTTCACCACCGGGCACGACGGCGCGGGTCGCATCATCGCGCGCCGGCACTCCGCAACCGACGTGACGCTGACGCCCGACGGCAACGGCAACATCACCTCCACCGTCTCCACCGAGGGCAGCGCCACGTTCACCGCCGAGTTCACCTACAACGAGCTGGATCATCAGACCGCGCACAGCGACGGCGTGGGCTTGCGGTTCGCTTACACGCCGCGGCTTGATGGACTGCCCACCAGCATCAGGGACGGTTTGGATCAGGAAACCACCCAGACCCATTCCGTGCTCGGTGAACTGCTCGCGCTCAACCGTCCCAGCGGCGTGCAGTTCCGCCATCGCTACGATGCCAACCGCCAGCCGTCTTACACCGGCGATCCGGACGCAGGCCACGCGCTGGCCTACGCCGACGGCACGTTGCGGCTGACCGAAAAGCGCCTGCGCAACGGCGCGACGCTCACCTTCGCCAACGCCAACAACCCGGTGAACCTGCCGCAAAACATCACCATGCCCGGCGGCAGCATGACGATGAGCTACGACCTCCAGGAGCGCGTCACCGCGCAGCAGGTCAATTACGTCGGCGGAAATTATCGGGCCACCTACACACTGGATGCGTTGGGGCGCGTGCGCGCCGCCACCTACGGTTCGGCGGGTCAGCACAGCGCTACCTACACCTACGATCGCCTCGGGCCGCTGACCGCCGTCACGTTCAACGAGGCGCACGGCAGCTTTACCATCACCAGCCAGATTCAATCCGACGGCACGCGCGCCGCCGTGACGTATCCCTCCGGCGTCACGCTCCAGGAACAGCGCCATCCGAGCGGACGGCTCGAACACATCACCGGCCCTGGCGGCGCCTTGTGCAACATCACCAGCTATGCCGGCGCGGAAATCCCCGGCCAGAGCGAGCTGGGCGGCGTCATCCGGGAGACGGTCCTTTACGACGGTCGCAAACGCATCGTGAGCCGCCGCTACGAACGGATCGGCGACGGTCGCCTGCTCGCCGACGTGCGCTACCAATACGACCCCGCCGACAACGTGCGCGTCCGGCAACAGGTGCATCGGCACGGGCGTGCCGACCTGTTCAGTTACGATTCGGGTAATCGGCTCCTCCGCGCCGAGCTGGGCGCGCGCCCGCAAATCCCGGCCGCCGTTCGCACCAATGCCACCGGACTGACCGGCGGCGCCGGTTTCGCGCCGGGCTTGTTTGCCCGAAACTACGCTTACGACGGCGGCGGCCTTGATCTCCTCCAGACCATTGCCACCGCAAATCCGGATGGCCTCACCCTGCCGCCGTTCGCAGCCACGCTCACCGGGCACGACGGTTTCCTGAACGCCGGCGCGGTCAACGGCTTTGCGCGCGCCAGCGATCCGGTGGGCAACACCACGGCCACGTTGCTGGCCGCGCGGCCGGGCGGCAGTGATCCCGTGCTCACGCCCGCCACGCTCACCTACAACGGCCTTTCGCATCTGGTGCGCGTTCAGTTCCCGTCCACCGGCGTGCAAATCGCCTACGAATACCAGCCCAACGGCCTGATGCACCGTCGCACCGTCACCCAAAACGGCACGGTGCTCAGCGACACGGCGCTGGTCTGGGACGAAGGCCGCCTCATCGAGGAATATGAGCGCACCGGCGGCAGCGGCGCGCCCGCGCTCCGCGCCCGTTACTATTACGCCGATGACGACTCGCCATTCGCGGGCGACTTCTTCAGTGGCGGCCTCACCAATCGCTTCTATTTCCTGCGCGACGCGCTTAGTTCCGTGGTCGCCGTGGCCGACGCCAACGGCGAGGTGATCGAACGTGTCCACTACGACGCGTGGGGGCAGCCCGAAATCCAGGGCCGCGACACGCAGCCGCCCGCGCTGGCGGGCGTGTTCCCTGGCGGCGGGAACAGCGTGTTGGTCGCGTTCACCGAGCCGGTGCTGCCGCCGCGCGGAGCGGTCACGCCGGGCACGAATCTCCTGGCGACCCTGGAGAACTTTGCGGCGAGCCGCTTCATCCTCACCAGCGGCGGCCAGACCGTCACGGTCGCCTCGGTGAACCTGGAAGAAAACCTCGGCGGCCTGCCGTTCGGCGCGGTCGTCCGGTTGAACCTCTCCGGCGTTGCTCCCTCCGTGCTGACGCTGCGCGTGGGGGGCGGCACGGTGGCGGACGAATGGGGGCTGACCAACGCCGAGCAGGTCGTCACTTTCACCAACGGCGTGCCGCGAAGCGTGGCGGCGTTGGGCAGCACCGGCCCGCCGCGCCGGGCCCGCAGTGCCGTCGGCAATCCGTTCCTCTTCCACGGCGCGTGGTTCGATTACGACGCGGGCCTGGCCTACATGCGGGCGCGCTTCTACGACCCCTTCACCGGCCACTTCCTCCAACGCGACCCCGAAGAATACGCCGACAGCGTCAACCTCTATGCCGGGTTTGCGAACAATCCGACCAGCGACCGCGATCCGACCGGGCGAATGAGGTTGATCAGATGGGTATTCAGTTTGCTCACGAAGTCGCCGTCCAAGCGAACTGTCGAGCAGGAGGTAAAAGCCGTTTTGCAGGGCACGGCGGCTGCCGCTCAAGTTGGCAAGAGCACCATTCGCCCGGCAGCAAAAGTCAATCCCCTCAGTGCCGTGGCAAAGACCCGACAGGGAGCAGGATCCGTTTTGAGGAGCACTGCGGATAGTGCAAGCCCTGCTGCGCCCAACGCGCACGCGTCCGCCAAAGCGACCTTTGATACGAAGAGAATGGGTAGCCTTAGAACAGACGCCGAAGCGGCTAGGACAGACATTCCCGCGGACCTCCTGCGCCGGGAAATTGAAAGGCTCGAATTGGCTGAACTCAGCCACCGTGAACTCGCACCGGCCCTGTACAAAAGACACCAGCAGTTGTTTAAGAGCATAAGAACCGGGAACGTCGATGACCTGGTGAAGATCGCGCAACGGAACAACATCCGGATCAACACGGCGGAACAAGTGGCTGAGCGCTACGGCTCGCGGCTCCCTGTCCGGCCAGGCGATGTTCCCGGAGGCGACATATTCGCGGAGAACCGAGTCGCCCGCGCGGTGGAAGAGGAGGGATTCTCGCTGCTGAACGAGGCCGTAGTGATGGCTGCGAGAGCCGGGGATGCCGAGGCCTTGGAACGTATGCGCGAAGGGATTATACACACCTTGGGCGCGCGATTTCTAATGGAAGTGCGTGGCAGCTACGAGGCCATACTGCCGGCTTTCAGAACACGGGATTTTGGTAGATATGAGACCCACTTCCTGGACGCCCTTGCGAAAGGGATCCCGTTGGAAAGGCTCACTAGTCATTTGCGCCCCTAGACCCATGGCAACCTGCACCTCGAAGAGTCGCCTTAGGCAGTGCGCAAATGCCCGGTTCCCCGCAGGCCTCCCAAGGGGTGTCCTTGCGTTTGCGTGTGTTGGCGTTCTATCTGCGTCGCTGCGCTTTAGTTGTCCAGCGCAACAGGTTCTCACCACCCTCGACTACCGCATTGTGGGCGCGGAGTTGCGGGTCACGCCGGCGGCGTTGTCCGTGCCCAAGGGCATCGCCGGATCGGTGTTCGTGCAGTTTGCCGCCGGGAATCTCACCAACCTCAATGCCGGCGCGCTCGCCAGCAATGCCGTCGTCGAGGCCACGCTGCGCGGGCCGTCCTTCCCCGCGCGCAAGCTCGTCGGGCGCGTCAACGAGCCGCTGCTGTTGCCGCCCCTGCCGCTGGTGGGCGATTACGAGCTGAACGACATCAAGCTCGTGGACGCCGCCACGGGCGCAACGCGGTTGGAGGCCACGCCCAACCGCGTGCCGGTGCTCGTGTTCGACGAGGTGCTCATCTCGCGTGTCACGTCACGGTCGCTGTCGCTCAACGAAATCCAGGAGCGCGGCATCGTCATTGATCAGCAGAATTTCCGCGCTGTGGAGTTCGAGGTCGGGTTCGTGCTCGAAGGGCAAACCATCCCGGTGCGGTTTCCCGTGGTTGCGCCGGCCTTCCAGCAATCCATCGAGGTCATCCCGCGCGCCGAACTGGAGCAGCGTCTTGCCGAGGCCAACCGCCTCAATGCCGAAATCGGCGCAACCGTGACACTGCCGCCGGAACTGGAAGGGTCGCGCGTGAACATCTCCATTCAGGGCGTCGCGTTCCAGCCGACCGAGCCGGTGGAGGAGGACCTGGCCTTGCGCATCCCGCCGATTCCCGCGCTGGTGGTCATTCCCGGCAACATCGGGTTTCTGAACCAGTTCTTCAGCGTGCAGATTTTCACCGAGAACGCCGCGCCGCTGAACTCCGGCCTGAGCGTGGTCAATGTCACCGCCACCATGGCGCTGCCGCCCGGGCCGGACCGCATCCTCAGCACGAATTACAATGCGCCCGGTGACGATCCACTCCGCTTCGCGCGCGTCGGGCCAAACGCCGTCATTCAACCCGTGCAACGGGTCGTGCGGCCCGGCCCGGACGGCAAGGTGGGCACGGCGGACGACATCCCGCGGTTGTTTCCCGGCGAGGGCGGCCAGGGCGAATTCCTCGTCGAGGCGTTGCAGGAGGGGTTGCACGTGATGGACATCACGCTCGATGCCGATCTGGAAGGACTGGCCGCCGGGGTGGTGAAAATTCAGGGCAAGGCCGCCGGTTCGGTTCTGGTCAAGAACCCGAAGTTCTCGCTGACCTTCACCCATCCGCGCACGATTCGCGCCGGCGAGCCTTACGACGCCTTTGTCACGGTGCTGAACACGTCCGACACCGTGGCCAACCTGGTCAATGTCACGCTGCGGCAGAACTCGATCAGCGGCGGCGTGCTCGAGAGTCCGGAACTGGTCGAGCTGGGCACGATTCCTCCCGGCCAGAGCGCCACGGCGCGCTTCCGCGTTCGCGCCCAGCGCACCGGCTCAATTTCGTTCTCAAACCTGACGACCTCCGACGACAGCACGCAGGGCCGGTTCAATCTGAGCATGGGCATTGACGAACGCGGTGTGGCGCTCTCGCCCGACACGATTGCGATGCCTGATTACGTGAACGCGCTGCCGCCGGAGGTGATTGCCGCCGCCACGCGGGTGCTGGGCCAGGCGTTGAGCGTCGCCACCGCGCCCGTACTGCCGCCCAACGTGCGGCGCGTGCCCAGGTCGCTCGTCACCCGCCGCGTGCTCGAACTGGCCGAGGCCGGCCAGCGCGCGCGTTACGGTGACCCGCTCGCCCGCGTGCTGGCCGATCTGTTGCTCGACTGGCAGGGCGCGCGCCAGACCAACGACGGCTTCGATCAGATTCTCCGTGAGACCGACGCCGGCCGTGAGTGGCGCGAGGTGCTCCAAAGAGCGTTGGAACAGGCCGGGCCAACGGAAACCATCGCGCGGTTGAGCGCCCGCGCCGCTGATCTGGCCGGACGCGGCGAGGCGTGGGTCATCGCCGCGGCGAACAACGGCACGGTGGAGTGGCTCGCCGAAACAGGCCGCGCGGATGCCGTCTTCAGCACCGTGCCGTATGCGTTGGGTTACGGCGGCACGAACGGCCCGTGGCTCGTGGCCCGGCCCGGGAGCGGCACGGTGGTGCGTTTCCGATTTGGCGGCTCTCCGGCGACCGGCCAGGCGGCCGTGCTGGTGCTGCGCACCAACGGCACGGGCCGGCTCGTTCAATGGACCGTGCCCGGCCCGCCGCCGGAGGCGTGTTACACGTTTGATCCGTCCGATTCGTCGGATCGGTCGGATCTCCTGGTGGACCTCACCTGCGACGGCACGCCGGAGAGCACCCTTTCCGGCACGAGCACGTCCGTCACCGAGCTGCCACCGGCGGTGATCACCGTGCTGCAAGACCCGGACGTGAACGCGGGTCGCCCGCCCGTTTCATGCAGCACCGTGCCCGCGTTCCCGCGCAACTACGGCACGGTGCTGGCGGTGCTGTTCTCCAAACCCATGACGCAGGAACGGGTCAACGTGCCTTCCGCTTACCGGCTCGACAACGGCAACATGGCCAACTCCGTCCAGATCCAGCCCGGCGGTCGCGTGGCCCTGCTCAACATGCGCCTGCCAGTGAGCGCGCTGCGTCCGCGCGTGATGACCGTGACCAACATCACCGACGTCCGCGGCAACCTTATCGCGCTCGCAACGAATGCGGTCCAATCCGATCTGCGCGCCGGCGTCACGATTCGCGGCCGCGTCGCGCGTGCCGACGGCAGCCCCGCCGGCGGCATCCCGGTCACGCTCACCATGTATGACCAACAGCAGACCAAGCTCGAGTGTTTGCCGTGGGTCGTGCGCGTCTCGCAAGTGTTGACCGATGAGGCCGGGCGGTTCGAGTTCGATTACGTCATGAGTGGCGTGCCCTACAGCGTGTCGGCCACGGACACCGCGGGCCTGTCGCCCGGCGCGGCCCAGGTGATTGCGGAGGCGGCCACGGCCGAGGGCGTGTCGTGGCAGCGGCTGGTGGAACTGGCTGGTTCATCGGCGAGCGTGTTGCAATCGCTCGGTCTGGCCAGCGCCGCGTTGCCGGAAGCGATTGCCGCGGCCGAGGGCGTGGACCGCGCACTGTTGCGCGACGTGGTCCTGCCGGGCAGCGCGCGCGAGCGCACAGAAGTGCCCGTGGCGCTGCGTTTCCGCGGACGCGCGGCCGTCACCGGCACGGTGTTTGGCCCGGACGGCGTGACGCCGCAGGCCGGCGTGGCGGTCAATCTCTTCCCCGATCCCGATTCGCGGGAGCTGGGCCGCGGCGTGTTCAGCGACGCCAACGGCCGATTCGCATTCGCCGGCGTCCCGTTGGGTATTTTTACCATCGCGGCGACCAACGCGACCGGCCTGACCCGGATCGTGTCGGATCTCATCGTCACGCCGGGCGAGACGCGCGATGTGCCGGTGGTGCTTGGCTCGGCGGCGGTGGCGCGAGGCGGGCTGGCCGGCCGCGTGTGGGAAGCCGACGGCGTCACACCGCACCCGGGCGCGACGGTGCTCGTGGGGCAGAAAACGGAGCAGGGTTTTTGCTGCGTGGTGGCGATGGCCACGACCGACGCCGACGGATTCTGGTCAGTGGGCAGCGTGCCGGTGGGGTCTTATGATTTGGTGGCGCTTTCGCTGGATGGCCGGCGCAAGGGCGAACGCCTGGATGTCCAGGCCGTGGCGGGCGTAGTGGCGCAGGCCAACCTGACCTTGCAAAACCGCGCCACGGTGCGCGGTCGGGTCGAGACCAGCACCGGCGCACCCGTGCCCAACGCGATTGTGGGCGGCGGCGAAGCGCTGGTGCGCACCGACACCAACGGGCTGTTCGTGCTCGAGGGCGTGCCCACCGGCCCGTCGCGCACCATCAGCGCGGGCGTCGAACGCAATTCAGCCTTGGGCTTTGATTTTCCGCGTCTGGGCAGCGCCACGCTCAACGTGCTGGCGGGCGTGGACAATTTCGTCATCGTGCGGCTGCAACCCGCCGGGCGGATCATCGGGCGCGTGCTCGATGAACTGGGCCGGCCCGTGCCCCACGTCCTGGTCGCCAAGCCGCAGGAGGGCGGCTTCAGCTACGTGAAAGCCGACGCGAGCGGGAACTTCGCCTTCGAGAATCTGCCGTTGGGCGAACACACCGTGAGCGCACCCGCACCGGAGGTGGCGCAGACCGACGTGAGCGGTTTGCTCGAGACGCTGCGCAGCAACCCCACGGAACAGCAGGTGATGGCCGCGATGACCGAGGCGTTCGCCATTTTCTTCGGCGCGCGCGATCCGTTGCTGACCGGTTCGGGCGTATCGTTTACGCCGGGCAACTGGGGCTACGTCAAAACGCGCCTCCAGTTCGACGGCCAGACCGCGGTGGCGGACATTCGTTACATCCCGAAAGGCAGCGTGTCCGGGCGCGTGCTCAATGGCCAGGGCGTGCC